>NZ_OZ257261.1:0-1887500 GCF_965279755.1 Sphingopyxis sp. | reverse complement strand
CTGGTCGCGGCGCCCTTCTATTGTGGGCTCGCCGTCGTCGCGGCGCCGATGGTCGAGACCTTGTTCGGGCTGAAGTGGCTGGGGATGGTTCCCTATATCCAGCTGCTCGCGCTCGCGCTGATCCTGATGACGGTGCAGATTCTCTTCGCTCCGGTGACCAACGCGCTCGGCAAGCCGTCAGTCTCGATGTTCGCGGCACTCGGCGGCGCGGTCATCTTTCCGACGACCTTCCTGATCGGGGCGCAATGGGGGCTGGTCGGCCTCGCATGGGGCTGGCTGATTGCAGCGCCTTTGCTTCTGATGCTGACCGCCCGGCTTTCGGCACCGCTGATCGGCGTGTCGCTGTGGGATATCGTGAAGGCGACGCTGCCGGGACTCGTGCCAGCGCTGGTGATGGCGATCGCGGTCGGCTTCGCCGGCGAAGCCCTCGCCTTGCTTGGCTGGGCTGCACCGATTCGCCTCGCTCTGCTCGTCGGCCTTGGTGCGCTTCTTTACGGGGCGTTGCTCTGGTTCCTCGAGCGCGAGGCGCTGAACGAAGTGATTCGCGTCGTGATTCGCCGTCAACCGTTGGCGGAGACGCCCCCGGCCTGACCACGCCTTACATCGCAGGATAATTACGACGCTATATAATCGCGCATCGCCGCCGCTTCGGCCTCGATCCGGTCGATGCGATATTTGACGAGGTCGCCGATCGATACGAATCCGACAAGCTGACCACCATCGACGACCGGCAGGTGGCGGATCCGCTTTTGCGTCATTTGTGACAGCGCGCCGATGACCGCCATGTTCGAATCGCAGGTCACCGGTGATTTCGTCATCACCTCGTCAAGGCTGCGGTCGAGCGCCTCGGGACCATAGGAGGACATCAGCCGGACGAGATCACGTTCCGAAAAAATGCCGACGATCACGTCATTCTCGACGACCGGCACCGCGCCGATGCGATGCTGGGCCAGAAGGTCGATCACCGCACGCACCGAATCGCCCGGCCGCGCCGCAATGACTGCGCCCGTCCGTTCCCGAAGAATCGCTCCGATCGTCATAGGTGCCGCTCCCTTCTCGTCTTCTCTGTTGCCCGGCAAGCCTATCATGATTCGCAGCAAAGCCGAAAGGGCGGGCTTTGCAGCTTGGCCTCCGCGACGGGTTGGTTCATGGAAGCGCGCATGGTCAAACCCTCGCCGCTCGACGACCGCACGACGTCGGAAATCGCATGGGCACGCTATCGCCGGCTGATGCGCGGTATGGCGCTCGTTTCGCTTGCCGCCGTGATCATCGCGCTCGCGTGGCTGCGCTACACGCTCGGCGACCAGTTCTCGATCCACATGGTCATCGCGACCGCGGCGGGGGTCGGCCTGTCAGTCATGCTCGGCGCCGCGCTGATGGGGCTCGTCTTCCTGTCGAGCGGCAGCGGCCATGACGAATCGATCGAAGACCCGTTCGAAAACGACCCGGATATGAATCATGACCGATAATGTAGCGGACTGCCCGCGCGACCCGATCCTGCGCGTCGTCCCCCGCCCCGCCGACATCAACGCCAACGGCCATATCTTCGGCGGCTGGGTATTGAGCCAGATGGACATCGCGGGCGGCATCGTCGCCGGGCGCGAGGCGCAGGGCGCCGTCGCGACGGTCGCCATCGAATCGATGGAGTTCATCGCGCCGATCCTGCTCCGCGACATCATCTCTATCTACGCGCATATCGAGCGGCGCGGCCGCACCTCGCTCGCGATTCGGCTCGAAGTCGTCGCGACGCGCGACGGCGGAAGGACCGAGGCGCGCGTGACCGAGGGCGTTTTCACTTTCGTCGCGCTCGACGCGAATCATCGCCCGCGGCCGTTGCCGCCGGTCACTTGACCCGGAAGGTCTGAACGATCTGGTCGTTCGCGGGGACGCGGACGCGCCAGACCCACGAATCGCCGCGCCGTTCCCAGCCCTCGGGCTCGGGATCGATTCGCTGGGGGATCAGCATTTCGACCTCGGCGTCGAACGGCCGCGCATTCGTCAGCGTCACTTGCCACAGGCGGCGGTCCTTGTTCTCCGGATCGATCTGCACGACGGTCTGCGCCTGCACCGCCGGGCTGGGGCCGATGTCATAGTCGACGCGTTCGTCCTTTGCCTTGTCGCCGATCTTCGCCTCGCCGACGAGCAGGCGGCGACCGCCGACCTCTTCGAACACCGTCGCCATTCCGGCGGGCAGCGCGAAGCCGAGTCCCTCCGATTCGCGATTCTGGACGCGCAGCCGGGTCATCAGCGGGATCGGTCCGCCGCCATAGCTTTGATAGACCGTCCCCGCATAAAGCTGTTCGACCGCGACCTTGTCGCTCGCGAGCAGCGCGACCTGCTTTTGCCCCTTCGCCGACACATCGACGCGGAACGGGATGCGATAGAATTTGAGATCGCCGAGATCTTCGGGCGGGGGCGGTGGGGCCACGACGGGTGGGGGTGGCGGCGCAGGTGGCGGGGGCAGCGACGCGTATGCGCGCCGGTCGCGCCGGTTCGCGAATACGGCAACCTCCTGCATCGAATCCTGCACCGTTTCATCTTCATATTCGATGATCGGCGGCAGCTCCCAGCGCGGATGCGTGCTCGTGATATCCATCGGCCAGCATCGCAAGATCAGTGGCCCCGGCGTACTGCGCGGCAGCGGCGGACTGTACATCTTGTTCAGCCGACCCGCGATCACGTTCATCTGCGCGTTCGGAAAGCTCGTCACCCCGCCGTTGCCGACAGTGATCCAGCCGGTCAGCCCCAGCGTCTTTCCGTCACCGGCGCGGTCGGCGACATAGTTGGCGGCCCAGTCGAACCCCTCGGCGAGATAGAGAAGCTGCACCGTCACCGTGCGCGCGGCCTTGCTTTCGACGAGCACCGACAGCGTCGGCTTCGCCGACAGATCCTTCGGCACCCGCGGATAGAGCATCCGTTCGGGAAGCCCGGCGCAGCCGAGCGCCTCATAGCCGTTCGCGGTCTGCACGATCACGCCGCCGGTCGGCCCCGCCTGAATCAAAGCTTCCTGTTCGACGACCTTGCCCGTTGCACGGTCGGTGCGGCGCAAGGTCACGCTGCGCTTGAGATAGGCGTCGACGAGCCCGGCCGGCGAGAGCAACCGCGCGTCGCGATTCTTTTCGATCACCCCGTCGGGAAGCCCGCTCAGCACAGCGGTTTCGGGGAGCAGTCCTTCGGCGACACCCTCGAACCGCAGCACCGACACGCCGGCGGGCAGCGTGACCTTCCGCGTTTCGGTGACGAAGGCGAAGCCCTGCGGCCAATTGGGATCGATCCCGCCGCCGCCGCGATTCGGTGCGCGATAGACCGTGACCGCGACATTCGCGATCTGCGACGAGACGACGACCGGCCGCTCGCCCGTCCGGGCGCCCGTCTGCGCGCCCGTCTGCGCGAGCGCCGACACCGGCGCCATCAGCGCCGCCGCATAGATCAGCAGGGGCCAGGCCCGCGCCATCGTCGTTCCCTTAATAGCGCGTGTCGAAGGTTGCGGTCAGCTCGGTCTTGCCATTGGCCTTCACCGGCACCTGCCATTCGACGCGGTCGGCCGAGACGCGTTCGCCCTTAAGGCTTTCGTCGCTGATCCGGACGTCGCCATACAGGCCGTCCTGCGCGACGAGTACGGTCACCGTGTCGGGCCGCGCGTTGGTGACGACATATTTCATCTTCGTCACCCAGCGCGAATCGCCCTTGCGCGTGCGCGAGACGACAGTGGTCTGGACCTTCACGTCGAACGCATCGCCGGTGCGCAGCGACATCGCCGACCCCATCGGGGTGTGGTCGATGCGATTTTCGCCAATGAACTGCGGGTCGCCACGCGCATCGCGCATATAGGCGCGGATCGTGCCGGCGGGCAGCTGGTCGCCGAGACCGCCCTGTTTCGAGGTCGAGAAGCGCAGTACGCTGGCGGTGCTCACCGGATCGGTGCTGCTGCCGAGCCAACGGTTGACGAATTCATAGGTCGAGCGCGCGGGCGCGCCCTTCACGTCGAGGAAGCTCACCTGCTTCTGCTGCGCATTGGCGATCGTCGTGCGTTCGGTGAGCGGGTAGAGATAATAGTCGCCGAGCCGTTCGCGATTGCTGCTCTCGGTCCCCGCCGAATCCATCGTTCCGGCGAGCTGGCGGAACCCGCTGCCGCCGCTGTTCGGATTGCCTGCGACCAGAAGCGTGCGCGCGTTGTTGAAGGTCGTGCCGGTGCTGTTGGTCAGCGTCACCCAGCCCTGAATATCCATCGCGCCCTTCGCGGCGTCGAACAGCGCTACATAATCGGCGGTCCAGCCCAGATTCGGCGTCAGATAGGAAAGCCGTGCCGGAACCGTCCCCGCGTCGGTCGCATCGACCGTCACCGACAGCGTCGGGCGCGCGCGAAGATTGGGCGGCAGGCGGTCGAACACGGTACGGACCGGCAGCCCGTCGTCGCGCAGCACTTCGATCCGGTCGCCGATCTGGAGGACGATGCCGCCGTTCGCGGCGAGCACCTTCGCGCGCTCGCTGCGTTCGACCCCGGTCGCGGGATTGGTGCGGATCAGCGTCACCTGCTGACCGACCGCCTTGTCCATCAGCTTGTCGGGGGTGAGCAGGTCGAAGTCGAAATTCTGTTCGACGATGCCGATCCCGGGGCCCGACAGGGTCACCGTCTCGGGCCGGATACGCGCCGACACGTCGGGAAACTCGATACGGTTGCGGCCGCGCGTGACCGCCAATTGGCGGTCGTCCTGCACCAGCGACTGGCCATTGTTATAGATGGTGACCGCAACATCGCCCTGCGCGTTGCCAAGAACCGCGTCCTGCGCGGCGGCAGGGCCGGCGCAAAGCGCCAGCGTCAGCAAGCAGGCGCCATTCAAAGCACGCATGAAAAACCTCCCCCGGACCGATGTCCGGGGGAGGCTATGGCATGTTCTTCACAAAAACCAGCGCGAAATCGCGGGTTTATCTGGAGCCCTATTCGGCCGCTTCGACGCCCGTGTCGCGCGTCGCCAGTGTGCGGCGGGTCCGGCGCGGCTTGGGCGCGGGTGCCTCGTCGGCGTCGCCAGCCTCTGCCTCGGCAGCCGGTTCGGGACGGCCGATCGCCGGCGGCAGCACCGCGGTGTCGATGCCGCCATTGCCTTCATCGGCGTCTGCGGCACGCGCACGGCGCGGACCGCGGCGGTTGGCGCGCGGCGCGGGCGCCGCTTCCTGGGTAGCTTCGCTCTCGCTGCCTTCGTCCGCGCCGTCACCAGCGTCGACGTCAGCGCGATTGCCGCGATTCTCGTCACGGTCGCGGCGGGTGTTGCCACGCTCACGCGCCGGACGATTGCCGCGATTGGCGTCGTCGTCACGGTCGCGGCGGTCGCGACCATTGTCGCGGGCGACTTCGCCCTCGCTCTCGCTACGTTCCGGAGCTTCGCTCTCGAAATCGCTGTCGTCATGGCCGTCGAAATCCTCGACCCCGCGGATCTCGCGGTGGCGGTCGTGGCTGCGTTCCTGGCCGTTCGCCGCCGCCTTTTCTTCCTGGCGAATGCGGAAATCGCTCAGCACGCGGAAATAATGGTCGGCGAACTGCAGATAATATTCGGTCTGGACCCGATCGCCCGAAAGCTGCGCGTCGCGCGCAAGGTTCCGGTATTTTTCGATCATCTGGGCCGCGTTACCGCGTGCCCGGCTATCGATACGATTGGCCTGATCGGCACCGCCGCGTCCACCGGACTGCGAGCGGTTATTATTGTTGTTGCTGTTATTGTTGCGGCCGCGACGGCGACCGCTCTGCCGGTTGTTCATGTTCAACTGAGACATCCTGATAAGCTAATAAGCTACGCCAACCCCGTTTTGGCCGACTGCGCCAAATGTGCGCGTCGCGCCCGCGCCACTTGCGCGGTTCTTGCCCTTTACCGCTTGCACCGGGCTCATGACCCCGCACCAGCATCGTAAGTGGGAAGCAGATCGGCCGGACCAGTGAAGGTATCGTGCCGGGTCTGTGAGCCCGCCCCTACAGCGCTTTGTGGCGGAAACCAAGCAAATTCTTGTGCGGGGACATCAGGCGCGGGTCAGCAAAAGCGCCCTGTCGCGGCCGCCGAGATCCTGCTTGCAGGTGACGGCAAATCCCGCCGCTTCGGCGAGCCCGGTTACCGATATGCGTTGCCGGTGCCCGATTTCAAGGACGGCCACCCCTCCGGGGGCCAGAAGCCGCCGTAAATCGGGAATAATCCGGCGATAATCGGCGAGACCGTCGGCTCCCGCGAACAGCGCACCGGCCGGCTCGAAGTCGGCGACATCGGGCATCAGCTGCTCGCAGTCGGCGATATAGGGCGGATTGCAGAGAATGAGATCGAAATCGCCCGCGACCTGCGCTGCCCAATCGCCTTCGCAAAAGACCGCGCGATCTGCCAATCCCAGCGCCCGGGCATTTTCGCCGGCCAAGGCCAGCGCCGCCTGCGACGCATCGACGCCCAGCCCAACGGCCTCCGGAAGCTCTGATAGCAGCGCAAGAAGCAACGTTCCCGGTCCCGTCCCAAGGTCGAGCAGCCGCAATGGCGCATCCTTGGCATCGATCCACGAAAGCGCCGCCTCGATCAACGTCTCGCTGTCGGGCCGGGGGATCAGCGCACCGGGCCCGACCTTCAGCCGGATCGTCCAGAAATCGCGATAGCCGACGATATAGGCGACAGGCTCATGCTTGAGTCGTCGTTCCAGCAGCCCGGAGAAATCGGCAGGGATCTCGAAGCGCGCCGGATCGAGCAGCAATGCCGGCCGCTCCACTTCCAGCGCATGGGCCATCAGCAATTCGGCATCGAGCCGCGGCGTGTCGGATACGCCCTCCAGCCGCTGCGCCGCCTCGCGCAGCGCGGCGCGGACGTCAGTCACCCAGTCCCGCCAGCCGCTGCGCCTGATCTTCGGCGATCAGCGCGTCGATCAGCTCGTCCATCTGGCCTTCCAATATTTCGGGCAGGCGGTGGAGCGTCAGGTTGATGCGGTGGTCGGTCACGCGCCCCTGCGGGAAATTATAGGTACGGATGCGTTCGGAGCGGTCGCCCGATCCGACCATCGACTTGCGCGCCGACGCCTCGGCGCTGTGGATCTTTTCGCGCTCCAGATCATAGAGTCGCGCGCGGAGCACCTGCATCGCCTTGGCGCGGTTCTTGTGCTGGCTGCGCTGATCCTGCTGAATCACGACAAGGCCCGAGGGAATGTGTGTGATGCGGATCGCCGAATCGGTCGTGTTGACGTGCTGGCCGCCCGCTCCGCTCGCGCGGTAGATATCGATCTTGAGGTCGTTGTCGTTGATCGCGACGTCGACTTCCTCGGCCTCGGGCAGCACCGCAACCGTCGCGGCGCTGGTGTGGATGCGCCCGCCGCTTTCGGTCACGGGCACGCGCTGGACGCGGTGGACGCCGCTTTCGAACTTGAGCTTTGCGAACACGCCCTGCCCGCTGACCGACGCGACGACTTCCTTGTAGCCGCCAACCTCGGTTTCGTTCGCCGAGATGACTTCGACCTTCCAGCCCTGACCATCGGCATAGCGGCTGTACATGCGCAGCAGATCGCCCGCGAACAGCGCGGCCTCGTCGCCGCCGGTGCCGGCACGGATTTCGAGCATCGCGGCGCGCTCGTCGGCGACGTCCTTGGGCAGCAGCTTGATCGCCAGATCATGCTCGGCGGCGGGCAAAGCCTCCTCAACCGCGCCGATTTCCTCTGCCGCCATGGCCTTCATCTCTGGATCGGCGAGCATCTCGTTCAGCGACACGAGTTCGCCGCGAAGCCGTGTCACCTCGGCCGCGGCCCTGGCGACGGGTTCAAGCTCGGCGAATTCCTTCGACGCCGCGACGAAATCGGCCGGCGCCATATCGCCCGTCGCCATCCGCGCCTGCAATGCGGCATGACGCTCGATAATGGCGTCGATCTGCTTTTCGGAAACCTGGGCCATCAGAGCGCGCGGACGAGCGCCTCGATCGCCTTCGCACGATCGCCTTCACCGCGGACGTTGACATGCGCCGCTCCATCGCGCGCGCCGACCGAAATCAGCGCGTGCGCGGGAATCTTCGCCGCCTTGTCGAAGCGCTTGCGCGGAGATCCGCTCGCGACGATTTCGGTCGCGAAGCCGCCGGTTCGCAGCGCCGCCAGCGCCTTCATCGCAAGCATGAGCTGACTGTCGTCCTCGACCGCGATCACCGCATCGAGCCGGTTGTCGATGACATCGTCGGCGAGCAGCATCGCCAGTCGCTCGATCCCGCCGGCCCAGCCGACCGCCGCCGTTGCCGGACCGCCGAGCGTTTCGATCAGCCCGTCATAGCGCCCGCCGCCGATCACGGTGCCCTGCGCGCCCAGCCGGTCGGTGACGAATTCGAACGCCGTGTGGCGATAATAGTCGAGCCCGCGCACCAGACGCGCGTTGCGCTCCCACGCGACGCCCGCGGCATCGAGCCCGGCGGTTACCGCGCCGAAGAAGTCCTGCGCTTCGCTCGTCAGAAACGCGTCGATGTCGGGCGCGCTGTCGGCGATCGGGCGATCCTTCGGATCCTTGCTGTCGAGGATGCGGAGCGGATTCTTGTCGAGCCGCGCGAGACTGTCTTCCGACAGGTCGCCGCGATGGCTCATGAAATGATCGACCAGCGCCGCACGCCAGCCGTCGCGGCTCGCCGCATCGCCCAGCGTGTTGAGCGCCAGCGTCACGCCTTCGGTGATCCCCAGTTCCTTCAGAAGCTGGTCGGCGAGCACGAGCAGTTCGGCATCGGCGAGCGGGCTGTCGCTGCCGAGCACCTCGGCGTCGAGCTGGTGGAACTGGCGATAACGGCCCTTCTGCGGGCGCTCGTAGCGGAACAGCGGGCCGTGCGTCGCGACTTTCAGCGGCGCGAACTGCTGCCAGCCGTTCGAAATATAGGCGCGCGCGATTCCCGCAGTAAATTCGGGGCGCAGCGTGATCGATTCGCCGCCGCGGTCCTCGAACGAATACATCTCCTTCGACACCACGTCGGTGGTCTCGCCCAGCGAGCGCGCGAAGACCGCGGTCGGCTCGATCACCGGCACCTCGACCCGCTTGAAGCCATAGAGGCGGCGCACCCGGTCGAAGGTGTCGACCACATGCTGGAAGCGGTCGGCGAAATCGCCCAGCATGTCCTGGGTGCCGCGCACCGGCTGCGGCGTCGCAATCTTGGCGGGTTTGTCCTTGCTCATGGCCGCGGCGTCTAATGGTTTTTCGTCGAAAGGCAAAGCACGCTTGCAGAGCGCTCGCTGGACCTTCCGGGCTTTTGGCGGCAGAGTTTGGCCATGAAAAATACCCTGTTCGCCGCGTCCGCCCTGATCGCCCTCGTTCCCGCCGCCCACGCGCAGGAGGGCAACAGCCGTCCGCAGCCCGTGGTCCAGCCGCACAGCATCCCGCTCCCCGCCGACAAGGCCTATCCGGGCACGATGCTGCTCAAGGTCGACGCGACCGATTATATGCGCGGTATCTTTCGCGTCCGGCAGACGATTCCCGTGGCCAGAACGGGCAAGGTCACCCTGCTCTATCCGCAGTGGCTGCCCGGCAAGCACGCCCCGCGCGGCGCGATCGCCGAAATGGCGGGGTTCAAGGCCAGCGCCGGCGGCAAGACGCTGAGTTGGACGCGCCAGCCGACCGACGTCTACGCCTTCGACATCGACGTTCCGGCGGGCACGAAGAGCATCGACGTCGTCTTCGATTTTCTGTCGCCGACGCGCACGACCGAAGGCCGCGTCGTCGCCACGCCGGCGATGATGAACCTTCAATGGGAACAGCTGAGCCTCTATCCCGCCGGCTATTTCACGCGCGGAATTCCCGTGCAGCTGGAGGTGACGCTGCCCGAGGGCTGGACCGGCGCCGCGGCGCTCGACGGCCTGAAAGTGTCGGGCAATCGTTACAGCTATGCGCCGACGAGCTATGAAACGCTGGTCGACAGCCCGATGTTCGCGGGGAAATATTTCCGCAAATGGGACCTTGGCCAGAATGTCACGCTGAACGTCGTCGCAGACGAGGCGAAATATCTGGAGGCGAAGCCCGACCATGTCGCGCGTCACGCGGCGATGGTTGCCGAAACGATCGCGCTGTTCGGAACGAAGCATTTCGACCGCTATGAATTTCTTCTCGCACTGACTGACGAGCTTGGCGGCATCGGGCTGGAACATCACCGGTCGAGCGAGAACAGCCGCAACCCCGATTATTTCACCAACTGGGATGACAATGATTCGGAGCGCGGACTGCTGCCGCACGAGTTCACGCACAGCTGGAACGGCAAGTACCGCCGCCCCGACAAGCTGTGGACCCCCGATTTTCGCACCCCGATGCAGGGCAATCTGCTCTGGGTCTATGAAGGGCAGACCAGCTTCTGGGACCTTGTCCTCGCCGGCCGCTCTGGGATGCAGTCAAAGGACATGATCCTGTCCGAATGGGCCACCAACGCCGCGAACTACAGCGTCCAGGCAGGGCGCGAATGGCGATCGGTCGAGGATACGACGCTGGACCCTGTAATGGCAGCCCGCAAGGCCCGCGCCTTCCCCGGCGCGACGCGCACCGAGGATTATTACAATGAAGGGTCGCTGATGTGGCTGGATGCGGACATGATCATCCGCACCGGCACGAACAATGCGAAGAGCCTCGACGATTTCGCCAAGAGCTTCTTCGGCGGCAAGCCCGGCGACTGGGGCGAGGTTACCTATGATTTCGACGATGTCGCCGCCGCGCTGAACGCGGTCTATCCCTATGACTGGACAAAGTTCATGCGCGAGCGCATGCAGCTGCCCGGCCAGCCCGCGCCGGTCGCGGGGATCGAACGCGCCGGATACCGGCTCGCATGGCGCGACGCCCCGAATGCCTATGACAGGGCGCGGATGTCGCGCGCCAAGAATTACGACCTCACCCACTCGCTGGGCATGACGATCGACAAGGACGGCGTCGCCGGGAGCATCCAGTGGAATGGGCCGGCGTTCAAGAACGACATTATCAACGGGACAAAGATCGTCGCGGTTGACGGCATGGCCTATGCCAAGGATCGCCTCGAAGCCGCGATCCGCGCCGCGACCGACGGCAAGACCCCGGTGCGCCTGCTCATCGAGCGTGGCGGCCGCTATCGCCAGATCGAGATCGACTATCATGGCGGCCTGCGCTGGCCGCATCTCGAAAAGACCGGAGCCGGCCCCGACTGGTTCGACCAGCTATTGGCGCCCAAACGCCAGCTTTGACCTGCTTCGCGGCTTAATAGCCTCGACTTTGCGCCGCGTCCGGCGCTAAAGGCGCGCGCGAATCCAAAAACAAAAGGACTGCATTCTCCCATGCGCATCGACCTGATTCCCGCCGGCGACAGCCCGCCCGACAGCCTCAACGTGCTGATCGAAGTCCCGATCGGCGGCGAGCCGGTGAAATATGAGTTCGACAAGGCCAGCGGCGCGCTGTTCGTCGACCGCTTTCTCCACACCCCGATGCGCTATCCCGCCAACTACGGCTTCATCCCCCACACGCTGGGCGAGGATGGCGACCCGCTCGACGCACTGGTCGTCGCGCGGTCGCCCATCGTCGCCGGCGCGGTCGTGAAGTGCCGTCCGATCGGCGTGCTCAAGATGGTCGACGATGCCGGCGGCGACGAAAAGCTGCTCTGCGTCCCCGTCAACAAGACCTTCCCCTATTATGACAAGGTCGCGAGCTACAAGGATATGCCCGAGATCGTGCTCCAGCAGATCGAGCATTTCTTCACCCACTACAAGGATCTCGAACCCGGCAAATGGGCAAAGCTCAACGGCTGGGGCGACCTCGATGAAGCAAAGGCGATCATCGTCGAAGGGATCGAGCGCGCCAAGAAGGCCGGCTTCTGATTTCTCGCGCCGTCCCGCCACAGGGCGGGGCGGCGCTCATTCCGGCTCGGTCGCCTCGACCAGCCGCACGTCCTGCCGCGGATAGGGAATGCGGATGCCCGCTTCCTTGAAGCGATCCCAGATTCCCAGAAACACCTCACCCTGAATGTTGCCGAGCCCCGATTCGGGGTCGGAGATCCAGAAGCGCAGTTCGTGCTCGACCGCGCGCTCGGCGAAGGCCGTGATCCACACCACCGGTTCGGGGTCAGCCAGAATGCGCGGGTTCGCCCTGGCAACCTCAACGATGATCGCCTGCGCCTCCCGCAAATCGCATTCATAGGCGACAGGAACGCGCATCCGTATACGCACGTCACGGCTCGAATAGCTCCAGTTCTCGACCGGCTGCGTCATCAGCAGCTCGTTGGGGATCAGATGCTTCTTGCCGTCGCGGGTGATGACATTGACGGCGCGCACGCCGATCTTTGCAACACGCCCGACATTGGGCATTCCGCCGGGAAGCGAGCTGCCGCCCATCGCGCTGCCGTCGCCGACGACGATAACGTCGCCCGGCTGGATCGACCGGTCCATCAGCAGGATGATCCCCGCGATCAGATTGCCGACCGTTTTCTGCAGCCCGAAACCGATCGCAAGACCGGCGGCGCCTGAAAAAACCGCGAGCGTCGTCAGATCGATGCCGAGCAGATCGATACCGAACAGCAGCGCGAACGAGAAAAGTGCGATCGCGATCAGCTTTTCGGTGAGCAGTCGCTGCGCCTGATCGATCTGGGTGTTGCGGCGGAGCAGCCATTTGATCGCGCGCATCGTCAGTTTGACGGCGATCCACAACAGAACTGCGACGACGATCGTCGAAAAAAGGCCGTAGAGCGACAGGCGGTACGAACCGATGTCGAGCCCGATCGCCTTCATCGCGTCGATGGCGCCGGCCAGCCCCTCGCGAATCCCGGCGGCACTCATAGCGCGGCAAAACCGCGTTCGAGATCGGCGATCAGGTCGGCGGGATCCTCCAGTCCGATCGAAAGGCGCACGAGCGGGTCGGGATCGCCCCACATGGTGGCGGTGCGGATTTTCGGCGGATCGCTCGGGACCACGAGGCTTTCATAGCCGCCCCAACTGAAGCCAATGCCGAAATGCGCAAGCGAATCGATGAACCGCGTACGCGCCGCCTCGTCGACACCCTTCAGCGTGAAGCCAAACAGGCCGCTGGTGCCGGTAAAGTCACGCGCCCAGAGCGCGTATCCAGGATCGCCGGGCAACGCGGGGTGCAGCACGCGGCCGACCTCGGCCCGGCCGGCCAGCCAGTTTGCAACCGCCAGCCCATTTTCGCCATGCCGCGTCATCCGCACGTCGAGCGTCCGAAGCCCGCGCAGCATCAGCGCGCAATCGTCGGGCGAGACGGCCTGACCGAGCTGATAGGCCGCGCTACGCAGCTTGGGCCACACCGCCCGCGTCGCGGTCAGGCTGCCCATCATCGCATCGCTGTGTCCGCCGACATATTTGGTGAGGCTCATCATCGTCACGTCGACGCCGTGCGCCATCGCCGGGAACAGCAAGGGGGTCGCCCAGGTGTTGTCGAGCATCGTCAGCACCCCGCGGTCGCGGGCCACTGCGACAATCGCCGGAATATCCTGAACCTCGAAGGTCAGGCTGCCGGGCGATTCGAGAAAGACGAGCTTTGTTTCGGGGGTGATCAGCCCGGCAATCGCGGCGCCGACGAGCGGGTCATAATAGGTCGTCCGTATCCCCATGCGCGCCAGCATGCCGTCGCAAAAGGCGCGCGTCGGTTCATAGGCGCTGTCGACCATCAGCAGATGGTCGCCCGGCGCCAGCAGCGCGAGCAGGCCGGCCGAATTGGCCGCAACGCCCGACGGATAAAGCAGCGTGCCCTCGGCGCCCGGCTCGAGCGCGGTCAGCGCGTCGGCGAGCGCCCATACGGTCGGCGTCCCGCGCCGGCCGTAATAAAGCTTGTCGTGGGTCGCATGACCCCGCGCCTTGAGGTCGGCGATATTGTCATAGAGAATCGTTGAGGCACGCCACACCGGCGGATTCACGACACTGCCGCCAAGTCGCGGATCGCCGGTCCATTCGGGCCGCCGCCCGCCCTGCACCAGTTTCGTCGCGGGGCGGAGGCTGTCGTCGTCGCTTTTGCTCATCGAGCCTTGTTAGCGGCGCAACGGGCAAAATCCAGTGCCGCCGCGCGTATGCGGCAGCGGCACTGGACAGGATCGCAGGATCAGGCGGCGCCGGTCGCCTTCGGGGTGGCCGGATCGGCACCCCATTCGGTCCAGCTGCCGTCATAGACCGCGACATCGTCCTTGCCGAGCAGGTGCGCGCCAAAGGCCACGACGGTCGCGGTCATGCCGCTGCCGCAGGTCGTAACCAGCGGCTTGTCGAGGTCGACGCCGGCCGCATCGAACGCGGCCTTCAGGTCGTCGCCGCGCTTCCACGTGCCGTCGGCATTGAACAGATTGCCATGCGGCAGGCTGACCGAACCCGGGATATGACCGGGCGCCATGCCGGGACGCGGATCGCGTTCTTCGCCGGTAAAGCGGGCGGCCGGACGCGCGTCGACGACCTGCTCGGCGCCGCTATCGATGTTCGCAAGCACCTCGTCCTTGGTGCGGACCGCTTTCGCGTCGCGCCACACGGTGAAGTGGCGGTGGCGCAGCGCCTGCTTGCCCATTTCGAGCGCGCGGCCTTCGGCCTTCCACTTGGCAAGGCCGCCGTCGAGCAGCGCAACGTCGTGTGCGCCGAACAGCTTCAGCAACCACCAGGCGCGCGCCGCGCTCTTCAGCGGGCTGTCGTCATAGAGCACGATGCGGCTCCCGTCGCCGAGGCCGAGCGACTGCATGCGGCTTGCGAATTTTTCGGCGGGCGGCGCCATATTCTCTATGCTGTTGTTCGCATCGGTCAGTTCCGCCAGGTCCATGAACACTGCGCCGGGAATGTGGCCCGCTTCATATTCCGAGCGCGCTTCGCGATCGGTTCCGGTCATGAATTTCGTCGCATCGACGACCCGCAGGTCCGATGCCCCCAGTTCGCGTTCCAGCCAGTCGGTTGAGACCAAGGCGTCCATGTCATGCTCCTGTTGCGACCGTCGGAACCTGTTTCGTCGTCCCTAGCGGCCAGTCCTGCTGCGCTCTTTTTTCCCGGGGAAGGCAAGCCTATGCCCCGGCGTGCCCTTTTTCAAGCACGGTGGCGGTCTGCCTCAGACGATGCTGCACTGCAACAGAAAAGCTATTGGTTACGCCGCATTGCCGTCGTGCGCGCGCCGGGACGGTTAACCATCAGGTTCGGCCGGTCGAGCGGCAGCGGGGCGAGCTTGTCGCTGCCGCTCTCGCCCTGTTCGCGGCCGAGCACGAAGCTGCCTGCATTCTGGCCAAAGGCATCGCCCTCGCCATCCCAATGATAGGTGACGTCAAAGACCAGCACCGGAATCAGCATCGGCTTGCCGCCGATCATCAACGGCTCGACCGACGCGCGCGGCAGCATTACCTCGGTCGAAAGCTGATCGCCGGCACCCGGCGCAATCATCATGTCGTCGCGGAGCACGCTGCCGCCCGCGCCGTCGAAGAAGCGCGCGAGCACTGGCTCGGTCATTGCCGACCCCTGATTGAGCGCGATCCGCACCATCAGGCCCGTCGCGGCAACCGGTCCCTCGTTGCGCAGCCCTAGCGTGAAGGCGACAATCAGTTGCTCGGGCGTCATGCGGATACCGCGAATGTCGAGCGTCATCGCAACCTGCGCGCGCCGCTCGGCCATCGGACGCGTGACCAGCGGCGACGGCGCCAAGGGTGCCGGAGCGACTGGCGCGGTCGGCCGCGGCGCGGCGGGTGCCGGACGCGGTGCAGGCGCTGCGGCGCGCGCCGCAGGCTGGGGCTTTTCGGGAACAGCGGGCTCGGCGAAACCGGCGTCGATAGCACCGGCAAGCGCTGGCCGGCGGCGCCAATACCAGATGCCCGCGCCAGCGGCGGCGAGGCCGGCCAGCAACCAGGCCCAGAGCGGTGTCCCGCCCCCACTATCCGCGGGCGGCGTATCCGCATCGGCCGAAGGAACGGGTTCGGTCGGATCGACCGAAAAGCCCGGCGTCGCCGGCGAGGGCGCCTCGACGGCAGGCGCGCTCGTCGGGAGACCGCCCGTCGGGGGAACGGCTGCGGCGGGGCCGGCCGGGGCGGAAGAAGGAACGGGCGCAGGCGTCGTCCCGGCGGCGGGGCGCGGTGCCGGGGTTGCACCCGTTTGCGGGTCACGGCGCGCCGGAGATGTCGCGGCGGGCGCTGGCGTCGGCGTCGCGGGGCGTGTCGGAACCACCGTTGGCGGCGTCGTGCGCGGGGCGGGCGCGGGGGTCTGCACCCCGCGCCGTTCACCGGGTGCTAGCGGCGGGAGGCCATTATCCGACGGGCCCTGCACGCCCGAGGCGCGGCCATCGTCGGCGGGCGGCAGCCGGAAAGTCGACGATGGCGCAGGAGTGGGTGCGGGAGCGGGAGCCGGAGCCGGCGTTTCAGTCTGCGCGAGCGCGGGATATCCGCCGCCCAGCACGAGCATGACCGCAAGCGCCGCCAACGACGCGCGCGCCGCCTTTTCCGTTCGTCCGATTGTCCGCACCGTCATTCCTGATCCGCGATCCCGTATGCTCATCCCGCCGCGCCGCTGAATCGGCGCTGAACCCCTGCCCGGCCGCCATCCGGATGGCGCATGGCGTGACAAGGGCCGCGCCGGGCACTAGACGGTTTCCATGTCCGATTCCAGCCATCCCCCGCTTGCACCCAAACATCTTGGCCAATCCAGTGAACTGCCTGCCTCGCCCGAGGCCGCCGTGCTCGACTATGTGCCCAATCCGCGTGCCGGCGACCTGTATCTCGTCCGCTTCGCCGCGCCCGAATTCACCTCGCTCTGCCCCGTCACCGGCCAGCCCGATTTCGCGCATCTCGTCATCGACTATGCGCCGGGCGAGACGATCGTCGAATCGAAGAGCCTGAAGCTGTTCCTCGGCTCGTTCCGCAATCATGCGGGCTTTCACGAGGATTGCACGGTCGGCATCGGCCGCCGCCTGTTCGACGAGATGCAGCCCCGCTGGCTGCGCATCGGCGGCTACTGGTATCCGCGCGGCGGTATCCCGATCGACGTCTTCTGGCAATCGGGCGCACCGCCCGAGGGGCTGTGGCTCCCCGATCAGGGCGTCGCGCCATATCGCGGGCGCGGCTGACCGCTATTTTCAACAAATCCGGTCGGATTTCATCTTTCCGTCACGAATTGTTGACACTAATGTCAACGCTATGACCACCGCCTCGCTTCCGCACGACCATGCCATCGCCGTCGGCGCCGACCAGATCGATTTCATGGGCCACGTCAACAACGCCCATTATCTGAGCTGGGTGCAGGATGCGGTGCTGTCGCACTGGCGCCAGATCGCGCCGCCTGACGCAGTCGCGGCGCATCTGTGGGTCGCGTTGAAGCACGAGATCACCTATCGCCGCCCAGCCTTCCTCGACGATCAGGTCATCGCGACCGTGATCCTCGAGAAAGTCCAGGGCGCGCGCGCCTTTTACGAGACGATCATCAAGCGCGGCGAGGAAGTGCTGGCCGAGGTCAAATCGAGCTGGTGCTGCATCGATGCCGAAACGCTGCGTCCCGCCCGCCTCGCGAGCGACGTGATCGCGCGCTTCTTTCCGGGCGAGAAGGTCTAAGCCGCCTCGAACCGGATCGGCAGGCGCTTGAGGCCGCCGACGAATACCGATTCCACGCGCGCCGGTTCGCCGGTCAGCTCGAGGCTCTTCAGCCGCGGCAAAAGTTCTTCCATCATGATCCGCATTTCCATGCGCGCGAGATGCTGGCCAAGGCAGACATGCGCGCCGAAGCCGAAAGCGATCTGCTGGTTCTTTTCGCGGTCGGGATCGAAGGTGAAGGGATCGCCGAACACGCCCTCGTCGCGGTTGCCCGAGACATAGTTGAGCATCAGCCAGTCACCCTCGCGGATGGTCTGGCCACCAATCTCGACATCTTCCCTGGCGCTGCGCATGAAATGCTGGACCGGCGTCGTCCAGCGGATCGCTTCCTCGATCAGCCCCGCCTTGTCGCTGTCCGCGTCGCGAAAACGCTCGAACAGTGCCGGATTCTTCGCGAGCTCCATGATCGCGCCCGCGGTCGAGGCACTCGTCGTGTCGTGCCCTGCGGTCGCGATGATCATATAATAGCCTGCGAGTTCGCGGTCGGGAATCTGTTCGCCGCCGACCATCGCATTGGCGATCACCGTTGCAATATCCTCGCGCGGATTGCTGCGCCGGTCGGCGGTCAGTTCGCGGAAGTAATTTTCGAAATCGGCGATCACATAATGGAGCATCGCGATCGCCTGTTCGGCGCTCGTGATCTCGACCTTGTTGCGGTTGAGTTCGGGGTCGGTCGATCCGAAAAGCTGCTGCGTCAGCATCAGCATGCGCGGCTCGTCCTCGGGCGGCACGCCAAGGATGTCCATGATCACGCGCAGCGGATAATGCGCCGCGACGTCGCGCGCGAAATCGCATTCGCCGCTTTCGAGCATATGATCCACCGTCTCGCGGGCGAGGGCGCGGATGCGGTCTTCGACGATCTTCAGATTCTTGGGCATGAACCAGCTCTGCGTCAGCAGGCGGTATCTCATATGGTCGGGCGCATCCATCTGGACCAGCGACCGGATCAGATGCCCGTCATTGTTCGGCGTCGCGGCGCGGGCGAGCGCCTCGCCGTCACGGTTGGACAGAACGGTCGGGCGGATGCCGTTGGCGAAACGCTGCGGATCGCGGCTGATCGCCATGATGTCGGCATGGCGCGTCACCAGCCAGAAGGGATCGTAATCGGGATTTTCCGCGACCGCGAGCGGCGCATTGGCGCGCGCCCAAGCGAGCTGCCGGTGAAGCCCGTCCCAATCGCCATAGGCGGCGGGGTTAACGACGGCAGCGGATACCTCTCCAGGCAATATAGGTTTTGTCATGCAACCGAAGCTGCCCCAGTTTTTGCCGTCTGTCGAGAGCCATGGACCGCTTGCCGAAGCGGTGCGTTGTAATGGTCTGCACGGGCGTAGCGCGCGCCCAAATCATATCGGGGATCGCAGCCATGACATATCCGACTCGCCATCTTTTCACCGCCGCCGTTTCGGCCTTTGCTCTCGCCGCCTGCGCCGCCCAGCCGGATGCGCGGCCGGTCACGACGCCGACACCGCCGGTCGCGCTAATGCCGGCGTCTACCGGCGAACCCCTCGACGCCAGCGTGCCCAGCCAGCTTCCGCGCATCGCGCGTCCGCTGCACTATGACATCAGCGTCACCCCGGACGCGAAGGCGCTGCGCTTCGCAGGCGAAGCCGGCATCGACATCGAGCTTTATGCGCCGTCGGCAACGCTGACGCTGAACGCGCTCGACCTCAGCTTCGCCGACGCAACGCTGACCGGGCCCGACGGCAAGGCGATCCCGCTGACCGTGACGACCGATGCTGACGCGCAGACCGCGACTTTCACTGCACCCGCGGACCTCAAGCCGGGCAATTATCATCTCGCGACCCGCTACACCGGGGTGATCGGCACGCAGGCGAACGGCCTGTTCGCGCTTGACTATCCTGACAAGGCAACCGGCGCCGACACGCGCGGGCTGTTCACCCAGTTCGAGGCGCCCGACGCACGGCGGTTTGTCCCGAGCTTCGACGAGCCGAGCTACAAGGCGACCTTCACGCTGTCGGCGATCGTCCCCGCGAGCGACCTCGCGGTCAGCAACATGCCCGCCGCGAGCGAGACCCCGCTCGCGAACGGCCTGAAGAAGGTAACCTTCCAGATCTCGCCGAAAATGTCGTCCTATCTCCTGTTCTTCGCGACGGGCGATTTCGAGCGGCTGGCCAAGAAGAGCGAGAGTGGCGCCGAGGTCGGCATCGTCTCGCCCAAGGGGTCGGGCGGGCAGGCGCGCTTCGCGCTCGACAGCCTCGCACCGCTGCTGACCTATTATGCCGACTATTTCGGCCAGCCCTATCCGCTGCCCAAGCTCGACAATGTCGCGGGGCCCGGCCAGTCGCAATTCTTCGGCGCGATGGAAAATTGGGGGGCGATCTTCACCTTCGAGCGCATCCTGCTCGACGATCCGAAGATCACCAGCGAGGCGACCCGGCAGGAAATCTATACTACGCAGGCACATGAGGTCGCGCACCAGTGGTTCGGCGATCTCGTCACCATGGCGTGGTGGGACGACCTCTGGCTCAACGAAGGCTTCGCAAGCTGGATGGAGACCAAGGCGAGCGACCATTTCCACCCCGACTGGCAACCGCTGCTCGGCCGTGTCGACGGGCGCGAGCGCGCAATGGGGCTCGACGCCTTCGCGACGACGCACCCGATCGTCCAGACGATCCGCACGGTCGAAGACACCAATCAGGCGTTCGACGCGATCACCTATCAGAAAGGTGAAGCCGTCATCACGATGCTTGAATCCTATGCGGGCGAAGATGTGTGGCGGAACGGCCTGCGCGCGTACATGGCGCAGCACAAATATGGCAACACGCGCACCGACGATCTGTGGAACGCGGTCGAGGCGGCGGGCGCGAGGGGGCTGACCGCAATCGCGCATGATTTCACCAACCAGCCGGGTATCCCGCTGCTCCGCGTCGGCGGCATCACCTGCGCGAGCGGCAATACGAGCGTCGAGCTGACGCAGAGCGAATTTTCGCGCGACCGCAAGGACAGCATCGACGGCGAGAAGCGGCGCTGGCAAGTGCCGGTGCTCGCGCGCGCCGGCGACGGCGCGGTGGCGCGGCAGGTCATCACGGGCGGGACCGGCTCGTTGACGCTGCCTGGCTGCGGCCCTGTGCTGATCAACGCAGGTCAGGCGGGCTATTATCGCACGCTCTATTCGCCCGCCGCGCTTGCCGCGCTGCGCGGACGGTTCGCGAGCCTTGCCCCGATCGACCAGCTCGGGCTGCTCGGCGACAATTTCGCGCTTTCCAATGCCGGGTACCAGCCGATGGGCGCGTCGCTCGACCTGCTCGCGGCGACGCCGAAGAACGCGAACCAGAAGGTGATCGGCGATGCCGCCGGTCGGTACGAAACGCTTTACGGATATTTCGACGACCAGTCCGCCGCGCAGAAGCAGATCGCGACGCGCGCGGGCGCGGCGCTCGCTCCGGCAATGCAGCGCCTGGGCTTCGATGCGCGCGTCGGCGAACCCGCGCTCGACAGCATCCTGCGGTCGGAGTTGCTGGGCGCGCTAGGCGCGATGGGCGATGCGAAAGTGCTGGCGGAGGCGCGGCGCCGCTTCGCGCTGCTCGGCAGCAACCCCGCCGCGCTCGACGGTCCGCTCAAGTCGCGCTGGCTGGGCATCGTCGCGTCGAACGCGACCTCGGCCGAATGGGACAAGCTGCGCGCCATGGCCAAGGCGTCGAAATCGGCGGTCGAACGCGGCGCTTTCTATACGCTGCTCGGCAATGCCAAGGACCCCGCCCTTGCACAGCGCGCACTCGACCTCGCGCTGACCGCCGAGCCGGGCAAGACCACCAGCGCGGCGATTATTGGCGCGGTCGCGCGGTCGCATTCGGCGCTCGCGGTCGATTTCGCGCAGGCGAACCGTGCCGCGGTCGACCAGCTGATCGATGCATCGGCGCGCGCGCGATTCGTTGCCGGGCTGGCCGCCTGGTCGAACGATCCGGCGATGATCGCAAAGCTTGGCGCCATCGCCGCCCCGCTGCCCGCCGACGCGCGCAAGCCCTATGACAAGACGATCGCGAGCCTGAAGGAGCGCAGCGTCAGCCGTCCCCGCATCAAGGGCGAGGTCGCGGCCTGGCTGAAGGTGAAATGAGGCGCAGCCGCAGCGCGTCGGTCATTCGGCGAGCTGCGGCGCCCCGGCCGGCATGGCGCTTTTCCATTCGGCCCGCGCCTTGCGGATCATGACTTTCAGCGCGTCGGCTTGACGCTGCCACGCCGCTGCCGCGTCCCCCGTCCATGCAGAACCGGCTGCGCTAGCCAGTTCCTCGACCGTCAGGTCGAGGAAGGCATCATATTCGGCGATCGGAAACGCGCCATAGCTGCGATGGGTGAAGACCAGTTCGGCAACGAGCGGCCATACCCAGCCCTCACCCTTCGCGAGCCCGAACATCATCTGCAGCGTCTCGTCGGTCATTCGCCGCGAGGCGGCGTCGACCGAGATGAAATCGGCGCGCCGCGCCGGAAAGGCGTCAAAAAAGCGCTCGAACAGCGGCAGGCGGATATCGGCGTCGGCAGCGGCTATCAGGCTCGCCTCCATCACCGCGACATCGTTCCGGGCCATCAGCCCCCTCCTCGTCATCCCGGCAGAAGCCGGGATCTCATCTTATCGTCCAGACGCACCGGCGAGATCCCGGCCTTCGCCGGGATGACGGGAAATAAGGACGTCGCTCATTTGAACAGGCTGCCGAGGATGCCGCGCATCAACTGGCCGCCGAACTTGCCCGCGACCTGCCGCCCGATGCTGGTTGCCGCCGAGCGCGCCGCCGACTGGATCATCTTGTCGGCCATCGAGGGTCTGGCAGCCTCGCGCGCCGCCGCCTTTTCCTGTTGCAGGCGGATGCGCTCTTCGGCCGCTTTCTGCTTCGCCTCTTCCTTGGCGGCGATCGCGGCCTGCTTGTCGGCCTCGACCTGCGCCTTTGCCTCGACGGCGGCCGCCTGCGCCTGCTCGGCCTTGGCGGCGAGCAGTTCCTCGGCGCTCTCGCGGTTGACCGCCGTGTCATATTTGTCGGCGACGGGCGAGATCGACTTGATGATCGCGCGCTCCTTGGCGTCGAGCGGACCCGCACGCGAGCAGGGCGGCTTGATCAGCGTGCGCTCGACCGGCGACGGCGCGCCGTCGGCCATCAGCAGCGAAACAAGCGCCTCGCCGACCTTGAGCTCTGTGATCTCGCGTTCGACATCGACCTTGGGGTTCGGGCGGAAGGTTTCGGCGGCAGCCTTGACTGCCTTCTGGTCGCGCGGGGTGAACGCCCGGAGCGCGTGCTGGACGCGGTTGCCGAGCTGCCCCGCGACCGCCTCGGGCACGTCGATCGGGTTCTGCGTGACGAAATAGACGCCGACGCCCTTCGAGCGGATCAGGCGCACGACCTGTTCGATCTTGTCGGTCAGCGCGGGCGGCGCGTCGTCGAACAGCAGATGCGCCTCGTCGAAGAAGAAGACGAGCTTCGGCTTGTCGGGGTCGCCAACCTCGGGAAGCGTCTCGAACATCTCGCTGAGCAGCCAGAGCAGGAAGGTCGCATAGAGCTTCGGGCTCGCCATCAGCTTGTCGGCGGCGAGGATGTTCACATAGCCGCGGCCATTTTCGTCGAGCCGGATCATGTCCTGGATGTCGAGCGCGGGTTCGCCGAAGAAATGATCGCCGCCCTGCGTCTCGAGCGTCAGAAGCTGGCGCTGGATCGTTCCCACCGTGGCCTTCGACACATTGCCATATTTCGTCGTCAGTTCGTCGGCATTTTCGGCGCACCATGCGAGCATGGCCTGCAGATCGCCCAGATCGAGGAGCAGCAGATTCTGCTCGTCGGCGACGCGGAAGGCGATTGCGAGGACGCCTTCCTGCACCTCGTTGAGCCCCATCAGCCGCGCGAGCAACAGCGGTCCCATTTCGGAAATCGTCGTGCGGATGGGGTGGCCCTGTTCGCCGAACAGATCCCAGAAGATCACCGGATTGTCGTGATAGGCCCAGCCGGTATCGCCAATCTCGGCCGCGCGCGCGGCAAAAATCTCGTGCGTCTTGGTGGTCGGGCTACCCGCCATCGCCATACCGGCAAGGTCGCCCTTCACGTCGGCGACGAATACCGGCACGCCGACCGCCGAAAAGCCTTCGGCGATCCCCTGCAGGGTCACCGTCTTGCCGGTGCCGGTCGCGCCCGCGATCAGCCCGTGGCGGTTCGCGCGCTTCAGCACCAGCGACTGGCGCGGCCCGTCGGGCGCGCCTCCACCACCGAGGCCGATATAGATTTCGGTCGCTTCGCTACCGTCGCTCACAATGCTGTCCTCCACTCGGGCACCTGTTTTCAGGTCTAGAGGGGAGGGGCAGGAAATCAAGCCGACAGCAACGCCTCACCCCATGATGAAGGCGTTGAGCTTGTTGCCGTCGGGATCGCGGAAATAGCCCGCATAAAATCCATCACCGCGCGGTCCCGGGGGGCCTTCGCAGGTGCCGCCATTGGCGAGCGCGATGTCGTAAAGGCGCTGAACCTGATCCTGATCCTTCGCTTCGAGCGCGACCATCACGCCGTTACCGACGCTGGCCGGATTACCGTCGAACGGCTTGGTGAGGCCAATGCCCGCGCCGCCGTCCGGTTTGCCCCATGCAATGAAACCGTCGAACTCCATCATCCGCGGCGTGTCCAGTTCGCCCGCGATCGCGTCATAGAAAACCGCCGCCTTGGCGAGGTCTTTGGTTCCCAGCGTTACATATCCGATCATCTTCCATCTCCCGACTCGTTGAGTTGGAACATAATAGGAACATATTGGGCGGCGCGCAAAGAAAAAGGGCGGCGGGTCCGAAGATCCGCCGCCCCGATTCGATTCCCGTCCGAAAGGATCAGGGCTTGATGCGCAGCGCCACATCGGCCGACGGGCCGCCACGGCGCAGAACCTCGACGAGCACCGCCTCGCGGCCGGCCGCCTTCGCGGCGGCGACCGCCTTCGACAGCGCGTCGGCGGTCGTCACCGGGGTGCGGTTGGTACCCGCACTGACGATCACGTCGCCGCGGCGCAGGCCCTTGCGGCCAGCATCGCTGCTCGCCGAAACCGCCCCGACCACGACGCCCTTGGTCGCCGGATCGACGCCGACCGCGCGCGCGATGTCGGCGGTCAGCGGCTGGACCGAAAGCCCGAGCTGGTTCTGGATTGCGGTATCGGCCGCGCCCTTCGGATCTTCGGGCATAGCCTGATCATCTTCGGGATCGAAGGTCGTTCCGGCGAGTTGTTCCTCGGGCGGGCGCGTGCCCACGACCGCATAGAGGGTCATCGTCTTGCCGTCGCGAATGATCTCGAGCGGAATGCGCGTGCCGGGCTTGGTGTTCGAGACGATGTACGACAGCGTCTGCGACGGCGTGACATCCTTGCCATCGACCTTGGTCACGACGTCACCGCGCTTCAGGCCGGCCTTTTCTGCCGCCTGCCCTTCCTCGATCCGGCCGACACGCTCGCCGCGATCCTTTGGCAGGCCGAGCGCCGCCGCCATATCCTCGTCGACCGGGGCGATGCCGATCCCCAGATAACCGCGCTGGATCTTCTCGCCCGACTTCAGCGCGTTGATCACCGGGATTGCCGCGTCGGCGGGAATTGCGAAGTTGACGCCGATGTTCGCGCCGACGGGCGAGATCAGCATATTGTTGATGCCGACGACATTGCCGTGCAGATCGAACAGCGGACCGCCCGAGTTGCCGCGGTTGATCGCGGTATCGGTCTGGATATAGCGGTCATAGGCCCCGCCGCCGCCGAGGTTGCGCTGAACTGCCGAGATGATGCCCGCGGTCACCGTCGAGCCGAGGCCAAGCGGGTTCCCGATCGCGACCACCCAGTCGCCGACACGCGCCTTGGCGCTGTCGCCGAATTTCACGAAAGGCAGACCCGTCGCGTCGATCTTGAGCAGCGCAAGGTCGGACGCGGCGTCGCGGCCGATGATACGCGCCTTATATTCCTTGCCGTTGGTCAGCGTAACCGTGACCTGATTCACCGCCTCGGCGCGCGGGCCACCGGTGACAACATGGTTGTTGGTGACGATATAGCCGTCATCCGAAATCAGAAAGCCCGAGCCGCCGCCCTGCTGTTCCTGCGTCACCGGCTCGCGCGTTCCCGCGAAAGGATCGATGCGTACGCCGAGCGTGACTTCCTGCTTGGTCGAGATGTTGACGACCGCGGGCTGGAGCTGTTCGACGAGGTCGGCGAAGCTTTCGGGCGCGCCGGCGCGCGGCACGGCCTTGGCGATCTCGCTCTTTTCGTTCTGCGCGACCTGCGCGATCACGGGCGACTGGGTGACGAGCGCCAGCGCCGTACCGCCCATCAGCAAGGCCGAAGTGATGCCATAAACATAACGCACGATCGCAATTCCTTTTCTCTTGCGAAAAACTCAAAACCCCGGCCGTCGCTGTCTGCTAGGCCGTGGCTTAACGGCAATTGAACATGAACGGGACTTGCAGGTTCCATTCATTCGCCGACTATTCCGGTTAACCGCCCTTGAAGTGACGCAGATATTCATTGTCTGGCGACAAGATTACCGACGTGCCGCCTTGGTTGTTCTCACCCAGGAACGTCTGTCGATAGCTCTGCATCGCGCGATAGAAATCATAGAATTCGGGATCCTTGCCATAGCTGGCGGCATAGATGCGCGCAGCCTCACCGTCGGCGTTACCGCGAATGATCTGCGCTTCCTTCTGTCCTTCGGCGCGGATCGCGGTCGCTTCCTGCTGGCGAGCCGAGCGCATACGGTTGTACGCCGCGACGAGCGTCGCGCCCTCGGGCAGGTCGGCGCGCTTGATCCGGACGTCGATGATCTCGGCGCCATATTTGTTCGCCTCGCGATTGAGCGCGATCTGGATATTGTCCATCACCTGCCCGCGTTCGGGGGACAGCAAGGTCGCAAAGGTGCGCTTGCCGAGCTCGTTGCGCAGTGACGAGCCGAGAATCGTCGCAAGCTGCTGCTGCAATTTTTCCTCGGTACGGATCGCGGTGTACATCCGCACCGGATTGGTGATGCGGAAGCGCGCGAACGCGTCGACCTGCAGTCGCTGCTGGTCGGTCGAGAGAACCTGCTGACGCTCCATGTTCACACCAAGGATACGCTTGTCGATATACTGGATGCTCTCGAAGAAGGGGATGCGGACCACGAGACCCGCACCCGAGCGACCGAAATCCTCTTTCGGGTTATAGCGGTTCACCGTGCGCTCGATCTCGCCGAAACGCAGGATCAGCGCCTGCTTGTCCTCGGGAACGATGGCGAGCGTCTGCGACAGGATGACCAGAACTGCGACCGTGCCGATGAGCAGGCGGAGCGGATTGCGGAAGAGGCTGTCGAACATCAGCGGCCTCCCTTCGTCGCCGCATCGGGCGTCGCTGCATCGGGCACCGCGACCGCGCGCCGCTGGACTTCATTCAGCGGCAGATAAGGGGTCACCCCGCGCGGCTCGACGATCGTCTTGTCGGTGTTCGACAACACATTCTCCATCGTTTCATAATAAAGCCGCTTGCGGGTCACGCCCGGCGCCAGCTTGTATTGTTCATAGATTTTGTCGAACGCCGCGGTGTCGCCGCGGGCGCGTTCGAGCACCTGCTGCTCATAGGCGCGCGAGAGGTTGATCGCCGATTCGCGCTCCTGGCGCGCGGCGGTGACCTCCTTGAATGCTTCGTCGACCTGGCTCGGCGGGTCGGCCTGGCGGATCGCGATGCCCTGAATCGCCACACCGGAGCGATATTGGTCGAGCAGCGCCTGCATGCGCTGTTGCACTTGGCGCTCGATCTCGACACGCCCCGGGCCGATCGCCTGGACGAGGTCAAAATTCGCGACCGTCGCACGCATCGAGCTTTCGGCCACCTCTCGGAGCGTCCCGTCGGGGTCGGCAAGCTGGAAAATATAGAGTTCGGGATCGCGGATCGACCAGCGCACCTCATAGGCGAGATCGACGATGCTCTGGTCGCGGGTCAGCACGAAATTCTCGTCGGTCGCGTTGGGCGACCCCACCGGCATCGTGCGGATCGCGCGGACGTCCTCCATGCGGATGCGCTCGATCGGCGCCGGCCAGGTAAATTTGACGCCCGGCCCGACGGTCCGCGAATAGCTGCCGAGCCGCGTTACGACGCCTTCCTTCTCGGGCGGGACGACATGGAAGGAGGAGAATATAAACCAGACAAGCACCAGCGCACCGATGCCCCATTTCCAGACCCTGGCCGAATCGCCGAAATTGAAGCCGTCGCCGCCGCCCGAACCGCCGCCGCCGAAACTGCCGCGTCCCTTGCGCAGCAATTCGTCGAGTGCAGAAGGTCCGCGCGGCTTGCGGCCGCGCGCCGGATCGGCGGGATCAGGCGTGACCCAGGGATTGCGCGGGCCGCTGCGGTCGCCGCCGTCGTCCTTGCCGCCATCGCCTTTCGGTCCCTTCGGACCACTGCCCCACGGGCTGTTCGCCATCAGGCTTATCGAATCCAAAAAGCGCCGCAGTCCCCTCGGGCCGCGGCCACCCATGACGCCGTCATTCTCGTTGCTCATCCTGCTTTTATAGGGGCGACGCGCGCGATTAACAGGGGGCGAGCGAAAATGACTGGCGAAATCGCTGGCAATCGGCCTCGCCATCCCTATCAGCGCGGGACATGACCGATATTGCTCCTCTCGCCAGCATTGCGACCGACCTCAGCGGCGGACGCACCTCGGGCCTTCGCTTTCTCGACGATCAGGGCACGCTTGCGATCGTCCTCGACGTCACGGGACTGGCCGAGGAAGACCGCAAACCGCTCGAGGAAAAGCTGCGCGCCGGACTGCTGGCAAAGCCGGGCGTCGCCTCGGTGCGCGTCGCGATGACTGCGGAACGCAAGGGCCTCACCATTATAGCGGTCGGCAGCGGCAAGGGCGGGGTCGGCAAATCGACGCTGGCCGCCAATCTTGCCGTCGCGCTGCAGCGCCGCGGCGTGAAGGTCGGCCTCGTCGATGCCGACATCTATGGTCCGTCACAGCCGCGCCTCATGGACAGCGAGGGCGTGAAGCCCGAGGCGCGCGGATCGAAACTGGCCCCCGTTCCCAACGCCTATGGCGTCCCGATGCTCTCGACCGGCCAGATCGCGGCGCCGGGGCAGGCGATCGCGTGGCGCGGTCCGATGGCGGGCCGCGCGCTCGAACAGCTGATCGACGCAAGCTGGGGCGACATCGACACCCTCGTGGTCGACCTGCCCCCCGGCACCGGCGACGTCCAGCTGACGATGATCCAGAAACACAAGCCGGCCGGCGCGGTGATCGTGTCGACGCCGCAGGATCTTGCGCTGATGGACGCGACGCGCGCGATCAGCTTTTTCGAACAGGCCGATGTGCCGATGATCGGCCTCGTCGAGAATATGGCGGGCTATGCCTGCCCGCATTGCGGCGAGGTCAGCGATCCCTTCGGCAGCGGCGGCGCCGAGGCGGCGGCGAAGGTGATGGGGCTCGACTTCCTTGGCCGCGTGCCGCTGTCGATGGGCATTCGGCTCGCAAGTGACGGCGGCGTGCCGCCCGCGGCCGGAACCGACCCGCAGGGTGAACCGTTCCACGCAATAGCGGCGAAGGTCGCTGCCTGGCTCGACACACGAAAGGGCAAATGATGGCGATCAACGACGACAGCGAGATCCGCGACCTGCTGGGCCGGCCGCGCCGCATCGCCGTCATCGGCGCCTCGCCCAACCCCTCGCGCGCGTCGAACGAGGTGCTCGCCTTCCTGATCCGCCAGGGCCACGACGTGATCGCGGTGAACCCGGGCCACGCCGGCAGCACGATCCATGGTGCGCCGGTCGTCGCGACGCTCGCCAATGTCGAGCCCCCAGCCGAGATCGTCGATATCTTCCGCAACAGCGAGCAGGCCGGCGCCGCGGTCGACGAAGCGATCGTCCATGGCGCGAAGGCGGTGTGGCTGCAGATCGGCGTGATCGACGAGGCCGCGGCAAAGCGCGCCGACACGGCGGGCCTGACTGTCGTGATGGACCGTTGTCCCAAGATCGAGATTCCCCGCCTCGGCCTCACGCGCTGAATTTCTTTGCGCCGATTCGCCGCGCTGACTATCAGCAGCGGGCATGACCGGCATCAGGGACAAAGTGGGGCAAAACAGGTCGCGACTACCGCATGTCAGTCGCCGCCAGATCCTCGTCGGCGCGACCGCCGCGGGCGGGCTCGCCCTCGCCTGGACCTTCTGGCCGCGCGACTATGAACCCAATCTCGCCGCTGCGCCGGGCGAGCACGTCTTCAACGCCTTTCTGAAGATCGGCGACGACGGCCATATCAGCATGATCGTCCCGCAGTGCGAAATGGGACAGGGCGTCACCACCCTGCTGCCGCAGATCATGGCCGACGAACTCGGTGCCGACTGGCGGACGATCGCGGTCGAGACCGCCCCGATCAATCCGCTCTATACCAACACGCTGGTCGTCGACGAGGACAGCGCCGTCTTCACGCCGCGCAGCCTGGTCCCCGATATGGTGTCCGATGTGCGAAGCTGGGCGCGCCGCGAATGGGCCGTACGCCATGCCGTGATGCTGACCGCGAACAGTTCGTCGGTGCGGATGTTCGAGGCGCCGTGCCGTGAAGCCGCAGCGCAGGTGCGCGCATTGTTGATGATGGCGGCGGCGCGGCGCTGGGATGCCGACTGGGAGCAATGCGATACCGACGGCGGTTTCGTCACCTTCGGCCAGCGCAAGCTGCGCTTCGGTGAGGTTGCCGCGGCCGCCGCGCTGCTAGAACCACCCGCCGAGCCCGTCTATCGTGCGGCGAGCGCCGACCCGCTTTACGGCAAGGAACTGATCCGGCTCGACCTGCCGTCGAAGGTCGACGGATCGGCCAACTATGCCGGCGACATCCGCCTGCCCGACATGGTTTTCGCCGCGATCCGCCAAGGCCCGCTCGGCGCGACGCGGCTGAAGAGCATCGACCGGAAAGCGGGCCTAAAATCGCCCGGCCTGCTTCACATCGTCGAGCATCAACGCTGGCTCGCCGCCGTCGCGCGCAACTGGTGGGCGGCGAACGAAGCGCTCGACCGCTTCGCCCCGGTATTCGAAACGAGTGGAACCCCGATCTCTTCGGACCGGATCGACAAGGCGCTGCAGACCGCGCTCAAGGCGGACGGCTATCGCATCCGCAAGGAGGGCGATGTCGCGGCCGCGATGGAGGGCCGGACCAAGATCGCCGCACGCTACGCCGTCGCCCCCGCGCTCCACGCGCCGATCGAGACACGCACCGCGACCGCAGCCGTCGATGGCAGCAGACTGCGCGTGTGGGTCGCGACGCAGGCGCCCGCGCAATGTCGCGACGCGATCGCTGCCGCGACCGGCCTGTCGCCGTCGGAGGTCACGCTGTTCCCGATGATGGCAGGCGGCTCGTTCGACGCCTGCCTCGACCATAGCGTTGCGGTGCAGGCGGCGATCATCGCGCGGCAGATCAAGCGCCCGGTCCAGCTCGCATGGTCGCGCGCGGAGGAGATCATGCGCGACATTCCGCGCGCTCCGGCGCGCGCGAAGATGATCGCGACGCTCAATGCGGCCGGCGGGATCGATGCCCTCGTCGCGCGGATCGCTGTTCCGCCGACGAACCACGAGGTCCGCGACCGCTTGTTCGACAATGCCCCCGCCGATGTCGCGCAGCGCGCCGCGGCGGGGTCGCCGGACGCGTTGGCGGTCGAGGGCCTCGCGACCCCCTATGCGATCCGCCATTTCGCGGTCGACCATTGCCCTGCCGACATCGGGCTGCCGACCGCACGCTGGCGCGGCAACGCCGACAGCTACACCGCCTTCTTCACCGAATGCTTCATCGACGAGATGGCCGCGCGCGCCGGATCGGACGCCCTGTCCTATCGCATGGCGATGCTCGGCGAATCGCCGCTGCTTGCGCGCTGCCTGCTCACCGCGACCAGCCTCGGCGGCTGGGAGGGCGGACTTTCGGGAACCGCGCAGGGCCTTGCCTGCCATTCGATGCGCGGCAGCCATATCGCGCTGCTCGCGACCGCGCGGCCCAGCGAAAGGGGATTGCAGGTCGAACAGCTCGTCGCCGTCGTCGACGCCGGCCGGCTGGTCAATCCGGCGATCGCGCGGCAGCAGGTCGAGGGCGGCCTGATCTTCGGCCTCGCGGCCGCGGTCGGCGCCACGACCGACTATGACGGCGGCGTCGCGACCGCGCGCAAGCTCGGCCAGCTCGGCCTGCCGCGCCTCGCGCAGAGCCCGCAGATCCTGATCGAATTCGTGGACAGCGACCGTGATCCGGGCGGTCTCGGCGAAATCGGGGTGCCCGTCGTCGCGCCGGCGATCGCCAACGCGATGTTCGCTGCCACCGGGCGCCGCATCCGCCGCCTGCCGCTTTCGCCGGAGCCGGTGTGACGATCCGTCCCGCCAACCATGTTGCGGTGCCGGAGGCCCGCGTCGGCGTGCTGCTGGTCAATCTCGGCACGCCCGACGCGCCGACGCCATCGTCGGTCCGCCGCTATCTCGCCGAATTTCTGTCGGATCGCCGCGTGGTCGAGATTCCGGCGCTGCTCTGGCAGCCGATCCTGCGCGGGATCATCCTGACAACACGGCCGAAAAAATCGGCGCACGCCTATGCCCAGGTCTGGACCGACGAGGGCTCGCCGCTGGCGGCGATTACCAAGCGGCAGACAAGCGCGCTGCAGGATGCGCTCGGCGACGACATTCGCGTTGCCCATGCGATGCGCTATGGCCAGCCCGCGATCGGCGCCGCGCTCGATGCCCTGATGGCCGAAGGCTGCCGCCGCATTCTCGTCGCCCCGCTCTATCCTCAATATTGCGCCGCGACGACCGCGACCGTTGTGGACGCGGTGAACGCGCATCTGGCGACGCTGCGCTGGCAGCCTACGCTGCGCTTCCTGCCCCCCTATCACGACGACGTCGCCTATATCGGCGCGCTTGCCGCCTCGGTCGAAAACGGTCTCGCGGCGCTCGATTTCATCCCCGACACGATCGTCGCAAGCTTTCACGGCATGCCCGAGCGGACGCTGAAACTGGGCGATCCCTATCATTGCCAGTGCCGCAAGACGGCGCGCCTGCTCTCGGAAGCCATCGGTCGCCCCGTCGAGGTAGCATTCCAGTCGCGCTTCGGGCGCGCCAAATGGCTCGAACCCGCGACCGACACGACGCTTGCCCGGCTCGGCCGCGAAGGCGGAAGCGTCGCGATCTTCGCGCCAGGCTTCGCCGCCGACTGCCTCGAAACGCTCGAAGAGCTGGCGATTCGCGGCAAGGAGCAGTTCGAGGCCGCCGGCGGACGCCACTTCGCCTATCTGCCCTGCCTCAACGACGGCGCACCGGGCATGGCGATGCTTGAGACGCTCGTGCGGAGCGAACTCGCGGGATGGCTTTGAGCGGGTAACGCTTACCTCCTGTTTAACTCCTTGGATTAAACTGGTCGCTTGGCGGCGCCGGGTCTGGCCGGCACTCCGCATTTCGAAGGGTGGATCATGAGTGACCTCAATCGGGCGGCACTGACACTGGCCGGCTTAACGGCGGTCTTTCTGTTCCTCGTCTACATGGCCTGGCGCGCGCGCCGTCGGCAGCCCGAGCCGGCTGCGCCGCGGGCACCGAAAGCACCGCGCCTGCCGGGCGAAAGCCGCCTGCCCAAATTGTCGCGCCGCGCCGAACCTGCGTTCGAGCCGGCCGAAATCGCACCGTCACGCCTCGCACGGATCAGCAAGGCGGTCGTCGAACAGCCGCTCGAGCCCGCCGAAGCCTATGAACCCGAGCCCGTCGCCGCGCCGGTCCTGTCCAAGCTGGCTCCCGAAATAGCTGTAGCGCCGGCAGACGAAGCCGCGGATTCATGGGCCGACGAGCCCGAAGTCGCGCCGGTGCCGTCGCCCTCCTCGTTGGAACCCGCAGCACCGGCGATGGACGAAGCGATCCTCGATGCGCTCGCCACGCGTGTCGAACAACAGGCGCACGAAAACACCGCCGCGACCATGTCCGCGCCGCAGACTGCCAGCGGCGGAATCCGGCTGGCTCCCCAGATTCCGCCGCGCGATGCCATTTTCCGCAAAAGCTGGATGGGCGGCCGCCCCCGCCTGCCCGATGTCACCGAATGGCCGCAGATCGACGGGCGCGACGGCGATTTTATCGCCCAGATCGCCTGCGCCGACCTGCCCCCGATGCTGTGGGACGGGCTGGGGCCGCGGACGGGCTCGCTCGCCTTTTTCGCCAATCCCGACAATGGTGAAGCAACAGCCCTGCATCTGGCGACCGACGGACCGCCGCGCGATGCCCCGCGCCCTGTCGGCCCCGCCTATTTCAGGCCGCGCGGCCTTGATTCGACGCCGCTCGCCCCTCTCGCCATTCCCGGATTTCCCGAATGGGCGGTCGATGTGGTGGCCGACGCCTCCGCGTCTCGCAATGCCGCCGAGGCCGACGCGATCCTGTCGGCCGACTATGACATCGGCGATCCCGCTTTCCACCCCTTCGACTGGCCGAGCATGCTCGCGATGGCGCGAATTCTGGAAGCGCGGGTGTTGACGCAACCGACCGACGGCACCCCGCCCGACGATGCGAACGACGAGCTGGTCGAGGCGATTGCCGATGCGGCCGAAGCCAATCGCGACGCCGCGCAGCGCACGGCCGAGATCATCGCGATCATCCGCGAAAGCGCCGCCGCCGACACCGGCTTCTCGCCAACCGACGCGACGGCAGTGATGGCCGCGCTGCACGCGATCCGCTGGACGCAGGTCACCGCACGGCCCGATCCCGAAAGCGGCGTCGACGAGGTCGAGACGCTCGCGCTGCCGCTGACTCGCCACCGCCCCGACGGCGATCTGTGGGTCGATGCCTGGCGCGACCTGCTGTTCGACCATGCCCGGCACGCGTGGTGCGCCAACTCCGCCAGCCTCTCGGCTCCCGCATGTGCCTTTTTCGAGCCGCTGTGGCAGGCGATGGGCGGCGACGGCCTTGCCTCGATGGGCAATTTCCCGTCGCACCATGCGCCGGGATTCGACGAGGAGCGCGACGTCGTGCTGCTCGAACTGCCGCCGAGCGACCTGCTCGGCCTCGCGCATCGCGGCGGCGGGCATGTCGTCTTCGCGATCCGCAAATCCGACCTTGCCATGGGCGACTTTTCGAAAATCCGGGCGCTCGCCGGCAACTGATTGCTATCCCGCCCGAAATGCCTGCCGATTGACGTTCCGGTCAACTTGCGGGGCGCCCGGCGGCGCCCTAAGCAAGGGGAAGAACCGCTTTTGGGAGAGCAGTAGACATGGCACGAATCGCAGTCGTCACGGGTGGCAGCCGCGGAATCGGCGAGGCGATCAGTCTCGCGCTGAAGGACGCCGGAGCGACCGTCGTCGCCAATTATTGCGGCAATGACGAAAGAGCGCGCGAGTTTACCGAACGGACCGGCATCCCGGCCTATAAGTGGGACGTCGGCGATCATCAGGCGTGCCTCGACAGCTGCGCGCAAATCGCCGCCGAAGTCGGCCCGATCGACATCGTGGTGAACAATGCCGGCATCACCCGCGACGGCACGCTCGCCCGCATGAGCTATGGCGACTGGGACGATGTGATGCGCGTCAACCTCGGCGGCTGCTTCAACATGGCGAAGGCGACCTTCGGCGGCATGGTCGAGCGCGGCTGGGGCCGCATCGTCAACATCGGATCAATCAACGGGCAGGCGGGCCAATATGGTCAGGTCAATTATGCCGCCGCCAAATCGGGCATCCACGGCTTTACCAAGGCGCTGGCGCAGGAAGGCGCCAAGAAGGGCGTCACCGTCAACGCGATCGCGCCGGGCTATATCGACACCGACATGGTTGCCGCGGTGCCCGCGCCGGTGCTCGAAAAGATCGTCGCCAAGATCCCGGTCGGCCGCCTTGGTCAGGCCGAGGAAATTGCCCGCGGTGTCGCGTTCCTGTGCAGCGAAAATGCCGGATTCGTCACCGGATCGACGATGTCGATCAACGGCGGGCAACATATGTACTGACGATGGCAGGCGGCGGCTTTGCGGCCGCCGCTTTGGCCGCTAATCTCCGACGATGGCCAGCGCCTTCCATCCCCCCGTCAAACGCTCGGTCACGATCGCGGGTCACCCGACGTCGATCAGCCTAGAGCCGGCCTTCTGGGACGCGCTTGAGGCCGCCGCTGCGCGGCAGGCCCTGCCCGTCAACGCGCTCGTCGCGCGGATCGATGTCGAGCGGATGGAAGCCGAAGACCCGCCGAACCTGACCTCGGCCATCCGGCAATGGCTGTGGCTTCATCGCGAAGCGGGCTGATTGGAAGAACGGGACTAAACCCTACAGCGCGGCAACACCGTAGAGCGCAAAGCCCGTATAGCCCTCGGGCAAATCCTGCCCCGGTCCCGGGCAATCGCCGGGGGTCCAGAACAGCCTGTGCAGACCGAGCGTATTCAGTTCAGCCTTGAGCCGCTTGAATTGCTCCCATCGCGCGGCGCTGCGACGCGGGTCCTGGGGATCGTAAAAAGACGACAGGGTGCAGGCGACCAGCGCGCCGTCACGGTCATTCCACGCGCTTTTGATCGTGGCCAGAAATGCAAGCGATGGCGGATCGAGCTCCGTCGAATCACCTTGGAAATAGACGAAAAACGGACCCGGCACCGGATCCCGTATGACGGGCGGCGGTGGCGGCTGGTTGTCGATCTGAGCCAGTCCGGGCTGGCCGGCGAACAAGGCGATCAATAAGGCCATCCAGCGGAGCATGGCCGATTCATGGATGAGTTTCGCTATCCCGGCAAGCGTAGCTATGCCGAAGCGCATCCCGCGATGGCCCATCCGAACGCCGCGCCCCTGTCGGGTGCATGATGCAGGAACAAGGATGGCTCGATCAGTTCCAGTTCCATGATGTGCAGCTTGCCCGTCGCATCGCCCACCATGTCTATGCGGGCGTACACCGGCGCTGCGGGCGCTGCGGCCAGCGCCCCCGCCGCGAGCGCCTGCGCCTCGGCGCTCGCGTCCCAGTCGCTCTCGCGACCGCCAAACTGCTCCTGCACGCGAAAATCGCCCGACGCGGGCCGTTTGACGATCGCATGGCTGAATTTTCCGGCGAAAAAGAAGAGCGAAAATTCGCCGTCGGTCAGGATACCCGGCATCATCGGCTGGACCAGCCGACGCTGGTCGAGCGCATCGGCGGGGATCGCCGCGCCGGGCGCGATACGATGGGTGCCGTCGGCGCCGCCCGAGATCGCTGGCTTGATCACCACTTCTTCGGCGCCGAGCGCCTTCCGTGCGGCGGCCAGCGCAACGTCATCGAGCGCGGCGACTTCGACCGTCGGCACCACCGCGACGCCCTTGACCGCGAGCTCGGCCAGATAGGCCTTGTCGCTGTTCCAGCGCAGCACCGGCACCGGATTGACCACCGGCAGGCCTTCGGCTTCCAACCGGTCGAGCAAGCCGTACCAGGCCGAAACGTCGCGCTGATAGCCCCACGCGAAGAGCGGCAGGATCAGATCATAGCCCGACAGGTCGCCGGGGTCGGTCCATACCCGCTGCTCGACGATCAGCCCGGCCGCCGTCAGCGCCGCCGCCTTGCGGGCAAAGGCGGGCTGCCATTTCTCATAATAGTCGGGCGCCGGGACCAGAATCGCGACGCGGGGCTGAAATGGCATTTTCATCTCCGATACGGCACCAGCCCGCTCCCCCCTGCCCTGCCCCTCCCTACAGGAATCCTGGATCGGGAGGCTGGGCGGGGGAGCGGGCCGGTGCTGTTCTAAATCAACGCCCCAGCAGTCCGCGTGCTTGCCCCGCGAGGTGCGACAGCATCGCACCGTTCGGATTCGGGATCGTCCGCGCACGATCGACCGTCGTGCGGAACTGCGCGACACGCGGGGCATTGTCCGCGAGCCACTTCGTCACCGCCGTGTCGAGGTCGCCCTTCGGCAGGCCAGCGAGGAAGGTCAGGCGCATCTGCTGGAAATCGCGTGCAAGGCTGTTGACCAGCAGGCGCTCCCACGGATCGGCCGGGCTCATATGCGCCGCCAGCGTCTGCGCCCAATCGAGCCCGAGCGCTTCGCCGAGATGGGTGAAGGCGTTGGTCACCGCGACCTCGTCATCGCCGCGCCGCGCCGCCAGATCGACGATCCCGATCGCGCCGTCGGTCTTGAACAGCCGCACCACGGCAGAGGTCAGCCCGTCGGGGGCACCCGCGTCGAGCAATTGCTGCGCGAGCATGTCCCACTGGTGCCGCACCGATGTGCTTAGCAGCTGGTCGACGGTCGCCGTCAGACGATCGACCCCCGGCTCGAGCCGCGCGACGATCGGCCCCGGCTGCGACAGGGCGGGGCTGACGCGGAGCAGGTCCGCCATCTGCGACGTCATCGCCGAAGCGGCCTGACCGAACAGCGACAGGCGAATGCTCTCGTCGATCTTCGCCGTGTCGAGCGCCGACCAGGTATCCTTCATGTCGAGCAGCCGCTCGACCGCGACGAACGCCGCGGCGACCTCACCGAGCGAACAGCCTTCCTCTTCGACGAGTTCGAAGGGATGGACGACGCCCATGCGGTTGATGATGCGGTTCGCAAGCTTCGTCGCGATGATCTCGCGGCGCAGCTGATGATCGGCGATCGCCGATGCGAAATCGCGCTGCATCTCGGTCGGGAAGGCGGCAGCAAGGTCGCTTGCCAGCGCCGGATCGTTGGGCAGCTCGCTGTCCTCGATCGCATCCTGCAGCGCGAGCTTTGCGGTCGACAACAGCACCGCAAGCTCGGGGCGCGTGAGCCCGCGGCCCTCCTGCGCACGGCGGAGCAATTCGTCGTTCGCGGCGAGTCCTTCGACCTTGCGGTCGAGCCGCCCCGACGCCTCGAACGTCTCCATGATCCGCACCAGCGACGGCACCGCGGCCGATCCGCCCTTCTCGGCGATCGACAGCGCGAGCGCCTGAAGCCGGTTGTCTTCGAGCACCAGCGCGGCGACATCGTCGGTCATCCGCACGAGCAGCGCATCGCGCTCGTCCTGCGACAATCGCCCTTCGGCCATCTCGCGGTTGAGCGCGATCTTGATATTGACCTCGTTATCCGAGCAATCGACCCCGGCGCTGTTGTCGACGAAGTCGGCGTTGATCCGCCCGCCCTTTGCCGAAAAGGCGATGCGCGCGGCCTGCGTGACGCCCAGATTCGCGCCTTCGCCCACCGCGCGGACGCGCAGATCCTCGGCATCAACGCGCAGCGCGTCGTTCGCGGGATCGCCGACCTCGGCATTGTTCTGGCTCGCGGCCTTCACATAGGTGCCGATACCGCCGAACCACAGCAGGTCGGCGGGTGCTTTCAGAATCGCCGAGATCAGCGCGCCGGGTTCGATCTCCGCCTGCGACAGACCGAGCACGGCCTGCACCTCGGGCGTCAGCGGAATGCTCTTCTGGCTGCGCGGGAAGATGCCGCCGCCCTTCGAGATCAGCTTTGCGTCATAATCCGCCCAGCTCGACCGCGGCAGCGCGAACATGCGCGCGCGCTCGTTCCAGCTTTTCGCCGGATCGGGATCGGGATCGAGGAAGATATGACGATGGTCGAAGGCCGCGACGAGCTGGATCGATTTCGACAGCAGCATGCCGTTGCCGAACACGTCGCCCGACATGTCGCCGCAGCCGACGACCTGGATCGGGTCGGTTTGCACGTCGATGCCCATTTCGGCGAAGTGGCGCTGGACCGAAACCCATGCGCCCTTGGCGGTGATGCCCATCGCCTTGTGGTCATAGCCCTTCGACCCGCCGCTGGCGAACGCGTCGCCCAGCCAGAAGTCGCGCTCCATCGCGAGCGCGTTCGCGACGTCGGAGAAGGTCGCAGTGCCCTTGTCGGCGGCGACCACGAAATAGGGATCGTCGCCGTCGTGGATCACGACGCCCTTCGGGTGCACAACCTTGCCGCCGACGAGGTTGTCGGTGACCGACAGAAGCGTGCGGATGAAGATGCGATAGCATTCGGTGCCTTCGGCGAACCAGGCATCGCGGTCTTCGGCCGGATTGGGCAGGGCCTTCGGATAGAAGCCGCCCTTCGCACCGGTCGGCACGATGACGGCGTTCTTCACGCGCTGCGCTTTCATCAGCCCGAGGATTTCGGTGCGGAAGTCGTCGCGGCGATCGGACCAGCGAAGGCCGCCGCGCGCCACCGGGCCGGCGCGCAGATGGACGCCCTCGACGCGTGGGCTGTAGACCCAGATTTCGCGCCACGGGAGCGGCTTGGGCAGGCCGGGAACGAGCGCGCTGTCGATCTTGAACGCCAGCGCCTCGGCCGCGGCCGGCGCGAAGGCGTTGGTGCGCAGCGTTGCGCCGATCACCGCGTGGAAAAGGCGCAGGATGCGATCGTCGTCGATCGACGCGATATCGGCAAAGCCCGCAAGAATCTGTGCGTCGAGCGCCTCGGCGCGCGCCGCGTCTTTCGTCTTGGGATCGTGCAAGGCGCGGAAGCGATCGACGAGCGCGGCAGTCAACGTCGGCGCGTTGCGCAGCGCCGCAACCACCGTGTCCATGCCATAGGCCGAGCCGCCCTGCCGCATATAGCGGAACCATGCACGCAGCCAGACGATCGCCTGCGGATCGGTCTGGCTGATCAGAACGAGCTGGTTGAACGCGTCATTTTCTGCACGGCCGTCAAGCACGGCAGCGATCGCGCCCTCGATCGTCCCGGCATAGGGAATCAGCCCAAGTTCGTCGACCGACGACGGCAGGCGCAGCGAGAAATCGTGGATAAAGGCCGATTGCCCCTCCTCGCCTTCGCCATGCGCGCGCGCGACTTCGGTCGGAATTTCCTCGAGAACCTCGAATCCGAAATGTTCGAGCGCGGGGACGACGTCAGACAGCGCCAGCGGGCCGGCCGCGCTGTAAACCTTCAGCCGCAGCTCGTTGTCACCGTCGAGGGTCTGGCGAACCAGATGGACGCCGCGCGGGCGCTCGGCGTCGAGTTCGCGCAGCTGCAAGATGTCGACCGCCGCTTCGTCGGCGCTATAGCTGTTGCGATAATTCGCCGGAAACAGAGGCGCAAAGCGCGCCGCGAGCGCGGCCGCGCGGCCCGCATCGCCGTGCCGCGCGAGCGCGGTCTCGATCTGCGGCTGCCAGCCGCGCACCATCTGCTCGAGCTGCCCGTTGAGCGCAGCGGCGTCGGGCACGACGCCCCCGTCACGCAGGTCGAGCGTAAAGCGCAGCAGCGCCGCGCCGCCGTCTTCCAGCGCCATCGTCCAGTTGATGACGCCGGCCTTCGCCGCACGCACGAGCATGGTCTCGACCGCCTGACGACGACCCGTCGACACCTCGTCGCGCGGCAGCCAAGCAAAAGCAAACAGATGCCGGCCGAGCGCGCTCTGCACCATCACGATCTTCGGCCGTGGCCGGTCGGTGATCGACATCGAGGTAAGCACCAGCTCTTCGAGCGAGGCGGTGTCGAACGCGATCAGCAGGTCATGCGGCAGCGCGGTGAGCGCGTGCGCCAGCGCCTTGCCGGCATGTCCGGCAGGGTCGAACCCGAATTTCGCCATCAGCGCCTCGAGCTGCGCGCGCAACACCGGCACCTTCGCGGGCGGCGCCGACAGCGCGGCGCTCGTCCACAGGCCCGCATGGATCGACAGCCGTTCGACGCCCTTGCCCTTGAGCTCGGGGACGATCACCAGATCGAGCAGCACGCGGCGATGCACCGACGACAGCCGGTTGGACTTGATCAGCAGCGGAGATGCGCCGCCCTTGTCGAAATAATCAAACGCCGCTTCGAGCGCCGCGGGCGACAGGAGCTGCCCGGTGCCGCTCGCCGAAATGCCGAGCGGATCGTGCACCGCACCGTCGCGCGAGCGCCATTCGTGGCCAAGCTGCGTCATCGCGCCGCCTTCGAACCAGCGCAGCAGTTCGGCGGCTTCGCCGTCGGCACGCATCGCGGCGTCGGCGAGCATCGCGGCGCGCATCGCCTTCCAGTCGGCGACGGCCGAGCGTACGTCGGCAAGTGCGGCTTCAAGCGCGTCGAGCAGACGGCGGCGGGCCCGCGCGTCGCCGCGTTCGAGCTCCATATAGATGACCGATTCGCGTGCGCCGCCAGCCTTGCCGGCGTCAACGCCGGTCAGCTTGCCCTTCGTATCGCGATCGGCCGAGACGACGGGGTGCAAGATGCGGTGGATGACAAGACCCTGCGCGCCGACGATCTGCGAGACCGAATCGACGAGGAAGGGCATGTCGTCGTTGACGACCGCAAGGCGCATCCGGCGGTCGGTGCCGTCAGCGGCAATCGGCTCGAGCAGCAGCGAGGGCTTGCCTGGCAAACGATCGAGCGCGGCGCGCCCGGCGAAATCACCCGCCGCGGCGAGCGCCTTGGCGTCGAGATCGTCGCCTTCACCCGGCAGCGCGCTGCCGTGCAACGCGGCCGCGAAGGCCTTGGCGATTTTAACAGGGGCTTGCGGCGCCGAAGCGGTTTCGGCGTCAACGGTATCGGTAAGATTTGAAGGCATAGGGTTGCAGCATCCCGACGAAAAGAGGCGGGTCGCTGCCGGGGGAGGCCGTGACCCTTTCGCTAACCGCTTCTATGCGCCTGCCGCGCGCGCGGCTCAACCCCCGCGCACGCTTCACGCAAAATAATTTCAATTTTGGGTTTGTCTGTTACGTGGCCGTCTCAGACGCCGGTAATCGGAACCGCTTTTTTCGCAAGCTTCGCGACCAGCGCCGCATCGTCTGCGGCCTTCGCGACGATACCGATATGCCCGCCGGGCATCGCGCGCGCGATCAGCACGACGAACTCGGCATCGCCAGCGTCATGTTCGAGGATCAACGCGGGGTGAGCGCGGCGCAGCGCGTCGAGCTTGTCGTCCCCTGCGTCCGCAACGGCCCCATCGGGCTTGCGACGCGCGCGCGCGTCCTTGACGACACCCTTGAGGCCGCCCGGATAGCGGTCGAGATAGGCCGCAAGGTCGCCGCGCCCGACACCCTCTTCCCGGGCATGACCCAGCACACAGGCATATTCGGCAAGGCGCGTCTTGTCATAACCGGCCCCGAAAACGAGCTTGACGACGGGAGTCATCGGCGCGCGATCCTGCGCCTGCAGCCCGGCGTCCGCGAGAAGTTCCGCAAAGGCTTCGGGCTGCGCTTCGGCAGCGAGTGCAAAATCCCACGCCTTGCCGACAGCCTGATAGAGTGCAGTGCGGCTGCGGGTGTCGGCAGCAAGCGCCCGGTCGGCGGTTTCACGCGCGAGGGCGAGCCAGTCGGCCAGTTCGGCATCGGCGCCAGGGTAGTCCGAGAGCGGCGCAGCCTCGTCGGCGGCCGCATCGAACGGTGCCTCCCCCGCAACCTCGCCCGCGTCGAACGCGGCGAAGCCTGGAACGGCTTCCTCGTCGATATGCTCCGAATCGGGGCCGTCGGCCCACACCGGCACCGGCGCGGTCAACGGCGCGGCGCTGCGCAGCGCCTGTTCCACCGAAAGCTGAAGCTCTTCGGCCTCGTCGGCGGGGGCCGCTTCTTTCCAGTTGATGACACCCATGATAAAATCGATCGTGTCGTCGTCGGACGAAAAGGGCAGCAGGATGCCGCGGTACATGATCGTCACGCCGCGATCGTTCACGAACTCGGCCTCGAAGCCGATCGGCGCGCGGTTGGCGATGATCTGGAGATAATGGTCGGTCAGGCGCGATAGCAGCGAACGGCCCGGAATCTGATTGATATAGTGGACATCGTCGTCGACCTGCGATTCCTCGCGCAGCCGGTCGCCGATATACGAAAGGCCCGGATTCTCGATCCCGGCGGTAAAGTCGAGCAGGACCGAATAAGCCCCGAAGTCGGCACGCTCAAGGTCGAGATCCTCGACCGAGGGATAGGCGCGATCGGCCAGCAGCGAGGCCCAGTAATTATAGGCCCGGACCTGCATCCGCCGTTCGTCGACGCCGACCGCCGGGGGCGCGTCGATCGCGCCGTCGTCCTGGTCGTGGCTGCCCGAAAGCAGTCCGCGCAAGCTGTCCATCACATGTCCCCAGTCGCAAGCATTGGCCGATGTCATGCACCAGGAGTGGTAAAGGCGGCGTAAACGATGGCGGGCCGCCGTGGGCGGAGGAAGGAGCCGCCGGGTGCATCGCCAGAGGGCCAAAGGCCTCCGCGATGCGCGCTCGTGCACGGAACGAGAAAAGGCGGGAGAGTTTCCCCTCCCGCCGGAGCGATATAATTGGACCCGCGCGACGTGTCGCCGGGACGCCGGATCAGCTGACCTGAACCGCCAGATTAAAGCTATCGGCATCGAATCCATTGGCGCCGGGCGTGATTGCCAGATCGCGCGTCTGGATTTTGGGACCAAAGGCCCCCGGAACGATTGCCTGGCCCGACCCGTCGAGCACCACACTTGCCGCGCCAACGTTGACCACCGCGCCGCGCAAGCTTCCCGTGCTGTAGTTGAGAACGATCTGATACCCGTTCGGCGCGTTGCAATATTCGCGCAGCATCCCCAGGCGCGCACTGCCGTCGGCAAAGATGCTCGGCGAGGATTCGAACCGGAGCGAACATGCCACCGGCACGATCGCCTGAAGATTATAGCCGATCGATTCGGCATTTGCTCCGCCCGCAGTCAGTGCGAGGCCACAGGCGGCGGAGAGTACAGCAAGTTTCGCTTTCATCGTCGTTACGCCTACATGCTTGTTGATGGGCATGTTCTGGCAGCAAGAGATGAAGCCGCGGTACGCAGCCGTGGTTAACAGCGCAAAAACCTTCGTAAACGAGCACGGCCCCAGCGAGTCGAATCACTTAACATTTTGTTAGTTAACAAAGGCCGCCAAAGCGAGAAGCTCCCTTTTTGGCACAGATCCAAAGTCGATTTTTTCTATAAAACTGATTATTTTCAATAGTTTATAACAACCCCATTAACCACCCCCCTTAGTTTACAATCTGTTTAGCAGGGCTTATACCTTGTTAATAAATTACGAAAGTTTCTCGAAAGCCTGCGGGGGGCAGAAGAAAATGGGTAGGATGCTAAGCGGACATTTCCGCAAGGGAGCAGTGGCGTTGGCGCTATGCGCAACGACCGCTCCGGCATCGGCGGAAGAGATTGAGAATGTCCGGTCGCTGGCCATGCAGGTCCAGGGCCGGGTTGCCGAACAATGCTCGATCGGCCGCATCGAAGGCATGGATTTCGGTGATCTCACCAAACGGGGCAAGCGTGCATCGGCGCGCATCCCGTTCAATTGCAATGTACCGTTCGAGGTAAAGGTGCAGTCGCGTTTCGGCGGGCTGGCACATGTCGAGCAGCCGCAGGGCGAAGGCCCCTATGCCGGCGTGCTTCCCTATTCGATCGGTTTGCAGGTTGCCGTGCGTCGGCCGCAGTCGGGTGTGGTGTCGCGCACCTACCAGAGCGCAGACCTGCGGGGCGGACAGCAATTTTCGAGCGCTGGCGGCATCGCGTCCGACGGCATCGCGGTCGATGTAGCGCTGGGGCAGCCGTCGTCCGACGCAGGCCTGCTTGCCGGGCGCTATCGGGAGGTTATCGAGATTACGATCTCTCCCATCTGAAATAACAAAAAAATCAAGAAGTTGGGTCGCACCAACTCCGCACCCCGTTCGGTGCGACTTTAATCGCCTGAATCCCGGCACTCCGTCGGGGTAGGCAAATCTGAGGAGCGAATGATGAAAAAGCTTAATCTGGCCCTTATGGCTGCTGCCATGGTTGCGATGCCCGGCGTTGCACACGCCGATCCGATCAGCACCACGCAGATCACCGGCCTTGGCGGCCTCTTCGGCGTCGGCACCTCGTACAACGTGACCGGCCTCTCGCTCGGTGACACCGAAACCGCAACCCCGTCGCTGCCGACCGCGTTCACGCTGACCGGCAACGTCAACCCGGATTGCTCGTTCTATGCCGGCAACAATGCGGCTGCGCGCAACATCAACTTCGGCACCATCGGTGTCCGCACCGGCAGCGGTGAAAACGTTGGCGACGCGTTCGAAATGCGCGCTCCGGCCGTCGTGAACATCAACTCGGGCACCGCCGGCTGCAACACCCGCAACAAGGTGACGATCACCAAGCTGAACGGTGTCGACGGCATGACGAACACCGCCGCTGCCGCGGCTGGGTTCGACAGCAACCAGTTCACCGACAACCTGCCCTACACCGTCAACGCCAACTGGACCGGCGTCAATGTCGGCCAAGTCGGCCCGGGCACGGGCAAGTCGCTTACGGTTGGCGACAACGAAGCCTCGGACGATCGTGACGGCGGTGCATGGCGCTCGTCGTTCAACATGCTGGTGACCATCGGCACGCCGAACCTCGGCCTGGTGGCCGGCACCTACAGCGACACGCTGACGGTGACCCTGGCTGCCTTCTGATAGGGAAGCCTAAAGAATTGGGGGGGTAGGACCATTGGCTCCTTCCCCCCTTTTTCAACTTCCGGACGAATCGAGAGGCTTTTTGGGATGATTGGCTCCATATCGCGCGGACGCGCCCTGTCGTGGGTTGCTGCCGCAGCATTGATCGCCGTTCCGCTTTCCGCCGCCCATGCGATGCGCGTATCGCCGATGGTCGTCGAAATACTGGACCGCGGTTCGGGCGCAGTGGCCCGGGTGGAGGTCGAGAATATCAACACCGCCAATCTGCCATTCGAAACGCGAATCACGCGACTCGATTATGACGATGCAGGCAATCTGGTCGAAGTCCCGGCCGATGCCGATTTTCTGGTTTTTCCGCCGCAAGGCAATCTGCCACCGAAGGCGCGGCAGGTCATCCGCGTGCAATGGGTGGGCTCGCCGCTTCAGGCGTCGCAGGGCTATTATCTAACCGTCAAGCAATTGCCCGTGCAACTCGATCCGCTCGCCGGCTCCGAAACGGGCGCCCAGGTGCAGATCGTCTATAATATGAAGGCGCTGATCGCGGTCGCGCCGCAAGGCGCCGAACCGAAGGTCGAGGTGGTATCGGCAGTGCCGACCACTCTAGAGACGCCGAAAGCGGCTGACGGCACCGGCGGCGATACCGTTCCCGGGGTCGAAATACGTGTGCGGAATACCGGCACGCGCCATGCCTTCATGGCGGGTCCGAACTGGACGATCCAGGGCACCGGCCTCGACGGCAAGCCGCAGGTCGTCGAGGTGTCGAAGGACGATCTCAACCGTGACATCGGTGTCGGCTATCTGGCCGCGCTAAAGGGTGACCGCACCTTCAAGGTGCCGACCGGAAAAGCCTTTGCCAACGCGCCTATCAAGGTACGGTTCAGCAAATGAGGGGCGCTCGCTTCATTACTGGAGCGATGCTGTTTGCCGTGCTTGGCGGCGTTGCACATGCGCAGGTGACCGTGCCGTTGCCGCGGCCCCGGCCCACTCCCGCGCCGCCGCCTACGCCGACGATATTGGACTCGACGCCGGCAACGGTTTCGACGCCGACGCGGCTTCCCGATGTTCGCGTGGACATAAATCCCTATGACCGCGACATCGAACTCACCGTCCCGTTGACCTATCGCAACCGGCCGCTGGGCGATGTGCCGATCATTTTGACACGCGATGACCGCTTCATCGTCGATACCAAGGGTTTTCTCGATCTCGTGCTGCCGTTGCTGAATGCTGCGGCTCAGGAACAAATCAAGACACAGCTCGCCGGGCGCGACAGCTTTACCTCGCCCGACCTTGGCGAGATCGGCATCAAACTGGAATATGACCCCGGCACTCTGTCGGTCGTGGTGCTCAGCATCGATCCCTCGAACCGCGCGCTCGAATCGCTTTTCGACACGGCCCGCGACGACGATGATACGCCGGACATCCAGCCCGCTGATTTTTCGGCCTATCTGAACCTCAATCTCGCCCAGACCAAAGTGTGGGGCGAAAGCACCCGGGCGCCGTCGGTTTTTCTCAGCGGCGCGGCGCGTTGGGGGCAGATCGTAGCGGAAGCCGATGTCGAATTTTCGGAGCAGGGTTTCACGGGGTCGAGCGACTATGAATTCCGCCGCAACTTCGCCCGCCTTGTCTATGACGAGCCTGAAAAATACCGGCGCTGGCAGCTTGGCGACCTCAACCCCGAGGTGCGCGGCCAACAGGGCTATGCCCAGATGGGCGGCATCGGCGTAACGCGCCAGCGCCGCCGCTTCGACCCCTACCGCTCATCAGTTCTGCAAGGAAACCGCCAATTCGTGCTTCAGCGCGACGCGACGGTGGCTGTGCTGCGCAACGGCATTCCGATCCGCGAATTCCGCCTTGAACCCGGATCTTACGACGTCAGCTCCCTGCCCTTGCTGACCGGCAGCAACGACGTCGAGATCCAGATTCGCGACGACAGCGGCCGCGTCGAGAATATCGCCTATCGCGCCTATCTTGACCCGATCGACCTTGCCCCCGGCGACTATGAATATTCGGCCTATATCGGCGCGCTCAGCAAACGCTTTGGCGGCACCCCGAAATACGGCAACGACATCGCCTTCTCGGGTTTCTTTCGCAAGGCCTTCCTCGACAAGCCGGCAATCGGCGTCGGGCTGCAGCTCAGCCAGAAAACGCAGACGCTCACCGGGCAGACGCAGTTCGTGCTGTGGAATGGCGGCCGTCTGCAATTTGATGCCGGGATCAGCAACGCGAAGGTTGGCGGAACAGGCTATATCGCGGCGACGACCTACGAACAGATTTTCGACCGCGCCGGCCTGATCGACTCGCTGACACTGCGCGCCGACTATACGTCGCGCCGGTTCGCACCACTGGGCACCGATCTCCCCGACAACCAGGGCTCGTACAGCTTCGGCGCCGCCTATACGCGGGCGCTCAGCCAAAAGCTGACGATGCTGCTCGACGCCAATTACTTCAAAAGCCGCCGGAACGATTCGGACCGCTACCGGATCAGCGCGCTTGCGTCCTATCGCTTCGACCCGAAGTGGAGCGTGCGCGCCGGTGTCGACTATTCGAAATTTGGCGGCCCTGTCCTGGGCGGCAGCCCGCTGCGCAACGGCGGGTTCGGTTTCAGCGTGTCGCTGGTGTACCAGCCCAATTATCGCTCCCGCGCCGAGGCGCGGCACGACAGCAGCACAGATACGTCGACCGTGTCCTATACGCGGTCGACCGACGGGCGGATCGGCAGCCTCGGCTATGGCGCAATCGTGGGCGAGCAATCGGGCACGACGATCGCACAGGGCTTCGCCGACTATACCGCGAACCGTTTCGACGTTTCGGTCTCGCACACCACCGCCGGTGACGGCTTCAACTCGATCACCGATACGCAGGTTACGACCGCCCGTATCGGCACGACGATCGCCTTTGCCGACGGTGCACTCGGTATAGGGCGCCGGATCAACGACAGCTTTGCTGTGCTTTACCCGCACAAGAATTTGAAAGGACGTCGCGTCGTGGCGGGCCAGTCGTTGGCGCAGAATGATTATCTCGGGAAGAGCGGCCCGCTGGGCGGGGCCGTCAACGGCTTCCTGAGCTCCTACGTCAATCAGACGATCCAGTATGATATCGAGAATCCGCCGCTCGGCTACGACATCGGACCGGGGACGGTACGGGTTACGCCGCCCTATCGCAGCGGATACAAGATTCGCGTCGGCACCGATGCCTTCGCCAGCGCCACCGGAACGCTGCTGAAACCCGACGGCGCGCCATCGACGCTGGTCGCCGGGCGAGCCATCGCCCTCGATGGTCTCGACAAGGAGCCGGTGCCCTTCTTCACCAACTCGGCCGGGCGCTTTGCGGTGATGAATCTTCGTCCCGGCGTGCGTTATCGCGTGGAACTCAATCTCGGGGCGGGGACTTTCGAATTCGATGTTCCGCCTGATACAACAGGGCTGGTCGATCTCGGGTCGAGGTCGATTGCGCCAGAGTCGATAGGGAAACCATGATGCCAAGGCAGCTTCTGATCGTGCCAGCCCTGCTGGCGATGTGCTGGAGCAGCGCGGCGTCCGCGCAGCCGCAGCGGCAGCCCGAATGCGTGCTACGGATGGAAACCTCGTCGCCGAGCTGGATCATCCGCGGCTTCGACCCGTTCGGCCAGACGCTGCCCGCGGCGACCTTCGAGGTTACGTTCCGCAACGACGGCGACCGCGCTTGCGTCTTTCAGCCCAATTTCGTCCTCGACGGCGAGAGCTTTGGCCTGTCGAACAGTACGGCACCGCGCATTCCCTATACGCTGCTCGACATTTCGCGCGACGTGAACGTCACGCCGATTTCGGGACAATCGCTGCAGCGCGGCTCGCGCGGCCAGATCGCGGTTCCGCCGCGCAGTCAGATTCTCAATCGCTTCCTGCTCAGTGTCACCGACAACAGCATCGTCGGCGATGGCCTGTTTTCGCAGAATGTCCATCTGGAAGCGTGGAGCCCAACCGACATGGTGATCGGCGCGCGGCAGTTGACGCTGGGCCTCGACATCCTGCCGGCGGCGCGCATGTCGCTGGCCGGCGCGTTCCGCCGCAGCAACGGGCGCGCGCTCGTTGACCTGGGTGTCCTGCGCGACGGCCCGGTGTCGCTGCCGCTGCAACTGCAGGTGCAGAGCACACGCGGATACAAGCTCGACTTCGAGTCGCGGAACCAAGGGAAATTGCGCCTCGAAGGGACCGACTGGACGGTCGATTATGGCATGGCGATCGATGGCCAGTCGATTCCGTTATCCCAGCCCTATTCCTACACCGCGTCGCGTCCGAAATCGACGCTCGACCGGCTGCCGCTGTCCTTCTTCGTCAACGGCACCGAAGGAAAGCGGGCGGGGATCTATTCGGACACGCTTACCGTTTCCGTCTCGGCCTATTAACGACGCCTCGAACGAGCCACGCCCGCCGATCGCGGCTTATGTCAGTCGCGTATCGATCGGCAGGCCGTTCTTCAGCGTCAGCGTCACCGGCGTGCGTTCGGCAATATCGGCGAGCCGCGCCCTCTGCTCGTCGTCGAGCCCGGTGATCGTCAGCGTGCGGTCGATCCGACGCTCCTCGGCCCCGTGCAGCCGCAAGCCGACCTCGAGCGACTCCAGCGGCCAGTCCTTGCGGTCGGCATACATGCGCAGGGTGATCGCGGTACAGGCACCCAGGCTGGCGAGCAGCAGGTCATAGGGCGCAAAGCCCGCGCCCTGCCCGCCGAGTGCCGGCGGCTCGTCGGCGACAAGGTCGCGCCCGCCAACACTGATTTCGGTGCGATATTTATCCCGGCCGATGCGGGCGGTGCCATGCGCCATCGATGATCTCCTTGCCCGGCCGAACGTGACAGAAGTACGGCAGCGCTCAAGTGGAAAAAAACCGCCCGCCGCTTGGTGCGACGGACGGCCCCCTTATCCGGTCAATATGGCTCGATCAGGCGGTCGCGCGCCGCGACGCCCACAGGCCGAAACCAGCAATGGTCGCGTAGCAGACCAACGGAACCGCCAGCGCAACCCGGATGTCGCCGCTCATGTCGGTCATCAATCCGAACAGATAAGGGACGATCGCCCCACCGATAATCGCGGTACACAGAATGCCCGATCCCTGCGGCGTCCGTTCGCCCAATCCCTCGGTGCCGAGGCTGAAAATCGTCGGGAACATGAGCGAATTGCAAAAGCCGACAAAAATCAGGGCCCAGCCCGACAGCGCCCCCGTCGTCACCGCCGACAGAATGATCAATGAAATCGCACCCGCCGCAAAACCCGCGAGCACGCGCCCCGGCTTGGCCAGTCGCAGGATGAAAGCCCCGAGCAACCGGCCGACCAGCGATCCCAGCCAATAGATCGCGACCAGCTTGCCAGCGGCCTGAAGCCCCAACCCCATCACGCTCTTGTCGCCGAGATAGGCAATCAGGTTCGAGCCGATCGCTACCTCGGCCCCAACATAGAGGAAGAGACAAAGCGCCCCGAGCTGAACGCGGCGATTATGGGTCAGGAGATCCCAGGTCCCCTCAAGCTTCACATCCTCGGCCTTGGCATGGTCGAGCGTAGACCGGTACATCCAGAACACCGCCGCGATCGCCAGCATCAGCACGCCCAGCCACATATAAGCGGTGCCGATCGACGCTCCCTCGGCGACGCGATAGGCCTGGATCTGCGCTTCTGTCGCGGTCTCGGGATCGATCGGCTTTGAATCGCCGAGCAGGAAAGATGCACCGCCGTAAACCATCAGCGTCACGCCGATCGAATTGAACGATTGCGCGAAGGTCAATCGGCTGTGCGAGGTTTCGATCGGCCCCAAGGTCGTGATCACGGGGTTCATCGCAACCTGAAGGACCGTAATCCCTGCTCCGATACAGAAGAGCGCGGCGAGGAAACCCGGATAGGATGCCGCCGCCGAGGCCGGAATGAACAGAAAGGCGGCCGCAGCCACGATGATGAATCCGAGCACGAAGGTGCGGATATAACCGAGCTTCGACATGATGATGCCGGCGGGGATCGAAAAAGCGCCATAGGCGATGAAAAACGCCATCTGCACCAGATTCGCCTCGGCATGCGTCAGATGGAACATCGGCTTGAACTTGCCGACCAGCAAGTCGTTGATGTTCGTCACGCCGCCGAGCAGAAAGAACACGGCAAAGGCGAGGATCAACACCACGCGCGTGCTGCCGCCGCCCCGGCCCGGCCCTTGGTCCGGCTCCGCGCTCGTCACGATATTCGGCGCCAAGGCCATCGTATCTCTCCCCTTTTTCTGTTCTATGCCAGCCCGTTTACGGGTCTGGTCATTTTGCCGCTGGCGGACAAGCGAGATTTTCGCCGACCGCTTCGACATTCGTATTCACCAGCGTCAGCGCCAGTCCCTTGTCGCCGCTGATCGTTACCGGCGCATCGACGCGCGTCAGGTCGGCGCCAGCGGTCGCGAAACAGCGTAGCGGGATCTTGATCGTCGCGACCTTGCCTGCGGGCGCTGCCGCAATCAGCGCGCCGAGGTCGATGTTCGCACCGCCGAACGTCAGCGTTGCGGGCACCGCACTATCGACGCGCCAGTCGATCCGCAGCGCGAAGCTGTTGTTGAGCTGCCGCGTCAGATCGGCGTTCGGTCCCGACAGGCGGAACGAAGCCGGGCCGGTCCAGACGAAGCTCTTGCCATCCTCCTGCGCCGCGACGTCGACCGAACGCGTCTTCAAGAGACCATAGCTGCTGTCGAGCGGCCCCGATTCGACCTGACGCGATCCGCCTGCGTCGATGATCGACAGCGTCCACGGCGCGCGCGCGCGGCCGCCCGAGAAGAAATTCTCGACATTCAGCATGCTCGCGACGTCGATGCCGGGCTTTTCGGACAGCAGCGGCACCTTGCTGCGGTCGGCATAGGTCAGGCCGTAGCCGGCCTCGAACTGCGGCTTTTCGACCGGCGAGCGCGCATCGGCCGGCCACGCGAAGGGCAGCTTGCCGGTGAAGCCGCGCGCGGTCCTGCCGTCCTTGCCCGCGACGAGCACGTCGGCGACGCCATTGCCCTGCGACCCTGGTAGCCATGCCGCGACAAAGGCGTCGGCGGCGTTGATCTCGGGATTGGTGAACATCGGCCGGCCCGAGAGGAAGACCGCGACGACCGGAATGCCCGCCGCTTTCAGCGCCTTCAGCGTGGCCAGATCCTTCGCATCGGCCGGCTGATAGTCGAGCGTCGGGACGTCGCCCTGAAATTCGGCATAGGGATGCTCGCCGAACACGACGACTGCGACATCGGGCTTTTCCTTATAGACGCCATCGTCAGACAGCGTTGCAATGCCGCCGGCGTCGCGCACCGCCGTTTCCATCGCTTCCCAGATCGTCTGACCGTTCGGGAAATCGGCGTGCGTCACGTCGGTGCCCTGCCAACTGATCGTCCAGCCGCCCGACTGCATCGCCATGCTGTTCGCACCGGGTCCGGTGACCAGCACGCGCGCGCCGGCCTTGATCGGGAGGACGCCGCCATTGTTCTTGAGCAGGACAAGCGATTTCGCGACCGCTTCGCGCGCAATCGCCAGATGCCCGGGCGCACCGATAGCGGCAAAATCTCCGCGGTCGACATGCTCGACGTCAAACAGGCCGAGCTTGTATTTGACGCGCAGGATACGCCGCACCGCATCGTCGAGGCGCGCGGCGGAAATCGTCCCGTCCTTCGCTTGTTTGACCGTGGTTTCGTACAGCCCCTTCCAGCTGTCAGGCGCCATGAACATGTCGAGCCCGGCATTGATCGACTGCGCGCAATCGGTGACGCTGCACCCCGCGACCTGACCGTGGCCGTTCCAGTCACCGACAACAAACCCCTCAAAGCCCATCTTGCCCTTGAGCGCGTCGGTCAGCAGCCCCTTGTTGCCGTGGTTCTTGATTCCGTTCCAGCTCGAGAAGCTGGCCATTACAGTCAGCGAGCCGGCGTCGATCGCCGCAGGATAACCCTGCGCATGTTTTGCGACCAGCTCGTCCTCGCCGATCTTTGCATCGCCCTGATCGCGGCCCTCGAAGGTGCCGCCGTCGGCAAGGAAATGTTTGGCGGTTGCTGCAACATGGGTGCCATCGACCGAACGGCCCGCAACGAGCGGCCCCTGCAGCCCCAGCACCATTGCCTTCGCATAGTCGGCGACCAGCTTCGGATCGGCGGCATAGCCTTCATAGCTGCGGCCCCAGCGCAGATCCTGCGGCACCGCCAAGGTCGGCGCGAAGGTCCATTCGATCCCGCTGCCGGCGATCTCCGCTGCGGTCACCTGTCCGATACGCTGGATCAGCTCGGGTTCGCGGGCGGCGCCGAGCCCGATATTGTGCGGAAACAGCGTCGCGCCCGGGATATTATTGTGGCCGTGGACGGCATCGACGCCGAAGATGATCGGGATCGCCAAGCCATTGGCCTGCGGGCGCAGCGACACCGCGCGGAATTCGCCGACCAGCTTCGCCCAGTCTGCCGCGCTCGACCGCTCATTGCCGTTGGGGCCGCTGTTGCCGCCCGCGAGGATCGAGCCGAGCGGATAGGTTTCGAGATCCTTGGGGGTGATCGTGCTGATGTCGGCCTGCACGAGCTGTCCGACCTTCTGCTCGATCGTCATCTTCGCGATCAGCGCGGCGATGCGCGCCTCCGTCGCGGCGTCAGTGATCGCCGCCGGGCTTTTTGCGGCAGGCCAGAGCGCGGGGTGGACCTCCGCCGATGCAGGAGCCGTTGCAGGGCTATCCGCCATCGCCGCGCCGGCGGTTCCCGCCAGCAGCAGCGCCGTCGCCATGGCCATCGCCTTCCGCATCGTCTCTCCCATCCTCGAATATCTGTCGCCACATATGTGAACGTTATCAATTTCTCTCTCGCACAGCGTCGATGCGAAATCAAGCACCCTGTTGGACGCCAGGATTCAGGAAGAGCGCGGAGCGTCCGGCATCGTGGCGAGAAGCAGCACCGCGCCCGCGGCAAGCGCCGCGAGCAACAGGAAAAGGGCGTCGAAACCGAACCCCGGGACGAGCGAAATGGTGAGCCAAGGCATCACGAGCGACGGGATCGTATTGGTGAGATTGAAGATGCCCAAGTCGCGGCCGCGATGATCGGCGCGCGGCAGGACGCGAAGCGTCTGGCCGGCGTGCAGCGACAGGAATGCGGTCGTCGCGACGCCGAAGACCAGATAGGCTGCCTTCGCCGATCCCGGGCCGGTGGCCAGCGCCATGCCGAGCAGGCCGACGGTCGTGATCGTTGCGGCAATGGCAAGTGGTACGAACGGGCGATCGTTGCGATCGGCCCAGCGACCGGCGAGCAGCGCCACCGGTACCGCTACGGTCAGGGCAAGGCTGAACAGCCCTGCCTTCTCACGGTCGCCCATCGCGGGATCGATCGAGCGGAACCAGAAATAGAGATAGGCAAAGAGCGCCGCCTCGGCGATCTGAACGAGCAGGCGCGCCAGCCACATGCGGATCGCAGGTTGCCCCGGGCGCGTCGCGGCCGATGGCTCGGCAGGACTTATATCTGCGAGTTCCGGAAAGATGCGCGGCCGGGCAAACAACAGCGCGGGCAGGACCGCCGCCGCGACAAGCATCACGATCGCCATCAACCGCTCGTCGAAGGCAACGAGGCCCGGCATCGTGACTAGCGCCCCCGACCAGGCCCCGAGCGCGGGCGAGAAGGCGAGCAGCCCCCCGAGCAGCCCCTTTTGCGCATCGGGCACGACATCGCCCGCCCATGCCGCCAAGGGACCCAACATCATGTTGAGCGAGAGCTGCCAGCCAATGACGATCAGGATCAGCGCCGAAATATTGTGGGCGCTTGGCATGACAAGCAGCAGCGCGCTGCTCGACACCAGCCCGGCAAAGACCCACGCCCGCCGGCTTTGCGTCCGGTCGCTAAGCCAGCCGAAGACAACGCCGCCCATGCTTGCGGCAACCGCGCCGCAAAAGGTCAGATAGCCGAGCCACTCGATATCTCTCGCACCGCCAAGCTCGGCCACGCGCGCAGGAAGCAGCAAGGTCAGGAATGGAACATAGGCGATGGCGCCTCCCGCCGCAGCGAGCGCATAGAGCAGCAGGAACCGCATCGACTGGCGATGCAGCGCGCCGCCCTCAGCCACCCGGCGGCGCCGTCGAGCCTCGTTCGACCAGAGTGCCGCTGACCACGGCCGGCTCGGTCGGACGCGGCGCCCCGCGCTGTGCTGCGATGATCAGTTCGACCGCGCGCGAGGCGGTTTCGGCAACCGGCTGATCGACCGCGGTGAGCGGCGGCTGGCTGAAACGCACGACCGGCGTGTTGTCGAAACAGACGAGCGACAATTGGCGCGGCACGTCGAGCCCCAGTTCGCGCGCGACCTCCAGCGTGGCGAGCGACATCTGATCGTTGCTCGCGATTATCGCGGTCGGCGGGTTTGCCCCGCCAAGCAGCGCGCGCGCGGCCGCCTCGCCCGAGGCATAGCTGAAATCGCCCTCGGCGAGCAGTCCGTCGACCGGCAGCCCGGCCGCCACCATCCCGGCTTTCCAGCCGTCGATGCGCCAATGGCTGAGGTCATATTCGACTGAGCCCGAGATGAAGCCGATGCGCCGGTGGCCCAGTCCGATCAGGTGCCGCGTCGCAAGCGCTGCCGACCCTTCGTCGTCCATCGTCAGCGCGATTCCCGCCTCGCCGCCGTGCGAACCGATACGCGCGAACGGAATTTTCTGCTGGTGTAGCAGATTGACGATCAGTGGATTGTCCGAATGCGGCGGGGTCAGGATCACCCCGTCGGGCTGGAGCGCCGCGATCGTCGCGCGCAGCTCGCGCTCGACATGGTCGCTGTGCGTATCGACCAGCTCGAAGATCATCCGGTAACCGAATTCGGCGCATTTCAGCATGCCGCCGAACAACATCTGGTCGACCCAGTCGGTGCCTTGCCGCGCTTTCCAATCGGCGATCGTGCGTTCACGGTCGTTGATCGCGAGAATCAGATAGGAGCGCGATCCGCTCATCCGCTGCGCGGCGATCGAAGGGACATAGCCCAGCTTGTCGATCGACGCCTGGACGCGCTCCTTCATTTCGGGGCGAACATTGGGCTCATTGTTGATGACGCGGCTCACCGTCTGCAGCGAAACCCCCGCGTCGGCCGCCACATGCTTGATCGTCACCGATTGCCGCCGGCGCCCCATCAGTCCGCTCCGTTCCCCACAAGCTTACGCCCGGCTCTGCTAGCGGTGTCACGGCGCGATTGCCAGCCGCGAACCCGATCAATTTCCATCTTTTTCCGCATCGTCACGCCGCCTGCGGTTCCTGCGCGCCGCAATAGCGCGCGACATAGGCCTGATGCTCGGGAAGGGTCGCCGCCGTGCGTGCGACCGTTTCGCGAAGACCCGCCATGAAGCGGTCGAGTTCCTCGTCGGACAATTTCTCGGCGATCGGGTGCCAGCTCTGCGGATCGACCCCCTGCCCCATCATCACCTGCACCCAGCTATTCTCGGCGAACAATTCCTCATTCTTGCGGAAGGTGCGGCCGGTCTCGCGGAACAGTTCGATCTTCTGCTGCAGGCTGTCGGGCACGGGCATGGCCGCGACATGGCGCCAGAAGGGGCTGTCGCGGCGTTCGGTCGCCTTATAGTGCAGGATCACGAAGTCGCGGATCTGCTCGATATCCTGCCGCTGCTGCTCGTTGAACTCGATCGCGTCGCGTTCGCTGACGCGGCCGTTGGGCATCAGGCGTATGAAGCGCAGCACCGCGCGCTGGATCAGATGCACCGTCGTCGCCTCGAGCGGCTCGACGAAACCGCCGGCAAGCCCGACCGCCACGCAATTGCGGAACCATTGCTTGCGCCGCACGCCGCCCTTGAACTTGATGTCGAACGGCTCGATCCGCGGCGTGCCGACGCTCGACATCAGCCGCTCATAGGCCGCGTCGCGCGACAGATAGCCGCTCGAATAGACGATTCCCGCGCCCATGCGGTGCTGGAGCGGAATGCGCCATTGCCAGCCGGCATCGTGCGCGATCGCCTGCGTATAGGGCATCGGCGGCCCGAGGTGGTCCGACTGCACCGCGATCGCACTGTCGTTGGGCAGCCAGTGCGACCAGTCCTCAAACCCCGCATGCAGCGCGCCGTCGATCAGCAGCCCGCGAAAGCCGGTGCAGTCGACGAACATGTCGCCCTCGATGCGACGATCCCCGTCGAGCAGCAGCGCGGCGATGTTGCCGCTCTCGCCATCGAGCTCGACCTTCTGGATCCTGCCCTCGACGCGTTTGGCGCCGTCGGCCTCGGCGAGCTTGCGGAGAAAGCGGCCATAAAGCGTCGCGTCGACATGATAGGCGTAGTTCATCCGGTCTTCGGGCAGATGCGCGAACTTGCCCTGCAGCCCCGCGACCAGCTCGAGGCAATAATCGTCATAGCTATGCGGATGGCCCTTGGCGCGCGCGGCGAGCCAGAAATGCTGAAAGCCCGCCGACCAGTGATCCTTCCCCGACAGGCCGAAGCTGTGGAAATAGCTGTGCCCGTCATATTTCCAGTTGTCGAACAGGATGCCGAGTTTGAAGGTCGCCTGCGCGGCGCGCATGAAGTCGGGTTCGGGAATGCCGAGGATGCGGTTGAAATTGACGAGCGGCGGGATGGTCGACTCGCCGACGCCGATCGTCCCGATCGCCTCCGATTCCACCAGCGTCAGGTCGACCGTCGATCCCATCGTGCGTGCGATCGCGGCCGCCATCATCCAGCCCGCGGTACCGCCGCCCGCGATCACGACCCGGCGCTTTGGTCTGGTTTCACTCATCGGCTCAATGTCCTCAACAGAAAGGCGCGCAGTCGCCCCGCGCTTTCGGGGGTAAGTGGGGCAAGGATGCTGCGCGCGGCCTCGGGAATATGATCGGTGACGCTCTCGTCGGCGCCGAAGACATAATGCTCGAACAGGTCGCGCCAGATCGCGCGATCTTCCTCCGGCAGGTCGCGGATCGCGAGGATCGCGTGATTGAGCGCCTCCTGCGGCTGGCCGAGCCAGGCCGGCGTACGCCGCCACCAGTAATTGACCAATATGTTGAAGTCCGCGAGCCCCTCGACATGGTGCCACCACATCGACGGGATGAAGATCGCATCGCCAGGGTCGAGTTCCACCGTCTGCGCGTGGGCCATCGCATCGACGAAACGCGGATACGCCGCAAGGTCGGGCGCGGCAAAATCGACCATGCTCACCGCGCGACCCGCCGGCGTATTGTCGATCGGCCCCAGATAGAGGTTGCGGAACTGGTCGGGCGGAAACAGCGTGAAGCGGCGACGCCCGACGGCACAGCAGGCAAGATTGTCGGGATAATCATTATGCGCTGCGATCCGTGTCCGTGTCCCGATCCAGATACTCTTCAAGGGATCTCGGGTGCCGAGGTCCACCGGGTTCGCCTCATCGAGACCCTCGAAATGCGCCGGAATGTCGATCGAGGCGAGATAGACGGTGCGGATGTCGCCAAGCTCCTCGCCCTTGTCGATCCCCGCAAAGATATCGCCGAGCTTGCCCGTACCGCTGCGGAAATTCATTGCCATGTCGGCGTCGTAGAAGAGCCGGCCGTCGTGCCCCGGCGGACCGATCGACACCGTGAAGGCGCGGTCGCGTGCATGATCGAGCAGATAGCGGCGGGCTGCTTGCGCCGACCGCCGGCCTGCCGCCACGAGCGGCCAGTCCTCGACCAGCCCGCGCAGAACGAACGGCTCATGCGCGCCGTCCGACACCGCATCGATCCCGCCTGCACCGCGCCAGTCGCGTTCGGGCACGCGCGCCAGACGGTCGTAGATCGGGCTGTCGCGCTCAGCCATCGCGGAGCCCGCGGTTCTTGCGATCGACGAGCGCCTTCACCTGCGCCAACGACGCCACCGCCATGAAAATCGGCATCAGGTGCCCGGCTGCATGCAGCGCGCCGAGCGCGGCAGCGTCGAGCGCGCGCAGCCGAGCCTCGTCGATGATGTGGAAGCCGACGAGCGAATTGAGCGACCCGTCGTCGAGCGTCACCTCGAGCGTGAAGGGTTCGAGCAGGTCATGCTCGGCGAGCGCCGCGAAGAAAGCCGCGCTTTGCCGGTAACCCTCGTCGAGATCGCCGAGCTTGTCGGCGATATCCTCCAGAAACGGCGTCGGCAGGCCGCCCGCATCGAACAGCCGCACGCCCTCGCCGCCCTCGGCTAGGCGCGGGTGCGCAAGGTCGACATGCACCTGCGCCGGCGCATCGCTGTCGGCGGCGCGGCCGACGAGGAAGGGCTGGATCGCAAGCGACAGCGGGCGATACCCCGCGTCCCAGCGCGCTCCGTCGAGAAACAGATTCTCGCCGCTTTGGAAACCGAGCAGCGCGACCGCGAAATAGTGCTCCTGTCCCGCCTCGCGCCGGAACAGGATCGGGAAATGGCCCTGCACGCGGCGGAATTCGGACGGCACGGTCAGCGTCGCCATCACCCCGTCGCCCAGATCCGCGCCCATCTCGGCGCGCACGCGCAGTTCGCGGTGGGTATTGCTGTCGAGGATGGCGTGGCTGGTCATTCAGTTCGTCTTCCTATTCGGCGGCAGCGAGGCGATCGGCGGCGAGCGCGTCGAGATAGACACGGTTGGTCGGCAGGCCCGCGGCAAGCGTGCGCACGCGCTGCTTCATTTCGGCAAGCGCAGCCAGCGCACGATCGCTCGCGGGCCAGCCGACCGCCGGGGGAAAGCCCATGCCATAGAGGATATATTGGTGGCTCTCGGCCGAGAAAATCTCGTCGACATAGGGAAAGTCCCAAGAAGACGGCGGCTGGCTCCGCCACAGTTCGAGCATCTCGGCGAGGTGCGGGGGGATATGATCGGGATCGCGGTGCGCGCACCAATAGGGTTCATCGCGACGGCTGAGCACATAATGGAGCTTCAGAAACTCGATGATGCGATCCCAGCGATAGCGGAACAGCGCGTTGAAGCGGTCGGCGTGGATGTCCATCGCGGCGCGATCGGCGGGAAAATTGTCGGTGAGCGCGCGCAGCGACAGCTCGATCAGTACGATCGCCGATGCCTCGAGCGGCTCGACGAAGCCCGCCGCGAGCCCGATCGACAGACAGTTTCTCTCCCAGAAGCGTGCGCGGTGACCGGTCTTGAAGCTGATATGCCGGAACGGCACGCCGAACACCTTGCTCTCGGGCTCGACGCCGGGAAGTTCGCGCGCGATATAGTCGCGCAGGATTTGCTCGGCGCGTTCGGCATCCATGAAGCGGCTGGAATAGACGCAGCCGATGCCGCGCCGCGACGGCAGGCCGATGTCCCAGATCCACCCCGCTTCGTGCGCCGTCGCGATCGTCTGCGATGCGATCGGGCTGCCCGGCGGCACCGGCACCTGCGAGGCGATCGCGCGGTCGTTGAAGGCATGAGCGCTGCGGTCGATCCACTCGACGCCGAGCGCGCCGTCGATCAGCAGGCCCCTGAAGCCGCTGCAGTCGATGAAGAGGTCGCCCTCGATCTCGCGGCCGCTGCGCGTGGTCAGCGCCTCGATATCGCCATTGCCCGCGTGCCGGACGCCGGTCACATGGTCGAGGATATGAGTGATCAGCGGGTTCGATTTCGAATGCGCGGCCAGCATCGCGCCGAATTTCTCGGTCGCGAAATGATAGGCATAGTTGGTCGCGCCCTGATAGCCGGGCATTGTGCGCTGGCGCGGCGCGAGGTGGAGGTCGCAGACCGCGGCCTGCGCGCTCATCGCCGCAGCGAAAGGTTGATCGGGCGACGCCTGCTGCCACGCGGCGAGCAACTCACCGGTCGGCACCGCCGGCGGCGTCGTGAAGGGGTGGAGATAGGAGTCGCCCGCCGAGCCATCGACCCAGCCGTCGAAGCGCGAGGCCTGTTTGAACGCGCCGTCGCAGGCGGCAAGGAAATCGCCCTCGTCGAGCCCGATCGTCGCCAGCGTCGTCCGCATCGTGGGCCAGGTTCCCTCGCCGACCCCGACGATCGGAACGTCGGGCGCCTCGACCAGCGTGATCGACAGCGGCGCGGCCTTGGCCCGGCGCGAACAGGCGATCAGCGACGCCGCGAGCCAGCCCGCGGTGCCGCCGCCTACGATGACCACCCTCTCGACCATTTTCGTCATTGGGAACGTTCCTAAACCCCTCGTTGCCGTCCGTCACGCAAAAGAGCCGCACCTCGAACGGAGGCGCGGCTCTCTCGCCAACGGCGGACGGGGGACGCCGCGTTTAGAAGCTGAACCGGACACCCGCGGCGTAGCGGGCGAAGCCGGGCGACACGAAGGTCACATTATTCTTGTCGCGCATATGCGCGCGCCGCCCTTCGCCGGTCAGGTTGATCGCCTCGACAAAGGCGGTGAAGCCCGGGATGAACTCGTAGCTCGCGCTCGCGTCGATCTGCCAATAGGCCTCGACATAGGTCGGGTTCGGCCCGGTCGCCTGCAGGAACTTGTCGCGCCAGTTCCACGCAACGCGCGCCTGCAGACCACCCTTGTCATAATAGGCAACGGCGTTGGCGCTGTCGCTGAGACCGGTGAGCGCGAACTGCGGCACCGATGCCGGCTGGCTGTTGTCATAGACGGCGTCGCCATTGACGATCGTATAGTTCAGCAGGACACCGAAACCCGTGTCCCAGAAGCTGTGCTGGAGCGCGAATTCCCAGCCGTTCAGCGATGCGGTCTGGTCGCTGTTGATCGGCTGCGTGATCTGGAAATTGAGCGCCGGATCCTCGGGAAGCGTATTGATCGTTCCGACATAGGTGCCGGGCCCGCCCCCGGTGATGTTCACCGAACCCGGATAATTGGCAAAGATATACTGCCGGATTTGCGTAACCGTCGCGTTCTGCCCAAGCGCTGCCAGCGCCGCGTTCCAGCGCGGGCCGCCGACCGGGGTCTTGAGCCCGAACGCTTCGGTATCGACGCGGGTGGTCGATATGAAGTTGCTGACATCCTTGTGGAAATAGCCGACCGACAGATAGCTGCCGGGCGCATAATACCATTCGGCCGACAGATCGATATTCTTCGACTTGTAGGGGATCAGGCCCGGATTGCCCTGCGCCCCGGTGCCGCCGCCGACGCGGAACAGCGTGTCGAGCGTCCGCCCGCCTTGCATATTGGCATAGTCGGCGCGGGTGATCGTATGGCTGTACGATGCCCGCAGTTTGATGTTCTCCATCGGTGAGACGTCGAGGTCGAACGCGGGCAGCCAGTTCTCGTACGATCCCTTGAAGCGCGTGAAGTCGCTGTCGCCGGAGAAGATGATGTTGAATTCATTGTCGCCGACCCAGCGCGTTCCCGTCGGCACCGGGACCAGCGCCGCTGACGAAATGTCGGTCGTCTCGTACCGGACCCCGGCGACGAAATGCGCGGGATTTCTGAACAGGTCGAATTTGGTCGCCACCTGCAGATAGGGTGCCAGCGTCTTCTCGCTGATCCGCCGGTCGGTGTTGTAGGTCGCGATACAGGTTCCCGGGATCGCCTGCGATCCCGTCTGCGGATTGCTGCACGTTCCGTAAAGATCTTCGATCAGGTCGGCCATTCGCTCGAAATCGAACTTATAGAAGCTCTGGATCATCCCCGGCTGCGCAAGGCCCGGGAATTTGTCGGGCAGCGTCTGCAGGGTGAAGATGTCGTCGGGAATGTCCGACGCCGGGCCCGCACCGCCCCAGGTGTCGTTCTGGATCGTACCGAAGGCCGAGCGGACCTTGTTCTCGACATAGGAGACACCGAAATCGATGCTGTCGAGGAAACCGCCCTCATGATCGTAGCGGCCACTCAATTGCACCTGATTGATGGCGTCGCGGAAATAGGCAGCACGAAAGGCGTTGCCCGTCGGCTGGATCAGCGACGCGTTGAGCGGGTCGATCCCCGGATACATCTGATAGGAAATGACCGGCAGGTCGTTCTCGAAATTGATCGTCTGGTTCTGGACGCCGAAGATCGCATTACCGACCGACATGCTCGACCCGAAGCGGTTTACCGGCTTGACCGTCGCGGTCGAATGATGCGCGTCGAGGTTGATCGAGATGCCGTCGTCGCCCTTCCAGGCGAGATTGAAGCCGATCGACCGGTTCTCGGCGCGATTGTCCGAGAGGCCGCCGCTGTACGACAGATCCTTGCCGCCGTTGAGCGCGGTCTGGCTCGGCGGCGCCGGCGGCGCACCGAAACGTTCGGTGTAGAAGATCGGGCCGGCGACCGGACCGTCGGTCCACGCGCTCGACGTATCCTCATGGTTGAACCAGATGCCGACGTTGCTGTTGCGCGTCTGCACCGTGTTGCGCGAATAGGTGTAGTCGAGCGTCGCGGTCAGCTGGTCGGTCGGGCGGAACTGCAGCACCGCCTGGCCGTTGATGCGCTCGCGGTTGATATCGTTGAGGTCATAGGACGCGTTCTGCGGCACCTGATAGACATCGGTCGCATCGGGACGGTTGGTGATGTTGGGGAAGCGCGGATCGCCTGGCTGCGCCAGCGACCCCCAATTGTTTTCGCTGCCCAGATAGCCGTCGCGCCAGCCAACATTGGCCTTGTTCTCGCTCGACTTGCGCTTCTGGTACGAGCCCGTGATCAGGATACCGATCGTGTCGTCGGCAAAGGTTGTGCTGAAGATGCCGGAGATTTCCGGGGTGACCGGATGGCCTTCGTTGCGCGAGCTGTCATAGACGCCCTTGACCGACAGGCTGCCGTACATGCCCGGCTTGTCGAGCGGGCGCGGGGTGCGGATGTTGATCGTTGAGCCGATGCCACCGGACTCAATGGTCGCGCGGCCGCTCTTATAGACCTCTACCGCCGCAATGCCTTCGGACGCGAGGTTCGCGAAGTCGAACGAGCGCGACGACGGCGCGCTGCCGCCATCGCCGATGATCGCAGTCGGCATCTGACGACCGTTGAGCGTGACGAGGTTGAATTCGGGGCCGAAGCCGCGGACGGTGACGGTCGAACCTTCGCCGTTCGAGCGGTCGATCGAAACGCCGGTTATGCGCTGCAGCGATTCGGCGAGGTTGGTGTCGGGGAATTTGCCGATATCTTCGGACGAAATCGCATCGACGACGCCGATCGCGTCGCGCTTGATCGCGGTTGCCGACTCAAGGCTGGCCCGGATGCCGGTGACGACGATCTCGTCGCCGCTGCTCACGCCATCGGCGGGCGCCTCCTGCGCCATTGCCGTCTGTGCGGCGCCCATCAGCGACAATGCCGACGTACTGACCAGCAATCTGGCGAGCCAAAGCTTCTGCGGAGCCTGCATCCCGTAACCCTCCCAATTTACGCCGCTCTGTTGACGGCATTTCAATGTGAACGTTCACCTAAATGATAACGTTCTCTTTGTCAACGCGCCCGCATGCGGGCCGAGGCGACCGAATTATCGTTGCATCCCCACGACAGGCGCGCGCCGGGAGAAGGAGAATACTCCATCAAAATACTGAAAACACGATATTTTATTGGAACACGCGCGCCGGCCATATTGGCCAGAGCATGCCCTGCATGGCGCGCATCGATTACGAATGCAATGCATCCGCACAGGCGTTTTTCGCTTGCTGAAAGGAGTGGAGGCCCGAGCCGGAATCGAACCGGCGTGCAAGGATTTGCAGTCCTCTGCGTCACCACTCCGCCATCGGGCCTCAGATGCAGATTGCGTGGAGAGAGCGCCCCTAGCGATTTCGCCCCGCACTGGCAATGCGCTTGTTCGGCAATTTTGTGCGATCGCATCCCGGCGCGCGCGAAGCATACTTGGCGGCCCAGCCGCCACCGGCTATGCGCGGCGCGAGACGCAGCATTGCTGTATTATCATTGCAACACAGCCCAGCTTAGGCTAGGAGTGTCCACAAGGCTTTGAATCCCAGGGAAGCGGAAACAGAAGAATGGCCACGAAATTGAGCGAGATTGGGGCCGCCGAGATGCGCGCGGCGATGATCGACAGCCAGCTGCGGACGAGCGATGTCATCGATCCTGCGGTGATCGCCGCGATGGGCGTCGTCGCGCGTGAGGCGCATGTGCCCGCCGCGCTTTCGAGCGTTGCCTATATGGACCGTGCGATCGACCTTGGCGGCGGCCGCATGCTCAACGCGCCGCTCGTCACCGGCCGCCTGCTGGTCGCCGCCGACATCCGTCCCGGCGCCCGCGTGCTGCTGATCGGCGCGGGAACCGGCTATACGGCGACGCTGCTCGCAAGGCTGGGCGCCGAAGTCCACGCGGTCGAGGAACAGGCCGACCTGCTCGCCGCTGCGCAGGCCGCGACGACCGGCGATACCATCCACTGGATCGATGGCCCGCTGGCCAAGGGCGCACCGAAGTCCGGTCCGTTCGACCGCATCATCATCGACGGCGCAATCGAAACGCTGCCCGATGCCCTCGCCGCACAGCTCGCCGAGGGCGGCCGTCTGGTCGCGGCCCGGCGCGAGGGTAATGTCACGCGCCTTGTCCAGGGCGTGAAGACCGGCGGCACGATCGCAATCCGCGCCTTCGCCGATATGGACGTCGCACCGCTGCCCGGCTTCGATACGCCCAAGGGCTTCCAATTCTGAGCTGGCGTCTCCCTCCCCGTTTCAGGCTGAACATCACGATGCACGACAGAGATATTATCAAGACCGGTCGCCGCACGCGCTGGCTCGCCGGATTGGCGATCGGCGCGCTCGCCGTGGCATCGCCGGTGCAGGCCGAAACGCTGCAGGGCGCACTCGCCAAAGCCTATGAGAACAACCCGACGCTCACCGGCGCCCGCGCCGGCCAGCGCGCGAACGACGAGAATGTCCCTATCCAGAAGGCGTCGGGACTGCCCAATGTCGGAACGCAGGCCGAATATCAGGAATATCTGGTCATTCCGGGCAACAGTTTCACTTCGCCGAGCCGCATCCTGGGCGTCAACGCCCAGCTGTCGGTGCCCATCTATCAAGGCGGCGCAGTACGCAATGCGGTGAAGGCCGCCAAATATCGCGTCGAGGCGGGGCAGGCCGACCTTCGTGCGACCGAAGCGAGCATCTTCTCGCAGGTCGTCGGCGCCTATATGGATGTGATCCGCGACATCGCGATCGTCCAGCTCAACCAGAAGAATGTCTCGGTTCTCAAGACCAATTTGCAGGCGACGAGCGACCGGTTCGAGATCGGCGACCTGACCCGCACCGACGTCGCCCAGTCGCAGGCGCGGCTTTCGCTGGCCGAGGGCGACCTGCGCACCGCCGAGGCGAATCTGATCCGCAGCCGCGAATCCTATATCAAGCTGGTCGGCGATGCGCCGGTCGATCTGCAGGCGCCCCCGGCGCTTCCGAATCTGCCGACGACCGCCGAGGAGGCGGTTGCGATCGCGCTCGACAACAATCCCGATATCGCGTCGGCGAATGAACTCATCAACGCGGGCCGCGCCGACATTGGCGTCGCGCGCGCTGCTCGCATGCCAAAAGTGTCGGCGACTCTCGGCGGCGGCTATAGCGATTATCTGGGGTCGCTCCGCGGTGTCGACCAGAACGGCAATCGCTTCGCGCAGACGACCAAAAGCTCCACCGCGGGCGTCACATTGACGCTGCCGATCTTTCAGGGCGGACGCCCCTCGGCCCAGGTCCGTCAGGCCCAATCGCGTACCAGCCAGGCGATCGAAAATTATGTCGGGGTCGAACGCGACGTGATCGCCCAGACACGCGGCGCCTATGCCGCGTGGCAGGCGAACGAGCGAATCATCGCCGCGACCGAGCAGGCGGTGAGCGCGAACGGCCTGTCCCTGGAGGGCGTCCGCGCCGAAAACAGCGTCGGCACCCGCTCCATCCTCGACATCCTCAATGCCGAGCAGGAATATTTGAATACGCAGGTCCAGCTCGTCTCGGCCCGCCGCAACTCCTATGTCGCCGCTTTCTCGGTCCTCGCCGCGATGGGCAAGGCCGAAGCCCGCGACCTTGGCATCGATTCGGGCGGCACGCTCTATGACCCCGAGGTCAATTATCGCCGCGTGAAGGGCCAGATCTGGGACTGGGCCGACGATCCGAAGCCGCAGCAGGTCGCGACCGACACCAAGGGCGTCCCCGCGGCAACCGCGAACGTCCCCGCATCGGTCGACACCGCCCTGCCACAATAGGGCTGGCGACAATAGGGCTTGGCAAAGCCCGCCTCCCCCCGGTAGGATGATGGTTAACCGCCCGATCGGGGCGACCCTCCGTTCGTGGGGCATAAGGGGGCAGTAATGGGCGATTTGTCGCGAGAGCCGTCGATGGAAGATATATTGTCGTCGATTCGGCGCGTTATTGCACGTGACGAGGCCCCCAGCGCCCGCACCCAGCGTGCGCCCGCCGCGAATGAGGATGTCCTCGACCTTCACGACGAAGAAGACGATGCCGTCCCCGCGCCGGTAATTCCGACCGAGGAAGAGCTGGTCTCGGCCGCAAGCGCCGACGCCGCGCGCCAGTCGCTCGAAGCGCTCACCGCCGCAGTAAATCCCGCGCCCGCACCGGCACCCGCGGCTACCGGAACGCGGACGATGGAAGAGGTCGTGCTCGACGCGCTGCGCCCGATGCTCAAGGACTGGCTCGACACCAACCTGCCCGGCATGGTCGAGGCGATGGTGGCCAAGGAAATCGGCCGGATCACCGGCAAGAAGTTCTGAGCCTGATGATCCTTCCTGTCGCGCAGCGATGGGGAGGGGAACCGCCCGCGAAGCGGGTGGTGGAGGGGCGATGTTAAAGCCCCTCCGTCAGCGCTCCGCGCTGCCACCTCCCCATGGCTTCGCCACAGGGAGGAATTATTTTACCCAATCTTCCAGCAGATAGCGCGCGATCGCCAGCGGCGGCGGTGCCATGAAGCTTGCCCCCATATCGCCGCCGAGCGCGGCCAGCACTTCGGCGCGGTCGACCCACATCGCCGCTTCGAGTTCGGTCGTGTCGAGCGTCAGCGCGGGATCGAGCGCGCGGGCGCGGCAACCGATCATCAGCGATGATGGGAAGGGCCAAGGCTGGCTCGCCACATAGCTGACGTCGGCGACCTGAATGCCCGCTTCTTCGAACAATTCGCGCGCCACCGCTTCCTCGAGCGATTCGCCCGGCTCGACGAAGCCTGCAAGCGCCGAGAAGAATCCGGGCGGAAAGCCCGGCTGGCGGCCGACGAGCACACGGCCTTCATATTCGGCGAGCATGATGACAACGGGATCGACGCGCGGGAAATGTTCCGAGCCGCACTGACCGCATTTCCGGCCCCAGCCGCCACGGAATACGGCGGTCGGCGCCGAGCAGACGGCGCAAAAGCCATGCCGCGCGTGCCAGTCGACAAGGCTGCGCGCGCCGCCATAAAGCGCCGCCTCCTCGGGCGACAGCAGCGGCAGCAGCCGCATCACGGTGCGCGAGCGCGCGTCGATCCGCGCGCCCGGCGCCGGACCGCGAACGAACCGCGGCGCGCCCGCATCGTCGATCCCGAGCAGCAGCAGCGGCCGCTCGTCGGCCGGATCGAGCGGCTCCCAGAGCAGACCGCCACGCTCGCCCGGTACGAAATCGATCCCGTCCATTGCAAGGCAGGTCGCGCGCGGATCGGCCATCGTCGCCGCGAAGGCGTCCGGATCGGTGCGAAGCTGGTCGGCGCGGTCGAGCCGCGCGCCCGTGAACCCGAGTGGCAAGGGCATCAGCGCGCCATGGCGTCGGCGAAGAAGGCCTTACCGAAACCGCTCTGGAAGGGGAGCGCTTCGGACGGCATATATTGGGCATAGCCTCCGACGCGGTAGCCGCGCTTGCGATCGACGAAAGCGATCGTTCCCGCCGCACCGCCCCAGCCGTAAATCCCCTCGCCGGTGATCGAGGTCGGCAGCGAGACGCGCCCGCCCGCGCCAAAACCTTCGCCATCGACGAACGTGCCCCTGGTGTCGGTTCCCGCCGGAAGCAGGTTCGACATCGCGAGCTTCGCGGTCTCGGGCTTCAGGATGCGGACACCGCCGGTCTCACCCTCACCGAGCAGCATCGCGAGGAAGCGGTCGTAATCGCGCGCGCTCGAGACAAGGCCGCCGCCGCCGTAGGGAATCGGGGGCTTGTCGAGATAGATCGAGCTGGTCGCGGGATCGATCGGCAGCAGCGCCCCGCTGAACGGCGCATAGTTGGTCGAGAAGCGGCCGACATCGGCCGCAGCGACCTGAAACCCCGTGCTCTTCATGCCGAGCGGATCGAAGATGCGCGCCTTCAGGAACAGATCGAACGGTTGACCCGACACGACCTCGATCACCCGGCCGAGCAGGTCGAGCCCGACCGAATAGCTCCATCGCGTGCCCGGCTCGTAGACGAGCGGCAGTTTCGCGAGGCGGTCGGCGAAGGCGGCGAGGCTGGGTGCGGGCGTCGCGGGCGGGAAACCGGGGATCGGCAGCCGGCTGACCTGCCCACCGAGAATCCCCTGCTCGTTATAGGCGTCGCGCAGCGGCCCCTTCTGGACGATACCGTAACCGAGACCCGCGGTATGCGTGAGCAGGTGGCGCACGGTGATCGGCGTCTTCGCGTCACGCACGTCGCTGAGCGATCCGTCGGGAGTGTTCTGCACCTTCATCCTGGCAAAGGCAGGCAGGATGTCGGCAATCGGCTGGTCGAGCTTCAGCTTGCCTTCCTCGATCAGGATCATCGCGGCGATACCGGTGACCGGCTTGGTCATCGAATAGAGACGCCAGATCGTGTCGCCGTCGACCGCCTTCGTCGAATCCATCGCCTGTGTACCGGCGCCGAAGATGTCGGGCAGATCCTGTCCCTTGCCGATCGCGGCGAGGGTGCCGGCGAGCTCGCGCCGGTCGACGAAGCCTTTGATGAAAGCGGCGGTCGAGGGATAGAGCGCGGCGCCGTCGGCCTTCAACGCAAAGGCCGCGCCCGGAAGCAGCGCGCCCGCGCCGCCAAGCGCCATGCCGCCCAGCAGCGTCCGGCGCGAAACCATCATGTTCATGCAATCCTCTCCCGCATCTTGTCGGTCAGTTTTCGATAGAGCGTCGGCAATCCGGCCGCGTCAAGCGCCGAAAGCGGCCACCATTCGCCTTCCCCTGCGGCATGCTCGCTTTCGCGGGCAACCAATGTCAGGCGGAGGTCGAAATGCGTGAAGCCATGGTCGACATGGACGATCCCGGACTCGGACGGCGCCTCATCGCTCCACGCATCGCCCGGCAGCGCGCGCATTCCGCCGAGCATACCCTTGTCGGGACGTCGGACGAGCCAGATCGCATCGTCGCGCTCGATCCACCAGGCGATACCATAGCGCTGCGGTTTCGCCTTTTTCGGCGGCTTGACCGGCAGGCGCTCGATATCGGCACGACCGCGCGCGGCGCAATCGGCCATGACGGGACAGATACTGCAAGCCGGCGACCGCGGCGTGCAGATGGTGGCACCGAGGTCCATCAGCGCCTGCGCGAAATCGCCGGGGCGATCCTGCGGCACCAAAGGCGCGAGCGCGGTCTTGATCTCGCGCTTCGCAGCGGGAAGCGGGGTTTCGATGAGGCGGTGCCGCGCGATCACCCGTTCGATATTGGCGTCGACGACGATCGACGGGCGGCCGAAGGCAATCGCCGCGACCGCGGCGGCGGTATAGTCGCCGACCCCCGGCAAGGCGTGAAGCTCCGCCTCGGTATCGGGAAAGACGCCGCCATGCTCGGCCACGACCGTGCGCGCGCAGGCCAGAAGATTGCGCGCCCGCGCATAATACCCCAGCCCCGCCCATGCTGCCATGACGTCGGCATCATCGGCCGCAGCCAGATCCGCAACCGTCGGCCAGCGTTCCAGAAAGCGCCGAAAATAGCCTGCGACCGCCGCGACGGTCGTCTGCTGCAGCATGATCTCGGCCATCCACACGCGATAGGGGTCGGGTATCGCCTCCCTGCCCGGCGGATAACGCCATGGCAGATCGCGCGCCGACCGGTCGTACCAGCCGAGCAGGCGTGCGGCGAAATTCGGGGGACTCTGGACGCTCACCCCCTGCCTATGGCATGGCGGCGGCAATGGCGAAAGCGGACACTCCCGAGGGCGAAAAGCCCAAGAAGAAAGCGGCGAAAAAGCCCGAAGTGCGCAGCTATGAGCGGCCGCGCGGCGGCGAAGCACGCACGATCGCCGATCTGGTGCCCGAAATTGGCCGCACCGCCTTTCGCAAATTCGGCTTCGTTCAGTCATCGGTCGTGAGCCGCTGGCGCGAAATCGTCGGCGACCGGCTCGCCGACGTGACCCAGCCCGCGATGATCCGCTTTCCCGCCGGGCAAAAAGCCGGCGGCACCCTGCACCTGACGATCAGCGGCGCGCACGCCCCGATGCTGCAGCATGTCGCGCCCGACATCATCGCGTCGGTCAATCGCTTCTTTGGCTATGCAGCCATCGCGACCGTACGCATGACGCACGGTCAGGTGACCCCGGCCGCCCCCGTTCAGCAGCCGGCAATGCTGAAGCCCGTACCGACCGAACTGGGGGATAGCCTGCGCGACATCGGCGACCCGGAACTTCGCACCGTGCTAGAGCGCATGGCGGCAGGACTCGGGTCGGCGCCGAACATTCCCAAGATACGTTAGGAGAAAGACGGTCCCATGCCCGTTCGCGCTGCATTCCCGTTCCGCCGCCTCGCGGTCGCCGCGCTTGCAGGCAGCGCGCTCGCGCTGTTTGTCGCTGCAACGCCCGCAAAGCCGGTGACGCCCTGGGCGTCGAACATCAGCATCACGCCGGTCGGGGCGCACCTCGTCGGCAATCCCGACGCGAAGGTGAAGCTGGTCGAATATTTCAGCTATACCTGCAGCCATTGTGCCGATTTCGCCAAGCTCGGCTCGGCGCCGCTCAAGAGCCAATATATCGCCAAGGGCCTCGTCCTCTTCGAATATCGCAATCTCGTCCGCGATCCGGTCGACATGACCGCCGCGCTCCTCGCGCGCTGCGGCCCGGTGAGCGCGTTCGAGGGCAATCATCAGGCGATCTTTCTGGCGCAGCCGGTCTGGCTGACCAAGGTCGTCAAAGCGACCGATGCCCAGAAGACCAGCTGGTATCAGGGCGACACCGGCACGCGCGCGCGCAAGATCGCGGCCGATACCGGCCTTGCCGCGCTGATGCAGAAGCGCGGCTATTCACTCGCGCAGGTGAACGCCTGCCTCGACAGCGAGGTCGCGCAGGCCGAGGTTACCGGCATGACGAACATCGGCCTCGCCGCCGACCGCGTGCGCGGCACGCCGACCTTCTTCCTCAACGGCCGTGACGTTCAGGTCACCGTGTGGGCGGCGCTCAAAACGAAACTCGACGCCGCGCTGAAGGGCTCGTAAAAGCCCGGTCATGCAATCATTCGATACGATTTCTCTACCCATTTTTCTGGAGAAGACCCGACCATGACGAAGTCCCCCCTGCGCATCCTCCTTCTCGCCTCGCTCGGCGCCGTTGCGCTTGCCGGTTGCGGAGAAACCAAGACCGACCAGTCCAAGGAACAGGATGTCATCGCCAAGGTCGCGGCTCCTGCCGGCAAGACCTGGTCGCAGACCGTCGCCCAGACGCCCGACGGCGGCTATGTGATGGGCAACCCCGACGCGCCGATCAAGATCGTCGAATTCGCGTCGATCACCTGTTCGCACTGCGCGGCTTTTTCGACCGAGAGCCATGACGAGATCAAGCGCGACTTCATCGACACCGGCCGCGTGAGCCTGGAAGTGCGCAACTTCATCCGCGACCCGCTAGACGCCACCGCTGCCGCGATCATTCGCTGCGCGCCCGTCGACCGCTATTTCCCGCTGCAGGAAAATGTCTTCGCGTCGCAGGAAGAGCTGTTCGCGAACGTGAAGGGCAACGAAGCCGCCGGCGAAGCTGCGATGAAGCTGCCCCCGGCCCAGCGCTTCCCGGCGCTCGCCAAGGCGCTGAAGCTCGACCAGTTCTTCCAGTCGCGCGGCGTCACCGGCGACCAGATCAACGCCTGCCTCAGCAACGTCGATAACATCACGAAGCTGGAGCAGGGCACCAACGCCGCGGTCGAGAAGTTCAAGATCCAGGGCACTCCGACCTTCGTCATCAACGGCCAGGTCGCCGAGGGGATCGCTGCCTGGGGTCCGCTGCGCGATCACCTGCGCACCATGGGCGCGCGCTGACGCCTTTGCACGCTTGGGGGTAGGTCCGCCCTACCCCCTTGCGACTCCCCCTGCGGCGCGTCATGACGGTGCCAGGGGGATATGTGACACCAAGGTTGCACCAGCTCCGATTCGCCAGACTGCATGAGGTAGCTTCGTGCAGATAAAGCGGCTGCGCCTTACCGGTTTCAAATCCTTCGTCGAACCCACCGAACTCAGAATCGAACCCGGGCTGACCGGCGTCGTCGGCCCCAATGGCTGCGGCAAATCGAACCTGCTTGAGGCGATCCGCTGGGTCATGGGCGAATCCAGCCCCAAGTCGATGCGCGGCGGCGGGATGGAGGATGTCATCTTTGCGGGCACCTCGCAGCGCCCACCGCGCGATTTCGCCGAAGTCGCGATCCACTGCGACACCGAGGGCGGCGTGGTGGCGGGCCTGTCCGACGCGAGCGAGGGCCGCGACCTCGAAATCATCCGCCGGATCGAGCGCGGCGCGGGGAGTGCCTATCGCGCCAACGGCCGCGATGTGCGCGCGAAAGACGTCGCACTGATCTTCGCCGACGCCGCGACCGGCGCGCACAGCCCCGCGCTGGTCAGCCAGGGCAAGATCGCCAACGTCATAGCCGCCAAGCCGACCGACCGCCGCGCGATGTTGGAGGAAGCCGCGGGCATCGCCGGGCTTCACGTCCGCCGCAAGGACGCCGAGCAAAAGCTGCGGGCGACCGAAACCAATCTCACGCGCCTCTCCGAAATCGTCGCCGACATGGAGGTGCGCGCCAACGCGCTCCGCCGGCAGGCCCGCGCGGCGGAGAAATACAAGAAGCTGAGCGACGACATCCGCATCGCCGAGGGACGGCTGATCTACGCGCGCTGGCGCGATGCCGCAGCCGCCGCCGATCAGGCACGACGCGATGCCGATGCCGCCGAGGCTGCGGTGAAGACCGCGCAGGCCGAGCTCGAAACCGTCTCGGAGGCGCAGGTCGAGGTTGCGACCCGCGTCGGCGCCGCGCGCGCCGAAGCGCAGGCGCGGCGCGATTCGCTCGCCGAGGCTACCGCGACGCTCGTCCGCCTGCAGGGCGAAGAACGCGCAGCGCGCCAGCGGCTCGAGGATCTGGCGGCGCAGCAGGCCCGCCTTGCCGATGACCGGGCCCGCGAGGGCGAGTTCGCGCGCGAGGCGCATGCGGCGCTGACCGGGCTCGATACCGAAAGCAAGACGCTGGCCCGGGACATTGCGTCGCACGAGGCGAACAAGGCGGCGCTCGTCGAAGCCACTCAGGCCGCGCAAGCCCGTCTGCGCGATACCGAGGTCGCGCTCGCACAGGCACGCGCCAAGGCTGCAAGCGAAGCCGCCGACCGCCGCATCGCCGTCTCGGCGCGCGATACCGCCGAAGCCGCCGTGCGCCGTGTTGCCCACGACAAGACGCGCGTCGAGGCCGAGGTTGCCGCGCTCGGCGACAGCGCCGCGCTCGCGGCAACGCAGACGGAAAGCGCCAAAGCCGCCGTTGACGCCGAAGCTGCGATTGCGACGGCCGAAACCGCGTTGCAGGACGCCGAAGCCGACCGCGAAGCTACCGCCGCCGATCTTGCGGGCATCGAAGCCGGCTTGGCCGAAGCGCGCGCCGCATTGGCCGCGCTCGATGGCGAGGCGGCGACACTCGAACGCGCGCTGGCCGCAGCGAAGAGCGGCGATGACCGCATACTCGACCAGCTTCGCGTCACCCCCGGCCACGAAGCCGCGCTCGCCGCCGCGCTCGGCGATGACCTCGACGCTGGGACCGACAAAGCCGCTGCACGCAGTTGGGGCGGCGCCGACAAGGGCACGGCCGACCCCGCGATTCCGGCGGGAACCCGGCCGCTTGCCAACTTCGTGACCGCTCCCGCATCGCTTGCGCGGCGCCTCGCGCAGGTCGCGGTCGCCGAAACCGACACGGGTCAGCGGCTAGCGGTCGGCCAGCGGCTCGTCACCACCGACGGCGTGATGCGGCGCTGGGACGGCTTCGTCACCCGCGGCGACGGCGCAACCGCGACCGAGCGACTGCAACGCCAGAATCGCCTCGAAGAGCTTGCCGCACAGCGCCCGCAGGTCGAGCTGGGGGTGCAGGAGCTGCGCGACCGCCGGGACGCCGCCGCCGCGAGGGCCGGCGAACTGACTCAAGCCGCCGCTGCCGCGCGCAAGGCTCTCTCTGCGGCCGACGAAGCCCGCCGCACCGCACTCCGCGCCGCCGATCAGGCGCAGGCGGCGCTCGACCGTCACCGCGACGCCGCCGCGCTTTTCGACCGCCGCCTCGCCGAAATCGCCGACGCGGCCAAGGAGGCCGCCGAGGCGCTGGCCGCGCACGAGGCCGCACTGGCCGCGCTCCCCGACGACAGTATCGCCCGCGCCGCGCTCGATGCCGAAGAAGCCGCCACCGACCGCGCCCGCACCGACGCCGGCGAAGCGCGCGACGCGCTCGCCGCGCATGACCGGGCGCTGGCATCGCTCAGCGAGCGTCAGGCGGTCGTCACCGCCGAGATCAAGAGCTGGAAAGCCCGCGCCGGCGAGGCTGCGCGCCGCGTCACCGAAATGGACAAGCGCGCCGACGCGCTCGCCGCCGAAACCGCCAAGCTTGCCGACGTCCCCGAAAGGCTCGCCGCCGAACGCAGCGCTGCCGAGGCGCAGCAAGCGACCCTTCGCGAACAGGTCGCTGCTGCCGAAACGCGCGAGCGCGAAGCCGAAGCGGCGCTTCGCGAGGCCGAAACCGCGCTCACCGCGATCCGCGAACGCGTCGCGGGCGCGCGCGAAACCCGCGCCGGGGCGGTCGCCCGTTCCGAAAATGCCGAACTCCGCCGCATCGAAATGGGCCGCCTGTCGGGCGAACGCTTCGAATGCCCGCCCCCGCTGCTGCCCAAAAAGGCTGGCTTCGAGGAAGGGAGCGTCGGCGATGCAGCGCGCGAATCGGCCGATCACGACCGGCTGATTGCCGAGCGCGAGCGGCTCGGCCCGGTCAATCTGGTCGCCGCCGACGAACTCGCCGAACTCGACATCGAACGCGAGAAGAGCGCCGCCGAAATCGAGGAGCTGACGCAGGCGGTGAACCGCCTCCGCGGTTCGATCGGCAATCTCAATCGCGAAGGTCGCGTCCGTCTGCTCGCAGCGTTCGAGACGGTGAACGAGCATTTCCAGCGGCTGTTCACCACCTTGTTCAACGGCGGGCAGGCGCATCTCGAACTCGTCGACTCGGACGATCCACTCGAAGCCGGGCTCGAAATCATGGCGCAGCCGCCGGGCAAACGGCTCGGGACGCTCACCTTGCTCTCGGGCGGCGAGCAGGCGCTGACCGCAGTCGCGCTGATCTTTGGCCTGTTCCTCACCAATCCCGCGCCGATCTGCGTTCTCGACGAAGTCGATGCGCCACTCGACGATGCAAATATCGAGCGCTTCTGCGACCTTCTCGACCGTATGACGCGCGAGACCAGCACCCGCTATCTGATCGTCACCCACAATGCGGTGACGATGGCGCGCATGCACCGTCTGTTCGGGGTGACGATGATCGAAAAGGGCGTCAGCCGTCTCGTCTCGGTCGACCTCGGCGGCGCCGAGGAGTTGCTCGCCGCCGAATAGAGCGCAGCCCTAGGGCGCGCTGCCGACCACCAGCATCGCGGCAAAGATCAGCAGGCCCGCAAAGCGGTTGCTGCGGAATTTGGCGAGCGCGTCGGCGCCATTCGCGGGGTCGAGCGTCACGACCTGCCCGGTCAGATGCAGCGCCGCGGGAACGAGCGCGACGAGCACAAGCGGATCGGGCCGCACCGCCCACAAGGCCCCGCCCCAGCAGGCAAGCGCCATCGCATAACAGACCGCGACCCCGCCGCGGACATGGTCGCCCATCGCGCGCGCGCTCGACTTCACGCCGACGAGCGCATCATCCTCGATATCCTGCAGCGCATAAATGGTGTCATAACCGATCACCCACGCGATGCAGCCCGCATAGAGCAGGGGCAGGCCGAGGCCATCGCCGCCACCGACCGCGATCCAGCCGACCAGCGCCCCCCAGCTGAACACCAGCCCCAGCCACGCCTGCGGCCACCAGGTGATCCGCTTCATGAAGGGATAGGCGGCCACCAAGGCGAGGCTGCCGAGCGCGACGATCTGCGCCGCACGCGGCAGTTGCAGCAGCACCGCCAGCCCGACGAGCGACAGCAGCAGGGTCCAGAGCAGGGCATTACGCACCGACACGGCGCCGCTCGCGACCGGCCGCGACGCAGTGCGGGCAACCTTGGCGTCAAGGTTGCGGTCGACGATATCGTTATAGACGCAGCCCGCCCCACGCATCGCGATCGCGCCGAGCAGCATCCACAAGAATAGCGGCCAGTGGCTGACCGCACCGCCGCCGAGCGCGAGCCCGAAGGCGCACGGCCAGTAAAGCAGCCACCAGCCGATCGGCCGGTCGAAGCGCGCCAGCAACGCATAGGGGCGCACTGCGGACGGTAGCAGGGCAACGAAACCGCGAAGCTGGCTATCGGGGAGAGGGCTGGCAGTCATCAATGTGCAGCAGTTAGCAGGCGCCGCGCGCGCGATAAATGGTTGATTGGGCCGTTCGCCCCAAATTGGGCCGACCGCGCGAGTCCCAAATCGGAGCATTTACCAAATATGAACGCTGATTGTGGAAAATAGCTATGAGGAGGGCCCCACATGGCGATTTTGCGCAGTATCATTCGTGCCCGCAAGGCAATTGGCCCGCTGGGTAGGAATCTGTGGAAAAACCGTGCGGGCACCGCCGTGATGGAGTTCGCGATTGTCGGCCCAGCCTTCATCGCGCTCCTGCTCGCGATCATGTACACGATGCTCATCTACCTTGCACAGCAGATGCTGGAGACGGCAGCAGAGGGTGCGGGACGTCTGGTCCTGACCGGCTTCGTGCAAACAACAAAAGCACCCAACGGGACCGTCGGCCTGTCGGCCAGCGACTTCAAGAATGCCATTTGCAATGGCCTTTCCGGCACCAATCCCAACGGCGAAGCTGTTAGCACGCCCGCGCTTTTGCCACCGCTGCTCTCCTGCTCTCGGCTCACGGTGAATGTGACCACCGCGACCAGTTACAATGTGGCCAGCGGCGCTTCCCCGACATTCGTCTATGACAGCAAGGGTGTCCTGGTCTCGACCGGCACGGGCTATAATTACCAATCGGGCGGCAGCGGTAAAAACCGCATCATCGTCCTGCAGCTGATCTACCTGTGGCCGACCGGAAAAGGTCCGCTCGGCCTGAACCTGATCGACGAACCCAACGCCAATCGCAAACTCGTGGCAACGTCTGTGTTCACTACGGAGGACTATACATGCGACGCATCGCAGTCTTCATGCTGAGACGCTTCAGACAGAACACGCGCGGGGCGGTGATAGTGGAATTCGCGTTCTGCTTGCCGATCCTTGTACTCATGTATTCTGGCGGTGTTTTTCTGTCGGATCTCGTCGGCTGCAGCCGCAAGGTTACCGTTGCGACGCGATCGCTGGTCGATCTCGTCAGCCGGACGATGTCTCCGACCATCATTTACAACGACCCGGCAAGTGCCGACGCGACATCACATCTCAGCGCCAGCGCGGTTGTCTTGTCACCTTATAAGCTCGACAAGGCGACCGAGCAGATTTCGCTCGTCCGAGTCTGCGACGCGACCCGAGCCTATGTTGTCTGGACCAAGGCGCAGACACAAAATGCCAATGGCAGCACCGTAACCGTCAAGACCTCAACGCATACGGCAGGCACACTCCCTGCGAACGTGGCGCAATCGGTCAACAACGTCGTGACGATCCCAAGCAATATGGTCACCGCCGAGATGATTCCGGTTTCGCCGGACGGCTCGAACGTGTGCGGAAATCTGGCGCCGGGAACGAGCACCAAGACTCAGGTCGGTACGGCCGGCGGCTGGCTGTTCATGGGCACGATCACTTATAAATACTCGCCGTTTATCAGCTACCTCCCGCTCGCTGACAGAACCTTGAGCGATACGATCTACATGGTTCCCCGGCTCTACTAGGTGGAAATATTATGACCAAGATATTCCCTAAGTTCAGGCCTGCGGCTGCAGCCGCCCGGTTTATGACGCGGCTGAAATCCGATCAAAAGGGTGGCGTCTACATAATCCTGGGGTTTGCGATCATTCCGTTGACCTTCATTCTCGGTTTCGGGATCGACTACGCGCGCGCCATGAGCCTGCAGACAAAGCTGAACGCCGCGGCCGATGCTGCGGCGTTGGCCGCCGTCGCGCCACAGATGATTCTGCAGTCGAACGGCCAATCCAAATCCGCCGCCACCAACATGTTCAATGCCCAGGCCTCGCTGGAGACCGGATATCGCGATTTGAAAGTGACGCCCGTCGTTACGGACGGCACGCCTGGAAGCAACGGCGCGTTGGGATTTTTGCGCAAGGCCACTGTGAGCTATTCGGCCAAGTCGATAAACATGTTCGGCGGCATTCTGGGGGCCGACACGCTGACCGTTCGCGGAACCTCTACGGCCAGTGCAGCGCAGCCACCAAATGTCGATTTCTACCTGGCGATGGACAATTCGCCCTCGATGCTGCTGCCCTCGACTTCGGACGGCATCGCCAAGATCATCGCGGCGACCAAATCGACCTCGAAGCCTAGCGGCTGCGCCTTTGCCTGTCATGCGATGGTGCCCAAAAGCGACGGTATTTACGTCAGGGATACAAGCGCTCGCGATATTTTGCTCTCGACCGGATATTATACCGCCGGCTCGGGCAAGCAGAATGTCTGGTACCGTTACAAGACCTCATCGCCGGTCGAGCTTTTCGATAGCACCGGAACGACCATGAACTCGTCATCGACGGCGACCGGGACAACGACGACGAACGGAAAGACCGGAGACAAACGAGTCGACACGCGCACCGACACCGTGACGGCCACCAAATACACGATCACGAACGATAACAATAATGGTCCGGTCACGATCAACAAGGTCGTAACCACAACGCCGACCACCTACACGACCACTTACAAGTCCAACGGGTCCGTAAATAAAACGACGACCTCCCAGGGCACTGTCGTGACAGACACCACCACCCACGACACCGGATATTGGGCCGATGGCTATTGGTTGACCCACAATTATGGCCTGATCTATGGCAGCCCTTCGAAAATCGTCCTCCGCAAGGACGATGTGGTTTCGGCGGCGACGCAGTTGATTCCCTTCGCTTCGAATCAGGCGGCGCAATATCATGTCACCTATCAAGCGCAGATGTTTTCGTTCGACTGGACGCGACCCGGCGGCACGTCGCCCGTCAGGCAGCTCAATAGCCTGACGAACGTCAGCTCTTACGGCGGCGGTTTTTCGGCGGCCTCCATATTCCCGGCCGATGATTACTGGTGGAAGAATTCGGAGCCGACCAAGGGCAATAGCAACGATGACAAGGCGACGGATGTGGGCGGAATGCTCACGGTGATGCAAAACACCATTCCCGCCGCGGGATCGGGTGCGCCAGGCGCGACGCCCCAGAAGATTCTGTTCATCATCACCGATGGCATGCTCGATCAACCGAACGGGAGCGGCCGCTATTTCGGACCGATGCGGACCGGCACCAATTCCGAGATCGCGAAATGCACGGCCATCAAGGCCAAGGGGATCAAGATCGCGATCCTCTATACGCAATATCTGCCGGAATCGCTTGTCGGGGACTCCTGGTCCCAGACGAACATCGCTCCGTTCCTGCCCGCTCCGCCCTCTCCTTATCCGAATGGCAATGCGGGAAGTTCCGACAAGGTTCTGGAGAAGCTGCAAAGTTGCGCGTCCCTTGGCACCAACGGCTCGCCGCTTGTGCAGACCGTGACGGCCAACGACAATATAACCACGGCGCTTCAGCAGCTTTTCTCTACAGCGCTGCAGACCGCTCGACTGGTCCAATAAGGATCGGCTGAGGAAGTCATGTCGCTCCAGGATCCGATGGCGATACATGTCGCCATCGGATCTGGACGGGCTGCGGCTAGGGAAACCGTGCGCAAGACGCAGCGGTCTGCTATCGCGGCGCCATGCCCGCAACTCCCGCCTGGCCGCCCGCCAGCACGCCCCGCCTGTTCGTCGACCAGCTTCTGGGCCCCGATGCCGCACCGGTCATCGACGGCCCGGCCGCCCATTATCTGCTAAACGTCATGCGCCAGCGCGTCGGCGCTCCGCTCTTGCTGTTCGACAACCGCAGCGGCGAATGGCTGGGCACGATCGCCGACGCCGGCAAACGCTCGCTGACCGTCCGCATCGAGAAGCAGACTCGCGCGCGAGAAGCTGTGCCCGACCTGTGGCTGTGTTTCGCGCCGGTGAAGAAGGCGCGGCTCGACTGGATCATCGAAAAGGCAACCGAACTCGGCGTCGCGCGGCTACAGCCCGTCATCACCGAGCGCACGATCGTCGACCGGGTGAAGGGCGAACGGCTCGAGGCGCAGATCATCGAAGCGTGCGAACAATGCGGCCGCACCGCGCTGCCCGAGCTCGCCGAACCCGTAAAATTGCCGCACCTGCTCAAGGCTTGGCCCGCCGACCGTGCGCTGCTCTTCGCCGACGAGGATGGAGGGGCGCCCTTCGCAACGATCGCCGCCGCACCGCCCGCAGCGATCCTGACAGGGCCCGAAGGCGGCTTCACGCCGAATGAGCGCGCGCTTCTCCTGGCGCATGCGGCCGTCCGCCGCGTCGCCCTCGGCCCGCGCATCCTGCGCGCCGAAACCGCGGCGATCACGTCAATCGGCCTGTGGATGGGCCTCCATGGCGACTGGCGCTAACTGTCCCTAATTGGGACAAAATTACTGCCAATCTGGAAGTTATTAACCCCAAATTAGGGATGTCGCCTGCAGAGGGCTGGCATGCAACGGCGGGACCAGAGCCGATTTCGCTGGCGTGGGGGCCAGTGGACGCAGCCTTGGCGAGCGATGACCACGCTTGTCCGGAGCGCGCTCGTTCCCGCCGTTGCTACCCTTGCAGCGATCGGCGCTGTCACGCCCGCACTGGCGCAGCGCGTGATCGTCAATCCCTCGTTCGAATCGAACGATCCGCAGGGTCCGGGCGCCGCCAATTACGAAATCTATTCGAACGGTTCGGTCGTCGGCTGGGATTCGGCTTCGGGCGAGATCGAGCTCTGGGACACCGGCTTTCAGGGCGTCCCCGCCTATGACGGCAATGTGTTCGCCGAAATGAACGCGAACGTTCCGGGGGCGCTCTACCAGAATATCTGCATGGTCAATGGCGAGACGATCGGCTGGACCTTCGCGCATCGCGCGCGTTCGGGTGGCCCCGCGACGCAGACGGCGCGGTTCCAGATCGCGAACAGTTCGGGCACCGCAATCCAGGCGCTCGCGACGCAGACATCCACCACCGCGAACCAGGTGTGGAACGTCAACAGCGGCACCGCGACCTATGCCGGCGCATCGGGCGTCCAGCGCGTCCAGTTCATCACCACCGACGCGGGCAGCATCGGCAATTTCCTCGACGATATCCGCATCACGCTGAACCCCTTCGTCGAGCTGTCGACCGCCTCGGCCTCGGGGGTTGAATCGATCGCGACCGCGAACCTGCCGCAACTGCGCGTCAACGGCACGCTGTTCGCCGCGCGCACCGTCAACGTGCGTATCACAGGCGGCACCGCAACCCTCGGCAGCGACTATACGACGCCGACGGGCACCGCGAATTTCACCGTCACGCTGCCGGCGGGCACCTATAATAACAGCCTTGTCCCGCTCGGCATCACGGTCGTCGACGACACCGCGACCGAAAGCAGCGAGACGATCCAGATCGCGCTGAACACCGGCACCGGCTACACCGTGTCGAGCACGTCGGGTTGCGGCGGCACGCCGGTGACTACCTCGACCTACACGATCACCGACAATGATTCGCCAGTCGTGCTCGCCAAGACCTGGACGAACGGCATCGCCGGCGATGCGGTCGGTCTGTCGATCTCGGGCGGGTTGCTGCCGGTCGCGGGCAGCTCGACCGTCGGCGGCAGTGCGACCAACGCAACGAGCATCGCGACCGCTGGCACGACGCTGACGCTGACCGAAAATTTCTCCACGGGCAGCGCCGCCAATTACAACGCCAGTCTCGAATGCCGCCGCAACAGCGACAATGCGGTCGTTACGACGTCGGGGACAGGGCTCAGCCGCACGGTGACCATGCCATCGGGCAGCGCGCTCACTTGCACCTGGACCAACAGTCGCAAGTCGGCGACGCTCGTCGTCCGCAAGAGCTGGGTCAACGCCCTCGTCGCCGATGCGGTGACGGTGGCGACGACGGGCCTCGCCAACAACGCCAGCCTGCTGTCGGTCGCCAATTCGGTGACGGAGACCGATACCAACGCCGCGGTCACCGTCTATGCCGCCGAGGCCGCGACGCTGGCCGAAAGCTTCTCGGTCGGCAGCGCCGCCAACTACACCCCGGCGCTTGCCTGCACCGGCAACACAACTGCATTGGCGGGCAATGTGCTGACCGTGAACGCCGCCGATACGGCGATCGTCTGCACCTTCACCAACAGCCGCATCGCGCAGCAGATCCGCCTCGCCAAGGTGTGGAGCGGTGCAACGAGCGGCCATACGGCCAGCGCGACGACGACGGGCGGCACCGCCAACCCGGCCTTCAGTTCGACCGCGCCGACCGCGACTACCGGAACCTATGTCACAGTCCGCGCGGGCGACGTCCTGGCCCTGCCCGCCGAAACCTGGGGCGGCGGGGCGGCGGCGGCGCTCTACAATGCGACCGTCGAATGCACCGGCGGCAGTCCGCTCGCCAGCGGCGCCACCGGCCGGACGCTGACGGTTCAGGGCAGCGCGACCGCAACGACCTGCACCTATACCAATGCCTATGTGCTGCCGCTGGCGATTGCCAAAACGTCGGCCGCGTACAGCGACCCCGTGAACGGCACCACGAATCCCAAGCTGATCCCCGGCGGCTTCGCGACCTATACGCTCACGGTCAGCGCGCCTGCGGGCACCGCGCCGACCAGCAACAGCGTGATCGTCACCGACATCCTTCCGTCCAATCTGGCGCTGTTCGTCGGCACCTATTCGCCGGGCCCGGGCCCGGTCGCCTTCGGTGCCGGATCCAGCGGCCTGACCTACAGCTTTACCAGCCTCGCGAGCACCAGCGACGACCTCTCTTTCTCGAACAACGGCGGCACGACCTGGACCTATGTCCCGACCCCCGATGCCAACGGCGTCGACACCAATGTCACGCATATCCGGATCAACCCGAAAGGCAGCATGGCACCGAGTTCAAGCTTCACGATCAACCTGCGCGCGCAAGTCAAATAGGCCCTGCACGGCCCCGATTGCATTCTATACCGAATAGTCTAGATGGCGCGAAATGAGCACGCGCACCGCCTCGGACAGCAACGATCCCATCGTCGAAAACCGCGACCAGCTCGCGGCCCCCATGATCAAGGGCGAAAAGCCCAAGGACCGCTGGCGCATCGGCACCGAGCACGAGAAATTCGTTTATCGCACGGCCGACCACCGTGCGCCCTCCTATGACGAACCCGGCGGCATCCGCGACCTTTTGATGGCGCTGACCCGCTTCGGCTGGGAGCCGGTGATCGAGGGCGGGAATGTGATCGCGCTCGCGGGCAGCGACGGCACCGTCAGCCTCGAACCCGCAGGCCAGCTCGAGCTGTCGGGCGCGCCGCTCGAAAATCTCCACCAGACTTGTGCCGAGACCGGTCGGCACCTGAAGCAGGTGAAGGAAGTCGGCGCCGAGCTCGGCCTCGGCTTCCTCGGGGTCGGCATGTGGCCCGACAAGACCCGCGCCGAACTGCCCGTCATGCCCAAGGGCCGCTACAAGATCATGCTCGACCATATGCCGCGCGTCGGCACGATGGGCCTCGACATGATGCTGCGCACCTGCACGATCCAGACCAACCTCGACTATTCGAGCGAGGCCGACATGGTGCAGAAGTTCCGTGTTTCGCTCGCGCTCCAGCCGCTCGCGACCGCGCTCTTCGCTTCGTCGCCCTTTACCGAGGGCAAGCCCAACGGCTTCATGTCGTATCGCAGCCATATCTGGACCGACACAGATCCTGCACGCACCGGCATGCTGCCCTTCGTGTTCGAGCAGGGCTTCGGCTACGAACGCTATGTCGACTATATGCTCGACGTGCCGATGTATTTCGTCTTCCGCGACGGCAAATATATCGATGCCGCGGGCCTCAGCTTCCGCGATTTCATGAAGGGCGAGCTGTCGGTCCTGCCGGGCGAACTGCCGCGCCTCTCCGACTGGAACGATCATCTCTCGACCGCCTTCCCCGAAGTGCGCCTGAAAAGCTTCCTCGAGATGCGCGGTGCCGACGGCGGCCCGTGGAACCGCATCTGCGCGCTCCCCGCGCTCTGGGTCGGGTTGCTCTATGATCAGGGCGCACTCGACGCCGCCTGGGATCTGGTCAAGGGCTGGAGCATCGAGGAACAGCAGACGCTGCGCGATGCGGTCCCCAGCGAAGGCCTCGATGCGCCGGCGCCCGGCGGCGGCACCGTCGGCGAACTCGCGCACCGCGTCCTCGACATCGCGGCGGCGGGACTTGCCGCGCGCGGCGAGGTCAATTCGATGGGCGACAACGAGGTCGGCTTCCTCGAACCGCTGCGCCGCATCGCCGCGAGCGGCAAATCGCCGGCGCATGATCTGATGGACCGCTACGAAGGGCCGTGGAACCACGACCTGTCCCAGATCTACAGGGAATTGAGCTTCTGAGGCGCCGCGCGCCGCAAAAGTGAAGCTATTTCGCAACAGTGCTGACATGAACGCGCGCGCGAAACGCTTCCGCGATTGATCGCGCGCGGGCGGAGCGCCAAAGGACGATCGGTTTTTCCGTTCTCCCATCGTCACTCTGTTTCAGGAAGCTTGCCATGCGCCACTTTCCTTCCGCTACCGCTATAGCTTTTGTTCTCGCCGCTGCCGCCTGGGCCGCCCCCGCCGCCGCACAGGATGCCGCTGAAGCCCCCGCCGCCGAAACCGGCGGCCTTGGCGATATCGTCGTCACCGCGCAACGCCGCGAGGAAAGCCTGCAGGACGTGCCGGTCTCGGTCAGCGTCCTGTCGGGCGATGCACTCGGCGCGATCACCTCGACCGGTTCCGACGTCCGCGCGCTCGCCGGCCGCGTTCCCAGCCTGAATATCGAAAGCTCGTTCGGCCGCACCTTTCCGCGCTTCTACATCCGCGGCCTCGGCAACACCGACTTCGACCTCAACGCCTCGCAGCCGGTCAGCCTCGTCTATGACGACGTCGTCCTCGAAAACCCGATCCTGAAGGGCTTCCCGATCTTCGACCTCGACCGCGTCGAAGTCCTCCGCGGGCCGCAGGGCACGCTGTTCGGCCGCAACACGCCCGCGGGCATCGTCAAGTTCGACACCGTCAAGCCCGGCAAGACCGGCGGCTATGCCCGCGTCAGCTATGGCCGCTATGGCACCAGCCAGGTCGAGGTCGCGGCAGGCGCGGCCGACGACAACGGCTTCTCGGTCCGCCTCTCGACGCTGTTCCAGCACCGCGACGACTGGATCGACAATGTCGCGACGACCAAGGGCAAGGACCTCGGCGGCTATGACGACATCGCCGCGCGCCTGCAGCTCCAGTATGAAAGCGGTCCGTTCACCGGCCGCCTGATCGGCCAGGTCCGCGTCTATGACGGCTCGGCGATCATCTTCCGCGCCAACACGCAGGTTCCGGGCAGCAACCACCTCGTCGGTCTCGGCGGCGCGGGCACCGAGTTCGAGCGCGACAAGGTCTATCAGGACGGGCTGAACTTCCAGAAGCTCAACACCTATAATGTCGGGCTGAACCTCGAATATGATCTCGGCGCGGTGACGCTCTATTCGATCAGCTCGTACTGGAACGGCAATTTCCGCAGCCGCGGCGACATCGACGGCGGCTTCGGCGCCTCCTTCCTGCCGGTGTCGGGTCCGGGCCTGATCCCCTTCCAGGCGCAGAGCCAGGACAATGTCCCCAGCCTCGACCAGTTCACGCAGGAAATCCGCATCGCGTCGAACAACAGCGGCGGGCTCGGCTATCAGTTCGGTGCCTTCTACTTCGACGAAAAGCTCGACATCTCGAGCTTCGAATTCGGCGCCCCGACCGATGCGACCCCGTCGGCGATCGCGATCCAGCGGCAGGACAGCGAGGCCTATGGCATCTTCGGCTCGGTCAACTACGCCTTCGACAACGGCCTGAAGCTGCAGGCCGGCGCGCGCTACAACCATGACACGCGCGATTTCGTCGCCTCGCGTCCGGTCGAAACGCGGCCGATCTTCGTCGTCAATCCGAACACCCCGGTGCCGCCGCAGGCAGCCAAGGTGAAGGGCAAGCTGCTGACCTGGGACGCCAGCGCGACCTGGGAAGCGACCGATGGCTTCAATATCTACGCCCGTGTCGCGCGCGGCTATCGCGCGCCCTCGGTGCAGGGCCGCCTGACCTTCTCGCGCGCGATTTCGACCGCCGATCAGGAAGAGACGATGTCGTATGAAGCCGGCATCAAGACGAGCTTCCTCGATAACCGCGTCCGCTTCAACCTGACGGGCTATTTCTTCGACACCAAGGATCTGCAGCTCACTGCGGTCGGCGGCACCTCGAACGTCGCCAGCCTGCTCAACGTCGATGCCAAGGGCCACGGGATCGAGGCTGAATTGCAGGCGGCCCCCGCCAAGGGCCTGACCTTCTCGGTCGGCGGTGCGTGGAACGTGGCGAAGATCGACGATGCCAACGCGTTCGTCGCAGGCTGCGGCTCGGCAACGCCGTGCACCGTACTCGACCCGGTTCGTCCGGGCAGCCCCGGCATTTATTCGATCGACGGCAACCAGCTGCCGCAGTCGCCGAAGTGGACGCTGAACTGGACCGCGGGCTATGAAATCCCCGTCGGCAATGGCGCCGTCTATGCCTTCACCGACTGGTATTATCGCTCGAAGATCCAGTTCTTCCTCTATCGCTCGGTCGAATTCTCGGACGACAAGATGATCGAGGGCGGCCTGCGTGTCGGCTATCGTACCGACCGCTTCGATGTCGCAGGCTTCGTCCGCAACATCACGAACGACGCGTCGCCGACCGGCGGCATCGATTTCAACAACCTGACCAGCTACGTCAACGAACCCCGCATCTGGGGTGTCGAGGCCGGCTTCAAATTCTAGGATAAAGCCATCCGCGCGGGGATCTCCCCGCGCGGATCAGGCGACCGGCCCGACGCGCGGATCGGGTTCGAGGCGGATCAGCGGGCGTGTGCGTCCCGACAGCTTCGCGAACAGCCGCGGCACCAGCGCATGCTCCTGCGCCCAGTTCCAGTAAGCGACATAGGCGGGGTCGGCGAGGAGATGCTTCTCCTCGGTCTTCGCGCGCCAGTAATAGATGCCGCTGACCGCCGCGATCAGCAGCGTGTTGCGCACCGCCTCGATCGGGCCGCCGGCGGTCACCAGAAACGGCAGACCCGCGACCCACCAGCTCAAATTCTTCGACACATAGGCGGGGTGGCGGGTGAATTTATACGGGCCGTGCGTGATGACGCCGCGATGCGTCAGATTCGAAAAGCGGATTCCGAAGGCCATCGTCGCCCATGCATAGATGGCGACCAGCCCGACCAGCACGACCGCCCAGATCGCCATCAGCGTGTCGTGGCCCTGCAGCCAATAGCCCCAGTCGGCACTGTTCACCTGATAGTCGAGCGGTCCGCCGTTCATGAGGATGAAGGGCGGGTAGCAGGCGAGCGCCGCGACCCAGCCCATAAAATAGGGGTTCGCCGTCCGGATGTGCGAATCGAGCGGCTTCATCGTCAGGATATAGCCGACGGTCGCGATATGGACGTCGACCAGATAGAGCAGGTTGAGCGTCCAGATGCCGGTCATATAGGGATTGGCGCGTATCTCGCTCATCTCGACCGTCACCAGCGAGGCGAAATTCCCCGGTACGATCGACAACATGAAGGCGGTGAAAAAGCCCTTCACCGCCCACGCCCGGAAATGATGCGCGATCGCGCGGCCGTCGACGGGCTGGCCGGGCGATATCATCCAGCGCCCGAACTGGTAACAGCCGTCGCGCGGTTCGATCATCCGCCGGTCGAGCCACAGCATATACGGCACCGAAATCAGCAGCAGCCACGGCGCAACGCGTTCGAGCAGATCCATCGAAAAGGCGTAGTTGCCCTCCCAATAATAGCGCATCGTGACATAGAAGCCCGCGATCAACGCCCAGGTCGCCCACAGACCGGCCAGCTTGGTCAGGCTGATATCGAGCGTTTCGCGCCACGGCCGGCGCTGCGTCCAGTCGATCCCGGTCGAGGGACTGCGATGTACCTTGTCGACGAAGACCGACCACAGCACCATCGGAATACCGCAGGCAAGGACGCTGGCGATCGCCGAGTTCGGGCCGTCCATCCGTCCGCGCTGTCCCCAGTCGATACCGAGCCAGACCGCAATTTCGGGCGCGTGGCGCGCGAGGAGAAGATAGGTCATCAGGCCGATAAGGCCGACGATGCCGACGCCCGCACTCACCGCCGAGCGCGGCCTCGAAGCAGAGGTCGGGCTTATGGTTTCGGCCGCCGGCGCGACTGCGGATCTGGTAATTTTCGGCATGTCGGTCACAGCGCGTCTTTAAGGAAAAATGGTAAGCAAGCCGTCAATATTATGGACCGAGTCGCGGTGCAAATCCCTCCCGTTTTGGCACTATTCCGGTCCGCTGACACCGTTCACCGCGAGTCACTTTCGACTCGGCGCGAGTCGCCTTCCAAAGATTCGCGCCTGCCCATGCACCCTGTTACAGGCGCCACCAAGTCGGGGCGAAGGGCTCCACAAAAACAACAAGACGGGGTCGTAGCTTGTCTTCGCAATCATCGGGTCTGCGCCATTGGCGCCAGCGCTTTTCGGCGCTGTTTCAGGACCATGAAATCTTTATTCGCACGCACGGTCATGTGCGTTTCCTTCGCATCAGCGCGGTCTGGCAAAAGCGCGTCGCGTTGATCGCCGGCAGCGTCCTGCTCGTCTGGGCAGGGATCACGCTGGCGGTCTTCGTCAACCAACTGCTGACCTCGGGCGAGCGCGCCGAAGTCGCCGCCAAGCAGGCGGCCGCCGCGGCCGCCGAGGCGCGCATCGCACACTATCGCGATCGCGTCGGCGAAATCGCCGCCGACCTCGACGAGCGACAGGCGCAGCTCGAGGAATGGCAGAAGGACTATTTCGGCAAGGAAGCCCTGCCGGCTGCCGCACCGTCAGACGCCAACGCTGAAGCGGGCGCCAAGCCTGCCGCCAAGCCGCTCGAAACCAGCGCGATCGATCCGCGCCTTCCCCCCGAAGCGCAGACGCTCGCACGACTCGAAGCGCGGCAGGAAGCCTTTTCGGCGCGCCTGCTCGCTGCCGTCACCGCGCGCGCCGCCAAAGCGGAAACGGCCGTCGCCCAGCTCGGGCTCGATCCCTCGTCGCTGGTTCGCAATGCTGCCACCGGCCGCGGCGGTCCCTTCATTCCCTTCCGCGGCCGCAAGGGTCAGGCCGGTGCGCTCGGCAAGAGCTTCGCCGCGCTCGAAGGCGCCCTGTTTCGCATGGAGGTGCTCGAACGCACGCTCGTCGCTATTCCGTCGGGCCAGCCCGCGCATGTCCTGATGCTCTCGTCGAGCTATGGCTATCGCAGCGATCCCTTCACCGGCGCCGGCGCGATGCACGCGGGGCTCGATTTCCCCGGGCCGCTCGGCACCCCGATCCTCGCAGCCGCCCCCGGCCGCGTCGTCTTCGTCGGGCAGAAGTCGGGCTATGGCAATGTCGTCGAGGTCGATCATGGTCAGGGCATCCTGACCCGCTATGCACATTTGTCGGGTTTCACCACGCAGGTCGGCACGCAAGTCACCGCCGGCCAACAGATCGCCAAGATGGGCTCGACCGGCCGTTCGACCGGCAGCCATCTGCATTTCGAAGTTCGTTTGAACGGTGTCGCGGTCAATCCGCGCCGTTTCCTGGAGGCCAAAGCCGATGTTCTCGAAGTCAAAGACGACGCCCGACAGCGAGTCGGCGCCCTCGCTGCCAACCGCGGTGCCCGCTAAGATGGCGACCGGCGCACGTCACACGACCTTTTCGATCCTCGGCTCGGATGTCGTCATCACCGGCAATGTCGCGGCGACCGTCGATCTGCATGTCGACGGCAAGATCGACGGCGACCTGAAATGCGCGAACCTGGTCCAGGGCGAAGCGAGCGAGATCAAGGGTGCGGTTGTCGCCGACACCGCCAAGATCGCCGGCCTGCTTGACGGGTCGATCGAGGCGAAGACGCTGATCGTCCACGCCACCGCGCGGATCACCGGCGATGTGGTCTATGAAAACATCACGATCGAAAATGGCGGCAAGGTCGAAGGCAAGCTCAGCCACCGCCGTGCCGGCGCGGCCAAGGCACCGCCGCCGCTCGAAGTCGTCGAGAACAAGTCGGTCGGCCTCTGAACCTCAGCGGGACAGTGCGGCCTCGCGCCCCGCGGCATCGTCCGACGGTCCGTTGAAGCAGCGCTGGACGACGACGCAATCGCGCCCGGCGCGCTTGGCGTCGTAAAGCGCCTCGTCGGCCAGCCGGTAGAGCTGCTGGAAATCGCTCGCCGGCCGCACCTCGGCGACGCCGACGCTCGCGGTGACGCTGCCCTCGCCGATCACCACACTATGGTCGCAGGCGGCGATGCCGCGGCGAACGCTTTCGGCAAAGCGCGCGAGGGCCATGCCCTCCATGCCGATCGTCAGCAGGCCGAATTCCTCGCCGCCGAGCCGCGAGACCGAGCACATCGGGCCCTCCCACCGTTCGATGCGGCGCGCGACTTCGCACAGCACCGCGTCGCCCGCATCATGGCCGTGAACGTCGTTGATCGATTTGAAGCGGTCGATATCGACGAGCAGCAAGGCCGCGGTCAGGTCGCCCGCATGTGCCCGGTCGAGAAGCGGCGTCACGCTTTCGACAAAGCCGCGCCGGTTCGGCAGGCCGGTGAGCGGATCGCTGCGCGCCAGTTGCTGGGCAAAAGCCTCCGCCGCGCGTGCGCTGTCGCGCTCGATGCGCAGCTGGGCGAGCCGCCGGGTTGCCGAGGCCGACAGCCATAACGCCTGCCAGGTCGCGGCGAGCAGCACCATGATCTTCGACCCGCCGCCCCACAGGCTGTCGTCAACGTCGACGATGTGGATGAAAGCGAGCACCGCCATCGGCAGGCACCAGGCTGCGAGGAAATCGCGCGCCTCGACCGATCCACGCCGCCATGCAAGGCCCAGATAGGCGGCGACGGCGACCAGATCGGCCAGCACGACAAGCCCGAGCAGGTCGCCCCACTGCGCCAGATTCTCGCTGCGGATCAGCGCCAGCGGCACGCCTACGACGCCGACGATACCGCCGAGCACCAGCGCGGCGATGCGCAGATGGCGCGACACGAGCCGCGCGTCGATCGCCAGCACCGCACTCGCGGTAGCGATCGCGATCGCAAGGCACGAAAGGAAGGTCGCGATTTGCGCCGACGCCGTTCCCGCGAGCCCCGGCACGAGGCCGAGATGCGCCTGCGACCAGATCGCGCCCCACAGCAGCATCGTCGCCGACCAGCCCGCCTGCCACGCCAGATATTGCCGCCGCACTGCGACCGCGAGCGACAGGCTGTAGATACCGCTGACGAGCAGCAGGGTCAGCGCGGCGCCGATCGCCACCGCCATCCCGGTCGACTGGACGACGGCATCGGCCTTCGGAATCAGGCGCGCCCGGAGCAGGTCGACGCTCGCGAGACGATCGAACCGCATCGTCACCGCCGCCAGCGGCACCGACCGCTCGGGCGCCTCGAACATCACCTGCCCACCGGCGCGCCAGTGCGATCCGTAATCGCCCTGCCGCACTTGCTGCCAGCGAACCTCCCCGTCGGCATAGATGAAGGCGACCGCCAGCCGGTCGAACCGCGACTGGTGTACCATCAGCGCGACATCGCCTCGCCAATCCTTCAGCCGCGTGGCATCGGTGTGCAGCCATAGGCTGCCCTTGTGATAGCCGGCGGGTTTTCCGCTGCACGAAAAGCGAAGGGTCGAGAGGCTGGTATCAGGAACGCCAAGGGCGCTTTCCGCATGGCAGAGCGTGCGGTCGAGCTTCAGCGTTTCGGCGCGCGCGGGCGCCGCCGCCAGCGCGCAGGCGAGCAGGATCAGGCCCCGCATCAACCGGCCGCGCAGCATCGCCAACAGATTGCCCCCCGCAGTCATCCGCCCCCTATTGCACCAACATCTTCGAAAATCTTTACCGCGTCTCCCCGCGCGGCCGCCCGACCCGCATCGTCACGCCGATGCGGTCGCCGCGGCCGACCCCTTCGGCGCGCTGCACCGCGACCTTGACGGGTAGCAGATAACCGCCGTCGCGCGGGAAGAGCGATGTCGTGAAATCGCTCGACCCCACGCTCACCATCACCGGCACGACGCCCCAGCCATAGCTTTCGGACAAGGCGGCGTAGCGAATGTCGGCGACATACTCATCCGGCACGACCGCAAACAGAAAGGGCGCTGGACCGCGCCATTCGATCACCTCGGCTTCGAAAGCGATCTCGTCCATCGTCAGTTCCGCGGCGCCTGCCGCCGATAGCTCAGCGCCTCGGCGATATGGATACGGCCGATCGTATCGGCACCCGCAAGGTCGGCAATCGTCCGCGCAACACGGAGCATCCGCGTATAGCCGCGCGCCGATAACCGCATCGCCTCGGCCGCCTGCGCGAGCAATTGTCGGCCGGGTTCATCGGGGGTCGCGACCGCTTCGAGCAGTTCGCCGTCGATTTCGGCATTGGTGCGCGCCTTGTGCGCCGCATAGCGTTCGGTCTGGATCGCCCGCGCGCCCGCAACGCGCGCCGCGACCTCGGCGCTGCCCTCGGCCGGCGGCGGCAGGACAAGGTCGGCGGCACTCACCGCCTCGACCTCAACATGCAGGTCGATACGGTCGAGCAGCGGCCCCGACAGCTTCGCCTGATAATCGGCGGCACAGCGCGGCGCGCGGCTGCACGCGAGCGCGGGATCGCCGAGATGGCCGCAGCGACAGGGGTTCATCGCCGCCACTAACTGCACGCGCGCCGGAAAGGTCACATGCGCATTGGCACGCGCGACGCTGACCTCGCCCGTTTCGAGCGGCTGGCGGAGGCTGTCGAGAACCCCACGCTGGAACTCGGGCAGCTCGTCGAGGAACAATATACCGAGGTGCGCGAGGCTGACCTCGCCCGGACGTACCCGCAGCCCGCCACCGACGAGCGCGGGCATCGACGCCGAATGATGCGGGCTGCGGAACGGCCGCGCGCGGACGAGCCGTCCGCCCTCCAGATTGCCCGCGACCGAAGCGATCATCGATACCTCGAGCGCTTCGGCGGGTGTCAGTTCGGGCAATATGCCGGGCAGGCACGCCGCCATCAGCGACTTGCCCGAACCCGGGGGACCCGACATCAGCAGATTATGCCCACCTGCCGCCGCGATCTCGAGCGCGCGTTTGGCGGTTTCCTGCCCCTTCACCTGCGCGAGGTCGGCGGTGCGGACAGGCGCGACGACTTCGCCCGGAACCGGCGGCGCGAGCAGCGCGCTGCCCTTGAAATGGCCTAGCAGCGACAAAAGGTCGGGCGCGCCGAGAACCTCGACATTACCCGCCCATGCCGCTTCGGGGCCCTGGCTCGCGGGGCAGACGAGACCGCGCTCGACACTCCCCGCATGCAGCGCCGCGAGCAGGACGCCGGGAGACGGCGCGACGCGCCCGTCGAGCCCGAGTTCGCCGACGACAACATAGGCCCCGAGCGTTTCGGGATCGATCACCCCCATCGCACCCAGCAGTGCCAGTGCGATCGGGAGATCGTAATGCGACCCCTCCTTCGGCAGGTCGGCAGGCGACAGATTCACCGTGATGCGCTTGGGCGGCAGCGCGAGGCCGATCGCCGACAGCGCGGCGCGCACCCGCTCGCGGCTTTCGGCAACCGCCTTGTCGGGCAGGCCGACGACCGCGAAAGCCGGCATCCCGGCCGCGATCTGGCACTGCACTTCCACCCCGCGCGCTTCGAGCCCGAGATAGGCGACGGTTGACACAATCGCGACCATGATCCCCCTTTGTTCCCACCCCTTCTTAGGGCAAGCTCCGGCAACGTCGAGTCTTTTTACCGCCGCTCTGGCGCGGTTCACCGGACGGTGTTTGACAACATACCAACTGGTCGGTATGTCGAGTCGCATGAACACGACTCGCCCTGCCTCCGCCCCAAAGACCCGCGCCCCGCGTGGCAGCGCCCGCGCCGCCCTGATCGCCGCCGCGCATGCGACTGTCCGCAAGCAGGGCTATGCCGCGACCAGCGTCGACGAGATTTGCGCGGTCGCGGGCGTGACCAAGGGCGCCTTCTTCCATCACTTCGAATCGAAGGAAGCGCTGGGCGTTGCCGCGGCCGAGGGCTGGACCGAACGCGCGCGGCCGATGTTCGAACTCGCGCCGCACAACCGGCTGGATGATCCGCTAGACCGCCTTCTCGGGCATATCGATTTCCGCCTGTCGATGCTCGACGGGCCGACCGAGGATTATACCTGTTTCGTCGGCACGATGGTGCAGGAGGCCTATGCGACGAGCGACCGCATCCGCGCGGCATGTGAAGCGAGCATCAACGCCTATTGCGAGGCGCTGGCCCCCGATATTCAGGCCGCGATGGACGCCTATGGCGCGCCCGACGACGTCACCGCGATCGGTCTCGCCCAGCATGTCCAGTCGGTGCTGCAGGGCGCCTTCGTCTTGGCGAAAACCACGAACGACCCGGCGATTGCGCGCGGGACCGTCATGCATCTGAAGCGTTATGTCCGGATGCTGTTCAGACAAATTTGATAGCGATTTCAACGAGAGGAGTGCCCCCATGTCCGACACGACCGATACCCCCCGGATGATCTTCGTGAACCTGCCGGTCGCCGACCTTGCGACGTCGAAAGCCTTTTACGAAGCACTCGGCTTTACGAACGAACCGCGCTTCAGCGACGAGACCGCTGCTGCGATGGTGTGGTCGGACACGATCTTCGTGATGATCCTGACGCATGAGAAGTGGAAGGGCTTCACCGACCGCCCGATCGCCGACCGCGGGTCGAGCGAGGTGTCGCTCGCACTCGCACTCGGCAGCAAGGAAGCTGTCGATGCGATGGCGGAGGCCGCGGCCAATGCCGGCGGCACCGCCGACATCAACCCGGTGCAGGATCATGGCTTCATGTACGGCCGCGATATCCTCGACCCCGACGGTCATGTCTGGGGCCCCTTCTGGATGGACCCCGCGGTCGCCAATGGCGAGGCGCCGGTCCCCGAAGTCGCTGCCTGATACCAGCAACAATCCCCAAGGAGAGAGAAATGCCCCAAATGATCTTCATCAACCTGCCGGTTGCCGATTTGTCCAAATCGAAGGCTTTCTACGAAGCCGTCGGTGCGTCGAACAATCCCGCTTTCACCGACGACACCGCCGCCTGCATGGTGGTCGAGGAAGGATCGATCCACGTCATGCTGCTGACGCATGAAAAATGGGCGACCTTCACGTCGAAGGCGATCCCCGACGCGCATACGACCGCGCAAGTGCTGCTCTGCGTCTCGGCCGACAGTCGCGACGCGGTCGACGGACAGGTCGACAAGGCGGTCGCCGCGGGCGGCAAGGCCGACCCTACTCCGACGCAGGACTTCGGCTTCATGTACGGCCGCAGCTTCGAGGATCCCGACGGCCATATCTGGGAAGTGATGTGGATGGATCCGACCGCGATCCCGGCCGGCGAACCTGCCGAAGCCGCCGCATAAAAAAGCCAAAGGGAGGAGGAAGAGACATGACCGATGCAGTCCCCGGAAAGGGTCAACGGATCGCGGGTCACATATTGAGCGGCCTCGTGATCCTCTTCCTCCTCTTCGACGCCGGGCTCAAGCTGGTATCGCCCGAAACCGCGATCAAATATAGCCCGCCGGGCCTCGGCTGGCCGCTCAACGTCCCGACAATGACGATGTTGGGCATCCTGCTGCTGATCCCGACTCTGCTCACTATTTGGCCGCGCACGGCGATCCTCGGCGCGATCCTGATCACCGCCTACCTCGGCGGCGCGGTCGCCACCCATGTCCGCATCCACAGCCCGCTGTTCAGCCACATATTGTTCGGCGTCTACCTCGGCGTGATGCTGTGGGGCGGGCTGTGGCTGCGCGATCCGCGCGTCCGCGCGCTGATCCCGTTTGTGAAAGGATCGGCAGCATGAGCTTCCAGGCCTATCTCGACAATGTCGAGGCAAAGACCGGCAAATCGGCCGAAGATCTACAAGCGATCGCCATCGGAAAGGGGCTGGCCGACGCCAACGGCCTCGCCCCCGGGGTCAAGGCCACCGCGATCGTCGACTGGCTGAAGAGCGACTTCGACCTTGGCCACGGCCACGCGATGTCGATCGTCGCCTGGATCAAAGGGAAGAGGAGCTGATCATGGCCACCAAATCCCATGCCCTGCCCGAAATCACCGCCTACCGCTCGGTTCCCGAGTTCGCCTACGGCCGTATCAAGGACATCCGCATCCGCTGGGCGCTCGAAGAAATCGGCCAACCCTATCGCACGCGGCTGATCGGCGGCATCTTCGAGGACAAGGCGCCGGCCTATCTGGCCGACCAGCCCTTCGGACAGGTTCCGGTATACAGGCAGGGTGACCTGATCCTGTTCGAAAGCGGGTCGATCCTGATCCACATCGGCGATACCGACGCGCGCCTGCTGCCGAGCGACGCAATGGGCCGCGGACGCGCGATCAGCTGGATGATCGCCGCGCTAAACAGCGTCGAGCCGATGATCCAGACTTTGGTCGCGCTGACCGTCAAGGGACAGGGCACCGACTGGCTCGCCGGCGCAATGGACGCCGCGAAACCCTTTGCCGAGCAGCGGCTCGCCCGATTGTCGCAGGCGCTCGGTAACCGCGACTGGCTCGAAGAGCATTTCTCGATCGGCGACATCGTGATGATCGATGTGCTGCGCAACGCCAGCCCGCAGTTGCTGGCGCCGCATCCCAATCTCGCCGCCTATGTCGCGCGCGGCACAGCGCGTCCGGCCTTTCAAAGCGCCATGGCGGCGCACCTCGCCGACTGCGCGGTCGCCGCCCCGCTGCCGGCCTGAACAGGAGATACAGCCATGCCCGTGAATCCCGACAGCAAGCTGGAAGTCACCGCCTTCGACTGGGTACCCGACTTTGCGCGCGGCTTTGTCCGCGATCTGCGCCCGCGCTGGGCATGCGAGGAAATCGGCCTCGACTATGCCGAGCATCTGATCAGCGCGATCAACCGCCCCGCCGACCATTTCCTGTTCCAGCCATGGGGACAGGTGCCGGTGCTCAACGACGGCGGCATCCGCCTGTTCGAAAGCGGCGCGATCCTGCTCCACCTCGCCGAAAAGGATGCACGGCTGATGCCCCGCGATCCGCAGCAGCGCGCCAACACGCTCGCCTGGCTGTTCGCCGCCTATAACAGCGTCGAGCCGATGCTGTTCGAACTCGGCAATGTCGACCTGTTCGCGAAGGAAGAGGAATGGGCGAAGCTCCGCCGCCCGAGCCTGATCGAGTTCATCCAGGGTCGCCTCGGCCGCCTGAACGACGCGATCGGCGACAAGCCGTATCTGACCGGCGACTTCACCGTTGCCGACATCGCAATGGCGACCGTGCTGCGCGAAGCAGTCGAAGCGGGGCTGATCGCCGAACAGCCACGGCTGCAGGCTTATCTCGATCGCTGCCTCGCCCGCCCCGCCTTCCAGCGCGCGATGGACGCGCAGCTTGCCGCCTTCAGCGAAGAAGCGGGTCCACCCGCCGCCTAATCCCCCTCCCCACCCCCTCAGGAGAGACAAGATGACCTATGTAGAAGGATTTGTGGTCGCGGTGCCGACCGCCAACAAGGAAGCCTATCGCAAGCACGCGGCCGATGCCGCGCCGCTGTTCAAGGAATTCGGCGTCGCGCGCATGGTCGAATGCTGGGGCGATGACGTCCCCGACGGCAAGGTCAACGACTTCAAGGGCGCGGTGCAGGCCACGCCCGACGAGACCGTCGTGTTCAGCTGGTTCGAATATCCCGACAAGGCGACGCGCGACGCCGCGACGACAAAGATGATGAACGATCCGCGCATGGCGGCGATGGGCGGCGAGATGCCGTTCGACGGCAAGCGGATGATCATCGGCGGCTTCGACTCGATCGTCGACGACAGCGCGGATGGCGGTTTCGGCTATGCCGACGGCTATATCGTGCCGGTCCCCGACGGCAACAAGGAGGCTTATCGCGCAATGGCGATCAAGGCGTCCGAAGTGTTCCGCGACCATGGCGCGACGCGCGTCGTCGAGGCGTGGGGCGACGATGTGTCCGACGGCAAGGTCACCGATTTCAACCGCGCCGCGCACAAGCAGGACGGCGAAACCGTCGTCTTCAGCTGGGTCGAGTGGCCCGACAAGGAAACGCGCACCAAGGGATGGGAACAGTTCATGAAGGACGAACGGATGCAGCATGATCCGAACGACCAGACCTTCGACGGCAAGCGCATGATCTATGGCGGTTTCGAACCGATCGTGATGGCGTAAATTTCCTGTCGTCATCCCGGCGAAGGCCGGGATCTCACCGGTGCGCCATGTCCCAAGGTTGAGATCCCGGCCTTCGCCGGGATGACGGAACGGAAATCACAGCCGAGTGGAGAATCCCATGAACCACATCGCCTACCCTAACGAGAGCACCGACTATCGCGCCGCGCGCAATGCGCTGCTCGACGACGAGATCGCGCTCCGCCGCCAGATCGAGCTCGTTGCCGCGAAACGCCGCGCGCTGCCGCCCGGCGGCGCTATCGCCGAGGACTATGTCTTCGAACGCATCGGCGCGTATCAGCGGCCCGAGACGGTCAAGCTGTCGGAGCTGTTCGCGGGCAAGCCGACGATCATCCTCTACAGCTTCATGTGGAACGCCGAGCGCGACACGCCCTGCCCCGGCTGCACGCATATGCTCGATTCGGTCGACGGCGGCGCGCGCTACATCGACGACCGCGCACCGCTTTATATCGTCGCCAAGTCGCCGATCGCGCGGCTCACCGAATGGGCGCGGGTGCGCGGCTGGCCGCACATGAACTTCCTGTCCGACGTCACCACGCGCTATTCGGCCGACTATTTCGGCGACACGCGCAAATTTCCGCCCGCGATGCGCGCGGACCGCAAGCTCGAACCCGGCGAGGAATGGGACGAGACGATCTTCAACGTCTTCCGCAAGGACGGTGATAGTATCCGCCACCACTGGGGCAGCGAGATGGCGTTCGCGCCCTCGGACCCCGGCCAGCACCACCGCGCCGGCGATCTCGTCGATTCGCTGTGGGGCCTGCTCGACATGACCCCCGAAGGTCGCGGGGATTATTTTCCGACCGTCGAAGGAGGAAAGAGATGAGCCAAGCGTCCAATTTCATCTGGTACGAACTGATGACCCCCGACCCGGCGGGCGCGGCGCGCTTCTATGGCGCGGTCGTCGGCTGGACGATCGCGTCGGAGCGTGACCCCGCTGCGGGCGACATGGACTATCGCATGATCGGGCGTAGCAACGGCGGCAACGCCGGCGGCGTTCTGGCGCTGAATGCCGACATGATCGCGGGCGGCGCGCGGCCCTTGTGGATCGGCTATATTCACACGAACGACGTCGATGCCGAGATCGAGGCGATCAAGGCCGATGGCGGCAGCGTCCAGATGCCCGCGATGGACATCCCCGTCGGCCGCATCGCGATGGTCACCGACCCGCAGGGCGCGCCCTTCTATATCATGGACCCCGCCCCGCCGCCGGGCGCCGAGGGACAGGAAAGCGACGTCTTCTCGGTTACCGAAGCCCAGCGCATCCGCTGGAACGAGCTCGCGACGAGCGATCCCGACGGCGCGATCGCCTTCTACACCCGCCACTTCGGCTGGGGCCAGGAAGGCGCGATGGATATGGGCGACATGGGCGCGTACCGGTTCATCCAGCGCGGCGACGTGGGGCTCGGCGCGGTGATGCCGCTGATGCCGGGCATGCCCGCTAGCCTGTGGACCTTCTACATCGGCGTCGACGATATCGACCGGGCGCAGGCCGCGGTGACCGCGAACGGCGGCACGGTGACCAACGGTCCAATGGAAATCCCCGGCGGCGAATATGCGATGAACGGCATCGACCCGCAGGGCGCCGCGTTCGGCCTTGTCGGGCCGAAGAAATAGGGAGAAGAGCAATGACGAACCCCGCCCAGACGCCGGCCACCGGCCTAACCCCGCATATCGCGATTCCCGACAAGCGCGGCAGCGAAGCGATCGACTTCTACGCCAAGGCGTTCGGCGCGACCGAGAATATGCGGATGCCCGCCGAGGATGGCGTGCGGCTGATGCACGCGCATCTGACCGTCAACGGCACCTCGCTGATGATGCACGACGATTTCCCCGAATATACCGGCCACGCGATGGCCGCGCCGACCGGCGTGACGCTGCACCTCTACGTCGACGACACCGACAGCTGGTACCAGCGCGCGATGGATGCGGGCGCGTCGTCGACGCTCGAACCGCACGATGCTTTCTGGGGGGACCGTTACGCCCAGGTGAAAGATCCGTTCGGCCATCTCTGGTCGATCGGCGGGCCGATCAAAGGAGAGAAATGATGTCGAACAAAGCAACCCTGTGCCTCTGGTACGACAAGGACGCCGAGGAAGCCGCGAACTTCTATGCCGCGACGTTCCCCGACAGCGCGGTGGGCGGCATCCACCGCGCCCCCGGCGACAACCCCAGCGGCAAGGAAGGCGATGTGCTGACCGTCGACTTCACCGTGCTCGGCTATCCATGCATCGGCCTCAACGGCGGCTCGACCTTCAAGCATAGCGAGGCCTTTTCCTTCCAGGTGCACACCGACACGCAGGAAGAGACCGACCGTCTGTGGAACGCGATCGTCGGCAATGGCGGACAGGAAAGCATGTGCGGCTGGTGCAAGGATAAATGGGGCATATCGTGGCAGATCACCCCGCGCGCGCTGACCGACGTGATGACGAGCGGCGATCAGGCGGCAGCCAAACGCGCGTTCGAGGCGATGATGGCGATGAAGAAGATCGACGTCGCGGCGATCGAGGCCGCGATCCGGGGCGAAGCGGTTGGCGCGGCGTAGCCCGCTCCTCTTCGCATGGGCGCTCTGCGGCACGCTCGACATTGTCTATGCGGCGGTGTCGAGCGTGGTGCAGGGCGATACTGTCTCGTCAATGCTCCACGCGGTCGCAAGCGGGCCGTTCGGCGACGGTGCCCGGACGTGGGGTATTGCGGGCGATATCGCAGGGCTTGCGACCCACTACGCGATCATGGGCGCAATGGTCGCAACATGGTTCTTCGTCGCGCGGCGCTGGACCGCACTGACTGCATGGCCGTGGTGGCTGACGGGCACGCTTTACGGGCTGCTGCTCTATGTCATCATGAACGGGGTCGTGTTGCCGCTGCGCTTCGAATTAGCCTTCCCGCCGCGCGATCTCGTCAAGGGCGCGGTCGCGTTGTTCCCGCACATCTTCTTCGTCGGCCTGCCGCTGGCATGGCTGACCCGCAAGGATTCCGTTTGATGCTGATTTTCTACGGCCACCCTTTCTCCTCCTACACATGGAAGGCGCTGATCGCGCTCTACGAGAAGGGAATCGAATTCGACTATCGCTCGGTCGATCCGGCGTTTCCCGATCATATGCCCGAGCTCAAGTCTTACTGGCCGGTCGGGCAATTCCCGCTGCTCGTCCATGACGGAACGCCGTATTTCGAATCGTCGATCATCATCGAATATCTCGACCATCTGGTCCCCGAACCGCGCCTGATCCCGCAGGAATTCGACGCGGCGCTGAAGGTCCGGCTGTTCGACCGCATCTTCGACCATCATGTGATGAACCGGATGCAGGAGGTGGTGAACGACGCCCTCCGCGGCCCCGAGAACCATCTGCCGGTCATTATCGAACAGACGCACGCGCGGCTGGATACTATCTACGCATGGCTCGACAAGGAACTCGCGGGCCGCGGCTGGGCGACGCCCTATGGCTTCACCCTCGCCGATTGCGCCGCGGCGCCGTCGCTCTTCTATGCCGATTGGGTCCACCAGATTCCCGAGACGTACGAGAATCTGCGCGCCTATCGCGCCCGCCTGCTCGCGCATCCGAGCGTAGCGCGCTGCGTCGAGGAAGCTCGGCCGTATCGCGCCTATTTTCCGCTCGGTGCCCCCGACCGCGACTGACCTTTCCCCTCAGGAGACCATGATGACCGACCCCCGCGAATTGTCCGTGGACATCTATATCAACGCCGCGCCCGACAAGGTGTGGGACGTGATGACGAACCGGATCACCGAATGGTGGTGCCCGAAGCCCTGGACCACCGAAATCATCGAACAGGACTGGCGCAGCGGCGGCCGCGCCGCGATGACGATGCACGGCCCCAACGGCGAAGCACATCCGAGCGACGGCATTTTCCTCGAGGTCGTGCCCGGCGTCCGTTTCGTGTCGACCGATGCGGTGATGATCGGACCCGACGGACGCATGACGCCGACGGGTCCGTTCATGATCGGCGGCTGGGAAATCGCGCCCGAGGGTGAAGGCACGCACTACACCGCCTGGGCGCGCCACTGGACCGACGAAGCGCTGAAGCAGCATGAAGAGATGGGATTCACCCCCGGCTGGGGTGCTGTGGCCGAGCAGTTGAAGGCGCTTTGCGAGGCCGGCTGACCCGTCCCGAAATGCGGTTAACGCCCTGCTGACATTGCCGCTTTGCCATTTGGTTATCGCGCACGCGCGAAAGCGGCCACATGGTTTCGCCATCCGCTTTCGTTCGCACGCTCATCGTCGCCGCTTTCGCGGCGATCCTTGCGTTCGCGCCGGCGCACGCGCAGCAGGTCGTGACCGTCACCACGACGGTGACCTGGACCTATGAGGATGCGGGCGAAGAGACCGTCGCGGACGATGGCGCGAATTATGTCGATGAAGACGCCGCGCTTCTGGACGACGAAGGTCTTGCCGAAGATGCCGACCTCGGCGCCACCCGCCGCTATGCCCCGTCGGCCACACTCGCGACGCTGGGGCAGGCGAAGGCGCGCTTCGGTCCCTTCGCGGTGGTCGATGCGAACACCGTCCGCATGGCGGGCGATGTCACATCGAACGCCCCGCGCCAGTTCGCCGCGATGCTCGCCGCCTTTCCGACGCTGAGGCGCCTCGAAATGATCGATTGCCCCGGCAGCCTCGACGAGGAAGCGAATCTGATCCTCGCCCGCGCGATCCGCCGGGCCGGCATGGAAACCGTCGTCCCGAGCGGCGGCTCGGTGCGGTCGGGTGCGGTCGAGCTCTGGCTCGCCGGAAGCACCCGCCGCGCCGCTCCCGACGCCGAATTCGGCGTCCACAGCTGGGCCGACGAATATGGCCGCGAGGCGAACGACTATCCGGCAAACGACCCCGTCCACGCCGAGTATCTGAGCTATTACCGCGAAATGGGCATGGACGCCGCCAAGGCGCGCGCCTTTTATGCGCTGACCAACGCAACGCCGTTCGACGACGTCCGCTATCTGACGCGCGACGACATGGCGCGCTTCGTCACGCTCGACTGAGGCAATCACTGATTTAGCCTTGTAACACGCTTGCCGCGTACCCAGATCGGGCCGCATGGCAAAGCGCAGCCTTTACCAGCGATTGCGATCGAACGCGCAGGTCCGCCTCGCGCTGTTCCTGCTCGGTCTGCTGCTGATGGTCGCCGCGCCTCTGCTGGGCCCGCTGCCCGGCCCCGGTTTCATCATCCTGTTTCCCGCCGGATTGATGCTGGCGTTGCAGAACAGCGCCTGGGCGAAACGCGTCTATGTCCGCTTCAAGCGTCGCCATCCGCGGTACGCTGGCTGGATGGACCGCCTGATGCGACGAGTCAGTGCCGCCCGAAAGCGTGAGCGCGAGGCGCTGGCGGCCGATAGCCACGGAAAAGGCCGCGATGGAGATTGACTTTCCACCGACTCTTGCTTATCCGCGCCCCCAACAGTGGCCGCCCACGTTTGGCGGCCCTTTTCTGTTACAGTATTTGACGAGATTTAGGGACAACCGCGATGAAGCGTACCTTTCAACCGAGCAACCTCGTGCGCGCCCGACGCCACGGTTTCCGCGCCCGCAAGGCGACGGTTGGCGGCCGCAAGATTCTCGCCAACCGCCGCGCCCAGGGCCGCAAGAAGCTGTCGGCCTGATCGCCGACGCTTCGCCGCCAAGCCTGGCAGGATCTGGGCTGGTGCGAACGCTTTCAAAACGTAGCGAATTTCTGGCCGCCAACCGCGGCCTTCGCTTTCCCATGCCCGGCTTCGTTTTGCTCGTCCGCCCGCGTGGTGACGACGATGATGGATCGGGCATCGGCTATACCGTCAGCAAGAAGGTCGGCAATTCGGTTGCCCGCAACCGGATGAAGCGCCGCCTGCGCGAACTGGCACGCGCCGCACTCCCCGAATCGGGAATTGCCGGCGCCGACCATGTGCTGATCGGCCGCCCCGGCGGCAACGACATCGCCTTTGCGGAGCTTGGCGAACATCTCGATTCGGCCCTGAAGCGCGCGGCGAAGAAGCTGGCGGCCAAAGCGCCATGATCGCGAAGCTGCTCATCCTGATCGCGCGCGGCTGGCAACTCGGCCCGTCGCGCGTCCTGCCGCCGACCTGCCGCTATGCCCCGTCGTGCAGCGAATATGCGATCGTCGCGCTGAAACGCCATGGTGCGATCAAGGGTGGCTGGTTGGCGACAAAGCGGCTATTGCGCTGCCATCCTTGGGGCGGACATGGCTACGATCCCGTACCCTAGTGCGGCATTTCCCGACATCTTGAGACGAAGAGAGACCGAAGAGCGTGGACGACAAGCGTAACTGGATCACCGCAATCTTGCTGTCGGCAGCCATCCTGCTGGGCTGGAACTTCGTGTCGCAGAAATTCTTTCCGACCCCGCCGAAGCCCGACGTCACCAAGACCGTCGCGGGCGCGAAAGATGCGGCGACCCCGGCGGCACCCGCGCAGCCCGGTACGCCTGCGGCGCCCGGTGCGACGGCCCCCGCCGCACAAACGATCGTTCCGGTTGAAGCCGCGCTCGGCTCGGGCAACCGCGTGCCGATCGAAACCCCCGCGCTGTCGGGCTCGATCAACCTCGTCGGCGCGCGCATCGACGACATCACGCTCAACAAATATCGCCAGACAATCGAGAAGAATTCGCCGCCCGTCCGCCTGTTTGCACCCGGCAACACCAAGGCGGCCTATTACGCCAGCATCGGCTGGGGCGCGCAGGGCATTCAGGTTCCCGGTCCGGCCACCGTCTGGACCGCATCGGGAAGCAAGCTGACCCCGACGACGCCGGTGACGCTGAACTGGGCGAATACGACCGGCCAGACCTTCCGCATCGAATATAGCATCGACGCCAATTATCTGATCACCGCGAAGCAGACGATCGCCAACACTGGCACCGCGCCGGTCAGCGTCAGCAGCTTTGCGCTGATCAACCGTCTCGGCAAGCCGACCGATCCGCACGAGCAGACCAGCTGGACCAACCACATCGGTCCGACGGGCTATGTCGACGGCAAGTCGGAATTCGACGTCGACTACAAGGATCTCGATAAGGGCGAGGCGTTCAAGTATGGCTCGGCCGGCTGGCTGGGCTTCACCGACAAATATTGGCTCGCGGCGATCATCCCGGCAAAGGGCGAGCGCGTCACTGCCTCGATCACCACGCCGGCCGCGGACAATTATCAGGCCCTCTTCGCCCGCGCTTTCACGCAGATCGCGCCTGGCACGCAGGTCAGCACCTCCAGCCGCATCTTTGCCGGCGCCAAGGAGGTCTACACGCTCCAGGGCTATGAGAACGACCAGGGCATCACGCGCCTGTCGAACGCGATCGACTGGGGCTGGTTCGAATTCTTCGAAGTGCCGATCTTCAAGCTGCTCGACTGGCTGTTCAAGCAGATCGGCAATTTCGGCGTCGCTATCATGCTGCTGACCGTGATCATCCGCGCGCTGATGTTCCCCGTCGCGCAGCGCCAGTTCCATTCGATGGCGCAGATGCGCCTCGTCCAGCCGAAGATGAAGGCGCTCCAGGAACGCTACAAGGACGACAAGCAGCGCCAGCAACAGGAATTGATGAAGCTCTATAAGGACGAGAAGATCAATCCGCTCGCCGGCTGTCTGCCGATCGTGCTGCAGATCCCGATCTTCTACGCCCTCTACAAGGTGCTGATGCTGACGATCGAAATGCGTCACCAGCCCTTTGCGCTGTGGATCAAGGATCTCTCGGCGCCCGATCCGCTGCACTTCCTGAACCTGTTCGGCGCCCTGCCCTTCACCCCGCCGTCGCTGCTCGCGATCGGGCCGCTCGCGCTGGTGCTCGGCATCACCATGTTCCTGCAGTTCCGTTTGAACCCGCAGGCGACCGATCCGGTGCAGCAACAGGTGTTCAAGATCATGCCGTGGATGTTCATGTTCATCATGGCGCCGTTCGCGGCGGGTCTGCTGCTTTACTGGATCACGAACAACTGCCTGTCGATCGCGCAGCAGCAGTTCATGTATCGCAAGTTCCCGCAGTTGAAGGCAGCGCCGGTCAAGTGAGCGAGATCGATCCGGGCGCGGAAGACAGAAGCGAACGGGCGCGCAAGCTGTTTGCGGGCCCGATCGCCTTCCTGAAATCGGCGCCCGCCCTCCAGCACCTCCCGCCGCCCAGCGCGCCCGAGATCGCCTTCGCGGGGCGCTCGAACGTCGGCAAATCGTCGCTGCTCAACGCACTGACGAACCGCAATGGGCTCGCGCGCACGTCGGTCACCCCGGGACGCACGCAGGAACTCAACTATTTCGACGTCGGCAATCCGCTGGTGTTCCGCCTCGTCGACATGCCCGGCTATGGTTTCGCCAAGGCGCCGAAGGATGTCGTCAGGAAGTGGCGCTTCCTGGTCAACGACTACCTCCGCGGGCGGCAGGTGCTGAAGCGCACGCTGGTGCTGATCGACAGCCGCCACGGCATCAAGGATGTCGACCGCGAGGTGCTCGAGATGCTCGACGTCGCGGCGGTCAGCTACCGCCTCGTTCTCACCAAGACCGACAAGATCAAGGCGACCGACCTCGCCGCGGTGCAGGCCGCGACCGAGGCGGAGGCCCGCAAGCACCCCGCCGCCCACCCCGAGGTGATCGCGACGAGCAGCGAAAAGGGCATGGGCATCGCCGAACTGCGCGCCGCGGTGCTGGAGGCGGTCGAGAGTTGACCTTTGCCGCCCGCCCCACGAAAGTCGGGGTCAGGGAGACAACATGAAACTGTTCATCGGTAACAAGGCCTATTCCAGCTGGAGCCTCCGCGGTTGGCTGGCGACCAGACACAGCGGCCTGCCGTTCGAGGAAGTCACCGTCCCTCTCTATGACGAGGACTGGTCGAACCGGCGCGAGGGCGACGAGTTCGCGCCGTCGGGCGGCAAGGTTCCGATTCTGTGGGACGGCGACGATATCGTCGTCTGGGACAGCCTCGCGATCATCGATTATCTCAACGAAAAGACCGGCGGCACGAAGGGCTACTGGCCCGAGGATATGGCCGCGCGCGCGATGGCGCGGTCGATGGCCGCTGAAATGCACTCGAGCTTCGCCGCGTTGCGCCGCAATCACAGCATGAACATCCGCCGCATCTATCCGGCGGCCGATCTCGAGCCCGACGTACAGGCCGATGTCATCCGGATCATGCAGATCTGGGCCGAGGCCCGCGCGCGGTTCGGCGGCGAGGGGGATTATCTGTTCGGCGACTGGTCGGCGGCCGACATGATGTTCGCACCGGTCGTCACGCGCTTGATCACTTATTCGATCCCGCTACCGCGCTTCGCCATTCCTTATTGTCAGGCGGTCATCCGCCACCCGCACATGCAGGAATGGATCGGCGGCGCGCAGGCCGAGGACTGGGTGATCGAGAAGTTCGAGATGGCGGGACAGGATTAGGCGACCGTCCGCTACCGACCGATTGCGGGCATTCACCAGTGTCCGCGGGCGACCTTGAAAGCGACGTAACCTGCCACGGCTAAAATGCCCGCTATGAGCACTGCCGTGCCGGTGGTGATGTACATGCTCCCAAGCAGGTCACCCAAGGAGGCCCAACTGGGAGGCGGGTCATTCACCGGATCGTGAAGAACTGCATGCGTTCGGATCGGTATCACGCTGAAGATGAGCGCCGCCGTCAGGGCGACCACACCTGTGAGCTTCCACCACATACCGATCTCCATTCTGAGAAATCAAGTTGCCACCAGTTGTTGCCGACTTCCACCCCGTTTCGCTGGTAGGATTCGGTCCGGGAGAAATGACCGGAAACGACCGGTTCGCGCCATTGGATCTGCAGGATGGATACCCCATTTCCAGACATAGACTTTGGGGTGAGTTTTGAGACTTGGAGTGGGGCAGCGCTCCGTTTTACGGCCTGTTCGTAGCATGTGTCGAGGAAACCAGCGTTTCTTGGACGGGCAACCTTAACGATTGATCGCTAATGATCATCCGCGAAAGGTTGATTGCATGAGCGAAGAAGCGACGCTGACACCACCAAGATTCGCATTTGATGAATTTTACAAGATGCTGCATCAATATGTGAACAACCCGGAAGCGCGAAGTGCGCTGGCAACGTATGATGCCGAAGATGTTGCGGGGCGCGGTGAATTGGCCACCCCCACGGATAGGTCAGTTTGCTCCGAGCTTGCCTATGAATCTTTCCATGAATTTGAGCGTATCGGCTTCCAGATAATGTATGAGCACGGATGGCCGACATATTCTCAGATTGTGAAGACGACGACAAACGATCCCGAGCGGCGTCAGGACTTATGCAAGCCACTGTATGACTTTCGGAATATAGCTCTCCGGCTTATTCAGAAGCACGACACACGTTGGAGCAGTTCCTTTCGGGATGAAGATTTTGACATCAACAACCGCGTGTCGGTGCTGAAACTCCTAAAAATGTGGGCAGAAAGGCACCCCAGCACACCGCCTTATTACACTTGGCCCAACGGGTAGGGGAAGGCGCTAACTGGATAGGCGAAAAACGGCCGTTTTCCAAACGGTACGCGGCAGAGCTGACCGTCGGGAAACCACCCCAAAGCTGACCCCGTCCTCTCCCTCACGGGATCCGCTTCGTCGGATAGGGTGTCCCGTCCTTGTGGAAATAGCCGTCGGGCCCGAACAGCATGTCGATGTCCGAATAGCCGCCACCGATGTCGTATTTCTTGCCCCCGCCCAGCGCGACGAAGATGCAGTCGGTGTCCGATTCATTGACAAGATGGTGACCGTTGGTGCTGCCTTTCGGCCACACCGCGATGTCGCCGGGACGCATCGGCCAGCGGCCGTCGTCCTCGATCAGCACCGCCTCACCCGATATCATCACCAGCATTTCGTCCTCGCCGTCATGCCAGTGGCGCTGCGACGACCAGGCGCCGGGCTTCAGCACGACGTGGCTCGCAGCGAAATCGCTGATCCCGGTCGGTGGCGCAAGGCGGCGATACCAGCGCCCCTGCACCGGCGCGTCATAGGGCGCGGGATAGCCGGTCGTGTTGGTTTGCGGGATCGTCTCCAGATCAAGCTTCGGCATCGCCAGTCCCTTCTATTTGTTCTTCCTTTGTTTCTCACAAAGTCGCCGCGATGCAAAGCCTCGACTTCGCGCCGCGCGAAGGGGTAAGGGTACGGCATGACGCACAGCATCGACCCCGTAGACCTCGCGCAGGCGCTGATGGCTGCGCCGAGCATTTCTCCCGCCACCGGTTCGGTGTTCGACGTGCTCGAGGCGGCGCTGATCCCGCTCGGCTTCACCGTCGAGCGCTTCATCGACGGGATCGAGCCCGACGGGCCGGTCGAGAATCTGCTCGCGGTGCGCGAAGGCAAGGGGCCGAAGCATTTCGGTTTTGCCGGCCATCTCGACGTCGTGCCGCCGGGTGTCGGCTGGACGAGCGATGCCTTCGCGCCCGAAGTCCGCGGCGACCTCCTCTATGGACGCGGTGCGGTCGACATGAAGGGGGCGATCGCCTCCTTCGTCGCGGCCGCCGCGGCGACCCCCGTCGAGGCGGGCACCATCAGCCTGATCATCACCGGCGACGAGGAAGGCCCCGCGATCTTCGGTACCCGCGCGCTGATGGAGCATATGGAGGGGCGGGGCGTCCGCCCCGACATGATCCTCGTCGGCGAGCCCACCTCGGTGAACCGGCTCGGCGACATGGTGAAGATCGGCCGGCGCGGTTCGGTCAACATCTGGATCGACGTGCCCGGCACGCAAGGCCATGTCGCCTATCCGCACCTCGCCGACAATCCGATCCCCAAGCTGGTCAGGATCATGGCTGCGATCGATGCGGTCAGCCTCGACGCCGGGACCGACTGGTTCCAGCCGTCGAACATCGAATTCACCGATATCGAGGTCGGCAACGGCGCGACGAACGTTATCCCGGCGTCGGCGCGCGCGCGGCTGTCGATCCGCTTCAACGACCAGCATCGCGGTGCCGATCTGGTCGCGATGGTCGAGCGGCTTGCGCACGACGTCGAACCGCAAGCGAAAATACTCGGCAAGATTTCGGGCGAGGCGTTCCTCACCCCGCCCGGCGAGTTGTCGGGGCTGGTCGCCGAGGCGATCCATGCCGAGACAGATCTCCAGCCCGAAATGTCGACGACGGGCGGCACGTCCGACGCGCGTTTCCTGCACGCGCTCTGTCCCGTGGTCGAATTCGGCCTGATCAACGCTACGATGCACAAGCTGGATGAGGCGGTCGCGGTCGAGGATTTGCGCACCCTCACCGCCATCTATCGCGGCATATTGATGCGCGCGTTTCTTTAGTCCTCGCGCGCCCTACGCAGGATCACATAGACTGCACCGCCGCCTCCATGGCTGATATGCGCGGGGCGTAGCGCAACGATCTGGTCGGCATAAGGCGAGACCGACAACCAATCGGGAAGCGACGCGCGGATAGCGCCGCGCGGACGCGGATCCCCGTGCATCAGCGGCAGCCGGTCGGCGCCCGGACGCAGGCGCCCCGCCACGACGAGCAGCACCCGCGCACCGCGTAACAGCGCGCGTCCGATGGCATCGTCGAGCAGCGCCTGCGCCGAGGCGAGGCTGTGACCATGCAGGTCGATACTCATGTCGGGGCGGACAAGCCCCTTGCGCAGTCGCCGGTCCCAATGGCCGTCGAGCGTCGAGCTGGCCCAAGTGCGGCGCGGCGGCGGGAGCGCGGCGGGCGGTCGCGGCGTTGCGGCGGGAGCCGCGCTGCTACGCGGCGTCACCCTCGGCGGCTTGACCGTGGGCTGGCTTTTGGGCTCGAGGTCAGGTGCCGGACGCTTGGCGATGGGCGCGACCGTCGCCGCCACCTTTTTCCAGAGCGCCGTTTCCTCGGGGGCGAGCCGGCGTGCCATCGGATATCAGCGGCGGATGGTGAGCCGCGCGACGCTCGCGCGCGGCAGCAGCAACAGCGCCGATCCGCGCCCCGACATGCCGCCGGCGATCGCGCGAGCCTGTTCGCCCGCGCCCCAGAAGCTGTCGAACCGGTTCGCGCCCTTGATCGCCCCGCCCGTATCCTGCGCAACCCACAAACCATTGGGCTCGGCGCGGTCGAGCGACAGGAAGACAGGAGCGCCGAGCGGCACATATTTGGGATCGGCAGCGACGCTCGCGCGGCCGGTCACCGGGACACCGAGCGCGCCGAGTGGCCCCGCACCGGTGAGTTCGCGAAAAAAGACCCAGCTCGGATTCTCGTTCATCACCGCCGCGCCGCGCACCGGATCGGCGCGCAGATAGTCGAGGATGCCCTGCATCGACGCCTGGCCGGTCTTGAGCTCGCCGCGATCGAGCAGCAGCTTGCCGATGCCGACATAATCGCGGCCGTTCTGCGTCTCGTAGCCGATGCGCATGATGTTGCCGTCGGGAAGGCGGAGGCGGCCCGAACCCTGCACCTGCAGGAAGAAGAATTCAGCCGCGTCGGCCGCCCATGCGATTTCGAGGCCGCGGTTCGCGAGCGCGCCGCTCTCGATCGCGGCGCGGTCGTAATAGGGGATGAAATTGCTGCCCTCGACGCGGCCGCGAATCTTCTTGCCCTGGAGATCCTTCGAGAAGGTGCCGAGATCGACGTCGACCAAATCGCCGGGACGGCGATAGATCGGCACGTCATAGCCCGGCCGCTTGTCGCGCGAGGCCGCAATCTCGGGTTCGTAATAGCCGGTGACGAAGGCTGTGCCCGCGCCGATCTGCACCGTCCCGAAATAGCGGCTGAAGAAATTGCTCGCGTCGCGGTCGGCCCAGCCCTTAGCCGCGTTGCAGCTTTCGGTCCACTCGGCGTTCTGTGTGAGCCCGCTGGCATCGGCGCGGCGAACAACCGACGGACAGCTCAGCCGGAACGCCTTGAGCGCGGCGGTAGCCTGCTCTGCGGTGACGCCGAGCTCGTTATATTCGGGGCCGGCGATCACCCCGGCTTCGGCTGCGGTCGTCGCGGTGGCGGGCGGCGCGGGCGCGGCAAGCGGCGGATTGGGCGTCGCGGGGATCGGTTTCGCCGCGACGACGCTGCCGCTTTCGGACGGACGCGGCGTATAGGGGCGCGGCGTGCCGATAGGGGTCGGCGTGGGCGTCGGCGAAGGCTTGCTCACCGGCGGCGTAGTGCCGGGACGCGGGCCGCCAGTATCGGGGATGACCGACGAACAGGCAGAAATCAACGGAAGAGCAGCGAGGGCTGCGAATCCGAAACCCCGCGCGCTCGCCGCGCGGCGCGTCGTGCCCCCCCGCATGCGATCAGGCGGCTTCGACTTCGTCGAGCAGCCAGTTGGGATCGCTGCTGCCGATCTGACGGCGGAAGGTCCAGAGATCGTCGGTCTGCGACGCGTCGCTCATCGATCCGGCGATCATCTTGCCGTCGGCGTCGCGCGTGACGGCGCTGATGTCGGCCTGATAGCGTACGGTGATCCGCGCCTCGCGGCGATTGACCTCGACCGCAGTGATCTTGGCCGAATCCACACCCATCAGACGATTGTCGAGCGTTTCGCCGCGCGCATCGCGTGCTTCGATCGCCGCGACGAAGCCTTCATAGCTGTCGTCGTCGCACAGATCGCGAAGGGTATCGCGGTCGCCCGACCAGAACGCCTCCAGGATCATGCGATACGCCGCCTCGGCGCCCTCCATGAAACGGCCGGCGTCGAAGTTACGGTCGGCGGCGAGCAGCTGGCGCAGCCCCGCTTCGGCCGAAGGCTCATAGACGAAGCCCGAACCGCCAGGGAGACCAGCCGGCAAGGTCGAGGCGCCATCGCCTTCATCGAGGCGGACCGGAGCCGCCGCGGGAGCCGGACGCTCGTCGCGGCGCGGCAGCACGGGTTCCTGCTCGTGCCCGGTCCGTTTGCCGAGCACCGAATAGAGTCGCATGCCCAGGAAGGCAGCGATCATGGCGAGCAGGACGATCGAGAAAGCGGTCACAGGCAAAATCCGTCTTGGAACAGGAAAAACAGTCGTCGATACATAGGCGATCCGCAGCCATGTTTCAAATCACCATGCCCCCGGCCACGCGGCAGGTCAACGATTCGGGGCTCGCGCGCGCCGCGCGCGGGCCATTGTGCTCGCCCTTCGCCGCTGCTAAGCGCCGCCGCAACCGTCCGTCCCGCGACGGACCTTCCCTTTATCTTGCAGTGAAAGCGTTAACATCATGGCTGATGAAACCGGCATCGACCTCAACCCCGCCCCGCAGGCGAATGGCGAAGATACGGCGCCCGCAATCGGTCTGATTTCGCAATATGTGAAGGATCTGTCGTTCGAAAACCCGAACGCGCCCGCCGCCTATCAGTGGCAGTCGGCTCCGCAGATCGACGTCCAGTTCAACATCGGCGCGGACAATGTCGGCGAGAATCTCTATGAGGTCTCGCTGAAGATCGACATCAGCTCGAAGGCCGACGAAGGCACGATGTTCGTCGTCGACCTGAAATATGCCGGCCTGTTCGGCGTCCGCAACGTCCCCGACGACCAGCTGCAGCCCTTCTTCCTCGCTGAAGCGCCGCGCATCCTCTTCCCCTTCGCGCGCCGCGTCGTTGCCGATGTCGTCCGCGACGGCGGCTTCCCGCCGCTGCTGCTCGAACCGATCGATTTCCACGGCCTGTTCATGCAGCAGGCGCAGGCGCAGGACGAACTGGCCGCCGAAGGCGCGCCCCTCGGTAACGCGTAAAGCCGGCGGCGGGGCGGCGATTTGACCAGCCTCGTCAAGAGCGTCGGGACGATTGGCGGGCTGACGATGGTCAGCCGCATCTTCGGCTTCGCGCGCGACATGCTGCTCGCGCGCGTCCTCGGTGCGGGGCTGGCGGCCGATGCCTTCCAGCTCGCCTTCACCCTGCCCAACACCTTTCGCCGCCTGTTCGCCGAAGGGGCCTTCTCGGTGGCCTTCGTCCCCATGTACAGCCGCGCGCTGCATGGTGCCGATGACCTTGGGGGCGGCGAGGAAGCCGCGGCGAAATTTGCCGACGACGTGCTGTCGGTCTTCCTCTGGGTGCTGCTCGCCTTTTCGGGCGTGATGATGATCGCGATGCCGGGAATCGTCTGGATCCTCGCGCGCGACTTTCAAGCCGTACCGGGCAAGTTCGACTTCGCGGTCTTCCTGAGCCGCGTGACCTTTCCCTATCTGGCGCTCGTCAGTCTCGTCGCGATGCTGTCGGGGCTGCTCAACGCGCGGTCGCGCTTTGCGCCGGGGGCCTTTGCGCCCGTGCTGCTCAATATCGTGCTGATCAGCGGCATTATCGCCGGCTGGTGGTTGCGCGGCCCCGGCGGCGACGACCGGATCGTTGCCGAGGCACTTGCCGTCGCGGTCAGCGTCGCGGGCGTCTTCCAGCTTGTTTATATGTGGTGGGCGGTGCGCCGCGCGGGGCTGAAGCTTCATTGGCATCTGCCGAAAGTCACCCCCGAGGTGAAAAGGCTCGGCATGCTGATCCTGCCCGCGACCTTCGGCGCCGGCATCTATCAGATCAGTCAGTTCGTCGACACCTTCTTCGCCACCTCGCTGCCGCAAGGCTCGCTGACGCTGCTCAAGCTCGCCGACCGGCTGAACCAGCTCCCGCTCGGTATCGTCGGCATCGCGCTCGGCACCGCGATCCTGCCGATGCTGTCGCGCCATATCCACAGCGGCGATGCCGCCGAGGCCCAGCGGCTGCAGGGCAATGCCTTCGAGATCGCGACCCTGCTGACCCTGCCCGCCGCAGCCGCGCTCGCGATATGCGCGCCCGCCTTCGTCACCGCCTTTTTCGTCGGCGGCAAGTTTACCGAAGGCGATGGGGTGATCATGGCGCAGATCGTCGTGGCGCTGATCTGCGGCCTGCCCGCTTATGTCATCGTCAAGATCCTGAACCCGGGCTTCTTCGCGCGCGAGGATACGAAGACCCCGGTGTGGACCGCGCTCGCCTCGCTGACCGTCAACATCGCGATCAATCTCTATGTCGTCGAACGCTACGGGATCGTCGGGCTGGCGGCGGCGACCGCAGTATCCGCCTCGATCAACTGCCTGCTGCTCTACATCGTGCTGCACCGCCGTGGCTGGTTCCATTTCACCGCAAAGCTCGCGAGCAAGATCGCGCGCCAGCTGATCGCGGTCGCCGCGATGGCGGCCCTGCTCTGGTATATGATGCCGCTGATGGAGCCCTATTACAGCGGCAGCGCGTTCGAGCGGATCTGGTCGCTCGCCATCCTCTGCAGCGCTGGCGGTGCGGTCTTCTTTACCACCGCCTTCGTCGTGGGTGCGCTTGACAAGGATCTGGTTCGCATGCTCACGCGGCGGCGCGGCAAAGCTGCCGAAACTCAGGAGTAAGACATGCGGACGCTATCGGGCATTCAGCCCACCGGAAATTTGCACCTCGGCAATTATCTGGGCGCGATCCGCAACTGGGTACGCATGCAGGATGACATGCCCGGCGAAAAGCTCTATTTCCTCGCCGACCTTCACGCGATCACCGTTCACAACGACCCCGCCGAACTCACCGCGAACACGCGCGAGATGGCGGCGGCGTTGATGGCGGCGGGGATCGACCCCGCAAAGGCGGTTCTGTTCAATCAGGCGCGCGTCCCCGCGCATGCCGAGCTTGCCTGGCTGCTGTTCTGCACAGCGCGCATCGGCTGGCTGAACCGCATGACGCAGTTCAAGGAAAAGTCGGGCAAGAACCGCGAGGGCGCCAGCGTCGGACTTTACGCCTATCCCGTGCTGCAGGCGGCCGACGTGCTGCTCTATCAGACGACGCACGTCCCGGTCGGGGACGATCAGAAACAGCATCTGGAGCTAGCGCGCGACATCGCGACCAAGTTCAACCTCGACACAGGGACCGAGACCTTCACCCTGCCCGAGCCGACGATCCCGCCGACCGCCGCACGCATCATGAGCCTGCGCGACGGCAGCGCGAAAATGTCGAAGTCAGACCCCAGCGACATGAGTCGCATCAATCTGGTCGACGACCCCGACACGATCATGGCGAAGATCCGCAAGGCGAAGACCGATGCCGAACCGCTGCCGTCGGAAGCCGCCGCTCTCGAAGGGCGCGCCGAGGCGAAGAATCTGGTATCGATCTATGCCGCGATGGCCGACGAGAGCGTCGACGCGGTGCTTGCGCGCTTTGCCGGACAGGGATTCGGTGCGTTCAAGCCGGCGCTCGGCGAACTGCTCGTCGAGACGTTGCGTCCGATCGCGACGCGGCTGTCGGAGCTCAAGGCCGATCCGGCCGCGATCGACGCCGCGCTCGAAGCCGGCGCGGCGCGAGCCTCGGAACTGGCACGGCCGACGCTGGACGCCGCCTATGCCGCGCTGGGGCTCTGCCGCTAGGCGGCGACAGACAAAGGAAAATTCTTGTTTCCTGTTGCGGAGCCCCCATATTGGGGGTCGGTGCCATCATGCGTTGAAGCGAGTTCAACCAAGGTTAAGTCGCGGCGGCGTAGTCATGTTATCGGAGGTGCGCGCTGCGCGCCTGTCCGAATCACGGAGCATGGGTATGAGCAAGATTATTTCCCGCCGCCTGGGTCTCGCCGCAATCGCCGGCGCCGCCTTGGCACTCGCCGGCTGTGCGACCCCGTTCAAGGCGAATGTCGCGCGTTTCCAGACGCAGCTTCCCGCACCGCAGGGACAGAGCTTTGCGATCGAGGCCAGCGACCCCGCGCTGCAGGGCGGCATTGAATTCGGCCAATATGCGAACCTCGTCGCCGGCGAGCTCACGCAATATGGCTATCGTCCCGCCGCGAACGGCGAGCGCCCCGATCTGGTCGTCCGCATGGACTATGGCATCGACAAGGGGCGCGAGCGCGTCGAGTCGAGCCCCGGTTTCCGCGATCCCTGGTTCGGCGGCTTCGGTCCGTCCTATTATCGTCCGGTGATCGTCACCGGCCGCAGCGGACGCCGCTATGTCTATGGCTATCGTGATCCCTTCATGTGGGGCGGCTTCGGTCCGGGCTGGGGTTATAACGACGTGTCGAGCTACACCGTCTATACCAGCGGCCTGAACCTCCAGATCAATCGCGCCGCCGACGGCTATCGCCTGTTCGAAGGCCATGCCGAGGCGCAGTCGCGCGACAATAATCTGCAGGCGATCGTGCCGAATCTGGTCGAAGCGATGTTCACCGGCTTCCCCGGCAACTCGGGCGAGCGCGTCCGCATCACGGTGGCACCGCCGCCAAAGAGCTGATCCGTTTCGCAGACGCAAACAAAAGGCCCGCCCTCCGGCTAAGGAGGGCGGGCCTTTTTGTGTCCGGCGCCCCGCTGTGGGCAAGTCCGGGGACAGAACCGGGACAAGCCCGGCAAAACCTGTGGATCAGCCGTTGAGGCTCCGCCGGATCGCCGCGATTTCGGCGTCGAGTTCGCTGTCGTTGACGCGCAGCGCCTCGACCGTCCTCACCGCATGAATCACCGTCGAATGGTCACGCCCGCCAAAGCGGCGGCCGATCTCTGGATAGGAGCGCGGTGTCAGTTCCTTGGCGAGATACATCGCGACCTGCCGCGGGCGGGCAACTGCGCGAACCCGGCGCTTCGACGCCATCTCCGACTTGTCGAGGCGATAGTGAGCACAGACCGCACGCTGGATTTCGTCGATCGTGATCCGCGGACGCGCACTGCGGACATTTTCGGCCAGCCGGTCCTCGGCCAGCGCGAGGTCGACCGTCGTCCCGGTGAGCGCGGCATAGGCGAGCAGCTTGTTGAGCGCGCCTTCGAGCTCGCGGATGTTGCGCGTGAAATGCTTGACCAGATAGGCGACCACATTGTCGGGCACCTCGACCATCGGCATCGCGGCAAGCCGCTGGCGGATGATGCGTTCGCGCAGATCATCCTCGGGTGCCTCGATATCGGCGACAAGCCCGCCTGACAGGCGCGACAGCAGCCGTGCCTCGACCCCGTCGAGCATCGCCGGCGGACGGTCGGCGGTGACGACGAGGCGCTTGCCCGCGGTCATCAGGTCGTCGATCGTGTGGAGCAGTTCTTCCTGCGTCGAATTCTTGCCGATCACGAACTGCAGATCGTCGAGCAGCAGCAGGTCGGCAGCGCGCAGACGCGCCTTGAACGCCATCATGTCGCCGCCGCGCATTGCGCCGACGAACTCGAGCATGAATTTTTCGGCCGACATCAGGATGATATTCGCGGTCGGGTGCGCCTTTGCATAATCCTGCGCGATCGCCTGCAGCAGGTGCGTCTTGCCCTGCCCGGTGCCCGAGCAGAGGTAGAGCGGGTTGAACTGCGGCGCCTCGACCATCGCCATGCGGCGCGCGGCGTTGGCGGCAAGGATGTTGCTGCGCGCGACGACGAAACGCTCGAACGACAGACGCGGATCGAAACCGAGCAGCGCAGGATTGGCAGCGGGCGCCGCCGGCGCTTCGAACACCGGCAGCGGCTGCGCCGACAGTGCCGATGCGCGGTCGGTCGCCGCGGCACCGCCACGCACGGTCACGCTGCGGATTGCGGGCAGATGCTGGCGCCAGGCGAGCTCGAGCCGATCACCGAAGCGCTCGTTGATCCAGTTCGCAGAAAAACGGCTCGCGGTCTCGAGCGTCACGACGCCCGACAGCGCGCAATAATCGGCAAAGCGGACGGGCTTCAGCCAATGGTCGAAGGTGCGCGCGCCAAGGTCGCGACGGAGCCCTTCGGCGACGCGCGGCCAGAGCGCAGCGGCATCGCCACTCACAACCCTGTTCCTTGCATCCAAATCATGCCGATCCCCGCTTTGCATCACGCCGTGTCGCCCCCTGAAGCCCCCACCGCCGGATCCTTCGCGCAGCCAGCTCACACGCCGACCCGTCGAGCCTGCGCATAGGCACAAGCATCCTGTCCCGGACAACAGTCCGAAAAAGTGCGAATCATGTCGATGTGGCGGCCGACGGCGAAGGCCGACGACACCCCTGTCTAGGCAGGGGGCGCCGAGTCGATCAAGACCGGCGCATGTAAAAATACTGAAATAAAAATCTTGACTCGCAGAGCGTGACGGAATCGCGTCAAAACCGGTATTTTCCTATATATTTCAATATCTTATTTGTGACGTCATTTGTGACGGCAGCGAATCGTGCTAATTCCGTCACTTACCGCGCTGCAACACTATTGCCATCGGCTCGTCACAATCTAGGACGCAAAAAAAGACCCGCTGGCGGCGCGCCAGCGGGTCTTTTTTGTGTCCTTTCAGGACAGATCAGGCGATCGCGTTCACGCTCTTGGTCAGGCGCGAGAATTTGCGGGCCACGGTGTTCTTGTGGAGCACGCCCTTGGCAACGCCGCGTGCCATTTCGGGCTGCGCTGCCTTCAGCGCGGTCGCGGCCGCGTCCTTGTCGCCAGCGGCGACGGCGTTCTCGACCTTCTTCACCAGCGTGCGAATGCGCGAAACGCGATTCTTGTTCACGACGGTGCGCGCGGTGTTGCGGCGGATGCGCTTCTTTGCCTGCGGCGTATTGGCCATAAATTCCTCTAGTCTTTCAAACGGTCTACATGGTCGGAGCACAGCCTCAACGGAGCAGCCGAATCGCGCTCAAAGCAGCGAATCAATGTCCGGATGTGGCCGGTTCCGGACGCCCGGACCCTGCTCGAAGGGTGCGCGCATAGCCAGATTGATGCCTCCGGTCAACCAGGAAACCGCCCCTAACGCTGGCATTTCGGGCAGTAAAAGGTCGAACGGCCGCTCTGTACCACGCGCACGATCGTCCCGCCGCATTCGCAACGCTCGCCCTCGCGGCCATAGACGCGCCAGTCTTTCGCGAAATAGCCAAGGTCGCCTTCGGGGCTCAGGAAATCGCGCAGGGTCGAGCCTCCGACCGCGATCGCCGCGATCAGGACCTCCTTGATCGCCGGGACGAGCGCCGCGAGTTTCGCCCTGGATACATCGGCAGCGGGCTTCAGCGGCGAGATCTTGGCCATGTTGAGCGCCTCGCAGACATAGATGTTGCCGAGGCCCGCGACGACGGTCTGGTCGAGCAGCATGGCCTTGATCGGCGCGCGCCGCCCGGCGAGCGCCTTGGACAGATACGCGGCGTCGAATTCGTCCGACAGCGGCTCCGGGCCAAGCGTCACGAACGCCGGGAACAGCGCCAGCGGATCGCCGCTCACCAGATCGACCGATCCGAATCGCCGCGGATCGTGGAGGAACAACCGGTGCCCCGCCCCGGTTTCGAGAAGCAGATGGTCGTGCTTGCCCGCCTCGCCGCCCTCGGTGCGCCAGCGCCCCGACATCCCGAGGTGAAAGATCATATGATCGTCGCGGTCGGTCGAGATGACACCATATTTGGCACGGCGCGAAAGACCTATGACCGTCGCGCCGGTCAGCCGCTGGGCAAGATCGGCCGGGAAGGGCCGCCGCAGATCGGGACGAAATGTGGTGACCGCCATCAGCCTTTGCCCTTCGAGGAAAGGGGCAAGGCCGCGAACGGTGGTTTCGACTTCGGGCAATTCGGGCATATCGCCTGTCGGGCTACGCGCCATTTGCCTGCACGGCAAGGCCCGGCTAAAGGCCGACGCAACACACCTTCTCCCCCGCAAAAGGCGCGCGCTCCATGGCCACTCCCGACACCGTCAGCTTCGGTTACGAACAGGTTCCGACTGGCGAGAAGACCGCGATGGTCGGCGAAGTGTTCAGCCGCGTCGCGCGCAAATATGACATCATGAACGACGCGATGTCGGGCGGCATGCACCGCCTCTGGAAAGACCGCTTCGTCCGCCGCGTGAAGCCGCGCGAGGGCGAGGCGATCCTCGACATGGCGGGCGGCACCGGCGACATAGCCTTTCGCATGGAGAAGAGCGGCGCGCGCATCACCGTCGCCGACATCAACCCCGACATGCTGGGGGTCGGTGTCGAACGCGCGGCGGAACGCGGGATCGACAGCCTCGTCTGGTCCGAGCAGAATGCCGAGACGCTGAGCTTTCCCGACCAGTTTTTCGATGCCTATACGATCGCCTTCGGCATCCGCAACGTCACCGACATCCCCGCCGCGCTGAAGGAAGCGCACCGCGTGCTGCGCTATGGCGGGCGTTTCTTCTGCCTCGAATTCTCGACCAATGAATGGCCGGGTTTCGCGCAGGTCTATGACGCCTATTCGCACCGCCTCGTCCCCAAGCTTGGCAAGCTGATCGCCGATGATGAGGACAGCTATCGCTACCTCATCGAATCGATCCGCCGTTTCCCGCCGATGCCCAAATTCGCGCAGATGATCCGCGAGGCCGGCTTCACCGCGGTGAAGGTCGAACCGATCATGGGCGGCCTCGTCGCGATCCACAGCGGGTGGAAAGCTTGACCCGACCCGTCACCCATATTGCCCGCCTGCTGAAATGGGGCCGTATCCTCGCGCGCCACGGGGCGCTGCGCGGGATCGAGACGGCGCCGCAAACGCCGCCGGGGGTGAAGCGCCTTTGCCGCATCGCACGGCTCGGCACGATCCAGCCGAAGGTGCCGGACTATGCCGCCGCCTTTCAGGCTATCGGCCCAGCCGCGGTGAAGCTCGGCCAGACGCTCGCGACGCGCCCCGACCTTGTCGGCGAGGACGCCGCGCGCAACCTGCTGACGTTGCAGGATGCGCTGGCACCAGTGCCGTTCGAGCGGATCCGGCAAGAGATCGAGGCAACCTTCGAGGTTCCGCTCGAAAGCCTTTACAGCGAATTCGACCCCGAACCCGTCGGCTCGGCATCGATCGCGCAGGTCCACCGCGCGGTCACGACCGACGGCCGCCAGGTCGCGGTCAAAGTCCGCCGCCCCGGCATCGACAAGCAGTTCGCGCGCGATATCGACACCTATGAGTGGGCGGCGGCGCATCTCGAGGCATTCGGCGGCGAAGCGACACGGTTGCGCCCGCGCGAAGTCATTGCCAATTTCCGCCGCTGGACCTTGCGCGAACTCGACCTTCGCCGCGAGGCGGCCTCGGCATCCGAACTGCGCGACGCGATGGTCGGCGTTCCGACCTATGAAGTCCCGGCGATCGACTGGGACCGCACCGCGAACCGCGTGATGACGCTCGACTGGATCGACGGGATCAAGATTTCGCGACGCGACCAGCTGATCGCCGCCGGGCACGACATGGAGACCTTGTCGGCGAACCTCGTCAACGCCTTCCTGCGGCAGGCAATCGCCGAGGGATTCTTCCACGCCGACATGCATCAGGGCAATTTGTTCGTGAAGGCCGACGGGACGATCGCCGCGGTCGATTTCGGGATCATGGGCCGCATCAACCGGCAGGCGCGCTACTGGCTCGCCGAGATCCTCTACGGCCTGACCACCGGCAATTACCGCCGCGTCGCCGAAATTCATTTCGAGGCGCAATATGTCCCCGACTATCACAGTGTCGAGGAATTCGCGACGGCGCTCCGCGCGGTCGGCGAGCCGATGCGCGGCAAGCCGGTGAGCGAGCTCAGCGTCGGTCAGATGCTCGACGGGCTGTTCGCGATCACGCGCGATTTCGACATGCAGACGCAGCCGCACCTCCTCCTTCTCCAGAAAACGATGGTGATGGTCGAGGGCGTTGCGACGATGCTCGATCCGAAGATCAATATGTGGGACGTGTCGGGCCCGTTCGTCAGCGAATGGATCCGCGACGAACTCGGCCCCGAGGCTGCGCTCGCCGATGGTCTGCGCGAACAGGGCAAGACGCTCGCGTTGGTCCCCGACATCATCCGCCGCCTCGACGCGCAATTGCCGAAGAAAGGCGCCGCCCCGCCCGCACCGCCGCTGCCAGAGATCTCGCTGATGTGGGAAAAGGGCGAGAGGCGAATCTGGTGGCGCTATGCCCTGACGGCGCTGATTGGCGCAGCGGCTGGCGCCGCGGTCTTGCAATGGCTAGGTTAGCCCTATGACCGCACCCCGCATCCTGCTCATCATCGGCGGCGGAATTGCCGCCTACAAGAGCATCGAGCTCGTCCGCCTGCTCCGCAAGGCGGGCTATGTCGTGCGTTGTGTCCTGACGCGCTCGGGCGAGCAGTTCGTGACCCCGCTGACGCTCGCCGCGCTCAGCGAAAATAAAGTATATACAAATCTTTTCGACCTGAAGGACGAGGTCGAAATGGGCCATATCCAGCTGAGCCGCGAGGCCGACCTGGTCGTCGTCGCGCCGGCGACCGCTGACCTGCTCGCGAAGATGGCGGCGGGCATCGCGGATGACATGGCGACGACGCTTTTGCTCGCGACCGACAAGCCCGTGCTCGCGGCGCCGGCGATGAACGTCCGCATGTGGCTCCACGCGGCGACGCAGCGCAACGTCGCCACGCTGCGCGGCGACGGCGTCACCGTAATGGAGCCCGACGAAGGCGAGATGGCGTGCGGCGAATATGGTCCGGGCCGCCTGCCCGAACCCGCGGCGATCAAGGACGCAATCGACAGGGCGCTCGCGAATGCGCCCGCGCCGCTCCCGCTGACGGGCCAGCCAGATTTCGCACCCGCAAACCACCGCCCGCTCTTCGGCCGCCGCATCCTGATCACCGCGGGCCCGACGCACGAGCCGATCGATCCGGTGCGCTACATCGCCAACCGGTCGAGCGGCAAACAGGGCTTTGCGATCGCCGCCGCCGCTGCCGAAGCGGGGGCCGAGGTGCTGCTCGTCGCCGGCCCCGTACCGCTGCCCACGCCGCCGGGCGTGATCCGGGTCGATGTCGAAACCGCGCGCGAGATGGCGGCCGAGGTCGAAGCCGGCCTGCCGGTCGATGCCGCGATCATGGTCGCCGCCGTTGCCGACTGGCGTGCCGCCGATACGGCGACGCAGAAGATCAAGAAGGACGGCAGCGGGGCGGTCCCGCCGCTCGCGCTTGCCGAGAACCCCGACATCCTTGCCAGCGTCGCGAAGAGCCCGCAGCGTCCTCCGCTGCTGATCGGCTTCGCCGCCGAGACCAACGACATCATCGCGCATGCCGAAGCGAAGCTTGCGCGAAAGGGATGCGACTGGATCGTCGCCAACGACGTGTCCGCCGACCCGATGGGCGGCGAGACGAACCGCGTGCATATCGTTAGCAAAGCGGGCGTAGACAGCTGGGACCGGCTACCCAAAAGCGCCGTTGCCCGCAAATTGATGGAAAAGATCGCCGATGAGCTCGAAATCCGTGCACCCGTCCAAAAATGATCCCGGCACCCCGATTGAAATCGCGATCCAGCGCCTGCCAAACGGCGGCGGCCTGCCCCTGCCCGCCTATGCGAGCGACGGCGCGGCGGGGATGGACGTCGTCGCGGCCGAGACGCTGACCCTGCGGCCCGGCGCGCGGCACGCCGTCGCGACCGGCTTCGCGATGGCGATCCCGCCTGGATATGAGGTGCAGGTCCGCCCGCGCTCGGGCCTCGCGCTGAAGCATGGCATCACCTGCCTCAACACGCCCGGCACGATCGACAGCGACTATCGCGGCGAGGTGAAGGTCATTCTCGCCAACCTGTCCGAGGATAATTTCGAGATCGCACGCGGCGACCGCATCGCCCAGATCGTCCCCGCCCCCGTCCAGCGCGCCACCTTCGCCGAGGTCGAGACGCTCAACGAAACCGCGCGCGGCGCGGGCGGCTTCGGTTCGACCGGGATCGCAAGCGCCGGCAGCGAAGAGGAAATCGAAGACGACAACATCCCCGAGAATGTCGGCTCGCTGTCGGCGATGAAGATCCGCCAGCCGGGCGAATAGCCCTTGCTCAGCGACGCCGAACTCGACCGCTACGCGCGCCAGATCATTCTGCCCGCCTTTGGCGGCGCGGGGCAAGCGAAGCTGAGGGCTGCGCATGTCGCGATTATCGGCGCGGGCGGGATCGGGTGCCCGGCGATCACCTATCTCGCCGCTGCGGGTGTCGGCAGACTGACGATCATCGACGGTGATGTCGTCGAGCTGTCGAACCTGCAGCGCCAGCCGCTGTTCACCGACGCCGACATCGGGGCGCCAAAGGCACGCGTCGCCGCCGACGCCGCGCGTCGTATCAATCCGCATGTCGAGGCGATCACGGTCGCGCAGCGAATCGACACCGGCAATGCCGAAGCGCTGCTGGCGGGCGCGAGCCTGATCCTCGACGGCTGCGACAATTTCGAAACGCGGCTTACGGTCAATCGCGCTGCCGTCGCGTTGAAAATCCCGCTGCTCTCCGCCGCGATCGGGGCGTTCGAGGGACAGGTTGCGCTCTACGAGGGATGGCGCGCGGGTGCCCCCTGCTATGCCTGCCTCGTCGGCGACGATCCCGACCGCCCCGGTATCAACTGTGCCGAGCAGGGCGTGATAGGCGCGCTCGCGGGGATGATCGGTACGATGGCGGCGCTCGAGGCGACACGCGCGCTGACCGGTTGGGGCCAGCCACTCACCGGCAAGCTCGCGATCGTCGACATGCTCGATCGCCGCTGGCGCGAGGTTGCCGTCGCCAAGGATCCGGAGTGTCCGATATGCCGGGGCTGAGCATCATCGTCGCATCGGCCGACGGCGCGCGCTTCTATGCCGCGCTCGAAGCGGCGGCCGCCGCCGCTGCGCTGAGCCATCCGGCGCGCCTGTTCCTGCAAGGCGAAGCGGCGGCGCTGCTCCGCGTGCCGGTGTCGTTCGACGGCGATCCCGCGCGCCGCGCCGCTGGGCAACCCGACCTCGTCTCATTGATCGCCGAGGCGATGGCGATGGATGTGCGACTGATCGTCTGCCAGACCGGCATGGCGCTCGTGGGCATGACCGCGAACGAACTGGTGCCGCAGGTGCGCGCCGGGGGCCTGGTCAGCTTCCTCGCCGACGTCGGCCCCGACGACCGACTCCTCACCTATTAGGGGTTCTTGCAGACCGTAATGGCTTCGGGCTTCGGGCGTTTGCCGTCGGGCACGAAGCGCGCGAGATAGCCGCCGGCGTGCGCCTTGTCGTCATAGGAGACGAGCTTGTAGCCGACCGCTTCGAACTCGCAGACGAGCAGACGGAAGGGCGTGCCATGCTGCGCGATCGGGCGGTCGCCATCGACGACGATCACCTGCCCGCCTGCGCGGAGCGCCGGACGGAGCCGCCACAGGAAGGCGTAGGGCTCGCCGATCTCGTGATACATATGGACCATGAACACGCGGTCGAAGCTGTTCGCGGGAAGCCGCGGATCGTCGATCGCGCCAAGCTTCAGCGAAACATTGTCGAGCCGCTCGCGCGCGACGCGGTCGGCGAGCCGCTCGATCACCTCGGGCTGGATGTCCTGTGCCAGCACACGGCCCGACGTGCCGACGCGCGGAGCCAGACGCACAGTGTAATAGCCGTCGCCCGCGCCGATGTCGGCGACCGTCATGCCCGCGTGGACGTCGGCCGAATCCATGATGTCTTCGGCCTCGTTGACGCGATCGCGCGCTTCCTCGGTCGACCATTTGGTCGAGGTTATCGGCGCGACGGGACGGTCGGCGGGCGGAAATTCGCGCGCGGTCTCGGGCCGGTCGCTGTCCTCGCTCCACGGGCTATCGCAGCCGCCAAGCAGCGGCATGAAGGCCAGCGCCACAAGGACGCCGCGCATCATCAATCGATGTCCTCCACCTCGACCTTTTCGCCCGTCACCTTCTGCGACAGCGCCGCCGCCATGAAGGGATCGAGCGCGCCGTCGAGCACATCGCCGGGCGCGGTCGAGGTTACGCCGGTGCGCAGATCCTTCACCAGCTGATAGGGCTGGAGAACGTAGGAGCGGATCTGATGGCCCCAGCCGATCTCGGTCTTGGCCTGATATTCGCCCGACGCCGCGGCTTCGCGCTTCTGCAGCTCGGCCTCGTACATGCGCGCCTTCAGCATCCCCATCGCGGTCGCGCGGTTCTTGTGCTGCGACCGGTCGTTCTGGCTCGCGACGACGATCCCGGTCGGGATGTGCGTGATGCGGACCGCCGAGTCGGTGGTGTTGACGTGCTGCCCGCCCGCGCCCGAGGCGCGATAGGTGTCGATCTTCAGGTCGCTCTCGTTGATCTCGATCTCGATATTGTCGTCGATCACCGGATAGACCCATACCGACGAGAAGCTGGTGTGGCGCCGCGCCGAGCTGTCGTAGGGCGAGATGCGGACGAGGCGGTGAACGCCGCTTTCGGTCTTGGCATAACCATAGGCATTCTCGCCCTTGACCAGCATCGTCGCCGACTTGATGCCGGCCTGATCGCCGCCCTGATATTCGACCAGCTCGACCTTGAAGCCGCGTTTTTCGGCCCAGCGGCTGTACATGCGCTGGAGCATTTCGGCCCAGTCCTGGCTTTCGGTGCCGCCCGCGCCCGCGTGAACTTCGATATAGGCGTCGTTGGCGTCGGCTTCGCCGGCCAGCAGCGCCTTGATCTTGTCCTCTTCGGCGCGCGCGGCGAGCGTGGCAAGCGAGGCGACCGCCTCGTCGGCCAGCGCCTCGTCGCCTTCCATTTCGGCGAGTTCGATCAACTCGGCCGTGTCGGCGCATTCGCGCTCGATCGAACGCGTCGCGGTAATCGCCTCGTCGAGGCGGCGGCGTTCGCGCATGACCTCCTGCGCCGCCCTGGGATTCTCCCACAGCGTCGGGTCTTCGACCTTCGCATTCAGTTCGTCGAGCCGGCGCACAGCGCGGTCCCAATCGAGGAACCGGCGCAGCAGAGCCAGCGCGGCGTTGATCGTATCGACATGATCCTGCGCTTCGGCGCGCATGGTATTGCTCCTGAAATTCGGTTGGGCACCGGCCATAAAGACTGATGCGCCATAGACAAGCGTCAGATGATGCCGCCGCGGTCGTCGAGGAAGTCGCTGTCGCTGCGACCGGTGGCACCCTTCCGGGCCGGACCGGTCGCCGCCTTAGGCGCCTTGATCGGCTTGATTTCCTCTTCGCGAATCGTCCGGCGCGGTTCGCTTTCGGGCTTGAAGGCCTCCCAGATGATCGAGGCCTTCGGATCACTGCCCGGCCAGCTGCCATAGACGCGGCGTCCCGACTGACGATCGATGCGAACCATGCGGATGCCCTTCGGCGCGGTGAACGGCACCGGCGGGGCGTCGGTCAGGGCACCAAGGAAGAAATCCTTGAAGATCGGTGCCGCAAAGCTGCCGCCCTGCGCATAGCCGCCCATGCTGCGCGGCTTGTCGAAGCCGATATAGACTCCCGCGACGACGTCGGGCGATCCGCCGACGAACCAGACGTCGTTCGGGCCGGTCGTCGTCCCCGTCTTGCCGAACAAAGGCACGCCAAGGTCGCGCAGGCGCACCGCGGTGCCGCGCTGGACCACGCCCTCAAGCATATGGACGACCTGATAGGCGGTCATCGGATCCATCAGCTGTTTGCCGGTGGGCGCGAAGCGCGGCATCGGCTTGCCGTCCCAGTCCGACATGTTGCAGCCAACGCACGCGCGCCAGTTCTTGGGGAATATCACCTTGCCGCGGCGATCCTGCGCATAGTCGATCAGACGCGGCTTCAACTCGCGGCCATGATTGGCGAGCATTGCGAAGGCGTTGGTCATCTTCTCGACCGTCGTCGATCCGGCGCCGAGCGCGGTTGACAGATAGGGTTCGTGCTTGCCGATGCCCATCGTCTGGATCGTGTCGACGATCGGTTCCATGCCGATCTGGCTCGCGGTACGCACCGTCATCAGGTTGCGCGACTGTTCGAGGCCCCAGCGCATCGTATGTTCGCCCGACCCGCCGCCGCCGCCGAAGTTGCGGAAGCATTTGTTGCCGAAGCGCGCGCCCTGATAGACGCAGAAAGGCCCGTCGACGATCATCGTCGCGGGGGTCATGCCGTTGTCGAGCGCGGTCGCATAAACGAAGGGCTTGATCGTCGAACCCGGCTGGCGTTCGGCCTGCGTCGCGCGGTTGAACGGCGACAGCTTGACGTCGAACCCGCCCTGCATCGCATAGATGCGGCCCGAATGCGGGCTCTGGACGACCATGCCGCCCGATACTTCGGGAATGTTTTTGAGCTGGTAGGTGCCCGGTGCGGTCGCCTTGACCGCGATCAGGTCGCCGGGGCGCATCGCCGAGAAAGCGCTGCCGCCGGTCTTGCGATAGCCGAGCGCGGCCGCGCCCGCAGGAAGCGTGCCGGTGTCGCCATTTGCAAAGCCGATCCGCGCCGCAGCGGCGGATTTCGAGATCACCGCAGCGACCCGCCAATTGTCATAATCGATGCCGATGAAGCTCGACGCGAGGCGGCTCTGCCACTTGTCGTCGGCCTCGATCGTCGCGATCGGGCCCGACCAGCCCTTGCCGGCGTCGTAGCGCTGGAGCCCCTTGCGCAGAGCACTCGTCGTCGCGTCCTGCATCTTGCCGTCGTACGACGTGCGGACCCACAGCCCCCCACCATAGACCGACAGCGGGCCGTCTTCGGGAGTCTCGCCGAACTGGTCGATCAGCTGGCGGCGCACCTCTTCCATATAATAGCCGCCGACCTGCGCGACCGCCTTGTTCCCCGTGTCCGACAGGCCGAGCGGCATCGCCTGCGCGGCGTCGCGCTGCGCGGCGCTGATCCAGCCGTTGCGGAACATTTCGGACAGCACGAAATTGCGCCGCGCGATCGCCTTTTCAGCATTGCGCGCGCGACCATAGGTTTCGGGCGCCTTGGGCAGGATGGCAAGAAAGGCCATTTCGTGGAGCGCGAGCTGATCGACATCCTTGTTGAAATAGGCGCGCGCCGCGGCCTGCACGCCGAAGCTGCGGCGGCCCAGCGGGATTTCGTTGAGATACAGCTCGAGGATCTGTTCCTTGGTCAGCGCCCCCTCGATGCGCTTCGCCAGAATCAGCTCGCGAATCTTGCGGGTATAGCTGAGCTCGTTGGTCAGCAGCAGGTTCTTCGCGACCTGCTGCGTGATCGTCGAGGCGCCGATCGGACGGCCGCTGTTCGTCATGTTGGTGATGATCGCGCTGGCGATACCCGGATAATCGATCCCGCCATGCTCGAAGAAGGTGCGATCTTCCGCCGCCAGATAGGCGCGGACGAGCAGCGGCGGATATTCGCTATATTCCAGCTGGACGCGCCGTTCGCGCGCATAGCTGTGAACGGGCTTGCCGTCGGCATCGCGGACCATCGTCGGCAGCGGCGGCTCGTAATCGCGAAGCTGGTCGACCGACGGCAGATTGCGGGCGAACACCGCCCAGCCGAGGATCAGCGCCAGCACCCCCGCGCCGGCCAGATAGCCGAGCCAGCGAAACCAGCGCCGCACCCACATCTCCCGGAACCAGGCGATGACGGCATTGCTGTCGCGGCGCAGTCGGTAGCGGAAGTGGGACATGGTCTCGGAAGGCATATGCCAAGAGCCTCTAAAGCCTGTGCATCGGAAAGGGAAGCGCGGTTGCGGCGGGTCGCGCTATCTTGCACGGCCCCGCGCGCTGACCGGCCAGATCGCGGCGAGCGTATCGCCCTCGACAACATGATAATGGTCGTAGAGGTTCACCGTCGGGTCACAGTGCGGGACCGTCAGCGTCACCGGATCGCCCGGCGCGAGCTGCTTGCCGATGTCGGGCGATATCAACGCCGAATGCTCGTCGCCCATGAAGGCAAAGAAGGCGGTTTCGGGGGCACCGCGCCGGACGACGGCAATCCCGCCGTCGGTCGAGAGCGACTTGAACCCCGCGTCGATCGTCACCAGCCCCGAATGATTGGCGCTGACGACGCGCGCATCGACACCCAGTGCGGTTTCGAACGGACCATCGCCCTCGCCCGTCAGGTCGCAATCGAGATATTGCTTGTCCATGAAGACATAGGAGCCCGCCTGCAGCTCGGTGAAAACGCCGAGATCAAGGTCGATCCGGTGCGTGCCGGTGCCCGATCCGGTGACGATTTCGGGCGAGAATCCGGTGTCCGCCAACGCCGCGATCACGCTCTTCAGATAGTCGGTGCGTTCGATGATCGCAGCGCGCCGTTCGGCATAAGCCTCGATATGCTGCTGCGACCCGCAATAGAATTGCACGCCGCGCAGCGTCAGATTGGGCAACGCCGCAATCGCCTGCGCCAGTGCAACCGCGGCCTCGGCCGAGGCGACCCCGGTGCGCGCGATGCCCGGATCGATATCGATGATGACGTCGAGCGTCGCGCCTTCGGCCGCCAGCGCGACATTGATCCGTTCGGCAACCGCGGAGTGATCGATCGTCGCCATCAGCCCCTTCGCGCGCTTTGCGAGGCTCGCGAGCCGCTCAATCGCGCGCGGCGCCGCGACCGGCGAGGTGATGAGGATGCCGTTGACCCCGCCATCGGCCAGCGCTTCGGCCTCGCCGATCTTCGCGCAGCAGACGCCGAGCGCACCCGCAACAATCTGGCGCTTGGCGATATCGACACTTTTGTGGGTCTTCGCATGCGGGCGAAGGCCGATGCCGGCCTCCCGAGCCAAATTCGCCATCGCCGCGATATTGCGGTCGAGCGCCTCCAGATCGAGCACCAGCACCGGCGTGTTAAGGTCGGCGCGCGAGCCCTGCCGGCCGACCAGATGCGCGTGCAGGGTCAGATCGTCGCTCATGAAAAGAGAGCCTCCAGATGGGGGTTGAGAAATTTGCCCTGCGGGTCCTCGGCGCGGCGCACGCTACGATAGCGCTCGGCCATCGGATAGAGCGTATCGACATCATCGCGGGTGAGCGTGTGGCGCTTCGCCCAGTGCGGCCGCCCCCCAAAGCTGCGGAAGATGGCCTCGGCGACGGCGAAGTGGCCGGCCCACGGCATCCTCGCATATTGGTGCATCGAAATCGCGGCGACGGGACCGGCGTTCATCGGGCTCATCCAGATATCGTCGGCGGCGACGGTTCGATATTCGAACGGAAAAGTAACCGGCAGCCGCTTCTTGCGGATCCAGCCGACGACATCCGAAAGCGCGTCCAGCCCGGCCGCGCGCGGCAGCTCATATTCCATTTCCTCGAAGCGGATCGTGCGGTCGGACGGAAAGACGGCGTGCGCCGGCCCGCGGCGATGGCCGTCGAAGCGCGTCTTCATCATCGCGCGCTGCAGCCAGGGCGTCAAGAAGGGCAGCCGCACCGCGACATCTAGAACCCGGCGAAAACTCGTTTCCTCCATATCGGTCGTCGATGGCGGCGGGTCGCACGGATCGCAAGGTTCGAGCGTCTTGAGGATCACATGATCAGCGTGCGGAAAGAGCCAGAATTCGATGTGGCGATGCTGCCCGGCCCATTCATCATAGCCTTCGCGCACCTCGCCCCAGCGGCGCTTCTCGATCCGTTCGGTCAGGTGAAAGGCCGGGACGACGGCAACCTCGATCCCGGTCGCAATGCCGAACATCCCGAGCGACAGCCGCTGCGCCTGATAAAGATCGGGTTCGGTCGTTTCATTGCACCAGTGCGCGTCGCCGTCGGCGCCGATCAGCCGAAAACCGCGCGCCATTGTCGACAGCGAGCCGAGGCCGACGCCGGTGCCATGCGTCCCCGTCGCCATCGCGCCAGCGAGGGACTGCGGATTGACATCGCCCTGATTGGCGAGCGCCAGCCCCTCGGCCCACAGCGAGGCGGTCAGCTTCTTGATGCTCCAGCCCGCAGGAATGCGTGCCGTCTTCCGATCGGCAGCGATCACCATTTCGCCTGCCAGCCGGTCGAGACCCATAATCAGTTCGTCGGACTGACAAAGCGGCATGAAACTGTGCCCGGCGCCCGTCGCGCGAACCTTGGCGGCCCTCCGGATCAGCGCCGCGAGTTCGTCCTCGCTTTGCGGCCTCGCTATATCGGCGGGCGCGGTGACGCTGCCCGACCAGTTGCTCCACGCCATGCGCCTCTCCCGTCACCGGCACGCTGTCGGCGACGCAAGGGCTGGTCAAGCCGATTTAGCGCGCGACCGCCGCGATCTGACGCGCGAAATGGATCTGCACCGCGTCGCGAACGCCGCGTGCGACCTTCTTCTGCCCGGCCGCCGACGCGAGAAATTCGGCATCGTCCTTGTTCGAAATGAAGCCCGTCTCGAACAGGATCGACGGCGTGTCGGGCGCCTTCAGCACCACGAACGAGGCGAAGCGGTGCGCGCTGGTGCGAAATTTGACCGCGCTTGCGGCCTCGCGCTGGAGCAGGCGGGCAAAGTCAGACGCGACGTTCATCGTCTCGCGCTGCGTCAGGTCGAGCAGGATCGACGACACCTCGCTGCTGTGCGCGCCAAGATCGACGCCATTGATGATGTTCGCCTTGTTCTCGCGCGCCGCTAGCCGCGCCGCTTCGCGGTCGGATGCGACTTCGGACAGCGTATAGACCGATGCACCGTTCGCCTGCTCATTCTCGGCCGCGTCGGCGTGGATCGAGATGAAGAGGTCGGCCTTCATCCGCCGTGCGATCCCGAAGCGCTCCTCGAGCACCAGAAAGCGGTCGTCGGAGCGCGTCAGGGCGACGCGGACCCGGCCGCTCGCGACCAGATCGTCCCGGATCGCGCGGGCAAGCGCCAGTGTGATATCCTTTTCGCGCTTGCCGCTGTGCGGGCTGATCGCGCCGGGATCGTGCCCGCCGTGCCCGGCATCGATCACGACGAGCGGCAGGCGCGGATTGTTCGGCCCCTGAATCGCGGGCAGCGGCAGCGCGGGCTTCGGTTTGCCGATCGGCACGGTGACGCTGTAGCGTTTGCCCGGCGGTTTCGCGCGGAATTGGGCGGGCGGCTGCAATTCGGCGCGCGGACCACGCGCGGCGCGTTCGAACTCGCTCGCCGAGACCGGGCGGAGGCGAAAGCTCAGGCTGCGGCCGTCGGCGGCGAAGCGCGCGTCGGACAGGATCACCGGCTGCACAAGGTCGAGCACCACGCGTGCCGTGTCGGCGTTCGGCTGCCCTTGGCGAACCGCGCGAACAAGTCCCGATCCTTCACGCGCGGCGCCCGCCTCGGCGCCCGAAATGTCGAGCGCGATCCGGTCCGGACCGGCGAGGATGAAGGTCGAGGCGCCGACGACGAGATCGTCGAAGCGCAGCGTCACCTCGTCGTTGCCGATTTCGACCGCGCGGATCGTTCCGGCGAACGCGGTCGCCGGATGAAAGACCATCGCGAGAAGGACGAAGAGGAGGCCCATGGCGCTTCTATGCCGCCGCGGCCGATCAATGGTCCAGCGCTTATTCGAAAACATGAGCACCCCGGCCGCACAACAAGATGAACCATGTGTTAGCCACAGTGCGTCAAATCGGGGTCAACCGGCACGGTTAACAGGCGATTCAACATGAATTTCCCGCCGGGGAATTATTGCAACACTGGGAACACTTCCCATCTTTGTTCCGTGGCGGAGGTTGCCGTCGGCGCATGCCGATGCTAGCACCCCCCCACTGGCGGTGTCCTTCCCGGCGCCGTCCGGCCTTTTGAGGGGAAAGGCCTGGCCCGTGCAAATCGCGGATCAGGGCCGCTCCGGTGCCGGGCACGCGGGGAAAGACATGCGCCGCCAGTCCACCGGTTGACCGGGCGGCACGAGCGGCTTTCTCTCCGAAAGACGCACCGCCGCTCCGCTCAATCCCGAAACAGGTTGATGCCGCATGAGGCTTGCCATGCCCTCTTCTGATCGCGACGCAGGTGCTTTTGCCCCTGTATGCGCCGCGACCGAAGACCGCATGCGCGTCCGCAACCGGACGCGGGCCACGCACGGCAATAACGATATTTTTTCTTTGAACCCTATCGACCGCAGCCTTTCCCACGGGAGGGGCGCGGCCTTTTTGTTTGGCGCGCCGCGGCGCGCCTGGAGTGATAATAATGACCACGCGCATGTTGATCGACGCGCGGCACCGGGAAGAGACCCGGGTCGCCGTCACCAAGGGAAACCGAATCGAGGAGTTTGATTTCGAGTCTGCCGAGCACAAGCAGCTCAAAGGCAACATCTATCTGGCCAAGGTAACCCGTGTCGAACCGTCGCTGCAGGCGGCGTTCGTCGAATATGGCGGCAATCGTCACGGCTTCCTCGCGTTCAGCGAAATCCACCCCGACTATTACCAGATTCCGAAGGAAGACCGCGACGCGTTGCTGCGCGAAGAGGCCGAACATGCTGCCGCCGCCGCGCAGCGCGCCGAGGAAGACCTCGACGAACTCGAGGGCGATGTCGCCGACGTCGAATATCATGACGACGACAATGGCGACGCCCCTGCCCCCGAAACCATCGGCGAAGACGATGGTGACGATCGGGGCGAAGAGCATGACGACGCCGAGGAAAATGGCGACGAAGCGGCCGAAGACGGCGGCGAGGGAGCTCGGGACGACCGTGGCGACCGCAAGGGTCGCGGGCGCGGGCGCGGCAACAACAACCGCAAGGGCGGCCGCGGACGCAGCCGCCGCAACGACGACGAAGACAGCGAAAACCGCATGTCACTGCGCCGCCGCTACAAGATTCAGGACGTCATCCGTCGCCGTCAGGTGATGCTGGTGCAGGTCGTCAAGGAAGAGCGCGGCAACAAGGGCGCTGCGCTCACCACCTATCTGTCACTCGCCGGCCGCTATTGCGTGCTGATGCCGAACACGATGCATGGCGGCGGGATCAGTCGCAAGATTTCGAACGGGGCCGATCGCCGCAAGCTGAAGGCGATGATCGACGAGCTGGCGCTGCCGCCGACGATGGGCTGCATCGTCCGCACCGCGGGGATGAGCCGCACCAAGGTCGAGATCAAGCGTGACTTCGACTATCTCGCCCGCCTGTGGGACGAAATTCGCGAGAATACGCTGGGGTCGAGCGCGCCCGCGCTGATCCATTCGGACAGCGATCTCGTCAAGCGCGCTATCCGCGACATCTATCACAAGGATATCGAGGAAGTGCTCGTCGAGGGCGACGAGGGCTATAAGGCGGCGAAGCAGTTCATGAAGCTGCTGATGCCGAGCCACGCGCGGCGCGTGAAGCAATATGCCGATCCGGTGTCGCTCTATCAGCGCTACGGCGTCGAGGATCAGCTCGCGGGGATGCTCAATCCCGTCGTCCAGCTGAAATCGGGCGGCTATCTGGTGATCAACCCGACCGAGGCTTTGGTATCGATCGACATCAACTCGGGCCGCTCCACGCGCGAGCATAATATCGAACAGACCGCGCTCAGCACCAACCTGGAGGCCGCGGCCGAAATCGCCCGCCAGCTCCGCCTGCGCGACATGGCCGGGCTGGTCGTGATCGACTTCATCGACATGGATCATGGCTCGAACGTCCGCAAGGTCGAGCGCGCGATGAAGGATGCGCTGAAGAACGACCGCGCGCGCATCCAGGTCGGCCGCATTTCGGGCTTCGGCCTGATGGAGATGAGCCGCCAGCGTCTGCGCACCGGCGTGCTCGAAGCCTCGACGCGCCCGTGCCCGCATTGCGAAGGCACCGGCCTCGTCCGCACCGCATCGTCGGCGGGCCTCAGCGCGCTGCGCCTCATCGAAGAGGAGGCCGCGCGCGGCAAGGGAAACAAGATCACCCTGCGCGCGAGCCAGGAAGCGACCTTCTACCTCCTCAACGAAAAGCGGCGCGAACTGCGCGAGATCGAGGAGCTTTACGGCGTCACCGTCGAAATCCTGCCCGACGGCGAGACCGAAGGCGCACGCATGGCGGTCGAGGTCAGCGGCCCGCCGCCGATCGCGCGCCGCAGCTTCGCCCCGATCGCGCCGATCGAGGATGAGGATGATGACGACTTCGTCGATGAGGACGAGGAAGAAGAAACCGAAGCCGAAGAGGCCGAGGAGCGCCCCGCTCGCCGCGAACGGCCCGAAAGCCAGGAAGGCGAGGACGGCGAAGGCCGCAAGCGCCGCCGCCGCCGCCGCCGTGGCCGCCGCGGTCGCCGCGACGACGAAGGCGCCGAGGGCACTGAAGACGTCGAAGGCGAAGCCAACGGCGACACTGACGCCGAAGCATCTGCCGAAGAGGCCGCGCCGGTCGAGGCCGAAGCCGAGATCGCCGAGAAGAAACCGCGCCGCCGTGGCGGTCGCGGTCGTAAGAAGGCCGAGGATGCCGTGGTCGTCGAGGCCGAAGAGTCCGCTCCGGCCGAAGCCGCTCCCGAACCCGCGGCCGAGAAAGCACCCGCTGCCGAGGAAAAGCCGAAGCGCAAGCGCGCGCCGCGCAAGACCAAAGCCGCAGCCGCTGCGGAAGCCGAAGCTGCTGCAGCCGTCGAGGCACCGGTAGCGGAGGCTCCTGCTGTCGAAGAGGCTGTGCCGGTCGAGGCCGAAGCCGAAGTCGCCAAGCCTGCGCCGAAAAAGCGTGCCAGCCGCGCCAAGAAGGTGGCCGAGCCCGCTCCTGAAACGGTGGCAGAGCCCGCCGCGACAGACGGCGAGCCTGTTGCGGCCGAAGCCGACGATGGCGAAATTGGGCCCGACGGCGAACCCCGTCGCGGCTGGTGGCAGCGCACGTTTGGCAACTGATCGGACAAGCCAATCGGGCGGCAACATATCCGTTGCCGCCCGATTGGCCCTCGACTGATCGCGGAATTATCATCCGCACCTTGCGCCCACGCACCATGAGCCCCAATAAGCACGCATGGCTTCAGTCGAGGTTCAGGCGCGCGGCGCAAGACAGGCGGCGATGACCGCATTCCCGCAGCATCCCGCGCGCAGCGCGCAGCAATCGGCCGCGTTTTTCCGTGTCCTGCTGACCCTTCTCGCGATGATCGCCATCGCGGTGCGCCCGGCGGCGGCGCAATCGATCCTGCGCGATGCCGAGACCGAGGCGCTGTTTCAGGACATGATGGACCCGCTTCTGGTTGCGGCGGGGCTTCAGCCGGGACAGGTGCGCGTTCACCTGCTCGGCGACCGCAGCATCAATGCCTTCGTTGCCGGCAGTCAGGACATCTATGTCTTCAGCGGGCTGATCGAGGCGGCGGACAGCGCTGAAGAAGTCCAAGGCGTACTCGCGCACGAACTCGGTCACGTCATGGGCGGCCATGCGATCCGCGCCAGCGAAGGCGCAAAGGCGGCGACCGGCATTTCGATCCTCAGCCTTCTGCTCGGCGCCGCGGCGATTGCGGCGGGCGGCGGCGACGCCGGCATGGGCATTCTGATGGCGGGCCAGCAGGCGGCACTCGGAAAATACCTCGCCTTCAACCGGGTTCAGGAATCGACCGCCGACGCCGCCGGCGCCCAATATCTTTCGAAGGCGGGAATCAGCGGTCGCGGCAGCCTGGCTTTCTTCAAAAAGCTCCAGAATCTCGAATTCCGCTATGGCATCAAGCAGGACGACGATCAGGCCTATGGCCGCACGCATCCGATGTCGGGCGACCGCATTCAGGCGCTGCGCGAAGTCTATATCGTCGACCCCGCATGGGCCAAACCCGCCGACCCGAAGATCGAGGCGCGCTTTCAGCGCGTGAAGGCCAAGCTCGAAGGCTATATCGCCGACCCGCAGCGCACACTGCGCAAATTTCCCGAGAGCAACACCAGCATCCCCGCGCGCTATGCCCGCGCCTATGCCTGGCACAAGAGCGCCTATCCCGACAAGGCGCTGGCCGAAGTCGAGGGCCTGCTCAAGGCCGATCCGCACGACCCTTATTTTCTCGAGCTCGAGGGTCAGGTGATGCTCGAATCCGGGCGGCCCAAGGATGCGATCCCGCCGCTGCGCGAGGCAGTGACCAATTCCAGATCGCAGCCGCTGATCGCCGCAACGCTCGGTCATGCGCTGATCGCGACCGAAGATCCCGCCAATTTTGCCGAGGCCGAAAAGGTGCTCAAGACCGCGGTCGCGCTCGACAATCAAAATCCCTTCGCCTGGTATCAGCTCGGTATCGTCTATGCGAACAAGGGCGATCAGGCGCGCGCCGCGCTCGCTTCGGCCGAACGCTATAATCTGGAGGGTGGACAGGCGGGGCTCGCGCTGCGTAATGCCGAAACCGCGATGCAGGGCCTGCCCGAAGGCTCGCCCGACTGGATTCGTGCACAGGATATAGCGCTGGTGTCGCGCGCCGAGGTGGAACAGACACGCAAAAAGCGCTAGATTCAAACGACATATGATGGGGACGCACCGCCGCCGCCGGTGCTCAAGGGCGACAAGTGACCGATAAGAAAGACGATTATTACCAGCCGTGGCTGCGCGACCCGGCCCCGACGCCCGATGCGTCGGCGTCCGCGCACGACACTGCCGACCACGGTGGGCTGGCCAAACCGACAGAGCAACCGCCGGTCGGGATCGACCTCGCGCGCTACAAGGCGGCGGAGAAGCCGCGCGATCCGCTGGTCCGGCCCGAGGCGATCAAGGCGGGTGCCGCCAATGTCTGGGATCGTATCCGCAACGGCGCCGAAGCCTTTGCCGACTGGACGATCGATGTCGGCGAGCGTGCCGACATTCCCGCGCGCGTCGAGGCGATGGAAATTCCGCGTCGCTCGCGCGCGCTCGCGGCGAAGAGTGGCGCCCTGACCGCCCGCGCGGCGAAAGCCGTCGGCCGAAGTTCGGCCAAGGCGAGCCGCGCCGCCGCGAAGGCCAGCGGCGAGGCATGGGACAAGATGGCGCTGGGCGACAAGGCCCAGAAGCTGTCGAGCGACGCCGCGCGCGGGCTTGGCGAGGTTGCGGGCAAGACCAGGGCCGGGATCGGTCAGGTCGCCAAAGCCGGAACCGAAAGCCTGCGCGAACAGATCGGCGACGCCGCGACCAAGCTGCGTCCCGCACCGCGTGAGGACGCCCCGCCGCCCCCCTCGGGGCTCGAGCAATTGCTTGCGCGCGAGGAAGCCGAGGCGCGCGCTGCCGAGCCTTCGACCGGCGCAACCGACCTGCCGCTGTTTGCCGGTGAACCCGCTGCAGCCGCGCCGCCTGCAGCCAAGCCGGCGAAGGCCAAGGCGGCCGCCGCCACGCCGCCGCCCTCGCTTTCGGGTCCCGAACCCGACGATCGCATGCCACATCAGCCGCCACGGACGCCGCGCGCTGCCGTTTCGGGGGCGGCACTGCCCGCCCCGCTTTGGGCAATCGCACTCGGCGCGCTGCTGTTGCTTGCCGCCACCTTCTGGCTCGGCGGCCGCTTCGGCGGCGGGATGAGCAAGAGCGAGGTCGAAACGATCGTCGCCGACTATATCCGCGCGCATCCCGAAATGATTCCCGAAGCCTTCGAGGCGCAGCGCAGCAAGGAGATGGCGAAGGCCGTTGATGCGGTGCGCCCCGCGCTCGAAAAGCCTTATGCCGGGGCATGGGCGGGCAATGCCGACGGCGACGTGACTTTGGTCGTCTTCACCGATTATGCGTGCGGCTTCTGCCGCGCCAGTGTCCCTGACGTCGACCGGCTGATCCGCGAGGACAAACGCCTGAAGGTCGTGTTCCGCGAACTGCCGATCATCGCACCGCAAAGCCGCGACGCCGCGATCATGGCGCTCGCCGCCGCGCGGCAGGGTAAATATGACGCCTTCCACCACGCGATGTTCGCGGCCTCGTCGCTCGACCCGTCGGCGATCGCCGCCGCCGCCGCGAAAGCGGGTGTCGTGACCGACGGCAGCGCCGATGCGACCGCGAACGAGGCGCTGTTCCAGCGCGAGATCGATTCCAACCTCGCGCTCGCGACGCAGCTTCAGCTCAACGCGACCCCGACCTGGATCGTCGGCGACCAGCTGTTTCAGGGTCAGGTCGGCTATGACGCGCTCAAACAGGCGATCGCCAAGGCCCGGAAAAAGAGCTGAGTCTTGGAGGCGACGGTCACGCTCGACGCGGCGATCGCCAACGCACGCCAGCTCCTGAACGGCCAACCCGCCACCGCGCTGGCGCAGGCCGAGGCGATCCTCGAGGCAGTACCGACCTCGGCCGAGGCGCATCGGCTCGCTGCCCGTGCACTACGCGCTCTCGGGCGCGAGACCGACGCGCAGGACGCCTCGCTCGCGGCCGTCGGCGCGGCGATCCATGACCCCGCGATGGTCGATGCCGCACTGGCACTTTCCGAAAACCGCCTTCCCGATGCGGAGGCCGCACTGCGCGGACGGCTGCGCGAGGATGCGACCGATGTCGCGGCGATCCGTATGCTCGCCGAGGTCGCGGGACGGATCGGCCGCTATGGCGATGCCGAGAAACTGCTGTCGCGCGCACTCGAACTCGCGCCCGGCTTCGGCGCGGCGCGGGCCAATCTTGCGACGGTCTATTACAAGCAGAACCGGTTCGCCGAGGCGGCCGAAACGCTCGACGCGGTGCTCGGCGACGACCCCGACAATCCCGCGCACGCCAATTTGAAAGCGGCCGCGCTCGGCCGTATCGGCGGCTATGACGAGGCGATCACGCTCTACGAGGAACTGACCCGGCGCTTTCCGGCGCAGGGGAAGCTCTGGATGAGTTACGGCCATATCCTCAAGACCGTCGGGCGGCAGGACGACAGCATCGCCGCCTATCGCCGCGGGCTCGAAGCCGATCCGGGGCTCGGGGAAATCTGGTGGAGCCTCGCCAATCTGAAGACGATACGGTTCGAGGCGAACGACCGGGCTGCTATGGAGGAGGCGCTGGTAGCGACCCCCGCCGGCGATCCCGCACGCGACGAAGACCGGCTCCACCTCCACTTCGCGCTCGGCAAGGCCTATGACGACGCCGGCGAAGCCGAGCCCGCCTTTCGCCACTATGCTGCGGGCAATGCGATCCGTGCCGGCCAGCTCGACTATAGTGCCGCCGAAACGAGCACGACCGCCGACCGCGCCATCGCGGCCTTTTCCGCCGATCTCTTCGCGGCCCGCTCGGGTTACGGCGACCCTTCGCCCGACCCCGTCTTCATTCTCGGCCTGCCGCGTGCAGGATCGACCCTCGTCGAACAGATTCTCGCGAGCCATTCGGCAGTCGAGGGCACGATGGAACTCCCCGACATTCCTTCGCTCGCGCTGACGCTCGGCCGGGAGGCCAAGGGCGATGCGCGGCTCTGGGTCGAGGCGCTCGTCGAGGCGCCAGCGGAGCAGCTCGCAGACCTTGGCGCCGATTATCTTCGCCGCACCGCGGTGCAGCGGAAGACGGAGAAGCCCTTCTACATCGACAAGCTGCCGAACAACTGGCTTTACCTTCCCTTCATCCGGCTAGTGCTGCCGAATGCGAAGATCATCGATGCGCGGCGGCACCCGCTCGATTGCTGCTTTTCCAATTTCCGCCAGCATTTCGCGAAGGGGCAGGCCTTCAGCTACGGTCTCGCCGACATCGGCACCTATTACCGCGATTATGTCCGGCTGATGGCGCATATCGACGCGGTCCAGCCGGGCCGCGTCCACCGCGTCATCCACGAAGCGCTTCTCGACGATCCCGAGGCCGAAGTGCGCGCGCTGCTTGGCTGGCTCGGACTGGATTTCGAGGAAGGCTGCCTCGATTTCCATCGCAACGCGCGCGCGGTGCGCACCGCGTCGAGCGAACAGGTCCGCCGCCCGATCAATCGTGACGGGGTCGACCAATGGCGCCCCTATGAGGCGTGGCTCGATCCGCTGAAGACGGCGCTCGGCCCGGTGCTGACGGCTTACCCGGAGGTTCCGGCCAGCTTCGACTGACGACGCAGCCGAAAATTCGTTGCCTTTGAGCAACAGTAGGCGACATTTTCTGTCCGCCACCCCACGCCCCGCGAACAGTGCTTGCGCTTGCGCTGCACCGCGTCATGCTCCGTCACAGGACTGTCATGCGAGGGGGATTCCATGCGGAAACTATCGGCCGTGTTGACCAAAAGCGGCGCGGTGCTGCTCGGCAGCACCATCTTGTGCACATCGGGAACGGCGCTTGCCCAGCAAGCCAATACGGGGAATGACGACGACATCGTCGTCACGGCATCAAAGCGCGAGCAGAATCTGCAGGACGTGCCGATGGCGATCAGCGCGATCGGCAACGAGCGGCTCGCCGAGCTGCAGGTCAAGGAATTCCAGGACGTCGTCAAATTCCTGCCGTCGGTGACGATCCAGACCGCGGCGCCGGGCTTTACCCAGGTCTATTTCCGCGGCGTCGCCTCGGGCGAGAACGCCAACCACTCGGCCTCGCTGCCGACCGTCGGCACCTATCTCGACGAAATGCCCGTGACGACGATTCAGGGCGCGCTCGACATTCACACCTACGACCTCGCCCGCGTCGAGGCACTCGCCGGTCCGCAGGGCACGCTTTATGGCGCCAGCTCGATGGCCGGCACGATCAAGCTCGTCACCAACCGCCCCGACACCAGCGGCACCTATGGCGAGGTCGGGGTCGAGATCAACAATGTCGCCCATGGCGATTTCGGCGGCGTCGCCGAAGGCTTCCTCAATGCGAAGCTCGGCGACCGCGCCGCCGCGCGCCTTGTCGCCTGGTACCGCAAGGACGGCGGATATATCGACAATATCGCCGGCAGCCGAACCTATCCGACGAGCGGCATCACGCAGAACAACACTGCGCTGGTCGAAAAGAACTACAACAACGCCGACACCTATGGCGCACGCCTCGCGCTCGGGATCGAGCTCGATGACGACTGGACGATCCGTCCGACGATCATGGGCCAGATCCAGAAGACCAATGGCAGCTATGCCCAGGAACGGTCGGGTGCGGTGACCAAGAGCCTGCAGACGGTCCAGTACAATCCCGAATCGTCGAAGGACAAATGGCTGCAGGCGGCGCTGACGATCGAGGGCAAGCTCGGCAGCTGGGATCTGACCGTCACCGGCGGCCATCTCCGCCGCAAGACCGACGTCCAAAGCGACTATTCGGATTATGCCTATTTCTATGACGCACTCTATGGCTCGGGCGCGTCCTTCTATGACAATAATGGCGATCTCGTCAGTCCGAACCAGTATATTCTGGGCATCGACCGCTACAAGAAGAGCTTCGTCGAGGCACGCGTCGCCTCGCCCGCCGACGCACCGATCCGGTTCATCGGCGGCCTGTTCTGGCAGCGTCAGGCGCATAATATCGAACAACATTATGTGGTCGACGACATTGCGGACTCGATTCAGGTTCCGGGTACCGTCGACAATATCTGGCTGACCAAACAGCTGCGCGTCGACCGCGACTATGCCGCGTTCGGCGAACTCAGCTTCGACATCACCGACAAGCTGACGCTGACCGGCGGCGGCCGCATCTACAAGTTCGACAACAGCCTCGTCGGATTCTTCGGCTACAACAATCCAGGCTTCAGCTCGAACCCCGTCTATGCCTGTCAGGGACCGGCGGTGGTCGCGGGGTCGCCCTGCACCAACCTCGACAAGAAGACGAAGGACACCGACTTCATCCACAAGCTCAACCTGACCTACAAGTTCACCGAGGACGCTTTGATCTATGCGACCTGGTCGCGCGGCTATCGCCCCGGCGGCATCAACCGCCGCGGTAGCCTGCCGCCCTATGGCTCCGACACGCTCGACAACTATGAAGTGGGCTGGAAGACGAGCTGGGGGCCGCTCCGCTTCAACGGCGCGATCTATCAGGAGGACTGGAAGAATATCCAGCTCTCCTTCCTCGGCCTCAACGGGCTCAGCGAAATCCGCAATGCCGGCATCGCGCGCATTCGCGGGGTCGAGCTCGACGTCGGCTATCGTCAGGACGGCTTCTCGATCAATGCCGGGATGAGCTATAACGACGCCGAAATCCGCCGCGATTTCTGCCGCATCGCCAATGCCGACTTCGACTGCACAACCGCCGGCAACTCGCTGCTCGCACCTGCGGGCACCGGGCTTCCGGTCACGCCGAAGTTCAAGGGCAATGTCGTGACGCGCTACGAATTCCCGGTCGGCGATCTCGGCGGACACGTCCAGTTCGCGGTCAACCATACCGGCAAGCGCCGCAGCGATCTTCGCACGTTCGAAAATACACTCAAAGGCACCCTCAAATCCTACACCACGGTCGATTTCAGTGTCGGGGTGAAGGCCGACGACTGGAAAGCCGAACTGTTCGCGACGAACCTGTTCGACAGCCGCGGGATCATCAACACCGGGGTCCAGTGTCTGGAAACGACGTGCGGCGACCCCGACGGGATCAGCAGCACCGGCGGCGTTTTCTATGACACCCCGATTCGGCCACGCCTGATCGGGCTCAAGGTCAGCAAGGAATTCTGACCGGGTGACCGTTCCCGCAACCAACAGCGAAAGGCCGAGCCAAAAGCTCGGCCTTTTGATGTGCATCGCGCTCGGCATGGGCAATATGATCGGGTCGGGGGTGTTCCTGCTGCCGCGCGACCTGGCGCCGCTCGGGTGGAACGCGATCGTCGGCTGGCTCGTCTCGATCGCGGGGACCCTCTGCCTTGCGATCGTGTTCGCCCGCCTTGCCCGGCGCCTCCCTGAAGGCTGCGCTGCCTTCACCTATGCCGCCGCCGCCTTTGGCCCCGGCACCGGCTTCATCGTCGCGTGGAGCTACTGGATCAGCTGCTGGACCGTCGTTGCGACGCTTGCGGTGGCGGCGATCAGCAACATGTCGATCCTGATGCCATGGCTCGCCGATGCCGGCGCGCTGCCCGCGTGGATCGCGATCGGCTGCATCTGGTTCTTCACCCTCGTCAACCTGTTCGGCGTCCGCCGTGCGGGCGGGGCACAATTACTGACGCTGGGCCTGAAGCTGATCCCCGTGATCGGCGCGGTGCTCGTCGGCGTCTGGGCGCTCGGCACGGGCGCCGCGCCCCCTCCCACCATGACGGGGACCGAGCCGCTCAGCCTGTCGGGGGTCAGTTCTGCGGCCACGCTGACCTTGTTCGCGTTGCTCGGTTTCGAAAGCGCGTGCGTCGTCAGCGACCGCGTGAAGGACCCCGAGCGCACGATTCCGCGCGCGACGGTCATAGCGGCAGCGGCAGTCGGGCTGCTCTATCTGCTGTCGTGCACGACGGTAACGCTGATGGTACCGCTAGAGACGTTGCAAGGTTCGAACGCGGCCTATGCAACCTTCTTCGGACGCTTGGTGAGCCCGGAAGCAGGCGACGTCGTCGCGCTCTTCGCCGCCGTGGCAGCACTCGGCGCACTCAACGGCTTTGTCCTGCTGCAGGGCGATATTCCGCGCGACCTTGCGCACCGGCGCCTGCTACCTTCAGCTTTCGCGCGCGACAATAAATTCGCGTCGCCCTGGATCACCCAGATCGTATCGAGCGGGCTCGCCAGCGTGATCGTCTACGCCAATTATTCGCGCGGTCTCGCCGACCTCTTCGCCTTCATGGTCAAGGTCACCACCTCGACCGCAATCATCCTCTACATCGTCGGCGCGGCGTCGGCGCTGGTGCTCGAACGACAGGGCACGATCAAGGTCTCGACCGGCTTCGCCGCCGCAACGATCCTCGGCTTCCTTTACAGCTGCTGGGCCTTTTACGGCGCGGGGGTCGAAGCGAGTCTGTGGAGCCTCGCGATGACCGCCGCCGGCCTGCCGATCTATTTCGCGATGAAGCGCGCGGCGCCCGCAACCGCCTGAACCTTGCCCCGGGACAGGAAATCGCCTATTGGCGCAATCCCGTTGGCCCGGATTCGGGCCTTTTTGGAGACGTGACGTGTCGGACCGCCGAAACATCCAGGGTTTGAAGCCCTGCGGCATCCGCCCGCTGTCGTAGCGCGTTTTTCCTGACGCGGTGCGCCCGGGCGCTGCCGCAATTTCCAACCCGCCTATCATCACTTCTGCCGTCGGGCGCCGTGCGTCCGCCGGCCGCAGGCAGGACTTTATGTTGCACGACAGCCATTGGGCGCGCGCACTCGCGCGCGCCATCGCCACGGATCATCCGGGCAAGACCAGGACCGGCCGGGCGCTGCTCGGCTGGGCCCGCACGCGCACTACTGCGCTCGGGTTCGCGGAGAAGATGATCGCGCGCGCAGATCTGCTCGGGGTCCCGACCCCGACACCCGGCGCGCGCGAAGACGAGTGCCTGCTTCAGGCCGGCCGGCTGGCCGACGCGCTCGAGCTCGCCGCCGAAGAGCGTGCGCTGCTGCTGCTCGCCACCGCGATGGACCGCGGCCCACTGACTCGCAGCCTTGCCAAGCTGGTCGAAACCGAGGCGCTCGATATGGAGACGCTGGTCGGGACGCTCACCGGGTTTGCGCCGCACGCCATTCGCACCGCCGAAGTCGTCCGGCTCGATCTCGTCGGGCGCTGGACGAGCAAGGAAGGCAAGGTCGAATTCGGCCTCTGCTGGTCGTTCGAACGGCTGCTCGACGCCAAGACCGGGCAGCATGAAAATCTGATCGACGGCCTGCTCGGCCGAAGGCAGACGGCACGCCACGCACTCGCCGATTTTCCGGCGCAGCGGGCCGATGCCGATCTGGCGCTCGCGCTGTTGCGCGGCGCGCTCGAGGGCGGCGCGCGCGGGATCAACATCCTGATCCACGGCCCGCCGGGGACGGGCAAGACCGAACTGGCGCGCACGCTCGCCGGGGCGCTCGGCGAGCCGCTGCACGCCGTCGGCGAAGCCGACAGCGACGGCGAAGAGCCGAGCCGCTTCGACCGCGTCGCCGCGCTGCGGCTGGCGCTGCGCACGCTCGAAAAGCGCGGACGCGCCCTGTTGCTGTTCGACGAGATGGAGGATCTTCTCGGCGGCGCGCAGGTCGAACAGGATGGCCGCATTCGCAACCGCTCCGGATCGAAGCTGTTCGTCAACCGGCTGCTCGAAGAAAATGTCGTGCCGGTTATCTGGACGTCGAACTCGATCGCCGATGTCGATCCCGCGATCCTGCGCCGGTTCAGCCTGTCGATCCGCATGGATTTTCCGGGCGTCGCATACAGTCCGGCGATGCTCGAACGCGTGAGCGCCGAAGAGAAGGTCGCGGTCGATCCGGCCTTGCAGTCGCTCGCGGCGCGAGCACCCGAAACGGCATCGCTGTTCCGCGTCGCTGCACGCGCGGCCGCGCTCGCGGGCGATCCCGAAAGTGCAAGCCGCTTTGCCGGCTCGGTCCTCGGCGCGATGAAGGGCGAGACGGTGCAGCCTCGCGCACCGCGTTCCTTCGATGAGACGCTGCTCGCCGCCGATATCGATCTGCCGGCGCTATTCGCGAGCCTGACGCACGAAGAGAGCCCTGCCGATTTCTCTTTGCTGCTCACCGGCCCCCCGGGAACGGGCAAGACCGAGGCGGTGCAGGCACTCGCGCGCCGGCTGGGGCGACCGCTGCACGTCAGGCGCGCGTCGGACCTGATGTCAAAGTGGGTTGGCGAGACCGAAAAGGCGATCGCGCGCGCTTTCACCGATGCAAGGCGTCAGGGGGCTATGCTCTTTTTCGACGAAGTCGATTCGCTGCTCGCCGACCGGCAGGGGGCGACGCAGAGCTGGGAAGTCAGTCAGGTCAACGAGCTGCTGACCTGGATGGAGGAGCACCCGCTGCCCTTCGCCGCGGCGACCAACCATGCCGCGAAGCTCGATCCCGCCTCGGCGCGGCGCTTCGTCTTCAAGGTCGAAATGCGCCCGCTCGACGCGACGCGCGCACGGAGAGCGTTCACGCATTTCTTCGGTCGCGACGCGCCGGCTACGCTCGACCGGCTCGCCGGGTTGACGCTCGGCGACTTCGCCGTCGTCGCACGCCAGCTCGGCTTCCTCGGCACCGGCGACGATGCCGCGCTTGTCGAACGGCTACGGCAAGAACGGGCGGCGCGCCCGGCGATGCCGCAGGTGGTCGGCTTCGGGTAAGCCCGGCCTCAACGCCACTTCGGGGCGAACAGGCCGCGGTCGCGCAGGATTACCTGCGCGGCATTGTGCCCCGGCGCGCCGGTCACGCCGCCGCCAGGGTGCGTCCCCGCCCCGCACATGTAGAGGCCCTTGACCGGCCCGCGATAGGCGCCGTTGCCGAGCACGGGGCGCGCCGACCAGAGCTGATCGAGGCTCATATTGCCGTGCATGATGTCGCCGCCGACCAGCCCGAACTTGCGTTCAAGCCCCTTGGGGCTGAGGATCTGGCGCCCGACGATCGAAGCGCGGAAGCCCGGCGCGTGCGCCTCGACCGTGTCGATGATCGTATCGGCCGCCTTGCCTTCCTCGACATCCCAGTCGCGACCATCCGGTAATTCAGGCGCAAATTGCTGGCAGAAAAGGCTTGCGACATGCTGCCCGGGAGGCGCGAGGCTGTCGTCTACCGTCGACGGGATGAGCATTTCGACAATCGGCTTCTTCGACCAGCCATGTTCCTTCGCGTCGAGGAATGCCTTGTCCATATAGTCGAGCGTCGGGGCGATGATGATCCCGGACTGGTGATGCTCGCCGGGTTCGGGAAGGCAGGTGAAGCGCGGCAGTTCGCTGAGCGCGACATTCATGCGGAAGGTGCCGCTGCCCGCTTTGAATGCCTTGATGCGGCGGCGGAATTCGGGGGCGATATCGCTTTCGTCGAACATGCGTTCGTAGAGCAATTTCGGCCCGACATTGGCGATCACGCGCGCCGCGGCGATTTCCTCGCCGCCGACCAGCTTGACCCCGACCGCCTTGCCACCATCGACAAGAACCTTGTCGACCGGGCTTTCGAGGCTGATCTCGACGCCGAGCTGGGTGCAAACCTTCGCCATCATCTGGGTGATCGCGCCCATGCCGCCGACGCTGTGGCCCCACGCGCCCTTCTTGCCATTCACTTCGCCGAAGACGTGGTGGAGCAGGACATAGGCGCTGCCTGGCGTGTCGGGGCTGGCGTAGTTTCCGACCACTGCGTCGAAACCGAAGGCGGCCTTGACCGCTTCGCTCTCGAACCAGCTATCGAGGAAGGTGCGCGCCGACTTGGTGAAGAGTTCGAGCACGTCGCGCTGCTGCGACAGGCTGAGCTTGGTCAGCCCGCGCCCCTGCCGCGCCGCGTCGAGCAAAGTCTTGAAGCCGTCGCCGACATTCGGCGGCGATTTCAATGCGAGGTCGCGCAGCACGTCGGCGACGCCCTCGAGCATGTCATAATATTCGGGAAGCCGCGCGGCGTCGTGCGCCGAGAAGCGCGCAAATTCCTTTTGCGTCCGTTCGAGCCCGCCGCCGAGTTTCAGATAGCCGCCCTCTTCCTGCGGCAGGAAGTTGCTGATCGGCCGCTCGATGACGCGATAGCCATGATCGGCGAGCTTCATGTCGGCGATGACCTTGGGCTGGAGCAGGCTGACCGTGTAGCTGGCGACCGAATTGCGGAAGCCCGGTGCGAATTCCTCGGTCACCGCGGCGCCGCCAACGACGTCGCGCGCCTCGACGATGCGGACCTTCAGCCCCGCCTTCGCGAGATAGAAGGCGCAGACGAGGCCGTTGTGGCCGGCGCCGATAATCAGGGCGTCATAGGCTTTGGTCATGAAAATTCTTTCGCAAGCGGGGATTGAACATGTTGGCGGCCGAAACCGAGGCCGAGGATGCGGCCCGGGATGCGGCGGAGCAGCGGGATCGCGTCGAGCAAGTGGACGGCGAAGGGCACGCGGGCGATCTCGCCGCGCAGCATCGGTTCGATGACGCGCTGGTGCGCGAAACGCTGGATCGCCTGCATGCGTATCGTCGGCGTCCAACGGCGGTCCTGCACCTTGACGAGCAAGGGATCGGGGTCGGCGCCCGCGGCGAGCGGTGCGGCGAGGATATTCGCGGTCGCGACGGCATCCTGCACCGCGAGATTGATCCCGACGCCGCCGACGGGCGACATCGCGTGCGCGGCGTCGCCGATCGCGAGCAGGCCGGGGCGCGACCAGCGCGTCAGCCGGTCGAGCGCGACGGTGAGCAGTTTGACGTCGTCGAAGCTCTGGATCGCGTCGATCCCGGCAGCAAGGCCGGGCGCGATCTCGACGACCTTGTCGCGAAACGCTGCGATCCCCCGCGCCTCGATCGGTGCAAAGCCGTCCTTCTCGATGATCTGCGCGCACTGCCAATAATCGCCGCGCGGGATCGCGACGACCATGCCGCCCTTGTCGATCGTGCCGAGCGCGACTTCGGACATGTCTACGCCGGCGGGAACGGGGATACGGAACCACAGCACGTCCATCGGCGCACCGAGATCTTCGAGCAGCAATTCGGCGGCGTCGCGCAGCACCGAGCGGCGCCCGTCGGCGGCGATGACGAGCCGCGCTGGCAAAGTCTCACCACTCGCGAGCGTCACGCCGTTGACGCGGTTCGTTGCGTCATAGGTGAGCCCGGTCGCCTCGGTCGACATGCGCAGATCAAAGGTCGGATATTTCCGGCCCTGCCCCGCGATAAAATCGAGCAGGTCCCATTGCGGCATCATCGCGACGAAGCGCGCCGCGACGGGCAGATGCTTCATCGTCGCGATCGTATATTGCCCGCCCAGCAAGTTGAGCGTCATCGTGTCGATCGCGGCGTACGGTTTCTTGAGCAGTTCTTCCAGCAGCCCGATCTCATTGAACAGTTCGAGCGTCGAGGGATGCACCGTGTCGCCGCGGAAATCGCGTAGGAAGTCGGCATGCTTTTCAAGGATGGTGACGCGCACCCCGGCCCGCGCAAAGAGCAGACCCGCGACCATGCCGGCGGGGCCACCGCCGACGATCACCACGGGCGCGCTGTCGTTCAAGCGCGGCTCCATCCCGCCTTCGGCGCCTGCTCCAGCCGCGCCTCGGGGATCAGGTCGCGCATCCGCGAGCAGAAGTGCTTGAGGCACACTTCCTTGTCGCTGAGCGGCCCCATGGTGAAGCTTTTCGACTGCATCCCCTGCTGGACGCGCGTGATCAGCTCGGTGTCCTCGGCGTTGACCTGACGGTTGATGCGCCAGTTGAGGTAGCGCGCGGCCTTCATCTCGCGGCGTTCGTCGGGGAGGACGTAGCTGATTTCGCGGATCAGGCAGGTCGTCGGCCCGGTCGGCAACCACTGCATGAAATCGACCTGATCGGGATAGATGTCGAAGGCGACATTCGGCCAGAGCTTGAAATAGAGCCAGTGACGCTGGTTCGCCTCCGGCAGATGCGGCACCGGCGGCAGCAGCCGCTGATACATGCGCTCCGACCAGTTCACCGACGGCCGGTCGATCAGGTCACCCCACATGCGATCGACACGATCCTCGGCCTCGACGCCATAGCTTTTGCCAAACAGGCGAGTGAGGCCGGGGTGCGCCACGGGGATGTGCAACCCGTCCGAATAATTGTCGCCGACATTCTTCCAGTTGACCTCGCGCGGGCGAAGCGTGACGCGGCCAAGCGCGCCGAGTTCCTCGAAGCGATAGGGATCGACCATCACCTCATAGGGCGCCATCATCGACGCGACCGACGGGCCGCCATCGTCGTCAAGCCGCACGAACCAGAAGCCGCGCCATTGTTCGAGCCCGACAGGGACAAGCCCCGCCTTGCTCTTATCGAGCGTCGGGTAGCTTGCCGAATCGGGGACGCCGGTCAGCCGGCCGTCGAGTTCGTAGGTCCAGGCATGATAGGGGCAGACGAGCTTTTTCGCGCAACCCGCCGCACCGTCGACGAGGCGCGAGCCGCGGTGGCGGCAGACATTGGTGAAGGCGCGCACCACGCTGTCGGTCCCGCGCACCAGGATCACGCTCTCGCCGCAATAGTCGATGCTGTGCCAGTCGCCGGCGTTCGGGATATCGCTGTCGTGACAGACGACCTGCCAGCTCGGGCGGAAGATGCGTTCCATTTCCGCCGCGTAGAAATCGGGATCGCTATAGGTCCACGCCGGTAAGGACCAGCCGTCCAAAGTATCTATGGGAGCGGGATCGAAATTCGAATCGCGAAGGGGTGCAGTTGCCATGGCTCGCTCCTTGTTGTACATATGTATAACAAGATGACCGCCGCTCGCCAAGCCTTTACGCGCGAAAGCGCCGACGCCCGCCGCGCCGACCTTATCGAGGCAACCGCCGCGGTGCTCGCCGAACATGGGCTGGCGGGAACGAACGTCCGCGCGATCTGCGCGAAAGCGGGGGTGTCGCCGGGTCTGCTGCGCCATTATTTCGACGGCATCGACGATCTGGTCGCCGCAACATATCAGGCGACGAGCGACCGGATGGACATGATTTTTGCATCCGCTGTCGATAAGGCGGGCGCCGATCCCCGCGCGCGATTGACCGCGTATCTGACCGCCAGCTTCCGCGCGCCGGTGACTGACCCCGAGCTGCTCGGCGCGTGGACAGCCTTCTGGGCGCTGGCGCGGAGCGATGCGCGGATGGCGGCGATCCATGCGGAAAGCTATGCCGGCTATCGCGAACGGCTGGGCGAACTTCTCGCCGCTTGCGGCTCCCGCGACGCCGGGCGGCTGGCGATCATGCTGACCGCAATGGTCGACGGGCTGTGGCTCGAACTGTCGCTCGACGCCGCCAGCTTCGGCGCGGAAGCGGCGGCGGCGATGGTCGAAAAGGCGGTGGCGGCGCTGCTCGACTAGCAACGCCGCCAACGGGAAGCCTCAGAAGCTGCCCTTCACCGGGCGTACGATGATCTCGCTGACATCGACATCCTCGGGCTGTTCGACCGCGAAGCGGATCGCGCGGGCGATCGCGTCGGGGGTGATCGCGACGCTGCGGAATTCGGCCATCGCGGCCGCGCTTCCGGGATCGGTGATATCGTGGCCAAGCTCCGATTCGACGACGCCGGGCGAGATGATCGTCGCGCGGACGTCCCGATGCTCTTGCCGGATGCCGTCGGTGATCGCCCAGACCGCGAACTTGGTCGCGCAATAGACCGCGCCGGTCGGCACGACATAATGCGCGCCGAGCGAGGCGACATTGACGAAATGGCCCGATCCCTGCGCCGTGAAGCCGGGCAGCGCGGCCGCAATGCCGTTGAGGACGCCGCGGATATTGACGTCGATCATCGCGTCCCAATTCGCCGTTTCGAGCGCGGCGAGCGGCGACAGCGGCATGATGCCGGCGTTGTTGATCAGCACATCGACGCGGCCGAAGCGCTGGATGGCATGATCGACGAACGCCTGCATATCGTCGCGGCTGGTGACGTCGAGCGCACGGAACTCGGCAATGCCGCCAGCGGCGACGATTTCGGCAGCGAGCGCTTCGAGCCGGTCGGTGCGGCGCGCGCCGAGGAGCAGCTTCGCGCCGGTGGCGGCGAGCTCGCGCGCCGTCGCGGCGCCAATGCCGCTGCTCGCGCCGGTAATCAGGATGACTTTGTCGGTGTTGAGGGTCATGATCGTCTCCATCAAAGCCGGGCGGCCCTGTGCCGTCCGTTGACCCGCTTTTGGGCCTGCACGACGATGGAGCGGTAGAACGGGCCTCCGCGATGATTGCACGATCCTCCGGATGATGTGCTTTGCCCTTGTCCCGAAGCAGCGAGGCTGCAAAATCGTCGTCATGACGATATTTCAGGAAATGCAGTCGCTGCTGCTTCGGCATCGGCCAACCGACGGGATACACCCAAGCGCACTTCCGCGCGTATCGCTTGTCCGTAGCTCCGAACCGAGCGCCCCGATGCCGGTCGTGTACGAACCGTCGCTGTGCCTCGCGGTCAGCGGCCGCAAGCGGGTGATGCTCGGCGATGCGAGCTTCGTCTATGACAGCGCACAGTTCCTGATCGTGTCGGTCGACCTGCCGGTGAGCGGCATGGTCGTCGATGCCAGTGCCGACGCCCCCTATCTGTGCCTGAAGCTCGACCTCGACGTCGCGGTGCTCTCCGAACTGTTACTCGCGCACGATGCGCGCATCCCGCGCAGCGACCATGCGCCGTCTATCGCGGTCGGCGACACCGATGCAGGCCTGCTCGACGCAGCGCTCCGCCTGCTGCGCCTGCTCGACACGCCCGACGACATGGCAGCGCTGGCTCCGCTCGCCGAACGCGAGATATTGTACCGGCTACTGACCGGACCGCAGGGGGCGATGCTGCGCCATATCGCGACCGCGGACACGCGGCTGCACCAGATCAGCCGCGCGGTGGCGTGGATCAAGGATCATTATGCTGGCGCCTTCAGTATCGACCATCTGGCGGGGCTGGCGGGGATGAGCCCGTCATCCTTCCACGAGCATTTCAAGAGCGTGACGCGCTTCAGCCCGCTGCAATATCGCACCCGGCTGCGCCTGCTCGAGGCACGGCGGCTGATGGTGTCGGACGCGATGGACGCGGCGAGCGCAGGGTTCCAAGTCGGGTACGAAAGCCCGTCGCAGTTCAACCGCGATTACAGCCGTACCTTCGGCCTGCCCCCGCTGCGCGACGTCGCGCGGCTGCGCGCGGCGCCGGAGTTCGGACTGTCGGCGTAACGCGCCGCTTACTTCGACAGATCGCGCAGCAGGCTGTCCCAATGCGCGAGCGCCGGGGCAATCGCATCGACGGGCACGCGCTCGTTGAGCCCGTGGGCGTAGCTGTCGCTCGCCTTCGAGAAGAGGCCCGCGACGCCGTAGCTCGGCACGCCCTGGATGCGGAAATGATAGGAGTCGGTCGCGCCCGCGCTCATCGACGGGATGATCGGCAGGCCGGACGCGCGCGCATGCACCGCTTTCGTCACCGCCGCCATGACGTCGGGGCGCAGCGGCGAAGCGTCGCTGGCGCTGGCGTCGGGATCGGGGTTCACCTTGACCGCCGGATCGCCGATCACCTTTTCGAGCTCGGCGCGCACCGTTTCGACCGGCACCCCGGGGAAGATACGGCAGTTGATGTTCGCGGTTGCGCGCTGCGGCAGCGCATTCTCGGCATGACCGCCCTTGACCAGGGTCGGCACGCAGGTGGTGCCGATCTGACCGACATATTCGGGGTCGGCGCGGATCGCGGCGATCGCCTTCGCATCGCTCGGGTTCGCGGCAAAGGCCTTCAGCGCCGCGCCGATGTCGCCGCCGACCTGATCGGCGACGATCGGCATCCCGACCTTGGTCAGCTCGTTCTGCTGCGGCGTGAAGCGATACGCGCCGACTTTCGCGAGCGCATTCGAAAGCTGGACGATCGCATTGCTATCCGACGGGCGCGAGCTGTGGCCGCCGGGATTGGTCACCTCCAGCATGAAGTCGGCATAGGTCTTCTCGCCCGCCTGAAGCCCGTAATATTTGGGCTTGCCGTCTTCGCCGATCAGGCCGCCGCCGCCATCGCCGTTCAGCGCGAATTCGGCGCCCTTATATCTGGCGGCGAGCGCGCGCGTCGTCACCATCGACGTTTCCTCGTCGCCCGACAGCAGCAGGATGATCGAGCGCTTCGGCTTGAAGCCGTCCTTCTTGAGCTGCGCCATCGTCGCGACCATCATCGAGACGTCAAACTTGTTGTCCTCCGATCCGCGGCCGAAAATATAGCCATTCTCCTCGACCGGCACGAACGGGTCGCGCGTCCAGTCCTTCGGGTCGGCCTCGACGACATCCATATGGCCGAGCAGCACGATCGGTTTCTGCTTGGTCGTGCCCTGCAACGTCGCGGCGAACGTCGCGGTCTCGCCCATCGGCGTGATTTCGATATCGGCGTCGGCATAGCCCGCCGCCTTCAGCACGCCGGCGTAATAGGCAGCCAGCTTCGGCACCTGCCCGCGGCCCTCGACCGTCGGAATCGCGACGCTGTCCATCAATATCTTCTTCGCCGCAGCGGTATCGGCGGGCTTGGCCTGGACGGGCGCGGCAGCGAGCATGGCGGCGGAGGCAAGGAAAGTGGAAACAAGACGCATGTCGTCGACCCCTTTTGGATGTTTTCGGCTGCCATGCTGGCCCAAGAGCAGCGCTTCGACAAGCGGGACACGACCAGAATTTTACGCCGCGATCTTCTTCGCTTTCGGGGCCAGCGTCTTCGGCTTGTAACGGCAGAGGTCATCGACCGGGCAGCGCCAGCATTCGGGCGTGCGCGCCTTGCAGATGTAGCGGCCGTGGAGGATCAACCAGTGGTGCGCGCCGACGCGGAACGGCTGCGGCGTTTCCTTGTCGAGCTTCTTCTCGACTGCCAGCACCGTCTTGCCCGGCGCAAGGCCGGTGCGGTTGCCGACGCGAAAGATATGCGTGTCGACCGCGAAAGTTTCCGCGCCAAACGCGCAATTCATGACAACATTGGCGGTCTTGCGCCCGACGCCGGGCAGCTCGACGAGCGTGTCGCGGTCGGCGGGCACTTCGCCGCCATGGTCGCGGACGAGGATTTCGCTGAGCGCGATGACATTCTTCGCCTTGCCGTTGAACAGCCCGATCGTCTTGATGTGCTGTTTCAGCCCCTCTTCGCCCAGATCGACCATCTGCTGCGGCGTCTTTACCTCCTGAAACAGCCGCCGCGTCGCCTTGTTCACGCCCACGTCGGTCGCCTGCGCCGACAGGACGACGGCGACGAGTAGCTGATAGGTGTTTCCGAACTCCAGCTCGGTCTCGGGACTCGGGTTCAGTTCCGCGAGCCTCCGGTAGAATTCGAAGATGTCGGCCTTTTTCATTGCGGCGCGGGCGGGTTTGCCGGTGGGTGCGCCGCCTTCCATTCCATCGCCGCGCGAACGCGCCGTTCGACCGAGGGGTGCGAATAGAAGAGAAATTCCTCGACCGCGTTCGGGCGCGGATTGCGATACTCGGCGGTCTTGACGAGCGCGCTCGCCAGTGCGTCGGGCAGGTTCACCGTTTTCAGCGAGTAGGCATCGGCGGCGCTTTCGTCGGTGCGCGACAGCGTATTCAATACCGGCTGCGCGAAAAAGGCGAACAGCGAGAGAAGGAACATCAGCACCGGGAAGCCGCGCGGGTCGCCGATCACAGCATCGCTACTGAAAGCTCTCGCAATCCTCGGGAACAGCCGGTCAGCAAGAAAGAAGAGCAGCACCGCAAGCGACGAAAAGACGATGACGATGATCCAGACATGGCCGAGGACATAATGGCCGATCTCGTGCCCCGTCACCGCCTTCACCTCGTCGAGCGAGGCGCCCTTCAGCGCGACATCCGAAATCGCGATGCGCGCCGAATGGCCGATGCCCGATACATTGGCAGTGAAATTGTTCGACTGGCGCGAGCCGTCGAACATGTAGATGCGGCCGGGATCGATGCCGGCTTCCCTCGCCTGTACGACGAGCGCGTCGCGCACCGCGCCGGCGGGTACCGGCTTATAGTCGTTGAACAGCGGCTCGACGACGATCGGCGACAGCAGCAGCATCGCCGAAATCGCGAAGGCCGCCAGCCCGCCCGACCAGATCCACCAGCGCTTTCCGGCGCGGCGAATCAGCGTGTAGATGCCCATGAAGAAGAGCGCGCCGAACAGCGTGGAGAGCGCGATACCGATCGCGCCTTGCCCCAGCCAGTCACCGAGCGGCTGACTGGTGCGGCCATAGGCGGTCTCGCGCCACCAGCCCGAATAGAGATCCCACGGCAGGGTGATAATCGCCGACAGCAGCATGAAGGCCGCGCAAAGCAGGAAGGTGCGTAGCGCCCAGCCGCGCCGGGCAAGCCTGGTGTCGAGCCGGTCGAGGATGCGCAGGCGAACGAACAACATGGTGACGATCGCGGCGACGACAACGCCCCAGAAGCTCTGCCATTCGCTGCCGACGGTATAGGATGTTGCCTTTTCGAGCGCCTCGGGGCCGAGGGCATCGATATAGGCTTTGGTCGCGGCGGCGGGATCGAAACGCATGGCAGTCCTCCGGCTAAAAGATCGTCAGAGCCCCAGAACCTCGGGCATCGTATAGCGCCCGGGCTTCTGGTGGATCAGCCACAACGCCGCGCGAACGGCGCCGCGGGCGAAAATCATGCGGTTCTCGGCGCGGTGCGAGAGGGTGAGCATTTCCTCGGGGCCTGCGAAAATCACGTCATGGTCGCCCGCGACGGTTCCGCCGCGCAGGCTCGCAAAGCCGATATGGCCGCGCCCGCGCGCGCCGGTCAGGCCGTCGCGCCCGCGTTCGGATGCGGCGGCGAGGTCGATCCCGCGGCCTTCGGCGGCCGCCTGTCCAAGCAGCAGCGCGGTGCCGCTCGGCGCGTCGACCTTGCGGTTGTGGTGCATTTCGAGGACTTCGATGTCCCAGTCGCCATCGAGCCGCGCCGCAGCCTCGCGCACCAGATGCGCGAGCAGGGTGACCCCGAGCGAGGTGTTGCCGGTCTGAAGCACCGCAATATCCTGCGCCGCATCATCGATCAGATAATGGTGACGCTCTTCGAGGCCGGTCGTGCCGATGACGATCGGCGTCCTCGCCGCGACACAAGCGTCGAGCGTCGCCTCGAGCCCGGCAGGCGAAGAGAAATCGACGATCGCGTCGCTGTCCGATGCCAGCTTGACGACATTGCCGCCCTTGTCGACGCCGACGCCCTGCTGCCCCGCCTCGGCAATCGCGGCGGCAAGCGCAACGCCCATCCGTCCTTCGCTGCCGATAATGCCGATGCTGGTCATGATGCGTCCCCTATATTTCAACCTCCCTTAGCCGTTCGCATGGAGCGCGCAAATCAACAACCTCGTCATCCCGGCGGAGGCCGGGATCTCACCGGTGCATTGTTGCGATGAGGCGAGACCCCGGCCTTCGCCGGGGTGACGAAAAGGGGGTGAAGGAGATGGTGCTGCGGGATAGAGAGGAGGCATGAGCCTGATCCAGAACATCGTCATCCTGACCGGCGCCGGGGTGTCGGCCGAAAGCGGCATCGACACCTTCCGCGACGGCGGCGGCCTGTGGGAGCAGCATCGCGTCGAGGATGTCGCAACGCCCGAGGCCTTCGCGCGCGACCCCGATCTGGTGCTGCGCTTTTACGATATGCGGCGCGAGGCGATCCAGACCAAGGAGCCGAACGCCGCGCATGTCGCGCTCGCTCGGCTCGATGCCGAATGGCCGGGCGAACTGCTGATCGTCACCCAGAATGTCGATGACCTGCACGAACGCGCCGGGGCGAAGCGGCTGCTCCATATGCATGGCGAACATCTGAATGCCTGGTGCACGGTCTGCGATGCGCGAATGCCGTGGAGCGGCCCTTTGCTTGACCGGCCTGCCTGCCCCGTGTGCGGCGCGTCCGGGTCGCTGCGCCCCGACATCGTCTGGTTCGGCGAGATGCCGTACCGGATGGACGAGATTTATCACGCGCTGAACCGCGCCGACCTGTTCGTGTCGATCGGCACCTCGGGTGCGGTCTATCCCGCCGCCGGCTTCGTACGCGAAGCGCGGGCCTCGGGCGCGCGGACACTCGAACTCAACATGGAGCCGAGCCAGGGCAGTTACTGGTTCAGCGAGGCGCGCCACGGCCCCGCGACGCAACTCGTGCCCCAGTGGGTCGAGGAAATGCTCGGCTAGCGCCGCGCGGCGAAGAAGTCGCGCAGCAGCGCGGCCGCCTCGCTCGCGCCGATACCGTCGTAGATTTCGGGCCGGTGGTGGATCGTCGGCTGCGCGAAGGTGCGCGGGCCGTGCGCGACCGCGCCACCCTTCGGATCGTCGGCACCATAATAGAGCCGCGCGATTCGGGCGTGCGCGATCGCGCCGGCGCACATCGCGCACGGTTCGAGCGTCACATAGAGGTCGCAGCCATCGAGCCGCTCGTTACCGAGCTTGGCCGCCGCAGCGCGAATCGCCACGATCTCGGCATGCGCGGTCGGGTCGTGCGATTCGCGCGGACGATTGTGACCCTCCGCAATAATCGCACCGTCCTTGACGATCACCGCGCCGACGGGCACTTCGCCCCATTCTGCGGCGATACGGGCCAGATCGAGCGCACGGCGCATCGGTTCGGGAAGCGGGAATTGAGCCATTTCCCCCCGCTAATCGCTTGACGAATCTCCGGCAAGCCGATAAGCGCGCGCCTTTCCCGGCCCATCCGGTCCTTTCGGTGCCTTACGGCCCACCCCGGACGCCGCCCATTGATTCGAGGAAGAAGACCATGTCGCGCATTTGCGAACTGACCGGTAAGGGCCGCCAGGTTGGCCACAATGTCAGCCACGCCAACAACAAGACCAAGCGCACCTTCCTGCCCAACCTGCAGAATGTGACGTTGCTGTCGGACGCGCTCGGCAAGGGCTTCAAGCTCCGCGTGTCGACCCACGGCCTGCGCACGGTCGAGCACAACGGTGGCCTCGACAACTGGCTGCTGAAGGCCGGCGACGATCAGCTGTCGGTTTCGGCGCGCAAGCTGAAGAAGGAAGTCGCGAAAAAGCTGGCCGAAAAGGCCGCCTGAGCTTCCACGCTTTTCGAATAGCAAGGGGCCGCCGGTTTACCGCGCGGCCTTTTTGCTGTCCGTCTTCGGCGGCGGCGGCAAGCCGACCAGTTCGAACTGGAGCAGCAGGGTGCGCTGCCAGCTGTTGAAATTGTCGTCGGAGACGAGCCACACATAGGTTCGACCGCCGCGCACCTCGACCGCCGCACCTTCATAATTGTCGGCGAGCGGCAACGGCACGCGCGCCAGCCATTGCGAACGGATCACCCGGCCGGGCCCGATGTCGGCGGGATCAACGATCGCCAGCACCGTCGTGAAGACCGACCGGAAACCCATCCGGCGGTGGACGAGCAGGATGCGCCCGTCGGGTAATGGCGCGGCATCGCTGACCAACCCTTTCCTTTGCGAATCATAGAAGAAGCGGATCGCGTTCGTCCCCGGCACCGACGGATCGCCGGTGAAGGCCAGCGCTTCGCGTCCGCGCGGATCATCGTCGGCATCTTCGGAGAAGATGATCGTGCGCCCGTCGGCAAGGCGCACCATCGCCTCCGGGCCGCGGTTGCCCGGCCAGCGCGGTTCGGGCAGCCGGGCGCGCGATTCGACCTTCGTCAGATCGGGGTCGAGCCGCCACACCTGATTGACGCCCTCGAAGGCCATCCAACTCTTGCCGCTCGCGGGGTCATGAAACATCGATTCGACGTCGCGCTGCCACTTGCGCTGCTTGCCGCCCTGCTCCGCCGGCAGTGTGGCGATGCCCGCATCGGAAATCCTGCCGTCGGAATGGAGCGTCAGCCGCGTCCACCAGCCGTTGTCGCCGACGAACTGGAACCGGTCCGGCCCGATGACCGCGAGCGAGGACAGGCCGCCGAACGCCTGATTCGGACTGACCAGACGCCAGCCGCGCACGAAGCGCAGCACGCCGGCGGTGTCGGCCGGATAATCGAGCGGGCGGGCGGCGATCTGCTGCGAACCGGTCTGCAGAACCGGAAAGCGCATATGGGTGCCGGGCAGAGGGCCGAGCGCGAGAAAGATCAGCAGGGCTGGGACAATGCGGCGCATGCGGCGCTGCGATAGGGCGGGAGCCCCCCTCCGCGCAAGGGCGGGAGCCCCGTCCGATCACCGCGGAGGAAAGATGAACAATGGCCAACAACCATGTTCAGGCTTCACTCAATCCGAATCGGGCAAAACGGCATCATCGATCACCGGCCCAAGGGAAGACCCCACGGTCGAACTGAAGACGCAGGAGAAAGACAATGATGAAGATGGTGCCCCTCTCGCTCGCCGCCCTGATGTCCGTCGCGACGCTGGGCGTGGCTGCACCTGCCGCGGCGCAGAACGGCTATTATGACCGCGACGGCTATTCGAGCTACGACGCGCGTTATGGCCGCGACGACCGCCGCTATGACCGGAACGACTATCGCAGCTACGACCGCCGCGATTACCGCAACGACCGTCGTTATTATCGCAACAACGACCGCCGCAACTATCGCCAGTGCGACAACGGCACCGGCGGCACCGTGATCGGTGCGATTGCAGGCGGCCTCGCCGGCCACGAGATCGCAGGTCGCGGTGACCGGACGGTCGGTACGATCATCGGCGGCGCCGTCGGCGCCATCGCCGGCCGCGCGATCGACAAGGGCAACGACGGCTGCCGCCGTTAAGCCCATGGTTTACGGGGAATGACGGCTGCCGATACCAGGGCAGGCCCGACCCCCAATAAATTCTCTCCCCCTTTGCCCCGTCCGGCCTGCGCCGGGCGGGGTTTTCGCTGTCGGGTCGCGGGGTTGCCATCGCGCCGTCAGGGGCCTAATCTCGGCCCCAAGTGCACGCCTGCACCTCTGTGGGCGCGTGAGACAAAAGACAGGTTACACAAGCCATGCGGCAAATGGCAGCGCCATCAGGGCGATCGCCGCGGCCAGGTTCGAGAACGGAACCAACGGCGACCGGGCGAAACAAGACGGGGGCCGGTCCGCGCCCCGCTCCGTTCGTCCGGCCGCGCAGCTACGCCGCCATCGATCTCGGTACCAACAATTGTCGCCTGCTGATCGCGCGTCCGCAGGATGGCGAACTCATCGTCATCGACGCTTTTTCGCGGATCGTGCGCCTTGGCGAAGGTCTGCACGCGACCGGACGCATCAGCGAGGCGGCGATGGATCGCACCGTCGCCGCGCTTGCCATCTGCGCCGACAAGCTGCGCCGCCGCCACGTAACCCTGTCGCGCGCGGTTGCGACCGAGGCCTGCCGCCGCGCCGACAATGGCGTCGAGCTTGCCACACGCGTGAAGCGTGAAACCGGCATCGCGCTCGACATCATCTCGGCCGCCGAGGAAGCGCGACTCGCGGCACTGGGTTGCCATAATCTGATGGAGCCGGGCGACGGCCCTGCCCTGATCTTCGACATCGGCGGTGGCTCGACCGAACTGATGCACGTCGATGTGTCCGACCATGACGTGAAGATCCACGACTGGATCAGCGTGCCGTGGGGCGTCGTGTCGCTGACCGAACATGCCGCGCCGGGCGAGGACAGCCTTGCCGCCCGGCAGGCGAGCTATGCCCGGATGCGCGAAGTGACCCAGAGCGCCTTCGCCGCCTTCGCCGGCCGCGCCGAACGTTTCGCGGGACAACCCCTGCGCCTGCTGGGCACCAGCGGCACGGTCACCACGCTCGCCAGCGTCTTCCTCGATCTGCCGCGCTACGACCGGCGTGCGGTCGACGGGATCGCGGTGCCCGCCGACGCAATGCGCGATATCAGCCGCCGTCTGGCTGAAGCGAGCATGGACGACCGCGCCGAGATCGCGTGCATCGGCCGCGAGCGCGCGGACCTGGTGGTCGCCGGCTGTGCGATCCTTGAAAGCATTATCGACCTGTGGCCGGCCGCCCGCGTCGGCGTCGCCGACCGCGGCATTCGCGAGGGCATTCTGCGGACGCTCGCGATGCAGGGCCGCGACATTCCCGTGACGCGCCGCGAGTTTCGCAAATGAGCGGCGGCGGCACCAAGGGCGGCAGCGGCCGGGGCGGCCTGCATGTGCGGGTCAAGACCGCGCGCAAGCGCAGCGTATCGTCGACCCGCTGGCTGCAACGCCAGCTCAACGACCCCTATGTCCGCCGTGCGCAGGCCGAGGGTTATCGCTCGCGCGCGGCGTACAAGCTGATCGAGCTCGACGAGAAATTCGGTTTCCTCAAAAAGGCGCGCGCGGTCGTCGACCTTGGCATCACGCCGGGTGGCTGGTCGCAGGTTGTCCGCAAGACGAACCCGCGCGCGCGCGTCGCGGGGATCGACCTGCTGGCGTGCGAACCGATCGAGGGTGTCGAAATCCTCGAAATGGACTTCATGGACGACGCCGCGCCCGACGCATTGATCGAGGCGCTCGGCAGCGCGCCCGACCTCGTCATCTCGGACATGGCGGCGAATACCGTCGGCCATCCGCAGACCGACCATCTTCGCACCATCGGCCTTGCCGAGACCGCAGCCGATTTTGCGGTGCAGAATCTCCAGCCCGGCGGCGCCTTCGTCGCAAAGGTGTTCGCGGGCGGCGCCGACCGCGAGCTGTTGACGGTGCTCAAGCGGAATTTCGCTACCGTGAAGCACGCCAAGCCGCCGGCAAGCCGCAAGGGATCGCCTGAACTTTATGTGATCGCGCAGGGGTTCAAGGGCCGCTAGCGCCCGCCCGGAAACCGGGCAAGTAACGAGCCAAACCACCGGGACGGAATGATATTCGCCGCGATAGAATGATATTCCATTGTGCGCCCGACTCGGCCGGTGCATGAAGCAGGCCGGACCGGGGAGGGAAGAAAAATGGGTAAGCAATCTGTTTCGCTTGTCACGCTTGCGGCGCTGCTGCTCGCGTCGTGCGGCAGCGGTGAAGGAAGCCTGGGCAGCAGCCCCGTTACGGTAACCCCGACACCCACGCCGACACCCACCCCAACCGCGACCTGCAGCCTCTCTGCGCGGCAATCCTTCGTGAAATCGGTGATCGACGAATGGTATCTGTTCCCGAGCGATGTCGCGACCGGGGTCAATCCGGCGAGCTATCCGGACGTGCAGACCTATATCGACGCGCTGGTCGCGCCCGCGCGTGCGCAGAACAAGGACCGCTATTTCACCTACATCACCTCGATCGCCGAAGAGAATGCCTTCTTCGCCAGCGGGTCGAGCGCGGGCTTTGGCGTCCGGCTGTCCTACGACCCCGTCGTGCAGCGCGTGGTCATCGCCGAAGCCTATGAGAACGCCCCCGCCCTTGCCGCCGGGATCGACCGCGGCACCCAGATCGTCGGCATCGGCACCAACGCGTCGAACGTCCGCACGATCTCCGCGATCGTCGCGAGCAGCGGCACCCAAGGCATCACCGACGCGCTGGGGCCTAGCGACCCCGGCGTGGCGCGTGTGCTGCGTATCGTCGAGCCCGGCGGCGGCACACGCGACGTGACGGTCACCAAGGCCGACTATGATCTCGACCCGATCTCCGACCGCTATGGCGCGAAAGTGATTACCGAGGGCGGGCGCAGCTATGGCTATGTGAACCTGCGCAGCTTCATCAGCTCGGCGAACCCGCAGCTCCGCACGGCGTTCCTCGATTTCCGCAACCGCGGCATCACCGATGTCATCGTCGATCTGCGCTATAATGGCGGCGGACTCGTTTCGACCGCCGAGCTGTTCGGCGACCTGCTCGGCCGCAACCGCACCTCGTCGGAGCTGTTTTCGCAGACCAATTTCCGGTCGTCGAAATCGTCCGAGAACACCCGGCACTTCTTCACCACCCAGCCCGAATCGATCGCGCCGACGCGGATCGCCTTCATCGGCACCGGCTCGACCGCATCGGCGAGCGAGCTCGTGATCAACGGCATGCTGCCCTGGCTCGGCACCAACATGACCCTCGTCGGCAGCAACACCTATGGCAAGCCGGTCGGGCAGATCGCACTCGACCGGGCGTCGTGCGACGACCGCATGCGCGTCATCGCTTTTTCGACCGGCAATGCGACAACTGCAGGCGATTATTTCAACGGCCTCGCGCCGAAGATCGGCAACAGCTGCGCAGCGGGTGACGACCTGTCCTTTCCGCTCGGTGACGCGCGTGAAGCCTCGGTCCGCGCCGCGATCGATTTCCTCGCCGGCAACGCCTGCACGACGCGGATCGCCGACGCCGGATCGGGCATCGCCGCGCAAAGCCGCGGCGTCCGCCTCGAAGCCGAGCCCGAAATGCTGATGCCAGCCGAACCACGTGCAGCGCAGCGCGAGCTGCCGGGACTGTTCTGAGGAATGTCTGCTTTGGGGTGGGAAGCGGACGTGGCATCATGGCATTATGGTGCGGTTCAATCGCCCCCCTTCTGATCGGGGAACCGCTGAGCGCGAAAGGCTTTCGCTTGGTCAATCGCATCGGCGACACTGACCCCGTCCCAACGAAACTTCAAAAGCCGTTGTCGATCACCTTTTGAGTACGAAAGGGTGATCCACCCCTCTCGATGCCTGGTTGAGACCCAGTCGAACTTGAAACGCCTGATGGTCGTCCCGCGAAAGAGTCGCTCAATTTCCCGCTCTGCGGCTCGACCGACTGTTTCCCAAGATGTATCGTGAACGAACCGGGCGACCTCTGCGTCATACTGAGCCGCATCGAAAACGGGGCCGTTGGCACCGGGAGCGGACCAGTGAACTGAACCTTCAGTTCGCCGGATTTCAACGCTGCGATTACTACATTCGACGATCCCGCACCGGCACCGCCCTACGATGATATCTCGTCCGTCTTCGGCGAGAAATTCGGCCTTCAGCATTGGCGGGTCCAAGCCTAAAAACTCTGGGCCCAGCCAATCTTTGCCGTCGATGAACGGCCTCGCTTGGTGATCGTTTGTTTCTATGACGGCTTCGACCGCGATCGTCAGGGAGTTGGTCACGTGCTTTTCCTACCCTTCGACTGGAACGTCCGCAGCCGGTCGCTTGCTGCCATCGCATCAGTTCGGCGAACGACGGCGCAAATGTGATTGGGAAGCGGACGACTACCGGCTGCTGTTTTGGGCGGGAGCGAAATGGCTTACTACTAACAAGGAAGTCCCATCCTCGCGGCCCGCTATAGTTTTTCCTGTTACAAAGACTGCACGCTCGATAGGCTCTTGCTGGGGCTCATCGCGGAGGCGCCGAGTGATCAGATCGTAATCTTGCTCAGCCTCCGCCGATCCAAATCGAAAACCTAATCCACCTTGGCACCCAGCTTGCGTTAAGCGTGCTCCGCATTCGATGCAGCCTGTCCCAGCCCAAGACCGCAGGATTGCCGTACCCTTTACATTGTCGCCAACCTTCGGCCACGAGCATGATCCGTCTCCCAGCACCACCGGCTGCGAACTACATCCTCCCAAAACGAGGAAAATTGTCAGGGGAACGACAGCCAAAATCTGTTGTAAAAAGGCGGATCGCGTACGCATAGCCGCAAGATAGTCTCAGCACTGAGTGTCCGCAATTGGGTCGATAGCTGCCATTGCACCCCAAATTCGGCCGAATCTCCACCTCTGGACTTTTCGGCACGGACCATTATATACCGTCCGTTATGGAAATCGAAACTGCCACCCCGGTCAAGGGGCGCCCGCGCGAATTCTGTGTCGACAAGGCACTGGCCGAAGCTCTGCACGTCTTCTGGGCGAAGGGCTATGACGGCGCGTCGATGACCGACCTGACCGAGGCGATGGGCATCACCAAGCCCAGCCTCTATGCGGCGTTCGGCAACAAGGAAGCGCTGTTTCACAAGGCCTTGGACCTCTATGAGTCCGAGAAGCTGGAATATACGCGCGCCGCGCTGCAACAGCCGACGGCGCGCAGGGTTGCCGAATATTATCTGCGCGGCGGCGTCGATGTCCACGCCGCCGAGGGTGAGCCGCAGGGCTGCATGGGCCTGATGAGTTCGCTCGCCTGCAGCCCCGAAGCCGAGTCGATCAAGGCCGACGTCATCAGCCGTCGCGCCTCATCGCAGCGCGCGCTCGTCGAACGGTTCGAGCAGGCGAAGCGCGAAGGCGACCTGCCCGCGCATATCGATGCTGCAGGTCTCACCAGCTTTCTCTATGCGATTCTGCAAGGGATCACGGTACAGGCCGGCGCGGGCGCGACGCGGCCCGAACTGGAAAGACTGGTAGACACCAGCCTGGCGCTCTGGCCGAGCAAATAAAGGCCCCGAACTTTTTCGATACCGATCGGTACAAAACTCCTTGACAAGATGAACGGCGGATTTATATACCGCATAGTACAGATGGTGATGTGACGGACGCGCCCCAAGAAGCGCAGCGGCATTGTCTTCATCCTGTGCCGGCCTGATCCCCAGGCCAGTCCATACAAGTTTCGCGGGACGTCGCGTTGCCAACTCCGTTGGCGCGAGCGGTTTCCTGCATCCGGAATCTCCCCTCGCCGGGCGCAAGCGTCCCGGGGCCTGAGCCCCCTTGCGCCCGGCAAAAGTCTACGGAGGACAGACCATGGCTTATCTTGCCCTGACCGACGGAGGCACCGGCGCGATCGCTCCGGCCGGCTCCCAGATTTTCGCTCCCGTCCAGGCTCCCGCTGCGCCAAAAGCCCATAGTCCCGCAGGCTTTTCGGCGCTGGAATGGTCGGTCGTGATGCTCGCGCGTCACGACCGACCGTCTAGCCTCCGCGAACCCGGACGGATCACCCGGTGGCTGGGCCGGATCTTTGGCGAAGCCTTTAATCGCCGCCTTGCCGATCCCCGGCTTGAGGCGTTGCGCCGCATGGCGGTGCTGACCTGGCACCACAGCTATTCGGTACCGAAGACCGAATTGAAGGCCTTCTTCGCGGCCGGCTTCGATACCGATCACTATGAACTGTTGGGCAAGCGCGTTGCCGAAGTGCACGTCGCCCGCCTCTTCCGAAAGTAATATCCATGAACATGCTCTCCCCGATCCGGGGCGAGGAGACGGCAGAAGCCGCCCTCGCCCCTACCCCGAATGACGCCGCGAAGCGCTGGCGCAGTCGCGGTCTGAAATATGGTCTTCCGGCGCTGCTGCTCGTCGCGGCAGGCTGGGGCCTGACCCACCGCGAGGCGCCGGCGAATGCCGCGCCGATGATCCCCGTTGTCACCGTCGCCGCACCGCTGGTGCGCGATATCAACGAATGGGACGATTATGTCGGCCGTTTCGAGGCCGTGAACTCGGTCGAGGTGCGCCCGCGCGTCTCGGGCCAGCTCACCGGCGTCCACTTCACCGACGGCCAGATCGTCCGCAAGGGCCAGCTGCTGTTCACGATCGACCAGCGCCCGTTCGCCGCCGCGCTTGCCGAGGCCCGCGCCGAGGCAGCCAGCGCGCGCAGCGATCTGGCGCTCGCGCAGACCAACCTCGCCCGCGCCAACCGGCTCGTCGCCGACGACGCGGTGTCGCAGAGCGACCTCGACCAGTTGAACGCCAAGCTGCGCGCAGCCTCGGCCGGGCTCGCCGCCGCCGATGCCCGCGTCCGGTCGCGCGCGCTCGACATGGAGTTCACACAGGTGCGCGCACCGATCAGCGGCCGCATCTCCGACCGCCGCGTCGATGCGGGCAACCTCGTCGCCGCGGGCGAAGGTCAGGGCGGCAGCCTGCTGACGACGATCAACGCGCTCGACCCCATTTACTTCAGCTTCAACGGATCCGAGGGCCTGTTCCTGAAGGCGAAGCGCGCCGAGGGTGCCAAGGGGTCCGAGGTGCAGATCAAGCTGCAGGACGAGGCGACCTACAGCCGCACCGGCAAGCTCGACTTCACCGACAATGGCATCGATCCCCGATCGGGCACGATCCGCGGCCGCGCCGTGATCGCCAACCCCGACCTGTTCCTGTCGCCGGGCATGTTCGGCAACATGCGCCTGTCGAGCGGCGCCAAGGAACGCGCGCTGCTGGTGCCGGACTCGGCGGTCCAGACCGATCAGGCGCGCAAGACATTGCTGGTCGTCGGCAAGGATGGTCAGGTCGCGGTGCGCGAAGTCCAGCTCGGTCCCGTCGTCGACGGCCTGCGCGTCGTGCGCGGCGGCGTCGCCCCGACCGACCGCATCGTGATTGTCGGCACCCAGCTCGCACAGCCCGGGACCAAGGTTCAGACCAAGGCCGGCAAAATTGCGCCGGTGGCGGAAACGTCCGCGCCGCCGAGCACCGCGCTGGTCGGCGAAGCGACCTTCGCCCGATAAACGATAGGCCCCTCCCCTGAAGGGAGGGGTGGGGGTGGGAGCCGGCGGTTTTACGTTGCGCCGGCGGCTCCCACCCGCCGCATCCCTCCCCTCGGCGGAGGGCATGATTTCGATCCTGTTTTCTTTCGATCCTCCAGTCCGGGGAGCCGGCCATGCGTCTTTCGCGCTTCTTCATCATTCGCCCGATCTTCGCCGCGGTCATCGCGGTGATCATCACCCTTGTCGGCGCGATCGCCTATTGGTCGCTGCCCGTCTCGCAATATCCCGACATCGTCCCGCCGACGGTCACGGTCACCGCCAATTACCCGGGCGCGTCGGCCGAGACCGTCGCCGAGACGGTGGCGACGCCGATCGAGCAGGAAATCAACGGCGTCGACAACATGCTCTACCAGTCGAGCCAGTCGACCGGCGACGGCGCGGTGACGATCACCGTGACCTTCAAGATCGGCACCGACCTCGACGCCGCGCAGGTGCTGGTGCAGAACCGCGTCGCGATCGCCGTGCCGCGCCTCCCCGAAGAGGTGCAGCGGCTCGGCGTCGTGACGCGCAAGACCTCGCCCGACTTCCTGATGGTCGTGAACCTCGTCTCGCCCGACAAGTCGCTCGATCGCTCCTATCTCTCCAACTATGCGCTCACCCAGCTCAAGGACCGCCTCAGCCGCATCGACGGCGTCGGCGACGTCCGGCTGTTCGGCGCGCGCGACTATGCGATGCGCGTCTGGATCGACCCGACGCGCGCCGCCGCGCTGAAGCTGACCGCCGGCGAGATCGTGCAGGCGCTGCGCGCACAGAATGTGCAGGTCGCGGCAGGCTCGCTCGGCCAACCGCCTTATGCCAGCGGCAACGCCTATCAGCTCAACGTCGAGACGCAGGGCCGCCTCGCCGACCCCCAGCAATTTGCCGATGTCGTGATCCGCACCGACGCCGACGGGCGGCAGGTCCGCGTCGCCGACGTCGCGCGCGTCGAGCTCGGCGCGTCGGACTATAACAGCAACACCTATCTCTCGGGCGATCCGACGGTGATCCTCGCGGCGTTCCAGCGTCCGGGATCGAACGCGCTCGACGCCGCGAAGGCGATCGAGACCGAGATGGAGGCCGCGTCGAAAAATTTCCCCAAGGGCCTCGAATATCGCGTCATCTACAACCCCACCAAGTTCATCGAGCAGTCGATCGACGCGGTGAAGGACACGCTGATCGAGGCGATGATCCTGGTGGTGATCGTGATCCTGGTGTTCCTGCAGAAATGGCGCGCCGCGGTGATCCCGATCGTCGCGATCCCGATCTCGCTCGTCGGCACTTTCACCGTGCTCGCGGCCTTCGGCTACAGCCTCAACAATTTGTCGCTCTTCGGGCTGGTGCTCGCGATCGGCATCGTCGTCGACGACGCGATCGTCGTGGTCGAGAATGTCGAGCGCAACCTCGAGCGCGGATTGTCGTCATTGAAGGCCGCGCAAACCTCGATGGACGAAGTGTCGGGCGCGCTCGTCGCGATCGTGCTCGTGCTCTGCGCGGTGTTCGTGCCGACCCTGTTCCTCACCGGGCTGTCGGGCGCCTTCTATCAGCAGTTCGCGGTGACGATCTCGACCGCGACGATCATCTCGCTGATCGTGTCGCTCACGCTGTCGCCCGCACTCGCCGCGATCCTGCTGAAACCGCACGCCGCACCCGAAAAACCCTCGCGCATCCGCGCACTGGCGCAGCGTGCGGGCGACGCCTTCAACGAGGCGTTCGAGAAGATGAGCACCGCCTATGCGTCGCTCACCGACCGGCTCGTGCGGCGTCCGAAGCGGATGATGATCACCTATGCCGGTCTGATCGCCGCGACCGCCGGCCTGTTCTGGGCGACGCCCACGGGCTTCATCCCGGCGCAGGACCAAGGCTATTTCCTCGCGGTCGTCCAGCTGCCCCCGGGCGCCTCGGTCGAGCGCACCGACGCCGCGCTGCGGAAAGTTGCCGGACGCATCCTGCCGAACAAGGGCATCCTCGGCTCGGTGATGCTCGCCGGTTTCGACGGACCGTCGCAGACGCTCGCTCCGAACGCTGCCGCAGCCTATTTCCCGCTCAAGAGCTTCGAGGAACGGGGGAAGCTCGGCGTCAGCTTCGACGATATCATGAACGAAGCGCGCGCCGATGTCGCCGACATCACCGAAGCACGCGTGATCGTGATCCCGCCGCCGCTCATTCAGGGCATCGGCTCGGCCGGCGGCTACCGCCTGATGGTGCAGGACCGCAGCGGCCACGGCTACCAGAAGCTCGCCGAGGAATCGGGCAAGCTGATCGGCAAGGCGAATGAAACGCCGGGTCTGGCGCAGGTCTTCACCTTCTTCGATACCGGCAGTCCGCGTGTCTATGCCGACATCGACCGGGCCAAGGCGAACCTGCTCGGCGTGCCCCCCGAACGTGTGTTCGAGACGCTGCAGGTCTATCTGGGGTCGGCGTTCGTCAACGACTTCAACCTGCTCGGCCGCACCTATCGGGTGACCGCACAGGCCGACGCACCCTTCCGCCAGTCGGTCGCCGACATCGCCAACCTCCAGACGCGCTCGAACACCGGCGAGATGGTGCCGATCGGATCGGTCGCGACCTTCAAGGACAAGACCGGCCCGTACCGCGTCGTCCGCTATAACCTCTACCCTGCGGTCGAGGTCGATGGCGACACCGCGCCGGGTTACTCGTCGGGTGCATCGCTGACGACGATGGAGAAGCTCTCGGCCGACACCCTTCCGCAAGGCTATGGCACCGAATGGACCGGCATCGCCTTTCAGCAAAAGGCAGCGGGCAGCACGGCGGCGCTCGTCTTTGCGCTGGCGGTCGTGTTCGTCTTCCTCGTCCTCGCGGCGCAGTACGAAAGCCTGACGCTGCCGCTATCGATCATCCTGATCGTGCCGATGTGTCTGTTCGCGGCGATGGTCGGCGTGAACCTGCGCGGGATGGACAATAATGTCCTGACCCAGATCGGGCTCGTCGTCCTCATCGCACTGGCAGCGAAAAATGCGATCCTGATCGTCGAATTCGCCAAGCAGGCCGAGGAACAGGATGGCCTGTCGCCGGTCGAAGCCGCGGTGCGCGCCGCACGCGACCGTCTGCGCCCGATCCTGATGACGAGTTTCGCCTTCATCCTCGGCGCCGTGCCGCTGCTGATCGCGAGCGGTGCGGGCGCGGAGCTCCGTCAGGCGCTCGGCACCGCGGTCTTCTTCGGGATGATCGGCGTGACGGCATTCGGCCTGCTCTTCACCCCCACCTTCTATGTCGTCTGCCGCGCGCTCGGCGATCGTATCGCGACCCTGCGCGGCCGCGACGGTTCGCACGAACCCGCGCTGCAGCCCGCCGAATAAGGAGAAAGCTCATGCGCAACCTTCTGATCGCAACCGTATCCGCGCTCACGCTTGCTGCGTGCGCGGCGGGGCCGGACTTCGTCGCCCCTACTCCCCCTGTGACGGCGTCCGGCCCCTTCCTCTCGACCAAGGCGGGCGTCACGAGCGTCGCTGCGGCGGATGCCGAATGGTGGCGGCTCTATAAGGATCCGGTGCTCGACGGGCTCGTCGCCGACGCGCTGGCAGCGAACACCGACGTGCGCGTCGCCGCCGCCCGTATCGCCAAGGCGCGCGCATCCTTGCGCGAAGTTCGCGGCGACCGCCTGCCCTCGACGAACCTCGGTGCCGGCGCGACCTATGGCCGCGTCAGCGAGGGACAGCTACCGGCTGGCGCGGATCGCACCGGTTGGCAGGTCGATGCCGGGCTGACCGTCGGTTATGAGGTCGACCTGTTCGGCCGCGTCTCGCGCGGGGTAGAAGCCGCGCGCGGCGATGTCGCTGCCGCCGAAGCCGACGCCGATGCGGTGCGCGTCACGGTCGCCGCCGAAACCGCGCGCGCCTATGCCGACGCCGCCTCGGCTGCCGAGCGTCTCGGCGTCGCCGAACGGATCGTCGCTTTGCTCGACAAGTCGGTTGCGCTCACCGCGCGCCGCGCCGAGGTCGGGTTGACGACCAGACTCGATACCGCGCGCGTCGCGGCGCTGCGCGATCAGCGCCGCGCTGACATTCCCGCGATCGCTGCCGAGCGCGATGCGGCGCTGTTCCGCCTTGCGACGCTGACCGGCCGCACCCCGTCCGACCTGCCGCCGATCGCAGCGGCGCGCACAACGACGCTGCGGCTCGACCAGCCGATCCCGGTGGGCGACGGTGCCGCGCTGCTCGCGCGCCGCCCCGATATCGCCGCTGCCGAACGCCGCCTTGCCGCCTCGACCGCGCGCATCGGCGTCGCAACTGCCGACCTTTATCCGAAGATCACCCTCGGCGGATCGGTCGGGCAGACGAGTTCGGGCCTTGGCGACCTGTTCGGCGGAGGTCCGCTGCGCTGGCTGCTCGGGCCGCTGATCAACTGGAACTTCCTCAATCAGGAGGGGGCCCGCGCGCGGATCGCCGGCGCCGAGGCCGACACGCAGGCATCGCTCGCGACCTTCGACGGCACCGTGCTGCGCGCGCTCGAGGAGACCGAGACCGCGTTGTCGGCCTATGCCCATCAGCTCGACCGGCGCACCGCGCTGCAGGCCGCGCGCGATCAGGCCGAGACTGCGGTGAAGATTACCCGCGCGCAGCAACGCGAAGGCGCGATCGACGGGCTCGTCGCGCTCGATGCCGAACGCACGTTCGCGGAAGCCGAAGCGACGCTGGCGCTCGCCGACGCCCGCATCGCCGACTCACAGGTCGACCTGTTCCGTGCGCTTGGCGGGCGCTGGACGAAGAGCTGATTTCCCGTGCCGTCCACGGGCTGCGCCCTCGCTCCGCGCGGGGGCGCAGATTTTGTTTCAGATCCCGAAAAAAGGCTCGCCGGCGGCGCCTTGCCCGGTAACATTCGCTCCCCAATATAGGCTAGGCGCGCGGCACTTCCGCCGCTCTGCGATCCGCATCGGGAGTTCGTCACCATGCAGCGCTTTGCCCAGAAAATCTTCATTGCTTCGGGCCTTCGCACGCCTTTCGGGCGCGGCGGCGGCGCGCTTGCCGACCATGATGCCATCAGCCTCTCGGTCCCGCTCGTGCAGGCGATGGCGGCGAAAGCCCGCCCCGACCTGTTCGTCTGGGGCACCGTGATCCCCAGCCTGGGGTGGAGCAACATCGGCCGCGAAGTGTGGCTCGATGCAAAGCTCGATCCGACGGTTCCGGCCTTCTCTGCTGTCCTCGCTTGCTCGACGAGCATGGTCGCGGCTTTTGCCGCGGCGGGAATGCTCGGCGGCTCGGCCGATCTCGCGCTCGTCGGCGGGGCGGAGGTAATGAGCAATCCGCCGATCGGATTGAAGCTCGACGCATCCAAACGGATTACCAAGCTGTTCCGCACCGACCCGCCCGCCGCAATCGCCGCGCTGCAGGCACTGACCGCCGATGACTTGACCCTGCCGGTGAAAGGCTGGGCAAACCGTATCACCGGTCGCACGATGGGCGACCATATGGAAGAGACGGCACAGGCGTGGGGCATCACCCGCACGGCGCAGGATGACTGGGCACTGAAGAGCCATCAGCGCGCCGTCGCTGGATGGAATAGCGGCTTCTTCGGCGATCTGGTGATCCCTCTCCCCGAACTCGCGCGCGACGCCAATCCGCGCGCCGATACATCGGCGGAAAAGCTCGCCTCGCTGCCGCCCGCCTTCGACAAGTCCGGCAAGGGCTCGCTGACCGCCGGCAACAGCTCGCCGATCACCGACGGCGCCGCTGCGCTATGGGTCGCGACCGAGGCCGGACTGGGACGTTTGCCCGCAGGCACTCCCTTTGCCGAACTGGTCGATCAGGAAATCGCCGCGGTCGATCATCATGTCGACGGGCTGCTGATGGCGCCGAGCTTCGCGATCCCGCGCCTGCTCGCGCGCCACGGGCTGCGTTATGAAGATGTCGCGCTGTGGGAAATCCATGAGGCGTTCGCGGCGCAAGTGCTCGCCAATATCGCTGCGCTCGAAAAGCCGGGCTGGACGAAGGAGCACGCGGGCGTCGATTTCGACTTCGGCCCCTTCCCGTGGGACCGCGTCAATCCGAACGGCGGATCGGTCGCGATCGGCCATCCCTTCGCGGCCACCGGCGCACGCGACCTCAGCCAGGCGGTCAAGGAACTCTCCGCGCTTCCCTCTGGATCATGGGCGATCGTCAGCGTCTGCGCCGACGGCGGCCATGGCACGGTGGCGCTACTGAAAAAACCCTGACGGAAGTATCGCCCGGCTCGATCATGAGCCGGGCGATGCCGTACCTCTTAAAGCCCCGCGCCGCCGAGCTTGTAGGTGAGCTGCAGGAACACGCTGCGCCCGATGCTGTCGAACCAGCTGGTGTTGTAATAGGGATAGCTCGACCAGGTCGGATCCTTCACCGGATTGGTGTCGAACAGGTTGCGGATCGTCAGCGAACCGCGGAAATGATCGGTGAAATCATACTGCATCGTCGCGTTGAAGAGGTAGCTCGCCTTGATGAAGGCATCCTCGTCATAATTGGGCAGCTTGCCGAGGCGCGTGCCCGAGAAGGTGAGCTGGAAGCCCTCATTGGCATAGGTAATGCTGCCGTTCGACTTGTCGCGCGGCAGATAATAGCCGCTGTCGGCTGCCAGCTTGTTGATGAACGGGTCACCCGGATATTGCTGGAAACTGTGCTTGAACACATGGCTATGTGCCAGCGACAAGGTAAAGTCACCGATACCGGTCGGCAAGGTACCGCGGAAAGCGAGGTCGAGACCGCTGGTCTTTTCACGCGAGATGTTGATCGGGTTGACGCGGATCGAGGCGATCCGGCCATCCTGGATATTGCTCGGGAAGCGCGTGATGCGCGCGATGGCATCAAGGCACGTCGGTGAGCTGGCATCAAGGCTGCCCCCCGGCTGACAATCAGCTTCGGTACGCGCGAGCGTATCGAGGCTGAGATCGTCGACCTGATTGTCGAGCGTCACGCGGAAATAATCGACCGAGAAGTGCAGACGGCTCGACGGCGCGAAAACGAAGCCTGCTGTCAGCGTGCGGCCGGTTTCGGATTTGAGATCGCGGTTGCCGTTGCGGTTCACGACAACCCCGATGTCAGCATAATCGCAGTCGCCAATGTCCTGCCCCTCTTGGGCGCAAAGCTTATAATCGTTGACGCTTCCCTCGACATTGCCCGGCCCGGTGAAGACATAGTGGAGGTCGGGCGCGCGGAAGGCGGTGCCATAGGCGGCGCGGAACAACATGCTGTTCGTCGGCCGCACTTCCAGCCCGCCATTATAGGTGAACTTGCCGGTGCTGCCGCCGCCGAACCGGAAATTGTCGTAGCGCCCGGCGCCGGACAGCGTCACGAATTCGAGCACCGGCACGCGGATTTCGCCGCCGATCGCGGCGTGGCTGCGCTTGCCCTCGCCGTCGCTGTCGCGCCAGCTGTAATAATAGTCGGTGAGCGCGAGCGGGTCGGGGCGAAGATTATAGCCCTGCTTGCCATATTCGGCGACCGCAGCGAAGCCGACCGGGCCGGCGGGAAGCTGGAACAGCTCGCCATTGGTCAGCGTCGCCTGCAGATTGCTCGTCCAGGCGAAGGGGCGATAGACGGTGTCGGCCGAAATGCTCTCATATTCGGCGCGGGTCAGCGCGGTATAGAGCCGCGCCGGGTCGGCGTTGAAGGCCGGATAATCTTCCTCGAAGCCATCCTGCGCACCGAGGAACAGGGCCTGTGCCTTGCTGTTGATGATCTGCGGCCAGCGCACCGTCGACTGATACCGGCTGTAGTTGAACGACAGTTCGTAATTCCAGGCCTTGCCGAAATTGCCGCGGATGCCCGGCGTGATGCTGTAGGTCGTCTGCTTGCTGCGCTGCATCTCGAACCCGCCGGTTTCCTCGGGCGTGAACTGACGCGACCAATCCTCAATCTGGTCGGTGGTGCGGTTGTAGAAATAATTGTCGGAGCTGCTCGACGATTGCTCGAAGGCCCAGCTCGTCACGTCGTACATCAGCCGGACCTTGCTGATCCCGAACTGGAAGTCGGTGAAGAATTTGGCATTGTCCGACAGTTCGTACGACAGCGTGCCGAAGCTGTTGAAGCCCTTGCGGCCCGAAATGATCGTGCCATAGCCGATCGACGTTTTGCTGCCGCAATAATCACCGTAGCGCGGGCGATTATAGAGTGCGACAGAGCCGAAGTTGAGGTTCGACAATCGCTCGCACGTCCCGTCTTCGGGCGTGATATAATCGTCATAATAGTCGGCGCGGTAGAAAGTGCGCCGCGCGATCGCGGTCGACGCGACCGGGCTGTCGTCGGTGCTGTCCTGGATCGCGCGATCGTAGCCCCAGAGCGGGCGCTGATCGAGATATTCGATGCCGCCGACGATGTTGAAGCGGCCGGACGACCAGCCGCCGGTCGCGGTGAAGCGGTGCGACATGCCGCCGCCATGTTCGGTGCGGCCGTGGCGATAGTCGAGCGTCAGGCCGTCGAGCTTTTCCTTCATCTTGAAGTTGACGACGCCCGCGATCGCGTCCGAACCGTAAATGGCCGACCCGGCGCCGCTCAGGATTTCGACCTTGTCGATCAGGCTGACCGGGATGTTCGAGATGTCGGTGAAGTTGCTGCGGCCAATGTAAGGAAGCGGGAAGTCGGCGATGCGGCGACCGTTGACCAGCACCAGCGTGTGGTTCGGGCCAAGCCCGCGCAGATCGACCTGCTGCGCGCCGGGGGTGAAGTCGGCGCTGCTGCCCGACTGCGGGCTTTGCGTCTCGCCGCTGTTCTGGGTCATCGCGGCGAGCAGTTCGGGAACGCTGGTATAGCCGTTGGCGCGGATCGTGTCCGAATCGATCGTCGTGACAGGCGACGGCCCCTGATCCTTGATCGTAGGAATGCGCGATCCCGTGACGATGATTTCATCCCCGCCCGATGTCGCATCCTGTGCGAAGGCCGGCGCGACGAGTGCTGGCATGCAGACCCCGACCCCGAGCAGAATGCGAAGCGACCGTTTACCCGAAACCATCATGTGACAACCCCCTGTCCTGTCGTCCCGCCGTATCGGCTCGGACGGATATTTCATTCTCTCCACCAGAAACCGTCGAAAATTTCAACCAATATGACGCATCTGGAAATCATATTGTCTTCTGGTGCGATCATTATGTAACATAACGCCCTCACGAGGCCGGAGGGAGTTCATCATGTTGCGATCGTTCGTGCGGGGAATCCTGCTGGCCCTTCTGGCTGCGCTACCCCTCGCCCCCGCCGCCGCGAAGGACGCGAAAGAGCAGCCTTACGAACATTATGTGTTCGGCAAGCTGGGCACGCCGACACCCGGCCCGGTGTCGGGCGGGCTGCTGCTGATGGGCGGCGGCGACCGCAATGTCGATTCGATGAAATGGTTCTTCAAAAAGGCCGGGAACGGCCATATCGTCGTGATCAGCGCCTCCTACGGCAAGGAGATCGGCGAGGAGTTTTTCAACGAAGTCGGCGGCATCCAGTCGACCGAAATCTTCGTCTTCCATGCGCGCTCGCAGGCCTATGACAAGAAAATCCTCGCCCGGCTGCGCAAGGCCGACGGCATCTTCATCGCGGGCGGTGACCAGTCACGCTACGTCCGTTTCTGGCGCGGCACCCCCGTGAACGAAATTCTGGACGCGCATGTCGCGGCGGGCAAGCCGCTCGCAGGAACCAGTGCCGGCCTCGCGATGCAGGGCGAGAAGCTTTATGGCGCAATGGATGACGGCAGCCTCCGTAGCCCCGAGGCGCTCGCCGACCCGCTTGGCCCCGCGAACACGATCGAGGGCGACTTCCTGCACCTCGCGCTGCTCAAGGGCATCGTCACCGACACGCATTTCAAGGAACGCGACCGGCTCGGCCGCCTCTTCGCCTTCGTTGCCAAGGCGCAGGTCGATCGCCCCGCCGGCGCCCCCGCGATGATCGGCCTTGGCGTCGATGAAAGCGCCGCGCTCGCGGTAGAACCCGACGGATCGGGGCGCATCTATGCCACTGCGCCCGACGGCTATGCCTGGGTTGTCGACGGATCGGGGCTGCGCGGCGTGACGGGACGCGGCCCGCTCGACGCGCCGCGCGTCAAGGTGACGGGAGTCGGTCCGGGATCGGTCATCCACCTGCCCTCCGCCCGCGTCGACAATCCGGTCTTCGAGCGCATCTATGCCGCTCAGGGCGGTGCAATCGCCGAGGTCCCGCGCTGGTCGCTCGCGATCCACGGCGGCGCCGGTGTGATCGAGCGCGGATCGCTCACGCCCTACAAGGAAAGGGCCTATCGCGCCGGGCTCGACGAGGCGCTGCGCGCCGGCAGCGCGGTGCTCGACAAGGGCGGTGCGGCACTCGATGCGGTCGCCGCGGCGGTGCGCGTGCTCGAGGATAATCCCTTGTTCAACGCCGGGCGCGGCGCGGTCTTCACGGCCGAGGGCCGCAACGAACTCGACGCCGCGATCATGGATGGCAGGACCCAAAAGGCTGGCGCAGTGGCGGGAGTCACCCGCACGCGGCACCCGGTCGACCTCGCGCGCGCGGTGATGGACAAGAGCCCGCATGTGATGCTGTCGGGCGCGGGCGCCGACAACTTCTCGATCGAACAGGGGCTGGAGCAGGTCGAGCCCGGCTGGTTCCGCACCGAGGAACGCTGGCAGCAATTGCTCGCATGGCGGAAGCGCCAGCAGGCGGCGATCGATCCCACGCATCTGTTCGGCACCGTCGGCGCAGTGGCGCTCGATGCCGACGGCAATCTTGCCGCTGCGACCTCGACCGGGGGGATGACCGGCAAGCGTTGGGGCCGCATCGGCGATTCGCCGATCATCGGCGCGGGCACCTATGCCAAGAATGGCCAATGCGCGGTGTCGGCGACCGGGTCGGGCGAATATTTCATCCGCGAAAGCGCCGCCCGGCAGGTCTGCGACCGCGTCGCATGGAAGGGCGAGCCTCTCGATGCCGCCGCGCAGGATACGATCAAGGCGGTCGGCGCGATCGGCGGCGACGGCGGGCTGATCGCGATGGGTCCGGGCGGGCACCCTGCCTTTGCCATCAACGACCTCGGCATGTATCGTGGCCGCATGAGCGCCGGGGGGACTCCGCAGACAGCGATCTTCGCTGACGAAAAGCTGGTCGATTGATGGCGAGCGGCAGCGTCAATCTTGACGAGATCGACGAACGCCTGCTCACCCTGCTGCGTGACGATGCGCGCCAGACCATCGCGCAGCTTGCGAAAGAGCTCGGCATATCGCGCGGGCAAATCTATTCGCGGCTCGCACGGCTCGAAGAAGAACGGATCGTCGCGGGCTATACCGTCCGCCTCGGTCACGCCTTTGCCGCCAGCCGCGTCCGCGCGCATATGATGATCAAGACGCTGCCGCGCTTTCACCGCGAGGTCGAGGCAGCGCTGGCGACACTGCCGCAGGTGCAGGCGATCCACGCGATCAGCGGCGAGTATGACATCATCGCAATGCTGGAGGCCGACCATGGCGCACAGCTCAATGAGCTGATTGACGACATCGGCCTGTTCGACGGGATCGAGCGCACGACCACCTCGGTCATTCTCGCGACCAAGATCGAACGCTAGGCGCGGGATTCAGGCTTCCGGTAGCCGATCATAGACCAGACGAAAGCCGACATTGCTGGTTCCCATCCCCGGGTCGCGCCCCTGCCGCGAAGCGGGGCGGTAGCGCTGGCAATAATTGGGTGCGCAAAGATAGCTGCCGCCCTTCACCGTGCGCGATGGCGTGTCGGGACTGAACGGATCATACGCATTGCCCTCGTCGGGCCCGTGTGGATTGTCGGTCGCGGCGGGATCGTGGCCCGGACGGAAATAGTCCGATGTCACTTCCCAGACATTGCCGACCATATCGTAAAGACCATTGGCATTGGGTTTGTAGCAACCGACCGGGGCGACCCCCTTGAAGCCGTCGGTTTCGGCATTGTAGTTGGGGAAGGCACCCTGCCAGCTGTTCGCTTCCTCGGGCTGGACATTCTTCGACCGCTGCCCCGCGCTCGCGGCATATTCCCATTCGGCCTCGGTCGGGATGCGGCCGCCCGCCCATTTGGCGTAGGCAAGCATGTCGTCCCACGCGAGGTGCACGACCGGTTCGTTCGCGACATCATCGGGACCGGTCGGGCCATAGGGCTTTTTCCAGCTCGCCCCCGGCACATATTTCCACCAGTCCGAATAGCGGTTCGAGGGGAAGTCTGGCGGCGTGAACACGGCCGAACCCGGTTTCAGCATGTCGGGCGGGATTTGATCAGCGGGCACCTTGAATTGTTTGGGGTCGACCGGCTTCTCGGCAACGGTGACATAGCCCGTGGCCTTCACGAACGCCGCGAACTGGCGGTTCGTCACCTCGTGCGGATCAATCCAGAAGCCCCCGACCGTCGTTTTCCGTACCGGCCCCTCCTCGTCATAGACATCCTCTTCGCCCATTTCGAAGGCGCCGCCTGTCAGCTTGACCGGCGTGTCGGCAATGCCGGGGCATTGGCGTGGAGAAGCCGCGACGACCGCCTTTTCCTCGCCTCCACCATCCCCGCAAGCCGCAAGCGCGAGAAGCGACGTCATACCGAAAGCGGCGAGGAACGCGGATGAAATACGAAGCATGAAACCCCCATCGGCAGGCTATGTCAGGCTGGATGCCGGCGCCTACGCTGGACGCGCGGCGCGCGCGGGTCAATCGAATGGATGCACCATCTTGCGCACCGGCAAAGCGTGCGATTAGAAGTCGGCAATGCAGCCATCCACCTATCTCATTGCGCCATTGCTCGAAGGGTTCGAGTGGTTCGACGACGCGCTGCAACGCAGCCTCAAGGCTGCGGGCTGGGAGCCTGTCACCCGCGCGGAATCGATGGTCATCCTGCATGTTCTCGTCGGAACGCGGCGGCCGGCGGATATTGCGCGGGCGCTGCGTTTGTCGCGACAAGCGGTGCACACCACGATCGGCAGCCTTGTCGACGCGGGCTTCTTCAAGCTCGAACCCGATCCCGAGGATGGCCGGATCAAGGTCGTCGTCCTCGCCGAACGCGGCGCGCAGATGCACGCCGATGCCAATGCCATCGTCGAGCAACTGGGCGTCGAACTGGAGCAGCGTATCGGCAAGCGCCGCGTACAGGCGCTGCGCGCGGCGTTCGAGGCCGACTGGGGCGAGCCCCCGGTGGTGACGATCAAGCGCTGAGCGCGGGCTCTTAACGCCGCCCGGTGTCGAGAAAGTCCGTCGCCGAAAAGCCTTCGGGCGCCGCAACCTCGACGATCGGATCGTCACGGTCGTCGAACTCGGTCCGGAGCGCTTTGCTCATCACCGCATGCATGTCGTACCTGCAGGTCACATAGGTGAGCTCGAGGATTTCCTCGTCGTCGAACGCGGCCTTCAGTTCGTCGAACAGCGCATCGGGTACGCGCCCGCGATGCGTGACCAGCCGGTCGGCATAGGCGAGCACCAGCCTCTCGCGCGCGTTGAAGCAGGTCGCGGTCTGCCACACGGGCAGCGCCGCAATCTTCTCTTCGGACACGCCTGCCCCGCGCAGCGACTTGCAATGCTGCGAAAAGACGAACTGGCTGCCGACCGCCCATCCCGCCCAGGTCTGGGCGAGCTCGCGCAGCGCCGGGTCGAGCTTGCGCGCCGGGTCGCGATAAAAGCCGAACCCGCGCAGCGCATGTTCGAGCGCGCCGGGCGAATTGGCGAACACCGGCCACCAGTCGCCGGTCGACCCCGTCGCGGTTCCCGGCTGGGTCACCGGATCGCGGTCGCCGAAAACGATCGTATAGGCCTGTTTGACGATATCGGCGTTCGAATCCGCCTTCGGCACCAGATGCAGGCGCGGCATCAGGCGGCGGCCTCTGCACTCGCCGGTTCGTGGCGCACATCCTCGGGCCCGAACGTCTTGGTGTTGGCGGCGAATTCCATCATGATGCCGTTGGGATCGGTGAAATAGACCGAGCGGATGAAGACCCCGTCGTGCATTTCCATGCTCACCGTCGTTTCGCTGTCGTCATGATTGACGACGATCGGGATAACCTCGACCCCCGCCTCGGTCAGACGGCCGATCGCGGCCTCCAGCTCGTCCTGTTCCATATGGAAGGCCAGATGGTTCATCGATCCGATCGCGGTCTTGTCGTCGCCGGGGAATTTTTTCACTGACGCAACGCCCGGCGCCGCCGGCGGGGCATCCTTCCACCAGAAGAAGGCCACCGCCGAACCGCCGCCGCAGTCGAAGAAGAAATGCTGCCCGCCGGTCGGCAACTCGACCGTCTTGACCAGCGGCATCTGCAGCACTTCGGTATAGAATTTCACCGTTTCGGCCATGTCGCGCGCCACCAGCGCAATATGGTTGATCCCCATCGTCTTCATTGCTTGGTCTCCAGATACCGTCAGGCGAAGTCGGGCTTGCCCGCCCATTCGATCACGGCCGCATTGTCGAAATATTCCTCGAGCCGCGTGATGCGGCCATCCGCCACCTCGCAGATGAGCGCCGCCGGCAGTTCGAGCCGCGCGCCGCCGTTCGAGATTGCGACGAGCAGATGCTGCTGGACGAAGCCGCCGTCGAAGACGCGGACCTTGCGGTCGGTATAGTCGCGCGACCGGGTGAGCGCGATGAACCGGGTCAGCGTGTCGACGTTCGTTGCACGGTCCTGCGCGACGCGCGTGTGGCCGTGCCAGATGACGACCTCCGGGTCATAACAATCCTCGACCGTCGCCGCGTCGCCCGCCTCGACCGCGCCGAAAAAGCGCTCGGCGACCGCCGCTATCCTGCCCTGCCCGGTCATGGGCGATCCTTCATATGCGCAAGTTCGCGCGGCAGATGGCCCGCCACGCGGTAGAAGAGGATGCCGGCGACCACATAGAGGGAGCAGACGGTGACGAGCGCCGTCCGCAGCCCTTCGGCCGATGCCGCCGCGCAGGTCGCGATCGTCGTCGCGTCGGCGCAGGTCGCGGCATAGTCACCGACGAAAGCGCGCGCCGCGAATATATCGCTGAGCCAGCCGGCGGTGATCGGCCCCAGCGTCATGCCGAGCACGCTCATCGTCAGCGTCAGGATCGCGGTCGCCGAAGCGCGCATCCGCGGTTCGACAAGGTTGCTGGTGATCGCGAACGTCGGCCCGGTGAACACGCCGGCAAAAAAGCCCGGAGGCGAGAGCAGCAGGATCGTCCAGAACCAGCTCGTCTGCGAAAAGCCTATCATGTAGGTGATCGCCGCCAGCACCATGCAGATCGCCGGAACCCAGCCGTACCAGCGGATGTCGCGGCGCCCCAACCGGTCGGCGACGATCCCTCCGAGTACGCTGCCGCTACCGAGCGACAGGCTGTTGATGACGGCAAAGGCAATCGCTGCCTCGGTATAGCCGACGTCGAAATTGCGGACGAAAAAGGGGTGAGCGAAGGTCATGCCGGCATAGCCGACAAAGCTGACCATCGTTCCGGCGAATACCAGATTGCGAAAGGCGGGGCTTCCGCCGAGGCGGCGCAGCACCTCAGTCAAAGGCGGGGTGACGTCCGACGCGAGCCGGCCATCCGAAAGGCCGCGCGGCGGCTCCTTCAAGGTCAGCCACACGACCGCGGCGAGCGCGATCCCCGGCAGGCCGACGAGCAGAAAGGCCGCGCGCCAGCCATATAGCTCGGCAACGACCGCACCGCCGATGCCGCCGAAGATGATACCGATCGGAGTTGCCAGCCCCAATATCCCGAAGATCGAGGCGCGCTTTTCGGGCGGGAAATAATCGCCGACCAGCGACTGCGACGGCGCGCCCGATCCCGCCTCGCCGATGCCCACACCTATGCGGGCGAGCATCAGTCCGCCGAAGCCGCCCGCTGCGGCGCAGAGCGCGGTCATCGCCGACCAGGCGGCCATCGAGATCGAGATGATGCGGACGCGATTATAGCGTTCGGCAAGCCGCGCGACCGGAATCGCAAGACCACCATAGAGGATCGCAAAGGCCGCACCGCCCAGCAGGCCGAGCTGCGTATCGCTGAGGTGGAGATCGGTCTTGATCGCTTGCCCCACCGTGTTGAGGATCGACCGGTCGATGAACGCGACGGTCGACACCACGAGCAGCATGAACACCGCGTAGCGGCGATCGCGCGCGCTGATACCCGGAACCTCGGCGGACCCGACAGGCACGGCGGGCGGCGGCACGATCGTCTCCGCCAATACGCTGCCGGGACCCGACATCAGAATTTATACCCCAGGTCGACCCCGAAGGTACGCGGCGGCGAATAGATCCGCAGGAAGCCCAGCGGCCCGAGCCCGAAAGTGTTGTTGATCACCGCCTTGTCGAAGGCGTTCTTGACCCAGACACCGACGCGCCAGCCATCCTCGCTCTCCAGTGCCAGCGTCGCGTCGACCAGCACATTGCTCGGCCGCAGCTGGACGTCGCTCGTCCGGTTGGCGGCGCCGCCCGACGTGTAGAGATCATCCATATAGACGGCGTTGACCGATCCGTTGAGCTTGCCGATGCCGACGTCGGCATCGTAGAAAAGCCCGACGCTTCCGGACCATTTCGGCGCATAGGCAAAGGGCAGATCGCTGTTATCGGTCGGATTGTCGATGCCGTCGCTGGTCAGATCGGTGAAATTCTCCTTGAACCGCGCGTCGAGGTAGGCAGCGTTGGCGTTGATGCTGAACCCGCCGCCGAGCACCCACTGCAATTCGGTCTCGATCCCGTCGATCCGGCCCTTGCCGGCGTTGGTGACGATCGATTCATAGACCCCGCCCGAAGTGAGCCCCTGCGTGCCCACCTGCATGTCCTTGTAGGTCGACGAGAAGGCCGCGAGATTGAAGCGCACGCGGCGGTCGAACAGTTCGGTCTTCACACCGCCCTCAAAGCTCGACACGGTTTCGGCGTCATAGGGGCCTGCCGACGTAAAGCTTGCTGCACGGCCGTTGAACCCGCCGCTGCGGAAACCCTTCGACCAGTTGAAATAGGCGAGGACGTCCGAATTGACCTTGTAGCTGACACCGACCTTGGGCGAGAAATTCTTCCAGCTGTCGTTATATGTCATCGACGTCGGGAAGAAGAGCGGCTGGTTGGTGAAGCGCTTCTTTTCATAGCTGTAGCGACCGCCTGCGGTCAGCGTCAGCGCATCGCTCGCGTGAAAGTCGAGCTGGCCGAAACCGGCCCACGCCGTGTTGCTCTGGCTCGCGATCTGCGGAACGGTCGCCCCGCCATAGATCAACCCGCTCTGCGCGTTGGTGATGTCATAGCTCTGGTGCATGAAGAAGGCGCCGAACACATAGTCGAGGCGCGACGGCCCGTCCGATGCGATACGGATTTCCTGGCTGATCTGCTCATGCTTCTGGTCGCGCAGCGCTGCGAAGAAAGGCAGGGCGCTGGCATCATAGTCGCTCTGCACGCGATCCTTGAATTCACGGTAGCCGGTGACCGCAGTGACCTTGGCGCCGCCAACATCCCAGTCGACATTGAACGCCAGCCCCCACGTGTCGAGATTCGCGAACAGTGGCGTGTCCGAATAGACCGTGTAAGGATCGGTCGGATCCGAATTGCCCGCGGGCACCGCCGGCGTCGGCGTCCCCGTGTCGGGGCTGAAATTATAATAGACATTGCCCGGCTGCGACGCGTTGCGGAAGACGCCGCCCGATCCGCGTTCGCGGTCGAAATCGGCGATCAGCGTCGCCTCGATGCTGTCGGTCGGCCGCGCGACGAAGGTCAGGCGGCCCGACCAGACTTCATTGTCGCCGACCTTCTTGCCGGTCGTCGCATTGTAGTTGAAGCCGTTGTAGGTCTTGTAGAGCATCGACGCCCGCACCGCGAGCCGCTCACCCAGCGGCGTTTCGAGCGCAACGCGGCCCTCGATCCGGCCACGGTCACCAAAGGTCAGCTGCCCGGCGCCGGCGAAGACATCGCCGGGGCGCTTGGTGCGGACGCTGACGACGCCGCCGATCGTGTTGCGGCCATAGAGTGTGCCCTGCGGCCCGCGCAGGATTTCGACCGATTCAATGTCGAAGAAATCCTGCAGCGCGCCGCTGTTTCGCGCCAGATAGACGCCGTTCATTTCGACACCCACCGACGGCTCGAACGTCGATTCGACGTCGGCGAAACCGAGGCCACGGATGAAGAAGGCGCTGGCGTAGGGATAAGCGCCGACGGGCGCGAGGACGACGTTCGGGACCTTGCTGTTGAGATCGGTAAGATTCAGCACCGACTGCGCCGCAAGCGCCGAGCTGTCAAACGCCGTCACCGACGCGGGAACGTCCTGCAAATTCTGTTCGCGGCGCTGCGCGGTGACGATGATTTCGGCGACCTGATTGGACGCGCCGGCCTCTGCCGGAGTGGACGACGATTCGACCTGTGCCGATGCGCCGGTGCTGATGGCGACAGCCAGCAGCGACACACAACACGCAATAGTGCGCTTGCCCATATTCCCTCTCCCATGTCCGACCGCCAATCTCCGCCGACGGTTATTGCTAAGCTATCTAAGAATATAATCTTGTCAAATTAAATGACGTTCCTATGCTGCCGTCACGTCAGATATATTGACATTACGAGGTGCCATGGAATCCGTGCACGATAAGGCGGGACGGGAAAACGGGAGAAAAGCGATGGGCGATCGGGGCGGCGGGCCGCTGGCGGGCTTACGTGTGCTCGAGCTGGGGCAATTGATCGCCGGTCCCTTTTGCGGGCAGTTGCTCGGCGACATGGGCGCGGAGGTCGTCAAGATCGAGTCGCCGGCGACCGCAACCCGCCGCGGCGGCGATCCGATGCGCGACTGGGGACAGGGCAAGATACCGACTTGGTGGCGCGTGATCGCGCGGAACAAGCAATCGATCGCGCTCGACCTCGGCGATCCGGTCGATCAGGAGGTCGCGCGCCGGCTTGCCGGGCAGGCCGACATATTGATCGAGAATTTTCGCCCCGGCACGCTCGAACGCTGGGGGCTTGGCCCCGAAATCCTCCACGCACTCAACCCCCGGCTGATCATTGTCCGCGTCTCGGGCTATGGCCAGACCGGTCCTTATTCGCAGCGCGCCGGCTTCGGCGGTATCGGCGAAGCGATGGGCGGATGGCGCGCGATCGTCGGCGAGCCCGACCGGCCGCCCTCGCGCATGGGGGTGTCGATCGGCGACAGTCTGGCGGCAACCTATGGCTGCATGGGCGCGCTGGCGGCGCTCCACGAACGCCAGACCAGCGGACTTGGGCAGGTCGTCGACGTCTCGCTGTTCGAAAGCGTGCTGCAGGTCATGGAAAGCCTGATCCCCGAACAGGCGGTCGCGGGCCATGCGCGCACGCGCACCGGATCGATCCTTCCCGGCATCGCGCCTTCGAACGTCTATCCGTGCCGCGACGGCGAATATCTGATCGGGGGCAACGGCGACGCGATCTTCGCCCGTCTGGCACAGGCAATGGGCCAGCCCGGATTGGCCACTGACCCGCGTTACGCAGCGCATCTCGCGCGCGGTGAACGCCAAGCCGAACTCGATGGGCTGATCGGCGACTGGACGCGGACGCTGACCATCGCCGAGCTCGAAGCGCTGATGATCGAACATGCGATCCCGGCGGGCAGGATCTTCGCCGCCGCCGACATGCTGACCGACCCGCATTTCGCGGCGCGCGAGGCGATCGTCACGGTCGAGGACGACGAACTGGGCCCGGTACCGATGCAGGGCGTCTTTCCCAAATTCTCACGCACCCCCGGCAGCATCCGCAGCTCCGCCCCGGCGACTGTCGGTCAGGATGATGCCGCGGTGCGCGCTACGTGGTTGGCCGAGGCGCGCGAGGGCTGAGATGGAAAGACAGGTTCGGGCTTTCCTGCGACAGAGAATCGCGTAGACTGAGTTGCAAAAGACAACCTGCCGACGAGCAGGATCATCGGGAAAGGATGAGAAGCATGGCAGATCACGATCTGGTCATTCGCGGCGGCACGGTTCACGACGGGCTCGGCAGCGCGCCGCGCATCGCCGATGTCGCGGTGACGGACGGGCTGATCGTCGCGGTCGGCGACGTGCCCGGCCGCGGCGCGCGCGAGATCGACGCCAGCGGCAAGATCGTCACCCCCGGCTTCGTCGACATCCACACCCATTATGACGGACAGGTCACATGGGAGGATCGGCTCGCACCCTCCTCGGGCCATGGCGTCACCACCGTCGTCATGGGCAATTGCGGCGTTGGCTTCGCGCCGTGCCGCCCGCATCAGCGCGAGATGCTCGTCGAACTGATGGAGGGGGTCGAGGATATTCCCGAGGTCGTGATGGTCGACGGCTTGCCGTGGAACTGGGAGAGCTTTCCCGACTATCTCGACGCGCTCGGCGAACGACAGCTCGACATCGATATCGCGGCACAGATCCCGCATTCGGCGCTGCGCATCTATGTGATGGGCGAGCGCGCGGTGCGCCGCGAGGCACCCACCGCCGAGGATCTCAAGCAGATGCGCGCACTCGTAGCGGAGGGCATCGAAGCGGGCGCGTTCGGCGTGACCACCTCGCGCAACATGATGCACCGCACGAAGGCCGGCGAACTGGCGCCGAGCCTGCATTCGGACGTCGATGAGCTTTGCGCTCTGATGGACGGACTGGTCGACGCCGATGCGGGCGTCTTCCAGATCATCCCGGCGCCCGATGGTGATGCCGGGACCGAATTCGACGTGCTGCGCACCGTAGCCGAACATGGGGGGCGGCCACTCTCCTTCACCCTGCTCGACGTCGCGGGCCAGCCCGGCGGCGGGTGGCAGCATATGCTGAAGGGGCTCGAACAGGCCGCAGTTGACGGCGTCGAGATGCGCGGACAGGTCGCGCCGCGCCCGGTCGGCATGTTCTTCGGCCTCGACCTCAGCCTGCACCTCTTCTCGGCGCATCCGAGCTACAAGGCGATCGCGCATCTGACGCTCTCCGAGCGGGTCAAGCGCATGCGCGATCCCGCGTTCCGCGCGCAATTGCTGTCGGAACAGCCCGAGGACAGCAATCCGGTGACGCTGACCCTGATCGGCGCCTTTCGTGCGACCTGTCCGTGGGGCGACACACCGCAGTATGAGCCGACACGCGCGGATCGCATGGAAGCGCGCGCCGCCGCCGCGGGGCAACCGCTCGAGGATTATGCCTACGACCTTTTGCTCGGCGACGAGGGCCGCGCAGTCTTCTATCTGCCCGCCGCCAATTATTCGAACGGCAATCTCGACAGCGTGCGCGAGATGCTGGGGCATCCGAACACGGTGATGGGCCTCGCCGACGGTGGCGCGCATTACGGGCTGATCTGCGACGCAAGCTTCCCGACCTATCTGCTGCAACGCTGGGTTCGCGATGCGCGCGACGAGCAGCGCATTCCGCTACCGCTCGCGATCGCCGAACTGACGAGCAAGGCGGCAGCGACGGTCGGCATGACCGACCGCGGCCGCATCGCTCCGGGCTACAAGGCCGACATCAATATCATTGATTTCAACGCGCTGACGCTCCACGTCCCGCGCGTTGCCTACGACCTGCCCGCCGGCGGCAAGCGGATGCAGCAGGTCGCCGACGGCTATGTCGCGACGATCGTGTCGGGCGAGATCACCTATCAGGACGGCAAGCATACCGGCGCGCTGCCGGGCCGCCTCGTCCGGCGGACCGACGCGCGGCCGCTCGAACGGGCAGCCTGACCGGACTCAATCGGGCGTTAGCACCATCTTCAGCGCACCCGCATCGCGGGCGTCGAACAGCTTGTAGGCCTCCGCCCCCGCGCTCAGCGGCAAGCGGTGGCTGACATATTTCTCGGGCTTCAGCCGCCCCGACTGCACCAGCGGGAACAGGGTCGGCAATTCCTCGGGCACCGAACAGGTGCCGGCGCGAAAAGTCAGCCCTGCGGCGAAGAAGCGTTCGAGCGGAAAGGCATAGCGCCGCGACTGCTGCACGCCGATCACCGACACGGTGCCGCGCGCGCGGACGAGACGCAGCGCCAGATCGACCGTCTCGTCGCGCCCGACGACCTCGATCGCGCAGTCGAGCTTGCGCCCCTTGGTGGCCTCGCGGATCGTCTCGACCGCTTCACCGGGGTGGAGCGCGATGGCGCCCGCCTCCTCGGCGAGCGCGCGGCGTTCGGCGACCGGATCGATCGCATAGACGACATGCGCGCCCATGACGAAGGCGCTTTCGACCGCCATCAGGCCGATCGGCCCGAGCCCGATCACCGCGACGCTGCTGCCCGGCACGATGTCGGCGCCCCGCGCACCGAACCAGGCCGTAGCGAGTGCGTCGGTCATCAGCAGCGCCTGTTCCTCCGACACGCCGTCGGGGATCAGCACCGCATTGACGTCGGCGGCGGGCACCCGCACTGCCTCGGCTTGCGAACCCTGCAGCTTCGCCGACAGGCCGTAGCACGAGCCCATGCCATATTCGCAGAGATTGACCACGCCGGCGAGGCACTGGCGGCACGATCCGCAGCCGACCGCAGCGGGGATCATCACCTTGTCGCCGACCTTCAGCCGCGACACACCGCGTCCGGTCTCGACAACCTCGCCTACCGCCTCATGACCGACGCAGAAACCGACATCCTCGGAAAAGCCATGGCCGTGATAGATGTGCAGATCGCTGCCGCAGATCGCGCAGGCGGTGACCTTCACGATCGCGTCGCGGTCCGACTGCGGCGTCGGATCGTCCATGCTTTCGTAGCGGATGTCGTGCGCGCCGTAATAGCGAAGGGCTTTCATGGCTTCGGCTCCCCTTCCCGATCAGCGCCGGTTCGCGGCGACATATTCGGCGATCTTCTGCTTGCCGAGCTGCGACATATGCACCTCCTCGGGCCCGTCGGTGAGGCGGACGTATCGGTTGAGCGTGAAGAAATAGGCGATCGGCGTATCCTCGCTGACCCCCATGCCGCCATGCGCCTGAATCGCGCGGTCGGAGACGGTCTGCGCCATCGTGGGCGCGACGACCTTGATCGCGGCGATCAGATCCTTCGCCTGTTTGTTTCCAAAGCGGTCCATCGCATCGGCCGCCTTCAAGGTCAGGAGCCGCGCCATCTCGACCTCGCAAAAGCTTTTCGCGACATCCTGCCGGATGCTGCTCTGGTCGGCGAGCTTCTTGCCGAAGGCGACGCGGCTGTCGACACGGCGCGCCATATATTCGAGTGCGCGCTGCGCCTGCCCGATCGAGCGCATGCAGTGATGAATGCGCCCCGGCCCGAGGCGCCCCTGCGCGATCTCGAACCCGCGGCCCTCGCCGAGGATCAGATTTTCCTTCGGCACGCGGACATTGTCGAACCGCAGTTCGGACTCGCCACCCGGCGAATTATAGGAGCCGAACACGGTCTGGTGACGGACAAAAGTCACACCCGGCGTGTCGCGCGGGACGAGGATCTGCGAATGCTGCGCATGGCGCGGCGCGTCAAAATCGGTCTTGCCCATCACGATGAAGAGGTCGCAGCGTGGATGCATCGCGTTCGAGATCCACCATTTGCGACCGTTGATGACATAATCGTCGCCGTCGGGAATAATCGACAGCTCAAGGTTGGTCGCGTCGGACGAAGCGACCTGCGGCTCGGTCATCACATAGGCCGAGCGGATTTCACCGTTCAGCAGCGGCTTCAGCCATTTTTCCTGCTGTTCGGGCGAACCGAATTTCGCCAGCACTTCCATATTGCCTGTATCGGGCGCCGAGCAGTTGAAGACCTGGCTCGACCAGGGCACGCGGCCGAAGATTTCGGCGAGCGGCGCATATTCGAGGTTGGTGAGACCCGGCGAGAATTCGCCATATTCGTGCGGGAGGAACAGGTTCCACAGCCCCTGTTCGCGCGCCTTGTCCTTCAACGCCTCCATCCCCGGCCATTCCTGCCAGCGATTGTTCTGATCATGGACGAAGTCGTAATAGGTCTGTTCGTTCGGATAGATATGCTCGTCCATGAAGGCTTCGATCTGTGCGATCAGCCCGGCGACCTTGTCGCTATATTCGAAATTCATCTGTCTGCCTTTCGTTAGAGGGAGAGCCCGCCATCGACGATGAGCGTATGGCCGGTGACATAGGAAGCGAGCGGCGATGCGAGGAAGATCGCGGCGCCTGCCATGTCCCCGGGCGTGCCCATCCGCCGCTGCGGAATATGAGCGAGCGTGCCTTCGAGCCGTTCGGGGTTCTGGGTGGTGACCTTGGTCAGCTTGGTATCGACGAGGCCGGGGGCGAGCCCGTTGACGCGAATGCCGTCGGCGGCGAACGCCTGTCCCAGCGTCTTGGTCAGGCTGATCGCGCCCGCCTTCGATGCGGCATAGGCGGGATTGCCGATATTCGCCTTCAGCCCCGAGATCGAACTGACGATGACGATCGAGCCGCCCGCGTCGGCGAGCTGCGCGCGGAACTTGCGCGAAATGTGCATCAGGCTGTCGAGATTGACCGCCATGACGCGGTCCCAGCCCTCGCGTTCGAACTCGCCGCGGCGATAGACGACAGTGCCCTGACAGAGGATCAGCACGTCGAGGGTGTCGAAAGGCAGCGCCGCCGCCTCGATCGCATCGGGATCGCCGACATCGACGCAGGTGTAGCCGAGCCCGCCGAGGTCCGATCCGTCGGCTGCGTCATAATCGGCCGCCGCGGCGCGCGTGCCCCAGACATGAACGTCGGCACCGCGCTCGCGAAAGCCATGCGCGATACCATTGCCGATGCCGCTCGATCCGCCGACGATCAGCACCCGCCGGCCCGTGAAATCGGTATCGTCTTTCATCATCATTCCTTCAGCTGATGCGGCGCAATGCCCGGTCGAACAGGTCAAGCGTATGGGCGTGGAGGCGGTCGCCGGTTTCCTTCGGTGCCTTGCCCGCCGATGCACGGGCGTGCGTTCCCTCGAGGATGATGCCGAGCTTGTAGCAGGCGAGCACGACGTACCAGTCGAGCGCCGACAGATCGCGGCCGCTGACCGCAGCATAATGGTCGACCAACTCGTCGGGGGTCCCAAACCCCTCCCACGGCGTGATCGCAACGTCGGTCGCGCGCGGCGTATCGCCCTCGGGCCAGGTCGCGAGCAGCCAGCCGAGGTCGAGCAAGGGATCGCCGATCGTGCTCAGCTCCCAATCGACCACGGCGGCCAGATCGCCGCTGTCAGGGCGGACCATGACATTGCCGAGATGGAAATCGCCGTGGATGATGCCCGGTCGAAACTCGGCGGGACGGTGCGCGTCGAGCCAGTCGGCGACGCGCTCGACGCCGGGGATGGCGTCCGGTCCGGGCCATTCGGCGAAATCGGCGTAGCTGGCGAGCTGCGCCTTCCAGCGCCCGACCTGCCGTTCGAGATAATTGTCGGGCTTGCCGAAGCCTTCGAGCCCGACCGCGCGATAGTCGATGGCGCCGAGCGCCGCGATGGCTTCGACCATCGACAGGCCGATGCGGTGGCGGACCGCTGCGTCGCCGGCATGAAGCGCGGGCAGCCCCTGCGTCGGATTGAAGCCCTCAACCGGCTCCATCAGGTAAAAGGCGACGCCCAGCACATCCTCTTGCGGGCAGGCGGCGACGAGGTGCGGGTGCGGCACGGCGGTGCCATCGAGCGCGGCGAGCACGCGCGCCTCGCGGCGCATCGTGTCATTCGAATTGGGGCGCGGCGCCGGCGGCGGGCGACGGAGCACATAGGCGGCGTCGCCGCGGCGAAAGTGCATCAGGATATTCTGGGTGCCGCCCGACAACAGCCGCGCGTTGGCGATCGGCCCCGTGCCGACGCCCTGCCCGTCCATCCAGCGTTCGAGCGCCGCGAGGTCGACTCCCTCGATCATCCTCAACCCTCTCTCTTATCCATTTGGATAAATGCATTTGACGCCCCTCGCTGTCAATGGCAAATGCGATGCATGGCCCGCGACCCCTCGACCGCGCATTCCGAAGCGCCGCAGCATCTGAAGGCGGTCGCGCTCAAACTCTTCGCCGAGCGCGGGATCGATGGCGTGACCGTGCGCCAGATCGCCGAGGCAGCGGGGCAAAAGAACCACGCCGCGATCACCTATCATTTCGGCTCGAAGGAGGCGCTGATCCGCGCGCTGGTCGTCGAGGGCGCGCAGTCGATCGACGCGCGCCGCAACGCCGCTCTCGATCGCGCCAGGGCCGCCGGCGGCCCGCACAGCGTCGTCGAAGTGATGGAGATATTGGTCGACACCTCGGTCGACCCCGATCCCCCCGCTTGGGGCGAATGCTACAACCGCTTCGTGGTCGGCCTCCAGCTATCGAACCGCGCCTTGTTCATGGACGCACTCGAGGGGCGCTGGAATTCCGGCTATCAGCGCTGCCTCGACGAGGTCCGACGCCTGATGGCGCACGTCCCGGCCGACCTGCTCAACCAGCGGCTCGTCTTCATGGGCGGCGCGATCGGCGGGATATTGGCAGGACGCGAGACCGAGCTTTCCGACCGTTCGCGCGAACATCCGATGTGGTCGCATCCCGACACGCTCGGCCGCGTCGCTCACGCTTTGGCATCGATCATCGAAGACTGATCAGCCGCGCAGTTCGGCCTTCAATATCTTCCCCGCCGCCGACAGCGGCATGACGCTGCGAAACTCGACCGAGCGCGGGCATTTATAGGCAGCGAGCTTCGCGCGCATATGCGCGATGATATCATCGGCATCGGGCACGACGCCGGGCTTCGCGACGACCACCGCATGCACGCGCTCGCCCCAGCGCGGATCGGGGAGACCGACGATGGCACATTGCGATACGGCCGGATGATCGGCGAGCACCGCCTCGACCTCGACCGAATAGACATTCTCGCCGCCGGTGATGATCATGTCCTTCAGCCGGTCGACGACATGGATATAGCCGTCGGCATCCATCCGGCCAACGTCGCCGGTGTGCATCCAGCCGCCGCGCAGCGCCTCGGCAGTTTCCTCGGGCCGGTTCCAGTAGCCCGTCATCACCGCCTCGCCGCGCGCGACAATCTCGCCGACCTCGCCGACCGGCACTTCGTTATCGTCGGCGTCAACAATACGCGCCTCGATCGCCAGCACCGCGCGTCCGGCCGAGCGCAGCCGTGCCGGATCGCGGTGATCGGCAGGCTTCAGCAGCGAGATCGAGCCCGAGGTCTCGGTCATGCCGTATCCCTGCACGAAGCCAACGCGCGGCATCGCCGCGATCGCGCGGTCCATCAGCGCGGGCGGCATCGGCGCGGCACCATAATAGATGCGCCGGGCGCTGGTCAGGTCATGCGCGCCGAAGCGCGGGTGATCGAGTAGCGCCTGCAGCATCGTCGGGACGAGGAAGATATCGGTGACCTGTTGCCCCGCAATCGCCGCCATCACGGCCTCGGCCTCGAAGGCGGGCAAGAAAACATGCCGCCCGCCGCCGAGCAGGCAGGCGAGAAAGCCCGAAATCGCACCCACATGGAACAGCGGCGCGGTGTGGAGCATGCAGGCCCCGGGCGCCGCATCGCCCGCGCCCGCGAGACACAGCGCATAGGTCATCAGCGCGCGGTGCGAGAGCATGACGCCCTTCGACCGCCCCGTCGTGCCGCCCGTGTAGAGGATCATCGCCAGATCATCGCCGTGGCGCAGATGCTCTTCGCCTTCGGCCGCGTCGGCAACCAACGCCTCGAACTCGGCGCCCGCGACGACCACCTCGCGCAGCGCCGGGGCTTCGCGGCGGATGTCGGCCAGCATTGCTGCGAAGGCCGGATCGGCGATCAGCACCTCGGCCCCGCAATCGGCGAGCGCATAGCCAATCTCGCCCGCCGTCCAGCGCGTGTTGACCGGGCACGCGACCGCCCCCACCCACAGGCTGCCGAACAGGAAGTCGACGAACAGGTCGCCGTTGGGCGCAAGCAATGCGACGCGATCCCCCGGGGTTACGCCCAGCGTGGCAAGCGCACCGGCGATGCGGCGAGTGCGCGACGCGATCTCGCGCCACGTCCGCTGCCGTGCGCCGTCAACCGTCGCGATGCGATCGGGCGTCTCGCGGACTGCGCGGTGCAACGCTTGCGTAATCGCGAGGCCGGTCATGCCAGCGCCGCCGACCGCCGCGCCATCACCATACGCCCGGCGGTCACGATACCGCCGAAGTAGAGCGTCGCGGCGACGATCGCGGCCATGACATGTGCGAAACTCTCGCCCGCCTGTAGCAAAGGCGCGGCCATCACGGTCAGATAGAGCATGTAGGGCCGATTGATCAGCAGCGGCAGCCAGCCGCGGAGTTGCGCGTAAATGGCCGCGACGATCAGACCCAGCACCGGTGCCACGCCGGCCAGCCCGCCATGAACGGCCCCATATTGCAGCAGCCACGCCGTCGCCGTTCCACCGCACGCCCCGACGAGCAGTGGCAGCAACGCCCTGCCTTCGACCATGTCGACGTTGCCCCAATACCAGAGCAGCAGGAAGCCTGCATAAAGCGGCGTCAGCCCGAACGCAAAACCCAGTACGATGAAACCCGCGATGAGCAGCACCACACCGCCGGTGACCATCGCGGCCTTCCCGCCGGGCATCGCCGACGTGGTTTCGTCGCTCACCGCCACGGCTCCACGACGATCTTCACCTGATCGCCGGGGGTGGCGAGCCGTTCGAAGGCTGCAGGCGCGTCGCCGAGGCCAACCTGATCGGTGAGGAAGGCGGTGCCGTCGATCGCGCCTTCGCCCAACGCGTGCAGCGTTTCGGCAAACTCGTCGGGCGCATAGGCCCAGACGAAGCTGAAGCGCATCTGCTTGTTGATGCCGAGAACGGGCAGGATGCGATCATCCTCCATGCATGCGCCCACGATGACGATATGCGCGAGCGGCGGCGCCTGTTCGAGCAGGGTCTGGAGCATGCCCGGCACACCGACGCATTCGAAGACGATCGCGTCGCGCATCGAGCGGCCCGACAGTTGCGCCGCGCCGAAGGACGTCAGCGTCGCGGGGACGTCGAGCGCCTCCCACTGGTCGTGCGGCGAGGTTGCGGCGGGATCGACGACGATGTCGGCGCCCAGCTTTTCGGCGCGCGCGCGGCGGGCGGGTGAGAAGTCGGCGGCAATGATCGGCCCAATGCCGCGGCGCTTCAGCGCGACGATGACCGCGAGCCCGATCGGGCCGCAGCCGATGACCATCGCGACGCTGCCCGGTCCGGGATTGGCGACCGCGACCGCATGGGTGCCCACCGACAGCGGCTCGGTGAGTGCCGCGATTTCGGAAGCGAGGCCGTTCGGCACCGGTAGCAGCAAGGCTTCGGTCAGCGCCACACGCTCGGCGAGCGCGCCGCGATAACGGGTCGAAAAGCCGATCAGTTCGGCGCCGAGCGGTCCGAAAGCGAAGGGCGTCGAGACGACGCGGGTTCCCGCTGCAAACCGCTTTTCGGTGCCAGGCCCATGGTCCAGAATCTCGGCGCAGAATTCGTGTCCGAGCACCAGATCCTGTGACGGGTCGATCGTGTCGGGCGCGCCGCAGCGGCGGCCGATCTCAACGCCATGTTCCAGATGATGGACGGCGTGCAGGTCCGACCCGCAAATGCCGCATGCGAGCGTTTTCGCGACGACCTGCCCCCCCTCGGGCACCACATCAGGAACGTCGGTGACGGTCAGCGCGGCGCCGCGGCGGACCGCCGCGCGCATCGTGGCTCCGCTCATTTTGCGCCTGCGAGTTCGGTCGGCTTGCGCTGGCCTTCCCAGCCGGGCTTTTCCTTGCGCAGGCCATCGACGATCTTGTCCCAGAAGGCGGCCGTGTTGCCCTTGAAGCGGATGTCGAAATTGTCGGCGGTGCGGAATTCCAGCACCTCGACGCCCTCGGGGCCGGGCTTGTAGGTATAGGGGACGTCGGTGCCGACATAGAAGCCATCGCCGGGGCCGAGTTCTTCGGTGCCCAGCTTCAGCGAGCCCGCGATGATATAATAGAGGCAGTCGGCGTTGTGGCTGTGCAGCGGCAGCGGAAAGCCGCTCTTGAACCAAGCATAGGTCAGGCTCATTCCGGGCATCGAAAAGAGCAGCTTTACCTCGTTGCCGTCGTCGGCGCCCTCGGCGGCCGCGCGGACGATGCCGTCCTCGATCACCGGGGTGATTCCCGAATATTCCATGCACGAGGTCTCGCTGTAAGGCGGCGCATCAGCGGCGCGATAGACCTGGAAGTTCGTTTTCTTGGCAGTCATCCTCTTATCCTTTCACGCTTCCTGGGCGGCCGCGGCCATGACGTCGCGAAGATCGGGCTGGCCGGTGTGCGCGGTCAGTCCGCCATCGACGGGGATCGACGCGCCTGTGACGCCGCTCGCATCGTCGGAGGCGAGGAACAGCGCGACCGAAGCGATCTCTTCGGGCCGCGCGAAGCGCCCCGACGGCACGATCCGTTCCCATTCGGCGCGCAGGCCCTCGATCGCATCGACGCCGCTGGTCAGCAGCGGGGTATCGACCGGACCCGGGCAGATCGCATTGGCACGGATGTTATCGCGCGCATGGTCGATCGCGAGGCAGCGGGTGTAGTTGATCACCCCGGCCTTCGCCGCATTGTAAGCCGTGAAGCCATAATCGGCGGCCAAGCCCGATGCCGAGGCCGTGTTGACGATCGCCCCGCCCCCGCGCGTCTTCAGATGCGGGATGATCGCGCGGCAGGCATAAAAGACCGCGTCGAGATTCACCGCGATGCAGCGCCGCCACTGCTCGACATCCATATCCGGGGTCAGCCCGAAATTGCCGATCCCTGCATTGTTGAACAATATGTCGATCCCGCCAAAGCGTTCGATCGTCTTGTCGGCGAGCGGCGCAAAGGCCTCGGCGTCGGCAACGTCGACCAGTTCATACGCAACGCGTTCACCCAGCTCGGCGCGGAGCGCGGCGGCGCGCTCGACATCGAGTTCGGCGATCATCACCGCCCCGCCCTCTGCAACGAAGCGGCGCACGAACGCCTCCCCGATGCCCGAGGCGCCGCCGGTGACGATTGCGGTCTTGCCTGCAAATCTCATTGCGTCTGTCCTTTTTTCACTTGTTTCAGCCAGGTCAGAAGCGCCGCGGTCACCGCATGGGGGCGCTCTTGCTGTGTCCAATGCCCGCATCCGTCGAAAAGGATCGCGTCGGACAGATTGGGTACCTGGGCTCGCATCGCCGCGATCATGTCGAAGCCGGGCAGCATCGACAGCACAAGGTCGCGCGTGCCCCCGATATAGAGCGCCGGCTGATCGATCGTCCGTCCGCGCCAAGGGGCCAGATAGGCGACATCGCGATGCTGGTTGCGATAACGATTGAGCGGCCCGCGAAGGCCGCTGGCCCGGAATTCGCTGACCAGATAGGCAATGTCCGCCTCGGGCAGCCACGCGGGGAAGGGATCGGGGCCCGGAAGTCCATCGAGCAGCCGCGAATCAGCCGGCCGGTCGTCTCCCAGACCGTCAGGCGCTTCGCCCGCGAGCCAGAAATAGAAACGGCGGACAAAGGCGTCGAGGTCGCTCTCGGCCTCCGCTTCGGCGATGCCGGGCGTCTGGAAATAATCCTGATAGAAGAAGCGACCCCGGTCGGCGTAGACAGGTTTTAGCGCATCGATCAAAGCAACCTCGGCGACGCCGATGAAAGGCACCGACAGCGCGGCGACCGCGCGGACCCGGTCGGGGTGAAGCAAGGCGGTGTGCCAGACCAGATACGCCCCCCAGTCGTGCCCGATCAAAATGCCGGGCTCGCCATCACCCATCGCATCCACAACGCCCGCGATATCGGCCGCCATGCTCTCCAGATCATAGGACTCAATGGCGTCCGGCTTGTCGCTACCGCCGTATCCGCGGCAATCGATCGCGCAAACCCGGTAACCCGCTGCCGCGATCGGCCCGATCTGATGCCGCCACGCCGCCCAGCTTTCGGGAAAGCCGTGCACGAGCACCACCAACGGCCCTTCGCCGGCTATCGCCGCGCGAAGGTGGATGCCGTTGGTGGCGATCGTGCGGAAGGCGGGTTGGATCACAGACGCCAGCCGACCGAGATGCCGTAGGTCGCGGGGCGGCCGGCCATGCGCCACGCGGTGTCGGCCTGGAAGGTCGAGTTCCAGTAATATTCGTTGAAGATGTTACGGCCCCATAGCTGGACGCGGAGCTTGCCATCCTCACTCTCGATCCCGGCGCGCACATCGACAAGCGTGCGCGCGTTGATCCGCAGGATCGCGGGATCGCCGAAGGTCGAGTTGGTCGCGCTGTTGTAGTTGACGTTGGTGCCGATCACCGCATTCCAGCGATCGCTGACGGGCCATTTATACTGGACGTCGGCGGTCGCCTGCCACTTCGGGGTAAAGGGGAATGCCGAGCCTTCGTAATCGGCGAAGACGCCGGTACCGTTATAGCCGGTGAATTCGTCGATGCGGCTCTTCACATAGGTGCCCGACAGGTTCGCGGTCAGGCCCTCGACCGGGCGCCAGTTGATCGCCGCTTCAACGCCGTAGATGTGCGAGGTGGGGATGTTCACGAGCCGTTCGAGCAGCCCGAAGATCGGGTCGAGGATACGGCCGCGGACCTGCTTGTCAGAATAGTCGTAATAGAAGCCGGCGGCATTGAACTGAAGCGTGCGGTCGGCAAGCGGCAGTTTGAAGCCGGCTTCATAGGCGAGCAGCGATTCCTGCGTCGCGGGCAGGAAGCCCGTGAAGGAGGAGGCTGGCACGGTCGGGAACCCGCCCGCTTTCCACCCGCGCGAGACGTTCGCATAGACGATCGCGCGATTGTCGAACGTATAGGTCAGGCCGCCGCGCCACGAGATATTGTCCTGCTTCAGCTCGTCGACGACCAGCGACGGCTGGAAGGCCGGGCTGAAGGTCAGGCAGCCGCCGGCGGGGATCGGCGTGATCGGCGGCGCCCCGGTGAACAACTGGGTCAGCACATTGAAGCTGAGATAGGTGGTGCCGTCGCCGTCATAGCCGCAGCCGTTGAAGCTCCGCTCGTTGCGCGTGTAGCGGATACCGCCCTGCGCGGTGAGGTTCGGGGTCAGATCATATTCGAGGTTTGCATAACCCGCATAAGTGGTCACCTTCTGGTTGGTGAACACCGCCGACGTGGTCAGGATCGGCAGGCCGGGGATGATGACGTTGCTGCTGAGATCGTTCGTGAAGAGGATCTGCTGCTCGCTCGCCTTGTCGTGCGAGAAATTGGCGCCGAGGATCCAGCGCGCGTTGCCGCTGGTGCCGGTCAGGCGCAGTTCCTGGAAGAAGCTCTTCACATTGCCCGGCGTATAGCTGTCGAGCTGGCGCCACTGCGTCGCGTCGAGATCCTGCGTGGCATCGGTGTTGAATTCGATCCACGAGGTGATCGAGGTCAGGCGGACATCGTCCGACACGTCGAGATCGGCGCGCAGCGAAGCCTGATAGAAATCATCGTCGCGGCGCATCGGCGTCGACGCCGACCAGTTGGCGGCGCGGGCATTTTCGGGCGCTAGCGGGGTCGCGAGCACATAGGGATAAGCGCCCGCGGGGTTATACGGCGTATGCGCGGTCAGCTGCGGCGCCTGCACATCCGACTTGTCACGCCAGCCGTTAAGGTTGAGCGTGAATTCCAGCGTGTCGGTAGGGTTCCAGACGACGAGCGCGCGGCCCGCGACGCGGCGCGCGCTGCCCAGCTTGTCATCGCGCGTGTAATTCTGCTGCCAGGCGCCGCCCTCATCGACGCGCGCGCTCAACCGGACGCCCAGCGTATCGGTGACCGGTGCACTGACGAAACCCGAGAGTTCCAGCGCACCGAAACGGCCGAAGCTCGCATCGGCGCCTGCCTCGAAATCATTGCCCGGCTTGGCTGAAATATAGTTGATCGCGCCGCCGGTGGCGTTCTGGCCGTACAGCGTGCCCTGCGGCCCCTTCAGCACTTCAACGCGCGACAGATCGAGCGCGGCGCCCTGGGTAAGGATCGCAAAGGGCAGCGGCACTTCGTCAACATAGACGCTCACCGCCGGCGACGCGGCGAGGGTCGATTCGTAAAAGCCGACGCCGCGGATCGTATAGACCGGGGTCGCGATCTGGCTCTGGGTAAAGGTCAGGCCGGGAACGATCTTGGCAAGGTCCGCGACCGTACTGATACCCTGCGCGGTGAGCTGGTCGCCGCCGATCGCGGTGATCGACATCGGGACCGAGTTCAGCGACTGTTCGCGGCGCTGCGCGGTGACGATGATCTCGCCCGCATTGTCGGACGGCGCGCTCGCGGCGCTGTCGCCGCCATCGGCCTCCGCCGTCTGCGCCATTGCCGGTACGGCAGCCATCAATGCGATATAGGTAACACCGGCGCACAGCCGCGCGGCCAATCCCTTGGACATCATACTCTCCTTTTTGGGGCCGGCTTTTGGTGCCAGCTCCAGAAAAGGAAACCAGATTGCTCCAAATTAGTCAATATCGACTAATCAGTGATGACTATTTTTCTTATGATGCGTCGCGTGCCGCAAGATTGGCGCAAAAGCGTCGGTGCCGTTCCTTCATCCGATCGATCGCAGCGATAATCATCGGGCGCGACTGGTTCACGCTATGCTCGATGATCAGGCCGCGCACGCTCGCGATCAGCAACCAGCCGTGCGGAACCAGCGCCTCAGCGTCGGTGAAACCCGCCTCGCGCGCGAGCTTGATGAATTCGTCGTGGATTTCCTGTTCGACCCTGCTGGTGATCGGCTGCAACCCGTCGAGCAGTTCACGGTCCCAACGCGCCGCCAGCAGGATATCGGTCAGCGCCAGACCCTCGGGCAGCGAATGCGTTTCCCACGAGATACGCGCGTAATCCGACAGTCGCTCGAACGGATCCTCGATCGCTTCCGCCATGATCCGCGCCGAGTCCATCACCCGGCGCATCGCCAGTTCCGCCGCCGCGACCATCAGCGCGACCCGGTTCGGGAACTGGTGCAGCACCGAACCGCGGCTGAGCCCGGCTTCGACCATCACATGCTCGATCGTCGTCGCGGTGAAGCCCGCGCGCACGATACAAGCAATCGTTGCGTCGAGGATTTTTTCGCGCGCATCGATGCCGCGCTTGGTCAGGCGCCGCGGCCGACCGGAAACGGGAGCGGTAAGGGCTTCGGTCATCTGGCCATTTGACCCCGACTTTTCCAAAGGTCAAATCCGGAAGCAACGCCGGCCGATGATCGAGGGCGGATGAAAACCGTGATCCGCGATTGATGATCAAGACCGAAAGCTGTCCCGCAGATCATACCGCAGAGAGGTGGCGAGCCGTCCATGTTATCAATTGGAGACTGGCAGCCTTCGGGTAGCGAAACTAAGAAGCGGACGCAGACCCATCGGCAATTTACGATAGATGTTGACCCAATCTAATCCATCGGATAATTCCGATGTATGAACAATGACGCAGCCCTGCTGGCGCTCGCCGCCCTCGCCCATCCGACACGGCTCGCTGCCTTCCGCCTTCTCGTTCAACATGAACCCGAAGGACTTTCGACGGGACAGCTGGTCGACCATGCCGGGCTCACCCAGAGCACCTTTTCGACGCACCTCGCCGTCCTCGCCAAGGCCGGGCTCGTTCAGTCGGAAAAGCGCGGACGCAACCTCATCCAGCGCGCGGACATCGATGCGCTTCGCGGCCTGATGCTCTTCCTCGCCAAGGACTGCTGCCAGGGTCGCGCCGAACTCTGCGAGCCTCTGCTCGCCGAGCTGTCCTGCTGCTGAGAGGTAAAGCGGTGGCCGACATCATTATCTATCATAACCCCGAGTGCGGAACATCGCGCAACACGCTGGGCCTGATCCGCAACGCGGGGATCGAACCCCACGTCATCGAATATCTCAAGACACCCCCGTCACGCGCACTGCTCGAACAGCTGATCGAGCGCGCCGGAATCAAACCGCGCGAGCTGCTCCGCGAGAAGGGCACGCCCTTCGCCGAACTCGGCCTCGACGATCCAGCGCTCGGCGATGCCGAACTCATCGACGCGATGATGGCACATCCGGTGCTGATCAACCGTCCGCTCGTCGTGTCGCCGCTCGGCGTCAAACTGTGCCGTCCGTCAGATGCCGTGCTGGACCTTATTCCGGAAGCCCAGCGCGGCGCCTTCGCCAAGGAAGACGGTGAACAGGTGATTGCAGCCGACGGCAGCCGTATCCAGCGCTGAGAGAAACGCTGTGCCCACCGCTACCAACCGCGAACGCCTGTCGTTCCTCGACCGCTACCTCACGCTCTGGATTTTCCTAGCGATGGCGCTGGGGGTGTTGCTGGGGTCAACACTCGACGGCCTGCCTGCCGCCATCGATGCGATGTCGGTCGGAATGACCAATATCCCGATCGCGATCGGGCTGATCATCATGATGTACCCACCCCTCGCGCGCGTCCGCTATGACGAACTCCCGCGCGTATTTGACGACAAGCAAGTGCTCGCCATCTCGCTCATCCAGAACTGGATCATCGGTCCGGTGCTGATGTTCGCGCTGGCGGTCATCTTCCTGTCGGACAAGCCCGAATATATGACCGGCCTGATCCTGATCGGCCTCGCGCGCTGCATCGCAATGGTGATCGTGTGGAACCAGCTCGCCAAGGGCGACAATCAATATGTCGCCGCACTCGTCGCCTTCAACTCGATTTTTCAGATCCTCTTTTTCAGCGTCTATGCCTGGTTCTTCCTGACCGTCCTGCCCCCGCTGTTCGGGCTCGAGGGCAGCGTCATCGACGTGAGCTTCTGGACGATCGCCGAGGCAGTTCTCATCTATCTCGGCATTCCCTTTCTCGGCGGCTTCCTCACCCGCAAGTGGCTAGCCGACGCCAAGGGCAATGAGTGGTACGAGACGCGCTTCCTGCCGAAGATCGCTCCGATTACCCTTGTCGCGCTGCTCTTCACGATCGTCGCGATGTTCAGCCTCAAGGGCAGCGAGATTGTCACGATCCCGGGCGACGTCGTGCGGATCGCAATTCCCCTCACCATCTACTTCGTCGTTCAGTTCGTCATCAGCTTCTGGATGGGCAAACTCATCGATGCAGATTACCCGCGCACAACCGCCGTTGCCTTCACTGCCGCAGGTAATAATTTCGAGCTCGCTATCGCCGTCGCAATCGCCGCTTTCGGACTTGCGTCGCCCGTCGCATTTGCGGCGGTCATCGGCCCGCTCGTCGAAGTGCCCGTGCTGATCCTGCTGGTCAGTGTCGCCTTCTGGTTCGGGCGCCGCTGGTTTCCCGCATCCACCCCCGCGAAAGACTGACCGATGCCGACCTCGACCTACTCCCGCGTGCGGACGCTTGCCGAATCCGATTACCTTCCGGCTCTCAGTCCCGAATATATTCGCTCGCAGCCGGCTCTCGGGCTGGGCCCGCTCGATCCCGAGCCGCGGATCCTGCTCCTCTACGGTAGCCTGCGCGAGCGTTCCTATTCGCGGCTTGTCGTCGAGGAGACCGCGCGCCTGCTCCAGCTCTTAGGCTGCGAGACGCGCATCTTCGATCCCTCGGACCTGCCGCTGCCGGACCAGATCGCCGACGACGATCATCCGGCGGTCGAGGAGCTGAGGCAGCATTCGCTTTGGTCCGAAGGACAGGTCTGGTGCAGCCCCGAGCGTCACGGCCAGATCACTGGCATCATGAAGGCCCAAATCGACCATCTGCCGCTCGCCTACAAGGGGCTCCGCCCGACGCAGGGCCGCACGCTCGCGGTGATGCAGGTGTCGGCGGGATCGCAATCGTTCAACAGCGTCAACACCCTGCGCATCCTTGGCCGCTGGATGCGGATGATCACCATTCCCAACCAGTCGAGTGTGGCAAAGGCCTATCAGGAATTCGACGAGGGGGGCCGCATGCTGCCCTCAAGCTATTATGACCGGATCGTCGACGTCGCCGAGGAACTCGTACGCTTCACCGTCCTGACGCGCGGCCATGCTGATCAACTCGTCGACCGCTATTCGGAGCGGAAGGATCGCAAGGAGCCCGTGGTCACGCCGGCTGAACTGGCCGGAATTCCGGGGGCGTAACGCCTAAAGTGGCCGACTGCGGACGGCAGCTTAGGAGACAGCACTCTCGAAAGACGACGTCTTACAGCGCCTGAACCGTGGCGCGGCCAGCGACGGAAGAGCGGTCACGACGGCGATCGAGCAAGTCCCTGTGTCACGAAATCCCGACCGAGGCGCAAGCCCACCGGATCGACGTTGTGTGCTACGCCGTAGGATAGATGTGTGGTTACGTTGATACCGAGATGCTTCAGCTGGCTCTCGGACATATGCAACGCAGCGACCGGGACCACGGGATCCGCTGTTCCGTGGATCAACAGCACCGGCGGCTTCGGGAAGCTGTCATGCTCAAGCCCGGCCGACCCGGCGAGCATGCCGGAATAGCCCACAACCGCAGCAACCGCGCGCGGCCGGCGCAATCCGATTTGAAGCGCCATCATCGCACCCTGGCTGAAGCCGACCAAGGCCAGATCCGCCTCGGTCAGACCATATTGGGCAAGCTTGCGATCGATGAAGGCGTCGATCGCGGGGGCCGCCGACGCAGCACCCTCGGCGAGAGCCGATGGCGCAAAGCCCGACAAGCCCCACCATTGATAGCCCGCTCCCATCATGCCGCAGCGCTGCGGCCCGTGCGGCGCCAAGAACAATGTATCAGGAAGCGCCTCTTGCCACGCTGGCGCGAGCGCGATCATGTCAGTCCCGCTCGATCCGAAGCCATGCAGCAGCAGGACAATCTTCTTGGGCGGTTCTCCGGATCGCGGTTTGAGGCTGGCTCCATTCACGATTTTGGGAAAGGTCATGCGCCCATATGGGCATCGATCGCAATTTGTCAGCCGCAGCCAACAAACGCCCGCGCTTGTCAGCCCTGATACTCTGTCCACAGCGCCCGCCGGACCATCGCGCGCTCGAACAGCTCGGACCCGGCTATGCCCGCGAGCCAGCGTTGCACATTCGGCAGCCTCTGCAGCTGGAACCAGAACGGATCGACACCGGCAAACTGCCGCACGAAAGGGAAGATTGCGATGTCGGAAATGCCTCGCACCGCACCACCGAGAAAATCCAGGACCGCAAGCTGCGCGTCGAGCTGCGATAGCATTGCAGCGGCAGCAGCGCGATGCACCAAAGGATCGTCGCCATAGCGTACCGCATATTTGTAGCGGTCGAGATGATGCTTGAACGCGCCGTCATAGTCGGCGATCAACGCCAGGTCAGCGCCCGCTAGCCACCCCTCTGGGTCGCTCTGGTCCAAGGCCCAGCGCATGATATCGAGGCTCTCGTCGATCACTCGCCCGCCCGCAAGGATGAGCACCGGCACGGTGCCTTTGGGAGAGACCGCCAGCATCGAGGCGGGCTTGTCGCGCAGCAATATCTCGCGATGCTCGTAAGCAAGGCAACTCGCGATCAGCGCCATCCGCGCGCGCATCGCATAAGGACAACGGCGGAAGCTGTAGAGGATCGGCAGTCCCTGCATGGCCTGCGCCATAGCGGAGCCCCAACGCTGGCGTACAGCGCGATCCTCTTTGGCCGTGTGTGGACAGTCTGAAACTGACCAAAAGATAAAGGCAAGGCGTTGCTCAGTTCACTTCCGCCCTCGGCAAACTCAGCTTTATCATCAGCCCGCCCTTATCGGTTTCAGCCAATATAATCGAGCCGCCGTAAAGTTCGGTGAGTTCACGAACGATCGCCAATCCAAAGCCCGTCCCTTCCCCTCGTTCGTCGAGCCGCACGCCCGGTGTCATTGCCTTCGTGCGTTCAGCCACGGGAATGCCAGGGCCGTCGTCCGCCACGATGATATGCAAAATCCGGTCGGCAACTTCGGTCCGGATCGAGATTTGCGAACGAGCGTGACGCATCGCATTGTCGATCGGATTGCCCATGATCTCGTCGAAATCGGCGGGATCGACCGCGACACCATGACCGGCGTCGATGTCGATTTCGACCGCGATGGCGCGATCGGCATGAAGCCGCGCGATGGTCGCGGCCAGATCGGCAATGGCGGGTCCGGCGGCGGTGCGCCAGCGCGCCGATACCACCCGATCGCGGGCGCGCGCGAGATGGTGGCGGATGGTCTCGTCGATCCGCGCGACCTGCCGCGCGGGACCGGGCTGGTCGGAAAGCTCGAGCGCCAATGTCGCCACAGGAGTCTTCAGTGCGTGCGCGAGATTTGCGGCCGAGGCGCGCGCCGCCGCAAGCGCCGCATCATTGTCGCGCGCCAGCGAATTCAGCTCGTCGGCGAGTTGCTGCAGTTCGACAGGTTGGTCGGTCGGGATCGAACCCGACCGGCCGGTGCGTATGTCAACCACCGCCTGGCGCAATCGGTCGAGCGGTCGCAGACCATAACGCACTTGCACGATTCCAGCGACCGCCAGCAACGCAGACAATGTGCCGAGGAGAAGAAGCAAAGGCAGTGCTGCATCGCGGATCGGTCGCTCAATCACCGAGCGCGGAGCCGAGGCGGCAAGTCGAACCGGTCCTGACGCAGTTTCCATCATCACCTGCCGGGCGTGCACGCGTTCGCCGCGCCTGTTTCGACCTTCCACCGGCGTTGGGCCACGCCTGTCGCCGATACCGTGATGATCTCGGCGGGAATGTTCGGCGTCGAGGGCTGGGAAGTCGGCCGACCCGAGAGTCTCGGCGGGACCGACGATCTGCCATTGCCAACCCGGTCCGGCGTATAGCGCGTCGCCAAGCTGCGCGATCCTTTCGCGGTCAATACGGCCATCGTGGCCGATGCTGCTGGCCAACAGAGCGATTTCGGCGTCGAGCCGCCGGTCGATGCCTTGCGTGACGACGCGCTCGAGCGTGTGGAAAATCACCGCTCCCGCGACGGTCAGCGCGAATAAGGTGGCCAAGATCGACAAGGCTGTCATCCGGCCGCGGATCGAACGCGGGACGATTCGCATCAGGCGTTGCCAGCCGTCAAACGATAGCCGCGTCCGCGGACGGTCTCGATCAGCGTCGCGCCGATTTTCTTGCGCAGCCGCCCCACGATCACCTCCAGGCTGTTCGAATCATTGTCGGCATCGCCTTCATAGACACGCTCCAGCAGCGTGAGCCGCTCGATCACCGTTTCTCTGGACAGCATCAGCGCCGACAGCACGCGCCATTCGAGCGCGGTCAGGCGGAGCGGAAAGCCCTCCAGCTCGAATTGACCAGTCTGACTGTCGAACGACAGCGGGCCGCAGTCGATCCGACTCGCCGCATGGCCCGCCGCGCGCCGGACGATGGCGCGCAGGCGCATGACAAGTTCTTCGACGCGGAACGGCTTGGTCATATAATCGTCAGCACCGGCCTTGAACCCGGCGACCTTGTCTGACCAGCTGTCGCGCGCGGTCAGGATCAGGACGGGCAAAGTGCGCCCCGAGTCGCGCCACGATTTGAGCACCGACACGCCCTCGCGATCGGGAAGGCCGAGGTCGAGAACAGCGGCGTCATAGATTTCGGTGTCACCAAGATGCGCCGCGTCGATGCCGTTCGTCGCGATATCGACGGCGCAATTTTCTCCGCGCAGCGCCTTTGCGATGGCGGGGCCGAGATCGGGATCATCTTCTACCAACAGGATGCGCATGCGTGACCGCTACCTTCGTCCGCTAAACCGAAGCTGAACCGCGGCGTTCAGTGAGGCGCGGGCCGGCTTCGCTAGATGGTCGTTCAACAACAAGCGAAGGAGCAGATCAATGAGCAGGTTGAACGACAGGATTTCGGCAATGTCCCAGCGCGCCAAGGCGGCGACGGCCATCGCCCTTCTCGCGATTGGTGCGGTGGGCGGCGCGAGTGCGGCGTCGCTGACGCGACCAGGAATTGAAATGGCGCCGGCGGTGCCGACCCCCGTGTCCAGGCTGTCCGCCGCGACCGGCATCGTGTCGGTGAAGGGCCGCGTCGCCGAAGTCTATGGCGACCGCTTCATCATCGAGGACAGCAGCGGCCGCATGATGATAGATGCGGGACGCGACGATCGCCTGACGATTGCCAAGGGCGACGCCATCGGCGTGCAGGGCCGCTATGACGATGGGCAGCTGCGCGCCTCGTTCATTACGGATGCCAGCGGGCAGGTCGAACAGGTCGGCCCGCGCGACCATGGCCGGCACCACCGGCTCGACGGCCCTCCGCCGCCAGGCGAAATCGGCGCCGACGCAGATCCGGTCAACGCGCCCCCCGCACCCGCGGCGCCCGCCGATGCGGCCGCGGTCGCGCCGCCGCCGACGCGCTAGACGGGGAAGGGCTGGGTCGCCGTGAGAGTGTTCCAGCCCTTTCGATGACATTTCCGCGCGGAATGGCCGCTAGCAGACGTTGGAGTCGTCAAATACAAGCACGACTTTCAATGGTTTGCGCGTGAAACCGAACGTCCGATTCGAGGCCCATTGCAGACTTGCACTTGCTTGATGCGAAATGTTCTCCAAGCCAGTAGCGATCTAGACGGGGCACCGAATGTCTGATTTCGGGCGCAAAGCGGCCCTCCCGACATGCTCTCAGCAAGCGCAGTGCTGTTCTGGCTGGCCGCAGTTTGGCGACGTTAAGCCGCCAATCTAGGCACGATTCGAACCTTCGACCCGAACCTTTGGCTTGGAGACAAAATCGATATTTCCCGATGCCGGCACGGATGCTGTCGAGTGATAGGAAGGGTTTGGCAACGATATCGTAGGAAACGACGATGGAGCGGGCGAAGGGATTCGAACCCTCGACCCCAACCTTGGCAAGGTTGTGCTCTACCCCTGAGCTACGCCCGCTCTGGCGGCTGGAAACGGGTGGCTTCCAGCGGGTGAGGCGGGCGATTAGCACCGGCTTCCGGAGTCGGCAAGCCCTGTTTGTGTTTTTCTGCGAAGGGTTGGCATTGCCGCCCCAAATCCCACATAAGCGGAGCATGAGTCCGGCCCGTCGGCGCGCGAGCGGATCGGGACCGGGCTTGCCTATGTTATCAAGGAGCATGTTTTCGTGGCCACTCTCGGTCTGAACCCGCAGGAAAAGGAAGCCGTCGAAGCCTTCCGCCGTGACGTCGTCGACCCGTCGATGACGAAACTGGTGATTCTCGATTTCTGGGCCGAATGGTGCGGGCCGTGCAAGCAGCTGGCGCCGGTGCTCGAAAAGGTCGCCGCCGATTATGCCGACAAGGGCGTCGTGCTCGCGAAGGTCGACGTCGATGCGAACGGCTTCATCGCCAGCCAGTTCCAGGTGCAGTCGATCCCGACCGTCTATGCGATCTTTCAAGGGCAACCCGTCGCGAACCTGACCAATGCGCGCAGCGAAAGCCAGCTCAAGGCGATTCTCGATCAGCTGCTCGCGCAGCTGCCGATCGAGAGCGCGGCAAAGGATCTGGCGGTCGAGATCGCGCCGCTGATCGAGATGGGCGAGAGCGTGCTTGCCGAGGGCGACGGGGAACGCGCCGTCGGTATTTTTGCGCAGATCGCCGAAATGGCGCCCGACAATGCCGCCGCGCATGGTGGACTGATCCGCGCGCTGCTGCTCGCGGGCGACGTCGAAGCCGCACAATCGGCGCTCGCTATGGTTCCCGCCGAGATCGCCGACGATGCGGCAATCGCGCAGGCAAAAAGCGCGCTCGCGCTTGCTGCCGACGCGCCCGACCTCAGTGAGCTCGCCGGCTTCGAAGCGGCAGTTACCGCCAACCCTGACGATCATCAGGCGCGCTTCGACCTTGCTGCCGCACAGATCGGCGCCGGGCAACGCGACGCCGCCGCCGACAATCTGCTCCATATCATTGCCGCCGACCGCGACTGGAGCGATGGCGCGGCGCGCGCGAAGCTGCTGTCGCTGTTCGAGGCCGTGGGCCTGGAAGACTCATGGGTCGCCGCACAGCGCCGCAAACTGTCGTTGATCCTGTTCGGTTGATGGGCGAAGCCGCGCCTCTGACTATCCAACGGATCGCGATCTTTCCGCTCCCCGGCGCCGTGCTGTTTCCGGGGTTGCATCTGCCGCTTCACATTTTCGAGCCGCGCTACAAGGCGATGGTGCAGGAAGTGCTCGCGCGCGATCGCCAGATCGGCATGATCCAGCCGCGCCAGATTCCCGGCGAAGAGGCTCGCGAGCCGCCCGCGCTTTACGACGTCGGCTGCGTCGGTCGCATCGTCGACGTCGAGGCGCTCGACGAGGGTCGGTTCAATCTGGTGCTCGAAGGCATCGCACGGTTTCGCGTCCGCCGCGAACTCGACGTCACGACGCCGTTCCGGCAGGTCGAGGCCGAAATCGAGGTCGAGGCCGAAGACGATGCCGTTCTCGCGAGCATCGAACGCGCCAGCCTCGAACGCGAGGCCAAGCGCTTCGCGGCACGGCAGGGCTATGTTGTCGACTGGGATTCGGTCGGCCAGCTCGACGATGCAACGCTGGTAAACGGGATCGCGCAGGTCGCCCCGTTCGATGCCGCAGCGAAACAGGCGCTGCTCGAGGCAAGCCCGATCGATGCGCGTGCCGAACTGGTCGTCCAGATGATGCAGTTCTTCGGCCGCTTCGACACCGACGACGGACGCGCGACGCTTCAGTAATCTAGTGCGGCTTGGCAGCGGCGACGCGCGCCATGTCGGCGAAGGCGCGCCGGACGATATGGCGGTCGGCCTCTCCGAGCCGATCGGTCAGCGTTTCGGTATGCATAAGCTGACGGCGGACGAGCGCGCATTCCTCATCCACTCTCACCGCCACTCGCTCGGGCGCGGCAGAGCCGCGCGGCATTCGCAGCAGCGCCGAGCGGCGGCTTGCGCCCCAGTCGGCGACGAGCCGGTCGATCGCGCGCGACGCCAACCCGTCCGCCGCCGCACGCTCGGTAGCCGCCTCGGCCTCCGGGTCGGCGAGCCAGTCATCGCCGCCGTCTTCGACGAGCGCGTCGAACGATAGCATCGCACCCGCCTGCCGGCGGCCGGCGCAGCGCGGATCGCCGCGCAGGCGAAGCCGCAACGCCTGCAACTCGGCCCGGATCTGCCAGTTCACATAGGTGGTGAAGCGCGCGCGCGACGGATCAAAGCGCTCGGCCGCGCGGTAGAGCGCGATAGCGGCCGCCTGCTCGGCATCCTCGAAGAAGTCGGCGAGGCCATAGATGCGGGTGAAATAGCGGATGCGCGGCGCCGCAAGCGCGGCAAGGCGCGCGAAGGAGCGGTCGACGGCCGCTCGTGCCCGCGCGCCGGGCGCGGCCTCAAGCGCGGTTCGCGCCTCGATCAATTCCATCACCGCCCTTTCGAGCGCGTCGCTCTTGTCCGACATGGTCCTTCCCCCGTCACGACAGGCCAGTGCCTGCATGCCAAGGGATATGCCGGGATGGTTAGCGGCGACCTGAGCGGCGCCTATGTAATATTACCTAGATTTCGGCGCCGGCGAGCAGGCGCGGCAGGTCGCCCGCCTCGCCCCGCGCCTCGTCCATGAAGAAGCGCTTGAGCATCGGCATCCGCTGCACCGCGCCCAGTCCCGCACGCCGTACGGCCGAGGCGGTCCTGCCGGGAACCCCGAACAGGCGGGTGAGGCCGTCGGTTGCAAGGCTGACCATCAGATTGTCGAGCCCGCGCCAACGCTGATAGCGCGCAAGCAACGCCGCATCGCCAAGGTCGAGCCCCAGCCGCGCGCCCTCGACGAGCACCTCGGTCAGCGCTGCGACATCACGAAGGCCAAGGTTCAGCCCCTGCCCGGCGATCGGGTGAATCCCGTGCGCGGCATCGCCGACGAGCACAATGCGGTTCGCGACGATCTGCGCACTGTGATGAAAACCGAGCGGATAAGTCATGCGCGGTGCGACCAGTTCCATCGCGCCGAGCATCCCGCCCGCGCGTTTTTCGAGTTCGGCGGTAAAGCCGCGATCACCAAGCTTGGCAAAACCCGGCCCGTCCTTTTCGGACACGGTCCAGACGAACGCCGAACGATGCCGGCCCTGTTCGTCATCGACGAGCGGCAGCAACGCGAACGGCCCCGACGGAAAGAAGATTTCATGCGCGACATTGCCGTGCGGCCTCGCATGCGCGACCGCGCCGATCATCGCATGATGGTGATAGGACCAGTTGGCGATGCTGAAGCCGGCCGCCTCGCGCGTCGGTGAGCGCCGCCCCTCGGCGACGATCAGCAGGGGAGCCGCAAGCGGCGATCCATCGGAGAGCGTCAGGGTCACGCCATGCGGCCCGACGTCGCGGTCAACGACCTTGGCCGGGGCAAAGAGCCGCACCAGCGGCGCCTCGGCGATGCCGGCGGCCAGCGCGAGACGCAGGCGGCGATTTTCGACCATCGTGCCAAGCGGCGGCGCATCCTCGGCGGTCACGAAATCCAGTTCGCCCGCCTGTCCGCCATCACTGACCTTGATCGCGCGGATCGGGCAGCCTTGATCCGCCAGCCGGTCGGCGATGCCGATCACCTCGAACATCTGCCACACCGCGCTTGCGATCGCCGACGCGCGGCCGTCGAAGCCGGGGGCGATCGTCGCCACCGGATCGGCCGGATCGACGATCTGGCTCGACAGGCCATGGCGGGCAAGGGCAAGGGCCAGCGCCTGGCCCACCAGGCCGCCGCCGGAGATCAGGACATCGCTGCGCAGCGTTTCGGTCATGTCGCTGCCCTAGCCTGCCGTTCGGGCGTTGGGAAGCGGAGAGGCCTGCTTGACGGCGAGTCCGCCGCATGTGCATATCGCCATGACCAATTCGTTAGGGACGTTTTTCAGCATGGCCAGCCGCAAGCCCGTCGCCGGAAAGGCCGATTGGCGCACGATTTTCCGCCAGAGCATCGCCCGGTCGCTCGTGATCGGCGCGGCCGCCGCGCTGGCGGCATTCACCCTGTTCCTGACGCTCGCCTTCGCGACCTATGACAGCACCGACGCCGCGCTCAACACCGCGGCCAACGGCAATGCGGCGAACTGGATGGGCGGCCCCGGCGCGTGGTTCGCCGACCTTGGCCTCTCGATCGGCGGCGCACCGATCATCCTGCTGCTGCCGCTGATCGGCATCATGGCCTGGCGGCTGTGGAGCGGCGAGGCGCAGCCCTATTGGCTGCGCCAGCTCAGCTATTGCTTCGTCGGTATCCTGCTCGTCGGGCTCGGCGCCGAGCTCTGGTCGCCGGCCAGCGGCGCACCCATGCCCGCAGGCTGGGGCGGGATCATCGCGCTCGTCGTCGGCGGGGCGATCACCCCGCTGTTCGCTTTTGCCGGCGAGCCGGGCGCGGCGCTCGCACGGTTCGCGACCATCCTCGTCCTCGTCGGCTTTGGTCTCTGGCTCGCCTTCCGCTCGCTGCGCCTCGAAAAGGGATGGGCATCGCGGTTGAAGCTCCCCGCTTCGACCAGCAGCCGCGTCGTCGAGCCCGCACGCCTTGCCGAGCCCGATGCCAAGGCGCCCAATCTGATGGAGCGGGTCACGCGCCCGCGCCCGCGCGCCGAACCCAGCGACCGCGCACCGCCCGAGATCACCGATCCCGTCCAGCGCACCGCACCCTCGAAACCGAAGGCGAAGCCGCAGACCGAGCTGTTCACCAATTATCAGCTGCCTTCGGTCGATCTGCTCACCCCGGCTCCCGAGGGACGGACGGGACAGATCGACAAGGCGGCGCTCGAACGCAACGCCCGCCTGCTCGAATCGGTGCTTGAGGATTTCCAGGTCAAGGGCGTCGTCACGGCAGTGCGCCCCGGCCCCGTCGTCACCATGTACGAACTCGAGCCCGCGCCGGGTACCAAAGCCAGCCGCGTGTCGAACCTTGCCGACGATATCGCGCGCAACATGTCGGCGCTGTCGGCGCGTATCGCCCCGATCCCCGGCCGCACCGTGATCGGCATCGAACTGCCCAACGCAAACCGCGAGGCTGTCGTCCTGCACGAGATTATAGGCAGCGCCTTGTTCCAGGATCAGAGCGGCGCCCTGCCGATCATCCTCGGCAAGAACATCAGCGGCGACCCGATGATTGCCGATCTGGCACCGATGCCGCACCTGCTGATTGCGGGTACGACCGGCTCGGGTAAGTCGGTCGGCCTCAACGCGATGATCCTGTCGCTTCTCTATCGCCTTGGCCCCGACCAGGTGAAGATGATCATGATCGATCCCAAGATGCTGGAACTCAGCGTCTACGACGACATTCCCCACCTGCTTGCACCGGTCGTGACCGAGCCCAAGAAGGCGATCCGCGCACTCAAATGGGCAGTGGAGCAGATGGAGGATCGCTACCGGATGATGTCGTCGCTGTCGGTGCGCAACCTCGCATCCTACAACGACAAGGTGCGCGGCGCGCTGTCCAAGGGCAAGTCGCTCGGCCGCCGCGTCCAGACCGGCTACGATCCCGACACCGGCCAGCCGGTCTATGAGGAAGAGGCGCTCGACTATCAGCCGCTGCCGCAGATCGTCGTCGTCGTCGACGAACTCGCCGACCTGATGATGACCGCGGGCAAGGAAGTCGAATTCCTGATCCAGCGCCTCGCGCAAAAGGCGCGCGCCGCGGGCATCCACCTGATCCTTGCGACGCAGCGTCCTTCGGTCGATGTCATCACCGGCGTCATCAAGGCGAACCTGCCGACGCGCATCAGCTTCAACGTGACGTCGAAGATCGACAGCCGGACGATTCTGGGCGAAGCGGGCGCCGAGCAGCTGCTCGGCAAAGGCGACATGCTCTATGTCCCGGGCGGCAAGCAGATCACGCGCATCCATGGCCCCTTCGTCTCGGACGACGAAGTGCGCGCGGTCGCCGATCACTGGCGCGGACAGGGGCGTCCCGACTATGTCGAAAGCGTAACCGAGGATCCAGAGGATGGCGGCTTTGCGATGGAAGGCGCGCCCGCCGGCGGCGACAGTGCCGAGGATCGCATGTATGCCAAGGCCTGCCAGATCGTCGCCGAAAGCCAGAAAGCCTCGACGAGCTGGCTCCAGCGCCAGCTCCGTATCGGCTACAACAGCGCTGCGCGGCTGATCGAGCGGATGGAAGAAGAAGGCATCGTCAGTGCGCCGAACCATGTCGGCCGCCGCGACGTGCTGACCGACCAATATGGCCAGCCGCGGTGAGGAACCTTTCCGCGGCCCCGCGACTTGAACAGCATCCAACACCGGGTTCAGGGCGGGTTCAAGGCCCGGCCGCGATGATCCGACCGACATTTTCGAGGAACGAGAGCCAGATGATCTTCAAGACCCTTTCGACCCGCGCCGCCGTTTGGACGCTCGCGCCGCTTGCCGCAGCCGGGCTAGCCGTTGCCGCGCCCGCGATCGCACAGGCGACGGGCGCGCTGACCTCAGTGCAGGCGCATCTCAAATCGACCAGCTCGATGACTGCGGACTTCGTCCAGACCGACCGCAACGGCCAGCGCCTCACCGGCAAGCTGACCCTGAAGCGCCCGGGCAAGATTCGCTTCCAGTATCAAAAAGACGTCCCGCTGCTGATCGTCGGCGACGGCAGCCGCCTGACGATGATCGATTATCAGGTGAAACAGGTGCAAAGCTGGCCGGTCAGGAATTCGCCGCTCGGCGCGCTGCTCGATCCCGACCGCGACCTGACGAAATATGCCAAGGTGCTGCCGACCGGCAGCGACGACGTGCTGAGCGTCGAGGTCAAGGATCCCAAGCGCCCCGAATATGGCACCATCACCATGGTATTCGTCCGCGACGGGGCGGCCCCCGGCGGCCTCCGTCTCCGCGGCTGGGTCGCGCTCGATTCGCAGAACAACCGGACGCGCATCGACCTCAGCAATCAGAAGTTCAACGTTGCGGTCGCCGATTCCGCGTTCAAATGGACCGACCCCCGTCCGCGCAAGCGGACCTGAGCGTCCGGGCTTCGACGAACGGCCTTCAACAGCCGACGAACGGCAGACTTGTGGGCTTTGTTCAGCTTGGCGACAGGGAAGACGGGCTATTTCAACTCTCGAAGACGCCAACACGGCCCCGGATTTGGGTTTCCCCCTGTTGCCCCACCCGGACTGCCAGGTGTCTTCATTCAAGAGCGTGACGAACGCTGACCTTGAACCCCCGTTCCACCGCCCCTGGAACGGGGGTTTATGTTTATGCGGGTGTTGTGCCCCGCTGCCTGCGCCGATAGAGCCAGCCGAATGACCGTCAGCATTGCCTCGTGGAACATCAACAGCGTTCGCGCCCGTATCGGCATCGTCGAGAAATTCCTGCGCGAAGAGGCCCCCGATGTCCTCTGCCTGCAGGAGACGAAAGTCGAATGCGGCCTGTTCCCCAAGGGGATGTTCGAGCAGCTTGGCTATACGCACATCGTCACCAACGGCCAGCGGATGCACCATGGCGTCGCGATCGTCAGCAAGCTGCCGCTGACCGATGTCCGCAAATATGACTGGCAGGCGAATGGCGAAGCACGTCACGTCGGCGTGACGCTGTCCGCGGGCGTGCGGCTCGACAATGTCTATATCCCCGCCGGCGGGGATATTCCCGACCGCGAACTCAACCCGAAATTCGGGCAGAAACTCGATTTCTATGGCCGCATGACCGAATGGTCGGCCGCGCTGGTCGATACGCCGACGATTCTGACCGGCGATTTCAACGTCGCCCCGCTCGAAAGCGATGTGTGGAATCACAAGGCGCTGCTCGACGTCGTCAGCCACACGCCCATAGAGGTCGAGACGCTGGCGCGGCTGCAGGCGGCGTCGAACTGGGTCGACCTCGGCCGGCACTTCGTCGCGGCGCCGGCGCAGCTCTTCACCTGGTGGAGCTATCGCGCCAAGGACTGGGAAGCCTCGAACCGCGGCCGCCGGCTCGATCATATGTGGGTGACACCCGACCTGATGCCGAAGGCAGTGTCGCACCGGATCGTCCAGCCCGCACGAAGCTGGGAACGCCCGTCGGACCATATTCCGCTGATCACCGAGTTCGCCCTTTGAGCGATGCCGGCGCAAGAAGCGCCGCGCGCGCGATCGATGCGTTGCGCCGCGGCTGGCCGTTCCGCGTGACCGGACCCGACGGCGCGCTCGACCTGCTCGCGGTCGAAAGCGCGCGAGACACCGCGCTGGTCCAATTCGGCAGCAACGACGTGCTGCTGTCGGGCGAACGCGCCGTGACGCTGAAACTCACCAACCAGCGGCCGGCAGCGGCGCCGGGTCCGGTAAGGCTCGCAAATGCGGCGAGCGGCGTGGCTGCAGCGCTCGCGATCGCCGATCCGTCGCTCGATCTCGCCCATCCGCTCAAAGGGCCGTTCCGGACGATCCCGACCGGCGGCGACAGTGCCGCTACGACGGCGATGACGATGGCACGTCATGCCGGGTTGCTCCCCGCTTTCTTCGTTTGCGAAGCGGCGGGCGACGCGGAGACCGCATGCAGCATCGACGACGTCGCTGCGCTGCTCGACCCTGCCCGGCTCGACATCGCAGCGCGCGCGCGCCTGCCTGTGGAGGCGAGCGAAAGCGCCGAAATCGTAGCATTCCGCTCGCCCGAAGAGGCATCGGATCATGTCGCGCTGGTGATCGGCAAACGCGACGACAATCCGCCCGTCGTGCGCCTGCATAGCGAATGCCTGACCGGCGACGTGCTCGGCAGCCTCAAATGCGATTGCGGACCGCAGCTTCACGCCGCGCTGCATGCGATGGCCGATGCACCGTGGGGCGTGCTGCTCTATCTGCGCCAGGAAGGGCGCGGGATCGGCCTCGTCAACAAGCTGCGCGCCTATGCGCTGCAGGATCAGGGCTATGACACGGTCGATGCGAACCTGCGGCTCGGCTTTCCGGTTGAGGCGCGCGATTTCGCGATTGCGGGGCGGATGCTAGAACTGCTGAATATCCCGCGAATCCGGTTGATGACGAACAACCCCGAAAAGGTCGCGCGGCTTCAGAGGGAAGGCGTCGAGGTCGTCGAGCGCATTCCGCTCGCACTGCCCACGAACAAGTATAACGAGCAATATCTCGCGACGAAGCGCGACCGGACGGGGCACCAGCTTTAGTTGCTGTTCCCGCTTGTGCGGGAACTAAGCGGCACCGGCCCGCTCCCCCACCCGGCCTGCCAACAGCGTATCCTGAAATGGGAGACCGGGTGGGGGAGCGGGCCAGTGCCGCTTCTGCTGTTAGGCAAAAAATCTCAATGCACGAAGCGCGCGACGACGTCGCGATAACTTCGGCTGACCTTCACCTGCGCGCCGGACCCCAGCACGAGGAAACATTCGCCGTTGGTGTGCGGCTTGACCTGCTTCACCTGTGACAGGTTCACGATCGTCGAGCGATGCACGCGCTGGAAATTGCGCGGGTCGAGCCGTTTTTCCAGATCCTTCATCGTCTCGCGCAGGATCAGCGAATTGTCGGCGGTATAGATGCACATATAGTCGCCGGCGGCGTCGATGCGCTCGATGCTGTCGACATCGACGCGGAAGATCTGGCCGCGGTCCTTGATGTTGATCATCTTTTCATAGCGGTCGGCGGCATGCGCATCGGGCTGAACTTCGGCGTCATAATCGTCTGCGGCATCCGGCGCGACTTCTGCCAGCACCGTCTTCAGCCGCTCGACCTCCGCCGCACCACGCTTTTCCAGCAACCGCTGGCGAACGCGATCGAGCGCGTCGGCGAGCCGTTCGGGCTCGACCGGTTTGACGAGATAGTCGACAGCCTGGGCCTCGAACGCACGGATCGCGTGATCGGAATAGGCGGTGACGAAGACAACGAGCGGCGGCTCGACCTCCATCAACCCCTGTATCACCGAAAAGCCGTCGAACCCCGGCATCTGGATGTCGAGGAAAACGAGGTCGGGTTTGTGGGTCTTGATCTTTCTGATGGCCTCGCGGCCGTTTTGGGCGGTGTCGACAATTTCGACATCCGTATGCGGTTCGAGCCGCAGTTGCAGGCCCTGGGTCGCCAATTTTTCATCATCCACCAGGATGGTTCTGATCGTCATGTGCGTTCGGTTCCAATCGTCACTTGTCCATCGGGCTGAAACGGAATCTCGATAATAACCTGAAAGCCGCCATCGGCGCCCGACTGCACCTCGAACCGCTGCTGGTCGCCATAAGCCTGCGCCAGACGGTCCCTGATATTGGCTAAACCCACACCGGTCGATTCCGTTGCAGTCCCTGTGGTGGGATCGACCGCCCCCTCTGACAATCCCGACCCCGTGTCGGACACGGTGATCCGGACATTTTGACCGGCAAGCTGAGCCGCGAGCGTGATATCGGCGCCTTCCTCCTGCGGGGTAACGGCATATTTGATCGCATTTTCGATCAGCGGCTGCAGCAGCAGCGACGGGAGCCGTGCGCGCGAAACGGCGGGATCGATGTGAAAATGGGGCCGCAGCCGGTCTTCGAAACGCATCTTCTCGATGTCGAGATACAGCTTCAGCGTCTCGACCTCCTGCGCGAGCGTCACCTGCGCGGTCGGCTCGTTCGCCAGCGTGTAGCGCAGGAACGCCGACAGACGCGAGAGCATCGCGTTCGCCGGCTCCGACTGTTTCAGCAGCACCAGGGTCGAAATGCTGTTCAGCGTGTTGAACAGGAAATGCGGGTTGAGCTGATACCGCAGCATCGCAAGCTGCGCCGAGGCGGCCTGCGCCTCGAGCCGCAGCATCCGATCATTCTGTTCTTCGAGCTGCAGGAAATAGTTGATCGCGAAATAGAGCGCCGACCATGCGCCAAGCGAGGTCGCGTCGATGTAGATGGCGCCAAGCAGCAGGCTGGTGAAGCCCGCCTCGCTCGCCGGATTCTGGATTTGCGCCACCCAGGCATCGATAAAGGCCCACAGCGCGACGGCGATCCCCGCAAGCCCGAAGCTGACGCCCCACATCAATATCGGCCGCCGGTTGATGAGCGCGCGATAGCAGACCGAGAGGATCAGCGTCAGCGAGAAGCCAGTGATCGCCGAAATCGTCTGCGGAATCAGGAAGGTGAAGGACTGCCCGTTGGCGAGGCCCGAAATGCCGCGCAGCCCAAGCCACCCGGCCCAGCCCAATATCTGGAGGTTCCAGAAGGCGCGGACCTTGTTGCCGAAAAAGGGCTCGGGTGACGAAAAGCCCAGCAAAGGAATCGAAACCGGCTGCGATACGGACGGACTCGCCATTGTCAGAATCCGAAAAGCTGGTGACGTCGCGTACGCGCGGTAGCGGAGATCATTCGGCCGCGACCGGGGCCATCCGTACGCGCGCCTGGCCGATCGGCTGCAATTCCGAACGATGCTTCCACACCAGTTCGCCATAGCCGAGCGGCCGGCCGTCGTGCGCGGTAATCGTAACGGGGCCGATCGGCTGTTCGTCGGAGGTATCGACCAGCACCGGGGTCGAGGGAACGCCCGCACCCCATTTTTCGCCCCACTGGCGCAGCGCGATCATCGCAGGCAGCAGCTCGATCCCCTTCTGGGTGAGCTCATAGCGGACCTTGCGCCGGTCTTCGGCCATCACTTCGCGCGCCATGATGCCATGATCGACGAGCTTCGACAGCCGGTTCGACAGGATATTCCGCGCAATCGCGAGTTCCTGCTGAAACTCCTCGAAATGGTGGACGCCATTGAAGGCGGCGCGCAAAATCATGAACGACCAGCGCTCGCCCATCGCTTCGAGCGCGAGCGGAAGCGCGCAATTGGCACCGTAAATGTCGTTTAGCGGTTCGCGTAACTTTCCCATGGGCCTAGCACTAACGTAAAATTGCCCCCCGCACAAAAAATATGTGGCCTCCGTTGCAATTTGCAACCCGTATCCTAAATTTCATTCTGCAACGCTTCGCGTTGCCCAGAAAAACAGGAGGACTCCCCATGCTGAAGCTTTCGACCGCGGCGCTTGCGCTGCCCTTTCTCGCTGCCGCTCTAGCGCCCGTCGCCGCCGGCGCCGCGAGTGGTTCCTATTATCGTGCCGAGCTTGCCAGCCCGGCCCCGAAGGCCAAGTTTGTCGCGCGCGACGTGGTGTGGTCGTGCGACGGAACCAATTGCGTCGCAGGACGCGGCACCAGCCGCCCGCTGATCATGTGCTCGAGCCTCGCGCGCGAAGCGGGCGAAGTGAAAAGCTTTGCGATCAACGGCACCGCGATCGCCGCCGAAGAACTGGCGCGCTGCAACGGCAAGTAAGCGCTGCCGAGCGGCGGCGCTCTCCCCTCTTCCAGCGCCGCCCGGCAAGCCGCAGAAGGCCGCCCGCCCTCCCAGGGGTGTGGCGGCCTTTTCTTTTCGGGGTTCAGGCGGCGAAACGGTTGCGCGCGACGGCGAGCGACCAGCGCGCGATCTGGGGCAGGCGCGCCGCGACATGTACCGGATCGGCGCGAAACGCCCGCCCGACCAGATCAAGCCGCCAACGTAAATGACTCTTCAGGGCGAGACCCAGCAATATCTCGCTACGGTTCCGCGCCGGCAGCGTATCAGGCATCGCGCGTTCGACGATTTGCGCCGTGAGCGCCTGAATGCGCTCGGCGCGCTGACTCGTCAGGCTGCCGCCATGCTTGCGGTAGAGATAGAGATCCTCGTGCAGTTCGACGAAGCGGAAGCTCCGCGCCGCACGGAGCCAGAAATCATAATCCTCGACCCCGAACAGCCCGGTGTCATACCCGCCGAGCGCTTCGGTCACCCGCGCGCGATAGAGGAAACAGGCACCGACATTATTGCCGTGGAGCAGCCGTTCGATCGGCCCGACGCGCGAGCGGCCGAGTTCGGTGCCGTCTTCGTCGATCAGGGTGAAATCGGCATGGACAATATCCGCGTCGGGTTCGGCGTCGAGCGCACCGACGAGCCGGCCGAGCATCGCGGGGCGGAGCAGATTGTCGTCCGAGGTCCAGCTGTGCAGGCTCCCGCGCGCCTCGGCGAAGCCATGGTTGAGCGCGGCGGGCAGACCGACATTGTCTTTGAGCGTGACCAGCCGGATGCGCGGATCGCGCGCGGCCGCCTCTGCCATGATCCGCGGCGAGTCATCGCGTGACGCATCATCAACCAGAATCAGTTCGAAATTCAGGAAATCCTGGACGAGGACCGACTCGATCGCCTCCGCCAGCCAGCGTGCGCCATTGTGCACGGGCATCACCATCGAGACCCGTGGCGGCTCGGTCGAATCAGGAAGAATAGTCCCCATCTCTTGTCGTCCTACCCGTCACGAACGATGCTTCCAACGGGCTTTACCAAAGTTGCTAACGCCTCGGTCGCTGACGCAAGCAAATTTCGCATTGCAATTGGGCCTGCATGAACGACATTGGCACCAATGCTGAGACAATATGAACTTGTCGAGCGCGTTCGCGCTTATGATCCCGACGTTGACGAGGCGCTGCTCAACCGCGCCTACGTCTTTACGGTCCAGAAGCATGGCAGCCAGAAGCGCGCGTCGGGTGATCCCTATTTCAGCCATCCGGTCGAAGTCGCGGGCATTTTGACCGACCTGCACCTCGACAGCGAGACGATCGTCACCGCGCTGCTCCACGACACGCTGGAAGATACGCTGACGACGCCCGAGGAGATCGAGCGGCTGTTCGGCAGCGATGTCGGCCGCCTGGTCGATGGGGTCACCAAGCTCAGCAAAATCGAAGCCCAGACCGAGAATGAACGCGCCGCGGAAAATCTGCGCAAATTCCTGCTCGCCATGTCGGACGACATCCGCGTGCTGCTGGTCAAGCTGGCCGACCGGCTGCACAACATGCGGACGCTGCATTTCATCAAGAATCCCGACAAGCGCCGCCGCATCGCCAAGGAGACGATGGATATCTATGCGCCGCTCGCGGAGCGGATCGGCATGTATGAATATATGCGCGAGATGCAGTTGCTGGCATTCCGCGAGCTGGAACCCGAAGCCTATGCGACGATCACCGGCCGCCTTGCCAAGCTGACCGCGGGCGGCAAGGATCAAGTCGCTGCGATCAGCCGCGACTTCAAGGAACTACTCGCCAGGAACGGCATTGAGGCCGATGTTTCGGGCCGCGAGAAGCATCCCTATTCGATCTGGCGCAAGATGCAGGAACGCCACGTCAGCTTCGAACAGGTCACCGACATCATCGCATTCCGCGTCATCACGCCGACGACCGCCGACTGCTACGCGGCGCTCGGGCTGATCCATGGCAAGTGGAAAATGGTCCCGGGGCGCTTCAAGGATTACATCTCGACCCCCAAGCGCAACGGCTACAAGTCGCTGCACACGACGATCATGCATCAGCAGAATATGCGGATCGAGATCCAGATCCGCAGTCTGGGGATGCATCAGCAGTCCGAATTCGGCCTCGCCGCGCACTGGGCGTATAAACAGGGCGGCGCGGTGCCCGACGGACAGGCGGGGTGGATTCGCGATCTGCTCGAAATCCTTGAGCAGACGCACGACGCCGATGAGTTCCTCGAGAACACGCGCATCGCGATGTATCAGGACCGTATCTTCGCCTTCACCCCGAAGGGAAGCCTGCATCAGTTGCCGAAGGGCGCGACCCCGGTCGATTTCGCCTATGCGGTGCACACCAAGCTCGGCGACCGCACCGTCGGGGCGAAGGTCAACGGACGGCTCGTGCCGCTCCGCACCCAGCTCGCGAATGGCGACACGGTCGAGATTCTGTCGTCGGACAAGCAGGTACCGCAGCCCGCCTGGCTCGGCTTCGCAGTTACCGGCAAGGCGCGCGCGGCGATCCGCCGCCATGTCCGTTCGAAGGAAAAGGTCGAGCTCTCCGCGCTCGGGCGCAAGATGTACGAAGAGATCGCGCGCCGCCTGCCGAACAAGGTCGGCGACAAGGCGCGCGCCGCGGCGCTCACCCGGCTGAAGCTGGAGGACGATAGCGCGCTGTATGTGGCGATCGCGAAGCAGCGGCTTTCCGACAATGCCGTGCTAGAGGCCCTCGTCCCCGGCATCACCGCCGAGATGAAGAGCAAGCCCGGCAAGCTGGTGCAGGGCGCGGCGGTGTCGATTGCGGGACTGACCCCCGGGGTCGCCTACCAGCTCGCCGACTGCTGTCACCCGGTCCCCGGCGACCGCATCGTCGGCCTGTCGCGCCCCGGCGAAGGGATCGAGGTGCATGTCATCGACTGCCCGAGCCTTGCCGACGGCATCGATGCCGACTGGATCGACCTCAGGTGGCAGGAGGACAGCGAGGGCGGCAATGCGCGGCTGTGCGTCGTCATCCTCAACGAACCCGGCACGCTTGCCGAAATGTCGGGCATCCTCGCCGCCAATTCGGCGAACATCACCAATTTGCGGCTGTCGAACCGCGAGGGCGACTTCCACACCTATGACGTCGTCGTCGAGGTGCGCGACGTCCAGCACGTGATGCGGATCCTGTCAGCGCTACGCGCGTCGGACAGCGTCGTGCAAGCCGAGCGGCTTTAGTCCTCAGTTCGCGTAGAGCAGCGGCGGCCGCCACGCGGCCTGATCGACCGCGTCGCTGACCTTGTAGACCAGCCCCTTGCTGTTGAGGAACAGCTTCTCCATCTCGGGCCGCGTGAACGGGCGCGAGCCGACGCGGCCGAAGACCGCGATCTGGCCGCCGGTCTCGTCAACCGCGCGGTCGCGGTCGAGGCCCTTCGACAGCGCGAGCGCGGGCGACGGCGTCTTCGCCCAGGCGATCAGCTCGGGCGTCGGCTTCGGCGAGAAGCCATAGAGGCCGGGATTGTCGGGACTCGTCAGCTGCAACACCTTGATGCCGTTCCGACCGTCGGCGACATAGGCAAACAGCGAGGCGTTGGTCGATCCGACGATCACATCCTCGGCATCATCGAGCGCACCGCCAAAGGTCAGCGCGGGCCAGACGACCGGCGCCGCGGGGCGCGTCACATCGACGACGACCAGCCCGTCCTGCTTTGCCGCGACATACATGTAAGTGCGCGCGAGATAGATTTTCCGGGCATTGGTCAATCGCACCGTGCCCTCGGGCAGCGGCACCGGCCGATCCATGTGCGTGATGTCGAACAGGCTGACACCCTCTGCATTGGTGACCCACAGATAGCGGAACTGCACGGCGCTCGCGCGCGCATCTGTCAGCGGCAGCTGCGCGGTAACCCTGGGCTCCAGCGGGTTCGACAGGTTGACGACGACCAGGCCGGCATCGGCGGCGATATAGGCATAATCGCCGGCCAGCGTGACATGCCGCGCGCCCGCCAGCACATTGTCGGGGTTCCACGTCAGCGCGCGGGTGAATTTGTTGTTGCGGAATTCACCGTCGGCCAGCGTGTCGATATCGACGAGAATCAGCCCCTCGACGCTGTCGGTGATCACCGCATAGCGATAGAGCGGGTGGAACGACTGCTCGTGGTTCTCGGGGAAATTCTTCACGATATTCTCGTTGCGCGAGAGGCTGATCGGCTGATTGGTGCCGATCGCCATGCAGGTCGCGTTCGTCGTCTTCACATGCGTGTCGTGGCCGAGCGGCGAGAAGGGCGCGCGGACGATGCGATCCGAGAAGCCCTTGTTGCCGACCGACGCGACGTCATAGACGCGGAAGCCGCCCTTGCCCTCGGCAACGAACATATATTCGCCGCGCTGCTGCAGGCAGTTTACGCGGCCGCTGGTGCCCTGAACGATGTTGTGGAATTCCTCGAGCGCATATTTCTCGCCCGAGACCTTTTTGTCGAAGGTCTTGCCGCGCACCCAGTTCTTGAGTTCGCGCCCGTTCTGGTCGACGTGCAGTTTCCAGTAATCGGGATAGGCATATTTCTGCAGATAGCTGCCGATCACCGCCTGCGGCTCGTCCCATTCAGTGACACGCGTCGCCTGGAAGCTGTTTTCCTGACCCGACCAGACATTGAGCCCGACGAAATTGACGAAATTGGTGCCGAGCAGATTCAGCTGCGCCATGATCGCATTATTGTCGTCGGCCGCCGACAGGTGACAGTCGGTGCACTGCTTGGTTTCCTGACGCCGCACCGTGTGGGGGAAATGCGGGGCAAAGGCCTGGCTGGAGAAGCCGGCCGAAGACACCGGCGGCTGCTGGATATAGATGCGTTCGCGGTTGATGTTCGTCGACGACAGGACGAGCGCCGATGTCGACCGCACCGGGGTGATGATCCCGCGCGGGTTGCCCTCCGCATCGGGTTCGCCGGGCTTGGTCAGCATGTGCCGGCCGAGCTGGAACATCTCGTCGCGCGCCACCTGCGGGTTATAGGTCGCGAAGTTGCGCGTCTCCTCACCCTCGAAGTGATGCATCTTGGTCTTCCAGTTCGCCTCGATCGGCAAATGACACCCGCCACAGCTCGTCGTCCATGACAGGTGGCACGTGAAACACGTCATCTTGTCGTCGCTGTGCGCGCGATCCTCCTTCGCGACGCCCGGTCCCCATTCGAATTTTCCGTCCTCGGCGCCCGCGCGCGACATAAGCTTCGCGCGCGCTGCCTTGGCGTTGAAATGCGGCCCCGGCGTCACCGCCTGCTTGACCAGGCTGACCTGCCATTCGAGCTTCGGATCGACGATCGAACGCTGGATCAGGCCGGTCACCTCGCCGTTGTCGTCATACCGGAATTCAAAGCGGCGGCGCCCGTCGCTGTTGCGAAGCAGCGCGAGGTTCGTGCCCTGCGGCCGCGCCGCGACGTTCGAGGTCAAAAGGTTCGGATAGGCATCGGCGGTGCCGTGGCAATCCTTGCAGCTGATCTCGACCGCATTCGCGACCTCGCCCTGGATATAGCCGTTGCCGTGCGAATCCTGCGCGAAGTGGCAGTCGGCGCACTGCATGCCCTTCTCGGCATGGATGTCCATCATATGGACGGTCTTGCCGGGATTGATGCCGGGCGGGACGAACTTGCCCTCGACCCCCGGCTTGCCCGGATCGGCACTCGACAGACAGAGATCCCGCTCCCTGGCGTCGGTGTAATAGCTACAGCTCTTGCGCCATTTCTCCGGATCCTTCGGATCGATGATATGCGCCTTGTCGGTGCCATAGGTCGACATATTGCCGTCGGCGTCGAGCAAATTGCCGTTGCGGTCGCGCTTGAAGATGCCGCGGAAGTTCCAGCCATGGCCGTGATAGTCGGCAAACTGGGTATCCTGGTTCGTGTCGTTGACGTCATAGACGTCGCGCAGGAACTCGACATCGGACCACAGGCCGCGCGTCGCCGCGCCTTCGGGGTTGCGTTCGAGGGTCTTATGAACCTCCGCCGCGGTCGGATAATGCTGCTGCTTGAACTTCTTCTGATACTCCTCGTCGCTCATTCCCGGCGGACGCGGCGCGGTATTGTCCGGCCCCGGCCACATCTGCGGCGCGTCGGATTCATAATCCCACATCGTGTAGCCGAGGTAGGAGTTCAGGAAGATGTTCGGCTGGTGCATGTGACACGTCATGCACTGCGCGGTCGGGATCGCGCGCGTGAAGGCATGGCCGATCGGATGCCCCGCCTCGAGCCGGTCTTTCTTCGGTTTCGCCGGCGGCCCCGCCGCCGCCGCAGCGGGATCGACGAGCGCGCCGTGCTGGTCGGGATCGGGCGCATGCTTGGCCGCATCGCCATGGTCCGAACCACCGCCGCCGTGGCTGTCGCCATGACCGTCGCTATCAGGCTTCCACTTGCGGCCGGCGATCGTCGGATCGACCGTCGCGGTCTCGCCGTCGCGGCCATATTGAGCGTAGATCAGGCTGTGTCGCGGTTCGCGGTCGTTGGCATAGATAACGTGACAGCCCGCGCAGCCCGAATGGCGATAGTCGCCCGGCTGGTCATTGGTACCCATGAACCACATGAACGGGTCGTTGAGGCGCGTCTTGTGGATGTTGAGCACGGGGATCGAGACGCGGAGGCCCGTGCCCGGGCCGCGGTTCGACTGTTTGAGATCGGGGCGCCCGGGCTCTTCGAGACGCTGGATGCTACCCGTCGGGTTCGGCAGGCCGATTTCGGCGAACTGCGTGCTGATGTTGCGCCCGCCGCGCTCGAACACGCGGAAGACGTCGCCCGGCGGGATCACGCTCCAGCGCGGCAGCGGATACATTTTGGCGAGCGCGCCGCGCTTTTTCTCCGAATCGGTCAATATCTTGTCGAAGCCGAAGCCGGGCTTGCACGCCTCGGCATATTCTTCCTTCGTCAGCCGCGACGAGGGCGAGAGGATGCAGGCAGGCTTGCCGTCGCGCGTATAGGCTTCGCCGAAGATGTAATTCTTATAGGGGACGATGCCGTTGTTATACGCCGCGCCGCCCCACAGCATTGCGCCGGTCGACATGAGCGAGCGCTCGGTCGCCTCGATCACCTCGAGGTGGCATGATCCGCATGCCTCGCGCGCGACGCGATAATCGCTGGGGTTTACGAAGCGGATGAATTCGGGCGATTCCTTGTTGAGCAGGGTGTAGCTGCGCTTCGGATTTGCCGGACTGCCGCCCCATGCGCCGGGCAGCGTCGGCTGCGGATGCGCGACCTTTTTCGCCGCCAGATTATAGGCGTTTTCATAGCCGAGTTCGGGCTTTCCGAACGCAGCAGGCGAGGTCGAATCGCCGCCGTGGCAATCGGTGCAGCCGAGCCGCACCGCGGGCGTCGCATGCATCGTCGGCATGTCGGTGCGGACGTGGCAGCTGTAACAGCCGGCCGATTTCTCGGCCATTTGCGCCTCGCTCTGCTCCTTTGGCGCCGGCGGCGTGAAGCGATACACCACCTTGACGGGCTTTTCCTCTTCGGACGCGCGCACGCCCTGCGCGCCGAACGCCAGCGCCATCAGGAAAAATGCAAAAAGGGCGAAGAGTTTGCGCGCCATCGTTTAAAAGCTCACGATCACATTGGCGAGGATCGACACATAGGCCTTGTTGCCCTGTTTGTTGTCGAACAAATCCTTGAACCCCTTGCCCGGAACCAGAACCGCCGCGCTGAGGCGGCCGACGATATTCTGTGTCGCCTTTGGCCGGTAAATCCCGGCGACCGACAGGTCGAAGCCGATGTCCTTCGGAATCGACCCTTCGACGCGCAACTGCTGCAGCGTCGTCGTATCCTCGAACCAGAGATGGTTGAGGTTGGTGCTGATGCGTGTTTCGGGCGACAGGTCGAAATCGGCCCCGACGCCGAGGAAAATGGTGCCGGGGTTGTTGAAGTTCGACTGCCCCTCTTCCTTCGACGAGCGGAGCGAATTCAATATGCCGTTGCGACCGCTGATCGAAATCACGCGCCCGCCGCCCGCGAAGGGGATCGTCTGGCGGATCCAGTAGCTGGTGTCGGCGCCGCCGAAGATCGGATTTTCGAAGATCGCGTCGAAACCGGCTTCGGTGTTGTTGTAGGGGTTGCTGTCGCCCGTCGCGTAGAGCCCCGACAGGCGGAACCGCATCCAGTCGTGATCATAGCTGAGTTCGGCGGCGGCGAAGCCGGCGCGGATCTTGGCAGGCTTGCTGGTGAAGAAGCTGTTCCGGTCTTCGCCCAGCGCCGCATAGAAGCTTGCCGTGACGTTGATGCGGCCGATGCGGCCGTCGGCGCTGTACCCGAGATAGGCGACATCATATTCGCGCCCGCGCAGATCGCCGATCAGCGCCGGACGCACCGGGAAGCCGTTATGATCGACCTGCACGTCGTTCTTCTCGCGGTTCATATTGTAGGTCACGCTGACCTGGCTGGTCAGCCCGACGAACGGGAAATCCTGGCGATAGAGATTGGCGGTGAGGATGAAATCGTCGCGCGGCGTCTGCGTGATATCGTTGAGGCCGCTGTTCGTATCCTTCTCCAGCCGCCAGAAGGCTGCGAGATTATACTGGAAGCGATTGTTGTCGCGGTTGCCGAAGAAGCGGATGCCAAGCTGGCTGTCGTTGAACAGAAAGCCGCGGAAATCGCTCTGGAACGGCTGGATGCCGATACGGATCGAGTGGAAATCATAGCGGTCGCTGTCGTTGCCGAGATGCTTGTCGACGAACAGTTCCTGCACGCCCAGAAAGCTGTCGTAACGGTGGCTCTTCTTCGACGGGCGCACGTCGAGAACGCGCCGTTCGGGCACGTCGACATAATTGGCCTGATAGGCGAGCGTGACGCGATATTCGACGTCTGGCGGCTTGAACGCGGTCGAGCCCTTGATCAGCGCGGCCCCGACGATGAAGGTCTGCGCGAGCACGAAGCTGCGGTCCTTGCCGAACACGTCGAGGCTGCCCGGACGCTCGGTCGTCTGGACGCCGACGGGGATCGGAAAGGTGCGCGGTTCGAACACCGTGTCGGACACCGCATTGGCGACGAAGAACCAGTCGTCGCCCTTGATCGGCAGCCACGGCACCTTCGCCGGGTCGATCGCGCGGTCGCCCTTCAATGTATTCTGGTGATAAGGGTCGAACCAGCGTTCCTTGACCACGCCCAGCGTCTCGATCAGACGCCAGCGGTCGGGGATCGGGAGTTGATCGTCCATTCCCGGAAACGCCTGCGGCGGCGGCGGACGCAGCGCGCCGACATTGTCCTGCGTCAGCCGGTCGGGAAGATCGGGGGTATAGCCGGGACGGCGGCGACCCTCGATGATCTGGGTGACGAGATCGTCCTTGATCACCTCCTGCCAGTCGACCGGCGGCGGCGGCGGGGTGAGTTCCTCGACCGGCGGCTGTTCGGCGGCAGACGCCGGTGCAGCCTGATCGACGGCGGGATCCGCGGCAGGCGGTGCCGGCGTCTCGACCGCAGGCGCCCCTTGCGCCGCGAGGGTCGCGATGATGGGAAGCAGGCTGACCTCGACCGCCATCAACTATAGCCCGTCGCAGACATTCTGCTGCGCCGTGTCGAGGAAGGGCGCAAAGGGACAGCCGATATAGCGGAGGCGGACTTTCGCGCCGTCGGCGAGCGTCACGACAACCTGGTCCGAACGCATCCCCGTCGGCGCATTGCCGATCCCGCCGACGCGGGCACCGCCGTTATGGGCGCCGAGGAAGCTGATCATATCATCCTGATCGATCCCGTCGCCCGAAACGCCGATCGCGCCGACGAGCGTATTGCCGCGATAGATGGGAACCGACCCGGGGAAGATCTGGATGCCGTTCTGCAACCGGTTCTGCCCCGCCGTCACGTCGGGCAGCGTCGTGCAACGCGCGGGCGTGTCGGGGTTTGCCCCCTGCAGGAAGCCGACATGCTGGCCAAGATTGCCGATAATCAGCGCCGACTGGAGGCCGGTCGAGAAGGGGTTGAACTGCGCGATCGGGCGCGAAAGCGGACCGTTCGGGCGGCCGACCTCACCGTCGGGGAAATAGGGGCGCGAGAGATTGCCGTTGGCGCGATCGGGGAAAGCGATTGTGCCGGTGAGCGCCGCAGGATTGTTCAGGAATGTCCGCGTCGCGGTGACGAACTGGCGGATGTCGGCGCTGGCATTGGCGCTGAGCTCGGCGCCCGCGTTGGGGTTCGAGAAAAAGGCCGCGGTGCGAGCCTTTTGCAGGCTGACGTCCGAACCGAAGATCGGCGCGTCGGGCGAGCGCACGATGCCGAGCGGGGTGCCAAAGGTGTCGACGACGCTGATCGTGACCTGCGCGCGGCTGTCGAGCGGTTTGCGAATCTGCGCGCGCGCGCGGCTCATCACCGTGAACGCCTCTTCGAGCACCGCGCGCACCTCCGCAGCACTGAGCGGGGTCGCGACTGCTGCGCCATCGGCGGCGGCGCGAATCGGGTAGCGGTTCGTCCCGCTGCCATCGCTGAAGACGAAGGCATCGCGGTTCGAGAATTCGGCCGCGGTCGAGGGCCGCACCCCCGACGCCTCGCTGCCATAAGCGGTGCCCGCGATGACCGCGGCATTGGCATAGCCGGCGACCGCGACCAGATTGCCGATGACGCCGTTCTGCGACGCAAAGCTTGCGCCGCCGCTGCTCATCACTCCCGCAAAGGTCGCGTCGGAGAAACGCAGTGTCGTGCCGTCGACGCTGATCTTGTCGGCCGTGATCGTCGAAGGCGCCTCGAACCCGCGCGTGCCGGCGAGCGCGATGAACTCTTCGGCATCATTGTCGACGTCGAGAATGTTCGGGTCGCTGCCATAGACACCGTCACCCATCACGCCGATGCCGCCGACGAGGACGCCGTTCTTGTAGAGCGGTAGCCCGCCGGGATCGGCAGCGAGGCCGAGCGGCGAACGCTTCGGGCCGATCAGCGCCGCGGCGCCCGCCGCACCGAAGCGCGACGAGAAGTCGCTGCACGGCAGCTGGCTGAACTGCACGCCGAACAGCGGTCCGCTTTCGAGGCCGACGGTGGTCGGCGCGGGCGGGAAATGCTGCTGGACGATCTGGCTTGCCGTGCGGGTCGAAAAGGCGTTGCCGCCGCTCGACAGATAGGCGCCGGTAATCGCCTTCGCGATCGCGCCGCCCTCCGCCCGGAAGGTGACGTTCTGCGCGTCGATATTTACGCCGTTCGGCGCCGGCGCCGTCGTCGCGTTGAGCGCGGCACCATTCATCCGGAAAACCGCGAGGACGTTGCCGACGCGGTCGGTCACCGCGATCACCGAGGGCAGGCCGCGCGCCTGCGCCTCCGACACCGCGTTGGCGAGCACGGTCTGGACCTCGGTCACGCTGAGCGACTGGGCCGCAGGCGGCGTATAGAGGCCGCCCGTCGGCGTCGGGGTGGGCGTCGGGGTAGGCGTGGGGGTCGGAGTAGGCGTTCCACCGCCGCCGCCTCCACCGCACGAAGCGAGCAGCAACGAACCGATTGCGGCAAAGGCCACCGAGCGGAAAAGGCGGGATTTATGTCGCATATCGCTTACCGCAGTGCCCGGATCGAATTGACCGCGCTGCCCAGCGAGGCCTGAAAATCAGCGGCTTTGTAGGCATTGGGGTCCTTGACCGAGCTATAGGCGCGGTCGATGTCGGCGCGGATGCCGGCGGCTGCGCCGACGGTGATCCGGCCCGACGAGACCATCGAGTTGAGCAACGTATCCACCCCCATCACCGCCTGCTGCGATCCCGAATAATCGGTGAAGCGCTCGGTCGTCGCCTTCGCCGCGATCGCATCGACGAGCGCGAAGGCGTCGGCGCCCGAGAAGCTGCGCGATGCAAAGGCACTTTTCAGCGCCGAGACCGTCTGGCCGAGCTGCGCCGCTGCCGCGACCGCGCTCGCACGGTCGGTCGCCATCGCCTTGTGGAACGCCGCGGTGCGCGCCGCGAGCTGATCGGCGAGCGCCGGCGCCGCAACGCGCGCAGCGGCGGCAAGCATGATCAGATTTTCGTCATTATAGGGCGGCATGCCCTCCGGAATTCCCGCGCGCGCCGGATTGTCGACGCTGCTCTTCACCGGCTTTGCCTGGTCGAAGATGCGACGATGACAGCTGTGGCAGTCGAGGAAATAAAATTCGGGGAACATCCCTTCGGTCCCGCGCCTCGACTGGAAGAGCGAAAGGCTGCGTTCTAGCGCAACCGCCTGCCCGACCGCCCACATCTGAACATGGTCGGTGCGTGCGCCGCCCGAACCGAATTTGCGCCACCCATAGTCGGCATCTTCATGATGATGCGCCTGCAGCGACGAGAAGAGGTCGAGTTCGAACGAGATGCGCGGATGGCCCGCCGCCATGATGCGGTGGGTGACGAACTGTCCCTCGCCCGCCGCACCGAAATGGCAGTCGACGCACACGCCCGCGCGCACCACCGGGTCTTCGAGCTTCCACAGGCCGGCGCGGAGGTTCGACAGATGTTTTTCGCGCATTTCGCGGTCGGGATCGGCATTGGTGCCGACGCCCGCATAATGGCTCGCGATCCAGCCCCCGGCGGGGCCGTGACACGATTCGCAACCGACGCCATCCTCGACCGGCGCCCGGCGTGATGCGCCAGCGGTGCTGTGGCAGCCAAGACACATCGGCGCCGCAGTCGGATCGCCGATGCCCAGATTGCGCGCGATAAACTGGCTGCGGCTGTTGCCGAGCACTGCCCAGGCGCGGCTGTGCGCACCGCCGGCCGTCGAGGGTTCCTGCCACCTCATCAGTTCGTCCTGGCGGACGACGGTGCCGTCACCCTCCATCCGGCCGTGGCAGGTCGATCCGGCACAGGAGGCGACGCCGGTATAGCGCGCGCCGCCCTCGCCCTGCGAGCGCGCGGGGGGAGCAAAGACGATCGCCGCGACAATCAGCGCGAGCAAAAGCACCGCGAGCGCCCCTATGGCCGCCCGCGGCTGCTCGCCGCGCCTCCGGATCGCGTCGGTCGTCATGCCCAGTGTCCCCTTTTCCCGCCTGACGCTTTTGCGCCTAGACCTTGATCACACAACCCCGAATGCGAGCATCGCGTCGGCAACCTTCTTGAAACCTGCGATATTCGCGCCCTTCACATAATCGATGTAGCCACCGCCCTGATCGCCATAGGTCAGGCAGCTCGAATGGATGCCGTCCATGATATCCTTGAGCATCTGCTGCAGTTCGGCCTCACTCCAGCTGCGGCGACCGCTGTTCTGGCTCATTTCGAGGCCCGAGACCGCAACGCCGCCGGCGTTGGCGGCCTTGCCCGGCGCGAACATGATCTTCGCATCCTTGAAGACGTGCACGCCTTCGAGGTTGGTCGGCATGTTGGCGCCTTCGCTGACCGCGATGCAGCCGTTGGTGACGAGTGCCTTGGCATCGTCACCGAGCAGCTCGTTCTGCGTCGCGCACGGCAGCGCGACGTCGCAGGGAACCCCCCATGGCGTCTTTCCGGCGGTGAAGCTCGCGCTCTTGAACTCGTCGCAATATTCCTCGATCCGGCCACGACGGTGCGTCTTGTGGGTTTTCACCCAGTCGATCTTTTCCTGCGTGATGCCGTCGGGATCGTGGATGAAGCCACCCGAATCGGACAGCGTCAGCACCTTGCCGCCGAGCTGGACGATCTTTTCAGCCGCATGCGTCGCGACATTGCCCGAGCCCGAGATGACCGCGGTCTTGCCGACCAGATCCTGGCCTTTTGCCGCGAGCATGTTGGCGAGGAAATAGACCGCGCCATAACCCGTCGCCTCGGTGCGGATCAGCGAGCCGCCCCATTCGAGGCCCTTGCCGGTCAGCACGCCGGTGAATTCGTTGGTGATGCGCTTGTACTGGCCGAACATGAAGCCGATTTCGCGCCCGCCGACCCCGATGTCGCCTGCCGGCACGTCGATGTCGGCGCCGATATGGCGATACAACTCGGTCATGAAGCTCTGGCAGAAGCGCATGATCTCGCGCACACTCTTGCCCTTGGGGTTGAAGTTCGACCCGCCCTTGCCGCCGCCCATCGGCAGACCGGTGAGCGCATTCTTGAACGTCTGTTCAAAGGCCAGGAACTTCAGGACGCTTTCGGTCACCGAAGGGTGAAAGCGGATGCCCCCCTTATAAGGGCCGATGGCGTTGTTATTCTGGACGCGCCAGCCGCGCTGGACGCGAATATTGCCGTTATCGTCCTCCCAGCAGACGCGGAAAGAAACGACCCTGTCGGGTTCGGCGATACGGCGCAGAATCTGCTGCGCGTGATATTCTTCCTTGTCGGCGATGAAATCGAAAATGTCCTCGGACACTTCCTGCACCGCCTGGACGAACTCGGGCTGACCCGGGTTACGCCGTTTTACGCCTTCCATGAACGTCGAAAAATCGACGTGATCCGAAACTGCCACTGCACCCCTCCCCTATAGCCTGGGAAAATCGGTGCGACCCCACTGACGATTTTGTCGTTGACCGACCTCGCAGGAGAAAGGCTACACCATCGCCGGGCAAAGGCAAGATGCGAGCGCGCGACGCCCATGTTTTTTGGTGCGCCGCACAACAGACAAAGGCGGGGACAAAGATGAACGAGAGCAAGAAGATGGCCGGGGGCATGACCGCCACCAACCGCGCAATATTGATCGCTGCCTTCGTTCTGCTGGTCGCCGCCATCAGCTATGCAATCTGGCGCGATTCCGCGGTTTCGACGCCGACAACACCCGCCGGCGCGCCGTTCCGGCCCGACGATCAACTCGCGGCGCTGGAGGCGCGGACACAGCGCGAACCGAACAGTGCCGAGGCATGGACCGCGCTCGGCGCGGGGCGATTCGACCTGAGCGATTATCCCGGCGCAGCAGCGGCTTATGAGAAAGCCGTCGCGCTTTCGCCCGAATCGGCAGGCCTCTGGTCGGCGCTCGGCGAAGCGCGGGTGATGGCGAGCGCGCGCGATCCGATGCCGGCGCCGGCGCTCGAAGCCTTTAACAAGGCGATCGCGCTTGACGCCAAGGATCCGCGCGCGCGCTATTTTCTGGCAGTTAAGAAGGACATCGGCGGCGACCATAAGGGTGCGATCGAGGACTGGTTCGCGCTGCTCGCCGAAACGCCGCAGGGCGCGCCGTGGGAAGCAGACCTCCGCCGCACGATCGAACAGGTCGCCGCGATCCACAAAATCGACGTCGGAACGCGGCTGATGAACACGCAGGCGCGGCCGCTGAAGCCCGAGGAAATGCCGGTCGCCGCGCGCGCGATACCGGGCCCGAGCCGCGCCGACATGGAGGCGGCATCGCAGCTTCCCAAAGGCCAGCAGGATCAGATGATCGAGGGTATGGTGAGCGGCCTCGAGGCCAAGCTGAAGGCCGACCCGTCGAATGTAGACCGCTGGATCATGCTGATGCGCAGCCGGATGACGCTCGGTGAAACCGCAAAGGCCGCGCAGGCGCTGAAGGACGGCATCGCGGCCAATCCGTCGGCGGCGGGACGATTGAAGGCGCAGGCGCAGATGCTCGGCGTACCGGGGGCTTGAAGTGGGAAATGAGCGTGAAATTATCGATACTGGGCGTCGCCGCTGCGACGCTTTTCGCGGCGCAGGGTGCGCAGGCGGCCGAGCAGGCGACATTCTCGGTCGGAGGAAAGCGCTTCCTCATGCCGATTCCAGAGGGCTATTGCCTGCCTGACGGGAACGACAAGACGCTCCTCGACGCAACCGCTTCGGGAGACAAATATAATATCACGCCGCTCGCACTGATCCGCTGCGACCGGCGCAATCACCCGGAGGGCGTCGGCGCCGACTATCTACTCCTTAAAGCCCCGCGGGAGCTGCTCGAAGCCGAGATGAGCCGGCCGGAATTTCTGAAGCTGGTGGAGCCCGAGATGGGCAAGGCCAAGTGGCAGGACGGCGAGAACGACAAGCTGTTCGGTACCGTATCGCAGAATATGACCGACGCGATGGGATCGGATATCGCGATCACCGGCACGCTCGGCCCGCAGGGGGTCGACGATGATTGCGCCTATATCGGCGGCAAGCTGAACGTCGAAGTCGCGGCCCGGAAACAAGTCATGCTGGGCGGCGTCTGCATGACCACGGTCGGCGGCAAGGTGATGACGGTCAACGCCTATAATATCGACGGCACGCCGGGTGGCTTCATCCACCAGCTGCGGCGCGCGCACGACCTGGCCATGCAGATCAGGCCGGCGCCTTAGCCCGCCATCAGCGCCGCGTTGCCGCCCGCCGCGGTGATGTCGGTCGAGATCGATTTTTCCTCGGCGAAGCGGTGCAGATAATGCGGGCCGCCGGCTTTCGGGCCGGTACCCGACAGGCCGCGGCCGCCGAAGGGCTGCGAGCCGACGATCGCGCCGATCTGATTGCGGTTCACATAAACGTTTCCGACCTCGGCCCGCGCCGCGATATGCGCCGCGACACCGTCGATCCGCGTATGCACACCGAGCGTCAGGCCATAGCCCGATGCGTTGATCGCATCGATAAGCTGGTCGAGTTCACCGCCCTTCCACGTCGCGACGTGAAGTACGGGACCGAAAATCTCGCGCTTCAAATCGGTGACATGGTCGAGACGGATCAGCGCCGGGGCGACGAAATGACCGTCCGCAGGCAGGGTCGTTCGCCCGGCTTCGGCGATGACGCGACCCGCGGCGCGCGCTTCGGCAACATAGGCAGCGATACTGGCCTGCGCCTCGTAATCGATGATCGGACCGACATCGGTCGATAGCAGCGCCGGATCGCCGACGTTGAGCTCGGCCATCGCGCCTGCGACCATCTCGATCATCGTATCGGCGACATCTTCCTGCACGCAGAGCAGGCGGAGCGCCGAGCAGCGCTGACCCGCCGACTGGAAGGCGGAGGCCACCGCATCGCGCGCGACCTGTTCGGGGAGCGCGGTCGAATCGACGATCATAGCGTTCGCACCACCGGTTTCGGCGATCAGTGTCGCGATCGGACCGTCGCGCCCGGCGAGGCTGCGGTTGATCATCCGCGCGACCTCGGTCGAGCCGGTGAAGGCGACGCCGATGGTGTCGTCATGGCTCGTCAGCGCCGCGCCGACGGTCTCGCCGCGGCCGGGGAGAAACGCAAGGACGTCACCCGGGACGCCCGCTTCGAGCAGCAGCTCGACCGCGGCATGGGCGATCAGCGGAGTCTGTTCGGCGGGCTTGGCGAGGACGCAGTTCCCGGCAGCCAGGGCGGCCGAGACCTGCCCCAAGAAGATGGCGAGCGGGAAGTTCCACGGGCTGATCGCGACGAAGACGCCCTTGCCTTCGAGGATCAACTCATTGCGTTCGCCCGTCGGGCCGGGGAGCGCGAGGGGATAGGTGAAGTCGGCGCGCGCTTGCGCCGCATAATAGCGCAGAAAATCTACCGCCTCGCGCACCTCGGCAACCGCGTCGACGAGCGTCTTGCCGGCTTCGTCGATCGCGAGACCGAGGAACAGCGCGTCGCGCTCCTCGAGCAGGTCGGCGGCGCGTTCGAGACGCTCGGCGCGAAAGGCCCCGCCGGCGAGGCTCCAGTTGCCTTGCGCCTTGCGCGCTGCGGCGACCGCTGCATCGACCACGGCGCGGTCGGCCTCGATCACCTGACCGACGACGGCGCCGGTCGCAGGATTGCGCACCGGCTCGGCGGTGCCGCTCTGCGTCACCCCGCCAACGATGGGCGCCGCGACATGATTGCTCTGCCGCGCCTTGGCGATGGCAGCGTTCAGCATCTCGGGAACACCCGGTTCGCCGAGGTCGTAGCCGCGCGAATTGCGGCGCACCGGATCGAACAACTCGATGCCAGTCGCTATCGATCGCTGGGTGCTTGCGACGCTGCGCGGATCGACCGCGAGCTGTTCGGGGGTGACGTCGGGGTCCGAGAACTGATGCACGAAGCTGGAGTTCGCACCATTTTCGAGCAGGCGGCGGACGAGATAGGCGAGCAGGTCGCGGTGCGTGCCGACCGGCGCATAAACGCGCACCGGCCGTGGCGGCGGATAGAGCGCCATGATCGCATCGTGCGCGCCCTCGCCCATACCGTGCAGCCGCTGCAATTCGTAATCGGCGTCGGCGAACAGCTCGGTCACGAAGGCCAGCGTCATCGCATTGTGGCTGGCGAAGGCCGGGAAGATGCAATCCTGCGCATCGCGGAGAATCCCGGCGCATTGCATGTAGTTGAGGTCGGTGTGGTTCTTCGCGGTGAAGACCGGGAAATCGGCGAGCCCCATCGTCTGCGCGCGCTTGATCTCGGTATCCCAATAGGCGCCCTTAACGAGGCGCATCGACAGTTTGACGCCGCGTGCGCGCGCCTGCGCCGCAACCCAGCGGATCGCCTCAGGCGCGCGTTTCTGATAGGCCTGAATCACGATGCCGAGCCCGGTCCAGCCATCGGCAATGCCGGCGTCGATCAGCGCCGCGAACACATCCATATGCGGTTCGAGCCGGTCGCTTTCCTCGGCATCGATCATCAGCGGGATATTCACGTCGCGCGCCGCGCGGGCGAGCGTGATGACGCTCGGGATCAGTTCGTCACGGACACGGTCGGCCTGCAAATATTCGTAGCGCGGATGGAGCGCCGACAGCTTGATCGAAATGCCGTGGTTAGCGTGCGGGTCGCCGGCCCCAGCGTTCTTGCCGATGCGCGCGATGGCATGGGCATAACTGTCATAATAGCGCCGCGCATCCTCTGCGGTTCGCGCAGCCTCACCGAGCATGTCGAAACTCGCGAGTTCGCTCTTTTCCTTGTCGGCGCGCTTTACCGCGGCGTCGATCGTCTCGCCCATCACGAATTGCTGGCCGAGTAGCTTCATCGCGGCGAGCGCCGCCTGGCGGATCACCGGCTCGCCCGAGCGGCGGATCATCGATTTCAGCAGCGACAGTGGGTTCGCCTTGCTGCCCATCGCATCGAGCATCAGGGTCGCCGAGCCGAGCGAAAGCCCGCGTGCCGAGAGCGCGACGATCAGCGGACTGTCCTCATCCTCGCCATCCTTCCAGTGGCGCCCCGCGATCTTGTCGCGGATCAGCGCATTGGCGGTCGCGCTGTCGGGAACGCGCAGCAGTGCCTCGGCGAGACACATCAGCACGACGCCTTCCTCGGTCGAGAGGCGGTAGCGGTTCATCAGCTGCGCGACGAGCGTCTCGCGGTCGCCCTCGGCCTTCGCCTTGCGGATCAGCGCAAGGCCGCGGGCCGTTGTCGCCGCGACGGTCGCGGGCGAGCGCGCGAGCTCGGCGCGCAGGTCGGCGACGATATCGGTTTCGGAACGGCGGGCGAGGGCGCGAAGCGCGGCGCGGTCGTTGGGTTGGCTCATGGGCCTTTCATAGCATATCAAAAAAAGACGATCCGACTTCAATCGGGCCATTGAATATATGTTTTGACTGAATTTTACGCCATGCTTAGTCTGAATATATGAAAAATCACCATTCGATGGTCGAACTGGACGATTTTGATCGCAAGATCATCTCGATCCTGGGTCGTGACGGCCGGATTACTTACACCGACCTGGCGCAGCAGGTGGGCCTGTCGAAGACGCCGTGCCAGCAGCGCGTCAGACGCCTCGTCGATAGCGGGCTGATCACCGGCTTTCGCGCGATCGTCGATCCGGCCAAGGTCGGCCTCGACCATGTCGCCTTTACCGAGGTCAAATTGTCCGATACGCGCGAAGAGGCGCTGCGCCAGTTCAATCATGCGGTGCGACAGATTCCCGAGGTCGAGGAATGCCATATGATCGCGAGCAGCTTCGACTATCTGCTGAAGGTCCGCACCCCCGACATCCGCCGTTACCGCATTGTGCTCGGCGAAAAGATTTCGAGCTTGCCGCATGTCGCCAGCACCTCGACCTTCGTCGCGATGGAGACGATCCTCGAATCGGCGCGCTAGGCGAAGGCCTCGCGAACATAATCGACCGAGCCGCGATCGTCGGCGAGACGCGCGGCACCGAGCAGGCGGTTCCAATAGGTTTCCGAGCCATCGGCGAGACGCCACTCGTGGAGGCGACGCGTATAGAGTTGGAGGTCATATTCCTCGCTGATCCCGATCGCGCCATGGACGGCGTGCGCGGTCGCAGCGAGGCGTGCGGCGGCGGTGCTCGTGATCGACTTGGCGGTCGCCGCGGCAGCGAGGCTCGGCGGCAGGCCGCCCGCGCAGCCGAGCTGCGCTGCTATGCGGCACGCGACCATATCCTCGGCCATAATAGCCATCTGTTGCTGCAGCGCCTGCTGCTTGCCGATCGGCTTGCCGAACTGGACGCGCTCATTGGCATAGGTGGCGGTCATTATGGTGAGGCGATCGGCAGCGCCCGCGATGAGAGCGGCACGGAGGATCGCTGCAATGGCGCGCAGGCCTCCTTCGGGCGTAGGGCCAACGGGTTTATCGAGAACGGGGTTCGTGCGCAGCGCCGTGCTTCCGAACACATCCGTAGATTTGCCGGCGGCCGCGACCAGATAGAGCTGCCCCCCTGCTTCGATCAGCACATGATCCGCCACACGCCCAAAAGGAACGATCACTTCTCCGCCCGTGCTTGCGACCGCCAGCGCAATCGGCCCGTCAGGCGCGTCGGCCAGCAAGGCGCGCGCGATCATCGTCTCGCCGACCGGCAGCGGCACCGCATGGCCGCCGAGCGCCTGCCACAACGAGCCGACCTCCGCGAGCGACAGGCCTGCGCCGCCGCGCTCCTCGGGAACCAGCGCGTCGAGAAAGCCCGATTCGGCGATGCCGCTCCACAGCCCTTCGGCGCCCTCCCCCGCCTCGATCGCACGCACCGCCGCGGGCGGCGACAGGGCCTCGAGCATCCGTTCGAAGGGTTCGAGAAATTCGCTCATCAGCCCACTCCCGCTCAGCGTAGCCCCATGCCGCGCGCGATGATCCCGCGCAGTATTTCGCGCGTCCCGCCACGCAACGAGAAGCTCGGCGCCACATGGGTGACGTAAAGCAATGTCCGATAGAGTTCCGCATCGACCGGCTCGTCGGGATGCGCCGCGAGATCGGCGCCGATCGCCACCGGCAATTGTTGCTCGAAAGCGGTGCCGAGATCCTTGACCAGCGACGCCTCGGTCACCGGGCTTTCGCCCGCCGCGAGCCGCGCGGTGCAGGCGATCGACATCGCGCGCAGAACACCGAGACGCGCGGTGAAATCGCCCACGAGCGCAAGCGTCGCCAGGTCATCGCGGTCGACCGTCTGCAGGTGGCGGACCCATGCATCGAGCAGCACGACGCTCGAATAGATGCGCTCGGGCCCGCTGCGTTCGAAGGCGAGTTCGGCGGTGACCTGTTTCCAACCCTCGCCCTCATTGCCGATCAGAGCGTCCTCGGGGAGGTCGACATTGTCGAAAAAGACCTCGGCGAAATGCGCATCGCCAGACAGATCGCGGATCGGGCGGATCGTGACGCCGTGGGCTTTCAGGTCGATGATCAGCTGCGACAGGCCCGCATGGCGGTCTTCGGGGCTGCCCGAGGTCCGCAGCAGCGCGATCATATAGTCGCAGTGCGGCGCGCCGCTGGTCCATATCTTCTGGCCGTTGACGCGCCAGCCGTTCGCGGTGCGCTCCGCGCGGGTGCGGACGCTCGCGAGATCCGAGCCCGAACCCGGCTCGCTCATCCCGATGCAGAAGAAAATCTCACCCTTCGCGATACGCGGCAGGTAATATTCGCGCTGCGCCTTATTGCCGAAATTGAGAATCAGCGGCGCACTCTGCCGGTCGGCGATCCAGTGCGCCGCGACCGGGGCGCCGACGGCGAGCAATTCCTCGACGACGACAAAACGCGCGAATGGCCCGCGCTCGTGTCCGCCGTAACGTTTGGGGAGGGTAAGGCCGAGAAAGCCCGCCTCACCGAGACGGCGACTGAACGCCGGATCATAGCCCTGCCATGACCGCGCGCGGCGATCGGTTCCCGCAGCGGCCGCAGCTTCGTCGGCCAGCGCGCGAATCGCCGGCCGGATCGCTTCGTCGGCATCCGGCAGGCTGGCGAGGCTGAGCGTGTCGAACACCGGCATTCTCCCCTTGGTCTTGTTCCAAAGCCGCTATTGCGCCGCGCCCCCCTTCACAAGCTGCTTTTTGTGAGAGCCGCGAAGGCGCGGAGGATTGACCGCTGCCGCGCGAAACGGCAAAGGCCGGAAATCGCGCGGGTGTAGCTCAATGGTAGAGCAGAAGCTTCCCAAGCTTACGACGAGGGTTCGATTCCCTTCACCCGCTCCAGATTTTCGTAGCGATTTAGCCGCGCTAAATCGTGATCAGCGAAAGTCCGGCCAACCTCGCGCGGCGAGGACTGACGGCGTAGCTTTGCCGCGCCGGACCTAGCCTTCCCCAAATCGCTTCACCCTCACCTTCTGGCTGACGAATTCGATCTCGCGGTAAGCGGTGAGGAATGCGATGTCGGCGGCGTCGCGCCCGACACAGATGCGTGCGGTTTCGGTCGGGCTGGTCATTCCGGTCGCGTCGACCATGTGCCAGTCGCCGTCCAGATAGACTTCGGCGATCGCATGAAAATCCTGCGGATCGACGCCAAGCGCATAGACGCTCGCCATCCGCGCCGGGATATGCGCCGCACGCGCCAGCGCGATCATGACATGGGCATAGTCGCGGCAAACGCCACGCCGTTCGACGAAGCTGTCGAGCGCGCCGGTTTCGGAATTGCTCGATCCCGAAACATAGGTGAAGCGGCTTTCGATCCAGTCGCGCATCCGGCCGATCTTCTTGCCACCCTCATGGTCGCCGAAACGGCGCTCGACGAAGGCGTGGAACTTGTTCGAGGGGCAATACCGCGATTCGTTGAGATAAGGCACGGCTTCGGCGGGCAAGCGATGAAGCGGCACTGCCGCCAGCGCGCGGAAATTTTCCTCGACGCGATCGATTTCGACGAGCGCGCGATATTCGGCACGGAATTCGCCGCTGGTGCGCAGCCAGATCGGCTCGCAAATCCCGTCGCTCGCAGGAACGCGGACGAGATTTTCGGAATCGCCCATGTCGAGCGAGCTGTCGATCACCTGCTGGCCGTGACCATTGGCGGCCTCGACCTGCAACATCAGGTCGACGGGTTCGGGAAGCCGGTAATTTAGGGAGGCGGAAATTTTGAGTTTCATCTATCGGCAACGCATAAGAGGGGGATCGGTGCCGCTAATGACCAATCGGGAAAATCACAAGTGACGCCGGCGCGTACCATACCCTTCATCGTCGTCACGATCTTTATCGACGCGATCGGCTTCGGCATCATCATGCCGGTGCTGCCGCAGCTCGTCATGGAAGTCGGCAAGATCGACCTGCCGCACGCCATCGAAGTTGGCGCGTGGATCGGGTTCGTCATGGCGATCGCAACTTTCTTCGCTTCGCCGGTGCTCGGCAATCTGTCGGACCGTTTCGGGCGCCGGCGGGTGCTGCTGCTGTCGCTTTCCGGGTTGACTGCCGATTATATTCTGCTGACGGTGGTGAATACCCTTCCCTGGCTGTTCGTCGCGCGCGCAATTTCGGGGGTCTTCGGCGGCAGCTATGCCGCGGCGCAGGCGGCGATCGCCGACGTCACCAAGCCCGAGAGCCGCGCGCGCAACTTCGGCTTCGTCGGCGCGGCGTTCGGCGTCGGCTTCGTCGTCGGACCGGCGATCGGCGGCTTCCTCGGCGAGCTCAGCCCGCGCGCGCCGTTCGTGGCGGCAGCGATTCTGGCGGCGGCGAACATGCTCTATGGCCTGATCATCTTCCCCGAAACGCTGCCTGAGGAACGGCGCCGCGCCTTCGACTGGCGGCGCGCCAACCCGCTCGGCGCGCTCAAGACGATGCGCGAGCTGACAGGCATGGGCGGCATCGCGGCGGTGCTGGTACTGTGGCAGATCGCGAGCCTGGTCTATCCGATGACGTGGAGCTTTTACTGCATCGCGCAGCTTGGCTGGACGCCGGGGATGATCGGTGCGAGCCTTGCCGCGGTCGGCGTGATGATCGCGCTGGGGCAGGTCTTCGTCGTCGGCCCCGCGGTCGCTCGCTTCGGCGAACGCGATGCCGCGACGCTCGGCATCCTCGTCGCGGTGGTTGTCTATATCGGCTATGCCTTCACGACGACGACATGGGGCGCCTTCCTGCTGCTGATCCCGGTCGCCCTGCAGGCCCCGGTGCAACCCTCATTGATGGCGATGATGTCCCGCCGCGCGACGCCGGAAACGCAGGGCGAGGTGCAGGGCATTTCGGCGATGGCGATGGGGCTCGGCCAGCTTGCCGCGCCGATAGTGCTGACGGGCACGATGGCGTATTTCACTGCAAAGGGCGCGCCGGCGCATTTCCCTGGCGCGGCTTTCATCGTCGCGGCGATCTTTGGGCTGCTCGCGATCCTGATGCTCCGCCGCCTGCCACGCGCGACGCGCGGCGCAGATCAGATGCCGCCGTCGGTCACCGCATAGCCGAGCGCCTCGAGCCCGGCGGTCAGCATCGCGACGCAAGCCGCGACTGCATCGCCGTCGGTCGAGCGGACGACGAAGTTCGCGCCGACCTTGCCGTCGCGGAAGAAGGGATAGCTGCCGATCACGACGCCGGGGTTGTCCTTCTCGCCTTGGCGGAGGAGGTCGGCGACTTCGCTCTCGGGCGACCAGGAGCCAATCGTATGTGCGATCAGCGGCGCACCGCCCTCGAGCTCGCCGGTCAGCGCATCGAGCATCCCTGCGGTGATGTGCGGCACCCCTGCCATGATGAAGAGATTGCCCATGCGGATTCCCGGCGCGCCCGACTGGCGGTTCGGGATCAGGTCGGCGCCGTCGGGAACGCGCGCCATGCGCAGCCGTGCCTCGGTCAGTTCGATACCGCGCCCGCTGTAATAGCGTTCAAGGATTGCCCGCGCCCCGGGATGGATGACGACGCCGACGCCGAGCGCCTTGGCGACCGCGTCGACAGTGATGTCGTCGTGCGTCGGCCCGATCCCGCCGGTGGTGAAGACATAGTCGTAGCGCGCGCGGATCGTGTTCAGCGCATCGACGATTTCGTCTTCGACATCGGGGACAATGCGGACCTCGCGGAGGCGAATCCCCTGCACGTCGAGCCAGGTCGCGATCTGCGCGACATTCTTGTCCTGCGTACGGCCCGAGAGAATTTCGTCGCCGATGACCAGCACCGCGGCGGTCCAGATGCGTTCGTCGCTCATCGCTTTGCCTTAGCCCGCTGGCATGACAAAACAAGTCTGCTGGCAGGGCGATCATGTTCCTTATATGTTCCAACTCGACTCGCAATCAAGGGAGAGACGCGATGGCCGATGAGCTGATTTTCTATACCAACCCCATGTCGCGCGGACAGATCGTCCGGTGGATGCTCGAAGAAGTCGGCGCGCCCTATGAGACAAATATCCTCGGCTATGGCACGTCGATGAAAGATGACGCCTATCTGGCGATCAACCCGATGGGGAAGGTTCCCGCGATCGTCCACAATGGCAAGGCGGTCACCGAATGCGCTGCGATTTGCGCCTATCTGGCCGATGCCTTTCCGTCGGCCGGCCTCGCGCCGGCAACCGCCGACCGCGCTGACTATTATCGCTGGATGTTCTTTGCTGCCGGGCCGGTCGAACAGGCGATCACCGCCAGACATTTCGGGATCGAGCCCGACGCCGACCAGCAACGCTCGGCGGGCTTCGGAACGCTCCAGCATGCGCTCGATGCACTTGAGAGCGCGGTCGCGGGCAAGACCTATGTCGCGGGCGACCGTTTCACTGCCGCCGATGTCTATGTCGGCAGTCAGATCGACTGGGGGCTGCAGTTCGGGACGATCCCCTCGCGTCCGGCGTTCGAGGCCTATGCCGCCGGGCTTCGCGAGCGCGCGGGCTACAAGCGGGCGAAGGACATCGATAACGCCCTGATTGCCGAGATGCAGGCGGCGCAGTGACGGCATCGGTCGCAGAGCTCTCGACCACCCGGCTGCTTCTTCGTCCGCTGGAGCTGGCGGATCATGCCGAAATTCAGGCGATCTTCCCGCAATGGAAGATCGTCCGGCATCTGAACGCGCTCGTTCCATGGCCCTATCCGGCGGATGGGGCGCTGACCTATGTTCGCGACGTGGCGCTTCCGGCCATGGTTGCGGGCGCGGCATGGCACTGGTCGATCCGCAACAAGGAGACGCCCGACCGATTGATTGGCGTCATCAGCCTGATGCTCGGGGCAGAAGAAAACAGGGGGTTCTGGCTCGACCCCCGTCACTGGGGAAAGGGTCTGATCCGCGAAGCCAGCGATGCGGCGACCGATTATTGGTTCGACATATTGGGCCAGCCCGTTCTGCGCGTTCCGAAAGCTATCGATAATGCAGCCTCGCGGGCCATTTCGACGGGCAGCGGCATGCGCGTGATCTGGCGCGGGCAGAAGGATTATGTCGAAGGGTCACTACCGACCGAACTATGGGAAATCACCGCCGAGGAGTGGCGCGCACGCCCGCGCTAGGGTCAGGCCCCATTGATTGCGCGCGCGAGGTTTGAAGCGATCTTGCTCGGGGCTAGGAGGAAAGGCGCAGGGATATGTCGATATCTCAAGACTTTCGGACGCCGGCGCGGGCAAAATCGGTCAAATCCCGAAGGGACGCCGAAATGGCTTCGATCTCAAGCCCGTGCGGCCTTGCGGGTAGCGATGCTACCCGCAAGGCCGCACGAGTTCGATATCTTCGCCATTTCGACGCCTCGAACGTGCAATCAATGGGGCCTGACCCTAGGGCAGCGCCTTCAGCAAATCGGCGGCGAGCGGGGCCAGGCGACGGATCTGCGGATCCTGCGTTTCGGCCGCGCCGACATAGATGGCGTTCGCAAAGGCGGTGCTGTTGTGGATCGCCGCGAGGCCGGCGTCGCCAGCATAAGCGTCTTTCCAGCGCGCGCTGGCGTCGGGGTGGAGCGCCTTGAACCAGGCCGCCCAGGCCGCATCGTCGATATCGGCGCGCTTCGCGAGAAAGAGTATCGGCCGCGCAAGGCGCGAGGGCTCGCCATGATGATAATAGGGCGAGGCGGCGGGCGCGACCTGCGCCGCGATCGCGCTGAGCAGAAGTTCGGCATCGGCGCGCGTCAGCCGCGGGCTGAGCGCGAGCTGGAGCGCAAGGTCCGAACCGTGCGCGACACCGTGGCGCCAGCCCTCGCCGGCAGTGAAACCGCGATAGTCGGTCACCCCGCGCAGATAGGCTGCCCCCGTTTCGGCGAGCGCGTGCCGTTCGGCATCGCTCATCCAAGCCTCGATCCGGTCGGTGCGCGCGACCTCTGAAAGCGCCAGCACGGCGAAAGGCTTGCGAAAACCCGCTGCATCGTCGGGCGCACGTGCCATTGCGGTGAGCAGCCCCAGCACCTGCCGCATCTTATCCGCACCGAGATGCCTCCCGCGCAGCCCTTCGGACCAGAGTGCATAAGCAAAGCCGTCGCGGACCGCGGGATCGGGATCGCCCAAGCAAGCGGCAAGCGCCGTCAGATCGGCCCGTCCTGCTTTGGGGAAAAAGGTCGCCGCATAGGCCTTGAGATCGCCATCGGCCGGTCGCGCGACCGTGCAGGGCGCGGCCGATGGTTCTGCTTGAGCAGCGGCCAGCACCAAAAGCATCGCCGCCATGACCGTTCCGATACGAAGCATCATCCCACCCCAAAGAAAAAAGCCCGGCGAATCGCTTCGCCGGGCTTCTGTGTCTTGCCTTATGTCCGTCCGCTTATTCGCGGCTGCCCAACAGATTGAGCAGGAAGGTGAACATGTTGACGAAGTCGAGGTAGAGCGTCAGTGCACCCATCACCACCGACTTGCCGACAAAGTCGGTCCCGTGGACATAGAAATACATGCTTTTGATCTTCTGCGTGTCATAGGCGGTGAGGCCCGCGAACAGCAGTACGCCGACAACGCTGATCGCCATCGCGAAGGCGCCCGACTGGAACACGAACGCATTGAGCAGCATCGCGACGATGATGCCGATCACGCCCATGATCAGGAAGGTGCCGAAACCCGACAGATCCTTCTTGGTCGTGTAGCCATAGAGGCTGAGACCAAGGAAGGCCGCCGCCGTCGCGAAGAAAGTCTGCGCGATCGAGGTCTGGGTGAAGGCGAGGAAGATCGTCGACATCGACAGACCCATCACCGCGGCATAGGCCCAGAAGAGCATCTGCGCGGCGGTCGTCGACAGCTTGTTGATGCCGAAGCTAAGCACCAGCACGAACGCCAGCGGCGCGAGCGCCACGACCCACATCAGCGGGGTGCCGACCATCGACGTGGTGAAGCCCGTATTGAACGCGAGCATCGCGATGATGCCGGTCAGCAGCACGCCCGAGCCCATATAGTTGTAAACGGACAGCATGTACGACCGCAGGCCCGCGTCGACGGCCTGATCCATCGCGCTCGCGCTGCCCTGGAAGCCGGACGCCGCCATATTGGGGTCGTTCCAATTCGCCATTGTCATTACTCCATCACCGGCCAGCCCATACCGGCCGTAGCCCATAATATCGGGGCTTTCCCTTCCTGTTTCAAGCGAAACCGGACATCAGCAATATTCCAGCAATATTATTGTTTCGCCGCAAGTCGGGGGTCGCGGTGCGATGCATCACCGCTTATGCTGCCCGCATGTCCACACATCGCCTGTTCGTCGCGCTCCGCCCCCCGCGTCCGGTGCGCGAAATTCTGCGCGCCGCAATGCATGGCATTTCGGGCGCCCGTTGGCAGGACGATGACCAGATCCACCTCACCCTGCGCTTCATCGGCGAGGTCGATCATCATCGCGCCGAGGATATCGCAGCGGCCCTCGGCGGCCTCTATGCGCCGCCGATCACCGCGCGCATTGCCGGGGTCAGCCTGTTCGAGCATCATGGACGTCCGCATATGGTCTGGGCAGGGGTCGAGCCCGCCGAACCGCTCGGCGCGCTCCATCACAAGGTCGATCAGTTGCTCGCCCGCGTCGGTGTGTCGCCGGAAAAGCGCGCCTTCATTCCGCATATCACGCTGGCACGGCTCAATCGCGGCTCGGGACCAGTCGCGCCCTTTCTGGCGCAGAACAGCGACCTCACGAGCCCGCCCTTCAGCTTCGGCCATGTCACCCTTTATGAAAGCGAGATGGGACATGGCGGGTCGCGCTATCGCCCGGTCACGCGTTATCCTCTTAAAGAGGCGACGAGCGCCGCAGCGACTGCGCTGACGTCGTCCCACGTCGCCGCGAAGCCTTCGTCGGCGCCATAATAGGGGTCGGTCACCCCTTCCCCTGCGCGACCGGGCACGATGTCGAACATCAACTTCAGCGCCGCCGTCGCGTCGGCGGGACGGATCGCGAGCGCGTCACGGATATTGGCCTCGTCGGCAGCGAGGATCAGATCGAAGTCGTGGAAGTCGCTGCGGCGTAGCTGCCGCCCGCGCAAAGGCCCGAGATATCCACCCCGTGCCGCTGTGCCTCGGCTTGGGCACGGGCGTCGGGCGGCCGCCCGACATGCCAGTCGCCGGTCCCTGCAGAATCGAGCCGCGCATCAACGCCGGCCTCAGCGAACGCCGCACGCGCAGCCCCCTCTGCAAGCGGCGACCGGCAGATGTTGCCGAGGCAGAGAAAGAGGATGGCAGGGGGATTGTGTCGATTTTCGCTCATATAGCGCATCTCCTGCCCGAAGTTGAACCGACTTTCAACTTGCGCCCCCGCCCCGCTCTGCTAGCCATAATGCAAGCGATAAAAGATATGGGAGAGGGTTGCCAGATGACCGAAGGTGTTCGCGAAGGTGAATATCAGCGCGAGCCGCTGCCGGTCACCAAGGCCAGCGGATATAGCTGGTATGTGCTGGCCGTCCTGGTCGTCGTCTATATCCTGAACTTTATCGACCGCCAGATCGTCAGCATCCTAGCGGTCGACATAAAGACCGACCTTGGCCTCACCGATTCGGACATGGGCTTTCTGGGCGGCGCGGCGTTCGCGGTCTTCTATGCGCTGTTCGGCATCCCGCTCGGCCGGCTGGCCGATAATTGGAGCCGGGTGAAGCTGCTGTCGATCGGCCTTGCTTTGTGGTCGGCGATGACCGCGCTATCGGGCTTTGCGCGCAACCAGCTGACGCTGACCTTCGCGCGCATGGGGGTGGGCATCGGCGAAGCGACGGCCAGCCCGACCGCCTATTCGCTGATCTCCGACTATTTCCCAAAACATCAGCGCGCCACGGCCCTCGCCATCTATTCGTCGGGGCTTTATCTGGGCGGCGGCGTCTCGCTGTTCATCGGCGCGTCGATTGTTCAGGCTTGGAACAGAGCCTATCCGGACGGCGGCCCGCTCGGCCTTTCCGGCTGGCACGCGGCCTTCCTCGCGGTCGGAATCCCCGGCCTGCTCGTCGCGTTGTGGGTGGCAACGCTGCGCGAGCCCGTCCGCGGCGCGATGGACGGCGTCGCCAGCGCCAGTTCGCCGACGCCGTTCCGCGAATTCTTCTATGACCTGTCGACGATCGTTCCGCCCTTCACGCTGATCGGCGCCGCGCTGCGCGGGCCTGTGGCATTCGCAGTCAATGTCGGCTTCGCCGCCGCCGTCGTCGGCTTCGCATGGTGGATGATCGGGCTAACGGGCAACCTCCCGCAATGGTCGGCGGTCGGCCTCGGTTATTATGCCGTCTTCTCCTGGGCGAGCACGCTGCGCGCGCGCGATCCCGCGACCTTCCGCCTGATCTGGGGCACCCCCGCCTTCATCTGCACGACGCTCGGCTATGGGCTCGTCGCGCTTGCGGCCTATGGCATCGCCTTCTGGTCGGCGCCCTATGCCGAAACCGTGTTGGGGCTGCCGAAGCAGGAACTGGCGCTCATCCTTGGCGGTAACGGCGCCGTTGCAGGATTTCTGGGCGTGATCATCGGCGGACGCGTGGCCGACCATCTGCGCGCGACAAACCCCGCGGGCCGCATCTGGATGATCATTTTCGGCGTCGTCGCGCCCGTCATCCCGATCTGGATCGGCTATACGACCGAAAGCTCGATAATCTTCTATGCGATGAACTTCCTCGCCGGCATGTTCGGGGCAACGGCGCTTGGCGCGGCGGCTGCGACGACGCAGGATCTGGTGCTGCCGCGCATGCGCGGCACCGCGACCGCCGCCTTCTTCCTCGGCACCACGCTCGTCGGACTGTCTTTCGGTCCCTATATGGTCGGGCAGATTTCCGATCTGGCCGGCACTATGGTCGACGGCAAGCCGGTCGGCGATTTGCGGACAGGCATATTGTCGCTGATCGGCGTCGCCCCGATTGCGCTCGCCCTGCTGATCTACGCCTATCGCACGGTACCGAAGGCCGAGGCGACGATCGCCGAACGCGCAGCGGGCGAGCCCGTCTAGAGCCCGCCCGCCTTAAACTCCTCTATCGAGATTATTCGCCCGCGGATTATTGGGCGGGAAGCTCGATCACGCCGCAGGCGACACGCCCGCCACTATTGCCGCTGGGATCGGTCTTCATGTCGTCGGGACCGGCGTGGATGACGAACGCCGCGCCATCGGCGTCGATCAGGCCGCCGTCTCCAGTCAGGCGCGTCCCGACGAGCGTCAACGTCGCACGGCCGATCGCGCCTTCATCGACGACCAGGTTCGGCAGATCGCCATGGTGCGCGCCCATCGGATTGTCGCGGCCGTGCTGTGCGCCGGTCGGGTTCCAGTGCGGACCCGCGCTGGTGAAATCAGGCGCATCGCACCGGCCGACGGTGTGGATGTGCATGCCATAGGTGCCAGCGGCAAAGCCGCGCGCGACCAGTTCGACGCGCAGGCCGGTCGTCGTCTTGTAGAAGTCGGCGCGTCCGCGGTCGGCACCGCGGGCGTCGACGAGCTGCGCCGATGCATCGGCAGCGGGAAGCTTTTCGACCGACTTGCCGCCCATGCCCGCGCAGCCGGCGAGGGCCAGCGCCGCGGCGGCGGTCAGGGAATAGCGGGCAAGCGAGGGGATGGTCATCAATCTCTTCTCCGGTTGTTTGGCATCATAACGCGATGGGCGCCGATTTCGATCCAGCGGATGATGCCTTCAACTGGCCGCATTTCCAAGCGATGTCGACTTAGGGGTGGAAAGCGGCCATACGCTAGCGCACAAGTTTAGAGGGCCAACCGATGCGCACAAGAAGTCCGTCAGGTCCGTTGATCCCAACCTCGTAAAGGCCCCACTCGCGATGCCGTAAGACGCCTCCGGGCTGAATAATCAGATCCTCGACGAGGGCCGCGATTGCTTCGACGTCGGGGGTGCGAAGGAAAATACCGAAAGGGTTGTGTTCCGGCACGTTCCAAGGCGGAGCGCCCGCCTGCGTAAGGTGAACCTCGCAACCCCATCCGGTCATGATCGGGTAGTCGTCGGCGCCGCCCGTTCGACTGAAGCCCAACCTCTCCCAAAACGTGACAGCGGCCGGCAAGTCATTATTTGGGATAATGGCGAATGCGCCAGCGTTAGGTATGTCGGCCATCCATCACTCCCTTTAGCGTCAGCTTGACGCTGTAGTGATCGCGCGAATTTCCGCAATCGGTCGAAAGCGGCGGCCAGGATGTCCAAAAGAAAAGGGCCGCGAATCGCTTCGCGGCCCTTCCTCTGTCTGCGTTCCGATCAGCGATCAGAAGACGCGGGCATATTGTTCGTTGCCGACGAAGCCGAGCTTGCCGACGCCGCTGCGCTTGACGACCGCCATCACGCGATCGACGACGATATAGCGGGCATAGGGATCCGGCTGCACCTGCAGTTCAGGTTCGACAGGCAAAGCCTTGGTCTGTTCCAGATACTGCGAGAGCTGTGCCAGATCGACCGGCGAACCGTTCCACGCAATCGTCCCCGCGGGGTCGATGGTGATCTTGTTCTTCTCGGGATCGACATTGGTCTTGGCATCGGTCGGAACCGGCAAGTCGATCTTTACCGCGTGGGTCTGGACCGGGAGCGTGATGATGAACATGATGAGGAGCACGAGCATGACGTCGATCAACGGCGTCGTGTTCATGTCCATCATCGGTTCATTTTCGTCCCGATCACCAACGGCCATGGACATAGGATTATTCCTTCATTCCTGGTGAACCGCCCTTACAGGCGGCCCAGCGTGCCCGAGCCAGCAGCCGGTTCGGAAATGAACCCGATCTTCTGGAAGCCGGCATATTGCATCGTATAGATCACACCGCCGATGCACTGGTACGGCGTATTAATATCGCCGCGGATGTGCACTTCGGGAAAGTTTTCTTCGGTGATGTTCTGCGGACCGCCGATATCCTTGATCAGCTGCTCGAGCTTGTCCTGACCCTTCTGAAGCAGTTCGCGCGAGTCGACCGGGGTCTGGCCCCAATAGACTTCACAAGCCGTGCTGTTCGAATCGGGCACACCATCGCCATTGGTATCGGGCGCTCGGACCGACAGAAGCACGTTTTCAGGCTTTGTCGTCGTCGGCTCGAAGACCACGTCGGGGAGCTTGAGGTTCACGGTCTTCAGCACCACGGGGACCGTGATGAGGAAGATGATGAGCAACACAAGCATGATGTCCACGAGCGGGGTCGTGTTGATGTCCGACATCGGGGCATCTTCGCCCTTGTCGCCTACACTCATCGCCATAGGATTAGCATCCTGTCACAAAATTAGCGTCACGGACCGGGACGGGCACCCGAATGGCGCACCGTCCCGTCCAGCGGCCCCGTGCATCGTCCGGAGAACGATATACGGGGCCCTCAGACCTTTAGGCCTTCTTCGGCGCGGCGGCCGGAGCAGCCTTCGCCGGAGCAGCCGAAACCGCCGGCTTCACCTGGCCACCCGACATGATCGAGCCGAGAACGTCGTTCGAGAAGGTCGAAAGACGGCGCGCGATCGTCTTGTTGCGGCTCTGCAGCCAGTTGAACGCGAGCACCGCGGGAACTGCCACGATCAGACCGATCGCGGTCATGATGAGCGCCTCACCGACCGGACCGGCGACGGTGTCGATCGAAGCCTGACCCGACGCACCGATCTTCACGAGAGCGCGAAGAATACCGATAACGGTACCGAACAGACCGACGAACGGAGCGGTCGAACCCACGGTCGCGAGGAACGCGAGGCCGCCGTTGAGCTTCGAGTTGATGTGGTTCTGCGAACGCTCAAGCGTGCCGTGCATCCAGTCATGCGCTTCGACGGGGTCGGTCAGCTTGTTATGCTCTTCGTTGGCGCGCAGACCGTCTTCGACGACCTGACGATAGGCGCTGTTCTTTTCGAGCTTGGCAACGCCATCGGCGAGCGTCGGGGCGCGCCAGAAGTTCGCATCGACCGCCTTGCCCTGGTTCATCACCTTGTTCTGTTCGAAGAGCTTGGTGAACAGGATGTAGAGCGTGCCGATGAACATGATGAGCAGCAGCAGGAAGGTCACCTGCGACACGATACCGCCTTCGCAGAGCGCGGGCAGCAGGCCGTAGGGGTTTTCGCCTTCCTTCTTCACGCACATCGATGCGGGAAGCAGGCTGAGGCCGACATCGTGGGCGGCGGGCGCCGCGCCGGCGGCGGCGTTTGCAATCAGATTAAACATTTCGGTTATTCCCTCTCAAAAGACTGAATATCAAAGTTCGTACCGGGGCGATGCCCCGATTGGATCACTTCGGAATCTGCCACCGGATCCGGTTCGAATAGCTGCCGCCGACGGGGTTGCCCGCGCGGTCTTTACCCGGATTGAAACGGCCGCGACGCTGGATCAGCTTGCAGGTTTCCGCGTCGAGGTCGGCATGGCCGCTCGATGCCGAAATATCGCAGCTCGTGATCTTGCCCGACGCATCATAGGTAACGCGGAAACCCGTCGTCCCTTCACGCTCCTCGCGCATCGCGCGCGCCGGATAGTCGTCGTTGGTTGCCCAACGGCCGGGGTTGCCACGCGGCGTACCCGGAGCGCTGAGATCCGGCGACGGCGGCGGAGCCGGCGGCGCAGAAATCGGCGGAATCGGCAGCGGCGGACGCGGAGGCGCTTCTTGAACCGACTGCACGGAGTTCGTGGTCACCGGCGGCGGGAACACCGAAGGCGGCGTCACGACCGGCGGCGGCGGCGGCAGCTTGTTGTCCGGCGGCGGCGGCGGCGGGGGCTCCTCCGGCGGCGGCGGTTCCTCGACGTCCACGACGTCCAGTTTCTCGGCGAGTTTCTTGACGATGCTGATGTTCAGGCCATTGACCAGGCCGTAGCCCAGCAAAGCCGTGAACAAGCCCACCAAGACAATCGCCACTACCCTGTTTTTAGGGTCGACATTATCACCATAAGCCATTCAGGGACGACGCTCCTTGCTAGATCATCCTGACACCAAATCCGCACCGACGGGTTCGGTTGCCAAATGCTCGGATGATTTCCGATGCGTTCCACAGACCCGGCGGTGTCGCATCCGGCCTTGTTTTGCTCTTGCCGGACGCTTCGCCGCTCGTCCTATCGCGGTGGCGGCACATTCGCAAACCCTTTATCAGCGGTTAATGTCCGCTTCCCCATGAAGGGGTTTTGGCGCCGCCCAGGCGCTTCGAACAATGGAAGGTGGTTCGATCATGCGCGCGCTCCTGCACGCCGCCGCTCTGGCAATTCCCTTAGCAAGCATTTGTTTTCCTGAAGTTTATGCCATGCAGGCGCCGACACCGGTGACATCGCCTTCGCCCTATAGCTATGCCGATATCGCCGATCTGGCGACGATCGCGCCGATGACGATTCACGCGCGGATCTATAGCAGCGCGGTGCTGAAACCCGAGCAGTCGCCCGGGCTGAAGGCGGGTCAGGCGCGATTCTATGTCGAGGCGGACGTTATCGGCCTGATTCGCGGCGCCGGCCCGCTTGCCGCGCGGATAAACTATCTCGTCGATCTGCCGCTCGATGCCAAGGGCAAGCCGGCGAAGCTGAAGAAAAAGCAACCCGTCCTGCTCTTCGCCCGCCCCGTCGCGGGCGCAACGCCTGGCGCGAATAGCACCGGGAGCATCCGGCTGGTCGCGCCGGACGCGCAGCTGCCATGGGATCCCGCAACAGAGGCGCAGCTCCGCGCGATTCTGACCGAACTCGTCAAGCCCGGCGCCCCGCCCGCGATTACCGGCGTCGCGAACGGCTTTCACGTTCCCGGCACGCTTCCCGGCGAGGGCGAGACGCAATTGTTCCTCGATACGAAGACCGGCGAACCCGTGTCGCTGACGATTCTGACCGCCGCCGACGGATCACGCCGCTGGGCCGCTGCGTTCGGCGAGATCGTCGACGGGTCAGCGGCAGTGCCGCAACGCGATACGCTGGCATGGTACCGGCTCGCCTGCGGCCTGCCGCGCCAGCTGCCGCTCGCCAAGCTCGGGGGCACCGCGCCCGAGGACCGCAAGAAAGCGGCGTCGGACTATGCGGTCGTGCTTGGCGCGCTCGGCGAATGCACACGAACGCGAATGCCGCCGATCGGGGGATAAACTTCCGCTTCGGCGCCGCAAAGGCGCGGCGGGCTTGTTTCCGCGTCAAAAGCGGATAGGGCGCGGGCATTCTGCGGGCAATCGCCCGCATCCATAACATGGAGTGCCTCGATGTCGCCTTCGCCTGCCCCCGCCGCGCCCCGTCCGCCGCTGCGCGTCGCGCTCGCCGGCATTGGCGTCGTCGGCGGCGGCGTCGTCAAGCTGCTTGAGGCGAATCGCGACCTCATCGCCCGGCGCGCCGGGCGGGCGATCGAGATTGTCGCGGTGTCGGCGCGCGACCGGCACAAGGATCGCGGCGTCGATCTGTCGCGCTATCGCTGGGAGGACGACATGGACGCCCTCGTCGGGGCGGACGATGTCGATGTCGTGGTCGAGATGATCGGCGGCGCCGACGGTCCGGCGCTGACGATCGCGCGTCATGCGCTCGGCGCGGGCAAGGCGCTCGTCACCGCGAACAAGGCAATGATCGCGCATCACGGGCTGGACCTCGCGCGGATCGCCGAGGAAAAGGACACGCCGCTGAAATATGAAGCCGCAGTCGCGGGCGGCATTCCGGTGATCAAGGCAATCCGCGAGGGCGCATCGGCGAACCAGATCGCGCGCGTCTATGGCATCCTCAACGGCACCTGCAATTATATCCTGACGCAGATGGAGCGGAACGGCGCGAGCTTTGCCGACGCGCTCGCGGCCGCGCAGGCCGAGGGCTATGCCGAGGCCGACCCGACCTTCGACGTCGACGGCATCGACGCTGCGCACAAGCTGTCGATCCTTGCCGCGCTCTGTTTCGGCACCCGGCTCGACATAGATGCCGTGACCGCAGACGGCATCCGGGGCCTGATCGCCGCCGACATTCGCGAGGCCGAGGCGCTCGGCCACCGCGTCCGCCTGATCGGCATGGCCGAACGCGACGGCGCCGAAGCGAACGGCCGCCTCTATCAGCATGTCCAGCCGTGCCTGGTCCCGGCCGACCACCCGCTCGCCTATGTCCCCGGCGCGCTGAACGCCGTGGTCGCCGAGGGCAATTTCGTCGGCCGCCTGTTCTTCGAGGGCGCGGGCGCGGGCGAAGGCCCGACCGCGTCGGCGATCGTCGCCGACATCATCGATATCGCACGCGACGAATATGGACCCGCCTTTGCCATGCCCGTCGACGCGCTCGACGCCGCGCCGCCCGCCGACGCCGGTGCGCGAATCGGCAAACATTATGTCCGCCTGATCGTGGAGGACCGCATCGGAGTGCTGGCCGAGATCGCCGCCGCGATGCGCGATGCCGGCGTCTCGATCGAAAGCCTGATCCAGCGTGGCAGCGAAGACGGCAGCGGCGTCGTCATCGTGCTCGTCACCCACGAAGGGCCGGCGAGCGCGATCCACGCAGCACTGGGCATCCTCGCCGCATCGGACCATGTCGTCGGCGCGCCGATGCACATGCCGATCCTCGCGCTCTGAAGCCCGGGCCCTCGGCACGCTCTTGTAATCGCCGGCGCCCCTGATAACCCCGTCATCGGGGAAACAGGGGGCGATCATGGACATCGAAATCAGAAGCGGGCTCGCCGAAGCGCGGGCGCTGGCGGGCGAGCACTGGCGCGCGCTGACCGTTTATGTCGCGATCGGGGTGGTGATCCCCTTCCTGCTGCTGTCGAGCGAGCCGATCTTCAACCTGCGCACGGTGATGGCGATGGCCGTCTCTCCCTATAGCGCCTATGTCAGCGGCTCGATCGCGGGGCCGATCTATCTGCTCGGCATCGTATCGGTGCTGGCGGCGGGCGCGATGCTGGCGGCGTGGAATGCCGTCCTTGCCGAGATGCGCGAGGGTTTCATTTCCGAAATCATGTACGGCATGGTCGCCGGCGCGGCCTTCCTCGTGACCAATATCCTCCTCTATTTCGGGATCGGCATACTCGTTTCAGCGCCGATCGTGGCGACGATCGGGATGACCGAGTGGAACGGCGTGGCCGGCGGAGCCCTCGCCATCGCCTATCGCCTGTTCCTGTCGATACTCGGCACCTGGATCGGCGCGCGACTGTGCCTCGCCGGTGCGATCATGGGCGCGGGCGGCGGGCTCAATCCCTTTTCGGCCTTCGCCGAATCGTGGTGGCTGACGCGCGAGGCGCAAGGACGACTGTTCGCCTTTTACTTCGTCTGGGGCGCCATCATCGGCGCGGCGTTTGGCGGGCTCGTGCTGCTGCACGGCGCGGTGATCTGGAACAATGCGCAGGCGCCCGGCAGCTGGCTCGAAACGATGATGAGTTTCGGCTGGGTGCTGTTGTTCGCAGCCTATTTCCTGGGACAGATATTGTTCGCAGCGGGATTCCTGCGCAGCGCGCGCCCGGCAACCGCAGCGGCGGAGGTCTTCGCCTAGGGCGGAGTATCAGCCGCCGGCGGCGGCGCATCCTGCCGATCGGGATCGGTCGCGCGCTTCGCCATTTCATAGAGCGGGTTATATTCGGGACCGGGCTTGTAGCGCCCGCCCATCGACATCCAGTTATACGGCAGCCGGTCGAGGCTCATCGCCTTTGCCTCGGCGCGCGGCAGCTTCGGCGGCGCCTCGCGACCCTCGTTGGCAATCGCGCGCAATTCGGGCGACAGGCGATGGCGTTCGGTGTCGCTGCCGCACACGGTGATCGATCCGTCGTCGGCGGGCTTGCAGCGCCTGACCGGGTCGGTCAGCTCGCGGCTGTTTTCGATGGCGGTGTCTGCGGCGGACTTCGCAGGCTTCGGTGCGGGCGGGCCGATCATCTGCGCCGATGCGCCCGGCGCCGTCATTCCGATGACGCACAAAGCCGCAAAAGCGGCACCGAATCGGGCGAAGGTTTCTCGACAAGCGGCGCGGGCGACCATATGGCGCGCAGCATGCCCACATGGCAGAACAAGTAAAGACGGAGAGTCAAGGCAATGACGAACAGCAGCGGCAGCAACCTCGACCGGGTGCTCGTGCTCGAAATGGTGCGCGTTACCGAGGCCGCGGCGATCGCCGCCGCAAAGCTGATCGGACGCGGCGACGAGAAGGCCGCCGATGCCGCCGCCGTCGAGGCCATGCGTAACGCGTTCAACACGCTGTATATGGACGGCACCATCGTCATCGGCGAGGGCGAACGCGACGAGGCTCCGATGCTGTTCATCGGCGAAAAGGTCGGCAATGCGCCGGGCAAGGGCCCGAAGATCGACATCGCGGTCGATCCGCTGGAAGGCACCACAATCACTGCAAAGGCCGGCCCGAACGCGCTCGCGGTGCTTGCGATCGCCGAAGAAGGCTGCCTGCTCAACGCGCCCGATGTCTATATGGACAAGCTGGCCGTCGGCCCCGGCTATTCGCCGAACATCGTCAATTTCGACAATAGCGTGCGCGAGAATGTCGAGGCGGTCGCGCGCGAAAAGGGCTGCGCGGCGGCCGACATCATCGTCTGCGTCCTCGACCGCCCGCGCCACGAAGCGATCATCGCCGAACTGCGCAGCATCGGCTGCGGCGTCGCGCTGATCCCCGACGGCGACGTCGCCGGCGTGATCGCGACGACGAACCCCGACACCAATGTCGACATCTATATGGGATCGGGCGGCGCCCCCGAGGGCGTGCTGGCATCGGCGGCGCTGCGCTGTGTCGGCGGCCAGTTCAAGGGCCGCCTGCTGTTCCGCAACGACGACGAGCGGCTGCGCGCGAAAAAATGGGGAATCGAGGATCTCGACCGCGTCTATGACCTCGAAGATCTGGCCAAGGGCGATGTGATCTTTGCTGCGACCGGCGTCACAGACGGGTCGCTGCTGTCCGGGGTAAAGCATCGCCGGGGCGGCATCCTGACCACCGAAACGGTCGTGATGCGTGCCTCGTCGGGTACGGTGCGCTGGGTCAAGGGCGAACACCGCACGGCTTGATTTGACGCGGGTTGATTCGGACGCGGGCTGTGCCATCGTCCGGGCCGCAAGGGGGACTGACAGATGGAAGAAGCGAAGCGTCCGACACTGTTCGTCAGCCACCATTCGAGCAAATATGAGGTCGCGCTGCACGTCGAGAAGGCGTTGGCGCGGCACGGCGTCGATTGCTGGATCGCGCCGCGCGATGTCGGCCCGGGCGACGCGTTCGATACCGCGATCATGAAGGCGATCCGCGATAGCGCGGGTGTCCTCCTTCTCTTTTGCAGCCAGTCGGACAAGAGCCCGCATGTGAAGCGCGAGCTGATCCTGGCCGACAGCGCGCACAAGGCGATCATACCCTTGCGGCTCGAAGAGATCGTCCCCGACGATCTCGCCTATCATCTCGCCAGCGCGCAATGGATCGACTGGCTGGAAAAGCGCGACGATTCGATCGCGCGCATCGCCGCGAAAGCGCACCAGCTCGCCGGGCTGACGCCCGCCGCGACCACCGCGGCCGTCGCAATCGCGCCCGACGCAACGGCTGCCGCCGACAATTTGCACGCCGCTATCTTGACGCAGGCGTCCGGACCCGCAACCCCGGCGCCCGGCGGCGGGATGGTCAAAACGCTGGTGATCGGAGCGCTGCTGATCGCGGTCGCGGTGCTCGGCGCGATGCTGTTCATGCGCGGTGGCGACGAAAAAGCTGCACTGGCCGAGGCGCCCACACAGACCGCCGTGTCGGCCAATCCCGACGCCGCGACGACGCCGGCGGTCGCAAGCGAAGCGCCGACGAGTAGCATGACGCCGGCCACGGCGACCCCTTTGCCCGCTGCGGCTGCGTCCACCGAAACGGCGCCCCCGGTCGCCGAGGGCGCTCCTGCCGCCCCGCCGCGCGCGAAAATCCCGCCGACCTTCAACTGCGACAAGGCCGGCACCCATGCCGAAAAGCTGATCTGCTCGAGCGACGAGCTCGCCTCGCTCGACCGCGAAATGGCGCGCGCCTATCGCCAGCTCTCCGGAGTCGCGGTGAAGCGGCGCGAATTGCTGCAGACCGAGCAGAGCCGCTGGCGGTTGTCGGTGCGCGACGGTTGTCCCGACGAGGCGTGCATGTCCCGCGTGATGCGCCAGCGCATCATGATACTCGACGAGCGGCGTACCGAGACCCTGCAGAACCGGGCGGCGGGCGCCGCGGCCGAGTGAGGCGTTGATACTGCTCCGGCGGCACAAGGGCGGCCTGTTGCTGTCGGCGGCGCTGATGGCGTCGTCCCCGGCCGTCGCGGCATCGCCCGAAGAGGACGCCCGGGTCGCGAGCGAGCTTGGGATATTGATGACGCCGCCGGGCGCGGCGCTGACCCCCGACGACGCGACCGATGCGAAGCAGATCGGTCAGCGCATCCGCTGGGCCGGCGGCGTCCATAGCATCAGCCCGTCGGAGCGCGGCGTGTGCCTGACGATCCTCTACGCGCGCAGCGGCGAATATGGCGAGCCGCAGTGGACGCCCGATCCGACCTATCAGACCTTCGTCGCCTGCACCGACGGCGCCTATGATCCCCAGCTGGTGCAGGCGCATACGAACGTGACGATCATCGGCACCGTTACCGGCAAGCGTTATATCGGCATGGGCGGCGGCGGAAGCGAAGGCCCGGTCGTGACGATCGAACGCTTGTATCGCTGGTCGGACTGCCTTGCCGGCGACGACAGTCCGGCGTGCCGAACGGGGTTTCTGGAACCGGCGGCGACCGTCGATGAGTCCGACGCGAAAAGCGACGATTGACGCGCGTTGTCGATAGCGGCTTTCGACCGATTGGTGCTAATATGATCCCCGGCGAAAGCCGGGGCCCACAGCAGCACAACGCCAGCTTTGCGCCGGAATTTCCCAGGCCCCGGCTTTCGCCGGGGATCACAAAGGGCACGTCAGCTTCCCGCCCCAAAGCGAACGCACACCCTATTGATACTCCACCGTCACCGGAATGCGGCCGCGATAGTCGCCGCCCGAAGTGCCATTCACTTGCAGCCGGCCGCCGAAGCGGAAGACGAGGCGGCCGTCGGAGCCGAGGCGCGGCGCGGCGCCGAGGTCGGTGGCGAGGCCGGTGACGCGCGCGGTGCCGCCGCTGCCGCTTTCCAGATCGACCGAAACGGGCAGGAAGACGCGGACTTCGGCGCCGGGCTCTCCGCTGACGGTAACCGTGCCGGTCACCGCAAAACCGCCGAGATCGCGAACGTCGCCGCGCACGCGGCGGGCGCCGGTGACGGGGTCGATCTCGACCTCGCCGCCGCCGGCACCGGTGGCGACGCGGCCCATGTCGAGCTGGGTTTCGATATCGATGCGAAGCGGCGTTTCGGCCTTGCGGTTCGTCCCGATCGTTCCGCCGTCCTGCTTGCCGCAGAGCATGCACTGCGCCGATGCCGCCGACGGGGCGACAAGGCACAGGAAAATCAGGGATAAAAGGCGCATCTTCACGAACGCCTCCATAGCCGCTTTGTGGTTAATCCGCAGTAAAGCCGCTGGCGCGCTTATCGGCTGGCGGTGCCGCCCCTTTTCGGTCAAACCAGCGCGATGATCAGCCCCGTTCTCCCCCGGCTCAACGCACTCGCGACAGCGGTGCCCGGGCACGACATCCATCAGGCCTTCATCGACTGGGCCGCGGCGCGACTGACCGACGAGCGTATCCGCGCGCTCTTTGCGCGCATGGCTACGCGCTCGGGAATCGACCACCGCTGGTCGGTATTGCCCCCGACGTCCGCTGGCGGATCGCCGGTTGCCCCCGGCGGCTTCTACGACACGCCCGGTCTGCCGCCGACGTCGGCACGAATGACCGCTTATGCCGATCATGCGCCCGACCTGGCGCTGCAGGCGATCGCCAAGCTGGGCGATGCGTTCGATGCGCCGCGGATCACGCACATCGTCGTCGCGAGTTGCACCGGCTTCGTCGCGCCGGGGATCGATCAGATTCTCGCGCGGCGGCTGGGCCTCTCTCCCACGGTCGAGCGCGTGCTGATCGGCTTCATGGGTTGCTACGCTGGAGTCACCGCGCTGCGCACGGCGCGGCATATCGTGCGATCCGAGCCCGATGCCGTCGCGCTCGTTGTCAGCGTCGAGCTGTCGACGCTGCATCTCAGCCTTGCCGACGAACCCGAACCGCTGCTGGCGATGCTGCAGTTCAGCGATGGCGCGGCGGCGGGGATCGTCTCGTCCGACGGGCACGGCCTTGTGCTCGGCGAAGGGCGGAGCCTCGCGCTCGAGGACAGCGGCGAGCTCATCCGCTGGACGATCGGCGACAAGGGGTTCGAAATGATCCTGTCCGGCGAAGTGCCCGGGCGCCTGCGCGAAGCACTGGCGGCGCCGGCGGTTCGCAGGACATTGTTCGGGGACGGCACCCCGCCCGAACTGCTCGCGGTCCATGCCGGCGGGCGGTCGGTCCTCGACGCGGTCGAACATGCGCTCGCGGCGCCGCCCGAGGCGTTGGCCGACAGCCGGTCGGTGCTCGCGCGCTTCGGCAACATGTCGTCGGCGACGATATTGTTCGTGCTCGCAGAGATGATGGCGCGCGGTGCGACGGGGCAGGGGGTTGCCATCGCCTTCGGCCCTGGCCTCGCCGCCGAGGCGATCCGGTTTACGGCATGAATCCCTTCGCCAGCCTCGCCGTGCCGATCGCGCGCGAGGAGGAGATGGACGCCGCCGAGCTGGCGCCCGCGCGTTATGCAAAGGTTCTGGCCGACCTGTCGCGGATCAACGGCCTGACCCTCGCGCGGCGGCCGACGATCGGCTTTCTGGAGCGCGTCCGTGCGCGCGGTGTCGGTACAAGGCCCTGGCGTATCCTCGACGTCGGATTCGGCGCCGGCGACATGCTGCTGGCCGTCGCGCGCTGGGGCGAGGCGAGAGGCGTCGCGCTCGATCTGGTCGGGGTCGACCTCAATCCGAAGAGCGCGCCGGTCGCCGACGCCAAACTGGGCGGCCGCGCGCGGCTGATCACCGGCGATTACCGCGATCTGGCGGGGCAGGGGTGGGACATCGTCCTTTCGAGCCTCGTCACCCACCATATGACATCGACGCAGCGCAGCGAGTTTCTGTGTTTCATGGAGAGCGAATGCGCGCGCGGCTGGCTGGTCAACGACCTCCACCGCCAGCGACTTCCTTTCGCGGGCTATCCGCTACTCGCAAGCCTCGCCTTCGTCGATCCGATCGTCCGCCGCGACGGGCAATTGTCGGTCGGGCGCAGTTTCCGCCGCGCCGAGTGGCAGGCGATGCTCGCCGACGCGCTGCCCGAAACCGCCTCCGAGTGCCGGATTTTTCGCAGCTTTCCCTACCGCCTCTGCGTCGAGCGCATCCGGTGACCGCGGGATGACCGGATCCGACGCCATCGTCGTCGGCGCCGGACCTGCCGGATCGGCGACGGCGATCGGACTGGCACGGGCGGGCGCGAAGGTGCTGCTGCTCGAACGCGCACGCGAGACCGGCGATGCACTGTGCGGCGGATTTCTGAGCTGGCAGACGCTCGCGCGGCTCGACGCGCTGGGCATCGACCGCGCTGCGCTCGGCGGGCAGCGCGTGACGCACGTCCGGCTGTTCGCAGGCACCCGGCGAAGCGAGACGGCGTTACCCGGCGAAGCGATGGGCGTATCGCGCCGCCGCCTCGACGGCCTGCTGCAAGCGGAAGCGGTGGCAGCGGGCGCAGCGCTGGAGCGCGGCGTTCACGCGACAGCGCTGGAAGGCGGCTCGGTGCAGACACGTGACGGCGTAGCGTTGGCGGCGGCATCGACCTTCCTGGCTGCGGGCAAACACGGCTTTCGCGGTTTTGCACGCGACCCCGCCGAATGGCAGCGCGGCGATCCCGTCATGGGCCTGCGGCTGCGCCTTCCCGCGCATCCATCGCTGGACCGGCTCGTCGGCGAAGCCGTCGAACTGCACCTGTTCGATCGCGGCTATGCCGGGCTGGTGCGGCAGGAAGATGGTGACGGCAATCTCTGCCTTGCGGTTCACAAGTCGCGGCTCGACGAAGCCGATGGCGATCCGGCTGCGCTGCTCCGGACGCTCGGCGACCGGATGCCGCATCTTGGCGAGCGGCTCGCCTGCGCCGACTGGAGCCGCACGATCGATGCGATCGGTCATGTGCCCTATGGCTGGCGAGCGAGCGATACCGCGCCGGGCCTTTTCAAGCTCGGCGATCAGGCCGGCGTCATCCCCTCGCTGGCGGGTGAAGGCATGGGGCTGGCACTGGCGAGCGCCGACGGCGCGGTGCGGGCATGGCGTCACGGCGGTGCGGGCGCGGCGCCGGCCTTTCAGCAAGCCCTTGCGGACCGGATGGGCAGGCCCTTCGCCTTTGCCAATCTGATCTGGCGGATGGGCGAAGACCCCCGCGCAGCCGGGCCGATGACAATCATGGCGTCACTTTTCCCGTCCTTGGTGCAAATGGCCTCTGGCGCGACGCGCATCGACGCCCGCTGACCGCATGCCCCTTGCGGGCCGGCCGGTTCCGACCGATATTATGGGCAACATCGATGCGCCCGATGGGCCATCTGCAGGAGATCCTCCATGACCGATCCGAAAACCGAAAAGACCCTCGACCCGATGGCCCACCATGTGCTGCGCGAAGGCGGCACCGAGCGGGCTTTCACGGGCAAATATACCGACCATAAGGGTGACGGCACCTATCGCTGCGCCGGCTGCGGCGAGCCTTTGTTCGACAGCCGCACCAAATATGACAGCGGGTCGGGCTGGCCGAGCTACACCGCGCCAGCCGGCGACGCGTCGGTGAGCGAGCATCATGACATGAGCCATGGCATGATCCGTACCGAAGTGCGCTGCGCGAAGTGCGAAGGCCATCTCGGCCATGTTTTCCCCGACGGCCCCGGACCGACGGGGCTGCGTTACTGCATCAACAGCGCGGCGCTTGACTTCGCCGAGCGCGGGCAGGATGAGGCGAAACCCGGCGAGGGTTAACCAACCCGGCCGGCGCTGAGCATCAGGGGCGAAGCGAGGGAAGGAATACGGGCTTTGCGCCGCGAACGACAGCAGGCATCGGCAGGTAAATCGACATCGTCCGGAAACGGCGGCAGTAAGGGCAGCGGCAAAGGCAGCGGCTCTTCCGCTCCGCCGTCGCGGTTCCGTATCTGGCTCCGGCGGCTGTTCCGCTGGGGCCTCGGCCTGTCCTTCGTCGGGCTGGTCGCGATCGCCGTCGCAGTCGGCATCGCGGTGCAGCGCATTCCGAGCTTCGAGGAACTGAAGAAATCGCCCGCCGGCCAGACGATCCGCGTCCACGCCGCCGACGGCACGGTGTTCCTGTCATTAGGCCCCAATTACGGCCGTTGGCTGACGCTGAACGAAACCCCGCAGGTGATGCAGGACGCGATGGTCGCGGTCGAGGACCGCCGCTTCCGCTATCACCCCGGCGTCGACCCGGTAGGCATGAGCCGCGCCGCGGTGTTCGCGGTCCAGCATTATGGCACCGGGCGCCGCATGCAGGGCGCCTCGACGATCACGCAGCAGCTTGCGCGCAACATCTTCCTGTCGAACAGCTACACCTGGACGCGCAAGGCGCGCGAAATGGTGCTCGCGGTCGCGCTCGAGTGGAAATTCTCGAAGGACGAGCTGCTCGAGCTTTATCTCAACAAGGTCTATTTCGGCGGCGGCAGCTATGGCATCGACGCCGCCTCGCGGCGCTTTTTCGGCCATAGCGCGACGCAGATGTCGCTGTCCGAGGCGGCCGTCGTCGCCGGTCTCGTCAAGGCGCCGTCGCGCTATTCGCCCACCGCCGACGCCCAGGCCGCGCTCGGCCGCGCGGGCGTCGTGCTCGACACGATGGTCGACGGCGGCTTCATCACCCGCAGTCAGGCCGACAGCGCCGAACCCGCGAACGTCCAGCTCGCGCAGGAAACCGGACAGAATAGCGCGCGCTATTTCAGCGACTGGGCGCTGCCGCAGCTCGACATGCTGATCGACGAAGGCAGCGAAGCGCTCGATGTCTACACGACGATCGATCTCAATATGCAGCGTGCGGCGACGGCGGCGATTCAGGCCGACACGCCGAAGGGCGTGCAGGCGGCGCTTGTGTCGATCGACCGCGACGGCGCAGTGCGCGCGATGGTCGGCGGCACCGATTATGTGACCTCGAACTACAACCGCGCGACGCAGGCGCTGCGCCAGCCGGGATCGGCGTGGAAGCTGTTCGTCTATATGGCCGCGCTCGAAGCCGGGCATAAGGTCGACGAACAGGTGGTCGACGAGCCCGTGACGATCAACGGCTGGTCGCCGCGCAACTCGTCGGGGCGTTTCTCGGGCCCGATCAGCTTGCGCACCGCCTTTGCCTATTCGATCAACACCGTCGCGGCGAAGCTGGGCGACGAAGTCGGCTTCTCGTCGGTGGCAAACATGGCGCGCCGTTTCGGCATTACGACCCCGATCAACACGCACCCGTCGATGGTGCTCGGCAGCGCCGAAGTCCGCGTGATCGACATGACCGCCGCCTTTGCCGCGGTCGCGCGCAAGGGCGTGTCGGCGCAGCCCTATGGCATCACCAAGGTGACGACCGCCGACGGCCGCCTGCTCTATCAGCGTCCCGCCGAGCGCGGGCAGGTGCTGGTCGACAATTGGGTCGCGGCGGGCATTACCGACCTGCTACAGACCGCGGTCGCGACCGGCACCGGCCGCGCCGCGCAGATCGGCCGCCCGGTCGCGGGCAAGACCGGTACGACGTCGAGCAACAAGGACGGCTGGTTCCTGGGCTTTTCCAGCGGGCTGACCACCGGCGTGTGGATGGGCCGCGACGATGCGAAGCCCGTCGGCGGGCTGCAGGGCGGACATGCGCCGGCCAAGGCCTTTGCCGACTATATGCGCGTCGCCGTTGCCGGACGCCCGGTCGAAGCCTTCGACACCGACGTCAAGCTGCCCGAATGGCAGCTGGAGGACGAGAATGACGCCTATCTGGGTGAGCCCGGACAGGAAGGGCTGACCGACGACAATGGCATGCCGATCGAGCTGCCCTATGACAGTCGGCCGCCCCAGCAGCCCGAAGAGGTGCAGCCGCAACAGGATGGCGGCCCGGTGCTCAACCAGCAGTGGATCGAGGAGCAGACGGGCCGGCGCCCGGCGCCGGACAATGGCGCAGCGCCGAAATCCGCACCGCAGGCGAAGATCATCCCGGTGCCCGCGCCCAAGGCTCCACAGCCCGCGCAAAAGGGACAGCCACCCCGCGCGCCGAATGGCGACGGCAATTAGGTGAAGCGATAGCGGTGCAGCCCGCGCCCTTCGCGGCGCAGCCAGGCGCGCGCCATGCCGACGTCGCTGTCGTGAAGCGTATCGACGAGCGCGTGGAAGGCGGGGCTATGGTCCATATGCTGCAGATGCGCGACCTCGTGCGCGACGGTCGCACGGCGGACATGGTTAGGCGCCATCACCAACCGCCAGCTGTAACGCAGATCGCCGTCGTGAGTGCAGCTGCCCCAGCGGCTGCGCGGGTCGCCGACGCCGACGCGGCCCACGCGAAGCCCGGCGCGGTCCGCGATCTCACGGCTTTCGCGCTCCATGATCGCCAGCGCCTCGGCCTTCAGCCAGCGCTCGATCCGGCGTCCGACGGTTTCGGCCGGACCGCCCACGACCAGCGCGTCGTCCGCCAGCCGCACCGCGCGCGGCGCGGCGGGGCTCCATTCGATCCGGCGGGGTACCCCGAACAGCGGCACCGTCGCGCCCGGCGCGACGAGCACAGGCGCGTCGGCCTTGCCGACCTGCGCGGCGAGCCAGTCCTGCTGCTCGCTCGCCCATTTGAGCGCCCGCGCGGCGCTCGCCCGGCGCGGCAGGGTAAGGCGCAGCTCGCCGCGCGCACCGTCGAAGATCAGCTTGTAACGTCGCGACTGGGCGTGATGAACCAGCCGCACCGGCCAGCTCGTGTCGCCGACCCGGATCTGCGGCCGGTCGTCGGGACTATACGACGCGTTCGACAAGATGATTCTCCAGCGGCCCGGCCATATCCTCGGCCACCGTCCAGCCGACGATCGACTCGCCGACGCGATGGACCGCATCGCGGTCGCCGCAGACGAGATAATGCCAGCGCGGCAGCGGCTCATCCTCCGCGCGGAGGCGATAGGCGCAGGTCTGCGGCAGCCATTCGATGTCGGCGACCTTCGCCTTGGTCAGCGTCAGGCAATCGGGAACGTGGCGGCGGCGATGCTTGTAATCGCCGCAGCGCGCGGTCGACAGGTCGAGCAGGCGGCACGCGACGTTGGTCGGATAGATGCGGCCCGTATCCTCATCCTCCAGCTTGTGGAGGCAGCATTTGCCGCAGCCGTCGCACAGCGCTTCCCATTGCCCAGCGTCGAGGGTGGCAAGCGGCGCTTCCCAGAAGGGCTGCGCCTTCGTCACGGTCATTTCACCCATTTCGCCAGATCGGCCGCGACCTTGTCGGGCGCGCCCTCGTCGGGCGCGCCCTCGTCGGCGTCCGTCGACGGATCGTCGAGCGGCAGCAGCGCGAGCGGCTTGCCGGCGGGGTCCATCAGGAAGGCAAGCTGGCTGTGCGCCATCAGATAGCGGTCGGGCGCCGAGCCCGGCACCTTGTTGTAGATAACGACATAGGCCTTGGCGACCGCCGCAATCTGTTCGGGTGTGCCGGTCAGGCCGATCAGCCGCGGATGGTAGCGGCTGACGAAGGGTTTGAGCGCGGCTGGCGTGTCGCGCTCTGGATCGACGGTAATGAACATCGGCGCGATCTTCGCCCCGCGCGCCGGATCGCTTTTCTCGAACGCCGCAAGGCCGCGCATCAGCTTTTGCAGGTCGACCGGGCAGATGTCGGGGCAATAGCTGTAGCCGAAATAGACGAGGCGATATTTGCCCGCGAAGTCGGTATCGCGCACCGTCTTGCCATCCTGGTCGGTCAGCGTGAACGGTCCGCCGATCTTCGCGCCGGCAAGCGGCGGGGTCGCGGTAGCTGTGTCCGAAGACGCATTGCACGCCGCAAGCATCCCCGTCATCAGCAGGACAAGACTTGAACGGGCCAGCTTTCGCCCCATGTTTGCGATATTCATCATAGGGCCAGCCTTGATCGGCTAGCCGCCGAAAATCAACCTTTGTCGTGACGACGACGTAATTTGCGAGGGGTCGCCCACCATGTTCCGACGTGCGGAAATCCGCTTTGCCGCCCTGACCCTGTTGACCGCTGTCGCGGCGGGGTCACTCATTCCCTCGCCGGCCCTTGCCCAGTTCCGCGGTTCCTATTCCTTCATTTCGGCGGTGCAGAGTCGCGACGGGACCAAGGCGACCGACGCGCTGAAGGACGATCCGTCCTACGTTAACGCCCGCAACCCCGACACCGGCGAGACCGCGCTGATCATCGTCGCCAAACGGCGCGACACGACCTGGCTGCGTTTCCTGATCGGCAAGGACGCCGATCCTTCGATCGCCGACCGACAGGGGGTGACCCCGTTGATGCACTGCGCGCTCATCAATTTCCCCGAAGGCGCAGAAGAACTGATCGCGGCCAAGGCGCCGGTCGACCAGACGAACCGGCGCGGCGAGACGGCGCTGATCCTCGCGGTGCAGGCCAAGAATGCCGCGATGGTGCGCCTGCTTGTGAAAAATGGTGCAAACCCGGACAAGGCCGACCATGTCGCGGGCATGTCGGCACGCGACTATGCCAAGCGTGACGACCGCACCGGCCAGTTCACCGCGCTACTCGACGCGAAAGCTGATGGTACGGTACGCGACGCGGGCACGATTTTCGGACCCAAGTAACACTCAATGTGATATCCCGATTGACAATCACATTTCAGTGTGAGACGTGATTGCCATGTCCACACAGCTCCTCGACCGTATCCGCGCCATCGTCGAAGACGGGACCATGTCCCGTTCGGGACTGGCGCGCGCCGCGGGCCTTCACGCCAACAGCCTTCGTGACCTCGATTCCGAGGGCTGGAACCCCACCGCCGACACGCTGCGCAAGCTGGAAAACTGGCTCGCGCACGGCAGCGACCTGTCGCCGATGGCCACCCCCGAAGAGATCATCGCCGAGGCCCGCAACGGCCGCATGTTCATCCTCGTCGATGACGAGGACCGCGAAAATGAAGGCGATCTGGTCATCCCCGCGCAGATGGCCACCCCCGATGCGATCAATTTCATGGCGACGCACGGCCGCGGCCTCGTCTGCCTGACGCTCACCAAATCGCGCGTCGACACGCTCGGGCTCGAGCTGATGAGCCGCAACAACGGCACCCGGCACGAAACCGCCTTCACCACCTCGATCGAGGCGCGCGAGGGCGTCACCACCGGCATTTCGGCGGGCGACCGCGCCCGCACCGTCGCGGTCGCGATCGATGCGGGCAAGAGCCGCGACGACATCGTCACCCCCGGTCACATTTTCCCGCTGATCGCCCGCGATGGTGGCGTGCTCGTGCGTGCCGGCCATACCGAAGCGTCGGTCGACATCGCGCGCCTCGCGGGGCTCAACCCCTCGGGCGTGATCTGCGAGATCATGAACGACGACGGCACGATGGCGCGGCTCGACGACCTCATCCCCTTCGCGCGGCGCCACGGGCTGAAGATCGGCACGATCGCCGACCTGATCGCCTATCGCAACCGCAGCGACCGGCTGGTCGAATGCGTCGCCGACGAACCGTTCGAATCGGACTATGGCGGCGACTGGCGCCTCAAATCCTATCGCAACAAGATCGACGGCAGCGTCAATCTGGTGCTGCAGAAGGGGCCGGTCGATCCCGAAGGCGTCACGCTGGTCCGCATGCACGCCGTGTCGATCTTCGACGATATCATGGGCCGCCCCGGCCCGAAGAAGCGCCGCCTGCAGCGGTCGATGGACGCGATCGGCGAGGCCGGCAGCGGCGTCATCGTCATGCTGATGCGCCCGCTTCCCGGCTCGGCCGATGCCGAAGCGGCTCCGGCACCGAGCGGCGGCATGGACCTTCGCACATACGGGATCGGTGCGCAGATTCTCGCCGACCTTGGCGTCCATGCGATGGAACTGCTTACCCCCACCCACAGCAATATCGTCGGCCTTGAAGGCTATGGCCTCTCGGTCGTCGGCGAACGCCCCATCCCCGGAGAGACCGAATAATGGCGCACGTCCTGATCGTCGAAGCCCGTTTCTACAGCCACCTCAACGACATGCTGATCGACGGCGTGCAGAGCGCGCTGGAGGCCGAAGGGCATAGCCACGAGGTCGTGACCGTCCCCGGCGCGCTCGAAGTGCCGGCGGCGATCTCGCTCGCCGCCGACAGCGGCCGCTATGACGCCTATGTCGCGCTCGGCGTGGTGATCCGCGGCGAAACCTATCATTTCGAAGTCGTCTCGAACGAGAGCGCGCGCGGCATCATGGCGCTGACGCTCGACGGGCTGGCGATCGGCAACGGCATCCTCACGGTCGAAAATGAAGAACAGGCGCTTGCGCGCGCCGACAAGACGCGCAAGGATAAGGGCGGCGAAGCGGCAAAGGCCGCGCTCGCGATGCTGGCCCTGAAGGAACAATTCGGCATTGGTTGATCGACCACCTCCCAGCCGCTACTCCGTCGTCGAACGCGGCGGGCGGCTGGTGGTGATCGACAAGGACACCGGGCAGACGCCGCCGAGCGCGGCCGAGCGCATGGCCGCCTATGACCGCCGAATGGGGCATGAGCCCGTCCAGCCCGCGGCCCGCAGCCTTCCGCAGGACATATCGGCGCCGGTCGCCGAGCCCCTCGAACTTGCCGTGGTAGCCCCTGCCCGCCCCGCGAACGATCGCATGGCGGCGGCGGTCGCGGCGATGAATCGCAAGCAGCCGTGGAAAGAAGCGGCGCGGAGGCCCGGGGCGACCGACTCGCCCGCGCGGCTCGCCCCGCAATCGCAGCCGCAGCGTCAGGCCGGCGGACGCAAGACGATCGTCACCGCCAAATGGTGGGATGCCAAGGGACCGCGAACGATCGAACTCGGTCCCAAGGGCCAGCAGACATTGAGCGGCGGGTTCATGACTATGGTCTTCGTCGCGCTGATTGCGGCGACCGTGACCCTGTTCATCGCGCCGATCCTGCTTTTTGCGGCCGCCTTCCTGATCTTCCGCTTCGGCGGCAAGATACTGGGACCGATCGGCGCCGGCATCATCGACAAGGCGATCGCCGAACGAAACTGACCGGGCGGCATGAAACCGCCCGGCCGATCTGCTTATGCGGGCACCAGCGCCGGATAGTCGGTGTAACCCTCGGCGCCCGGCGAATACCAGGTCTGCGGATTGTCGGCCGACCATTCGGCACCGTTCCGGATCCGCTCGACAAGGTCGGGATTGCCGATGAACGGCCGACCGAAGGCAACCGCGTCGGCAAGGCCGCTGGCCAGCGCCTCTTCGGCGAGCGCGACGGTGTAATCGCTGTTGAGGATCAGCGGCCCCTTGAACGCCTGACGGATCGCCGGCGACTGCTTGGGAACATCGGTCTTGCCGAACGTGCCGTCGGGGCCGGGTTCGCGCAGTTCGAGGAAACCGATGCCCAGCGTGTCGAGCGCAGCGGCGGCAGCCGTGAACAGCGGCTGGGGATTGCTGTCGTCGACACCCTGCGAATTGCCGTTGGGCGACAGACGCACCGACACGCGGCCCGCACCCCAGACGCCGATCAGCGCCTCGGTCACTTCGCGAAGCAGCCGGATACGGTTTTCGACCGGGCCGCCATAATCATCGTCGCGCAGGTTCGAATTGTCGCGCAGGAACTGGTCGATCAGATAGCCATTGGCGCCGTGCAGCTGAATGCCGTCAAAGCCGGCCTTCTTCGCATTTTCGGCCGCCTTGACGTAATCGCCGATCAGGCGCGGGATCTCGTTCAGTTCGAGCGGGCGGGCGACCTCGAGATCGCGGCGGCCGACCGGTGTATGCGCCCGGCCCTCGCCCTGCGTCGCCGAAGCCGAGACCGGCTGCTTGCCATCGTTGAACACCGAATGGACGAGGCGGCCCATGTGCCAGAGCTGCGCGACGATGCGTCCGCCTGCTGCGTGGACGGCTTCGGTCACGGGCTTCCAGCCCTCGACCTGCGCGTCGGTCCACAGGCCCGGAGCGCTCGGCCAGCCGAGGCCTTCCTGCGAGATGCCGGTGGCCTCGGAGATGATCAGGCCCGCCGACGCACGCTGGCGATAATAGTCGCGCGCGAGTTCGTTGGGGACGAAACCCGGCCCCGCCCGGCCGCGCGTCAGCGGCGCCATGATGATACGGTTCGGCGCCTCGATGGCACCCAGCTTGATCGGGTCGAAGAGTGATGCGGCCATGAATTTCCACCTTTCACTTTTATCCGCGACGCCTTGGCCGGTCGTCGCTATGGCCCGCGAAGCTATGGATGCCGCGGCGCCGACACAATGGTGGGTAGCAAAAGAAAATCTAAATGACAGCCAAGATCGAAAGCCTCGACGACGCGACCGGCACCGGCTTGCAGACCGGCCGCTGGGCGTTCGCGGCGCTGCTCGGCGGCAATCTCTCGCTGTCGCTGACCGCGATGGTCGTACGCTTCGCCGACACCGGGCCGATGGCGGTCGGGGTATGGCGACTGACGCTGGCGCTGCCGGTGCTGCTGGTCCTGATGCGGCGCGAGACCGGCGGACGCCTGCCGTCGCGGCGCGCGCTGTGGATCGCGCTCGGCGCGGGCGCTTTTTTCGCGCTCGACCTTGCCGCCTGGCATATCGGCATCCTCCAGACCAAGGTCGCCAATGCGACATTGTTCGGCAACAGCGCCAGCCTGTTGCTCGTCATTTGGGGCATCATGCTGTCGCGCACGCTGCCACGCGACTGGCAAGCTGTCGCCATTCTGCTCGCCTTTGCGGGGTCGGCGCTGCTGATGGGGCAAAGCTATGAGGCGTCGTCGGCCTATCTGGTCGGCGATCTCCTCAGCCTGCTCGCCGGCGCGCTTTACACCGGCTATGTGCTGATGATGCAGCGCGTGCGCGGCGAGATCGGCCCCTGGTCGGCGCTCGCCCTTTCGTCGGCTGCGGGCATTCCGATCCTCCTCGGCATCGCAATCGCGCTCGGCGAGACGATCATGCCGCAAAATTGGACCCCGCTGATCGTTCTGGCCGTCATGAGCCAGATCGTCGGGCAGGGGTTGCTTATCTGGGCGCTGCCCCGCTTTTCGCCGCTCGTCATCGGGCTGACGCTGCTCGTCCAGCCGGTTGTCGCGGCGGTCGCGGGATGGCTGATCTTCCATGAGACGCTGAGCCCGCTCGAGATATTCGGCGGTGCGCTGGTCGCGGCGGCGCTCGTGCTGATTCGGTTGCCGAGTCGCGCGGCGCGGCCTATCTGATGGCCATGGCCCAGACCCTGCCCGCCGATCCGACGCTCGACGAGATTCGCGCCGCGCTTGCCCCGCTGATCGCGGCGACGGCCGCATTTGACGGTTTCAGCAACGAAGCGCTCGCCGGCGCCGCCGCGCAGCTCGGCGTCGATGACGATGTCGCGAGGCTGGCCTTTCCTGGCGGCGCACGCGAGATGGTCGATGCATGGTTCGCGAGCGTCGATGCCGAAATGGCCGCGCGCTGGCCCGCCGAAAAGCTGGCGACGCTCAAGATTCGCGAGCGGATCACGACGCTCGTCGAAACGCGGATCGACCTGCTCGCACCGAACCGCGAATCGCTCCGCCGCGCGCTGGCTTTGCTCGCGCTGCCGACCAACGCGCCGCACGCTGCGAAGCTCGGCTGGCGTGCCGCCGACCTGATGTGGAATCTTGCGGGCGATACCGCGACCGACTTCAACCATTATAGCAAGCGTACGATCCTCGGCGCAGTCTATGGCTCGACGATGGCGGTCTTCCTGAATGACGAGAGCGAGGATTTCGCCGAAACCCGGGCTTTTCTCGCCCGCCGGATCGATCAGGTGATGCGGTTCGAAAGCTGGAAGCACCGCCGCGCGGCGCGCGGCATCGAACGACCCAGCCTGGCGCGCTTCGTCGGGCGGCTGCGCTATCCGGGCAGGTAATCATTAATTACAAAGCAGGGCTGGCGCGGCGCGAGCGATATTGATAATCGCTCGCAAATGAATGCTGTGGCGAAAACTATACTCGACGGGGCGCCGCTCGGCGTAACCGTGCGGATCGCGCGGATCGACTGGGCCGCAATGTCGGAGGATGAAGGCCGCCGCCTGCGCGAATTCGGGCTGATGGAAGGGTGCGAAATTACCCCGCGCCATCGCGGCAGCATCTTCTCGCGCGACCCGCTCGCGCTCACCATCGGGCGCATGCAGGTGATCATTCGTGCCAAGCACGCCGCGGCGATCGAAGTGGAGGCCGTGGCATGACCGCCGCCATTCCTTCGATCGCGCTCGTCGGCAATCCCAATGCCGGCAAGTCGAGCCTGTTCAACGCGCTGACCGGCGCGCGGCAGAAGATCGCCAATTATCCCGGCGTGACCGTCGAGCGGAAGGCGGGGCAGGCAAGCTTCGCCGACGGCCGCCCGATCTCGCTGATCGATCTGCCCGGCACCTACAGCCTGATCCCCGCGAGCCTCGACGAGGCGGTGACGCGCGATGTCGTGCTCGGCCGCCAGGAAGGCGAGAAGCGCCCCGACGCGCTGATCGTCGTGCTCGACGCCGCCAATCTCGACAATCATCTCTGCTTCGCACTCGAACTGCTGGCGCTCGGCCTGCCGACGGTCGTCGCGCTCAACATGCTCGACCTCGCCGAACGCGACGGGCTGACTCTCGATGCCGAGCGGCTGTCACGCGAACTCGGCGTGCCGGTGGTCCCGACCGTCGCGGTCCGCAAGCGCGGGCTGGCCGAACTGCTCACCGCGGTCGACGGCGCGATCCGGTCGCACCAGCCGCGCGAGGCGGCCCCCGCGCCGCAAAGCGATGCCGCGCTCCACCAGCGCGCCCGCGCGCTCGCCAAGGCCGCGATCCTGACCGAAACGCCCGTGCGCCGCTGGACGCAGCGCGTTGATCGCGTTGTCCTGCATCCCGTTGCCGGCCTGCTGATCCTGCTCGCGCTGATGTTCATCATGTTTCAGGCGGTCTACGCCTGGGCCGGACCGCCTGCCGATGCACTCGAAGCCGGGGTCGGCGTATTGCAGGGCTGGGTCATCGACACGCTGCCCGAGAATTTCGTTCGCGACCTGATCGTCGAGGGCCTGCTCGCGGGTGTCGGCGCGGTCGTCGTCTTCCTGCCGCAGATCCTGATCCTGTTCCTCTTCATCCTGCTGCTCGAGGCGTCGGGTTATATGACCCGCGCCGCCTTCCTGATGGACGGGCTGATGGCGAAGGTCGGCCTGTCGGGCCGCGGCTTCATTCCCCTGCTGTCGAGCTTTGCCTGTGCGGTGCCCGGAATCATGGCAACGCGCGCGATTCCCGACGAAAAGGACCGGCTGACGACGATCCTGATCGCACCGCTGATGACCTGTTCGGCGCGCCTGCCCGTCTATGCGCTGATCATCGCCGCGTTCATCCCCGATCGCACCGTTGCGGGCCTGCCCGTGGGGTTGCAGGGACTGGTGCTGTTTGGCCTCTATCTGTCGGGGATCGTCGGCGCGCTCGTTGTCGCCTTCGTCCTGCGGCGGACCATCGCCAAGGGCAATGCGGCGGGCTTCATGATGGAAATGCCGCGTTACCAGATGCCGCAGTGGCGCGACCTTGCGCTCGGCCTGTGGCAGCGCGCGTGGATATTCCTGCGCCGCGCCGGCACGATCATCGCGATGACGACGGTCGTCCTGTGGCTGCTGCTAAGCTTCCCCAAGGCGCCCGAGGGACAGAGCCAGGTCGAATATAGCGTCGCCGGCCGCATCGCGAGCGGCCTTGAAGTCATCGTCAAGCCGATCGGCTTCAATCACGACATCGCGCTCGCGCTGATCCCCGCGATGGCGGCGCGCGAGGTCGCGGTGTCGGCGATGGCGACCGCCAATGCGATCGACGCCAACGGCGACGAGGATGCGATGGCACAGTCGCTTGGGCAGAGGCTGCAGGGCAAATGGAGCCTCGCCACCGCGCTCGCTTTCCTCGCCTGGTTCGTCTTCGCACCGCAGTGCATTTCGACGATCGCAATCACCCGCCGCGAGACCAATGGGTGGAAATGGCCAATGTTCATGGTTGGCTATTTGTTCCTGCTCGCCTATGCCGCTGCTGGTATCACTTACTGGACAGCCGTCGCCTTTGGCCTAGGCTGATCCTCCCAACTTTTGAGCGGAGCGGAGCGGCGATGGCTGGCAGCGTCAACAAGGTAATTCTCATCGGCAACCTCGGCGCCGATCCTGAAATCAAGTCGTTCCAGAACGGCGGCAAGATCGCCAATATCCGCATCGCAACCTCCGAACAGTGGAAGGACCGGATGTCGGGCGAGCGCAAGGAGCGCACCGAATGGCACAATGTCGTCATCAATGGCGACGGGCTGGTCGGCGTCGTCGAGCGCTACCTGAAAAAGGGCTCGAAGGTTTACATCGAGGGCAGCCTGCGCACCCGCAAATGGCAGGACCGCGACGGCAACGACAAATATACGACCGAGATCGTGATCGCCGGCATGGGTGGCACGCTCACCATGCTCGACGGCGCGCCCGGCGGTGGTGGCGGTTCGCGCGGCGGCGGCGACAGCTGGTCGCAGGGCGGCGGATCGAGCGGCGGCTGGGATCAGGGCGGCGGTGGCTCCTCGGGTGGCGGCGGCTCGGGCGGCGGCTGGAACCAGGGTGGCGGCGGCAGCTCGGGCGGCAGCGGTGGCGGACGCCCGCCGTTCGACGACGATCTGGACGACGACGTTCCGTTCTGAAGGTCTGGCCGTTCTGAGGTCTTTGAGCAATGGCGACTGACCTGCTGACCGCCGCGGACGTCGCGCGCGGCGTATGCCGGCTGTTCGCGCAACAGGGGCTGGTCGCGATCCCCGAGGTGACGCTGCCCAACGGGCGGCGCACCGACCTCACCGCGATCGACGCGAAGGGCAATATCACGATCGTCGAGATCAAGGTCAGCCGCGCCGACCTGCACGGCGACGGCAAATGGCCCGACTATTGCGACTGGTGCGACCGCTTCTATTGGGCGCTCGCGGCCGGGCTCGACCCCTCTATCCTCGAAACCGAGGACTATCGCCCCGAAACCTCGGGACTGATCATTGCCGACCGCTATGGCGCGGCGGTAGTGCGCGAAGCCGCAAGCTGCAACCTGGCGCCCGCCCGGCGCAAGGCCGAACTGCTGCGCGTCGGCCGGCTGGCGATGCGGCGGTCGATGTTGGCCGCCGACCCTGAACTGGCGGCGAGCTGGATCGAAGGGTAGCGACCGCTGCAGGCAGCGACGGAAGTTATGCCCCGCGCGCCTGCATCCGCGCCAAATAGCGCGCGAGAATATCGATCTCGAGATTGACCGGGCGCCCGGCAGCCGCCTCGTTCAGCGTCGTCATCTCCTGCGTGTGCGGGATGATGTTGAGCGTGAAATGCGCGCTGCCGCCGGGCTGGTCGGTCACTTCGTTGACGGTGAGCGAGATGCCGTCGACGGTGATCGAGCCCTTCGCGGCGATATGCGGCGCCAGCTCGGCGGGCGCCTCGACCGTCACCTTGATGCTGTCGCCGACGGGCTCGACCGCGACGATGCGGCCCACCGCGTCGACATGACCAGTGACGATGTGCCCGCCCAGCTCGTCGCCGATCTTGAGCGCGCGTTCGAGGTTGAGGCGGCGTCCGGCATCCCACATCCCCGCCGCGGTGCGCGCGAGCGTCTCGCCGCTCGCATCGATCGCAAACCAGTGGCCGTCAGCATCGGCACCCTTATCGACGACGGTCAGGCACGCGCCCGAGCAGGCGATCGAGGCGCCGAGGTCGATCGTCCCGGTGTCATAGACGGTACCGATGACGAGCCGCGTATCGCCGCGATCCTCGCGGCTGCGGATGGTGCCGATATCGGTGATAATGCCGGTGAACATGGGTCGCTTTATCCTTCTCTGACGCGCTCGTAGACGTCGAGCCGGTCGCTGCCAAGCCGGCGGGTGTCGGCGAGACGCCAGCGGCCATGTGCGGCCGCCAGATCGGTGAGCCCGATGTCGCCGAGCGCCGGACGACCGCCGCCGATCAAGACCGGCGCGCGGTAGAGCAGAAGCCTGTCGACGCGGTCGGCGGCGAGGAAAGCCGACGCCGCACCGGCGCCGCCCTCGACCAGCACCGAATCGACATCATCGATGGCTTGCGGAGAGGCAACGGCGGTCCAGCCATCAGGCGCCGCGCCCGACGTCAGCAACAATTTCTTCGGGCTGCGATCCTCAAGGCCTAGGAGGCGCACGTCGAGTTTCGGAGCATCGGCGTCGAGCGTTCCGCGGCCGACGAGGATCGCCTGATGCATGGCCCTTTCGAGATGGCCGTGCGCCCGCGCGCGGTCACCTGTGATCCAGCGGCTCGATCCGTCGGCCATCGCGATGCAGCCGTCGAGCGAGGTCGCGAGCTTCAGCGTTACGAACGGGCGCCCAAGGGTCTGCCGCGTCCACCACGGCACCATTGCCGCGCGCGCCTCGGCGGGCAGGACATGGACGACAACCTCGATCCCGGCCGCCTGCAACCGCAATATTCCGGCGCCGTCGGTGCGGGGATCGGGATCCTGCGCGGCGATCACCACACGCGCGACGCCCGCCTCGATCAGCGAATCGGTGCATGCGGGCCCGCGCGGGCTGGCGTGGGCACAGGGCTCGAGGCTGACATAGGCGGTCGCGCCGCGCGACGCATCGCCTGCGGCGGCGAGCGCCATCGCCTCGGCATGCGGCCGGCCCCCGGGCTGGGTCCAGCCGCGCGCGACGACCCGGTCATCCTTGACCAGCAGGCAGCCGACGTTGGGATTGGGAGCCGAGGCCGGACGGCCGCGCCGCGCCAGCGCGATGGCAACCGCCATCCAGTCGGCGTCGGCGGGCGGTCGCTGCATCAGGGTTTGGGATCGGCCGCTGGCGTCGCCTGCGGCCCGCGCGCGGCACGCTCGGCGAGCGTCGATCGCGTCCTGACCGGTTCGGGCTTCCTCATCGCCGCCGCAGCGCCCTCCTCGCCCAGCGCCTCGCGCGTCAGCTTGTCGGCCTCGGCCGAATCATATTCGACCCCCAGACTGTCGGCGAGCCGCTGATATTCGGCGCGAGTCTGCGCATGCTGGCGCGTCGTCTCCTTCGCGCGCGCGACCCAGTCGGCGCGAATCTCCGCCTCGCTCCGCGTCGCCTTCCAGTTTTCGAAATAGACGATCGACGGTTTCGGCTTGTCATAGGGGATCAGATATTCCGACACCCCGTGAAAGATCACCCAAGTCAGTGCGATCGCGACGCCCCAGATCGCCCAGCGATGCGGGCGCGGTGCGCGGATATAATCCCAGAAATCACCGACGCCGCCGGTGACATCCACTTTATTGAACATTCCCATGCCGCCAATTTAGGCGATCTCGCCCGATATTGCGAGCACCCGATACGCGATCGTCGATTGCGCGCGATGCACGCTGGAAACGTTCTCGATTGCAAAAAATGCAATAGCGGATGCTTATTTCGCAGTTGCAGCATTCATTGTGCAGTGCAATAACACACTTGCCTTTTAGGCATCCTCTCCCAAAAACTTTCAAAGGCCGCCTCCGGGCGGCCTTTTTTTTGGCCTTTTGCGGGAAAAGCCTAGTTTTTTGGTCGAGAAATGCGATCCGGTTCAAATCCGGAGCGTCACGAATCAGTCCTGAACCGGCATTCGCGATTCGAATCGCCGCACTTCGGCGATAAAACTGCCAGGCAACGGGGTCGGCTGCCCGCTGTCGCCATCGATATGTGCATAGCTGATCTCGATATCGGTCAACCGCTCATTTCCCCGGAAAATTCCGCAATGCAGCGTGAAGCTGGTGCGTTCGAACCGACTGATTCGCGCAGCAATCGTGATCAACTCGTCGAGCAGCGCGGGCGCATGATAGTCGATTTCGCAATGCGTCTCGCGAATGTCTGTACCATATTGGTTAAAATACACCCCAGGCTGCCCTTCACCCAAGGCCCGGAAATATTCGGTCACCCCGACATCGGCATAAATCAGATAATTGGCATTGAAGACGATGCTCTGGTTGTCGATCTCGTTGAAGCGCACGCGAATATGCTCCTGAACGCGGAAATCGGTGAGCGGGACGGCGCTGCGATGTTCGGTCATGCGCGCCTCAGGCCGCGAGCGCGGCGGGGGTGCGATCGAGCGGCGCGCAGGCGGCCTCGAGCCAGCCAAGCTCCTCGCCCGCCATGCCCGCGCCGAGCTTTTCGAACACTTCGGCGTGATAAGCGTCAAGCCAGTCGGCTTCGGCGGGCGACAGCAGCGCCACATCGACGAGGTTCTGCGCGATCGGCGCGAAGGTGATCGTCTCGAACCCCAGCATATCCTCTTCGGCGCCCGCGATGATCTGCGCCGTGACGACGACGAGATTCTCGATGCGGATGCCGAAATGGCCCGCCTTGTAATAGCCGGGCTCGTTCGAGAGGATCATGCCCGCATGCAGCGGTTCCTCGGTCCCCGCCTGCCCGCCTGCGGGCTTGGCAATGCGCTGCGGCCCTTCGTGGACCGCCAGATAGGTGCCGACGCCATGGCCGGTGCCATGGGCATAATCGACGCCGTCGGCCCACAAATACTGGCGCGCGAGAATGTCGAGCTGGCTGCCGCGCGTCCCCTTGGGGAAGCGCGCGACCGCGAGTGCGATATGGCCTTTGAGCACTTGCGTGAAGCGGCGGCGCATTTCGGCGGTCGGCGTGCCGATCGCGATCGTGCGGGTGATGTCGGTCGTGCCGTCGGCATATTGCCCGCCCGAATCGACGAGGTAGAGCGTGCCAGTCTCGATCGCACGGTTGGTGGTTTCGTCGACCTTGTAATGCGGCAGCGCGCCGTTGGGGCCCGCCGCCGAGATGGTGTCGAACGACAGATCCTTCAGCACGCCGCTGTCGTCGCGGAAGGCGCGAAGCCTGGCCGCCGCGCCGAGCTCGTCGAGTCCGCCCTGCGGCGCAACCTCTTCCATCCATTTCAGGAAGCGCGCGACCGCGACGCCGTCGCGGACATGCGCGGCGCGCGTGCCATTCAGCTCGGTGCCGTTCTTGATCGCCTTGGGCAGCACTGCGGGGTCGCGGTGACGCTCGATCTTCGCGCCTGCGGCTTCGAGTGCCGTGAAGATCGCCGCGACGGCGCGATCAGGATCGACCGCGACGCTTTTGCCCGACAGGTCGGCGAGCGCCGCCTCGAACGCGGTGCGGTCGTGGATCCGCACACTGTTGCCGAGATGCGCGCGCACCGCGTCGGTGATCTTTTCGGGCGCGATGAACAGGTCGGCGGTCGCGTCGGCATGGAGCAATGCAAAGGCCAGCCCGACTGGTGTATGGCTGACGTCGGTACCGCGGATGTTGAAGGTCCAGGCGATCGAATCGAGCGCGGTCATCACCGTCGTGTCGAGGCCCTTCGCCTTCAGCCAGTCGGCGATGATCTCGCGCTTTTCAACCGCGCTCTGCCCCGCCAGCGCGGCGTCATGGACGGTGACGACCGCTTCGCTCGGCGCGGGTTGATCGTCCCACGCAGCATCGAGCGGGTTAGGGGTCACCGCGACAAGGCTCGCACCCTTGGCGGCGAGCGCCTTCTCCAGGCTCCGCGCCCAGTCGATGCTGTGAAGCCAAGGATCATACCCCACCTTCTGCCCCGCGGTGACGTTGGCGCCGAGCCATTCGGCGACGCTCGACTGCGGCACGCCGACATAGTCGAACAGCGAACCATCGACCTGATCGCGCACCTGCACCGTATAGCGCCCGTCGACGAACACCGCGGCCTTCGTCGGCAGCACCGCCGCAGTGCCAGCCGATCCGCCGAAGCCCGTCAGCCATGCCATGCGCTGCGCATAGGCGCCGACATATTCGCTCATATGTTCGTCGCTGATCGGCACGACGAAACCATCGAGGCCGCGCGCGGCGAGTTCGGCGCGGACACGGGCGAGACGTTCTGCATGGTCGGGGGTGGACATGCGCTATTCCTTGTTCCTACATCGCAGCCATAACAGCCCGATCGGGCGACGCTGCGGGGGTTTTCTTATGCGCGCTATTTGGATGTTTCTGGCCGCAATTACCACCCCGCTTGTCGTGCCCCAAAGCGCCTTCGCCGAAGAGAAAGAGACGATATTGACCAACAGCCCCGCCCTGCCTGCCGCCCCGGTTGCCGAGAAGCGGCCGCACGAGATGACGATGCATGGCGAAACGCTGTCCGACCCGTACTTCTGGCTCCGCGACCAGAGCTATCCGGTCGTCGATGACAAGGATGTCCTCGACTATGTGAAGGCCGAGAACAGCTATTTCGACGCCGCAATGAAGCCGCATGCGAAGCTGGTCGAAACGCTGTTTCAGGAAATGAAGGGCCGGATCAAGGAAGCCGATTCGAGCGTCCCGCAAAAGGACGGCGATTGGGTTTACTGGGTCGAATATGAGGAGGGCGCCGAGTACAAGAAATGGTACCGCAAGCCCGTCGCCGGCGGCGAGCCGGTCCTGATCCTCGACGAGGTCGCGATGGCCGAGGGCAAGGAATATTTCCGCCTCGCCGAACTGTCGATCAGCCCGAACGGCAAGCTGATGGCCTATTCGTTCGACGACAATGGCTCCGAGCGTTTCGAAGCGCGCATCCGAAATCTGGAGACCGGCGAGCAACTGCCCGACGTCATTCCCGGCACCTTGTCGTCGCTCGTCTGGACCTCGGGCAATGATGCGATTCTCTATGGCTTGGCGAACGAGAACTGGCGCACCGACAATGTCCGGCTGCACAAGCTCGGCACCGCGATCGCCGACGACAAGCTGCTCTACAAGGAGGCCGACATCGGCTTCGGGGTCGGCATCGGAAAGACCGCGGCGGACAATTATATCGTGATCGCGACGGGCGATAACGAGACGAGCGAGGTCTATCTGCTCCCCGCCGACAATCCCGAAGCGAAGATGCAGCTCGTTTCGCCGCGCAAGAAGGGCCGCGAGTATAGCGTCGATGAGCGCGACGGCACGCTCTACATCCACACCAATGACGAGCATCCGAACTTCCGCATCGCGACCGCAAGCGTGAAGGATTCGGGCCAATGGGCGACGTTGATCCCGGGATCGGACCATAGCTACATCACCGGATTCTCGGTCTTCCGGGACTATTTCGTGATCGAGGCGCGCGAGGACGGGCTCGATCAGGTCGATGTCCGCAAATATGACGCGCCGCTGACCCCCGGCCGGATCAAATTTCCCGAGGCCACTTACGTTGCGGGCCTCGGCGACAATCCCGAATATCATCAGGACAAGCTCAGGCTCGACTATGAATCGATGGTCACCCCCGATACGGTCTATGACTATGATCTCGCGACCGGAAAGCTCGAGACGCTGAAGGTGCAGGAAATCCCGTCAGGTTACGACCCGACGCAATATGTAACCGAACGGGTTAACCTGCCGAGCCGCGACGGCAAGACGATGATCCCCGCTTCGCTCGTCTACAAGAAGGGCACGAAGCTCGACGGCAGCGCGCCGATGCATCTCTACGCCTATGGCTCGTACGGTTATCGCGTGCCGCCGGGCTTTTCGACGACGCGGCTCAGCCTCGTCGATCGCGGGATGATCTATGCGATCGCGCATGTCCGCGGCGGCGACGATATGGGCCGCGCCTGGTATCTCGCGGGCAAGACGACCGAGCGCAAGAATACGTTCAACGACTTCGTCGACGTCGCCAAGGGGTTGATCGCCAAAAACTATACTGCCGCAGGCAAGATCTCGGTCGAGGGCCGCTCGGCGGGCGGACAGGTGATGGGCGTGATCTATAACGAGGCGCCCGAACTGTGGGGCGCGGTGCTTGCGGGCGTGCCTTTCGTCGACGTCATCAACACGATGGTCGACGAAACGCTGCCGCTGACCCCGGGCGAATGGCCCGAATGGGGCAACCCGGTCACCGACAAGGCGGCGTTCGACTATATGCTGAGCTACAGCCCCTACGACAACATCACCGCAAAGGCCTATCCGCCGATGCTGGTTTCGGCGGGGCTCAACGATCCGCGCGTGACCTATTGGGAGCCTGCGAAATGGGTCGCCAAGCTCCGCGCGACGCGCACGAATGATGCGACCTTGCTGCTACGTACCAACATGGGCGCGGGCCACGGCGGCAAATCGGGCCGCTGGGGCGCGCTCCACGAGGATGCCGAGGAGTTCGCCTTCGTGCTGACGCAGCTTGGGGTAGAGAAATAGGGCTGTGGAACAGCATTCCCTTTATGTGATCGGCGGCGCAGACGACGAGCAGATCATGATTGTTCAAGACCTTGTTGGCGAAAATTGTCGACTTACTTGCACGGTACGGGGCGAAATCCATCATGTCGAAGCACCCGACTATTTTTCCGCGCTCCAGAGAATCCGCAAGCGGGCTCTAGAACCGAAGGGCCTCATTCCCTTCTGCTATGGCGCAAGCCTCAAAGTCTGGCCGTCGGCCATGTCGCGAGATATGGGTAAAGGTTTGAAAGCCTATAAGATCGAAACCGGCGCACAGGCTACCGAACTCGTGGGAATTTTCGAAGAAGGACCTGACATCATTCCAGCATCGGTCGCGATGCAGGAAGAGTTTTCGCGTGAATGGATCGAATCGCTGCGAAAGCTGATACGCTAGGCCGAGCTCGCCAGATAGCCCCGCGCCACCAACTCGCGCTCCAGCATGGCCGCATCGACGAACTGGTGTCCCGCGATACCGACCGATTCGGCACCCGCGACATTCGCCGCCACATCGTCGATGAAGAAGGCGCCGGCCGAGTCGATGCCGAATCGCTCGATCGCGAGATCGTAAATGGCGGGATCGGGCTTGATCAGCTTTTCGGTGCCCGACACGACGATATCGCGGAAGCGGTCGAACACCGGCTGGGTCGGGCGAAAGCCTTCCCAGAATTCATGGCCGAAATTGGTGATAGCGAAGAGCGGAACGCCGGCTTCGTCGAGCCGTTCGACCAGCTCGAGGCTGCCGGGCATCGGGCCGGGGATCGTCTCGTTGAAGCGCGCCGCATAGGCGTCGATCAATGGCGCATGATCCGGAAATTCGGCTTTCAGCTCGGGCAGCATGTCGGCGAGCGGGCGGCCGGCGTCGTGCTGGAAATGCCATTCGGGCGTCACGACATGGGTGACGAACCAGTCGAGTTCGCCTGCATCGTCGATCAGCTTCGCGAACAGATGACGCAAATCCCATTGAAAGAGGACGCGGCCGACGTCGAAGATCACGCATCGGGGAATCTTGGGGCGAATCATGGCTGCTCCGGACACGCGAAAGCGCCGCCGGAAGCATCCGACGGCGTTACGCTAACTTCGCTATGCGCGCGGGACACACGTCCCGGCAGGGCGTTTAGCCCTGGCGCGCCTTGAAGCGGCGGTTGGTCTTGTTGATCACATAGGTGCGGCCACGGCGGCGGATAACGCGGTTATCCCGGTGGCGGTCCTTCAGCGACTTCAGGCTGTTGCGAATCTTCATGATCTCTGTCCGTAAATCTTGGCGTATTGACGCGAAGCGGCGCAACTATGGGGAAGGGCGCCGAAAGTCAACCGCCTTTCCGGCCAAATTCAGCCCGCGAGCGCCTTTTGCCGTCGCCGCTGCACCGACGAGCCATAGCCCATCGCCTCGCGATATTTGACGACGGTGCGCCGCGCGATGTCATGACCCTCGCCCGACAGTTTCTGGGCGATCGTCTCGTCGGACAGGATCGCCTTGGCATCCTCGGCCTCGATCATCGCCTTGATCCTGCTCTTCACCGCCTCGGCCGATACCGCGCCGTCGCCTTCGGTCGCCGAAATCCCCGAGGAGAAGAAATATTTGAGCTCGAACAGCCCGCGCGCGCAGCTGAGATATTTATTGCTCGTGACGCGGCTGACGGTCGATTCGTGCATGCCGATCTCTTCGGCGACCTGGCGCAGCGTCAGCGGGCGCATATGCGCGACGCCGTGCAGGAAAAACCCCTCCTGCTGCTTCACGATCGCGCTGGCGACCTTGACGATCGTGCGCTGGCGCTGGTCGAGCGCGCGGACGAGCCAATTGGCGCCGGCAAGCTGTTCGGACAGCCACGCCTTGCTCTTCGCCGCGGCACCCTGCGCGAGTTCGGTGTAGTAGCGGCGGTTGACGAGCAGGCGCGGCAAGGTGCCGCTGTTGACCTCGACCGCCCAGCCTTTCGCGGTCTGGCGGACATAGAGGTCGGGAACGACCGCCTGCGTGCCCTCGCCCCCGAATTTGAGCCCGGGCTTCGGGTCATAGCCGCGCAGCTCGCGGATCATGTCGGCGAGATCCTCGTCATCGACGCCGCAGATGCGCTTCAGCTGGGGGAAGGCGCCCTTCGCAACCAGTTCGAGATGCGCAATCATCGTGGCCATCGCGGGGTCAAAGCGATCGGCCTCGCGCGCCTGAATCGCGATGCATTCGGCGAGGTCGCGCGCGCCGACGCCCGAAGGATCGAAAAGCTGGATGCCGCCAAGCACCTCTTCGAGCAGCGCGAGCGGCACGCCCAGCTGGGCGGCGAGTTCGGCAAGGTCGGCGCGCAGATATCCCGTCTCGTCGATCAGCGCGACGAGCTGACCCGCGACGATCGCCTCGATCCCGTCGAAGCGCTCGCCGACCTGCGCCATCAGATGGTCATGGAGCGTCCCGTCATGCTCGGCGAAGCTGTCGAAATCGATGTCTTCGCCCGATCCCGACAGACCGACCGAATCGCTGGCGCTGTCGTGGTGGAAACGCTCCTCGCCGAAATCGACATCGAGGTCGTCGGCGGTCCCCGCGTCGGATGACAGCATCTGGTCGGTGCCGGTCTCGCCCGATAGCGCCGCTACCGGTGCCTCGCCGCCGCCGTCGTCGGGCCCACCGCCATCCGAATCGCCGTCGCGATCGGCGGGTGAAGCGTCGAGCAGCGGATTGCCCTCCAGCGCCTCGGCCAGATAGGCTTCGAGTTCGAGGTTCGACAGCGCAAGCAGCTTGATCGCCTGCTGCAGCTGCGGCGTCATCACCAGCGATTGCGACTGGCGTAAATCGAGGCGCGGACCCAACGCCATCGGCGACTAGCTGCTCACAGGGAGAAGCCCTCGCCAAGGTAAAGGCGGCGGACCTCGGGGTCGGCGACAAGCTCTTCGGGCGAACCGGCGAGCAGCACTTTGCCGTCGTAGATGATGCAGGCGCGGTCGACGAGGTCCAGCGTCTCGCGCACATTATGATCGGTGATCAGCACGCCGATGCCGCGCGTCTTGAGATCGACGACGAGATCGCGAATATCGCTGATCGAGAGCGGATCGATGCCCGCGAACGGTTCATCGAGCAGGATGATCGACGGATTCGCCGCAAGCGCGCGCGCGATTTCAGCGCGGCGACGCTCGCCCCCCGAAAGCGCCATCGCCGACGCGTCGCGCAACCGGGCAAGGCCGAATTCGTCGAGCAATTCCTCAAGCCGGCTCTCGCGCGCGACCTTGTCGGGTTCGGCGAGTTCGAGCACGGCGGCGATATTCTGCTCGACCGTCATCCCGCGAAAGATCGAGGTTTCCTGCGGCAGATAGCCCAGGCCAAGGATCGCGCGGCGATACATCGGCAGCGCGGTGATATCGGCGCCATCGAGCATGATGCGTCCGGCGTCGGGCTTCACCAGCCCCATGATCGAATAGAAGCAGGTCGTCTTGCCCGCGCCGTTGGGGCCGAGCAGGCCGACGACTTCGCCCTTGCCCACCGATAGCGACACGTCCGACAGGACGACACGCTTGTCATAGCTTTTGGCGATCGAAATGACCGCGAGACCATTGCCCGCCGCCGCTTCCTCGCGGACATGCGCCCTGTGTTCGCTGACCCCGTGGTCACCGTCGGCCATCGTAGTAGCGCTCGCGTCGTCGGTCATAAACTGGTCGGTTCCGTTCTAGCCCCTTGCGCGCGTTACCCCAGCGACGCGGCGAACGTCAATCTGGCAAGATACTTGCAGGGTGGCCCGGAACGGCTTTCGGCGAACCTAATGCCCCGCTTGCGGTCCGCGCGCGACGCCCGAGAGCGCCAACTGCTCGTCGATCGCTGCCATCAGCCGTGCCAGCGCCGCTTCGTCCTGCGCCTCGGCGCGGGCAACTAGCACGTCCTGTGTGTTCGAGGCGCGGAGCAACCACCAGCCGTCATCGGTCAGCACGCGCGCGCCATCGGTCCGGTCCACCGTCGCGCCCGAGGCCGCAAGCCGCGCCAGAACTTCGTCCACAACGGCGAATTTGCGGGCTTCGTCGACCTGGAAGCGCAGCTCGGGCGTGTTGACCATCGCGGGCATGTCGCCGCGGAGTTCGGTCACGCTCTTGCCGAGCTTCGTCGCCGCCTCGATCAGCCGCACGGCGGCATAGGGCGCGTCGTCATAGCCATAATAGGTATCGGCGAAGAAGATATGCCCGCTCATCTCGCCCGCGAGCGGCGAGCCGGTTTCCTTCATCTTCGCCTTGATCAGGCTGTGTCCGGTCTTCCACATCAGCGGCTTGCCGCCGAGGTCTGCGACCCGGTCGAACAGCGCCTGACTGGCCTTGACGTCGGCAATGACCATCGCGCCGGGCCGATCGCGCAGCACCGCTTCGGCATAGATTTGCAGCAGCTGGTCGCCCCAGATGACCCGGCCCTGCCCGTCGATCGCGCCAATACGGTCGCCGTCTCCGTCGAAAGCGACGCCGAAATCGAGGCTCTTCTCGGCGACGAGCTTGCGCAGGTCAGCCAGATTCTTTTCCTCGGTGGGATCAGGATGATGGTTCGGGAAATGGCCGTCGATATCGGTGAAAAGCAGGTGGTGCTCGCCCGGAAGCCGCGCGGTGAGTTTCTCGATCACCGTGCCCGCAGCACCGTTGCCGGCGTCCCAGCCGATGCGGAAGGCGCCGCCCGCGAAGCCCTCGACCAGCCGGTCGACATAGGCGTCGATGATGTCGATGCTCTCCGCCGTGCCTTCGCCCGTCTCCCAGTCCCCTGCGGCCGCCAGTTCGCCGATCGCCAAAATGTCGGCACCGAAGAAGGGGCGCCCCTGAAACACCATCTTGAAACCATTATAGTCGGGGGGGTTGTGGCTGCCGGTTATCTGTATGCCGCCGTCCACATCCTCGGTTGACGCCGCATAATAGAGCATCGGCGTCGGCCCCAGCCCGACATTCAGCGCATCGACACCCGCCGCATTGATCCCGGCAATGAGTGCGTCGGCCAGCATCGGCGACGAGAGTCGGCCGTCATAGCCGACCGCGATCCGCCGCCCGCCCGCGCGCGCGACCAGCGTCGCGAAGCCGCGGCCGATGGCATAGGCATCCTTGTCGGACAGCGTATCGCCGACCACGCCGCGGATGTCATATTCGCGCAGCATCGTCGGATGGAAAATGTGGGTCATGGTTGGTCCTCTTGGGGGGAAAGAAGGATCGTCGTCAGGCGGCGGCGAACAAGTCGCCGTCGGGATGCAGCCGCTCGCGTGCCGGCAGGTTCAGTCCGCCCATCGCCTCGCGCAGTTCCTGCCGCGCAACGACATGGCCGATGCCCATGCCGCCGAGATGCGCCTTGTCGAGCAGGGTGAGGCCGGCCGGAAACAGCTCGCGATAAATGACGCGCTCGCCGAGCCCGGGGATAACCCGGAAGCCGACCCGGCGCGACAGCTGGGTCAGTGCCTCGCCGACGCGGCGCATATTATGCGCGTCGACGTGCTGGAGGCGGTTGCGCAGGATGATCCAGTCGATCGTCCGTCCGTCGGTCTTGGCGCGCGCTTTGCGCGTGTCCCAGATCAGTTCCGAATAGAAGCTGGGGCGGGTGACCTGAAACGTCTCGGGATCGACCTGACCGATCAGGTCGAAGTCGATGAAGCTGTCGTTGATCGGCGTCACCAGCGTGTCGGCGCTGGTCGCAAGATGGCGCGCGAAGACGTCGTCGCGGCCCGGCGTGTCGGCGATGAAATAGTCGACGCCTTCCGAAAGCCGCGCGACCTGCGCGTCGAGCTCCTCGATGGTCGAGCCTTCGAACACCTCGAACACCGGCGTCGGCAGGTCGATCTCGCGGCGCTTCGCGGTGCCGGTGCGATTCTCGAGGTAGCGATGAAAGGTGCGCTGGCGCGGGTCGAGGTCAAGCCCTGCGACGCGCCATCCCTGGCTCGCGAGCGCGACCGCGAAATGCACTGCGCAGGTCGATTTGCCGGTCCCGCCCTTTTCATTGGCAAAGATGATACGGTGCGGGTCGGGCGTCGTCATGAGCGTTGCGATTTTCCTGTTGGCGGCGCATGGGGGCCGCATGGGTGGTGCCTTTGCGCCGCCAATATCGGAGGCTGGGCAAGCGTGCAAATCATCCGTGACATCGCCATGCTGCGCCGTGCCGTTTCGGCACTTCAGCAAGGCGGCAAGAGCGTCGCGCTGGTTCCCACCATGGGCGCGCTTCACGACGGGCATCTGTCGCTCGTCCGCATGGGCAAGCGCGTCGCCGATCATGTGATCGTCTCGATCTTCGTCAACCCGACCCAGTTCGGCCCGAACGAAGATTTCGCCGCCTATCCGCGCGATGAAGCGCGCGACGCCGCGCTGCTGGCGCAGGACGGCGTAGCGCTGCTCTGGGCACCCGATGTCACCACCATGTACCCCGGCGGCCATTCGACGCATATCGAGGTTGCCGAGCTCGGCGCCGATTATTGCGGTGCCGCGCGTCCCGGCCATTTCGACGGCGTCGCGACCGTGGTGTCGAAGCTGTTCAATCAGGTCCGGCCCGATGTCGCGATCTTCGGCGAAAAGGACTGGCAGCAGCTCGCGATCATCCGGCGGATGGCGCGCGACCTCGACTTCGCCCTCGACATTCTGGGCGCGCCGATCGCGCGCGATACCGACGGCCTCGCGCTGTCATCGCGCAACGCCTATCTTTCGGCGGAGCAACGGGCGGCGGCGGTTGCCTTTCCCGATGCCTTGAAGGCTGCGGCAAAGGCAATCGCGGGCGGTGCGGACGTTGCCGAAACGCTCGCAAGGGCCGAGGCCGACGTCGTCGCGGGCGGGTTCGACAGCGTCGATTATGTCGCGCTTGCCGATGCCGACAACCTCGAGCGACTGAGCGAATATCGCAAGCCCGCCCGGCTTCTGGCGGCAGCGCGGATGGGAAAAACGCGCCTGATCGACAATCTTGCGGTCGGTTGATTAACGCAGGGAACGACGGATTTCCGGGACTTTCCGGCGCCCCCCCCAAAAAACCCGGATCATCGTTAACGGTTTGTTGACCATAAGTCGCAAATTTGGACCCCGAGGTCTCCATGTGGGGTGGAGGCAAAGGGGGTTATCATGGCTAACAGTCTGAAGTCTGCCCAGTATCTGATCGAAAGCCGTCTGCTCGACGCAGCACGCGGCGACGCCAACGCCTATTTCGATCTGGGCATCGCCTTTTCAACCGGGACCGGCGGTGTCGACGTCGATCTGATCCAGGCGCATAAATGGTTCAATCTTGCGGCGCTCGGCGGCAACAAGGAAGGCCAGCAATGCCGCGCCGACCTGTCCGACGAGATGAGCCGCGACGAAATCGCCGAAGCGCAGCGTCAGGCGCGCGCCTGGCTCGACGAAACCGCGCGCCGTCCGGCCGCACGTCGCTTCGCGGCCTAATCCTTCCGCCTGAAGGGCGTGTGCCCTTCAAGCCATTCCATTTCGGTCTCTTCGGCGCGGCGTTCCTGTTCGAGGTAATCCGCGACCGCACGGCGAAAGCCCGGATCGGCGATGAAATGCGCCGACCAGGTGGCAACGGGGCCGTAGCCGCGGGCGAGCTTGTGCCCGCCCTGCGCGCCCGCCTCGACCCGGCGGAGGCCGCGCGCGATCGCGATGTCGATCGCGCGGTAATAGCATAGCTCGAAGTGCAGATAGGGGATGTCGCGCAGGCAGCCCCAATAACGACCGTATAGCGTGTCGGCGCCGATGAAGTGCATCGCGCCCGCGACCGGCGCATCGCCATCATAGGCGATCAGCAACAGGATCCGGTCGGCCATCCGCCGCCCCATCAGGTCGAACGCCTCGCGCGTCAGATAGGGATGCCCCCATTTGCGTGCGCCGGTGTCCTGATAAAAGGCCCACATCGCGTCCCAATGCGCAGGCTTGATGTCCTCGCCGGTCAATTCCTCGACGCGCAATACCTCGACCGCACGGGCGCGCTCCTTGCGGAGTTGCTTGCGCTTTGCCGAGGTCAGGGTGGCAAGGAAATCGTCGAAGCTGGCGTAACCGGCATTGGCGAAATGGAACTGGATGTCGCGGCGGACGAGCCAGCCCGCCTGTTCGAAGATCGGCATCTGCTCGGGCGCGACGAAGGTCGCATGCGCCGAAGACAGTTCATTCTGCCGCACCACTGCCTCAGCGCCCCGGATCAACAGCATTGCTGTTTCGTCATCGTGCGCGAGCAGGCGCGGCCCAGGCACCGGGGTGAAGGGCGCGGCGATCTGCAGCTTGGGATAATAATCGCCGCCCGCGCGCGCCCAAGCATCGGCCCAGGCATGGTCGAAGACATATTCGCCCTGGCTGTGCGATTTCAGATAGGCGGGCGCCGCACCGATCAGCGCGCCGCCCTCATCCTCGATCAGGATCGGCGCCGCCTGCCAGCCGGTGCCCGGCCCGACACTGCCCGAATCCTCGAGCAGCGCCAGAAAATCATGGCTGACGAACGGGTTGCCGTTCCCCGCCAGCGCATCCCAGGCCGCCGCGTCGACCGCGGCGACGCCGGTGCCGAGCGAGATCGTGCGCTGGGGCGGGTCGGCTTCGGCCACGCGCGCCTTAGGCCGGCCGCACCGCGACGATTGCATCGGCCTCGACCGACGCACCGAGTGGCAGCACCGCGACGCCGACAGCTGCGCGCGCATGGCGGCCCGCTTCGCCGAACAGCGATTCGAACAGCTCCGATGCGCCATTGGCGACCTTTGCCTGATCGGTGAACGACGGCGCGCTGTTGACGAAGACGCCCAGCTTCACAACGCGCTCGACGCGCGACCAGTCGCCGTCCAGCGCCTGACCGATCTGGGCGACGAGCATCAGCGCGCAGCGGCGCGCGGCGTCATAGCCGCTCGCGACGTCGGTATCATCGCCAAGCCGGCCGGTAACGACCTGCCCGTCGCGGAACGGCAACTGGCCCGAGATATAGAGCATCCCGCCATGCTCGACGACGGGCACATAGGCCGCGACGGGCGCGGCGGGCTTCGGAAGGTCGAGGCCGAGTTCGGCAAGCTTGGCAGCAACGTCGGACATGGGAATTCCTTTACGCGAGTTCGGCAGCAGGCGCCGGGATGTTTTCGGTGAGCCGCGCCAATATCCAGTCGCGCGCTTCGTTCCAATCGTCGATTCGCGCATGGGCATATTTCGCCGGGCGAACCTTGTCGGCGATCGCGGGCTCGCCGACGAAATGGAGGCGCCACACGTCGGGGGCTTCCAGCGCCACCGAATGATGATGGTTCGGCAAATCGTCGATGAAGACCGCGACCGACGGCCGATGCTCCTCGATCAGCGCGCGCACCGGCTCGCCCTTGCCACCGCGGCTGCCGATCACAGGGGCGTGAAAGCCCAGCGCCGCAAGCTGCTCGCTGCGCGCTGCCTGATGGTCGGGGCCGACGTTGGTGAGAACGATGATGTCGGCGACGTCGCCGATCGCGACCATCGCCGCGATTGCGCCGGGGATCTCGGTCTGCCGGCCCATTTCGGTGCGGAAAAAGCCGTCGAGCAGCGGCCAGACCTCGGCGGCTTCCAGCGGCGTACCGCATTCCTTGCGCTTCAGCGCGCCGGCAAAGCTCGCATCTTCCATGCGAAAGAGCACGCCATGCTCCTCATCGACCCACTGCGCGAAGGGGACGACCATGTGCATCAGCACCTCGTCGCAATCGGTGATGACCAAGGGGCGGGAGGGGGGGCGGGTCATGCGTCCATCCTTTGGTTTCCGTCGAGGCGCGTGGCTGCCGCGGCGATCGCTTCGGGTTTGATATCGAGCGCGTCGGCGCAGGCGATCAGATCGGCCTCATAGGCCGTCAGAAAGGACAATATCGCGGCGAGCGTGGCGCGCTCGCCGAGCGCGGCGCGGAGCGAATCGGGGTCGAGACCCGTCATGCCGAGCAGTCGCTCGGCACGCGGTTCGTCGCTGAGGATCCAACCGAGCGCCTGAAGCGCCAGTGCGGCATCGTCTTCGTGCAAGCGAATTTCCCTTCGGCGCGAGGCAATTGAGTCGCGCGGCCGATTCGCCTAAACGGGCCGCGCATGCAAGGTGGGGAACATAGATAACATGGGCAAGACCATCCTCGTCGTCGAGGACAATGAGCTGAACCTCCGCCTGTTCTGCGACCTGCTCAACGCGCACGGCTACAGCGCCCACCCCGTACGCGACGGGCGCGACGCGCTGGCAAAGGCGCGCGAAGTGGCGCCTGATCTGATCATCATGGATATCCAGCTGCCGCACGTCAGCGGGCTCGAGCTAATCGGCCAGATGAAGGCCGACCTGACCCTGCGCGCGGTGCCGATCATGGCGGTGACCGCCTATGCCGGAAAGGGCGACGAGGAACAGATCCGCGCCGCGGGGGCCGAAGCCTATGTGTCGAAGCCGATTTCGGTGATCAAGTTCATCGAGAGCGTCGGCGCTTTCGCCTGACGCACCCGGCAACACTCGATAACAGATCAGCGCGCGGACGAACGGTCCCACGGCGCGCGGTAATGCACCGCAACCGCAGCCGCCGACGTCGCGACGACCGTCGACCAGAAGCGCTGCAGCCAGCTCGATTCGGGGGTGATCCGGGTCATGTCTTGTCTCCTGCCGCACCGGGGGAAAGGGGAGCAGGGACGCTCATCGGGGCGGACGACCAGATTTTACGTCCGCCGGCATGGCTATTGGCGCCGAAATTGACCGATACGGCGACCATTTTTAGCGTTATAGTCCATTTTATGCGAAAAATGATCGATCTGGATGGTTTCGACCGCCGCCTGCTGAGCCTCGTGCGGGAGGACAATCAGCAACCGGCGCGCGAGCTCGCCGACAAGGTCGGGCTGTCGGTGTCGGCGGTGCTGCGCCGCCTCCGCCGCCTCCGCGAAGAGAAGGTAATCGTCGCCGATATCGCGATCGTCGATCCCGCGCTCACCGGCTCGGCGTTGACGATGCACGTCCTCGTCCAGATGCAACAGGCGGGACCGCAGACGATGGACAATTTCGCGCGCGAGATCGCCAGGCATCCCGAAATCACCGCCGCGTGGGACGTGACCGGCGACGATGATTTCCTGCTGAAGGTCCAGGTCGGCTCGATGGAGGAATATGACGTCTTCACCCGCCGCGCGCTCGGCGAGGACAAGGGTGTCCATTCGTTCAAGACGATGATCACGATCCGGCATATCGTCGAGAATGAAGCTGCCCGCCGCCCGTTGCGCGATTTTTGAGGTGGCGGGTCAGGGGTGGGAAGCGGACGTCCGCCCCCTGTGATCCCCCCCAAGGTCGGTAGCCGTTACAGCTCCGAACACGAAAAAGGGCGGCACGCGGCCGCCCTTCTGGACCCGGATCGAGTCCGGGATGACGCATTCGACCCGCGCGGTCACCGCGCGGGGATTCGCATCACTTGATCTTCGATTCCTTGAACTCGACGTGCTTGCGGACACGCGGGTCATATTTACGCACCGACATCTTTTCGGTCATCGTGCGCGGGTTCTTTTTGGTGACGTAGAAAAAGCCCGTGTCGGCGGTGCTCACCAGCTTGATCTTGACGGTTGTCGGCTTGGCCATGGCCCTGTTCCTCGAAATCTTGGCACATGCGCCGGACGTCCGGAGCATGTGGCGGGACTGGGGCCCCGGCGGTTGTTGCAAAAACAAAGAGGGCCGCGCGTCGGGCGCCGCCCCCATTTATCCGGGCGCCATTGGCGGGATTCGGCGCCAATGTCAAGCTGCGTGTCGCGCAAAAGCGGGGCGGGCGCAAGGGACGCGCCCGCCCCAAAGGAGGGGTCTCAGCCGTTGCGGATCTGGAAGCGGACGGTCATCGTCTGCCAGCTTTCCTCCGCCACGCCGCCGCGCGTCGCCGGCTTGAAGCGCCATTTTGCGAGGGCGCGCCGCTTCGTCTCCTCGAAGAAGCCCGGGCTGTCGGTACTGACAAGCTCGACCGCCTTGACGCGCCCGTCGGCGCCGATCAGCACGCGCACCTTGGCCACACCTTCGGTCCCCTCGCGCTGTTCGCGCGCCGGATAGTCGGGCTGGAAGCCGCCGGCATAGCGCGGATCGAGCTGCGCGAGCACCAGCGCCGGCTTGGGCGGCGGAGCGGGAGGGTCGACGACGATATCGGGTCCGGTCCCCGTGCCGGCAGGCGGAACATAAGGCGTCGGCTGGGTCAGCACCTTGGCCGAATCGTCCGACAGCGGTGGGAGCGGGGTCGGCGGGGCGGTAAACCGGGTCTGGACGGGATCCGTCTGCGGTTTCGGATCGGGCTGCTCTTGCGGCTTCGGCGGATCGACGAGAATGCTGGTCCATGGTGCGGACTTGGTATGCGGCGTGTCCTCGATAATCATCGGCGACAGCGCGACCGCGATGACAAGCGCAGCAGGAAGCCCGAACGCGAGCGCCGCCGCGACGGGGCGATGTCCCGCTCCGGGGTTATAGCTATCCCGCGCGAACAGCGCGCCTCCGGCGGGCGCCGCCGCGCCCTTGGGCGTCGCAACGATGGCGGACATCATGGGTATCAGGGTCATGGCACCTCTCCTTGCCTGGCAAGGTCCGCCGCCGCCGCATCACCCGCTGGCTGTCCGGCCGACCTGACAAGGTGATATTATAACATCACTCATTTTGTCAAGCGGGATAGTCGAAAAGGCTGCTGCATCGATAAAGGGGGGGTCAGGTCGCCGAAAGCCTTGCGATCGCCTGATCCTTGACGATCAACGGCAGCAGTTCGGCCATATCGGGGCCATGATCGCGGCCGGTGAGCGCACGGCGAAGCGGCAGGAACAGCGCACGGCCTTTCGCGCCCGTCGCATCTTTCACCGCGCCGGTCAGCGCAGGCCAGGCCCCGGCATCCCATTCGAGGCCGGACACGGCGGCCGCAGCGGCTTCGATCACCGGCCGGTCAGCCTCTTCGGGCGCAGGCGGTGTAAAGGGACCGTCGAACACGGCGCTCCACTCGGCGGCCTCGGCCACCGTCATCAAATTCGGGCGAATCGCATTCCAGCGCGCCTCGGTGATCGCCGCAGGCAGGCGCGGCGCCACCGCGGCATAATAGGTGTGATGCAGGATCTTCTGGTTGAGAAGCGCGAGTTCGGCCTCGTCGAATCGCGCCGGGGCGCGCCCGAAGCGCGCGAAGTCGATGCTGGCGATCAGTGGTGCGACGCTTGTCACAGGCTCTACCGGGTCGCTCGTCCCGAGGCGCGCGAGCAGAGCAACCAGCGCGATCGGCTCGATACCTTCGTCGCGCAGATTTGCCATGCCGAGCGAACCCAGACGCTTCGACAATTTGCCCTCGGTGCCGACGAGCAGCGCCTCGTGGGCAAATTGCGGCGGCTTTGCTCCCAGAGCATCGAACATCTGGATCTGCGCCGCGGTGTTCGAGACATGGTCTTCGCCGCGCACGACATGGGTGATGCCCATGTCGATATCGTCGATCACGCTCGGCAACAGATAGAGCCAGCTGCCGTCGGCACGGCGAATGACAGGGTCGGACATGGTTTTCGGTTCAAAATTCTGGTCTCCGCGAACCATATCGGTCCATGCGATCGGCGAATCATGGTCGAGTTTGAATCGCCAGTGCGGCGCAACACCCTCAGGAACCGCGGCATCGGCCGGCTTGCGCTCATACACCGGGGGCAGCCCGCGCGAGAGCAACACCTTGCGGCGGATATCGAGTTCCTCGGGCGTCTCGTAACAGGCATAGACACGCCCCGCCGCCTTCAGCCTGTCGAATTCACGCTCGTAGAGATCAAAGCGCGCCGACTGGCGCTCCTCTCCGTCGACATCGAGCCCGAGCCATGACAGATCGGCGCGAATGCCATCGACATATTCTTCTCTGGAGCGTTCGAGGTCCGTGTCGTCGATCCGGAGGAGGAAACGGCCGCCATGCTTCCGCGCCCACAACCAGTTATGGAGCGCAGTGCGGACATTGCCGACATGGAGCGATCCGGTCGGGGAAGGGGCGAAGCGGGTAACGACGGTCATGGGCGGCGCCTATAGCCGCATTTGCCGCCTAGGCGATAGTCAGGCGCTACGCCGCTCCGGCCAGTAAACCCAGGCGATGCCGAGCAGTGATATGATCAGGAGCACGCTATACTCCATCCCGTTGCGGCCGCCCCCGACCACGAACCAGCCGGCGGGCCAATGGACGAGGACCATGCCGAGCGTCAGGATCGCTGCATGGCCGAGCGCGGCGAAGCTGGTCCAGCGCCGCGCCAGTATCAGCGCAGGGCCGACGAGTTCGCAGAGCGTCACCGCCATCGCCCAACCGTAACCGAAAGGAAAGCCAAGGCTGTCGAGCCAGATCCCGAAGGGTTCGACCAGCCCCATCGCCAGCCGATAGGCGCCATGGATCAGAATCAGCAGTGCAATGGTGACCCGCAGCAGCTCAAAGACATGCCCGGCCTTCTCCGGCGGCGCCTTCGGTCCCAGCAGGCCCATCACCCTCTCCCTCTACCCCGTGCGAAACCCGTGCGTGATCGGATAGCGTCGGTCGCGGCCGAAATTGCGTGTCGACAGCTTGACCCCCGGCGGTGCTTGCCGGCGCTTATATTCGGCGAGCATCAGCAGCCGTTCGATCCGCACCACCGCATCGCGATCGAAGCTGTATCGCGCCACAACATCGTCGACGCTCGCTTCTTCCTCGACGAGCATATGGAGCATCCGGTCGAGATCTGCGTAAGGCGGCAGGCTGTCCTCGTCCTTCTGGTCGGGACGCAGCTCGGCGCTCGGCGGCTTGGTGACGATATTGGCCGGCATCACCGGCGTCACCCGGTTGCGCGACAGGCGCGGAACGTTCGCATTGCGCCACTCGGCAAGCGCGAACACCGTCATCTTGTACGCATCCTTCAGCGGATTATAGCCGCCCGCCATGTCGCCATAGATGGTCGCATAACCGACGCTCATCTCGCTCTTGTTGCCCGTCGTCAGCAGCATCGGGCCGAATTTGTTGCTGAGCGCCATCAGGGTCACGCCGCGGATCCGCGACTGGACATTCTCCTCGGTGATATCGACGTCCTTGTCGGCAAAGGTTCCGCTGAGCATCTGGTCGAACGCCTCGACCGCCGGCACGATCGGGATCGTGTCGAGTCGGCACCCGATCATCCCCGCGCAGCCCGCCGCATCGTCGAGGCTTTCCTGACTGGTGAAGCGGCTCGGCAGCATGACGCACCAAACCCTGTCAGGGCCGAGCGCGTCGGCCGCGATCGCGGCGCAGATCGCCGAATCGATTCCGCCCGACAGGCCGAGCACGACGCCGGGAAAGCGGTTGCGCTCGACATAGTCGCGCAGGCTCAGGATCATCGCGCTGTAGATATCGGCAGGGTGCGCTTCCCATTCGGCGATCGTGCCCACGTCGCAGCTCCAGCCGCCCGCGCCCTTGCTCCAGCGCGTCACGCGCTCCTCGGGCTCCCAGTCGGTCAGCCGGTGCGCGGTCGATCCGTCGCCGTTCAGCACGAAGGAGCAGCCGTCAAACACCAGCTCATCCTGCCCGCCGATCCGATTGAGGAAGATCAGCGGCAGCCCGGTTTCGGCGACGCGGCTCGCGAACACCTGGCTGAGGCGTCGGTCGTCCTTGTCGATCTCATAGGGGCTGCCGTTGACCGAGATCAGCAGTTCGACGCCCTGTGCGGCGAGGTGCTTACAAACGGTCGGGAGCCAGCCGTCCTCGCAGATCGGCAAGCCCAGCCTGATCCCGCGCCATTCGACGATATCGGGAAGCGGGCCGGGGACGAAGACGCGCTTCTCGTCGAAGGTGCCGTAATTGGGCAGCTCGTGCTTGCGCCGCGTCGCGACGATGCGCCCGCCGTCGAGCAGCGCGACGATGTTGTAGAGCGAATCGCCCTCCCACTCGACCGACCCGACCAGCATCGCAGGGCCGCCGTCGGCGGTGTCGGCCGCCAGCTCTGCGAGCAGCGTCGCGGCGCGCGCGGCAAGCGCGGGCTTGCGCACCAGATCCTCGGGCGGGTAGCCGATCAGCTGCAGCTCGGGATAGAGGATCAGGTCGGCATCGCCATGCCGCGCGCGCACTTCGCGCATCGCGGCGGTGTTGGCGGCGAGATCGCCGACCGCCTGGGTCATCTGCGAAAGGACGATGGTCAGCTGCTCGGTCATGCCCCGGCTTTAGGACCAACCACCCGTCCCGTTCAACCGAAGAGAAGCGTCCACAGCATCCGTCCGGGCGCCATCGCGATCAGGCCGGCGGCGATCAGGCCGAAGTATGTCCCGCGCATCGTCCTCATATGACGGTCGATCTGCCCGCTGCGCGCAAACCAGATCGCGCGCGGCACCTGAACCATTACCAGCACCGAAAAGAGATGGATCGGCCCGATACCGCCGGTGATCGTGCGGATCCAGAAGCTGTCGATGGCCGTCGCGACCATCATCAGCGCCCATATCCGGCCGCCGATGCGGTGCGCCATGTCGCCCTTGCGCTTGCGCCAGAGCAGCCAGGCGCCGAGCGGCACCGCGGGCACGACCGTCGCGAGATGGACCCAGATCGCGAGCGGCGGCGTCTTGTAGGTCGCGCCGCCTCCGGTCGAACGGAGAATGGCCCCTGCAACGAGCGCGCCGACGATCAGCAGCATGAAGAAGCCGATGCGACGCAGATTGGCGGAACGGCCAGTGCCCGGAGCAGGCGAAGGAGCAGATGCAGTCATGTCGAAATCCTGTTGCGGTGGTTCGTTGCCCTTCCCCTGCCCCGCCGCCGTTCACGGGCAAGCGCGCCTTCGCCAAGCGTCCGACAGTTTCGCAAATCCGCCGGAAATCCTTGTTCTTGCCCGTTGACGCTTCGTGAAATGGCACGCACAAGACGCGGCGATGGCGAAACGGCTGACGATAGAATTGCTGGCGATGGTCCTGCTCGGCCTGCTCATCGGGCTGCTGGGGCCGTTCGGCACCTTCGACAATCCGCCCGCGATCCGGATGCTGAGCTGGGTGATCTGGCTGGTCGCAGGCTATCTGTTCTTTCGCCCGACCGGGATCGTCGCCGACTGGCTGTGCGAGGCCACTGGGCTTCCGCGCTTTGCGGGACGGCTGATCTCGCTCGTGGTCGCGAGCGTTCCGGTGACGCTGATCGTCCTCATGATGGTCGGACGCATGAGCTTTGCCGAGGCGCTGCGCTCACCCGGCTTCTGGACGATGTACCTCTATATCTGCGTCATCTCGGCAGTGGCGTCGATCTCGATGGCCGCGCTGTTCGGGCGTGCTCCGCTTCCGGCAAGCCCCGGCGTCGCGCCGCTTGCCGCCGAAGTCGCCACCGATGCGCCCGAACCGGCACCCGCCGCCCAGGAACCTGCGGCGTCCCTGCCACTTCCGCCCGGATTCGGTCCGGTCCGGGCACTGAAGGGCGAAGATCATTATGTTCGCGTCATCGGTGATGGGTGCGAGGAGCTGATTCTGATGCGGATGCGCGATGCGATCGATCGGCTGGGGCCGGCCGAAGGTTTGCGCATTCACCGCAGCTGGTGGATCGCCAAGGATGCCGTCGCCTCGATCCGCCGCGAGGGGCGCAGCGCAATCATAATCCTCACATCGGGTCACGAAGCCGCGGTCGCGCGCGATATGATACCGCAGCTACGCGCGGCAGGGTGGCTGTGACGTAGCCCCATTCCGACGGCGTGCTGTCCATGCTATACACCCCTGATGCCCGGCCTGCTTATCCTGCTTGCCATCATCGCGCCGAGCGCCGCCGATATTCAGGCTCTGGAAGTGACCCGCGTCATTGGGCCTTATGTCGAAACGACACGCGATGGTCGATTTCACGCCGAATTTGCACCATCCGTCGAAACGCGCGGGACCGTTTGCGAAGCAACTGGCGACGATGCCTATGATTGCCGGTACGAGACGCGCACGAAGGCGTTTTTCGACAATGAGTTCGGAGCGTGGGAAGCGATAGTGGTCCAGTTGCAATGGAAAGAGGGCCGCTGGCGGATCATCGAACCCGGCAAGTAACCTTCGGCGATGCATTTCATGCAACGACAAGCCAAGTTGACCCTTCCCCTATTGCGTCACGCTGGCTAAGGGGGCGCGCAATCCCATCCGCCGCGAAAGGGCCTTGCACGCCATGAAACTCATCTCCGGCAACAGCAATCTGCCGCTGGCCCGCGCAATCGCCGACTATCTCGAGCTGCCGCTGACCGACACCAGTGTGCGCCGTTTCGCCGACGAAGAGGTTTTCGTCGAGATCCACGAGAATGTCCGCGGCCAGGATGTGTTTATCGTTCAGCCCACGAACTTTCCGGCGAACGACAATCTGATGGAGCTGCTGATCATCACCGACGCGCTCCGCCGCGCCTCGGCCAAGCGCATCACCGCGGTCGTCCCCTATTTCGGCTATGCCCGCCAGGACCGGAAGCCCGGCCCGCGCACGCCGATCTCGGCCAAGCTCGTCGCGAACCTGATCACCACCTCGGGCGCCGACCGTGTCCTCGCGATCGACCTGCACGCGGGCCAGATCCAGGGCTTCTTCGACATTCCGACCGACAATCTCTATGCCGCGCCGGTGATGAGCGCCGACATTCAGGCCCGCTTCGGCGACAAGAATCTGATGGTCGTCTCGCCCGACGTCGGCGGCGTGGTCCGCGCCCGCGCGCTGGCGAAGCGCCTCGACAACGCGCCGCTGGCGATCGTCGACAAGCGCCGCGAACGCGCCGGCGAATCGGAAGTGATGAACATCATCGGCGACGTGAAGGGCCGCTTTTGCATCCTGATCGACGACATCGTCGATTCGGCGGGCACGCTCTGCAACGCTGCCGCCGCGCTGAAGGCCGCCGGTGCCGAAGGGGTCGTCGCTTATTGTACGCATGGTGTGCTGTCGGGAGGCGCCGTGGCGCGTGTCGACGCGAGCGAGCTCACCGAACTCGTCATCACCGATTCGATCCAGCCGACCGACGCCGTGAACGACAGCAGCAAGGTCCGCGCCCTCACCGTCGCGCCGTTGCTTGGCGAGGCGATCAAGCGCATCGCCGACGAATCGAGCGTTTCGAGCCTGTTCGACTGACATGTCTCTCGAATCCGATATCGCCCTCGCCCATCGCCTTGCCGACGCGGCGGGCGCAACCATTCGCCCGCTGTTCCGATCGGCCTATGCGCATGAGGCCAAGGCCGACGCATCGCCAGTGACCGAGGCTGATCGCGCCGCCGAGGCGGCGATGCGCCGCCTGCTCGATGCCGAGGCGCCGCGCGACGGCATCATCGGCGAGGAATATGGCGCCGAACGCAGCGAGGCGTCGCGGCAATGGGTGCTCGACCCGATCGACGGTACCGTCAGCTTTATGGCCGGGCGTCCGATCTTCGGCACGCTGATCGCGCTGCTGCAGGACGGTTGGCCGCTGATCGGGATCATCGACCAGCCGATCGCGGGCGAGCGCTGGGTCGGCGCAATGGGGCAGCCGACGCTGTTTAACGGCAAGCCCGCCGCGACCCGCACCTGCCGCAACCTGTCCGATGCCGTGCTGGCGACCACCGGCCCGCAATATTTCAGCGATCATGACGGCGAGCATTTCATGGCGCTCGCGGCACAGACCTCGCACAAGCGGATGGTCTTCGGCGGCGACTGCTACAACTACGGCCTGCTCGCGAGCGGGCATATCGATATGGTGGTCGAAGCCGGGCTGAAACTCCACGATTTCGCCGCGCTGGTCCCCGTTGTCGAGGGTGCGGGCGGGACGATGTGCGACTGGAACGGCGACCCGCTCAACGCCGACAGCAGCGGCCATGTCATCGCGCTCGGCGACCCCGCACGGCTCGAGGATGTAATCGAAGGCCTCGCCTGCCACCACTGAAAGAGGAGCGGATGATGCCTGCCCTGACCTGGCGGCCCCGCTACGCACTCGCCGCCCTCCTCGTGCTGCTGATCGAAATTGCGATCGCGCTATGGGTTCGCGATCGCATCGTCCGCCCTTATGTGGGCGACATACTCGCGGTAATCCTCGTCTATCTGGCATTGCGCGCGGTGACGGCCTTGCGTGTCGTACCGGCCGCGATCATCGCCTTTTTCGCAGGCGTCCTTGTCGAGTTTGGCCAAGCGGCGAATTTACTGCATCTGCTCGGCCTTGGCGACCATGACGCCGCGCGCATCCTGTTCGGAACCGTCTTCAGCATCGGGGATATCGTCTGCTACGCAGCGGGCGCCGCGATTGCGGTGCTGGTCGATCGCCCACACAAAGGGCAAGTTCCCGCGCCCGAATCGCTTGCATTTCCGCGCGAATCCCCCTAAGCGCGCCGCTTCCGATTGTACCGGCTGGCTGAAAGGGCTGCCAGGCCGATACGCAAACGGACTTCAAGAGGAGACCAAAATGCCCAAAATGAAGACCAAGAGCGGTGTGAAGAAACGCTTCAAATTCACCGCCTCGGGCAAGGTGAAGCACGGCGTCGCCGGCAAGCGCCACCGCCTGATTTCGCATAACTCGAAATATATCCGCACCAACCGCGGCACCAGCGTGCTCAGCGATTCGGACGCGGCCCATGTGCGCCTCTGGGCGCCCTACGGCCTGAAGTAAGGAGCGCTAGACCATGTCACGCATCAAACGCGGCGTAACCACGCGCGCCAAGCACAAGCGGGTTTTGGAGCAGGCGAAGGGCTATTATGGCCGTCGCAAGAATACCATCCGTGTCGCCAAGCAGGCCGTCGAAAAGGCCGGCCAATATGCCTATCGCGATCGCAAGGTTAAGAAGCGGAGCTTCCGCGGCCTGTGGATCCAGCGCATCAACGCCGCAGTTCGCGCCGAAGGCCTCACCTATTCGCAGTTCATGCACGGGGTGAAGCTCGCCGGGATCGAACTCGACCGGAAGGTCATGGCCGACCTCGCGATGAACGAAGGCGGTGTCTTCACCGCGATCATCGCGCAGGCGAAGGCAGCGCTGCCCAAGGCAGCCTGAGCCTTACGGCTATCGCTAAAGCAAAAGGGCGGTCCCGACGGGGCCGCCCTTTTTCGTGTCCGCAAAACAGGAACGGCGCGAAGGTCTCCCTTCGCGCCGTTCCGACAATGGTTCATTGGAAAACCATCGCCCCCCTCCCTCCGAACCGGATAGCCGTGGGTCGCAGAAAGCTTACGGCCGGCGGAAGTGTCCCTATGACGCGACATATGCCGTCGCCGGAGCGGCAAAAATTGTAAAAACCCGACACGGGACACCCCTAGGCTGTTGTTTTTTTACGCGCACCTCCGCATGGAATGACGTCATGACCGTGGGAGAATCTGCAAGCGGGCCGGCGAACGGCGTGCGTGTGGCAACGCGCTTCTTTCCCGTGTCCGCCGCACTCGCCCCCTATTGCAGCATCATCTACCTGACCGAAGTCGATGCACCGCCGGGCACATGGATCGACGATTATCTGCATCCCGAATGGGCGAATCTGCGCTTTATCGACGGCGAGCCGTCGCGCGCCGGGGTGGGCGGGGAAGCCCCCGAAGCGACGCCGTCTTTCATCGTCGTCGGCCCGACGAGCAAGGCGACCTATTTCGAAGTCGGCCCGATGCGCGCCTGGGGCATCGGCTTCCTGCCTGCCGGCTGGGCCAAATTCTTCGCGGTCCCGGCCGAGGATTTCGCCGACCGCTTCGTCGATGGCGCCGCGCATCCGGCGTTCGCTGCGCATGCCCCGCTAGCGCGCCGGTTGCGCGAAGCGAATGACGTCGAAGCCGCAGCGCGGCTGCTCGACGAGCATTTCGCCGGCCTGATCGCCGACGCGCCGCGCGACGATCCGGCAATCTTCGCGGCACATGCCGCGCTTGTCGACGATGATCTGACCAGCGTATCCGACCTCTCGGGAACGCTCGGAATATCCGAACGGTCGGTCGAGCGATTGTCGCGGCGTGCCTTTGGTTTCCCGCCGAAATTGCTGCTGCGTCGCCAGCGCTTCCTGCGCAGCCTTGCGCGGTTCATGCTCGACCCGTCGATGAGCTGGATCGAGACGCTCGATTATCATTATTATGACCAAGCGCAGTTCACGCGCGATTTCAAACGCTTCATGGGGATGAGCCCGCGCGCCTATGCCGCGCGGCCGAAGCCGATCCTCGCCGCCGCGGCCCGCGGCCGCGCCGCAGCGATCGGCGAAGCGGTCCAAGGCCTCCACAAACCCGCTGGATAGCCGCGCTTTTCCGCCAACAGACTTGACCCGCGCGGCGCGTTCGGTGCAAGCGGCGGCGAAGACGTGCGGTCCGCCGCCGTATCCATAAAGACAAAGAAACGCAGGCCGGCAGCGCGAAGCCGCCGGAACAGGACGAACGACGATGAGCGAGACACAGGCCCTGCAGGCAAAGCTGGTGGGCGAAATCGAAGCGGCTGCCGATCTGGACGCGGTCGAGGCGCTGCGCGTCGCGTCGCTCGGCAAGGCGGGCAGTATCACCGGCCTTCTGAAAACGCTGGGCGGCATGACCCCCGAAGAGCGGCAGGTCGAGGGTCCGAAAATCCACACGCTGCGTGAAGCGGTCACTGCGGCGATTGCCACACGCAAGGCTGCGCTCGAAGGCGCAGCGCTCGATGCCAGGCTGGCGGGCGAGCGGCTCGACATGACACTTCCCGCCGCCGCAGCGCCCACGGGCAGCGTCCATCCGGTGAGCCAGGTGATGGACGAACTGGCCGAGATCTTCGCCGACATGGGCTTCGCAGTCGCTACCGGTCCCGAGATCGAGGACGACTGGCGCAATTTCACCGCGCTCAATATTCCCGAGACGCACCCCGCGCGCGCGATGCACGACACCTTCTATTTCCCGGACAAGAACGAGGAAGGCCGCGCGATGCTGCTGCGCACGCACACCTCGCCGGTGCAGATCCGCACGATGATGTCGCAGGAACCGCCGATCCGCATCATCGCGCCGGGCCGCGTCTATCGCAGCGACAGCGACGCGACGCACACGCCGATGTTCCATCAGGTCGAAGGCCTCGTCATCGACCGCGGCATCCACATGGGCCATCTCAAATGGACGCTCGAAACCTTCCTCAAGGCCTTTTTCGAGCGGGATGACATCGTGCTCCGTCTGCGCCCCAGCTATTTCCCCTTCACCGAGCCCTCGGCTGAGGTCGATGTCGGCTACAAGCAGGAAAAGGGTCGCCGAATCGTCGGTGGCAACGGCGACGACGAAGGCCATGCGTGGATGGAACTGCTCGGCAGCGGCATGGTGAATCGCCGCGTGATCGCCAATTGCGGGCTTGATCCTGACGAGTGGCAAGGCTTTGCCTTCGGCATCGGGATCGATCGCATCGCGATGCTCAAATATGGCATGGATGACCTCCGCGCCTTCTTTGACGGCGATCTGCGCTGGTTGTCGCATTACGGGTTCGGCGCGCTGACTGTGCCGACGCTGAGCGGGGGGATTTCGGCATGAAGATCACCCTCGACTGGCTGAAAGAGCATCTGGACGGCGCCTATGGCGTCGATGACGTCGTCGCGACGCTCAACCGCATCGGCCATGAGGTCGAAGGCGTCGAAAATCCGGCCGAAAAGCTCGCAGGTTTTCGCGTCGCAAAGGTGCTGACCGCCGAAAAGCACCCGCAGGCCGACAAGCTGCAGGTGCTGACCGTCGATACCGGCGAGGCCGTGCTGCAGGTCGTGTGCGGCGCCCCGAACGCGCGCGGGGGGCTGGTCGGCGTACTCGGCCTGCCCGGCGCGGTGGTGCCGGTGAACGGCATGGAGCTGAAGGTCGCCGCGGTGCGCGGGGTCGAATCGAACGGCATGATGTGCTCGACGCGCGAACTCGAGCTGGGCGACGACCATGACGGCATCATCGAATTGCCCGCCGACGCCCCGATCGGCGCCAGCTTCGCCGATTATTCGGGCGCGGGCGATCCGGTGATCGACATTTCGATCACCCCGAACCGGCAGGATTGCATGGGCGTGCGCGGCATTGCGCGCGACCTCGCCGCCGCCGGGCTCGGCACGCTGAAGCCGCTGGCCATCCCGGCGATCGACGGCGAAGGCGCCCCCGCGACCGAGATCCGCACCGAAGCCCCCGATGCCTGCCCCGCCTTCTACGGCCGGACTATCGCCGGCGTCGACAACCGGGTTCCGACCCCCGAATGGATGCGCCGCCGCCTCGAAGCGATTGGCCAGCGCTCGATCTCGGCGCTCGTCGACATCAGCAATTATGTAATGTTCGACCTCGGCCGCCCGAGCCATATCTATGATCGCTCCACAATTCACGGTACGCTCGTCGCGCGGCGTGCGAAAGAGGGCGAGACCGCGGTCGCGCTCAACGGCAAGGAATATAGCCTCACCGACACGATGACCGTGATTGCCGACGAACGCGAGGTTCACGACATCGCCGGTATCATGGGCGGCGAGCATTCAGGCTGCAGCGAGACGACGACCGACGTCCTGATCGAAATCGCCTATTTCACTCCCGAACGCATCGCGCTCACCGGACAGGCACTGGCGCTGACCAGCGACGCGCGGAGCCGGTTCGAGCGCGGGGTCGATCCGGCCTTCCTCGACGAAGGCACCGCGATCGTGACGCACTATGTGCTCGATATCTGCGGCGGCACCCCGTCTGCAGTAACACGTGCAGGCTCGCCGCCCGTGGCGGACAAGATCATCGATTACGACCCGTCGCTGTCGGCAACGCTCGGCGGCATCGCGATCGAACCCGCGAAGCAGCGCGCGATCCTGGAGGCGCTGGGCTTCGGTGTGACCGAGGACAATCCGTGGCGCATCGCGGTACCGAGCTGGCGCCGCGACGTCGATGCGGCGCCCGACATCGTCGAGGAAGTCACACGCATCACCGGTTTCGACGCGATCGGATCGACGCCCTTGCCGCGCACCGATGGCGTCGCAAAGCCGACCGCAACCGCCGAGCAGCTTATCGAACGCCGCGCGCGCCGCGCTGCGGCGGCGGCGGGCTTCCACGAGGCGGTGACCTGGTCATTCATCAGCGAGCGCGAGGCGGCGCCCTTTGGCGGCGGCACATGGAGCCTTGCGAACCCGATCAGCGAAGATCTGAAGGTCATGCGCCCGTCGCTGCTACCCGGTCTGCTCGCGGCCGCCGCACGCAACCAGAATCGCGGCGCCGACAGCATCCGCCTGTTCGAGATCGGCCGCCGCTATATCGGCGCGGCCGAGCACCCGACGCTGGGCGTGCTGATGGCCGGGGCAAAGACCGCGCGCGGCTGGCAGGCGGGCAAGGCCGCGCCCTTCGATGCGTTCGACGCCAAGGCGGCGGCGCTCGCGCTGCTGGACGCCGCGGGCGCGCCCGCCGACCGGCTACAGGTCATGGAAGCGGTCGCCGATGCGGGCATCTGGCACCCCGGCCAGTCGGCCACACTGCGCCTCGGCCCCAAGGCCGTCCTTGCCGAGTTCGGCGCGCTACATCCGGCGCTGACGAAGCATTTCGACGTCGACGGCCCGGTAATGGCGGTGCAGATCTTCCTCGACGCGATCCCGGCGAAGCGCGCGAGCGGCCCGGCGCGAGCGGCCTTTACGCCACCCGCGCTGCAGTCGGTGCGCCGCGACTTCGCCTTCCTCGCGCCCGAGGGTCTGGCGGCAGGCGATCTCGTTCGCGCGATCCGCGGTGCCGACAAGGCGGCGATCGTCGACGCCCGGCTGTTCGACCGCTTTGCCGGACAGGGCGTCCCCGAAGGTCAGGTGAGCCTGGCGGTCGAGGTCGAGCTGCAGCCGCTGGAGAAGAGTTTTGCCGAAGCGGATCTGAAAGCGATCGCCGACAAAATTGTCGCAGCGGCGGCGAAGCTTGGAGCGACGCTGCGCGCATAAGGCCATCTGGCTACTTATGACAATATGGCCGGTATCGACCCAATTGCGGACACTCAGTGCTGAGACTATCTTGCGGCTATGCGTACGCGATCCGCCTTTTTACAACAGATTTTGGCTGTCGTTCCCCTGACAATTTTCCTCGTTTTGGGAGGATGTAGTTCGCAGCCGGTGGTGCTGGGAGACGGATCATGCTCGTGGCCGAAGGTTGGCGACAATGTAAAGGGTACGGCAATCCTGCGGTCTTGGGCTGGGACAGGCTGCATCGAATGCGGAGCACGCTTAACGCAAGCTGGGTGCCAAGGTGGATTAGGTTTTCGATTTGGATCGGCGGAGGCTGAGCAAGATTACGATCTGATCACTCGGCGCCTCCGCGATGAGCCCCAGCAAGAGCCTATCGAGCGTGCAGTCTTTGTAACAGGAAAAACTATAGCGGGCCGCGAGGATGGGACTTCCTTGTTAGTAGTAAGCCATTTCGCTCCCGCCCAAAACAGCAGCCGGTAGTCGTCCGCTTCCCAATCACATTTGCGCCGTCGTTCGCCGAACTGATGCGATGGCAGCAAGCGACCGGTTGCGGACATTCACCAATGTCGGATCAACCGGGCGACCACGGGAGACTGAAACCGCGCATTCGGTCACTATGAGGGTGTCGAGCAACAAACCAGATCACGGCTGGAATTTTGACAAGGCAGTTCCAGTGTGCTCGCAACTTACTCTTCCAACCGAAGCTTTCGCTGCGATATATCCATGACAGGTATCCCATCGCAGGGAGATGGCCGGCGTTCTTGGCTTGCTCGAAGAACTTCACGGCCTTGTGAATGTCGCGATCAACCAAAGTCCCGCTATAAAAGATCGACCCAAGTAAATACATCGCCGGGGCATAGCCGACCTCCGCCAGCTTTTTGTGCTCTTCGATTGCCCTTTGACCTGCTCTTACCCGTTCGTAGTGCGTCGCAAGTTGAAAGCGCCCCTCGATTGATCCAGCTTCCGCCGATCTCAGGAGCCAACGTTCAGCCACGTCGCTTGAGCTCTCACCTTCCTCTCTGGAAAGAATTTCGCCCATATACATCATGGCAAGCGCAGAGCCGGTCGCAGACAGCTCGGTCAGCTTCGAAATGCCCGATGCCCGGTCTTCATCAATGAGTTTTAGAGCCTCCCAGAGATCAGGAGCCTGAGGCTCTTGATCCCACTCGCGTTGCAAATTCTCGCCGAGTGTTGCTCCCATGACGTTTATCTACCACCCGAACGTCCGTTTCCCACCCCAAAGCCGACATTGCCGCCCTCAAAAAAGGCCTTTCCTACAATATCCAGCTATGTCAGCGTCGATCCCGGCTCATTCACTCGGTGGATAAATACGGTCGCTGACCGGCTTGCGGGGTATCACCACGACCACGCGCGCCCAGCACATTGCACGGTCCAAATCGCGGAACGCGCAGGGCTGAACTTTCCTGAACTTTGGAACAGGTAGCGACAACTCACTACCCTTGGGCAGTCACGCAGCGACCGCTTCCTCGCTCTGGCTCGTCGCCGCCTCGAGTAATCGCTTCTCCAGCGACTTCACCCGTGCGGCGCTGTCGATCTTGTCGCCGATCAGGTCGGTGACATAGAAGGTATCGACGGCGCGCTCGCCATAGGTGGCGACATGCGCGCTGTGGACCGTGACCTTTGACTGGAAGAGCGCATAGGCGAGCTGGTTGAGGAGCGCGGGGCGGTCCTGCGCGTTGACCTCGATCACGGTAAACCGGTTCGAGGCCTTATTGTCGATGAAGACGTTCGGCGCGATACGGAACGCCTCGGCGCGGGTGCGCGGCAGCGCCCGCGCTTCGAGTTTCGGGAGCAGTTTCTGACGGTTGGCGAGCGCGTCCTCGATCGCACGGGTCAGGCGCGCGATCTGCCCCGACTCTGCAAACGGTCGGCCAAGCGGGTCCTGCACAAGGAAATTGTCGAGCGCGAGCCCGTCGCGCGTCGTATGAATGCGCGCGTCGATGATGTTGCCGCCGGCGAGGTGAATACCCCCTGCCATGCGATAGAAAAGTCCCGGGTGGTCGGCGGCGAGCACCATGACGAGCGTCGCGCCGCGGTCTTCGTCGGGTTCCGCCGCAATATGCAGCGGCGCATCGCCGGCGTCCTGAATGTGGCGGAGGTTGGCCGCGATCACCTCGACCGGCTCGGCAATCCAATAGCTTTCAGGCAGGCGTTTGACGAGCTTCGCGAACGCCTTTTCATCCATGGCGAGAAGGCCCGCGACCGCTTCCTTCTTCGCCTCGATCCGCGCCTCGCGTCCGCGCTGCTTGTGGCCGAGCCGCAGCACTTCCTCAGCGGCATCGAACAATTCAGTCAGCAATTGCCGCTTCCAACTGTTCCACACCCCGGGCCCGACCGCGCGAATGTCGACGACGGTGAGGACGAGCAGCAGGCGGAGCCGCTCGGCCGACTGCACGACCTGCGCGAAATCGAGGATCGTCTTGAAGTCGGCGAGATCGCGCTTGAACGCGGTCGCCGACATCAGCAGGTGATGGCGCACCAGCCACGACACCGTCTCGGTCTCGGCCTCGCTCAGCCCCAGCCGCGGGCAGACGCGCAGCGCGAGTTCTGCGCCAAGAACGCTATGGTCGCCGCCGCGTCCCTTGGCGATGTCATGGAGCAGCACCGCGACATAGATGACGCGCCGCGAATGGATCTGGTCCATGATCGCGGTCGAGAGCGGATGGTCGTCCTTGAGCCGGTCCTGTTCGATGTCCGCGAGCAGCCCGATCGCGCGGATCGTATGCTCGTCGACCGTATAATGATGATACATGTCGAACTGCATCTGCGCGACAACGCGCCCGAAGTCGGGCACGAAGCGGCCGAATACCCCCGCCTCGTTCATCCACCGCAGCACCGTTTCGGGATCGCGCGGACTGGTCAGCACGTCGAGGAACAATTCGTTCGCACGCGCGATGCGGCGGACACCCTGCGTCTCGATCAGCTTCGCGTCATGGCGCGCCTGCCGCATCGCCTGTGGGTGGATTTCGAGCCCGTGCTTGTCGGCGAGAGCAAAAATCTCGACGAGGCGCACCGGGTCCGCCGCAAAAAAGTCATCGCCCGGCAGCGCCAGCCGGCCGCGGTCGAGCACAAAGCCATGGAGCTTGCCCGGCCGCCGCCGGAGCGTCGGCAGGAACCGCCGCCCGCGCGCCGCCATCTGTTCGTCGAGATGCGCGAGAAAGGTACCGGTGACGTCGCCGACCGCCTTCGCGTGCAGGAAATAGAGCTGCATGAAGCGCTCGACCGCGCTCTTGCCCGGTCGTTCGGCAAAATGCATCCGCTGCGCGATCTCGCGCTGGAAATCGAAGGTCAGCCGGTCCTCGGCCCGCCCCGCGAGGATGTGGAGGTGACAGCGCACCGCGAGCAGGAAATTCTCCGCCCGCTCGAATTGCCTCAGCTCGCGCGCGGTCATCAGCCCGGCATCGACCAGTTCTGGCACCGTCCGTACGCGGTGGATGAACTTGCCGATCCAGAAGAGCGTGTGGAGGTCGCGCAGCCCCCCCTTCCCTTCTTTCACATTGGGTTCGACGACATAGCGCGAATCGCCCATGCGCTTGTGGCGCTCGTCGCGTTCGGCGAGTTTTTCGGCGACGAACGCCCGCGAATTGCTCGCGACAACCTCGGCATCGAAACGCGCCGCCGCCTGATCGTACAGGTCGCGGTCGCCCCAGATGAAGCGCGCCTCGAGCAGCGCGGTGCGGATCGTCAGATCCTCCTTCGCGGCGCGGATCATCTCATCGATCGAGCGCGACGAATGCCCGACCTTCAGCCCCAGATCCCACAGCGTGTAGAGTTGCGCCTCGATCACCTGCTCGGTCCAGCTCGTCTGCTTGAACGGCGTCAGAAAGCCGATGTCGATGTCGCTGAACGGCGCCATTTCGCCGCGCCCATAGCCGCCGACCGCGATCAGGGTGATGCGCTCACCCGCTGAACGATTGCCCGAGGGGTAGAGATGATCGACCGTGAAGTCGTGGCTGACGCGGACGATCTGGTCGATCAGAAAGGCAGTCGCGGTGGCGGCGATGCGCCCCGACGACGGATGTTCCAGCAGGCGCCTGTTGATCTCGGCGCGCCCCGTTTCGAGCGCATCCTTCAGCAGATCGACCATCGCCCGCCGGCGCTTGCCCGAATCGCTCGTCTCCTCGGCAATCTCGCGAAGCCGGTCCGACAGCACGCGGCGGTCGATGATCGCGCGGCGGTCGTCGAGATTATCGAACAGATCGCTCATGTCTCGTCGACCAGAATCTGTTTCAGTCGATAGAGCGCGTCGAGCGCTTCGCGCGGGGCGAGCGCGTCGGGATCGATCCCTGCCAGCGCATCACGTAGCGCATCCTGCACCGCCGCCGGGGCTTCGGCGAGCGTCGCGGCGAAGAGAGGCAGATCATCCAGCCCCGCGGCAAGTCCGCCGGTCTTTTCGCGCCCGGCCTCAAGCTTGGCGAGCACCGCTTCGGCGCGTTTGACGACCCCGGCCGGCACACCCGCGAGGCGCGCGACCGCCAAGCCATAGCTGCGGTCCGCCGGACCCTCGGCAACCTCGTGGAGCAGCACCAGATCGCCCTGCCATTCGCGCGCGCGAACGTGGTGAAGCGACAGCGCGTTCAGCGTTTCGGCGAGGCGCGTGAGCTCATGATAATGCGTTGCGAAGAGGCAGCGGCACTTGTTGGTCTCGTGCACCGCCTCGACCACCGACCAGGCGAGCGCAAGCCCGTCATAGGTCGAGGTGCCGCGACCGACCTCGTCGAGGATCACGAAGCTTTGCGGGGTCGCCTGCGCGAGGATCGCCGCGGTCTCGACCATCTCGACCATGAAGGTCGAACGTCCCCGCGCCAGATTGTCGCTGGCGCCGACGCGGCTGAAGAGGCGGTCGACAAGGCCGAGCTTCGCCGACGCGGCGGGGACGAAGCCGCCAGCCTGTGCGAGCACGACGATCAGCGCATTCTGGCGAAGGAAGGTCGATTTACCGCCCATGTTCGGGCCGGTGACGAGCCAGAGCCGGTCGGTTTCGGAGAGCGAAACATCGTTGGGGACGAAGCGTTCGCCCGATTTTGCCAGCGCCGCTTCGACGACCGGATGCCGCCCGCCCGCCACGTCGAGACACGGCGTATCGGCGAGGTCGGGACGGCACCAATTGTGGCTCATGGCATGATCGGCGAGCGACGCAGCGACATCGATCCGCGCGAGGACGTCGCAGCTCGCGGCGATCGCTTCGCGGCGCGATACGGCCGCATCGGTGAGCGCTTCGAGATGCGCGGCCTCGGCAGCGATCGCGTGAACACCCGCCTGTGTGACCCGGCTCGCGGCTTCGTGAAGGTCCGACGAATTGAACCGCACAACGCCAGCGAGCGTCTGACGATGCGTGAAGCCCGATTCGGGCGCCATCAGCGCATCGGCATGCTTCGCCGGCACCTCGACATGATAACCGAGCACGCCGTTATGGCGGATCTTGAGCGAGGCGATGCCGGTCCGGTCGCGATATTGCGCCTCCAGCGATGCAATCGCCTTGCGCCCGTCGCGCGCGGTTTCGCGCAAGGCGTCGAGCGCGTGGTCATAACCTTCGGCGACATAACCGCCCTGTGCGGCGTCGACCGGCGGGGTTTCGATGAGGGCACGCGTGAGTTCGTCGACGAGCGCGCCATGGCCGTCGAGGCCGGGAAGCAGGCGCGCCAGGAGCGGCGGCAGGTCCGGACGGCGTGCGAGGCGCTCGCGGAGCAACCGCGCGCCGCCGAGCGCATCGCGAAGCTGCGCGAGGTCGCGCGGGCCGCCGCGCCCCGCAACAAGGCGGCCGAGCGCGCGGCCGGCATCGGGCAGCGCGCGGAGCGCGGCACGCAGATCGCCACGCCACAGCGCGTCGCGCGCAAGGCCATCGACGAGGTCGAGGCGGTCGAGGATCGCCGCCTTGTCGGTCAGCGGGCTCGCAAGATCGTCGGCGAGCAGACGCGCACCCGCCGCGGTCACTGTGCGGTCGATCGTCCCGAGCAGGCTGCCGTCGCGGGCCCCCGCCATCGTACGGACGAGTTCGAGGCTTTCGCGCGTCGCCGCATCGATCGCCATCCGGCCCGAGGCCTGATGCCGAAGCGGTGGCTGCAGAAAGATCGGCTGACCGGTCGAGACATGATCGAGATAGGCAACAAGCGCACCCATCGCCGCCAGTTCGCCGCGGCCGAACTGGCCGAAGCCGTCGAGCGTCTGGACGGCGAAGAAGCTTTCAAGGCGCTTTTGTGCCGTCGTGCTCGAGAAATCCGATTGCGGCCGGCGCACCAGCTGCCGCGCGACCCAGTCGGGCACATCGTCGGCACTCTCGCTGACGAGCAGCTCGGACGGTGCGAGCCGCGCGAGTTCGGCATCGACCTGTTCGGGACGCACCGCCACCACCTCGAACCGTCCGGTCGAAATATCCGCGGCGGCGATGGCCACCTCGCCTTCGCTGCCGACTTGGGCAAGCGCGGCGAGCCGGTTGGCGCTGCGGCCTTCGAGCAGCGCTTCTTCGGTCAGCGTCCCTGCGGTAACGAAGCGAACGATATCGCGCGCGACGAGCGCCTTCGACCCGCCGCGCGCCTTGGCCTCGGCGGGGGTTTCGACCTGTTCGGCAATCGCGACCCGGTGCCCTGCCTTGATCAGCCGCGCGAGATAGGATTCGGCCGAATGGACGGGAACGCCGCACATCGGCACCGGCTCGCCGCCATGTTCACCGCGCGAGGTGAGCGCGATGTCGAGCGTCGAAGCCGCCGCCTTCGCATCGTCGAAAAACAATTCGAAAAAGTCGCCCATGCGATAGAAGAGCAGGCAATCGTCGGCCTTTTGCTTGAGCGACCAATATTGCGCCATCATCGGTGTGGCGGCGGGGGCGCTGTTGCTGTTGGCGGCGGAACGGGCGGTGGCAGACATCGGACCCTGCTTAGTGATTGGCGGCGGCATGGCAAGGCACACGGCTGCAACATTGGCGGTTACAATCGCCGCCGGTGACGCTAGGGGATTGGGAAACGGGCGCGCGTCTGGAAATCGAACCAAGGGGATTAACATGGACAGCGGCAACAAGGTGCAGTTCTCGGACCGCGAGGCCCTGCTTTACCACGAATATGGCCGGCCCGGAAAAATCGAGATCGTCGCGTCGAAGCCGATGGCGACGCAGCGCGACCTTTCCCTCGCCTACTCGCCCGGCGTCGCGGTGCCCGTGCTTGCGATCGCCGAGGATCCGGCCAAGGCCTATGATTATACGGTTAAGGGCAATCTGGTCGCGGTCATTTCGAACGGCACCGCGATCCTTGGTCTCGGCAATCTCGGCGCGCTCGCCTCGAAACCGGTGATGGAAGGTAAGGCGGTTCTGTTCAAGCGCTTCGCCGACGTCGATTCGATCGACCTTGAGGTCGATACCGAGGATCCGCAGGCGTTCATCGACGCGGTCGCGCTGCTCGAGCCGAGCTTCGGCGGGATCAACCTGGAAGATATCGCAGCGCCGAACTGCTTCATCATCGAACAGGCGCTGAAAGAGAAGATGAACATCCCGGTGTTCCATGACGACCAGCATGGCACCGCGATCATCACCGCCGCCGGCCTGATCAACGCCTGCCACCTGACGGGGCGCGACCTGTCGACGGTGAAGGTCGTCGTCAATGGTGCCGGCGCCGCAGCCATCGCCTGTACGTCGCTGATCAAGTCGATGGGCGTGCGGCACGAAAATGTGATCATGTGCGACCGCAAGGGCACGATCTATCAGGGCCGTACCGAGGGCATGGACCAGTGGAAGTCGGCGCATGCGGTGCCGACCGAAGCGCGCAACCTGACCGAAGCGCTGGTCGGCGCCGACGTCTTTCTCGGCCTTTCCGCCGCGGGCGCGCTGAAGCCCGAGATGGTGAAGGACATGGCGCCCGCGCCGATCATCTTCGCGATGGCGAACCCCGATCCCGAAATCTCGCCGCCCGATGCCCGGGCCGCGAGGCCGGACGCGATTATCGCGACGGGGCGCTCGGACTATCCGAACCAGGTCAACAATGTCCTCTGCTTCCCCTTCATCTTCCGCGGCGCGCTCGACGTGCGTGCGACGGCGATCAACGAAGAGATGAAGATCGCGGCAGCTTATGCGATCGCGGACCTCGCGCGGCAGCAGGTGCCCGAAGAGGTTGCGGCGGCTTATGGCGGGCGGGCGTCGAGCTTTGGTCCCGAATATATCATTCCGTCGCCCTTCGACCCGCGCCTGATGGAAATCGTTCCCGCGGCGGTAGCAAAAGCGGCGATGGACACCGGCGTCGCCCAGCAGCCGATCGAGGATCTGGAAGAATATCGCACGCGCCTGCGCGCGCGGCTCAATCCGACCACCTCGGTTCTGACGCTCGCCTATGAAGCAGCGCGCGCGAACCCCAAGCGCGTCGTCTTTGCCGAGGGCGAGGAAGAAGTGGTGCTGCGCGCCGCGATCCAGTTCCGCGACGGCGGCTACGGCATTCCCGTGCTCGTCGGCCGCGAAGGGCTGCACGACAAGCTGCGCGCGATGGGTGTTGCCGACGCCGAGAGCTTCGAGGTTCACAACAGCGTCAATTCGCCGCACGTGCCGCAGATGGTAGACATGCTCTACGAACGGCTCCAGCGCCGCGGCTATCTGCGCCGCGACATCGAGCGCATGGTCAATCGCGACCGCAATATCTTCGGCTCGCTGCTCCTGAAAATCGGCCTTGCCGATGCGATGATTACCGGCACGACGCGCACCTATTCGCAGTCGATGCGCGAGGTTCGCCGCGTGATCGATCATGCAGAAGGCAAGACGCCGTTCGGCATCCATGTCCTCGTCGACCAGCATCACACGATTTTCATGGCCGACACGACGGTGAACGAACGGCCGACCGCCGAAATGCTCGCCGACATCGCCGAACGCACCGCGCAAGTCGCGCGCCGCATGGGCCACGAGCCGCGCGTCGCCTTCCTGTCCTATTCGACCTTCGGCAACCCGCCGGGATCATGGCTCGACAATATCCGCGAGGCCGTGTCGATCCTCGACGAACGGAATCCGGGCTTCGAATATGAAGGCGAGATGGCACCCGACGTCGCGCTCAACGAAAAGGTGATGCGCAACTATCCCTTCTGCCGTCTGTCGGGCCCTGCGAACGTCCTCGTCATGCCGGGGCTGCAGTCGGCGAACCTGTCGGCAAAGCTGCTACGCGAACTCGGCGCCGGTGCGGTCATCGGCCCGATGCTGATCGGCATGGAAAAGCCGGTGCAGGTCGCGACGATGGCGTCGACCGCGTCGGATCTGGTGACGCTCGCGGTGCTCGCTGCCGGCGGCATCGCAGGATAAGGAAAAGGCGGCGCCTTCCGGCGCCGCCTCTTTCACCCTTTGGGGCTGCTGGAGCGGGCTTATTGCCCCTGCGAACCGCCGCCGCCGACGCCCGGCGCACCGACCGCGCCGATATTGCCGAAGATATCCTCGAAGAAGCTACGGTGCCGACCAAGCGTCGGCGTCTTGTCGCCTTCGGGGCTCAGTCTGCTGACGAGCTCGAGCCCGGTCTTGTCGACCGCGACGACATTGCCTGCCGGATCGAACTTCACGCGGAGCACCTGTTGCGCAACTGGACGCGGCCGCGCGAAGGCCAGCTGCCGCGTTTCGCGCGATACATAATAATATTCATTGTCACTGAACTGGCCGACGAAGGTCGGACGGCCCAGCGTCTTTTCCACCGATTCGCGATTGTCGACGCCGGGCGTGACCGCATCGGTCAGCACCGGATCGACGACATAACCCTGCCGCCCCTTCAGCTGCGCGCAACCGCTGACGGTCAGCGCGAGCGCCAGCCCGACTACGATCAGGCGCACGGGGCGGGCGGGAAGCTTCGGGTTCTGGATCGGCATCAACATGTCTCCGTTGCGCCGCTCTACGCCGACGCTGGCAATCGCGCCTCTTAACCGCAAGCGGACGGCGCGCACAAGCGGCTTATGCCGCCGCAAAGCTTGCGCCAAGCTGACCGAGGGGCCTTTTCCGATGACTCGATTCGGCCTAAGCGTTCCGGCATGTTTTCTTCACTCCGCAAGCTCTTCAAGTCCGAGGCCGATCCGCGCGAGGCGCGCCGTCCGCTCTGGAACGCCGTCGTGGCCACCGCGCGCGCGCCGCACTGGTATGCCAAGGGGGGGGTGCCCGATACGCTCGACGGTCGTTTCGACATGATCAGCCTTGTTCTCGCGCTTGTCCTTCACCGCATCGACGACGATCCGGATCAGGCTGTGGCCGGCGTCCAGCTCACCGAATTGTTCGTCGACGACATGGACGGCCAGATGCGCCAGATCGGTTTTGGCGACATGGTCGTCGGCAAGCAAATCGGACGGATGGTCGGAGCCCTCGGCGGCCGGCTGGGCGCCTATCGAGCGGCCGACGGGTCCGACGAGCTGTCGGCAGCGCTCGTACGCAACCTCTGGCGCGGCAAGGAACCGCCCGAGGGCGGCCTGGCGCATGTCATGGCGGAGGTCGCAAAGCTGCGCGGCGCTCTTGCCGCGACGCCGGTTGACGCGCTGATCGTCGCAGACCGTCTTGCGGGCTGATGCGATGAGCGCGCCCGAATTTTCGCACATCGTCACCGTCGCCGACGCGGCGCAGGGGCGCAGCCTGACGCTCGAGGCCGACGAAGCAACGCGGGCCGCCATTGCAAAGCGGTTGGGGCTCGTCGCGCTCGACCGTTTCGTCGTAACGGCCGAGATCCACGCGGTCGCCGGCGGGATCGCCGTCAGAGGACGGATCGAAGCGAAGCTTGTGCAAAGCTGTGCCGCAACCGATTTGCCGGTCCCCGCCAAGGTCGACGAAGTGTTCGACCTTCGCTTCCTGCGTGATGCTGAGCCTGCAGCGAACCTGGACGAAGAGGTCGAGATCAGCGATGCCGACCTCGACATATTGCCGCTGGAGGGCGAACGCGCCGATGTCGGCGAGGCCGCGGTGCAAACGATGTCGCTGGCGCTCGATCCCTTCCCGCGTCACCCCGATGCCGACCGCATCCTTGCCGAAAAAGGCGTGCTCAGCGAGGAACAGGCCGGGCCGTTTGCCGCGCTCGCCAAATTGCGCAGCCAGCCCAAGCCCTAATCGTCCTTCGGCGTGTCCTTGACGAGATCGGCGACCGCATCGTCGAGTCCGGGCTCATCCTTCTTCTTGGCCGGCGCTTCTTTGACGTCGTCATCATCGTCCTTGGCGACGGGCAGCGAGCCGCCGAGTGCCTTCGCCAGACCGATGAGCTGCTCGCCCAGCACCTTGTCGACCGCGGGCGCGACGTCGGCGACCTTGAAGCGCATATAGCCGCCGACGACATAGTCGAAGCGGATCGCGCTCCCCGTCGCAGTCGGCTTGATCTGGATCGTCAGCGTTCCCGTAACAGCTTCGCCCTGCAATGGCCCGAAGGCGCCCGACAGGCGCATCATCTGATTCGGCTGGGCAAAGATGATCCGCGCATGTTGAACGCTGCCGGGGACGGTACCGGGAAGCTTTTCGCAGAAGCAGCCGCCAGCTTGCGAATCGAGCCAGAAATTGGCGGCGTCGCCCGACCAGCTATGCTCCTTCGACCACCATTTGTCGGGCAGGCGGAGCATTTTCCAGACGTCTTCGGGGCTCGCGGCAACCTGCGCCGTATGCGCGACGGTGAAGCCGATATCGCTCTGGTCGATGACTTTCGCCGCCGCCGGTGCAGCTGCCAGCGCCGCCGAAGACAGCAATGCCGCGCCGAAGATAGTCCTGAGATGCATGCCCTGTCCCCTTCTCCGCCTTTATAGACGGCGGCAGAGACGCTGGCTAGCTGGCGTCGCTGCCGAGGATCGCCTCGATCGCGTCGTTGACATGATCGATGTCGGCCATGCCGTCGACCTTGCTGACGATGCCGCGGGCTTCGTAGATCGGCAGGATCGGCGCGGTCTTGGCACGATATTCGGCCATGCGCGTACGCACGGTTTCCTCATTGTCGTCGGGGCGGCGCTTGAATTCACTGCTGCCGCAAACGTCGCAAACATTCTCCACCTTCGGGAGCTTGTAGCGGTCGTGATAGCCCGCGCCGCACTTGGCGCAGCTGAAGCGGCCGGTGATCCGGTCGACGAGCGCCTCTTCCTCAACCACCAGTTCGATCACATGGTCGAGCTTGCGGCCCCGGTCGGCGAGGATCTGGTCGAGCGAATCGGCCTGTGCGGCCGTACGCGGATAGCCGTCGAAAATGACCGAGGTTTCTCCGCCCAGCTCGTCGAGCCGTTCGCCGATGAGGCCCGAGACGATCTCGTCCGACACCAGCTCGCCCGCGTCCATCACCGCTTTCGCCTGGACCCCGATCGGAGTTCCCGCCTTGACGGCGGCGCGGAGCATGTCGCCGGTCGACAGCTGGACCATGCCATGCTCGCTTTCGAGCCGCGAAGCCTGCGTACCCTTGCCCGCTCCCGGCGGCCCAAGCAAAATGATATTCAGCGTCATGACGACCCCTGTTTCCCCTGCCCTGTGAGAGAATCGCGTAGCGGCGGTATCAGCGCCGCGCAACGCCGCCCTTCAATTTGGCCTTCTTGATAAGATCGCCATATTGATGCGCGAGCATGTGGCTCTGGATCTGGCTGATCGTGTCGATCGTCACGTTGACGATGATCAGCAGGCTGGTGCCGCCGAGCTGGAACGGCAGACCCGATCCCGCGATGAAATATTCGGGGACGAGACAGATGGCCGCCAGATAGGCCGCACCGATCACGGTGATGCGCGTCAGCACGAAATCGAGATAGGCGGCGGTGTTCTTACCTGGGCGGATGCCGGGAATGAAGCCGTTCTGGCGCTTCAGATTGTCGGCGGTTTCTTCGGGATTGAAGACGACCGCGACGTAGAAGAAGCAGAAGAAGATGATGCCCGCGGCGTAGAGCGCCATGTAGAGCGGCTGCCCGTGTGCGAGATACTGGTTGAGCGAGACGAGGAATTCGCCCCAGCGCGTATCCTGCTGGACATTGTTGCCGAGCATCTGCGTGACCGTCAGCGGCATCAGCAGCAGCGACGAGGCGAAGATCGGCGGGATCACGCCCGCCGTGTTGACCTTGAGCGGCAGATGGCTGCGGTCGGCCTGCATCACGCCGCGCTGCGTCGCGCGCTTCGGGTACTGGACGAGGACGCGGCGCTGCGCGCGCTCCATGAAGCTGATAAACGCGATGATGACGATCGCGCCGCCGACGACGGCAAGGATCGTGCCGCCGCCCATCGAGCCTTCGCGGACCTGCGTGAACATCTGCGCGAAGCTGCGCGGCAGCTGCGCGAGAATGCCCGCCATGATGATCAGCGACACGCCGTTGCCGATGCCGCGGCTGGTGATCTGCTCACCGAGCCACATCAGGAACAACGTACCGCCGACGATGCTGATCACCGCGCCGAGGCGGAACATCATGCCGGGGTCGACGACCGCTGCAATTCCCTGGCTCTGACCGAGCGTCTCGAGACCCACGGCGATGAAATAGCCCTGGATCGCGGTCAGGAAGACGGTGCCGTAGCGCGTATATTGATTGAGCTTCTTGCGCCCGCTCTCGCCCTCTTTCTTGAGTGCGGCGAGGCTGGGGGCGAGCGCTGAGGCGAGCTGCACGACGATCGACGCCGTAATGTAAGGCATGACGCCGAGCGCGATGATGCTCATGCGCTCCAGGCTGCCGCCCGAGAAGGTGTTGAAGATGTCGAGGATGCCGCCCGACGCCGCCTGCGAATAGAGCCGCGACAGCGCAACGGGGTCGACCCCGGGCAGCGGCACGAACGACAGGAAGCGGAAAACGATCAGCGCGCCGATCGTGAACCAGATGCGGTTCTTAAGTTCGGTCGCCTGGCCGAACTTGGAAAAGTTCAGGTTGGAAGCAAGCTGGTCGGCGCGAGAGGCCATGGGTATCTTTCCTCGGGTTCGTCAGGACCGCGCCCCCCGCGACCCGGCGCCTATGTGCGTTCGCATGGGTCGAAGCGCAAGGGGAAAGGCCCGATTCAAATGCGTCGGGGGCGGGTCGACCGATGCCGACCCGCCCCCAGGAGCATTAGACCTTTTTGGCTGCTGCCGCGGCGCGGCGCTGGGCCTTCTTGCCTTCGGGCGCCACTTCCTTGACTTCTGGAAGCTCGACCTTGCCGCCAGCCTTTTCGACCGCCTCGATCGCGCCCTTCGACGCACCGGCGACCGCGAAGGTCAGCTTGGCGGTGAATTCACCCTTGGCGAGGAGGCGGACGCCGTCCTTGCCACCGCGCGCCACGCCAGCCGCCTTGAGCGCGGCATGGTCGATCACGGCCTTGGCATCGAGCTTCTTCGCGTCGACCAGCTTCTGGATCATGCCCAGATTGACGATGGCGAAATCCTTGCCGAAGATGTTGTTGAAGCCGCGCTTCGGGATACGCATGTGGAGCGGCATCTGGCCGCCCTCGAAGCCGTTGATCGCGACGCCGCTGCGGGCCTTCTGGCCCTTCTGGCCGCGGCCGGCGGTCTTGCCCTTGCCCGAGCCGATGCCGCGTCCGACGCGCATACGGCCCTTGCGGGCGCCATTGTTGTCACGAAGTTCGTTGAGCTTGATAGTCATGTCTTTGCACTCGCTTTCGCTGTTGTCGCGCTGAGGGCCGAAAAGCCAATTTATGTTCTGGCTTAGTCCGGTTCGATTTCACTCGATGGCTGAAAACCGGGATAGGGCCCGGCTTTCTCCATCACAATGGCCTGGGCGACATAGCCGCGGCCATCGACACTGGTGATCGAGGGGCTACCGTGAAGCTGCCACCCCCGGTTGAGCAGTCCCTCGACCCGCGCACAAAAGGCGCTGTCGTCGGGACCGGTCAACAGGCGATAGAGCTTCACCGCAGTTTAGCCCTCGACAACTTCCACCATGTGCGGAAGCTTGCGGATCATGCCGCGCACTTCCGGGCTGTCGACCAGTTCGACCTCGCGGTGCATCTTGCCCAGGCCGAGGCCGGTCAGAATGGCGCGCTGGCTCTTCGGACGACGGATCGGCGAGCCGATCTGGCGGATCTTGATCTTCTTGTCGGCCATTGTCTTACTCCGTCACCGCCGCGGCTTCCGCCTCGGCTGCGCGGTCGGACGCACCGCCACGCTTGATCAGATCCGAAACCTTCTTGCCGCGACGCTGCGCGACCGACTTCGGGCTGGTCTGTTCGCCAAGCGCCTCGAAGGTCGCACGGATCATGTTGTAGGGGTTCGAGGTGCCGACCGACTTGGTCACCACGTCGGCGACGCCCAGCGATTCGAACACGGCGCGCATCGGACCACCGGCGATGATGCCGGTACCCGCAGGCGCCGAGCGCAGCGTGACGTTGCCGGCACCGAAATGGCCGCGGCCATCATGGTGCAGCGTGCGGCCGTCGCGCAGCGGAACGCGAATCATCGCCTTCTTGGCAGCGGCGGTCGCCTTCGAGATGGCTTCGGGCACTTCGCGCGCCTTGCCATGACCGAAACCGGCGCGGCCCTTGCCGTCGCCGACGACGACGAGCGCGGCAAAACCGAAGCGCTTGCCGCCCTTCACGGTCTTCGAAACGCGGTTGATGTGGACGAGCTTTTCGATCAGCTCTTCGCCGCCATCCTCGTCGCGGGGACGACGGTCGTCACGGCGGCCACGGCCACCGTCACGTCCGCCACGACCGCCATCGCGGCCGCCGCCACGACCGCGGCGCGGTGCCTGGCCATCGGTGGTGGGGGCTGCTTCGGGAGCGCCTTCGACGTTCTGTACTTCGTCTGCCATAATCAGAACTCCAATCCGCCTTCGCGAGCCGCGTCGGCCAGCGCCTTGATGCGCCCGTGGAACAGGAAGCCGCCGCGGTCGAACACGACCTGCGTCACGCCCGCCTTCTTGGCGGCGTCGGCAAGGCGCTTGCCCACATCGGCTGCAGCAGCCGCAGTAGCGCCGGTCTTGCCGCGGACATCCTTGTCGAGCGTCGAGGCTGCGGCCAGCGTCTTGCCGGCGGCATCATCGATGAGCTGCGCATAGATGTGGCGGCCCGAGCGGTGCACCGAAAGGCGCGGACGCCCGGCGGCGCGCTGACGGAGCGCGGTACGGACGCGCTGGCGACGTTTTTGGAAAGTGGTAAGATGTGCCATGGCTTACTTCTTCTTGCCTTCTTTGCGGAAGATGTACTCGCCGCGATACTTGATGCCCTTGCCCTTATAGGGCTCCGGCTTGCGCCAACGACGGATTTCCGCCGCGACCTGGCCGACCTGCTGCTTGTCGATGCCGCTGATCTCGATCGTCGTGTTGTCCGGCGTCTTGATCTCGATGCCTTCCGGCACCGCGAAATCAACATCGTGGCTGTAGCCGAGCTGCAGCTTCAGAGTCTTGCCCTGCGAGTTGGCGCGATAGCCGACACCGGTGATTTCGAGGACTTTGGTGAAGCCTTCGGTCACGCCCGTGATCAGGTTCTGCACCAGCGTGCGCTGCATGCCCCAGAAGGCACGAGCTTCGCGGCTGTCGTTCGCGGGCTGGACCGAAATGCTGCCTTCGCCGACTTCATATTTGATGTTGTCGGACAGCGGCATCGCCAGCGTGCCCTTCGGACCCTTGACCGACAGCTGGCCGCCGTCGATCGCGGCAGTGACGCCGCCGGGAACCGCTACTGCCTTTTTACCAATGCGCGACATCAGAACACCTCCGCCAGCACTTCGCCGCCGACATTATGTTCGCGGGCTTCGGCGTCCGAAAGAACGCCGCGCGGGGTCGACACGATGGTGATGCCCAGGCCGTTGCGCACGATCGGCAGCTCTTTCGAGGCCGAATAGACGCGGCGACCCGGCTTCGAAACGCGAGCCACATGGCGGATCGCCGGCTGGCCTTCGAAATATTTCAGTTCGATGCGGATGCCCTTGTGCTGGCCCTTCGAGCCCAGCGCTTCTTCGCTGTAGCCACGGATATAGCCTTCACGCTGAAGAACATCGAGAACGCGGACGCGCAGGGTCGAAGCGGGCGTCAGGACGCTGTCCTTCTTCGCCGACTGGCCGTTGCGGATGCGGGTGAGCATATCACCCAGAGGATCGGTCATTGCCATCTTGTCAGTCCCTTACCAGCTCGACTTCACAACACCGGGGATCAGGCCCTTGTTGGCCAGATCGCGGAGCTGGATACGGCACAGCCGGAATTTACGGTAATAGGCGCGCGGGCGCCCCGTCAGCTCGCAGCGGTTGCGGATGCGGGTCGGGTTACCGTTGCGCGGAATTTCCGCCATCTTGAGGCGTGCGATCAGACGTTCGCCCTCGTCGAGCGAGGTGTCTGCCGCAATCGCCTTCAGCTTCGCATAGCGGCCGGCGTATTTCTTCACCAGCTGCTTACGACGCTCATTCTTGTTCATCGAACTCAGTTTCGCCATGACTTAAGTTCTCTTTCCTTCTTGAAAGAGCCTGCCTGGTCCCGAAGGGATCAGGCGGCTTCCTTTTCCTGCGCTTCGATCGGGAAGGGGAAGCCGAACAGCTTGAGCAGTTCGCGGGCTTCTTCGTCCGTACGAGCGGTGGTGGTGACGATCACGTCCATGCCGCGCACCTGGTCGATGCGGTCATAGTTGATCTCGGGGAAGATGATCTGTTCCTTCAGGCCCATGGCATAATTGCCACGACCGTCGAAGCTGGTCGCCGACACGCCACGGAAGTCGCGAATACGCGGCATCGCGATGGTGATCAGGCGATCGAGGAACTCGAACATGCGTTCGCGGCGCAGGGTCACCTTGCAACCGATCGGCATGCCTTCGCGCAGCTTGAACTGGGCGATCGACTTCTTGGCCTTGGTCACGACCGGCTTCTGGCCGGCGATGAGTTCCATCTCGGCAGCGGCCGATTCGACCTTCTTCTTGTCTTGCGTGGCTTCGCCGACGCCCATGTTGAGCGTGATCTTTGCGATCTTCGGCACTTCCATCGCATTCTTGTAACCGAATTTTTCGGTCATCGCCTTGACGATCTTGTCGTCATAGAGCTTGCGCATGCGCGGGGTGTAGGTGTCAGCCATTGATCGTCTCCCCGGACTTCACGGCCACGCGGACCTTCTTGCCGTCCTTGGTTTCAAAGCGGACGCGCGTCGGCTTGCCGGTCTTGGGATCGGCGAGCGCAACCTTGCTCGCGAAGAGCGGCGCTTCCTTGCGCTCCAGACCACCCTGCGGGTTGGTCTGGGTCGGCTTGCGGTGGCGGGTGATGACATTGACGCCAGCGACGACGACCTTGCCGTCCTTCGGCAGGCTCTGCGTCACTTCACCGGTCTTGCCCTTGTCCTTGCCGGACAGGACGACGACCGTGTCACCCTTCTTGATCTTGTTCGCCATGGTCAGAGTACCTCCGGCGCCAGGCTGATGATCTTCATATAGCCCTTGCCGCGGAGTTCGCGGACGACGGGGCCGAAGATACGGGTGCCGATCGGCTCCTCGTTCTTGTTGACGAGGACGGCGGCATTGCTGTCGAAACGGATCACCGAGCCATCGGCGCGGCGCACGTCCTTGGCGGTGCGGACGATGACGGCGCGATGCACGTCACCCTTCTTCACCTTGCCACGCGGCTGGGCTTCCTTGATCGACACGACGATCACGTCGCCCACGCCGGCGACGCGACGCTTCGACCCGCCGAGCACCTTGATGCACTGGACGCGCTTCGCACCGCTGTTGTCGGCGACTTCCAATTGTGACTGCATCTGAATCATCGATGCATTTCCTTCTTCCTGGGCCTACCGGGCCATCCCGGCGGTTCCGTGAAACTTCTTACGCGTCGATCTCGTCGGCTTTCTTCGCCTTGGTCGAGACCTCGACCTTGTCGAGAACCTTCCAGGTCTTCAGCTTCGAAATCGGCTTCGTTTCCTCGATGCGGACGGTTTCGCCAGCCTTGATGGCGTTGTCCTCATCGTGGGCGTGATACTTCTTCGAACGACGGATGATCTTGCCGTACAGAGGGTGCTTCACCTTCCGCTCGACTTTCACCACGACGGTCTTGTCGCCCTTGTCGGACACCACCGTGCCGGTCAGAATGCGCTTCGGCATGGGTCGGTCTCCTTACTTGGCAGCCGAGCGCGAACGCCCGGTCTGCTCGGTCTTGACGCGCGCGATCGTGCGGCGCACTTCCTTGACCCGCGACGCTTTTTCCAGCTGCCCGGTGGCGGCCTGGAAGCGGAGGTTGAAGGCCTCGCGCTTCAGTTCGCCGAGCTGCTCGGAGAGCTGGTCGTCGGTCTTCTTGGTCAGATCTTCGGTCTTGGCCATGGCCCTCAACCCTCCAGATGCGAGGTGTCGCCGAGGCGGGCAACGACCTTCGTCTTGATCGGCAGCTTCATCGCCGCACGTTCGAACGCCAGCGCGGCCACGGGGCCCGGAACGCCGTCGAGTTCGAACAGGATGCGACCGGGCTTGACGCGGGCCGCCCAATATTCAGGCGAACCCTTGCCCTTGCCCATGCGGACTTCGGCGGGCTTCGACGACACGGGGACGTCGGGGAAAATGCGGATCCAGAGGCGACCCTGACGCTTGATCGCACGGCTGATCGCGCGGCGAGCCGCTTCGATCTGGCGCGCGGTGATGCGCTCGGGTTCCATCGCCTTCAGGCCGTAGGAGCCGAAGTTCAGGTCGGTGCCACCCTTGGCGAGGCCGTGGATACGGCCCTTGAATGCCTTGCGGAACTTGGTTTTTTTCGGTTGCAGCATGTCAGCAGTCCTTAGCGGCGATCTTCACGAGCCGGACGGACACCGGTCGTCTGTGCGTCGAGCATCAGACGGTCGGTTGCCATCGGGTCGTGGCCGAGGATCTCACCCTTGAAGATCCACACCTTGATCCCGCACACGCCATAGGCGGTGTGGGCGGTCGATTCGGCATAGTCGACATTGGCGCGCAGCGTGTGCAGCGGCACCCGGCCTTCGCGATACCATTCGGTACGCGCGATTTCCGCGCCGCCCAGACGGCCGGCGCAGTTAATGCGGATGCCTTCAGCGCCAAGACGCATGGCCGACTGCACCGCGCGCTTCATGGCGCGGCGGAACGCAACGCGGCGTTCGAGCTGGTCGGCGATGCCCTGGCCGACGAGCTTGGCGTCGACTTCGGGCTTGCGGATCTCGACGATGTTCAGCGAAACGTCGCTGCCCGTCAGTTCACCCAGCTTCTTGCGCAGCTTTTCAATGTCCGCGCCCTTCTTGCCGATGATGACGCCCGGGCGGGCCGCATAGATCGACACGCGGCACAGCTTGGCCGGGCGTTCGATCACGACCTTCGAGATCGCGGCCTGCGGCAGGGTCTTGAACACATACTGACGGATCTTCAGATCCTCGACCAGCATGCGGCCATAATCCTGGCCTTCGGCGAACCAGCGGCTGTCCCAGGTGCGGTTGACCTGCAGGCGCAGGCCGATCGGATTGCTCTTCTGGCCCATCTTACGCCTCTTCTTCCTGTTCGCGCACGACGATGCGGATGCGGCTGAACGGCTTGACGATCCGGGTCGACTTGCCGCGGCCACGAGCGTGCCAGCGCTTCATCGAGATCGACTTGCCGACGCTGGCTTCCTGGACGACCAGGGCATCAACATCGAGGTTGTGGTTATTCTCGGCATTCGCGATCGCGCTCGCCAGAACCTTGCGCACGTCGACAGCCATCGCCTTCTTCGAGAAGGTGAGGATGTTGAGCGCGTCTTCGACCTTGCGGCCGCGGATCAGCGAAGCAACGAGGTTCAGCTTCTGAGCCGAACCGCGAATCTGCGTGCCGACCGAGAGAGCCTCGTTATCCGCAACGCGGCGGGGGGACTTTTCCTTGCCCATTAGCGCTTGCCCTTCTTGTCGGCCGCGTGGCCGGGGAAGAAGCGCGTCGGCGCAAATTCACCCAGCTTCATGCCGACCATGTCTTCATTGACCGACACCGGCACAAACTTGCGGCCGTTGTAGACGTTGAAGGTCAGCCCGACGAACTGCGGCAGGATGGTGGACCGACGCGACCAGGTCTTGATCGGGGCAGAGCTGCCGCCGTCCTGGGCCGTTTCGGCTTTCTTGAGGAGATGAAGGTCGACAAACGGACCCTTCCAGACCGAGCGAGCCATGGCTTACCTCTTCTTCTTCGCGTGACGCGACCGGATGATCATCTTGTCGGTCGACTTGTTGTGACGGGTACGGGCACCCTTGGTCGGCTTGCCCCACGGGGTAACCGGATGACGGCCACCCGAGGTGCGGCCTTCACCACCACCATGCGGGTGATCGACCGGGTTCTTCGCGACACCGCGAGTCAGCGGACGCTTGCCGAGCCAGCGGTTGCGGCCAGCCTTGCCCAGGTTGGTGTTCTGGTTGTCCGGGTTCGACACCGCGCCGACCGTGCCCATGCACTCGCCGCGGATGTAACGCTGTTCGCCCGAACCGAGACGCACGATGACAAGACCGCGGTCACGACCGACGACCTGGGCATAGGTGCCAGCCGAACGGGCGATCTGGCCACCCTTGCCCGGCTTCATCTCGATATTGTGGACGATCGTGCCGACCGGCATCTGCGACAGTTCCATCGCATTGCCCGGCTTCACGTCGGTCTTCTTGCCCGCGACGACCGTGTCGCCGACCGCCAGACGCTGCGGCGCCAGGATATAGGTCTGCTCACCGTCCTCATACTTCACGAGCGCGATGAACGCCGTGCGGTTCGGGTCATATTCCAGACGCTCGACGGTAGCCGGCATGTCCCACTTGCGACGCTTGAAGTCGATGAAGCGGTACTTCTGCTTGTGGCCGCCGGCGATGCCGCGCGAGGTCACATGACCCTTGTTGTTGCGACCGCCGGTCTTGCGCTTGCCTTCGGTCAGCGCCTTGACGGGCTTGCCCTTCCACAGCGACGACTTATCGACGAGGATCAGGCCGCGCTGCGCGGGGCTGGTCGGATTATAGGATTTAAGTGCCATTTTCTCTGCCTCTTCCTACAATCAGACGCCCGTGGTGACGTCGATCGACTGGCCTTCGGCCAGACGAACAATCGCCTTCTTCACGTCGCTGCGGGTGTAGGGCTTGCCCTTCCAGCGCTTGGTCTTGCCCTTGGTGATGAGCGTGTTGACGCTAACCACCTTGACATCGAACAGCGCCTCGACGGCCGCCTTGATCGCGGGCTTGGTCGCGTCGTCCGCAACCTTGAACACCACGGCGTTGTTTTCGCTGAGCAGGGTCGACTTTTCGGTGATCACCGGAGCGAGGATCACGTCATAGTGACGCGCGTCGACAGTTTTTGCCTTAGCCATTGAAACGGGCCTCCAGCTTTTCGACCGCCGCGCGGGTCAGGACCAGCGTGTCGGCACGGATGATGTCATAGACATTGGCACCCGCGGCCGGCATCGAGTCGATGCCGATCAGGTTGGCCGATGCCATCGCGAAGCTTTCGTGCACCGCGTCACCGTCGATGAAGAGCGCGCGGTTGCCGAGTTCGAGCTTGCCGAGCTTGCCGGCAAGCGCCTTCGTCTTGGCGTCCTTGAGCTCGAGCGTGTCGAGAACGACGATCTTGCCGCCCTTCGCCTTGTCGCTCAATGCCATCTTCAGGCCGAGGGTGCGGATCTTCTTGTTCAGCGAGTGGCCGAAGGTACGGGCCCGGGGACCATGCGCCTTACCACCGCCGATGAAGATCGGCGCCTTGCGATCGCCGTGACGGGCGGTACCGCCGCCCTTCTGGCGACCGAACTTCTTGCCGGTGCGGGCAACGTCGCTGCGCTCGCGAGCGGCGCGGGCAGGGCCGCGGCGCTTCTCGAGCTGCCAGGCGACGACGCGGTGCAGGATGTCGGCACGCGCATCGACGCCGAAGACGTCGTCGTTAAGATCGATGTCGGCGCCAGCCTTGCCATCGAGGGTCTGAACCTTGACCTTCATGATCAGGACTCCTGTGCGCCGTCGGTGGCCGCGGTGTCGATGACGGTCTCTTCGACCGGCGTTTCGACCGGCGCGTCAGCCGGGGCATCGTTGGTGTTGGCCGCGCTCTTGATGCCCGCCGGATAGGGGGCCTCGGGATGACGCGGCAGCTTCACCGCATCGCGAACGAGCAGCCAGCCGCCCTTCGAGCCAGGGACCGAGCCCTTGACGAAGAGAAGGCCGCGTTCGACGTCGGTGCGGACGATTTCGAGATTCTGCTGGGTGCGGTTGCGGGCGCCCATGTGACCGGCCATCTTCTTGTTCTTGAAGACGCGGCCCGGATCCTGGCGGTTACCCGTCGAACCGTGGGCACGGTGGCTGATGGAAACACCGTGGGTCGCGCGCATACCGCCGAAACCCCAGCGCTTCATCGCACCGGCAAAGCCCTTACCCTGGGTCACGCCCTGGATGTCGACGATCTGACCGGCGACGAAATGGTCGGCCGAGAGCTCGGCGCCGACGTCGAGCGTCGCGTCGTCAGCAACGCGGAATTCGACGATCTTCGCCTTGGGCTCGACTTCGGCCTTGCCGAAAGCGCCACGCTGCGGCTTCGCAACATTCTTCGCCTTCGCCGAGCCGGCACCGAGTTGAACGGCCACATAGCCGTCGCGGTCTTTATCGCGCACAGAGACAACCTGACAGCCTTCGAGGCTCAGGACGGTGACGGGCACGTGGCGGCCGTCGTCCTGAAACAGGCGGGTCATCCCCATTTTCTTCGCGATCACGCCAGTACGCATGATCATACTCCTCAACAGAGGCCGGGCGGACCATTCCGCACGGCTTGCGGGCCCCATCGGGGGAAAACCCCGGCGGAACCCTCCCAGCCCAGAATTTCGATGCATCGCCCCGTCCGGGCTGAGGTGCCGCCATCCCGAAGGACCTGCGGCGAGACGGGGGACGCAGCCCGGTCTGAAATGGCTTCCGAAGAAGCCGACCGGCGGTATCCACCCTATCGTCGGTCCGGATCGCTCCGGACTTGTGCCAGCACCGAAGCGCCTGGCCGATAGAGACCCCGGATCAAGTCCGGGGCTTCGCTGGCTTAGGCCAGCTTGATTTCGACGTTCACACCAGCGGCGAGGTCGAGCTTCATCAGCGCATCGACCGTCTGCGGGGTGGGCTGCACAATGTCGAGCAGCCGCTTGTGGGTACGCACCTCGAACTGCTCGCGCGACTTCTTGTCGACATGCGGACCGCGGTTCACGGTGAATTTCTCGATACGCGTCGGCAGCGGGATCGGACCGCGAATGAGTGCGCCCGTACGACGTGCCGTGTCGGCAATGTCGGTGGTGGCCTGATCGAGCACGCGGTGATCAAAGGCCTTCAGGCGAATGCGAATATTCTGCGTTTCCATGACTTATCCAGTCGAATCCCGTCTGACGATGCGAAAGAGCCGAAATGGCCTGCTCCGGTTTCCGCAAGGAAGCCGGATCGGCCATCGAAAATCTTTAAGCTACGAGCCGCGCGAATCGGTTCCGAATCGCGCGGCTCGCGGCCCTATATTACTTTGTAACGGTCGCGACAACCCCTGCGCCAACCGTACGGCCACCTTCGCGAATTGCGAAGCGCAGACCCGGGTCCATGGCGATCGGGGCGATCAGCTTGACCGACAGCTGGACGTTGTCGCCCGGCATGACCATCTCGGTGCCCTCGGGAAGGATGACCTCACCGGTGACGTCCGTGGTGCGGAAGTAGAACTGCGGACGATAGTTCGCAAAGAACGGCGTGTGACGGCCGCCTTCGTCCTTCGACAGGACGTATACTTCCGAGGTGAACTCGGTGTGCGGCGTGATCGAGCCGGGCTTCGCCAGAACCTGGCCACGCTCGACTTCTTCACGGCCGACGCCGCGGATCAGCGCACCGACGTTGTCGCCAGCCTGGCCCTGGTCGAGCAGCTTGCGGAACATTTCAACGCCCGTAACGGTCGTCTTCTTGGTGTCCTTGATGCCGACGATTTCGACTTCTTCACCAACCTTGACGACGCCGGTTTCGATACGACCGGTGACGACCGTACCGCGACCCGAGATCGAGAACACGTCTTCGATCGGCATCAGGAAGGGCTTGTCGAGCGGACGTTCCGGCTGCGGGATCCATGCGTCGACGGCAGCCATCAGCTTCAGGATCGCGTCCTTGCCGATGTTTTCGTCGCGGCTTTCAAGCGCGGCGAGAGCCGAACCCGAGATGATCGGAATATTATCGCCGTCGAAGTCGCGCTTCGAAAGTTCTTCGCGGATTTCCAGCTCGACGAGCTCGAGAAGCTCGGGATCGTCCAGCTGGTCGACCTTGTTGAGGAAGACGACCATGGTGGGAACGCCAACCTGCTTCGCGAGCAGGATGTGCTCCTTGGTCTGCGGCATCGGGCCGTCAGCGGCCGACACGACGAGGATCGCGCCGTCCATCTGGGCGGCACCGGTGATCATGTTCTTCACATAGTCAGCGTGACCCGGGCAGTCGACGTGCGCATAGTGGCGGCCTTCGGTTTCATATTCGACGTGTGCGGTCGAAATGGTGATGCCGCGCTCGCGCTCTTCGGGAGCCTTGTCGATGTTCGCGAAATCGACGGCGGCGTTGCCGGCGACGTTTTCGGAAAGGATCTTGGTGATCGCTGCGGTCAGCGAGGTCTTGCCATGGTCGACGTGACCGATGGTGCCGATGTTGCAGTGCGGCTTCGTCCGCTCAAATTTAGCCTTGGCCATGATGTAACAACCTTCTTGTTCAATGTTTGCGTTGATCAGTCCTGGACGCGCCTGCTGAATCAGGCGCCGCCCTTAGAGGGTCTTGCCGCGCGGTGCAAGCCCGCGCGGCCCAGGGTCCCTAAAACCCCATCAGGCCATCTTGGCCTTCACTTCTTCGGCGACGTTGGTCGGCACTTCTTCATAATGCGAGAATTGCATCGAGTAGCTCGCGCGACCCTGGCTGAAGCTGCGCAGCTGGTTCACATAGCCGAACATGTTTGCCAGCGGAACGATCGCCTCGACGACCTGGGCGATGCCCCGGCTGTCGGTGCCCTGAATCTGCCCGCGACGGCTGTTAAGGTCGCCGATCACGTCGCCCATGAATTCCTCAGGGGTAACAACCTCGACCTTCATCACCGGCTCGAGCAGCTTGATGCCGGCCTTTGCCGCCACTTCGCGCATCGCCGCACGGCCCGCGATTTCGAACGCCAGAGCCGACGAGTCGACGTCGTGATACGCGCCGTCCGTAAGCTTGATTTCGAAGTCGATGATCGGGAAGCCGATCATGTGGCCGTTCTCAGCCGACTCGCGCATGCCCTTTTCAACCGACGGGATATATTCGCGCGGAATGTTGCCGCCCTTGATCTCGTCGATGAAGGTGATGCCCGCGCCGCGTTCGCCGGGAGCGACACTGACCTTGACGCGGCCGAACTGGCCCGAACCACCCGACTGCTTCTTGTGGGTGTAGTCGACGTCGACGGCCTTCGCGAGCGATTCGCGGTACGCCACCTGCGGCGCGCCGACGTTCGCTTCGACCTTGAACTCGCGCTTCATGCGATCGACGAGGATGTCGAGGTGAAGCTCGCCCATGCCCTTGATGATCGTCTGACCCGATTCATGGTCGGTCGACACGCGGAACGAGGGATCCTCGGCAGCCAGACGGTTGAGCGCGATGCCCATACGTTCCTGGTCGGCCTTGGTCTTCGGTTCCACCGACAGCTCGATGACCGGCTCGGGGAATTCCATCCGTTCGAGGATGATCGGCGCGTTGGTGGCGCAGAGCGTGTCCCCGGTCGTGGTTTCCTTGAGGCCGGCGAGCGCGACGATGTCGCCCGCATAGGCTTCTTCGATGTCTTCGCGGCTATTCGCATGCATCAGCAGCATGCGGCCAACCTTTTCCTTCTTGTCCTTCACCGAGTTCAGGTAGGTGCCCTTGTTCAGGGTTCCCGAATAGATGCGGGCAAAGGTGAGCGAGCCGACGAACGGGTCGTTCATGATCTTGAACGCGAGCAGCGACAGCGGCGCCGAGTCCGACGTCGCACGCGTGTCGGGCTGGTCGTTGTCGGGATTGATGCCCTGAACGTCAGGAATGTCGAGCGGCGAAGGCAGATAGTCGACAACCGCGTCGAGCAGCGTCTGGACGCCCTTATTCTTGAACGCCGAACCGCAGAGGACCGGAACGAACGCCTGCGCCAGCGTACCCTTGCGGATCAGCTTCTTCAGCGTGGCGACATCGGGAACGGTACCCTCAAGATAGGCTTCCATCGCGTCGTCGTCCTGTTCGACGGCGAGCTCGACGAGCTTTTCGCGATATTCGGCTGCCTTGTCGGCGAGATCGGCGGGGATTTCTTCATAGAAGAATTCGGCGCCGAGGCTTTCGTCCTTCCAGATGATCGCACGCTCGTTGACGAGGTCGACGAGGCCCTTGAAGCCGCCTTCCGAACCGATGGGCAGATAAAGCACAGCCGGAACCGCGCCGAGGCGATCGATGATCGTCTGGACGCAATAATAGAAATCGGCGCCGGTGCGGTCGAGCTTGTTGATGAAGCACATGCGCGGCACGCGATACTTGTCGGCCTGGCGCCACACGGTTTCCGACTGCGGCTCGACGCCGGCAACGCCGTCGAACGCGGTGATCGCGCCGTCGAGCACGCGCAGCGAACGTTCGACTTCGATCGTGAAATCGACGTGGCCGGGGGTGTCGATGATGTTCAGGCGATGCTCGGGGCCCTGACCTTCGTCAGCTTTCCAGAGGCAGGTGGTCGCAGCCGACGTGATCGTGATGCCGCGTTCCTGTTCCTGCTCCATCCAGTCCATCGTCGCGGCGCCGTCATGGACTTCGCCGATCTTGTAGGACTTGCCGGTGTAGTAAAGGATGCGCTCGGTCGTCGTGGTCTTGCCGGCGTCGATGTGCGCCATGATCCCAAAGTTGCGATAATGTTCGAGCGAATGGCTGCGTGCCATGGTCTTTTCCTTGGATTTGGGGGGAGGCCTTTTGAGCCACCCCCGATATAGGAACGATTGTTACGATTGCGAGACGGCGGATTCCGGAAAGCGGGCCGCCCCGCCAGCGCTTACCAGCGGTAGTGGCTGAAGGCGCGGTTCGCTTCGGCCATGCGGTGCGTGTCTTCGCGCTTCTTGACCGCATTGCCGCGGTTGTTTGACGCGTCGAGCAGTTCGCCCGACAGGCGGGCAGCCATCGTGGTTTCGCTGCGGTTGCGCGCAGCCGTAATCAGCCAGCGGATCGCGAGTGCCTGTGCACGTTCGGGACGAACTTCGACCGGAACCTGATAGGTCGCACCGCCGACGCGGCGGCTGCGAACTTCGATGTTCGGGCGGATGTTGGCGAGCGCTTCGTGGAACACGCCGACGGGTTCCTTCTTGGCGCGGGCTTCAACCGATTCGAGCGCACCGTAAACGATGCTTTCGGCAACGGACTTTTTCCCGTCCAGCATGACGCTGTTCATGAACTTCGACAGCACGACATCCCCGAAACGGGGATCGGGCAGGATTTCGCGGCGTTCAGGACGACGACGACGAGCCATAGGTAATTCCTTTTACAACAGCATCCCGGCGCATACGCAGCCAGGGATGATCAAATAGCCGAAAAGCGGTCCTTACTTCGGACGCTTCGCACCGTACTTCGAACGGCTCTGCTTGCGGTCCTTCACACCCTGCGTATCGAGCACGCCGCGCAGGACGTGGTAACGCACACCGGGAAGATCGCGGACACGACCGCCGCGGATCAGCACGACGCTGTGTTCCTGGAGGTTGTGGCCTTCGCCGGGGATGTACGAAATGACTTCGCGCTGGTTGGTCAGGCGGACCTTGGCAACCTTGCGGAGCGCCGAGTTCGGCTTTTTCGGGGTCGTCGTGTAGACACGGGTGCAAACGCCGCGCTTTTGCGGGTTTGCGTCCATCGCCGGGACCTTGGACTTCACCTTCTGGGGAGTCCGGCCCTTGCGGACCAGCTGGTTGATCGTGGGCATGAATGCTTCACCTTTATGTGTCCGCATCGCCCCATATCATGGGGGAGCGAACGGTTACTGTACTGCGGTGGACGAAGCTCCGGCCGCACCACCCGAAAGGGCGAAAAACGACCGACCTGATAACAGCAAAAGACCCCGGCGGACTCGTTCGTCCTCCGGAGGCTCCATCCGCGCCAGCAATGTTCAAGCGCTGTTGTCGCTCGAAAGATACGGAAGTCCGTGACTTTCGAACGGTGGCGCCCCTAGCGGTGATTCCCGGTCGGGTCAAGCGATAAGGGGTGGAGCGATACCGCTTGCGGCGCGGAAATCGGGCCGGTAGCGCTTTGGTCATGGCCGCCCCTCGCCACGCCAGCTTTGCCCCGCACGTCGCGCCCGATACGCGCCTGCTGATTCTGGGCAGCCTGCCCGGCGCCCGGTCGCTCGCCGAACGGCAATATTATGCCCACCCGACGAACCAGTTCTGGCGCCTGCTGGGCGAGGTGATCGATCGACCGCTCGCGAACATGCCCTATGACGACCGGCTCGCTGCGCTGCGCGACGCGAAGATCGGGCTGTGGGACGTGATCCGCACCGCCGAACGGCAGAGCAGCAGCGATTCGGATATCCGCGAGGTCGAGGTGCAGGATCTGGCGACATTGGTCGCAACCCTGCCCGACCTTCGCATGATCGCGTTCAATGGCGGCAAGGCGGCGACGATCGGACGCAGGCAATTGCTGCGGCCGGGCAGCATCGCGCTCGTCGATCTGCCATCGAGCAGCGCCGCGCACACGGTCGGCTTTTCAGCCAAGCTGGAGCGGTGGACCGCGCTGCGTACCGCGCTCTAGAAGCCTGTCGTAAAGCGCAGCGCCACGCCCTTGTCGTCGGGCATGGCAGCGATATGTCCGGGATCCTGCCGCCACCAGCTATTGGCGATCAGGTCGCCGCCGAACAGCGCCATGGCATAGCTTGCCTCGACCACCAGCTCGCGCCCGGTCGGGGCGAGATTATAGGTGCGGCGGTCGAAGGTGGCGGTCGCGGTATCATAATCATAGGCGACCGGCAGCATCAGATCGATCCCGCCATGCGCGACGCGGAGCGGCTGGGCAAAGCGCAGCGCGGCCTGATCGCCGGGGCCGAACAGGCCCGCCTTCGCGACGTCGAACGAGAAGGCGGTCGAGCGCAGCGCGCCGCCCGCGACGAGTCCGCCGCGATCGGGCGTCGTCCACATCTGGCGCCACGCCGTCGACAAGCGCCAGCCGCCGTCGAGATTCAGGCTGAGGCTGGCATCACCGACAAGGCTGGTCGCGCCGCCGCTGCCAAAGACGGGGCCAAGGCGGGCACCGAGCAAGCTGTCCGATTCGCGAACCCAGCCGCCACCGAGCATTGCGCGGACCGGGCCGAAGCGTCCGTCCCAGGCCGCGCCGAGCCGCTGGTAGCGACTGTCACGGCCGGCACGATAGCGGGCGAGCGGGTCGTCCTGCCAACGCGAGCCCGACACCCAGCCGTTTTCGGCGGTCAGCGTCAGCGCGTGACCACGGCCGATCTGGCGGCGCAGCAGGACTCCGATTCCGGGACTGGCGCCAAAACCCAGCCCTTCCTGCGCACCGTCGCCGATCAGCATCGCATGCCCCGATTCACCGCGCTCGCCGGCCGCGAGCCCGCCGAGACCGCGTCCCGAAGCAAAACCGATGCGCGTCCGGTCGTCGAGGCGCGCGACCATCGAGGCGGCGATCGTCCGCGCGCGCTGCGCATCGCTGTACGACAGGCCCGTCAACGCATCGCCGCCCGGCGCGGTCAGCACCGACAGCGCGAGCGAGCCCGATGCCGCGCTTTGCTGGCGAACCAGCCCGCCGATCGCTCCCGACAATTTGAAATCGGGACGACGCGGCACCAGCGAGCCGCCGAAATCAACATTGAAGGCGCGGCCGAAGCCATCGGTGACGAGCCCGGTGGTGGTTCCGGCGCCGCGCATTCCCGCATCGCCCATCGGCCCGCCGAGCAGTCCCAGCGCGCCGTCGAGCCGCACGGCGGTTGCCGTACCCGCAAGGGTCGTCGCCCCCATCGGCTGAAACGCCCGCGCAATGTCCAGAATGCCCTGACCATAGACCCCGTCATCGCCGACGGCACCGGCGTCGCGCGCCGACTGATAGAGAAGCTGGACGATCTGTTGACCGGTCAGATTGGGAAAGGCCTGCGCGATGAGGGCGACCGCCCCCGCCACCTGCGGCGCCGCAAAGCTGGTGCCGTTCAGGACGAAGACAAAATTGCCGTCGGTCTTGAGGACACCATTTTCATAAGCACAACACACCCCTTCGCCGAGCGCCGACAGATAAGAGGCAGCATAGCTGCCCGCGCGGTTGCTGAAGCCCGAACTGACGCCATTCTCGTTGACCGAGCCGACGATGATGACGAGCCCGCCGCCGGCATCGCGCAGCCCCTGCGCAAAGGGTTCGGGATTGTTCGGGTCGTTGCCGTTCGCGGTCGTATCGCCCTCGTTCCCTGCCGACAGGACGACGATGATTCCCGCCGCGGTCGCGCGTGCTACCGCGGCGCGCAGCGTTGCGCCCGGCGCGTCCTCGCCGCCGAGCGAAATGTTGACGACGCGCGCGCCGGCGCTGATCGCGCGGTCGAGCCCCGCGGCAATCGCTGTCTCGCCAAAGCGGCATCCGCTTTCGTCATCGCCCGGCGCCGTGGTCGCGCAGCTTCCCGGCCGGTCGGCGCGCAGCACGAGCAAATTGGCGTTGAACGCGATACCGAAAGTGCCCGCGTCATTCTTTCCGCCAAGCAGAACCTGCGCGACATTGGTGCCGTGCGTCCCCTCCGCATTGATTCCGCGCGATCCCGCGAGGTCCAATGAAAGCGACGAGATGCGTCCGGCAAACTCGGGACTGTCCTCGTCGATCCCGTCGTCGATTACCCCGGCGAGAATGCCCTGTCCGGTCGCCCCCGCCTGATAGGCGGTGATCGCGCCATGATAATTCACCCCGTCCGACCGGCGCGTCTCGGCGGTGTTGAAATTGCCGGTGGGCGGCGTCGGCGTGGGGGTCGGGGTTGGAGTCGGGGCCGGCGTGGGCGTCGGTGTGGGGGTCGGCGCGGGAGTAGGAGCCGGCGTCGGCGCGGGCGTCGGCGAAGGCCGCGCTCCACCACCGCCGCAACCCGCGAGCGACAACGCCGCAATGCCAAGCAGCATCGGCAAGGGCCGTCCCGCAATCCGCCGGATAGAGCTCAATCGACGCACATCGGCCATGGCCGGTCCCCCTGCTTCTGACACCCGCCTTGTAGTCCGGCCGGCCCACACGACGCTAGCCCCCTGTCGGTTGCCGGAAGGTAAAGCATCCGCCTTGCGGCCGCGCGCGACGCCCATTATGCGGCCGGGCCATGACCGCGCCGATCGACCATATCGAAAGCTGGATCTTCGATCTCGACAACACGCTCTATCCGCCGTCGGCGAAGCTGTTCGACCTGATCGACGAGCGCATGGGCGCCTTCATCATGCGCCTGCTGGGTGTCAACGCAGTCGAGGCACGGCGCGTGCAGAAGCAATATTTCCACGACCATGGCACGACGATGGCGGGGCTGATGCGACATCATGGCGTGAACCCCGAGGATTTTCTGGTCGACGTCCATGACATCGCGCTCGACCGGCTGAGCAGCGATGCGCGGCTGCGCGCCGGGCTGGAACGCCTTCCCGGCCGCAAGCTGATCTTTACCAACGCCGATGCCGATTACTCGGCGCGGGTGCTCCAGGCGCGGGGTATCGCCGACCTGTTCGACGGCATCTGCGACATCCGCGCGACACGTTATACGCCCAAGCCCGATCCCGCCGCCTATGCGATGATGGTGTCGCATCTGGGCGTCGATCCGGCGAAGAGCCTGTTCGTCGAGGATATGGCACGCAATCTGACCCCCGCCAAAGCGCTGGGCATGACGACCGTCTGGCTGGACAATGGCAGCGAAAGCGGCCATCGCGACCACCTGCCGGAGCATGTCGATTTCCACGCGACCGACATCGCCGACTGGCTCGATACCTTGCCTTTACCTTGGGGAATTTCATGAGCACCGACCTGCAAGCCACGATCGAAGCCGCCTGGGACGCGCGCGACACGTTGGGCCTGACGACCACCGGCGCGGTGCGCGAGGCGGTCGAGACCGCACTCGCCGGACTCGATGACGGCAGCTACCGCGTCGCCGCGCGTGACGCATCGGGAACATGGCAGGTCAACCAGTGGCTGAAGAAGGCCGTGCTGCTGTCGTTCCGGCTCAACGATATGGAGATCATCGAGGGCGGCGCGGGCGCCGCGACCTGGTGGGACAAGGTGCCGTCGAAATTCGCCGGCTGGGGCGAGAACCGCTTTCGCGAGGCGGGCTTCCGCGCCGTTCCGGGATCGATCGTCCGCCGCGGCGCGTTCATCAGCAAGGGCGCGGTGCTGATGCCGAGCTTCGTCAACATCGGCGCCTATGTCGGTGAAGGGTCGATGGTCGACGCCTGGGCCACCGTCGGCAGCTGCGCGCAGATCGGCGCGAACGTCCATCTGTCCGGCGGCGCCGGGATCGGCGGCGTGCTAGAACCGTTGCAGGCAGGACCCGTCGTCATCGAGGACGGCGCTTTCATCGGCGCCCGCGCCGAGGTCGCCGAAGGCGTGATCGTGCGCGAGGGCGCGGTGCTCTCGATGGGCGTCTACCTCGGCGCATCGACCAAGATCATCGACCGCGCAACGGGCGAAGTCTTCATCGGTGAAGTTCCCGCTTATTCGGTTGTCGTGCCGGGTTCGCTGCCGGGCAAGCCGCTGCCCGACGGAACGCCGGGACCCTCGCTCTATTGCGCCGTCATCGTCAAGCGCGTCGACGCGCAGACGCGCGCCAAGACCGGGATCAACGAACTGCTGCGCGACTGAACAGCCTGGCGCCGGTCGACTCCACCCGTTGTTGGTGGATTGGGTTTTGACTATTTCGCCCTCCGCTGCTGCAGCCAAATAGCTGTTTCAAGGCAGCAATCGGGGGAGGGAATTATGCGCGTGGCCGCAAGGGCATCGTCGCTGGCACTGGCTTTTTGTCTGATCTGTCCGGCCGTGGCGCAGGAAACGCCTGCGCCTACGGGCGACGCACCGCCGGCGATCCCGGTGGCTGTGAACGGCGCCGAGCGCTATTTGCCCGCCGATTTCACCCGCTTCGCGCCGCGCACAGCACTCGACATGGTCGAGAAGGTTCCGGGATTCCTGATCGTCACCGGTACCAATGGCGGCGACCGCGGGCTGGGGCAGGCGACCGAAAATGTGCTGATCAACGGCGAGCGCGTTGCGAGCAAGACGACCGACGCGCGCACCGCGCTGTCGCGGATCACCGCCGCGCAGGTCGCCTATATCGACATCGTCGATGGCGCGAGCCTCAATGTTCCGGGGCTGACCGGACGCGTCGCCAATGTCGTGCTCGTCGCGGGACGCGGCGCATCCGGCGGCGGGTTCAGAACGACGATCCGCTGGCAACCCGAATGGCGGCCACGGCTCGAAGATAATTGGCTGAACGGCGAAGTATCGACGACCGGGAAGCTCGGCGGCGCCGATCTGACGCTCAGCCTGAAGAATGAAGCCAGCCGGCAAGGCCATTGGGGGCCCGAGCGGGTTTACGACGGCAATGGCGTTCTGCTGTTCACGCGCGATGAGTTCGGCGCCTTCGATGGCGACCGTCCGCGACTGTCGGCGGCGCTGTCGCGGACCACGGCGAACGGCAACAAATGGAATTTCAACGCCGGCGCCCAGATCCAGTATCTGACCGAAGCGGTCGACGGAGTGTCGACGCGCGCCGCGACCGGGCGCGTCACCGAAACCTATCGTTCGAGGGAAGACGAACGCAATTTCGATATCGGCGGCGACTATGAGTTTGGCCTCGGCAAGGGCCGGTTGAAGCTGATCGGCCTCTACCGGTTCGAACATAGCCCGACCGTGAGCAGCTTCGTCGTCGACCGCGCGGTCGGCGGGACGAGCGGCGACCGCTTCACGCAGGCCGCCGACGAAAGCGAGTCGATCCTGCGCGGCGAATATAGCTGGCGCACCGCAGGCGGCACCGATTGGCAGGTCGCGCTGGAGGGAGCGTACAATACACTCGACGTCGACGCCGAGTTCGCGACGCTGCAGCCCGATGGAAGCTTCCTGCCGGTCGTTTTCGGCGGCGAGCGGACCAAGGTGGAGGAGAAGCGCGCCGAGGCCTCGCTGAGCTGGGGTCGCGCGCTGGCCGCGAACCTGACCGCGCAGCTCAATCTGGCCGCCGAATATAGCGAGCTGACCTCGTCGGGCCCGGGCGGGCTGACGCGGCGTTTCATCCGGCCGAAGGGCAAGCTGGCCTTCGCATGGAAGGTCGGGCCGAAGACGACAATCAACTGGCACATCCAGCGCCGCGTCGATCAGCTCGATTTCTTCGATTTCGCGAGTTCGGTCGATGTCGCGAACAATCAGGGTAATCAGGGCAACGGCCAACTCGTTCCGCCGGTGGTCAACCGCACCGAACTGGAATTCGTGCAGGACTTCGGCCGCTGGGGCAATGCGTCGGTTCAGTTCGCCTATGCCTATGCGCAGGATCTGGTCGACCAGATTCCGCTGTCACCGACGACCGAGGGCAAGGGCAATCTGCCACCCGCGAACCTGTATCGTATCAGTTCGAAGGCGACGCTTCTGCTCGATCCACTCGGCTGGACGGGGGCGCGGATCAATAGCGACATCACCTGGCGCCGCAACCGTGTCCGCGACCCGCTGACCGGGCTGTGGCGCGACCAGAGCTACGGGCAGGATTATGTCGTCGACCTCAGCCTGCGCCACGACATACCCGGCAGCGATCTGGCGTGGGGGGCGGGCTATTTCGACGAACGCTACGCGCCCGGCCTGCGGCTCGACGCGATCGAGAAGGAATATACGGTCGGCCCGTTTGTGACCGCCTATATCGAGCACAAGGATGTCGCGGGCTTTACGGTCAAGCTGTCGTACCGCAATCTGGCCGGGATGAAGGACGGTCTCGACCGCACGCTGTTCGTCGATCGGCGCGACGGGCCGATCGCGTTCAGCGAAAGCCGTCAGCGCCGGTTCGGACAATATTTCCAGCTGACGGTGACCGGGACGCTCTAAATCTGCTTCCGCGTGCGGAAGCGTGCGGCACCGGCCCGCTCCCCCACCCGGCCTCCCATTTCAGGATAGGCTGTTGGGAGGCCGGGTGGGGGAGCGGGCCGGTGCCGTGTTCCACGTCAGTGGACCAAAATCTCAGCGCTCGCTGAGATAATAACGGTCGCGCGCGGTCAGGTCGTCGTTCAGTTCATAGATGATCGGCTGGCCGGTCGGAATCTCGAGGCCGGTGATGTCGGCGTCCGAAATGCCCGACAGATGCTTGACCAGCGCGCGCAGGCTGTTGCCATGTGCCGAGATCAGCACCGTCTTGCCGGCCGCAAGCTGCGGCGCGACGGCCGCTTCATAATAGGGCAGGACGCGCGCGATCGTGTCCTTGAGGCTTTCGGTCGAGGGGATCGCGATGCCGGCGTAGCGAGGGTCGCTCGCAAGATCCCATTCTGAACCGGCGTCAAGCGGCGGCGGCGGAATGTCGAAGCTGCGGCGCCAGATCTTGACCTGATCGTCGCCATGCTTCGCCGCAGTCTCGGCCTTGTCGAGCCCGGTAAGCCCGCCATAGTGACGTTCGTTGAGGCGCCAGTCCTTGGTCACGGGCAGCCAGAGCCGTCCCATTGCCTCGAGCGCCAGATTCAGCGTCTTGATCGCGCGCGTCTGGACCGAGGTGAAGCAGGTATCGGGTGATATGCCCTTGGCCTTCATCAGCTCGCCCGCCGCCCACGCCTCGGCCGCGCCCTTTTCGGTGACATCGACGTCCCACCAGCCGGTGAAGCGGTTTTCGAGATTCCACTGCGACTGTCCGTGGCGGATGAGGATGAGCTGCGGCATGTTTTCGTCCTTCGGCTGGCGAGCGTTGCCGCCCCTTAGCGCGGCTTTTGCGCAAAGGCCAACCGCCCTCTTGAAAAGGTTCCGACGGTTACCAAATTCGCATCATCCGGCCGCCGACATGGGGCCGGACGGCGATCGCGGCGCGTGTCCGCGGTCCCTCGCTTCGCTTGTGAAAGGAAGAATTGAGTCATGCGTAACAGTTTCGACTGGACCCCCTATCGCCGTTCGACCGTCGGTTTCGACCGGTTGTTCGACTTTCTGGAAACCGGCGGTTCGGCCGCCGAAAACTATCCGCCCTTCGACATCGAAAAGCTCGGCGACGATCATTTCCGCATCATCGTTGCGGTCGCGGGCTTCAAGGGTGACGAGATCGACATCACCGCGCAGCAGAACATGCTGACCGTGAGCGGTCGCAAGGCGCCCGCCGCCGAGGGCGAAACCCGCCAGCTGCTGTACAGCGGCATCGCGACGCGCGCGTTCGAACGCCGCTTCCAGCTCGCCGACTTCGTGCGCGTCGACAAGGCCGACCTGGCCGACGGCCTGCTGATCATCGACCTGGTCCGCGAAGTGCCCGAGGCGATGAAGCCGCACAAGATCGCGATCGGCGGAACGCCGCCGACGCTGTTCGACGCGGACAAGAAGGCCGCTTAACAGCCAACCGGTTGGAACGGGAATTGCGGGGTCCGGAGTCCCTTCCGGACCCCGTTTTCGTGCCTAGAGCGCGCGGGTCATGAAGCGGCTGAACGGGTCGGGCCGGTAATCGGCAAAGGGTTCGCAGTCCGCGAACCCGTGCGCCCGATACAGTGCCAGCGCGGGCTCGAACGCGGGGCTCGATCCGGTTTCGAGGCTGAGGCGTTCAAGGCCGCGGTTTCGCGCTTCATCGACGATATGCACGAGCATGTGCGCGGCGACGCCTTGGCGCAGGAACGCCTCGGCGGTGCGCATCGATTTGATCTCCCCCTGCGCATTGCCCAGCATCTTGAGCGCGCCGCAGCCCGCAAGCTCGTCGCCGCGGTGGATCGACCAGAAGGTCACGTCGCCCGCGCGCAGCCCGTCGAAATCGAGAAAGTGGCAACTTTCGGCCGGCGAGTTCGCAAGCATCCCCGCGAAATGCACCTCAAGCAGCGCGCGGATCGGGGCGCCCGACAGATCATCCTCGACGATCCGCCAGACGGCCGCCGATTCGGGCATCAGAGCAGCTGGTCCAGCGTCGCGAGGCACGCGTGCGCGAGCAGCTTCGACCGTTCGGGCGACCAGCCCTGCACCGGATCGGGCAGATCGCGGTTATCCTTGAACGGCATTTCGAGCGTCATCGACACCGCGCCGAAGCGTTCGGCAAGCTGCGTCGTCGACATGCTGAGGTTGGCCTGACCCGGCGCCGATTCGACATAGCCGAGATCGACCTGGAAGTCGGGGGTGTTCGCCGCCAACGCGGTCTGAAACGCCTTATATTTGTCCATCTGTTCGCTCTTCAGCGACGGGATGCCTTCGAACCCGGCAAGGAAGACCGCAGGGATCGCCTCGTCGCCATGGACGTCCATCGCCCAGTCGACGCCGCTTTCGTCCATCGCATTGCGCATGCACAGCACTTCGGGGCTGCGCTCGGCCGTCGGATTGTCCCACTCGCGGTTGAGGTTCACGCCGGCATAGTTGGTGCGAAGATGTCCGCGGCATGAGCCGTCGGGATTCATGTTCGGCACGATGTGCAGCCGGCACTTCCGGCGCAGCGAACGCGCATAGGGATCGGCAGGATCGGTGAGCTTTTCGAGCGCGCCTTCCATCCACCACTCTGCCATCGATTCGCCGGGATGCTGACGCGCATAGAGCCAGACATGGATATCGCCGGTACCCATTTCAATACAATCGATCGGCTGACCCTCGATGCTGGTGCCGAGGCAGCGATAGGTGACGCCCTCGCACTCGGCAACCGAAGCGATCAGGTCGTGATGACGCTCCATCGAATAGGGAGCGAAATAAGCGACCCACAGGATCGGGCTTTCGGCGGTGTGCTGAACGGTGAGCGTGCCGCTCGCCGAATCATAGTCGGTGTCGAGGCGGAACCAATGGTCGCGGTCGGTGCTTGCGCAGACGGCATAGCCCGGCCAGCCGTCGGGATAGGCCGAATCGGCGAGCCCCGTGATCGCAAGCTGGAGCGCATCGCCGACGTTGCACGCGACGCGAAAGTGGAACCACTGAAAGAAATCGGACTCGCGATCCTTGCGGATCGACAGGCGTGCCGACGTTCCGTCGATCGATTCCACGACGATATTGCCGCTGTCGAAAGCGGCGTTGATGCTGATGGTCATGGGACGCTGATAGTGCGTCCCGATTCGCCGGGGAAGTCCTTGAATAAGGCCTCGGCCAATTTCGCGGCCGCGAGTGACGGCTGTGCGGCGGGTGCCTTCACCGGCACCGCGGTCAGCGCGCGGCCTTCCCAGATCGCCTGCCCCGTCGCCGCATCGTCGATCCGCACCGAAAGCTGCAGATCTGCCATCCGCTTGGGACCACCGCCAAGATTGATTCCGATACCGAGCCCGACACCCGAGCCATAGCTGCCGGTCGAACCGCCGACGCCGACCGACACCGGCGACCGCCGACCGGGATCGGCCTGTTCGGCGCGCTCGAAAGCGATGCGGACGAGGAGCGGCGCCTTTTCGTTGCCACCTGCCGCGACGAGTCCCTGCCGCTGCAGTTGCTGATCCACCGCGGCGCGGTAGCTGTTCCATTCGAGCGAGGGCATGCCCGCCGCCGGCCCGTCAACCGGCGCTGTCGCGATGGCATAGCGGGTGCCCGGCGCCCAGCCGGGGACAGCATTGTGGAAGCGGGTCACTTCGACCGGCGGAACCGCGGTGGCACAGCCACCGAGCGCAAGCGCCGCTGCGACGAGCAGGGCGGCAGAAAGAGGACGCATCATCGCCACATCATGCGCCACGAAATATGGCTTGGCAATGAACGGGATGCGGTGGCCGCACCCCGGTCACACGATCAGCGATAGAAGATGTGGTTGTCGATCGACGCGACGCGCGTCTTGCGCCAGCCCGGCGAGACATAGCGCGCGTGAAAGAACAGCGCGCCCGGCGCCTGCGTCTTCCAGCTGCCGTCGCGCGCGATCTGCGCGATCGCCACGGCATTGTTCCACTGGGTGGCGTTGCGGACCGCAGGCATCTTGCCACCGCGCACAAAGCTGAACTGGCTCGGCTGATGGACGACGCCGCACAGGCTCTTGGGGAAGCGGCCCGACTTGGCGCGGTTGATCACGACATGCGCGACCGCAAGCTGGCCCGGCAGCGATTCGCCGCGCGATTCGAAATAGACCGCGCCGGCAAGGCAGCGCAGTTCGGGGTCCACATCGGTCGGCTTGGGCGTCGCGGCGACGAGTTCAGCGAGCGAGTCGAAATCCAGCGGAGCCGCTTTCGGCTCGACGTCGGATTCTTCCTTGCTGTCGGGGGTGGGGGTGGCGACGGGCTGGGCAGCCTCGGTCGACAGATCCGCCGGTTCAGCAGCGGCCGGCGCATCGGCGCCCGGCAGCGTGATGGCGGGAAGATTCGCGCTTTCAGCGAGATCGCTCGCGAAGCCCGGTTCGGCCAGCATCAGCATGGCGGTTGCGGTCATACCGACGGCAGCCACGCTGGCAGCGTTCAAAATGCGACTCATATATTCCGTCAAAAGGGCGGCTGATGGACCGAACCTAAAAACAGGCGAGGGAGCTGATTTGCCCTATGTCACCTGCGGCCATCATCCGACTGCGTGTCCGAACCGTTTTTCCGGATGCTTCACAAAAAGCGAAGCAACCCGCGGAACGACCTACGCGTTATGGGGTGGGCGCCACCTATTGTGCGCCGCAACAGAGTCAAGTTAACGCCGCCCACTCCGCGACGAGTCGTGGCGCATCTGCGATATCCAGTTCAACGATCCAAAGGTCGGGATCGGCGCGTCGCCGCCGTTCCTGGTAGTTTGCAAGGGATTCACCATCTTTTGGGTCGTCGGGTCCGACCGCCTCCCAGATATAGTCGCCCTGCGGTGAAAAGCGGCGCTCGAGCAGCGGGCCGGGCTCGCCGCGTTCGCTGCACTGGACCAGAATGATTCCGGACGTTTCGTCGCCCCTGGCGAGCACAGCCGCGAAGCCGCCGGCCGCTTCGGCGCGGCGGATCAACAGGTCGACGAGAAAACGGCTCTTGAGCCGGGTCATGGAAAAAGCAGCGCGGCGTTACGCCGCATCGCGCGTTTCGGTGTCGAGCAGCATCGCGTAGAGCGCTTCGTCATTCTTCGCGCCGCGCAGCCGTTCGGCGATGCTGTCGTTGCGGAGCATCCGCGACACGCCGGCCAGCGCCTTCAGATGGTCGGCGCCGGCATCGAGCGGCGAAAGCAGGACGAACAGCAGGTCGACCGGCAAGCCATCGACCGCCTGAAAATCGATCGGCCGCGCAAGCTGCAGAAACAGTCCGCGAACGCCCGAAAGATCGGCCAGCTTGGCATGCGGCAATGCGATCCCGCGACCGAAACCGGTCGAGCCGAGGCGCTCGCGCTCAAGCAGGGCTTCGCTGACTTCTCCGGCATCGAGCCCCAGCGAACGCGCGGCAAGATCGCCGACGAACGGAAAAAGTGCCTTTTTCGAATCGAGCTGCACATGCGCGCGCACGGTCGCAGGATAGAGAAGGGAAGAAAGATTCATCGTTCTGGTCAAATCTGCATAGGCACCGGACAAGCGCCCGGGGTCATCGTTGTTTGCAATCGATCGGGAACAATCCTGGCCCCGCAACCCGGCATCGGGCGTCATTGGGCGCGGCCCTTAGGCTGGATGGCGAAGAAAATCCAGTCCTATCGTATAACGATCGGGTGCCCCTTCCGGATGTCCGGGCCGCAAGCAGCCCGGACCCGGCGGCGTTCTAGCGCGGCTCGACCCAGCCGATCGTACCGTCATCGCGACGATAGACCATATTGTGCGTTCCGGTCTTGCTGTTGACGAAGAGCAGCGCGTTGGTGTTGCGCAGATCGAGCATCATCACGGCGTCGGATACGCTGCTGCTCGGAATATCGACGCGCGTTTCGGCGATGATCGCCGGCGCATCGCCAGCATCCTCATCCTCGGCACCGGCGTCGAATACGACATAGGCGGCGTTGTCATCGATCTCGTCGACCGTCGGCGACGGCGCAACGGGACCATTGTTACGATCCTTCAATCGTCGCATGTAGCGTCGCAGCTGCTTCTCGATACGGTCGGCCGCGCCCTCGAACGCGACGTGCGCATCCTGCGCCTGACCGTGTCCCTTGAGCACCAGCCCCTGCATCACATGCGCGACGATGTCGCACTGAAAACTCTCGTGCGGTCCCTTGCCGAAGGTCGCGTGCGCACCGATCGCGCGGGAGAAATATTTGTCGGCAATCGCGTTCATCCGGTCCGACACATGCGACTGAAGCGCTTCGCCGGTTTCGATCTGGTGGCCAGAGACGCGGATTTCCATCTTTCTTCTCCTTCAAGGTCTCGGTGACAACCGGGAGCAGCCGTCACGGACTATCGTGCCACAAAGGTTGATTCAGTGCGGCGACGAATTCGGCATGCCGCGCCAACTCTGTGGCGGTCGCGGTGTGCGGGCGGGGTTCGCGGAATGCCCGCGGCGGTGCCACGGCGCGAACAGGATCGGCGACAAGCGCGGCGGCCGCAGGTGCAGCGCCGAGACCGAGGCCGATCTGCCGCCCCCCCGTCATTTCGATATAGAGATGCGCGAGCAGCTCGGCGTCAAGCAACGCGCCATGTTTGACCCGGTGGCTGCGGTCGATGCCATAGCGCGTACAGAGCGCGTCGAGACTGTGCTTGGCCCCCGGATGAAGCTTGCGCGCCATCTGCACAGTGCAGCACATCCGCCCCATATCGAGGCCAGGGCGCCCGGCCCGGGCGAGCTCGGCGTTCATGAAGCCGAAGTCGAAGGCGGCGTTATGCGCGATCATCGGCGCATCGCCGAGAAATTCGATCAGCTCGTCAACGCGAGTCGCGAACAGCGGCTTGTCGGACAGAAACTGGATCGAAAGCCCGTGCACGGCTTCGGCGGCGGCGGGCATGTCGCGCTCGGGGTTGAAATAGGCGTGGAACGTGACCCCCGTTTCGCGACGGTCGATCAATTCGACGCACCCGATTTCGACCAGCCTGTCCCCGGACTTGGGATCAAATCCCGTGGTTTCGGTATCGAAAATAATCTCACGCATTGAACGGCTAATCTGGACCTTATCGCGCGCGGAAACAAGAGGCGATGGCGCGAACCTGACGATGCGTCACGCTTTTGGGCCGGCCCGTTTCGATAACGAAATCGGCGCGCGCGCGCTTGACCCGGTCGGGAACCTGCAGGCGGCGGATCGCTTTCAGCTTGGCGCGGGTCATTCCGGGGCGGCGCAGCACGCGCTTCGTCTGCATCCACGCCGGCGCCGAGACGACCGCGATCGCACCGACGCGGCGCCAACCGCCTTTTTCGAAGAGCAAGGGGATATCGAGGATGACGACATCGCGCGCGCGGTGCCGCATCAGGAATTTGCGCTGTGCCCTGCCCACCGCCGGATGGATGATCGCTTCGAGCGCGGCGAGTTCGTGGCGGTTACCAAGGACGCGGGCGCCGAGCTTTTGCCGGTCGACGCCGTTCGGCCCGGTGGTGCCGGGAAAGCGCGCCTCGATCGCCGCAACGAGTGCGCCGCCCGGGCCTTGCAGCTTGTGCACCTCGGCATCGGCGTCGAAGACGGGGACGCCCTCGCGCTCGAACATCTGCGCAGCGGTCGACTTGCCCATCCCGATCGAGCCGGTGAGGCCTAGAATGAAGGGCCGCCGCAGTTGCTCGCCGAGGTGCTTGCGAAAGCTCATGCGGTAAGCAAGGCCCGCAAGTCTTCGTCGCGACCCTCGGGGGGCGACTGGCCGAAGAACAGCTCGAAGGCGAGCGCGGCCTGCCCGATCAGCATGTCGAGCCCGTCGACGGTGTCGAGCCCGCGTGCTTCTGCGGCTTTGAGAAGTCCGGTCTGGAGCGGCGCGTAGACGAGATCATATATGATCGCATCCTCGGGCAGCGCTCCGAGGTCGAGGTCGAGCGGTGGCTGGCCGGTCATGCCGAGGCTGCTGCTGTTCACGAGCAGCGAGACGGGCGGAAGCTGGGCATCGAGGGCGACCACATCGCCCTTGAGCCCGAAGGTCGCAAGCAGGCCCATCGCCTTGAGCGGCGAACGGTTCAGGATGGTGACCCGGCCGACATTGGCACGAGCGAGCGCAAACAGCACCGCACGGGCAGCACCGCCCGCGCCGACAACTGCGACGGGCGCGCCTTCGAGGTCGAGTTCGGCGAGCGGCGCATAAAAGCCGGCGGCATCGGTATTGGTGCCGATCAGCGAACCATCGGGCTGGCGGACGATCGTGTTCATCGCACCGATTGTGCCGCGAATATCGCCGGGATCGTCGACCAGATCCATGACGGCGACCTTGTGCGGAATCGTGACGTTGCAACCGCGCCAGTCGGGATCGTCGCGGCGCCCGGCGATATAGGCATCGAGATCGGCGGGCTTCACATGTTCGCGGCGGTAATCGCCGTCGAGGCCGAGCGCATCGAGCCAGAAGCCATGAATCAGCGGTGATTTCGAATGGGCGATCGGATCGCCGATCACCTCTGCATAGGGCTTGCTCATTGCGGTGCGAGTCCGGTGGCGCGCAGCCATGCCATCAGCGGAAGCATCGGCATGCCGATGATCGTCCAGGGGTCGCCCTCGACCCGATCGAATAGTTGCACGCCCGCTCCCTCAATCTCGTAACAGCCGACGGTCCAGCGGATACTGTCCCAGTTCTGCGCGACATAGTCGTCGATGAAGGTGTCCGACAAGGGTCGCATCCACAGCTTCGCCTCGCCGATCGCGCGCCAGACGGGAGCGCCGTCGCGCGCCGCGACCGCAGCACTGAACAGGCGGTGGCGGGTGCCGGCCATGCGGCGAAGATGGTCAGCCGCCTCCTCGGGGGTCGCCGGTTTCGACAGCATCGCGCCATCATCGAGCGCGAGCGTCGAATCGGCGCCAAGGACCGTCACGCCGGGAAGCCGCGACGAAATCTTGATCGCCTTCGCCTCGGCGAGCGCGTCGGAAATGTTGCGCGCGGTTTGGCCAGCTGCAAGCAACGAGGCGGTCAGCGCCTCCTCGTCGACATGCGCGGGGCTCGTCTCGAAGGCGAGGCCGGCGGCGCGGAGCATCGCGGCGCGGCCGCTGCTTTGCGAGGCAAGGAGCAAGGTCATGTTTCGGTGCGGTCCTCGACAAGCTTGATAACCGCCGCGGCGGTTTCCTCGATCGAGCGGCGCGTCACATCGATCACCGGCCAGCCATTGTCGGCAAACATCCGGCGGGCATAGGCGAGTTCGGCTTTTACGCGTTCGTCGTCGACGTAGGAGGTCTCAGGCGCCTGATTGAGCGAGAGCAGGCGGTTGCGCCGAACCTGAACGAGCCGGTCGAGACCGGTGGTGAGCCCGACGACGAGCGGGCGTTTCAGATGATAGAGCGCTTGCGGCGGCGGCGATTCGGGCACGATCGGAATGTTCGCAGTCTTGTAGCCGCGGTTCGCGAGATAGATGCTCGTCGGGGTCTTCGAGGTGCGCGACACGCCGGCAAGAACGATGTCGGCCTGCTCCCAATTCTCCCACCCGATGCCGTCGTCGTGGGCCACGGTAAACTGGATCGCCTCGACGCGTGCAAAATAAGCGGCATCAAGCTGGTGCTGACGGCCGGGACGCGCCTTGGCTTCCTGTCCCAGCATTCGCGACAGTGCGTCGGTGACCGCATCGAGCGCGGGCACGGTCGGCAGGTTGAGCGCCGCAGCCCGGCGTTCGAGGCTGGCGCGCAACTCGCCATTGACGAGGGTGAAGAGGATCATTCCGGGGCTCGCCTGAACTTCGGCAATGATCCGGTCGAGATGCGATTCCGACCGTACCATCGGCCAGAAATGGCGCACGACCTCGACATCGTCGAACTGGGCGATTGCCGCCTTCGCGATATTTTCGAGCGTTTCACCCGTGGAATCGGATATGAGGTGCAGATGGAGGCGGCTCATCGCGCCACCATGGCGGAAAGCCGCGGAAAAAGGCAATCCCGGATCAAACACGGCGTGACGAAAAGGTGGCTGTGGATAAGTTTCGGATAACCGCAGGGACAGAATCTGGACTGTGGATTCATCCCCGGCGCTGCCGATTCCGCTCCACCTGTTGTCCACAAGGGATGAAATTTATCCACAGGCTGTGAATATCGGGGAGAGCACGCAGCGACTCCGTGACGTTACCAGTGACAGCCAGAGTCAATATGTTGGCAAAAGGGACGCTCCGGCCTAAAGCCCCGCTGTCCGCCGACCAACAAACCACCACAATTCTATTTAATTATATATGAAGAGAGAAAGAGGGGCCGCGTGAAGGCGTCGTCGAAGAGCTTGCTCGCTACGCTGCACGGGGTGCGGCAGGAAAAGCCCGCGATGTGGCTGATGCGCCAGGCGGGACGCTATCTCCCCGAATATCGCGCCCTTCGCGAAACCAAGGGCGGATTCCTCGAGCTGTGCTACGACAGCGAAGCGGCTGCCGAGGTGACCTTGCAGCCGATCCGCCGTTTCGGTTTCGACGGCGCGATCCTGTTTTCCGACATTCTCGTCGTCCCGCACGCCCTCGGCCAGAAGCTGTGGTTCGAGGCCGGCGAAGGTCCGCGGCTCGCGCCACCGCTCGTCGATAGCGCCTTGGCGTCACTCGACGCCGCGCATGAGAGGCTCGACCCGGTCTATGGCACCGTGGCGCGCGTCGCGGCATCGCTGCCGGCCGAGACGACCTTTCTGGGCTTTGCCGGCAGTCCCTGGACCGTCGCGACCTATATGGTGGCAGGGCAGGGGTCGAAGGATCAGGCGCAGGCCCGGCGCATGGCGTTCGGCGATCCCGCCGCATTCCAGGCGATCATCGATGCAATCGTCGATTTGAGCGTGACCTATCTGTCCGGTCAGATCGAGAACGGCGTCGAGGCGGTGCAACTGTTCGACAGCTGGGCGGGCAGCCTGTCCCCGGCGCAGTTCGAGCGCTGGGTGATCGCGCCCAATGCCGAGATCGTCCGCCGGCTGAAGGCGCTGCATCCGGACACCCCGGTCATCGGCTTTCCGAAAGGCGCCGGAGGAAAATTGACGGCCTATGCGAACGAGGTCGGCGCCGATGCGATCGGGCTCGACGAGACGGTCGATCCGGTCTGGGCCGACAAGGCGCTGCCCGCACATATCCCGGTGCAGGGCAATCTCGACCCGCTCGCGCTCGTCGCGGGCGGCGAGGCGCTGGATGCGGCGATCGACCGCATCCTTGCAGCGTTCCGGTCGCGGCCCCATATCTTCAATCTCGGTCATGGCATCGTGCCCGATACGCCGATCGCCCATGTCGAGCATCTGATCAAACGCGTGCGGGGATAGGCATGGAACTGGCGGGTTTCCTGGGGTCGGCAACGCTCTGGATCAAAGCGGCGCACGTCATCTTCGTGATCTTTTTCATGGCCGGCCTGTTCATGATGCCGCGCTTTTTCGTCTATCATCACCAGACCGCGGTCGGATCGGACGAAGACGCAAAATGGATCGAGCGCGAAGACCGGCTCCGCAAGATCATTCTTGCACCCGCGATCATCTTCGTCTGGGTCTTCGGGCTGATGCTCGCGTTCAACGGCGACCTTTGGCACGAGGGCTGGTTTCTCGCCAAATTCCTGCTCGTGATTGCCCTGTCGGGCTATCATGGCTGGATGATCGGTTATGCGAAGAAGCTCGCAAAGGGGCAGCGGCCGCTCACCGAAAAGCAGCTGCGTTTGCTCAACGAAGTTCCCGGCATTGCCGCGGTGCTGATCGTCATATTGGTGGTCGTCCGCCCCTTCTGAGGCACCATCTCGGCGCAGCCGCGATTGACTTGGACAAAAGCCGGTTATAGGGGCCGATCAACCCCGCTTCCTGCGGGCGGCGCCCCGCTGCGCCGAGCTATCGAAAACGGTCGTCCCACGGCCGGATAGGCACCCACCGGTGCGACGAATTTAAGTCAAATATCTCCCTGTATCTCTACCTGGAATCCATCCATGCATCTTAAAGAACTCAAAACCAAAGCGCCCGCGCAGCTCGTCGAAATGGCCGAGGAACTGGGCGTCGAAGGCGCTTCGACGCTGCGCAAGCAGGACCTGATGTTCTCGATCCTGAAAGAACTCGCCGAAGAGGGCGAGGAAATCATCGGATCGGGGACGATCGAGGTTCTCCCGGACTCGTTCGGTTTCCTGCGCTCGTCGGACGCCAATTATCTCGCCGGCCCCGACGACATCTATGTCTCGCCGAACCAGGTCCGCAAATATGGCCTGCGCACCGGTGACACGGTCGAGGGAGAGATTCGTGCGCCGCGCGACGGCGAACGCTATTTCGCGCTGACCAAGCTGATCAAGGTCAACTTCGACGATCCCGAGGCGGTGCGTCACCGCGTCAATTTCGATAACCTCACGCCGCTCTATCCGAACCAGAAGCTGTCGCTCGATACGGTCGACCCGACGGTGAAGGACAAGTCGGCGCGCGTCATCGACCTCGTCAGCCCGCAGGGCAAGGGCCAGCGCGCGCTGATCGTCGCGCCGCCGCGCACGGGTAAGACGGTGCTGCTGCAGAATATCGCCAAGGCGATTACCGACAACCACCCCGAGGTCTATCTGATCGTCCTCCTCGTCGATGAACGTCCCGAGGAAGTCACCGACATGCAGCGCAGCGTGAAGGGCGAGGTCGTGTCCTCGACCTTCGACGAACCCGCGACGCGCCACGTCCAGGTCGCCGAAATGGTAATCGAAAAGGCCAAGCGCCTCGTCGAGCACAAGAAGGATGTCGTCATCCTGCTCGACTCGATCACCCGCCTCGGCCGCGCCTACAACACCGTCGTCCCGTCGTCGGGCAAGGTGCTGACCGGCGGTGTCGACGCCAATGCGCTCCAGCGTCCCAAGCGTTTCTTCGGCGCCGCGCGTAATATCGAGGAAGGCGGTTCGCTGTCGATCATCGCCACCGCGCTGATCGATACCGGCAGCCGCATGGACGAGGTTATCTTCGAAGAATTCAAGGGCACGGGTAACAGCGAAATCGTCCTCGACCGCAAGGTTGCCGACAAGCGCATCTTCCCGTCGCTCGACGTCGGCAAGTCGGGTACCCGCAAGGAAGAGCTGCTCGTCGAGAAGGACAAGCTCAGCAAAATGTGGGTGCTGCGCCGGATCCTCATGCAGATGGGCACGATCGACGCGATGGAATTCCTGCTCGACAAGATCAAGGATTCGAAGACCAACGAGGATTTCTTCGACAGCATGAACCAGTAAGCCGCGGCGATGGCCGTTCTCGAACAGGCGCTGCTTCCCGTGCGTGCGGGCAGCGAAGCGGCGTTCGAAGCGGCCGTCGCCGAAGCGCGGCCGCTGATCGAGGCGTCGCCCGGATTTATTTCGCTTCATATTCACCGTCCGACAGGAACCGGACAACCCTATCTGCTGTTGGCGGAATGGCGGTCGGTTGAAGATCATCGGGATGGATTTCGGCAATCGGAACGCTATCAGATGTGGCGCAGCCTGCTGCACCCCTTTTATGACCCGATACCCGAGGTCAGCTATTTCGGAGACGCGCTGTGATGTTTGAACTGATGGTCCAGGCCGGTGCGGCGGCTGGTGGTTTTGGCGGTCCCGCCGAAATCTGGGGCCATATCGTCAACGATTTCTCGAACATCACCGAGCCTGCAGCCTTCGCGACCTTTCTTCAGGTGCTGATGATCGACCTGGTGCTGGCCGGAGACAATGCGATCGTCGTCGGCGCGCTGGCGGCCGGCCTGCCCGCCGAACAGCGCAAGAAAGTGATCCTGATCGGCGTGCTCGCGGCGCTGGTGCTACGCATCGCCTTTGCACTTGTCGTGACGCAGTTGATGCAGATTGTCGGGCTGATCTTCGTCGGCGGCCTGCTCCTGATCTGGGTCGCATGGAAGATGTGGCGCGAGCTGCGTCATACCGGTCAGTCGCATGGATCGCCCGAGATCGAGGGCGACGAGCAATCGGGCCTGAAACCTGCGAAAAGCTTTGCCGGCGCGGCATGGGCGGTTGCCGTCGCCGACGTCAGCATGAGCCTCGATAATGTGCTTGCGGTCGCCGGCGCGGCGCGCGAGCATCCGGGAATCCTGATCGTCGGTCTGATTTTCGCGGTCGCGTTGATGGGCGTCGCGGCGAATATCATCGCCAAATATATCGAGCGCTATCGCTGGATCGCTTACATCGGTCTTGCCGTGATCCTCTATGTCGCAGTCAAGATGATCTACGAAGGCTGGATCGACCCCGCGGTCGGAATGGGCACGCTGTTCGGCTAGACTTTATCGGGCTTCCATCGCATCGTTTGACGATGTCCGACGATGCGATGGTCCCGATTGCCGAGCTGGTGAGCCGCAGCGAGGCCCTGACCGTCGCCGCGATGCTGGATGCTGCTGGAATCATCGTTCACGTCGGCGGCGAGCATTATGCCGGATCGACGTTGGAGGTGTTGGCGATCGGGGGTTTCCGCCTGACCGTTCCCGCCTCGCAGCACGAAGAGGCGAGTGCCATCCTGCGCGAATATCTGGCGGAACCCGTGACGTTCAGCGATGCATTGCGTCGGCGCGTGCTGATGCTGGTCGGGATCGTCGGCCTGACTATCAGCTTGCCGACGGGGTATATATTGTTCGCGATCGGCGAGCTGACGCCATCGACGGCGCTGATGGTGCCGCTTTCGATGCTTGCGACGCCGGTATCGCCCCAAGGCCGCGGCGACTATTATTTGATCGTGGAGGGGAGTTGAACTCTCCGGCCTCCGACCCGATTTCTTGACGATGGCCCAGCTTCATATGACCCGCGTTGCCGTTGGATGTCCCGACTATCCCTCGCTTGCCGACCGGATTGCATCGCGCGCCGAGCAGGGCGAGGTTCGGTTCACGACGCGGTTCAAGCCGAAGCGTGCCGACGAGCTGATCGGCGGCAAGCTGCACTTCATCGTCAAACATACGCTCGTCGGGCGCGTTGAAATCCTCCGCTTCGACGATCGCGACGACGGGCGGATCGATATCGTCTGCGCCGCCCTGCTCGAACGCGTGCATCCGCAGCCGAAGCGCGCGCATCAGGGGTGGCGCTATCTGACCGAAGGCGATGCACCCAAGGGTGTCGGTGATGGCGACGGGATCGGCGATCTGCCGCCCGAACTGTATCGCGAACTCGCGGAACTCAGCCTGATCTAGACAGCGGCGCGAAAGCTGTTGGCGCGCGCCATGGCCCAATAGCGGGCACCTGCGACCGAGTCCGGGTCTTCGAGCAGCACCCCGCGGTCGTAGAATTTATAGATGCGGTCGATCGAGTCCGAGCGCGCCGAATTCAACCGTTCGTGCAGATGGTGCGGCTGGATCTGCCAGGGGCTATCGAGTCCCATCGCGCTGCTGATGTCCCAGAGCGCCGATACCGTCGCGGCCTGAAAGCGCCGGACGCGCTCGGCCTTGTCCTCGACGACGAGCCCGCGCTGGCGGCCCGGATCCTGCGTCGCGACCCCGGTCGGGCATTTGTCGGTATGGCATTTGAGCGACTGGACGCAGCCCAGCGTGAACATGAAGGCGCGTGCGGCGTTCGACCAGTCAGCGCCGAGCGCGCAGTTGACTGCGAGCCCAGCGCCCGAATGCACCTTTCCCGACGCGGCGAGCCGCACCTCTTCCTTCAGCCCGCAGCCGACGAGCGCATTGCGCACGAAGATCAGCCCTTCGCGAAGCGGCATGCCGATGCTGTTCGAAAATTCGACCGGCGCGGCCCCCGTGCCCCCCTCGGCGCCATCGACGACGATATAATCGAGCCGGATGCCGGTCTCGATCATTGCCTTCATGACGGCATAAACCTCGTGCGGCTGGCCGACGCAGAGTTTGATCCCCACCGGCTTGCCGCCCGACAGATCGCGCAGCTTTGCGGCCCATTCGAGCATCTGGATCGGCGTCGAAAAAGCCGAATGCGCGGCCGGCGAGACGCAATCGCGCCCCTCGGGCACATCGCGCGTCGCGGCAATTTCGGCGCTGACCTTCGCGCCCGGCAAGACGCCGCCATGACCTGGCTTCGCACCCTGGCTGAGCTTGATCTCGATCATCTTGATCTGCTCGTTCTGGGCGCGGTCGCGGAAGCGCTCGGGGTCGAATTGACCGCCCTCGTCGCGGCAGCCGAAATAGCCGCTGCCGAGTTCCCAGACGATGTCGCCGCCATGTTTGCGGTGATAGGGGCTGTAGCCGCCTTCGCCGGTGTCATGATAGAAATGGCCCATCCTGGCGCCGAGATTGAGCGCCTCGATCGCGTTCGCGCCGAGCGATCCGAAGCTCATCGCCGAAATGTTGAGCAGCGCGACGTCATAAGGCTTCGTGCATTGCCCGGTGCCGACGCGGACGCGCTGACTGCGGTCGACACCGGTCTTCGGCGCGATGCTGTGGCTCATCCATTCATATTCGTCCGAATAGACGTCGAGTTCGGTACCGAAGGGATGGCTGTCGAGTTCGCCCTTGGCGCGGGCATAAATGATGTCGCGTTCGGTGCGGGCAAAGGGGCGGCCGTCCAGCGGCCCTTCGACGACATAGGAATAAAGGAAGGGGCGCAATTCCTCGAACATCCAGCGGATGCGGGCGATCAGCGGAAAGTTGCGGCGCAGACTGTGGTGCCGCTGCACCGCGTCGTAGATCGCGACGAGAAGCAGCGGCACCCACAGTAGCAAGGTCCAGCGCGCCGGCGCCCACCAGGCTGCGAGCGCGATCGCGGCGATCAGGATCGGGAAGGCGATCAGACGGGGCATGGGCCGCGCTTCGCGTCTATCCGGCCTGCGCCGCGAGCATTGCCGCCATCTTTTCCCACACCTTGTTGATGGCCTTGAGCGGGCGAACCATCACTTTGAAATCACTTATCTTTCCATCTTCGTTCCAGCGGATGATATCGACGCCGTTGATCTGGATACCGTCGAGGCTGCTCTGGAATTCGAGCATCGCCTGATCGCCATCGACGATCTCGCGCAGATAGCGGAAATCGTCGCCGCCAAGGACGTGGCTCGCCGCATGGAGATATGCGAAGACCTTGTCGCGGCCTTCCTGCGGAGTGTGGACCACCGGCGAGTGGAAGACCGCATCCTCGGCGAGCAGATCTTTCAGCGCCTGCGGGTCGCCGCCGCCCGTCATATAGGCGTGCCATGCGGCGAGACCCTCATGCGCGCTCATGCGAGATGCTCGGCGAAGAAGGCGCGGGTGCGGCCGTCGGCGAGCTGCGCGCCGTCCTCGTTGCGGCGGTTGCCCATCGTCGCGGCAAAACCGTGATCGAGACCCTGATAATCGTGGATCGTCACTTTCGGGTGCGGATCGAGCCCTTCGTGAATGACCTTCTGCGCAGCATGGTCGACGAGATGATCCTCGGTCGGGATGTGGAGCATCAGCGGCTTGGCAATCGCATGGCTTTCGCCGAGCATCTGGTCGATCATGACGCCATAATAGCCGACCGACGCGTCGATGTCGGTCCGCGCCGCCGCCATATAGGCCAGACGCCCGCCAAGGCAGAAGCCGACGCCGCCGACCTTCGTCGCACCCTGTGCGTGGAGCCAGCGGATCGCGGCCTCGATGTCTTTCACGCCGTCGTCGGCATCATATTGCCCGAAATAACCAAAGGCTTCCTGCAGTTCGGCCTCTACATCGGGGTTGAGCTCGACCCCGGGGGCAAAGCGCCAGAAGATGTCGGGCGCGATCGCGAGATAGCCTTCGGCCGCCCAGTCGTCGCATTTCTTGCGGATGCCGGCATTCACGCCGAAAATTTCCGGAATGACGATGATCGCGCGCGACGAATCGGCGTCGGGGCGCGCGACATAGGCCGGAATGTCGTTCGTCCCGTCGAGGGCGGGGATCGTCGTGTTCGTGGCGGGCATGGGGGAGGCTCTCCTGTCTCTTGCTTCTTGGTTGTGAAAGCGCGAAGCTAGCCGCCGTTATGGCGCGGCTCAAGCGCCGAAAGGGGCGAAAGGCGAACCCATGAAATTCAATATCGAGATCGATTGCACCCCGGAGGAAGCGCGGCGGTTGTTCGGGCTCCCCGACCTCGAGCCGCTGCACGACATTTATCTCAGCCGCGTCAAGGAATTGATGGCAAAGGGCATCACTCCCGACATGGTGCAGCAGATGGTCAAGACCTGGGTGCCGATGGGCGGCAGCGGGCTGGAACTCGTCCAGTCGCTACTCGGCCAGTTCGGTGGCGGGCTGATGGGCGGAGGCGCGAAGTCGGGTGATGATGACAAGGCCGCCAAGGGGCGCAAGAGCTGAACCAAGATATTGTGAGGAATACGATTTTTGCGCTGTCGAGCGGGATGCCGCCGGCAGCGATCGGCGTCGTACGGATCAGCGGGCCGCAGGCGGGTAGCGCGTTGGAAGCCTTGGCGGGGCGGCTGCCCGCGCCGCGGCAGGCCTCGCTCGCGCTGCTGAAAGATGCGGCCGGTGCGCCGCTGGATCGCGCGTTGATCCTCTGGTTTTCTGGCCCCGCGACTGCGACGGGGGAGGATCTGGGCGAGCTACATCTTCACGGTGGCCGCGCGGTGGTCGCTGCGGTCGAGGCGGCGCTCGCAACCATGCCCGGATTGCGCCGGGCCGAACCCGGCGAGTTCACGCGGCGCGCGTTCGAAAATGGACGGATCGATCTCGCCGAGGCCGAAGGGCTCGCCGACCTGCTCGCCGCCGAGACCGAAAGCCAGCGCGTGCAGGCGCTCGGTATGGCGAGCGGCCATGTGTCGCGCGCGGTCGCGGGATGGCAAGAGCGACTGCTCGGGCTGATGGCGGGCGCCGAGGCCGAACTGAACTTCGCCGACGAGGATGATGTCGACGTTTATGAGGGCGCCGCGCAGCGTCTGATGGCGGGGATGGCCGCGTTGGGCGCCGAGCTTGATGACTGGCTGGCGCGGCCGGCGGCGGAGGTGATCGCCGAAGGGCTGTCGGTGGTGATCGCCGGGCCGCCCAATGCCGGAAAATCGACTCTGATCAATGCTTTGGCGCAGCGGGAGCTGGCGATCGTCTCGCCTGTCGAAGGGACAACGCGCGATGTGATCGAGACGCCGCTCGCACTCGACGGGATTGCAATGCGCTTTTCGGACACGGCGGGCATTCGTGCCGAAGGTGCCGATGCGATCGAGGCGATCGGGATCGATCGGGCGAGGGCGGCGGTCGAAGCGGCCGATATCCTGTTGTGGCTGGGACCCCCCGCGGAGGCACCCGACCATCCGCGCGCGATCCTGATCGCGGCACAGGCGGACAGGTGGCGGGGCGAAGCCGCCGCCGAAGTCGAGGCGGCGCGGTGCGACCTGACGCTGTCGGCGGCGACGGGCGAGGGGATGGACCAGCTCCACCGGATGATCGTCGAGATGGCGCGGACCTTGCTGCCGCGCGAGGGCGAAGCGGCATTGCGCGAGCGGCAGCGCGCGGCCTTGGCCGAGGCAAAACAATGGCTTGCGATCGAAACGGGCACCCGCGAAGCCGAGGATCTGATCCTGATCGCCGAGCGTCTCCGGCTCGCCGCAACGGCGCTCGACCGCATCACCGGGCGCGCGGGCGTCGAGGATATGCTCGACGCGCTGTTCGGGCGTTTCTGCATCGGGAAATGATGTTCCACGTGAAACATCGCACCGGTCGCATGCCGGTGGATTCGCTGCGCGCATTGCGCTAAAGGCGCCGCAATCATGCAGGATTCAGAAATTTTCGATGTCATCGTCGTCGGCGGTGGGCATGCCGGAACCGAGGCCGCCGCCGCCGCGGCGCGGCTGGGCGCGCGCATCGCGCTCGTCAGTTTCGACCCGGCGTTGATCGGAACGATGTCGTGCAACCCGGCGATCGGAGGGCTCGGCAAGGGTCATCTGATGCGCGAAGTCGACGCACTCGACGGCTGGATGGCACGCGCGGCCGACAGCGCGGCGATCCATTACCGGATGCTCAACGCATCGAAGGGCGCGGCGGTGCAAGGGCCGCGTATCCAGGCCGACCGCAAACTCTATCGCGATGCGATTCAGGCTTTGCTCGCCGCCGAACCGGACATTGCCGTGATCGCAGGCGAAGCGGCGGCGCTGCGCCTGTCGGAGGACGGTGCGCACGTCGCGGGACTCGACCTTGCCGACGGAACGGCGCTGACCGCCGGTGCGGTCGTGCTCGCGACGGGGACGTTCCTGGGCGGCAGGTTGTTCCGTGGCGAGGAGCGAATGGAGGGCGGACGAATCGGCGAGGCCGGCGCCCACCGGCTCGCGGAACAGCTTCGCGCCGCCGACCTCCCGATGGCGCGGCTGAAGACGGGGACGCCACCGCGACTCGACGGGCGGACGATCGACTGGTCCCGCCTCGAAGAGCAGCCGTCGGACAGCGTCGATGGCGGCATGTGGACCTGTTCCACGTGGAACACGGGGCGCACTGTCCCGCAGATTTTCTGTGCGATCACGCGGACCAACGTCGATAGCCACGCGATCATAGCGGCCAATCTCGACCGGTCGCCATTGTTCACCGGCGCGATCGGCGCGGCGGGGCCGCGCTATTGTCCGTCGATCGAGGACAAGATCCACCGCTTTGCCGATCGTGACGGACATCAGGTGTTTCTGGAACCCGAGGGCCTCGATTCGACGCTCGTCTATCCGAACGGTATTTCGACCTCGCTCCCCGCCGACGTACAGCTCGCGATGCTGCGGACGATGGAAGGCCTCGAGCAGGTCGAGATGATCGTGCCGGGTTACGCCGTCGAATATGATCATATCGACCCGCGCGCACTCGACCGGACGTTGCAGGTGCGGGCTATCGCGGGACTCTATTGCGCCGGTCAGATCAACGGTACCACCGGTTATGAGGAGGCTGCGGCGCAGGGCTTGATCGCGGGGGCCAATGCGGCGCTGCGCGCCCAGGGTCGCGAGCCGATGATCCTCGACCGCGCCGAATCCTATATCGGGGTGATGGTCGACGATCTGGTGCTGCAGGGCGTGACCGAGCCCTATCGCATGCTCACGGCGCGCGCCGAATATCGACTACGACTGCGCGCCGACAATGCGGCGACGCGGCTGACGCCGAAGGGGATATCGCTGGGACTGGTGCGGCCCGCAACCGCGGCGCTATTCGAGGCGCGACAAGCTGCCCGGACGACGGCTGCGGCGCTGCTCGATGCGCCGGTCGCGAGTGCCGATTATGCTGCAATCGCGATGGCGATTCCCGGCGACGGCGTGATGCGCAAGCGCGTCGAACTGCTCCGCTACCCCGATGTGACGATATCGACGCTGAAGCGGCTTGCACCTGAACTCGACACCATCGACGATGCTGTTCTCGCCGAGCTTGCCGAGGACGCGCATTACGCGCCCTATATTGCGAGGCAGGAAGCCGAGCTGCGCTCGCTTGCTGCGAACGAGGCGATCGGCCTTGACCCCGCGCTCGACTATGCCGCGATAGGGGGGCTGTCGCGCGAGATGGTCGAGCGGTTGAGCAAGGCACAGCCCGAAACGCTGGGGCAGGCGGCGCGGATCGATGGTGTTACGCCGGCCGCACTGACGGCGATCCTCGTGCACAGCAAACGGCGCGCGGCCTGATGGCATATCCGCCTTTCCCGGAAACAATGGAGCGAGGGATTATTTGTGACTGTTGAACTCCTCACCAGCGAGGATGGTGCAAGAGCCTGGATCGAAAAGACCTTCGCTCCGACGCCGCTGCAATGGGAACAACTCGATCGCTTCGCCGCGATGCTGGTTGTCGAGAATGACCAGCAGAATTTGATCGCCGCCTCAACGATCCCGACGCTCTGGGTGCGCCACATAGCCGACAGCGCGCAGCTGCTTTCGCTGGATACCGATGATGACGGGCTCTGGGTCGATTTGGGAAGCGGGGCAGGGCTGCCGGGGTTGGTGATTGCAATCCTGCGCGATCGCCCGATGCTGTTGGTAGAATCGCGAAAGTTGCGGTGCGAGTTTTTGCGGACCGTGGCTGCCGATCTCGGCCTCAAACATGTCGATGTTGCCGAAATGCCGCTCGAGCGCGTCGAAACGCGAGCGGCTTCGATCATCAGCGCCCGCGCCTTTGCGCCGCTCGACAAGCTGATTGCCTTATCCACCCGTTTTTCCACCGAATCGACGCGCTGGCTGCTGCCAAAGGGTCGAAATGCGGTTAAGGAACTGGCGTTGCTGCCGCAGGCATGGCAGAGAATGTTTCACGTGGAACAGAGCCGCACCGACGCCGAAAGCCAGATTTTGGTCGGCGAAGGCCAGATCGGCGCAAAACAGCGAGGAAAGCGATGATCCGTATCGCCGTGGCGAACCAGAAGGGCGGGGTCGGCAAGACGACGACCGCGATCAATCTGGCGACCGCGCTGGCGGCAACGGGCTGGCGGACGCTGATTATCGACCTCGATCCGCAGGGCAATGCTTCGACCGGGCTGGGCATTGCGCAGTCGCAGCGCGAATTTTCGAGCTATGAATTGCTCCGCGGCGACGCGCAGCTTGCCGAATGCGCGGTGCAAACCGCAGTACCGCGCCTCGACATCGTTCCTGCAACGGTCGACCTGTCAGGCGCCGAGATCGAACTGATCGAATTTGCCGACCGCCTCCATCGCCTTGAGCAAGCACTGACGAGTGCCGAGGCGGGGCAGTGGGATATCTGCCTGATCGACTGCCCGCCATCGCTGGGGATGCTGACGCTTAACGCGTTGATCGCGGCCGAATCGCTGATCGTACCACTGCAATGCGAATTTTTCGCGCTCGAAGGGCTCAGCCAGCTGCTTACCACGGTCGAGCGCGTGCGTGGACGCTTCAACCAGAAATTGTCGATCCTCGGCGTCGCGTTGACGATGTTCGACCGGCGCAACCGACTCACCGATCAGGTATCCGACGATGTCCGCGAAGTGTTGGGGCCGGTGGTTTTCGAGACGGTGATCCCGCGCAATGTCCGCCTGTCCGAAGCGCCGAGCCATGGGTTGCCGGCGCTGATCTATGACCATCGCTGCGCCGGATCGGCGGCCTATATCGCGCTTGCACGCGAGCTGATCGACCGGCTCCCCGACATCCGCAAGGCGGCATAAATGTCTGATAACGGAAAAGAAACTGGTGCGCCCACGCCACGGAAACGGCCTTCAGGACTGGGTCGCGGGCTGAACGCGCTGTTCGGTGATGCCGCGGTCGAGGCACCTGTTCTGGCAACGCCCGGCGCGGCAGCCAAGGCGGCGCCGGTGTCGGGCGATGCGGTCCAGCATGTTTCGGTCGGGTCGATCCACCCGCTGCCGAATCAGCCGCGGCGCCATTTCGACGAGGCCGCGATCGCCGAACTCGCCGATTCGATCGGCGCGCGCGGACTGCTGCAGCCGATCATCATCCGCCGCGCGCCCGACGGAAACGGATATCAGCTCGTTGCAGGCGAACGACGCTGGCGCGCAGCGCAGCGCGCCGGGCTGCACCAGATTCCCGCACTCGTCCGCGATCTCGACGATGCCGCAACCTACGAGATTGCGCTCGTCGAGAATATCCAGCGCCAGGATCTGAACGCGATCGAAGAGGCGGGGGCGTATCGCAGGCTGATCGACGATTTCGGGCATAGCCAGGAAGCGCTGGCGAAGCTCGTCGGCAAATCACGCAGCCATGTGGCGAATCTGATGCGCCTGCTCGACCTGCCGCAAAGTGTGCAGGACTTCGTCAGCGACGGATCGCTGTCGATGGGGCATGCGCGCGCGCTGATCGGTGCCGGCGGCGCCGAAGAGATCGCGCGCAAGGTCGTCAAGGAAGGCCTGTCGGTCCGCGCGGTCGAGGCGCTCGTGCGCGAGGGCAGGGGTGGCGGCCGCAAGGCACCGCTCGAGTACAAGAGCATCGATGGCGGTCGAGATCCCGATATCGTCGCGGTCGAACGCCATTTGTCCGAGTTGCTCGGCATCGGCGTCGCCATTCAATATGCCGGGGGCGGCAAGGGTGCGCTGACGCTGAAATTCGCCTCGCTCGACCAGCTCGACATGATTTGCCAGCGGCTCAGCGGCGAATCGATCTGATCCGATTCGAAATGACGGACGTTGCACCGTGCGAATCTTTTTCGCGCGATCGCTTAATTTGTCCCGGTGCGGGCCGTTAACAGGCCCACAGGCGGTCCCCACGACTAGCCAAACCGCGGCCTAAGGCCATGTTTTCGCTCGCTTGCACCCAGCAATGCGGGCCAAACGTATATGCGCTGTTAACCATGCTTGTTGGGCAAAAGCTGAACGGGTCGGCCGCTAAAGGGGTCGGCGAATGGGGTGGGATTTCCATTCGAGTTTCGACTTGTTCAAGGGACCAAATCATATGCGCACCACTGGAATGAAGCGCGCCATCGTCGGCGCCGCGATTGCTGCCCTCGCGATGAACGCCTCGGCGGCGAACGCTGCGACGGCCACGGCAACGGCGAAGGCGAAGATTCTCGCCCCGCTGACGCTCACCAACACCAGCGACCTCGACTTCGGCACGATCGTCAGCGGCACCGCCGCTTCGACCGTCGCGGTTTCGACGGCCGGCGCCGCGACCTGCGGCAGCGGCCTGACCTGCATCGGCACGACGTCGGCAGCCGGCTTCAACCTCGGCGGCACGACCGGCGCGGCCGTTGGCATCAGCGGTCCGGCGACGGTGACGCTGACCTCGGGCAGCAATAACATGACGGCGTCGCTGACCTATTCGGCTGCGAACATGACGCTCGCCGCGACCGGCAACACCTTCTCGGTCGGCGGTACGCTGAACGTCGGTGCAAGCCAGGCGGCGGGCAACTATTCGGGGACGTTCACCGTCACCGCCAACTACCAGTAATCCAGAATTTGGGTGGGGGGCGACGTGCTTTCGGGCACGCCGGCCACATAGAGGGCTCCGGAGTACCAGCCTCCGGAGCCCTTTTTGCGTGGGCGGCGCCGGGCTGCCACATCGACCCCATGGTTAGCAAAATATCAACCATGATGGCGCAACAGGGACGCGACCAACCAAATGGGGCGACAGCCGTCGTCCCGTAACGATTGTGGGGATCGTGTCTATGTTGCGCTTTTTCAAGGGCTTTTGCCTGTTCTCGGCGGCTGCGCTCGGCGTCGCCGCGACGCCCGCATTCGCTGCGGGCGACCTGCTCGTCGCGCCGACGCGCGTCATTCTCGACGGATCGCGCGGCACCGAGGTGGTGCTCAACAATATCGGCAGTGCGCCGGCGACCTATCGTATCAGCCTCGAGGTCAAGCGGATGACGCCCGAGGGCGGACTCGACGAAATCGACGAGGCGAATGCGACGCCCGCCGAACGCGCGGCGCTCGACATGATCGCCTTCAGTCCGCGCCGCGTGACCCTGCCGCCGAACCAGCCGCAGGTGATCCGCGTCGGCGTCCGCATTCCCGAAGGGCTCGCGCCCGGCGAATATCGGGCGCATATGCTGTTCCGCGCGGTGCCCGACGCGGCGCCGGCGATCGCGCTAGATCCCGCGAAACCCGCGCCGACCGGCGTGTCGATCGCATTGACGCCGATCTATGGCATCACGATTCCGATCATCGTCCGCGTCGGCGATCTCGGCGCGACCGCGAAGATCGGCAACGCGTGGGTCGGCGAGACGAAGGACGGTCCCGCGTTCGAATTCGACCTGGCGCGCAACGGCGAACGCTCGGTCTATGGCGACATCGAGGTTACGCGTCCGGGCGTCGCCGAGCCTTTGCTGCTCGCGCGCGGCATTGCGGTCTACCCCGAGGTCGGGACACGCAAGGTATCGCTCCGCGTGCCGCCCGAACTTGCCGCAAAACTGAAGGGTCCGGTACAGATTCGCTATACCGAGGACCGCGAGGTTGGCGGCGGCACGATCGATCGGGCCGACCGGGTGGTGAAGTAGCCGGCAGGGCGGCGGGGCAACCACGGGCGGACGATGCTCCGCGCGGCGCTTCTTCGATGGATTCCGGCTTTGGCGGCCGGGCTGGCGCTGGTCGGGACTGCCCCGGCTGGCGCACAGGCCGTTGAAAAGTCGCCGGTTTCTTCCACCCCCGATAGCTGGACGCCCAATGAAGAGGATCGCTGGCTGTTCGACCTCCGCTCGGGCCAATACCGGCTCGGCGACGGCGTGCGCGGCTATCAGACGCCGCAGGGTCTGTGCGTCGACCTCAATGACATGGTGCTTGCACTCGATCTGATGGTGCGCGTCGACAAGAAGTTGCGCCGCGCAACCGGCTGGGTGTTCGATGAGCGTCGGGCCTTTCTGATCGACCGCGAGGCGGGCGAGGTGCGTACCGGAAGCCAGAGCTTCCGTATCGGCGCGACTGCGATCCGTGACACGCCCGCGGGCTGGTGCGTCGATCTCGACAGCCTGAACAAATGGCTTGGCATTCCGGTCGCCGCCGATCTGTCGAACGCGGTGCTGCGGATCGACACCAAGGAAAAGCTGCCGTTCCAGCTCGCCGCCGAACGCCGCGCGCGTGCCGCCGGGCTGCGGCCGCAGGCCTCGTTCGACCTCGCCAGCCTGCCGCATGCGACGCGGCCGTATCAGACATGGGCGACGCCGTCGGTCGATGTCGTCGCCTCGGCGGGAATCGTCGCGGACCGGAAGGGCGGCTCCTACACGCAGGCGCGCTACGAGATTTTCGCCGCGGGCGAGGTGGTCGGGCAGAGTTTCGACGCCCGGCTGTCGTCCGACGACAAGGGCGAGCCCGAGAGCCTGCGCATGCGTCTCTATCGCACCGATCCCGAGGGGCGGCTGCTCGGCCCGCTGCGCGCGACGCATTATGCGGTCGGCGATGTCAGCCTGCTTGCGACGGGGCTCGTGGCGCAATCGGTGCCGGGGCGCGGCGCGGTGGTCACCAATCGCCCGGTCGAACGGCCCGACAGCTTCGACCGGACGAGTTTTCGCGGCGATCTGCCGGCGGGCTGGGATGCCGAGCTCTATCGCAACGGGCAGTTGCTGGCCTTCACCGCACCGAACAGCGACGGCCGCTACGAATTTCTCGACGTGCCGCTGCAATATGGATCGAACCGCTTCGAGATCGTGATGTACGGCCCGCAGGGTCAGATTCGCCGCGAAATCCGGCAGTTGCAGGTCGGAATCGATTCGATTCCGCCACAGCAGACCTGGTATTGGGCCGGTTTCGCGCAGGAGGACGCCGATCTGCTCGAGTTCGGGCGGCGCGGCGGGGCTTTCCGGCGCGGCTGGCGCGGAACCGCGGGAATCGAACGCGGGCTCGACACGCGCACCTCGATCGCCGCCTATTTCCACAGCCTGATGATCGAGAATGTCCGCCGCAACTATGGCGAGGCGGCGGTACGGCGCTCGATCGGCCCGTCGCTGCTCGAAGTGGCGGGAAGCTATGCCGATGATGGTGCGGCGGCGGTGCGGGCAAGCTGGCTCGCCGCGTTCGGCGACACCAATGTCCGGGCCGACGCGATGCGCGGCTGGGGCGGGTTCGTCTCCGACCGTTTCGTCGGCGGGATCAACGGGCTTTATTCGGTGTCGGTCGATCAGGCGGTCAAGCTTGGCCGGACGGTGGTGCCGCTCCATTTCGACCTCGCGCAGATCGACCGTGCCTCGGGCGTCTCGAACCTCCAGGCCTCGGGCCGCGCCTCGCTGAGTTTCCGGGCGCTGAGCTTTACCGGACAGGTCGACTGGAGCCGCACCAAGGTGCCGGTAGGCCCCGATCCGCCCGACAATCTGACCGCCACCTTGCTCGCCAATGCCCGGATCGGGCGCGTCCGCCTGCGCGGCGAGGCGCGCTTCAACCTGTCGGGGCAGGAAGCCGACACGCGCGTTGCGGTGATCGGCGAATGGGCGGGGAAGGGCGATGCCGAATGGCGCGCCGAGCTTGGCTATGACAAGGGGCTGGAGCGCGGTCGCGCCGGGCTTGGTTATACACGCCGATTCAACAGGTTGCAGCTCACAGGCTTCGGCGAAGTGGCGACGGACGGCTCGGTCGCGGCGTCGCTGTCGCTCGCCTTCAGCTTCGGGCCGAAGCCCGCGAAGAGCGATGGCGGATCGGGCGGCTGGCGGATGTCGAGCGAAAAGCTCGGCGGCCGCGGTCAGGTGATGGCCGATGTTTTCATGGACGATAACGGCGATGGCATCCGCCAGCCGGGCGAAGCAGCGCTGAAAGGCGTGCCGCTGACCGCGGGCAATGCGCTGATCGATGCCGCGACCGATGGCGATGGGCGCGCGATGATCGACGGGCTCGAACCTTTCCGGCCGGTGATGATCGGGATCGACGCGGGCAGTCTGCCCGATCCCTATGTCCAGCCCTCGCTTCCGGGCGTCGTCGTTACGCCGCGCCCCGGAGTCGCGACGCGTGTCGCGTTGCCGATGACGGCCGCGGGCGAGATCGAGGGGGTCATGATCCGCGACGGCGGCAATCCGGTGGAGGGGCTGACGCTGGAACTCGTCGATACCGAAAGCCGCGTGCGCGCGACCGCGCTGACCGAGTTCGACGGATATTTTCTTTTCGAAAGAGTGGCTTACGGCCGATACACGGTCCGCCTAACCACAGCGTCCGCGGCGGCGCTTCGGCTCGATCCGGGGTTCGTGATGGCGGCATCGCCGGGTAAGGCAATGCCACGCGTCAAGCTCGGCACTTTGGCGTTAAAGCCGGTTTCGCGGGCGCTGGCGGCGGGCGCCGCGACGGGGGAAGGCAATGAGGCACGCGGGCCGCCAGCCGGCAAAGCTGACGGCCCGTCGTGAAGCCCTTGGCTTAGCAGCGACGCCCGCCGCGATCGATTTCGCGGCCGATCAATGCGCCGGCCGCGCCGCCGATGATCGTTCCGGGTACGCGGTCGCCATAACGGTCGACCTCGCGGCCGAGAAGCGCCCCAGCGGCACCGCCGACGATCAGTCCGGTCGTTCCGCTACCGCGACGGCATTGGTAGCGATCGCGATAATAGGCCTGCCGATTGTCGCGCCGGTAGTCGCGCCGATAATCACGGCGGTGATCGCGATACCGGTCATGGTCGCGGTGGCCATAGCTATAGCCGCGATGGCGATCGCGGGCCTCGGCTTCGGCGGGGAGCGCGGCTATCGTGCTCGCGCCGATCAGCGCGGTGAGCGCCAGTTTCTTCATCCAGATCATGGTTTTCGTCCAATTGTTTTGGTCCCGAAGCCATCCTAGGGGGCAAAGCTGGCGCCCCGCTGAACCCGCCGTTCAGCTTGGCGCGATGCGGCTCGGCTCGGCGGCGCGACAGGGCATCTCGTCGCGCCGCGCGAGGATCGGATCGCAAATTAGGCTGCGGCGCGCTGGATACCCGATGCCTCGTCGAGCGATTGGCCGCGTACGAGCGCCGGCCGGGTGCAGCGTTCGATATAGGCGTCGATCGCCTCGCTGGCGGGAAAGGCATGGCGGCCAAAGGCCAGTGCGCTGGCAATCAGGAAATCGGCGGCGGAATAAGTGTCGCCGAGCATATAGGGGCCTTTTGCCAGCGCGGACTCGATCCGGTGGATCACCGCATCATAGGAGCGCTGCTTGAGCGGCGAGGCGTCGAGTTCGCCGGTGAAGGCCGCGAACATCGCGGGCTCGAACTCGGCGGCATACCAGGCCATCCAGGTCAGATAGGCGCCGCGCTGTGCGTCGCCGGGCTGCGGTGCGAGGCCCTTGTCGGCGAAAAGATCACACAGATAGAGGGTGATCGCGACCGATTCGGCGAGCATCTGACCCTCATGCTCGATCGCGGGAACGCGCTTGTCGGGGTGCGGATTGGCGGGATCGCCCTTGCCTTCGCCCGTCATCGGCCGGAAGATCGACACCGGCCGAATGGTGTAGGGTGCGCCGAGTTCCTCGAGCAGGCCGATGATGCGCGTCGAGCGGCTCTGCGGTGCGTGGTAAAGCGTAATCATCTAAATTCTCCTGCGTGGAACGGATGCGACGAACTTGCCGCCCGCCGACGAGCCTGTGTAGAAGGGGGCTACTGACAGCATATTGTCAGCAGGATTCGCAGGAGCCTTCTTTCGTGCGCCGCGCCGACCGCTTGTTCCAGATCATCCAATTGCTGCGTCGCTCGTCGCGCGCCGTGACCGCGCGCGAAATGGCCGAGGAACTCGAGGTTTCGGTGCGCACCGTCTACCGCGACGTCGCCGATCTGATCGGCCAGCGGGTGCCGATTCAGGGCGAGGCCGGGTTCGGCTATGTCCTTGGCGCGGGGTACGACATGCCGCCGCTGATGCTGACCGCCGACGAGATCGAGGCAGCGGTGCTCGGCGCGCAATGGGTTGCGGGGCGCGGCGATCCGGTGCTCGCGAATGCTGCGCGCGACCTGATTGCGAAGATTGCCGCGGCGCTTCCCGCCGAACTGCAGCCGATCCTCGCCGAGCCGACGACGGGGACTGGGGGCCCCGGTGCCCGGGTCGTCGACGGTATCGACATCGCGCGCACGCGCCGATGGATCCGCGAAGGGCGCAAGATCCGGCTGTCCTATCGCGACGAAAGCGGCGCAGCGAGCGAGCGGGTCATCTGGCCGGTCGTCATCGGCTATTTCAACGACCGGCGGACGCTCGCCGCCTGGTGCGAGCTGCGGCAGGATTTCCGGCATTTCCGTGCCGACCGGGTGGCCGCGGCGACGTTTCTCGACGAAGGGCATGGCGAACGGATCGCGTCGCTTCGCCAGCGCTGGTTGCGCACGATCCGAAAAAACCCCGGCGACCTGTGACGTTCGGCGCCCCGGCGCCGCGATTCCCCCGCGTATTAACCAGTTCTTAGCCATGTTTGGGCAGAGCGGCAGGCGAGCAAGACTTTCCTGTGGGGGAATTATGACCGACGTCCAAGTGCCGACCAGCCGTCCGACCAGCGCCGATGTGGCGATTATCGGGGCGGGCCCGGCGGGGCTGACCGCCGCTTACCTGCTGACGAAGCAGGGCCTCAAGGTGACGGTCATCGAAAAAGACCCCGTCTATGTCGGCGGCATCAGCCGCACGGTCGAGCATGAGGGCTTCCGTTTCGACATCGGCGGGCATCGCTTCTTTTCGAAGAGCCGCGAGGTCGTCGATCTGTGGAACGAGATCCTGCCCGACGATTTCATCGAGCGGCCGCGGATGAGCCGCATCTATTATGAAGGAAAATTCTACAGCTATCCGCTGCGCGCGTTCGAGGCGCTGTGGAACCTCGGTATCATACGTTCGACGCTGTGCATGATCAGCTATGCGCAGGCGAAGCTGTTCCCCAACAAGAGTGTCCGCAGTTTCGAGGACTGGACGATCAACCAGTTCGGCAAGAAACTCTATTCGATCTTCTTCAAGACCTATACCGAGAAGGTGTGGGGGATGCCGTGCGACGAAATGTCGGCCGACTGGGCGGCGCAGCGCATCAAGGGGCTTTCGCTCGGCGGCGCCGTGATCGACGGGCTGAAGCGCAGCCTCGGGCTCAACAAGCGCCCGAACGACGGCATGGCGACCAAGACCCTGCTCGAAACCTTCCGCTATCCGCGGCTTGGTCCCGGCATGATGTGGGATGCGGCGCGCGACAAGGTCGTGGCTGGCGGCAATCATGTGCTGATGGGCCACAGCTTCAAGCAGCTGACGCAGGATCAGGTCAGCGGCCGCTGGCGGCTGACCGCCAATGGTCCCGACGGCGACGTCGTGATCGACGCCGCGCATGTGATCAGCTCGGCGCCGATGCGTGAGCTGGCGGCGCGGATCCATCCGCTTCCGGCGTGCGCGTTGACCGCCGCGCCGAAGCTCAATTACCGGGACTTCCTGACCGTCGCGCTCAAGATCCGCTCGGAGGATCTGTTCCCCGACAACTGGATCTATATTCACGACAGCAAGGTGCAGGTCGGCCGCGTCCAGAATTTCCGCAGCTGGTCGCCCGAAATGGTGCCCGATCCCGAACTCGCGTGCGTCGGGCTCGAATATTTCTGTTTCGAAGGCGATGGGCTCTGGTCGTCGAGCGATGCCGATCTGATCGCGCTCGGCACGAAGGAAATGGCGACCCTCGGCCTCTGCAACCCCGACGATGTCGTCGGCGGCGCGGTCGTGCGCCAAGAAAAGGCCTATCCGGTCTACGACGATGACTATGCGGCGCATGTCACGACGATGCGTACCGAGCTGGAAGCCAAATATCCGACGCTGCACATGGTCGGGCGCAACGGCATGCACCGCTATAACAATCAGGATCATGCGATGATGACCGCGATGCTGACGGTGCGCAATATCGTCGCCGGCGAGCGCCTCTATGACATCTGGGGCGTCAACGAAGACGCCGAATATCACGAGAGCGGCACCGAGGGCGAGCAGGCGGCGCTGGCGTCGGTCCGCGACGTTCCGGCGCGCGTCTCCAAAGCGGCCTGAGCGCTGCCAGAGGGCATAGGACCATGGCGCAAAGCATCGCCGGACTGATCGCGACGATTCGTCGCGGCGAAATCCGCTGGCTGAACTATCTGCTCGCCAGCGGTCTTGCGCTTGGCAGCGACGCGGGACTTTTCCTGCTGCTGCTCGACGCCGGGCTGCCGCCGATGGCGGCGTCGGCGGTCGGCTATTGCGCGGGGATTCTCGTTCACTGGCTCGTGTCGAGCCGCCTCGTCTTTGCCGACGGTGCAGCGGCGCGCGGCACCGATGAACGGCATCGCCAGAAATTGCTCTTCGTCGGGTCGGCGCTGATCGGCCTTGCGATCACGACCGCGATCGTCGGCACCGGCACCGCGCTGGGTCTCGATCCGCGCCTCGCCAAGCTCGCGGCGATCATCGTCAGCTTCCAGACGACCTATCTGCTGCGCCGCCATATCGTTTTCCGCACGGCCGCGGCATGACCGACGCGGCGACGCCCGCTTCGCCCGGCCTTGATACGTCGACCGCGGTGCCGGCTGATGCGCCGGGCCCTTTCGGCGCCTGGCTCACGCCCTTCCGGATAGCGCTGATCGTCTGGACCGTGCTTGCCGCGATCCTGATTGCGGTGCGTTGGCACGCGATCATGACGGTCGAACTCAGCGACACCGACGACGCGATGCGGATGGCGCAGGTTCGCGATCTGCTGGCCGGGCAGGGCTGGTGGGATCTTATGCAATATCGGGTCAATCCGGCGGGCGGCGGCGTGCTGATGCACTGGTCGCGGATCGTCGATGCACCGCTTGCGCTCGGTATCCTTCTGCTGCGGCCGATCTTCGGCCAGCCGCTCGCCGAACAGGTCGTGATGACGCTGTGGCCGCTGATGCTCGGCGCCGCGCTCAGCGTTGCCTGCGCGCTCGGCTATCGGTCGCTGTCCGACCGGCGGATCGCCTATGTCGCGCCTCTCTATCTGGTATCGGCGGCGTTCATCGTCATTCAGCTGCGCCCGCTTCGCGTCGATCATCATGGTTGGCAGATCTTCCTTGCGATGCTGATGATGGGGCAGGCGCTGCGGCCCGCGAGCGGGCGGGCGGGACTGATCGCGGGTCTTTCGGCGGCGGCGCTGCTTGCCATTTCGATCGAGGGGCTTCCGGTCGTCGCGCTGTTCGCCGCGCTCGCCGCGCTGCGCTGGGCGCTCGGCGCGAGTGTCGCCGACCGGGTACGCCTGAATGGCTATATGGGCGGGCTCGCCGGCGGCGCGCTGTTTTTTCAATTTCTGACGCGGGGTCCGGCGGGCCTCGTCGGCCGCTGGTGCGATTCGCTGTCGGCGCCCTATATCGCGGCGTTCGCCGCGGCTGCGACGGCGGTTTTCCTGGTGACGCGCATCGATCCCGCGCGCCGCTGGGTTCGCTTCGCGGCGCTTGGCGCCGCCGGGGCGCTGGCGGGTGCCATGCTGGTCGGCGTCGAGCCGCTCTGCGCGGCGGGGCCCTTTGCCACGCTCGACCCGATCGTCGTCAAATATTGGTACATCGGAGTGCGGGAAGGCCAACCGGTGTGGTCGTCATCGGTGACGACGGAGATTTTCGTGATTGTTCCGTCGCTGGTCGGGCTCGCGGGCTCATGTCTTGCGTGGCGCGACGGCAAGACGGACGAAGACCGGCGGAACTGGGCGACGGTGATCATCGCGCTGCTCGGCGCCTTTGCGTTGTCGCTGCTGGTGCTCCGCAGCGTCGGCACCGCGCATCTCTTTGCCTTGCCCGGTTGTGCGTGGCTCGGCCTCCGTATCTGGTTCCGTTCGCGATCGATCGCCTCGTTGTTACCGCGAGTCCTGATGTCGGCGGCGGCGGCGCTAACCATGCCGATGCTGGCCGGAATGGCCGTTGCGGCGGGCGCGGGACTGGTCTCGCCCGAGGTGAAGGCGGATCAGCAGAAAGAGGTTAAGGGGACGCCCGAGCGCACATGCCTCGATCCCGCGACGATCGCTGCGTTGGACCGCTTGCCCCGGGCGACGCTGCTGACGCCGATCGACCTTGGCGCGCCGCTCGTCTTCTGGACGCGCCATTCGATGGTCGCGACGCCGCATCACCGCAACAAGGAGGCGATGGCCGACACGTTGCGCATCTTCATCGGCGATCCGGCAAAGGCCGAGGCGCTCGTCCGCAAGCAACAGGCGACGCTGATTGTCTTCTGTCCGACCGCGAATGATTTCACCTCATATCGCCGCGTGAACAAGAAGAACCTTGCGGCGCAGCTATACGCGGGCAAGGCACCCGACTGGCTCGAACCTGTTCCGCTGGGAACGGGCTCGGCGCTCGCGGTCTGGCGCGTGAAGCCAGCGACCTGACGGGTCACGCGGGCGTGAAGCGCAACGCCGCCCCGTTCATGCAGTAACGCTTTCCCGTCGGTTTCGGGCCGTCGTTGAAGACATGGCCGAGGTGGCCGCCGCAGCGACGGCAATGCACTTCGGTCCGCGCAACGCCGATCTCATAGTCGGTCGAGGTCGCGATCGCGCCTTTCAGCGGCGCCCAGAAGCTTGGCCAGCCGGTGCCGCTGTCGAATTTGGTCTTGCTCGAATAGAGCGGCAGTGCGCAGCCCGCGCAGGCGAAGGTGCCGACGCGATGCTCGTTGTTCAGCGGATTGCTGAAGGCGCGCTCGGTCGCGGCCTCGCGGAGCACGCGATATTGCATTGGCGTCAGGCGTTTTTGCCACTCGGCATCGGTCAGGCGCCATCCCGACTCGGCGAGCGGGCGCTTGCCGGGCTTGGCGAAGAGCATCGGCGCGGCGATCATGGCCCCGCCGAGCGCGAGACCGGTGACGATGTAGCGGCGTTCGATCATGTCGGGCTTCCTCATATGCCCTTATACGCGCCGAACCTGCGCCCGGTTACAGCCGCGCGTCAATAGCGCTCCAGCTCGACCTGCATATGGCGATAGCCATGGACGAAGCTGGCGTTGACGCGCTCGGGCTCCGACAGGACGTTCACGCGCAGGCGGCGCTTCTGCATTTCGGAGATCAAGGTCGTCAGCTGCAGTTCGGCGACCCGGGCGCCGACACAGCGGTGGATGCCATAGCCGAAGGCGAGGTGACGACGGGCATTTTCGCGGTCGACGATGATCCTGTCGCCGTCGGGAAAAATCTCCTCGTCGCGGTTCGCCGAAGCATACCACAGGGCCAGCTTGTCGCGCTTCTTGATCTGGTGCCCGAACAATTCGGTATCCTCGGTCGCGGTGCGGCGCATATGCGCAAGCGGGGTCTGCCAGCGAATGATCTCGTGCATCGCATTGACCGCGAGTTCGGGATCGTGATTCGCCTCGAGCTTTGCGCGTTCCTCGGGGAAACAATGCAGACCATAGGCATAGGCCGACATCGAATTCCGCGTCGTATCGTTGCCGCCGACGATGAGCAGGATGAGGTTCCCCATGAACTCATTCTCGCTCATATGCTTCATCGCGTCGGACTGAAGCATGATCGAGATGAGGTCGTGCTTGCCGGGATTCTGCGCCTTCTTGTCCCACAATTGCTTGAAGGCGGCGCCCATTTCAAAGGCTTGGGCCAAGCGAGCGTGGCGCTGTTCGACGGTGCTGAAGCTTTCGATGTCGCCGAGTGCGTCCGACCAGCGCGTCAGATTGTGGCGATCTTCCCATGGGAAATCGAACAGGATTGCGAGCATGTCGGTCGTCAGCTCGATCGACAGTTTTTCGACCCAGTCAAAGGATTCGCCGATCGGCAGCGTGTCGATCAGCGCCGCGGTGCGCGCGACAGTGTCGGCGCGCATGCGCTCGATTTCCGACGGGCCGAAGGCGGGGGCAACGGTGCGGCGCTGCGCCGTGTGCTGGGGCGGGTCCATTGCGATGAACATCGGCATCGGCACATCGCCTTCCTGCAGATGCTCGATTCCGTCGCCGGCGACGGTGATCCCGCCATATTCCCAGCTGGAGGAGAAAATCTTGGGCAGCGCCTCGATATGCTGGATCGGCTTGTAGGTCGTCACCGACCAATAGGGGCCGAATTTCGAATCCTCGACATAATGAATCGGCGATTCGGCGCGCAGCTGGCGCATCGGTTCCTGCCAGCGATCCTCGCGCCACAGCTCGGCGCGGCTGACGTCCAGCGGATTGGGAGTTTCGGGTTCGACGAGAATCTGGGTGGCCATGGGCTGCTCCTCTACGCGGCCGTCTGGCGCGGCCGATTCAGTTGCAGAATGCCACTATTTACAGCTTTGTCAATGAGGGGAAGCGGACTCCGCAGCCGCAACCGTCCGAGCCTTTTTCCAGAATTTCCAGCCGCTGCCGCTGCTGAGCACCCCGGCGCGAAACAGGCGGACCGACAGATAGACGGTGAGCGCGACCCAGATCGCCTGCCAGCCGAGCGTGAGCAGGTGGATGCCATGCGCGCCGTCGGTTGCGGCGCGCGCCGCCATCGCGAAGGGCGACGAGAAAGGAAAGATCTGCGCGAACTGCGCGAGTCCCGACCCGGGCGCGCTTGCGGCGGCGGCCGACAGGCTGAACATCCCGACCTGGAAAATGGTGATCGGCAGGCTGAGCATCTGGATTTCGCGCACCGTTCCGGCCTGCGCGCCGACGCCGAGGAAGACCGCGCCGAGCAACAGGAAGGCCATGACGAAATAGCAGAGCGAGATGGCGAAGAAGAAGGGCCAGCCGCTGGCGGGAGCGACCGTGAGCGCGGCGGCGGGTTTGCCTGCAGCGGCGATCGCGGCCGGGTCCATCTGGGTCAGCGCGACGAATCCGCCGGCAACTGCGACCACACTCCAGAAGGCGATGAACAGCACGGCGACGCCAAGCATGCCGAGCAGCTTGCCGAGGAAGACGCTTTCGAGCGGCACCGCGGCGGCGAGAATCTCGATGACCTTGTTGCCCTTTTCCTCGGCGAGCGAACTCACCGTCTGGCCCGCGAGGAGCAGCGTCATCAGGAAGATCAGGAAGACCGCACCGAAGCCGAGCGACTGCTGCGCCGCGATGCTCGTTCCGCCATGGGTGATCGCCTCATAGGTCACGGCGACCGGCGGCACCGTACCCGCTGCGCGGTGCAGGACGACATCGCTGGCCAGCAGCGCGAGGTAGCGCCCCGGCCGGCTGCCCGCTTCGCGCTCGACGATGCGCGGCGCGGTCAGGTCGCCGCTCATCACCGCATAAGTGTCGGCACCCTTCTCGCGCGTGATCGCCAGCGGATCAGGCGCTTGGCCGTCGGCGCTGCGGAATTCGAGCATCGGGGGGCGTTCGCCGCGCGGCAGCGCTTCTCGCAGTCGCCCGTCGGCCGCACGCAGCGCCTCGATATCGGCCGGCGCGGCGATCGCGACGATGCGACCCGCACCGCGCGCGCTATCGGCGAGCTGAGACGCGCCAACCCCGCCGACCAGCCCCATGCCGACCATGAATAGGGGGGCGAGCAGGAACAGCAGAAAGGTCGGGGTTGCGACGATCGCCAGGAAATCACGGCGCGCGATGACGAACATATTCTTGATGAAGGCGTTCATGCTGCGGCCTCCTCGACTGCGTCACTTTCGGGCGTGGCGTCGAAGCCGGCGTCGACCTGACGCACGATATGGACGAAAGCGTCGTGGAGTGCCGGGCGTGCGATCGACAGGCCCGCGACGCCATGCCCGCTTGCGGTGATGCGCGCGAGCAAAGGTTCGACGTCGGCTTCCTCGATCGCGAAATGCCAGGCGTCGCCATTGCGTTTCGCACCGGGTGGGAGCAACGCCGCCACGGTCTCGCCGCCGCCGCGCGGCGTATAGCGCACCTGCATCGGCAGCAGTGCGCGCGCCTCGTCGACCGTGCCCTCGAAGCGCCGCTGCGAACGCGCGATGATCGCGAGCCGGTCGCAGAGCCGTTCGGCATGCGCCATGACATGCGTCGAAAAAAGGATCGTCGCGCCGCGGTCGCGCTCGCGCCGCACCAGCATCTCGAGCCGCTCCTGATTGACCGGATCGAGGCCCGAGAAAGGTTCGTCGAGCACGATCAGGTCGGGGGCATGGACGATCGATCCGATCAGCTGGACCATCTGCGCCATGCCCTTCGACATCTTGCGGATCCTTTCGTCGATCACGCGCTCGAGCCCGAGTTCGGTCATGAAGGTCGCAGCGCGGCGGCGGCCCTCGCTCCAGTCGAGTCCGCGCAGCGCGCCCATGAACGCGATCGCCTCGCGCGCCTTCATGCCCGGATAAAGCCCACGTTCTTCGGGGAGATAGCCGATGCGGTGGCGCACCGACTGCGGCTTGTGTCCGCCGAGAAGCCGGCTCGTCCCCTCGTCGGGATCGATGATGCCCAACGTCATGCGCAGGCTGGTCGTCTTGCCCGCACCATTGGGGCCAAGCACGCCATAGATGCTTCCGGCGGGCACCTGCAGGCTGACATGGTCGACCGCCTTGAACGCGTCGAAATATTTGGTGAGGCCGGTCGCCTCGACGCTGAAATCGGTCAAGCTCTGGTCCCTGAATATGCTGTCGCCGGACTATGGCACGAAGATATTGTTCCCGTATAGAGCGCCAATGGTTGCCGAAGCCTTGCCCGCCCTGGAGCAGATGCTGGAAGCGGTCGCGCGCGAGCACGGCTTTGCAGCGTTCGGAATCGCGCGCGCCGACGCCGCGCCCCAGACCGCAGCGCGGCTGAACCAGTGGCTTGCCGAAGGCTGTCACGGCGACATGATCTGGATGGAAAGCCGCGCGGAGCAGCGTGGCTCACCGCAGGGTCTGTGGCCCGAGGTGAAATCGGTGATCGCGCTCGGCATGAGCTATGCGCCCGAGCAGGATCCGCTGGCGCTGGCAGAGGTGCCCGAGCGCGGGCGGATCTCGGTCTATGCGCAGGGCGCCGACTATCATGACGTCGTCAAAAAGGCGCTGAAGGCGGTGGCTCGCTGGCTGGTGGCCGAGGTGCCGGGCGCCGAGGTCAAGGTGTTCGTCGACACCGCGCCGGTGATGGAAAAGCCGCTCGCCGCCGCCGCGGGGCTCGGCTGGCAGGGCAAGCATACGAACATGGTCAGCCGCGAGCATGGCAGCTGGCTGTTTCTCGGCGCGATCTACACGACGCTCGATCTGGCGCCGTCGGTGCCGGTGCGAGACCGGTGCGGCAGCTGCACCGCATGTCAGGATGCATGTCCGACCGCGGCCTTTCCCGAGCCCTACCGCCTCGACGCGCGGCGCTGCATATCCTACCTCACGATCGAGCATGACGGCCCGATCCCGGTCGAGTTCCGGCGTGCGATGGGCAACCGCATCTATGGCTGCGACGATTGCCTTGCGGTTTGCCCGTGGAACAAGTTTGCCGATACCGCCGCGCGCCACCGCGCTTTCCTGCCGCGCGCCGAGCTGGTCGCGCCGTCGCTCGCCGACCTGCTGGCGCTCGACGATGCCGGATTCCGTCAGGTCTTCGCGGGCTCGCCGATCAAGCGCATCGGGCGGGGCCGTATGGTCCGCAATGCCGCGATCGCGGCCGGAAACAGTGGCGATCCACGCTTTACCGCGCGCCTGACCGAGCTGGCGGCGGATGAATCGCCGATGGTCGCCGACGCGGCGGCATGGGCGCTCGCCGAGCTGGCGTCATGATGTCGTCGCGACTCAGCGACGGCCAAGTGCGTTGATGCAGCTTTCGACATTGGCATCGCGCCCTTCGGGGGTGCGCGCGTCGACATGCGTGGCGACGGGTTCGGAGCCCTGCTTCGGCGCATAATAATAGACGTCGAGAATGCACGGCGTGCCGGCGAATTGCAGCTTGCGCCCCATGCCTTCCTGTACGTCGAGCCGCGGTTTGCCGAACATCTGCAGCGCGGCGTTTGCGTTGTGGCCGACCAGGCTGTTCGACTGGGTGATGCGCGGCGGGGTAGGCGGCGGTGCGGGACGCACGCCACTGGGCGGAGCGGGACGGGGCACCGCCGCCGCGCCGCATCCGCCCAGCGTCGCAGCAAGCGCCGCAACGGCGATCAGCCTCGAAATATTCGTCATTCGTCCCCGTCCCTCAGGTGCAACAGGTGGACGGCCATAGCTGCGCTGGCAATCGGGGCCAACAGATTGGCGACGGGAACCAGGAAGCTTGCGGCAGACAGCGCGCCGAGCGACCAGCGCGCCCCGCGCGTCAGCCGTGGCCGGTCTGGATGGCGCGCGAGCACCATCGCCTCGAGATCGCGGCCGAGCAGCGCGGCGTTGATCGCGAAGGCCAGCAGGGGTGCGCCGATCGCGGTGAACAACAGGGGAATATAGATGGGCAGTGCGATCAGATTGACCGCGACGAGCCGGCCGACCGAGGCAAGACCGAGGCGCAGGCTTTTGGCAAAGCTCACCGACACTGCGCGCGCCGCTGCCGCGGGATAATGGCGGCCCTCGACATCGGCGACGATGCCGTCGGCGAAGAGCCCGACGACGAGGATCGCGACGGCGCGGAACAGCAGCCAGCTCCCCGCAACGAGGAGCAGCGCGACGAGCACGCCCGCCATGTCGCGTTCGGTGCCGCCGAGCCACTGCCAATGGTCCAGCCCCCAGCGCGCTGCGAAGAAGATCGCGGCACCCGCGGCGGCAAAGATCAGCAGGGTCAGCGCAAGGCTGGCGGCGAGCACGCGCAGCACGCGCGGATGCGGTAGATCCTTGAGCGCGAGCAGCAGGGCGTGAACGGCGCGGGCCATGGCACGGGGATGGCGCGGTCATGCACCGTCCGTCAAGCGTCGTGCTTGCCTTGCGGGCGTGTCCCCCCTAAAGGCGCGCGCAGCTTTTCCCATACAGCACAGGAATTTTCATGGCCTCCACCGCCCGTTTCGATGTTGTCGCGATCGGCAATGCCATCGTCGACGTTCTGGCCCGCGCCGATGACGCGCTCATCGAGAGCGAGAAGCTGGTCAAGGGATCGATGCGGCTGATCGACGCCGAGGAAGCGACGCGCCTCTATGCGGCGATGGGTCCGGCCGTCGAAATGTCGGGCGGCAGCGCGGCGAACACGCTCGCGGGCATGGCGGCGCTCGGCCGGAACTGCGGCTTCATCGGTCAGGTCGCGAAGGACCAGCTTGGCCAGGTCTTTACCCATGACCTGACCTCGCTCGGCGTCGCGTTCGATACGCCGGCGCAGGATGGCGGCGCGCCGACCGCACGCTGCCTGATCCTTGTTACCCCCGATGGCCAGCGGACAATGAACACCTTCCTCGGCGCGTCGCAGAGCCTTGGCCACGACTCGCTCGACGCGGCGCTGATCGCCGATGCCGATATCCTTTATCTCGAAGGCTATCTCTGGAATGCCGATGCTTCGCGGGCGGCAATGGCCGAGGCGATCGGCCTTGCCCGCGCTGCCGGCCGCCGCGTTGCTTTCACCCTGTCCGACACCTTCGTCGTCGCCGGGCATGGCGAGGATTTCCGCCGCATGATGGCGGCGCGCGAGATCGACATCCTGTTCGCCAACGAGGCCGAACTGCTCGAACTGGCGCAGGAAAGCGATTTCGAAGCCGCGCTCGCCAAGGTCGCGGCCGAAGTGCCGCTGCTCGTTGCGACGCGCAGTGAGCATGGCGCGGTCGCAGTGGCCGACGGTGTGCGCACCGAAGTGGGCGCCGAACCGATCGACACCGTCGTCGACACCACCGGCGCCGGCGACCTCTTCGCCGCCGGCTTCCTTTCGGGCCTCGCAGAGGGCCGCGCGATCGCCGACTGCCTGACGATGGGCGCCGTGTGCGCGTGCGAAATCATCGCGCAGGTCGGACCGCGTGCGCAGACCGATCTGAAGGCGAAAGTCGCCGCGCGGTTGGGTTGAGAGGTTAGGCTCCCGGCGCTGCCGCGTCGGGATTTTTTCTGAACAGGGCGCGGTCGGCGGGGCCGAAACCGCGCGTCCAGATCAGCCAGGCGTAGATGCCGAGGATGACGGGGACGCCGATCAACAGTTCGGCCCATTCGGGGAGTTGCGTCGCCCCCCAACCCAGCACCGCCGCGCCGGCCGTCGCCCAGACGAGTGCCCAGCGCAGGCTGTTTACCGGCGCGCCGAGCACATGCGCGAGCAGCCGCGCCTTTACCACCGAAGCGAAACCGAGCGCGATCATCAGCGCGAGAGCGACCGCGACGGCATAATAGATGGGGTCGAGCCCCATTGATTTTGCGAACAGGATCAATGCGACGCTGAGCACCGCCTGCAACGCGAGCGTCGCGAGGCTGATGAGCAGGTTGCGATGGCGCGCGACATAGACGAGCGCCGCCTCGCTCACGACGGCGGTCGCGGCGACGACTTCGGCGGCGAGCAGAAAGGCAAGCGCGCCCGACCCGCTCACGAACTGCGGGCCGACAAGGCCCATGACGGCTTCACCGGGAATGCCGAGCGCTAGCGCGATGCCAGCCTGCGCCGCTATGATCCAGAATCCGACCTGACTCACCTGGGCTGCGACGGCGGCGAGCCTGTTCTCGGCCAGGTTGCGCGTGATGACCGGGCCAAGGATCGGTTCGAAGCTAGTCTTGAGCTTCTGCGGTAGCGAGGCGACCTGCTGCGCCATATAGTAAATTCCGTAGATCGCCGGCGAGGTAAACTGGCCGAGGATGAACAGGTCGAGCCGGCGCGTGCCCCATTCGATTGCGTCGGCTGCGGCGAGCGGGGCGTTACGCTTCGCGACCATGATCAGATGCGCGGGCTCCGGCCGCCAGACGCCGGGGCCGCCATAATGCCGGATCATCGGGATCAGCGCGGTGAGGAACGCGCCGACCATCGCGGCGGCATAGGAGAGCATCAGCCCGTCGCGCGGCGACACGAACCAGAAGCCCGCGGCGGCGACGCTGATCACCCACGGTTCGACAATGGCACGCGCACGCACCGTCGCGCCGATATCGAAGCGGTAGGCGCAGGCGGCAAGCGCGACATCGGTACCGGCGATCGCGAAGATCAGCAGCGCCATCCAGCGGTCGGTCCCGTCGATATCGCCGGCAGGGAACATGATCTGCGGCAACAGCAACAGGATTGCCGATCCGAGCGCCGAGGCGAGAAAGGCCACGAACATGCCGTCCCAGACGACGTGGCGATGGTCGGCGCCTTCGGCGCTAAGCTGTTCGGCGAGGCCACGCTTCAGACCCAATGTCGCGAGCTGTGCGACCAGTTCGATGACGAGCACCGCGAAAGCGAAGCGCCCGACTGCCTCGGGTCCGTACCAGCGGCCGGCGAAATAGAGGAAGGGCAGGCGCGCGACGAGGCGCATGATGAAGCCGAAGAAATTGGTGCGGCCGCCCTTGGCGAGCGCGGCGGTATCCGCATCAGCCATTGCAGGCTGGGCGGTGGGCGCGACCGCGCTGTCCGTCTGGCTCAAGCCCTGCGCCCCTTCTTGATGTCCCCGGCGCGCAATTTAGCGCGGAGCGAGGGGGCAGGCAATTGCGATAGATGGGTCATCATGTCGGGGCCGAATTGGTCTTCAAAGACCTTCGGATCGCAGCGGCCGGCTGAGCAGGGCCTGAATCGCCTCGCCCGCGCGAATCTCGCCCGAGACGAGCCGTGCCACCGCGTCGGTGATCGGCATGTCGATGCCGTCGGCGCGCGCCGCGGCGGCGATCACCGGTGCGCTGAAAGCTCCTTCGGCGACGGTGCGGCGGTCGGCCATCAGCGCCGCCGCATCGCCGCCGCGGCCCAGCCCCCGCCCGAGCGCGAAGTTGCGCGAGTTGGACGAGGTGCAGGTCAGCACGAGGTCGCCGAGCCCTGCGAGCCCGGCGAGCGTTTCTGCCTGCGCGCCGCGCGCCAGACCGAAGCGCGTCATTTCCGCGAAGCCGCGGCTGATGAGCGCCGCGCGGGCATTGAACCCCAGCCCGGCGCCGTCGACGATGCCGCACGCGATCGCGAGGATATTCTTCACCGCGCCTCCGATCTCGGCGCCGATCATGTCGGTGGAGACATAGGGACGGAAATGCGGGCGCGCGAGCGACCGGGCGATCGCTTCGGCGGTTTCTGTGTCGGCGGCGGCGAGGGTGATCGCGGTGGGCAGGCCCGCAGCGACTTCATGCGCGAAGGTCGGGCCCGAAAGCACCGCGAGCGGCCGCGCGGGCGCGACTTCCTTTGCGATATCGATCGGGAAGGCGAAGCTCCCGGCTTCCATTCCCTTGCTGCAGAAGATGAGCGGGGCGTTGCCCGCGGGCAGATCGGTCAGGACCGCGCGCAGGAAGGGGACGGGAACGACGACGAGTAGCGCGTCGCATGGTGCCAGATCGGACAGGGCGCCGGTCGCGGTCAGCGACGGCGACAATGTGGCGTCGGGCAGGAAGAGCGGGTTGCGGTGATCGGCATTGATCGCCGCAACCACCTCGTTCTCGCGCGCCCACAGGCGCACCGGTGCGCCTTCGGCAGCGAGCATCTGCGCGAGCGCCGTGCCCCATGCGCCGCCGCCGACCACGCCGAAATTTGCATATGACGTCATGCTTTCACTCCGGCTCCGCGAACGGCTTCGGCATCGGGATCGAGTGGCCAGCGCGGGCGCGCGGCGGTGTCGAGTGGATCGGTAAGGCCCGCCGCGAAGCGCTCGGCGCCGGCCCAGGCGATCATCGCGCCATTGTCGGTGCAGAGCCATAGCGGCGGCGCGACGAAAGGCTTGTCGAACCGCGTGGCCAGATCGGTGAGCGCGGTGCGGATCGCACCGTTCGCGGCAACGCCGCCCGCGACGACAAAGGCGGTCGCTTCGGGACAGGCGGCGAGCGCGATGCGGCTGCGGTCGACGAGGCAGTCGACCACCGCCTGCTGGAATGAGGCGGCGAGGTCGGGGGTGCTGTGCGCGCCGCTCGCGACCGCGCGGGCGACGGCGCTCTTGAGTCCCGCGAAGGAGAAATGCGGCTCGGCGCTGCCAAGCAGCGGGCGAGGGAAGGGCACCGCCCGCGGGTCGCCATCCCTTGCCGTCGCTTCGACTGCGGGGCCGCCGGGATAGCCGAGCCCGAGCAGTTTCGCGGTCTTGTCGAACGCCTCGCCCGCCGCGTCGTCGATCGTGGTGGCAAGGCGGCGATAATCGCCGACGCCGCGCACCAGCAGCAGCTGGCAATGGCCGCCCGAGACGAGCAGCAGCAGATAGGGAAAGCGGAGATCGGGATCGGTGAGCCGCGGGCTCAACGCATGACCCTCGAGGTGATTGACCGCGATCAGCGGCTTGCCCGCCGCATGCGCGAGCGCCTTGCCGGTGACGAGCCCGACCATCACCCCGCCGATCAGCCCCGGTCCGGCCGTCGCGGCGATCGCGTCGACCTCGGCCAGCGATACGCCAGCATCGGCCAGTACACCCTCGACGAGCGGCGAAAGCCGGTCGACATGCGCGCGCGCGGCGATTTCGGGAACGACGCCGCCATAGGGCCTGTGCTCGGCCTCCTGCCCCGCGACGCGGTGCGCCAATATGCGCCGGTCGCTGTCGACGAGCGCTGCCGCGGTTTCGTCGCAGCTCGATTCGAGGCCAAGGATCAGAGTCATATTGTTGCGCGCCCTTTACCCGCCCCTTTATCCGGAGAGCAAGTGACGCTAGCGGAAGATATGGCTTCGATCCCGCTTCCTACGCCCGCGACCCCGCTCCGCATCGGTACCCGCGCCTCCCCGCTCGCGCTCGCACAGGCGCATATGGCGGCGGTGGCGCTGACGAAGGCGCATGCGCTCGACCCCGCCGCGCTCGAAATCGTGCCGATGACGGCGACCGGCGACAAGATTCAGGACCGCGCGCTCGCCGAGGTTGGCGGCAAGGCGCTGTGGACGCGCGAACTCGACGCCGCGCTCGACGCCGGCGACATCGATATCGCGGTCCATTCGTTGAAGGATGTCGAGACGCTGCGCGATGCGCGCTTCGTGCTGGGGGCGATGCTTGAACGCGCCGACCCGCGCGACCGGCTGGTGGCGCGCGAAGGAATCGATGCGGGCGCGATTGCGGACCTGCCGCACGGCGCGCGGCTGGGGACGAGTAGCCCGCGCCGCGCCGCGCAGGTGCGCCGGCTCCGCCCCGACCTGGTCACCACGCTCCTGCGCGGCAACGTCCAGACGCGGCTGGCGAAACTCGCAGCCGGCGAGGTCGACGCGACTTTGCTCGCGGCGGCCGGGCTCGACCGGCTCGGCATGCACGACATCGGAAGCGTGCAGGCGGCCGATCTGCTGCTCCCTGCGGCGTCGCAGGGGGCGATCGGGATCGAATGCCGCGCCGACGATGCGGCGACCTTCGGCCTTCTGAAAGCGGTCGATCATGGACCGACGCATCACGCGGTCGCGGCTGAGCGCGCACTGCTGGCCGCGCTTGGCGGCGATTGCCGCTCGCCGGTGGCGGCTCATGCGGCGTGGCGCGATGACGGCAGCTTGCGGCTCGATGCCGAAATCTATTCGGACGACGGTGCCGAGCATGTCGCCGGCCACGCGATCATCGCCGGCGGGGGCGATGCCGAGGCGCTGGCGCACCGCCTGCTCGGCGACGCGCCCGACGCGGTACGGCGACTTTTCGCTGTATGAGCGCGGGCCTGCCGCTCCTCGTCACGCGCGCCGACCCCGGCGGGGCGACGACGGTCGAGCGGGCGCGGCAGGCCGGACTCGACGCGCGTCATCTGCCGCTGTTCGCGGCGCGGCCACTCGATTGGGACGTCCCCGACCCCGCGGCGTTCGATGCGTTGCTGATGACGAGCGCGCAGGCGGCGGGGCTCGGCGGGCCGGGTCTCGCGGCACTAGCGGACCTGCATGTACACGCGGTCGGCGAAGCGACCGCCGATGCCGCGCGGCAAGCCGGGCTGACGGTCGCGACCGTCGGCGACAGCGATGCCCGGACGCTGGTCGGCGCCATGGCGTCATCATCGATCGGGCGGCTCCTCTGGCTCTGCGGCCGCGAGCGGACAGTGTTTGAGGCGGCGGGAATCGCGGTCACCGCATTACCCGTCTATGCCGTCGACGTCGTGCCGCCGCCGCCCGGCTGGGATGGGCTGATTGCGGCGCCGGCGGTGGTGATGGGGCACTCGGCGCGCGGAGCGGAGCGAATCGCCGAGCTTGCGGGCGACCGGCGTAAGCATTTGACCTTGCTCGCGATCAGCGCGGCGGTCGCGGCGGCGGCGGGCGAAGGCTGGTCGAAAAAGGCCGTTTCGGAACACCCCGACGACGGCGCGATGTTGGCAGAGGCGCATGCTTTGTGCCACAAGGGCGCCCAATAGGGTCGTTCGAAAGAGACACATGACAATCGACAACATCGACAGGCCCGCGCCCGAAGAGGGTGCGGCCCCGGTGAAACGGCTTTCGCTACGCGCGCTTTTCATCGCCGCGATGATCTTTCTGATTCTGGGTGTGCTTGGCGGCGGCTGGGCGATGAGCCGTTGGCTGGCTTCGGATACACCGCCGACAGTCACGGTGGCGGCCGATGCACCCGGCGGTGCGCTCACCGCCGTCGGAGAAGCGCCCGCGGTCCCGGGAGCTGGCCAGTCCCTGGCTGCGGCGCCGGCCGACAGCGCCGATGCGCTTGGCGCGCGGGTCGCCGAACTCGAACAGCGTCTGTCGCGCATCACGTTGCAGGCCGAATCGGCATCGGGAAACGCTTCGCGCGCCGAGGGCCTGCTCGTTGCCTTCGCGGTGCGCCGCGCACTCGATCGCGGCCTGTCGCTCGGCTATCTTGAGGCGCAGCTCCGCCTGCGCTTCGGCGACGACCAGCCCAATGCGGTCAAGACGATTATCGAAACCTCGCGTGAACCTGTGACGCTCGAACAGCTCCGCGCCGAACTCGACGCGATCGCGCCCGAACTCGTCGGACGCAGCGGCGATAAGGGCAGCGTCTGGACCGGCATCCGCCGCGAACTGGGCGAATTGTTCGTGGTGCGACCGGCAGGAACGCAGTCGCCGCGCGCGACCGAACGTCTGGAGCGCGCGCGTCGCTATCTGGCCGGCGGGATGGCCGACAAGGCGATACTCGAGGTCCAGGCGATGCCCGGCGCGGCATCGGCGAACGAATGGCTGATCGACGCGCGCCGCTATAATGACGCGCGCCGCGCGCTTGACCTGATCGAGACGGCGGCGATATTGGAACCGCGCGACAGCACCGCCGTCGCGATGGCCCGCAACCCGGCCCCGACCAACCCCTGACCCGCGTCCTTACCGACGCGCATTCAAGAGAAAGCCCGACCCATGGCCCTCGCCGATCCGCAGCGCGTTGAAGCGCTGGACCCGTTCGATCCGCTCCAGCTCGCCGACCAACTCAGCGAAGAGGAACGGATGATTCAGGGCGCCGCGCGCGCCTATGCCGAGGGTGAACTGCTGCCGCGGGTGACCTCGGCCTTTCTCGACGAGCGGTTCGACCGGGAGATCATGCGCGAGATGGGCCAGCTTGGTCTGCTCGGTGCGACGATCGATCCCGAATATGGCGGCGCGGGCCTAAACTATGTGAGCTACGGGCTGATCGCGCGCGAAGTCGAACGCATCGATTCGGGCTATCGTTCGGCCTGTTCGGTGCAGAGCTCGCTCGTGATCCATCCGATCAATGCCTATGGCAGCGAGGAGCAGAAGCGGAAATTTCTGCCCGGGCTGACGTCGGGCGAACTTGTCGGCTGCTTCGGTCTGACCGAACCCGACGCGGGCAGCGACCCCGGCAGCATGCGCACGCGCGCCGAGAAGATCGAGGGCGGCTATCGCCTCAAGGGCGCGAAAATGTGGATCACCAATTCGCCGATCGCCGACGTCTTCGTCGTGTGGGCGAAGTCCGACGCGCACGACGGCGCGATCCGCGGCTTCGTCCTCGAAAAGGGCATGAAGGGCCTGTCGGCGCCGAAGATCGAAGGCAAAGTGTCCTTGCGCGCGTCGATCACCGGCGAGATCGTGATGGACGGCGTGGAGGTCGGCGAGGATGCGCTGCTTCCGCATGTGTCGGGTCTAAAGGGTCCGTTCGGCTGCCTCAATCGCGCGCGCTACGGCATCGGCTGGGGCGCGATGGGCGCGGCCGAATTCTGTTACGAGGCGGCGCGCAACTACACGCTCGAGCGCAAGCAGTTCGGCCGCCCGCTCGCGGCGAATCAGATCGTGCAATTGAAGCTTGCGAACATGCTCACCGAGATTTCGATGGGGTTGCAGACCGCGCTGCGCGTCGGCCGTCTGATCGACGACGGCCGCCTGATTCCCGACGCGATCAGCCTGCTGAAGCGCAACAATTGCGGCAAGGCGCTCGATATCGCGCGCGTCGCCCGCGACATGCACGGCGGCAACGGCATCTCGGCCGATTATCATGTCATCCGTCATGCGGTGAACCTCGAGACTGTGAACACCTATGAGGGCACGCACGACGTCCATGCGCTGATCCTCGGCCGCGCAATCACCGGCATTCCTGCCTTTTTCTGAGGTGAAGGCACTGGACCCGAAACCCCTCGAAGGCCTGCGCGTCGTCGAACTGGCTCGTGTCCTCGCGGGGCCGTGGTGCGGACAATTGCTTGCCGACCTCGGCGCCGAGGTGGTGAAGGTCGAGCGGCCGGGGCCGGGCGACGACACGCGCGAATGGGGGCCGCCTTTCGTCACCGGGCCGGATGGCGAGGATCTGGGCGCGGCCTATTATCACAGCTGCAACCGCGGCAAGCGCAGCGTCGCGATCGATATCTCCAGCGACGCGGGACAGGCCGAGGTGCGCGCGCTGCTCGCCGACGCCGATGTGGTGATCGAGAATTACAAGGTCGGCGGCCTCGTCAAATATGGGCTCGATCCGGCGCGGCTGTGCGCCGATTTCCCGCAGCTTATCGTCTGTTCGATCACCGGCTTCGGCCAGACCGGACCTTATGCCCACCGCGCGGGCTACGACTATATCGTCCAGGCGATGAGCGGCTTCATGTCGCTGACCGGCGAACCCGACGGCGCGCCGCAAAAGGCGGGAATCGCTTATGCCGATATCTTCACCGGCATGTATTCGACCGTGGCGATCCTCGCCGCGCTGCGACGTCGTGACGTCACAGGGGCGGGCGCGCATATCGATATGGCGCTGCTCGACAGCCAGGTCGCAGTGCTCGCGAATCAGGCGGCCAATTATCTAGCGAGCGGGGTCGTGCCGAAGCGGATGGGCAATGCCCATGTAAACGTCGTGCCCTATCAGGTGTTCGCGACTGCCGATGGCCAGCTGGTGATCGCGGTCGGCAACGACGGGCAGTATCGCAAGCTTTGCGGCATATTGGGCGTGCCCGAATGGGCCGACGATCGGCGCTTCGTGAACAATGCGGCGCGGCTCGCGAACCGGACCGAACTGATCCCGTTGCTCGCAGCAAAGATCGCGGCGTGGGACGCGCAGCCTTTGTCGCTCGCGCTGGAGGCCGAAGGCGTGCCGGCGGGGCCGATCAACGACCTTGCACAAGTGTTTGCCGATCCGCAGGTTCAGGCGCGGGGCATGCGCTTTCGCCCCGAGGGTGCGTCGATCGACGGCGTCGCGAGCCCGATCGTCATCGATGGCGAACGCATGGTCGCGGCCACCGGCGCGCCGCCTCTCGCATCATAACGCCAGACTCAAAGAAAAAGGGGCGCCACGACGGACGCCCCTTTCCCCCCTTATTTTCCGATGATCAGAATTTGACGCCGGCGCGTACGGTGAAGGTGCGCGGCGCGCCATAATAAGCGGTGCGGATGCTGCCGATGCTCGAGAAATCCTGGCCATCGGTCTTGTAGCTTTTGTCCGACAGATTCTGGCCATAGAGGCCGACGCTGAACTTGCGGTCGGCATCTTCCCAGACGATGCGGGCATCGTGCAGCCAGTATCCGGGCTGGAACAGCCCCGCGATTTCGGTCTGCGAATTGATGAAGGTGTTGTCGACCGCGAGCGCGGTAGTCGAGCGATAGCGCGTCTGTCCGCCGATCGTCAGATAGCCCGAACCGCCCAGATCGGCTTCGTACTGCGCGCCGAAACGCATCGTCCATTTGGGCGCGAAGGCCGGACGCTGGAAGGCGCGGCTGCCGCCGGTTGCGGTGAAGCGCGCGTCCCTGAACTCCTTGTACTCGGCGTCGAGATAGCCGATCTGCGTATCGAGCAGCAGGCCGGTGACCGGGGTCAGCGCCAGCTCCAGCTCGGCGCCGCGAATCTGCAGCTTGCCGGCGTTGAGCACGCTGAGCACGGGGACGGGCAGGCCGGTGACGGGGTCGGTGTCGATGCCCGAGACGCGCGCCTGGAAATCCTTGTAGTCATTGTGGAACACCGCGACGCTGAAGCGCGCGATATCGTCGACCGATCCCTTGAAGCCCGCCTCGTACGACCAGACCTTTTCAGGCGCATAGGCGGTCGATTCGGCGACGCTGTTGGCACGGCCGTTGAAGCCGCCAGACTTGAAGCCCTTCGCCGCGCGGGCATAGAACATCAGATTGTCGGTGAAGCGATAGTCGATCGACGCCATCGGCGACCAGTCGTCCCAGCTCTGCTTGCGCGCGAACACATAGGGCGCGAGGCTGGTGAGCAGCGGGCTGGACGAGAAGGTCGAGGTCGTGCGGAAATAATCCTTCTTCTCGTCGGTGTAGCGGATGCCTGCCGAGATGCGCAGCGCATCAGTCAGCGAGAAGCTCGCATTGGCATAGGCGGCATAGCTCTTCGTCGTCAGATCGTCGTCGATCGTGCGCAGGAAGGTCGGATTGCCGAGCAGCGGCCCGATCAGGTCGTCGGCATAGGCCTCCTGATGCGATTCGATATTTTCCTTGAGATAATAGAGGCCGCCGACCGCCTGGAAGCGTTCGCCAGTGTAGTTGAGCTGCAATTCCTGGCTGAACTGCTTCTGCCAGACGCCGACGAAGACGTCGCCGATCTCGAGCTGAGTCGCGTCGATATCGACATAATCCTTGGTGACGAGGCGGCGATAGGCGGTGATCGACTTCAACTCGAGGTCGTCGGCGACATTCCATGCCGCGATCGCGCTGGTGCCCCAGTGACGCAATTTGGTCGAATTGGGCAGACTTGGCGTCGTGCGGCCCTTGAAGTCATAATCATTCGGATTGGGGTTGGCGGGCAGCGCCAGCGCGGTGCCGCCGCCGATCAGATAGGTAAGCGAGTTGAGCGGCTGGCCGACGGTCAGCGACGCATCGTCGCGCGAATAGTCGATCGACAGGTCGAGGCGGAAGTCGGTGCTGGGCGTGTAGGCCACCGCGCCGCGCACCGCGACGGTATTCTTGTCGTTGTAATCGCGGTCGAGCACCGCATCCTCGATATAGCCGTCGCGGCGCGCGTACATCGCCGCGAAACCCGCCGCAAGCGTATCGGACACGGGGCCCGAGGCCGAGGCCTTGAGTTCGAACTGATCGTAGCTGCCATAGGCGGCCGACAGGCCGCCGCGGAAGGTCTGCCCGGGCTTGCGGGTCACAACCTTGAGCGCGCCGCCGATCGTGTTCTTGCCATAGAGCGTGCCCTGCGGCCCACGCAGCACCTCGACGCGCTCCAGGTCGAGAAGGTCGAGCTGGGTTCCGCGGATGCGGCTGTAATAGACATCGTCGACATAGACGCCGACCGCGGGGTCGAAGGTCTGCAGCGCGTCGGGCTGGCCGATGCCGCGGATATAGATGTTCGTTGCGTTCGACGATCCGCGGCCCTGCACGATGTTGAGGTTCGGAACCGCGCCCTGCAGGCCGGTGGTGTCGGTCGCCTGGATCCGTTCGAGCGAACGTTCGGAGAAGGCCGAAACCGAGACGGGGACGGTTTCCAGCCGTTCCTCGGTGCGGCGGGCGGTGACGACGATGGCTTCGCCGTCATCGTCGCTGCTGGCGCCCGCGTCCTGCGCAAAGGCGGCGGGAGTGACGGCCAGCAGGCCGAATGCGCTGGTGGCGCAGGCAATATGACGGAATCGGCGAGCGAACGGACGCATGATCATCTCCCATGTGCGGGCGACGCTTTGCCGCCCTTTTTATGAAATCATTGGGCCCGGTCTTGCCAAGCCGTGCGACATCCAATAGTGAAACATGAACCAAGTTTCAACTTGGAATATGCATCGGCCGTTTTTTGCTTGCCAGTGGCGCGGATATGCCATGATGAGCGGGGGCCGGAGCGGGGAGACGGACGAAATGGATCAGCCGCACGTCGCGACGCCGATCGAAACCGGTGAAGCGGGCAATCCCGACAAGACCCCGCGCACCGAGCGCGGGCGGCGGACGCTCCGCAAGTTGCTTGATGCGGCGGCGATCGAATTTGGCGAGCGCGGTTTTCACGAAGCCTCGATCAGTGCGATCACCCGCCGCGCCGGCACCGCGCTCGGCAGTTTCTACACCTATTTCGATTCGAAGGACGAAATCTTCCAGGCGCTCGTTCGCTATATGAGCGAGCAGCTACGCGACCATGTCACCCCGCTCGTCCAGGCCGCACCCGACGAGATCAGCGCCGAACGGATCGGACTCGAATCCTATCTGGGCTTCGTGCGCGAGCATAAGGAAATCTACCGGATCATCGACGAGGCCGAGTTTGTCGATTACGCCAGCTATCGCCGCCACTATGAAACGACCGTTGCGCGCGTGCGCCAGCGGCTCGAAAAGGGCGCGGCGCGCGGCGAGATCCGCGCCGACGTGGGCGAGATCCATGCCTGGGCGATCGGCGGGATGAACGTCTTTCTGGGGATGCGCTATGGTCTGTGGGACGACGACGCCGACATCGGCGAAATCGCGCGGATCGCGAACGACCTGCTCGCCAACGGGCTTAAGAAGCAGGATTAATTGCGTGAAATCAGGAAGATGGCGTGTTCGGCGCGCCAGCTCGCGGCGGCGTCGCTCGTCGGCTTGTCGCCCGACAGATACCAGGCCTGCTCGACCCTGATCGTCCGCTCGCGCACCAGATCGCGAAAATCGCTGACCGTGACATGGTGGATGTTCGGGGTTTCGTACCACGCGACCGGCAGCAGCCGCGTGACCGGCATGCGCCCGCCCCACAGCAGCGCGAGGCGGATGCGCCAGTGCGCGAAATTGGGGAAGCTGACGAACGCGCGAGGTGCGATGCGAAGCAATTCGTCGACGATGCGGTCGGGACGCTCGGTCGTCTGCAATGTCTGCGACAGGATCGCATAGTCGAACGCGTCATCGGGATAGTCGGCGAGGTCGTGGTTCGCGTCGCCCTGCACCACCGACTGGCCGCGCGCGATCGCGGCGGTGACGTTGGCGGGGTCGATTTCCAGCCCGCGCGCATCGACATGCCGGTCGCGCAGCGCCGCGATCAGCGTGCCGTCGCCGCAGCCGACGTCAAGGACGCGCGCCCGCGGCGGGATCGCGCCGGCGATAATCGCGAGGTCGGGGCGTAGCGCCATTGGTCAGCTCCCCGTGTTCAGCGCGCCCGCGACGAGGCGGTCGAGCGCGGGCACGTCGAGCAGAAAGCTGTCGTGGCCGAAGGGCGCCGACAGTTCGACGAAGCTCGCTGCCGCGCCGACGCTCTGCAGCGCCTGAACGATGCGGCGCGATTCGGCGGTCGGATAGAGCCAGTCGGTGTCAAAGCTGACGAGCGTGAAGCGGACATCCTTCGCCTTGGCGAAGGCCCCCGCGAGGCGGCCCTCATACGGTTCGGCGAGGTCGAAATAGTCCATCGCGCGGGTGATATAGAGATAGGCGTTGGCGTCGAACCGGTCGGTAAAGGCGAGTCCCTGGTGCCTGAGGTAGGATTCGACCTGAAAATCGGCATCGAAGCCAAAACTCTTGATATCGCGCGCCTGCAGCCGGCGACCGAACTTCTCGGTTAGCCCTGCCTCGGACAAATAGGTGATGTGTGCCGCCATGCGCGCGACCGCGAGACCCTTGGTCGGGGCGCGGGCGCCGCCATAATATTGGCCGTCCTGCCAGTCGGGGTCGGCCATGATCGCCTGCCGCCCGACCTCGTGAAACGCGATATTCTGCGCCGAATGGCGCGCGGCGCTGGCAATGACGATCGCCGAGGCAAGCCGTTCGGGATAGGCGGAGGCCCACGCAAGCGTCTGCATCCCGCCCATCGATCCGCCGATGACGGCATGAAGCCGGCCGATGCCGAGATGATCGAGCAGCATCGCCTGTGCGCGCACCATGTCGGCGACAGTGATGACGGGGAATTGCATGCCAAGCGGCGCGCCCGACACCGCATCGGGCGTCGCGGGGCCGCTCGTCCCCATGCAGCTTCCCAGCACATTGGCGCAGATCACGAAATAACGGTCGGTGTCGACGGGCTTGCCGGACCCGACCATCCGGGCCCACCAGCCGGGCTTTCCCGTGGCGGGATGATCGCTGGCGACATATTGGTCGCCGGTCAGCGCGTGGCAGATCAGTACCGCGTTCGACTTGTCGGCGTTCAGCGCGCCATAGCTTTGATAGGCGATCGTCACCGACGGCAGCGACTGGCCGCTGTCGAGCGGCAGCGCGGTGCCGATCGTCACGCCGTGATGCCGGATCTGGTGGAGAAGGCTTGCCATGGTTCGCGCGGGGCTAAGCGGGTGCGGGACCAGTGTCAACGTGCGGGACTAGATGCTGGACTCGGGGCGTACAGCCGTTAAACGGCGCGGCATGACCGACGCGACCCCGACCCTTACGCCCAAGCCGTGGATCAGCGGCATCGCTCCCTATGTTCCCGGCAAGTCGGCGGGCGCCGACGGCCGTCCGCTGATCAAATTGAGCGCGAACGAAAATCCGCTTGGCACAGGCGAAAAGGCGCGCGCCGCCTTTGCCGCGGTGCAGGCGGTGCCCGACGCGCTGTCGCGCTATCCCGATCCGGGCTCGAACGAGCTTCGCGAGACGATCGCGGCGAAATTCGGGCTCGATCCGGCGCGGGTGATCTGCGGCAACGGATCGGACGAGCTGCTCCATCTCGCGGCGGGCACGTACGCGGGCGCGGGCGACGAGATTCTCTATGTGCGCTATGGCTTCGCGGTCTACGAGATCGCGGCGCGCCGCGTCGGTGCGGTACCGGTCGAGGCTGACGACCGCGATTATGCGACCGACGTCGATGCATTGCTCGCGGCGGTGACGGAGAAGACGCGCGTCGTCTATCTCGCCAATCCGAACAACCCGACCGGCACGCTCGCGACGCGCGACGAAGTGCAGCGGCTCTATGCGGGGTTGCCGAAGAACGTCCTGTTCGTGATTGATCAGGCGTATAGCGAGTATCTGTCGGAGGCCGAGGACGACGGCGGGCTCGAACTCGCGAAGGCCCAGCCCAATGTATTCGTCACGCGCACTTTCTCGAAGATCCACGGCCTTGCCGCCGAGCGTATCGGCTGGGGCTATGCCGCTGCCGAGGTAATCGCGGCGCTGCACCGCATTCGCCTGCCGTTCAACGTCACGCGCGCCGGACAGGCGGCCGCGGTCGCGGCGCTCGGCGACGAAGAATTCGTGAACCGCAGCCGCGAGCATAATGCGAAGTGGCGCGGCTGGCTGGTGCAAGAGCTTGAAGGGCTCGGCAACCATGGCCTCCGCGTCATTCCGTCGGCGTGCAACTTCCTGCTCGTGCTGTTCGAGGGCGAGACAAGCGCCGAGACCGTCTACAACCGGCTGATGGATGCGGGCTATATCGTCCGCTGGCTGCCGGGGCAGGGCATTCCGCAGGCGCTGCGCATGACGATCGGCACCGAAGAGGAGACGCGCGGGCTGGCGGCGGCGATCCGCGCCGCGCTGGCCGGCTGATGGCGATCGGGCATGTCACGATCGTCGGCCTCGGCCTGATCGGCTCGTCGGTCGCGCGGGCGGTGAAGGCAAGGCTGCCGGGCGTCGCGGTGACCGGCCATGACGCCAGCGCCGATGTCCGCGCAGAGGCACGCGCGCTCGGCTTTTGCGACCATGTCGCCGACCAGCCCGCCGATGCGGTTGCCGACGCCGATCTGGTGATTCTGGCGGTTCCCGTCGGCCGGATGGCCAATGCCGCCGCTGCGATCGCGCCCGGCCTACGCGCCGATGCGATCATTTCGGATGTCGGCTCGTCGAAGAGCGGCGTTGCCGATGCGCTCGGCAGGGCGCTTCCCGACCATCTCGTCATCCCCGCGCATCCCGTTGCAGGGACCGAGAACAGCGGCCCGGCGGCCGGCTTTGCGACGCTGTTCGAGGGGCGTTGGTGCATCATCACCCCGCCGACGGACGCGCCTGAAGACGCTGTCGCGGCGGTAGCCGGCTTCTGGCAGGCGCTCGGCGCGAAGGTCGATCTGATGGAAGCGGCGCACCATGACATGGTGCTGGCGGTTACAAGCCATCTGCCGCACCTCATCGCCTATACGATCGTCGGCACCGCGAGCGAGCTCGAGGAAGTGACCGAGAGCGAGGTCATCAAATATTCGGCGGGCGGCTTCCGCGACTTCACCCGCATCGCCGCGAGCGATCCGGTGATGTGGCGCGACGTTTTCCTCGCCAACAAGGATGCGGTGCTCGCGACGCTCCAGCGCTTTAACGAGGATCTGACGTCGCTGCAGCAAGCGATCCGCCGCGGCGACGGCGACAAGCTGGAAGACTGGTTCACGCGGACGCGGGCGATCCGCCGTTCGATCATCGAACAGGGCCAGGATGATGCGGCGCCCGACTTCGGGCGCAAGCACTAGGGTCAGGCCCTAGGCCGAAGCCTTGCCTGCCAGCAGCGCTTCGGGCGGGTTCAGCGCATTGATCGCGCGCCAGACGCGCTCTTCGGCTTCCTCGCGCGGTAGACCGGCGGGGATCGTCTCGCCGATCTTGTAGGTGATGGTACCCGACCATTTGACCCAGCGGCGCGGCGGATAGGCGATACCGCTGTTCACAGCGACCGGAATCACCGGCACGCCGAGCAGCCGATAGATGCCGGCAAAGCCCGAGCGCAGCGGGGGCGCTTCGCCATGCGGGATGCGCGTGCCCTCGGCGAACAGCACCAGCGGTCGCCCGATCGCGAGCGCGCCCTTTGCGGCGCCCAGCATCGCACGCATCGCCTTGCCGCCGCCGTCGCGATCGACCGGGATCAGCCCGTAGAATCGCGCCGCCTGCCCCCAGACGGGGATCGAAAACAGCTGCTCTTTTGCAAAGACCGCGGGCCATTTGAACAGCATCGGCTGTTCGATCGTCTCGAACGCGCCCTCATGCTTGAAGACGTAGAGGACGGGAATATCGGGCATCTCGCCCTCGACGACGATCCGGTGGCCCAGCACGAAGCGGCAGATCAGGCGGTGAAATATGGACCAGAGCCGTACGAACCAGCGCGTTGCGTGGTGCGATACCGGCAACGAGACTACCGCGCCGATCGAGCTGATGCTGCTCATGATGAAGAACAGGATCCAGAACAGGATCGAGCGGAAGAGGGCGATGGTGTAGCGCACGCAGCGGCCTTTACAGACCGAGCAGCCCGCCCGCCAGCCCCGCGAGATATTTATGATATTCGCGGAACAGGGTCGCGAAGCTCGGATGGCTGCGCACCGCATCGGGCAGGATCGTTACCTTGTCGCCGAGCGCGCGGCCAAGTTCGTACTCGGCGCGGCGCATGTGCCAGTCGGTGGTGATCAGCCGGATGCTCTTGTAGTTGCGCCGCGCAACCCACGATGCGACCTCGGTCGCGTTCGAGCGCGTATCCTCGGCCTCGAAGCCCAGCGCGATGCAGCAGTCGAACAGCTTTTGCGGCCGCTTATATTCGGCGGCGAGTTCCTTCGGCTTCACCTCGCGCGCGACGCCGCTGATCAGCAGGCGCTTCGCTTCGCCCTTTTCGAGCATCTCCAGCCCGCGGTCGATCCGCCCCGGGCCACCGGTCAGCACGACGATTGCGTCGGTCTTCTGCGGCGCAGCGGGCAGCGGCAGCAGCAGCGCGAACCAGGCAAAGCCCAGAATCCATGCAAGGAAAAGAAGGGAAATCAGCCGCTTGATCATAATATCTTCTGAAGCGCGGCGAGCAGGGTCTGGCGCGCCGTCAGTGCTGCGAGCGCGATAGCCAATAGCGGAAGCGCCAGCAAGAGCACCCATCCCCACGCGCCGAGCGAGGCGGTCGCAGCGAGTCCCGCCGTAACCCCCGACCATTGCCAGCCGATCAGCAGCAGGATGGCCCCCGCGACGATGGTGCCGAGTGTGATGCCGTAGGCGGTATCGATTGCGATCCGCCGCTGGAACAGGCGCGCGATCTGCTGGTCGGTCGCGCCGATCATATGGAGCATCTCGATCGTCGCATAATGGGTTCCGAGCGCCGCGCGTGCGGTCATGATCACGATGGCGGCGCTGGCCGCGGTCATCAGGACGACGAGTGCGCCCGCCACCCATGCGAGCGAGCGGATCAGCCGCGCGACCGGTCCCAGCCATTCGGCGTGCGGGATGATCCGCGCCCCCGGCGCCTCGCGTGCGACGATCGCGCGGAGCTGCGCCATGTGACCGCTACGGTCGCCGCCGACGAAATCGACATCGACGAGCGCGGGCAGCGGCAGCGATTTCAGCACCGGATCGTCGCCCCCGCCCTTGCCATCTTCGCCGCCGAACCATTGGCCGAGCATCGCCTGAAGCTCGGCGGGTTCGACCGCGCGCGCCGACCGGACGAAGGGCTGGGCGGCGGCGGTGCGGCGCAACGCGGCGGCCTGTTCGGCACGGGTGACGGGGTTCGCGGTGACGATCTGTACCGTGACGCGCCCCGCGATCGCGTCGCCGATCGCATTGGCCGACCGCGCCAGGCCGACGCCGGCAGCAGCGGCGAGCAGGGTCAGCAGCATCAGGATCGCGATCACCCACGGGGTCGGGCCCGACAGGCGGCGGTCGGGGAGCAGGCGGCGATGCTGGACGGGGACGCGCGGGATGATCATGCCGACCTCACGCCCGGTTCGGCGGATAGCGCAGCGCGCCGGTCGGATCGGACAGCCGTCCGCGTTCGAGCCGCATCATCTGTGCATTTTCGATCCGGCTGATCAGATGAATGTCGTGGGTCGCAACGACGACTGTGGTGCCAAGCCGGTTCAGCGCCTCGAACAGGCCGAGCAGGCGCATCGCCATCTCGGGATCGACGTTACCCGTAGGTTCGTCGGCGATCAGCAGCTGCGGCCGCGCGATCACCGCGCGCGCGATCGCGACGCGCTGCTGCTCGCCGCCCGAAAGCGTCGGCGGAAAGGCGTCGGCGCGTTCGCCCAGCCCGATCCAGCTCAGCATTTCGCCGACCGGTCCCGCCAGATCTTCCTCGCTCACCCCCGCGATGCGCAGCGGCAGCGCGATATTGTCGCGCGTCGACAGGTGAGGGATCAGGCGGAAATCCTGAAAGACGACGCCGATGCGGCGGCGAAAGCCCGGCAGGCGGTGGCGCGGCATGTTCACCAGATCCTCACCGAACAGGCGAATGAGACCGCGGCTCGGCCGCTGGGCGAGATAGAGCATCTTGAGCAGCGAGGTTTTCCCCGCACCCGACGCGCCGGTCAGAAAATAGAAGCTGCCGGGCTGAAGGTTCAAGCTGATGTCGCTCAAAACCTCGGCATCGGGGCCATAGCGCAAACCCACGCCGTTGAATTCGACCATCGCGCCGCCGGGGCGAGCGGGCGACGTCATGCCGTCATCCGGGCGCGGCCACGCGCCATTTCCGGTTCGCCGGGCAGGGTAGCAAGGGCGCTCATGGCCCTGCCTGTTACACGGCTGTCCACCGACGTAAAGCGCGAAGCGTGACACGGTGCTTGCAACGCGCGAATCGGCGTGTTTAGAGGGGCGCCATGATCCTCGCCTGCCCGTCCTGCCATACGCGTTATGTCGTGCCCGATACGGCGATCGGACCCACCGGGCGCACCGTGCGCTGCGCCAGTTGTCGCCATAGCTGGTTTCAGGAACCCGCGTCCGTCGCACCGGTAACGGTAACGCCGCCGCCTGTTCCCGAAACGCCAGAGGAAACGCCGGTTGTGCCGGATCCCGTTTCGGCGACCCCCGTGGTCGAGGAGCCCGTTGCCGCTGCCGCGCCGCCTCCGCCCGAGGCCTTCGCGGTTCCCGAGCCGCAGCCGGTGCTGCCACCCGCAGCCGACGCTCCGCTGCCCTTCCGCCGCCCGCGCCGCAATCCGGCGAAGCGCTGGACATGGATTGCGGGCGCCGCCGCAGCGCTGATGCTCGGCGCGACAGGTGCGCTCTACTGGTTCGGCCTGCCGGGCTGGGCACAGGGGCTCGGCATTCCGGGCATGGCCGACGAACCCGACCTCGTCATCGAACTGCCGCCGAACCAGGATCATCGCGAACTGCCCGACGGCACGATCTATTTCGCGGCGTCGGGCGTCATCATCAATCCGACCGACCGCGAACAGCGCGTCCCGCCGATCCTTGCCGAGCTGCGCGATGCGCAGGGGACGATCGTCTACAGCTGGACGATCAAGCCGCCGGTGCGGATGCTGCCGCCGAACGAGAAGGTCAATTTCAGCGAGGCGAAGCTCGACATTCCGCGTCGCGCGACGCAGCTGACCGTCAGCTGGGCGCTCCCTAAAAACTGATAAATCAAGCGGCTGTATCGACGCCGTGGCGGCGTGACGTCACAAAAGCTTCGCGGCCGCGAGAGCCAGCAGGAAACTGGTCAGCGTGGCGACGATGATCGGCGCGAAGCTGCGCCAGCCCTGATCGAGCAGCAGGTGCAGCCGCGCCTTCATCGCGGTCGCGACGATTGCAAGCAGCAACAGCGCCTGCGCGCCCATATTTGCTGCATCGACCGCGGGCTTGGGCAGTGCGACGAGCGAGTTGATCGCGGCGAGGCCCAGAAAGCCGAGAATGAACCATGGCAGCCGCAGCGGGATGCGCCGTTTGCCGGCGGTCTCGCCGTCCGCGCGCGCCAGCCACAGGCCGGCGAGCATCAACATCGGCGCGAGCAGCGCGACACGCGTCAGCTTGACGATCGTCGCCACCTCGCCCGCCTGCGGTGAAAAGGAAAAGCCGCCGCCGATCGCCTGCGCGACGTCATGAATCGACGCGCCGATCAGAAAGCCCGCTTGCGTGTCGTTGAGCGCGAGTTCGGTCGCGAGCACGGGATAAAGCGTCATCGCCAGCGCACTCGCGACGGTGATTCCGACCAGCGTCAGCGTGAAGCGCGCCTGATCGACGCGCTTGTCGCCGATCAGCGAATAGAGCGCGAGCGCCGCCGACGCGCCACAGATCGCGGTCGCGCCGCCCGCGAGCAGCGCGGCGTGACGCTCCTGCCGGAACAGCGGCGCGCTTGCGACCGTCACGACGATCACCGCGAGCATTATACCGATCAGCAGCGCGAAGGGTAGCGGCCCCAGCTCGGCGAGCTGTCCTGCGGTGATCCGCACGCCGACCAGGACGATGCCGACACGCAGCGCGGTCTGCGACATCAGGTCGAGCCCGGCGTGGGTGCGCCTGTCCTGCGACAGAAAGCTCATCGACAGACCGATCAGCAGACCCATCAGAACCAGCGGCGCGGCATAATGGTCGGCGAGCCAGGCGGCGGCGAGCGCTGCCGTCATGGTGACGAGCACGCCGGGCAGATAGTCGCGCAGCCGCCGCTTCGCGGGCGGCGCAGCCTCCAGCTGCATCTCGCCATACAGGTCGGCGGCCATCGGCCAGCCTTGCTCGGACGCCATCAACCGCTCCCCTTCACGCTGCGGGCTTTGCATATCCCCCGCCGGCGGTCGATAGGCCATTGCTGGGGCGCCAAGCTCTTGCTAGAGGCCCTGTTCTACCGGCACCCGTAGCTCAGCTGGATAGAGCGCTGCCCTCCGAAGGCAGAGGCCAGGGGTTCGAATCCCTTCGGGTGCGCCATTTCTTCTTATATTTCAGTTGCTTGGCTGGGTTCCGGAGGTGGGTTCGCGCGCCGGTATTTTGCCGCGTAAGCACCTCGTTCGTGAAACAATGCTGTTACGCGCTGAAATTGAAGGGCCGCGGCCCGAATCCAAGGAAGCGCTGGTCCATGATTTCAATGCTTTAGAAGCATTCTGAAGGTCTTCGAAGACCGGCCCCTGCCTTCGTTGGAAATGCCTTCAAACGCGCCGACTGTTGCCAAACATGCTCGCGGATTGCCCGGAATTGCTAATGTTCGGGCACGGCAACTTTGCGCCTGATGTCGGCCGTTCTGGTCCTGATTGCGCGGTGCCCGAAAGCGGTCGTTCGATTGCAACGCGGATAGCGACAGCTCCGCGCCTGATCCTGGGCGTTCTGCACTTGCTGGAGTTCTGCCTGAAACCGGCCATTAATTGGTGCCTTTTGCGAGACGTTATCTTCGTACCTATCTTTTGCGCGCAGGTCGGCTGCTCAGCGTAAGTTATATTCCTCCTTGATCAGATTAGGTGAAGATCAGAGAGACGTTTTCGCAGCAATTGTGCGGATCTGAAAAACCGTGCGGGTAGTCGAAATGCCGCACTACCTTGTTGCGTTCGAGGAACTCCAGCAGCCGCCGTGCCGATGCATCGATGCGCGGTTTTAGAGGAGCCTGCTCCAAGGCCACCGCATGGGCAGCTGTCTGGTCGGTGCCCGTCATTGGTTTTTCGGCATATCGAGCGACCAATTGATCGCATCAAATCGATCGCGCATCGCCGCCGCGTATTCGGCGTCCACTGACTTGGCGAAATCGATCAGTCCGCGAACATGTCTATAGAGCCCTGAAATAGTGTCGAACCCGCGTGCGGCTTGATGGGCCTCGGGTCCAAGTTTCTCGATATAGTGGAGATGTTGGCGCAGCCGATCGCGGAAATCGCGACTGAGGTTGGGCTCGGGGCCGTCAACGAGAAGGCCGAGTACAACTTTGCGCGCGCCCGGAGGCACGATCCGCGTCTTTCGATCGTTCACCTTAAGCCCGATCTGGCCAAGCAGCCTGGTTGTCATTTGGATCACCTCGACGGCACGCTGGCGGTCGTAATTCCCGGTCGTCGAGAAGGTGATGTCGTCGCTGTATCGCGTATAGGTCAAGCCTTCCTTCACGGCGAGCGCCGCGAGCAGCCTGTCCATTCCGGTCATCACGAGATTGGAGAGCATCGGACTGGTTGGCGCTCCCTGCGGAAGAAAGCCCAAATCCTGTTGGCGATAGAAGCCGATCGTATATTTCCAGCAGCGGTGTGCGCGCCACTCAACTCGCTGGTAACGTGCGCTTTGGCTCGGCGCGTGCGTGCAGAGTCTGGCCAACTCGAATGCGACGAGGGGCGCATATCCGGCGTTCAGGAACACCCGATAAACCTGAATCTCGCTGATCGAACCGAAAAAGCCGGAGATATCGAGTTTGATCAGCCAACGAGCACCGCAATGCATCTCCGCACAGCGGAAGATCGAGGAGTTAGGGGCAAAGGCAAAACTGGCTGGATGCACCGGCAACTGAGAGAGAATGTGCGATGCGATCCAGCGCTGGACCGCCATCAATCGATGCTCCGGAACGCTGATCAGCCGGCGGCCACCCGAACGCTTGCGAATTCGAAAGTAGGTATATCTGTCCCAGCGAGGCCCCATGACCATTCGGCGGAGGCTGAGGTAAGATATGTCGACGCGGCGGGCCAGATGCCCGAGTGTCAGGAGTGCTGGAAGTTTTGGATTCGTGATGAGAAAGGTGTCGATTGCGGCTGCAGCGCGATCGACGGTCTCGGCGTCGAAACCCTGGTCGTATCCATTGTTACGATAGCGTTGAGGAGACCACATAAAGGACTACTTCGAGATCCGCCGCAGGCGGATGCATGCGGCTTTCCAGGAGACCCGCGCTCGTGAAGGGAAGCCGTATGCAACCTCCTGTCACGCGTGGGCTTTGTCTGAGAGCAGCGGAAATCCGCGCCCCAACGCATACCGTTTGAGCAGCGTCTATACGTCCTTTCGGACGCGCACTAGCCTCAAGGTGGCCTCCTCAACTGACGGGGATAATATGTGTCTTCTCCGATGGGGGGAACCCATAATTTCCTACGCCCCGGATCTGGTGCAGCCCGAAGTTCGGCGCGTCCCTTTGCCGTGATACGGAGCGTTGGCGTCAGATAACCGCGCGCGATGCAGCCATCGATTAGATCGGTGCAAGCGCGCCGGTCGTAACCCGTCGCATAGCCCAGCGCGGCCCGGCTGCGAATGCCCGAAGCGACAAGGGCGAGGACGGCTGTCGTCGCCATTCCGAGCGGCGGCGCTCCCGACACTGCGGCCGTCACCTCTTCGGGTTCGTCGACCAGATCTGCTAGCAATGTCACCGGATCGCGCGCCAGGATGTCGGGTGGGAAGGCGGATGCCTGTTCGTTTCGGACCGCCCTATCCGGGAAAAGAGGCTGCCAGACATGTTTACGTGAAAGGGGCGCCCACAGAATGGCCGGCGCATTATTGGGGCAGCCGTGCTCGAATATGAGCGCAGCCATGGTGTCCCCGAAGCCGAGACGTGTCCGTGGCCGGGAGGTGCGTCCTCCATAATACTGGCAAAGTGCGACAACCGCTTCGTGGGTTTCCGGGCGCCACGGCATGTCGTCGAAAGTGGGGCAATCGCGGTGTACCCGGATCCGCGGCGCGCATTTAAGACGGCGTAACTTTTCGATACCCGATCGCGTTCCCGAGTAGGCGATGGCAAAAAACCGTATCTGGTGGCGACTGTGCCACGACATGACGCTCGGCGAATGCCACATCGACGTGATGAATTCGCTAGTCCGTTTTCCGGACCCGATGAAATCGTCGACGAGGAAAATGGCTTTCGCGCGCTCTTTGCGCAAGGTCTCGAGCGACGGATGATTGAGGAACTTTCCTGGCTGTTCCTTGACGAGATTGCGGATCATGTTGCCGATCCGGACCTCGCTGCCGAGGTCCGCGCCCCGCGGCGCTGCATCGAGCGGTGCAAACGGATCCTTGGCGTTCGCATGGATTTGAAAATAGTCGTCGCTCGGCTCGGTCTCGCGCGTGGCGTAAAGTGCGACCGGACCTTCGATCTTTGCCGCCTCGTCCTGGAGAAGGCGGGACAAGGCGCGCTCGAAGGCTGAATGCGAGACCAGCGTCAGCGCACCGAGCAAGCGGGTGGCAAGCTCAAGGTCCTCGTTCTTGAATTGCGACAGCCAAGCCTTTCCATTGACGGTATTGGGCAGGCGCAGCGCGACGTCGTCGGGAAGCGGCACCGTTCGCGAATCATGTCCGGTCATGAGGCGAGCGTAGCGCTTTGATCATACGGGGGAAGCCGGACTTGGACGATAATGGCCTATTCGCCTATCGCGGCGCAGGAGCCGATTATGACAAACCCCACCACGCTTGCACCTTTCGAAATCTCCTATGTTTTTGCGCTGCCCGATTGGAAGCCCACGCAGGTGACGCCTTTCCAAGGCTTTGCGCCCGGGCTCCTCGAATATCTGCCCTATTTCCAATACATTCCTGCGCTTCCCAGCGATCTCATCGAGCCGACGCTTGAGCTGGAAGAACGCCTCGTTCGCCGCCGCGCCGGGGCGGGGGCCTGGAACTGGACGCCCATCAATCTCTCGACCTTGTTCGGCAAGCGCAAGCCCCGTCCGAGCTTCCCGTTCGTGGTCCTGTTCTCGGCAACCGAAGACACCGCAAAGCGCGTGTCCGCCTGGCGCCGAGATCTGAGGCTCAAGCCCATCCACGTCAGCCTGCACAGGAAAGGCGGGGCGCTTCATCCTGCCGACCTGACAGAGGATGTCTTGCGCCATCATCTCATCCAACTCGCGCAAAAGGCCGGCCGGATGGACAAATCGCTCAACTTTAGCGCCCATCTCGCAGCCTTGAATGCGTGGCGCCCAATCGATCGCCGTCCTTCCAGCCTGCATTTTCATTGGCACAATGTCACCGCGCCGAACGAGATGACGCTGATCGGCGCAGGAGAGCTCCCCAACGAGGAGGAGGCGGGGCGGCTGATCGCTTCGCCTGCGCAGGATTATATCGACGCGATAACGCAATCGACCGAGGCAGTAATGGCGCTTTGGCCCGGCGAATCGGAAGACGGCAAGGATCCGGGCGAGCCGGGCCTGGCAGCGCTCGGCAACCGCCCCGATATCGTCCTGCTTGCGCCCGCTATGTATCGCGGGATGGCCAAGAAGATGGAGCGCTTCGCCGACGCGTCCCCTTTGAAGCGAGCCTTTCGAACGCTTGATCGGCAGAGCGGCTACACAATGGAAATCCCCTTCGATCCGGAAGGAGATGAAAAAACCGTCGCGCGCCAGCGGAGCACAATAGCTTCGATTTTCGGTCTGCGCGGGTCAGAAATGAAACTGACGACTCTCGCTGTCGGCCTCCGCGCGGCCGGAACGCTTGCTGCGACGATCCGGCTTCCTCCGGCCGTGAACCGCACAGCTGGCGTGGTCGGCCAGCTCGCACGTTTTGTGCGCGCCCATGAAAACCCGCCCCCCGTCAAATCATCGCGTGTGTTTCACATCGTCCAGGACGCGCTGCGCGACGCCATACTCCCCGAGCACCTGGAACTGATCGGCCGTTCGCGCAGCGGCATTAAGATCGTTGCTGACGCGCCGCTCGAATGGCTACCAATTGGCGGATTGCCGCTCGGCATACGCTTCGACGTATCGCGGATCGACACGACACCCGGCAATCTGTTCCTCGACCAGATACGCGCGCCTGTCCCACTTGCGATTTCACCCGATTCCTTTCGCGATTATCTCGTTCTTTCGATGTTCGATGATGGCGATCCAATCGCCCCGCACCTGCGCCTCGGTGCCTTAAACGCGATGGACGGCCAGCAAAAGCCGATCATCGGCAAGTTCGCGTCTCCAAAAAATCCCGAGGAATTTGCGGGCGCAATCAATCGCTTTCGGGGGCCGATGCTGATCGTCGACAGCCACGGCGACCATCCCGATGGCGACGCGCCCGGTGCTCTGGTCATTGGCGGTAAGAGGTTCGATGTCTGGAGCCTTCGCGGCAAGGTTCGGATGCCGCCGATTGTCGTCCTCAGTGCCTGTGACACCCATGCTTTCGACCGATCGCACGCGACGGTCGCCAATGGATTTCTCGCTTGCGGCGCACTCGCAGTGGTAGGAACCTCGCTCCCGATCCGAGGTGCGCAAGCCGCACGCTTCGTCATGCGGCTCATCAATCGGGCGGTTCATTTTGGCGGTATCATGAGCAAAGCTGGGGTGCCGGTGCCCTGGTCGCATATCGTCGGGGGCGTGCTGCGGATGGATATTACCGCCGATATCATTCGCGGGTTCGAAGCCAGCGGTCAGTTCGACAATGCTGTTGGCGACGCGATGCAGATTGAGGCCAACAAGGATATCAATCCATTGAGGTCAGATTGGTACGAGCGCTTCCAAGACCGCGTGTTCGCAGCTTGCGCGATGGAGCGGGCCGCATGGGATCGGCAACTGGCCGATTTGATCGCGAGTTCGGACGCAATTCGATATGTGCATCTTGGCAATCCCGAAGCGATCATGGTCGCGGCGCCCGATGTCGCTGCGGCGACATTCAGTGCTCTCAAGGGCGGTTATGCCCCGGAGATAGCACTCGCTGCAATATGAGGGAAAAGGCCGGTAGGCGGGCGGACTTCTTTTGAAATGGAGCCGTGTCGCCATTGACAAGAGCCGGGCAGATGTGGTCTGCTTTTGTTCTAATGTCCTCCCTCCCGATTATTGAAACCGGCGCTGCCGTGTCCGAGCATGAACGGCCCGCCCGCGGACCTGAAATGCGCCAGCCTTCCTTATGGGCGGAAATGTGTTTGGTCACCGACGCGATTAAGGGAATGGCGGCGGCGGGCATCGACGAAAGGGGCGCGATCTTCACGCGGCGCGAGGTGGTCGACTTCATACTCGACCTTGTCGGATACACCGGCGATCGTCCGCTTCATAAATGGCGCCTCCTCGAACCGTCGTTCGGAGGCGGAGATTTCCTGCTGCCCGCCATCGATCGCCTGCTTTCCGCCTGGAGCGCGGCGAATGAGGATGGGAGCATTTCTTCGCTCGAGGGCGCTATTCGAGCGGTCGAATTGCACCAAGGCTCGTATGCCGAAACGCGCATCAAGGTCATCGATCGCCTGATCGCGGAAGGAATAGATCGGGTCGACGCGGACGCGCTTGCGTCCCGTTGGCTTATCGATGGCGATTTCCTGTTGGCGCCCCTCGATGGGCATTTCGATGTCGTGATCGGCAATCCGCCCTACATCCGCCAGGAAATGATCCCCGATGTGCTGATGGCGGAATATCGCAGTCGATACCGCACCATCTACGACCGTGCCGATATCTATGTGCCTTTCATAGAGCGCTCAGCGCAACTGCTCGGTCCCGGCGGACGGCTCGGCTTTATCTGCTCCGACCGCTGGATGAAGAATCGTTACGGCGGTCCGCTAAGGGCCTTTGTTGCGCGCGATTTCAATCTCAGAATATATGTCGACATGGTCAATACGCCGGCCTTTCATTCCGACGTCATCGCCTATCCCGCGATTACCGTCATCGCCCGCGAGAAGGCGAGCGCAACCCGCATCGCGCATCGTCCGGGGGTCGACGGCGATGAACTGCGGAAGCTCGCACAGGCACTTTTAGCGAGCGAAACGCCGGACATCGCTAGCGGCGTTCGCGAAATCCATGCGGTCACCGACAGCTCCAATCCCTGGCTTCTCGAATCCTCCGATCAGCTCGCCCTTGTCCGTAGACTCGAGTCTGATTTTCCCGCGATCGAAGAGGCAGGCTGCAAGGTCGGGATTGGCGTCGCCACAGGTGCCGACAAGGCCTTCATGGGTCCCTATGAGGCGCTCGATGTCGAACCGAGCCGCAAACTGCCGATCGCGACGACGCGCGATATCAATTCGGGCGTCGTCGAGTGGCGCGGGCTTGGCGTCGTCAATCCGTTCGGCGACGATGGCCGTCTCGTCGACCTTGCCGATTTTCCCATGCTCCGCAGCTATCTCGAAGAACGACGGGATCAGATCGACCGGCGCCACGTTGCGCAGAAGGCGCCCGCCAACTGGTACCGGACCATCGATCGCATATACCCGGAGCTTGCGACGCGGCCGAAGCTGCTGATCCCCGATATCAAGGGTGAGGCGAATATCGTTTACGAGGGCGGGAAGCTCTATCCGCACCATAACCTCTACTACATGACCTCCGAAAGCTGGGACATGCACGCGCTGCAAGCCGTACTGCTCTCCGGCATTGCGCGACTGTTCGTGGCAACCTATTCGACCAAAATGCGCGGCGGCTTTTTGCGTTTCCAGGCGCAATACTTGCGTCGCATCCGTCTTCCGAAATGGGCCGATGTACCTGTCCATCTCAGAGCTAGGCTCAGCGAGGCAGCCGAGGCAAGGGACCTGGAAGCCTGCAACGAGGCCGCGTTCGAATTATATCGGCTGACCCCGGAAGAGCGGGCCGCCTTGGGGGGAAAATCCGGGAATGGCGCTTGATCTAGCCGACTATGAAAAGAAGACGCGCGACGCGACGATGGCCTTCTGGGGCAATCGGCAGAAGGCGCTGGAGGCGAAGCTCGAAAGCGGCAAGGCCGACATCGGGGAACGCGGGGCAGTCACCTCGGGCACCAACATGGACGGCTTCGTCGCGTTGATGATCGATATCGTCGAGGCCAACGGCCTCGCTCACGCTGAGATCCATCGCACCAAAGGCGTCCTGACACTTCCCGGCTTTTTTAGGCCGACCAAATTGTGGGATATCCTTGTTATCAACAAGGGGCGTCTGGTGGCCGCCATCGAAATGAAGAGCCACGTCGGTCCGTCATTCAGCAACAATGCCAACAACCGCGCCGAGGAAGCGATCGGGACGGCGCATGATTTCTGGACCGCCTATCGTGAAGGCGCTTTCGGCATGGATACGCCGCGCCCTTTCATCGGCTGGCTCGTCATGGTCGAAGATGCCCATCGATCGCGCAGGCCTCCTAAGGGTCGTAAGGCTAAGGCTCATTTTCCGATGTTCCCCGAATTTGTGGGGGCATCCTATCTTGAGCGGTACGATATTCTCTGTCAGAAGCTCGTGCGCGAGAACCTCTATGGCGCCACCTGCGCGCTCTCGTCGCCGCGCGAAGCTGTCGACACCGGGGATTATGCGGACCTCTCGGAACTGACTGGCATAAGGTCCTTCGTTTCCGCCTTCGCTGGCCACATCGCGGCCGAGGCTGCCCGCGGCTGAGGCAGGTGCTTTTGCACTTGGCCTCTCGCGCCTCGATCTCGAAGGTCAGGGCAAGGCGGCGGTGGCGATCATTCGCCCCGGTAACTCGAATGGCTTGTCGAGCGCATTGAACTGCTGCAGTTCGAGGTGAAGGCGGTCGCCGAATGTCGCCTGACTGAAGATTCCTGACCCCCACTTTTGTGAATTGGTGATCGGTGACCCAGAGTGATTCCGAAAGGCTGACGACCGGCTTTCTCTCGCAAATCCGTGAGAGCCCCTTCCTTATCGCGCCTGAACGCGCCATCGAACTTGTCAACGAGATGGGCGGTGAAACTTGGCCCCTCGATTTCGGGAGTGGATCGGCGAATTTTGAGGCGCTGCCGAACGCCAAGACCATCGAAGGAACCTACGCGGCGCTCCTGAGCTTGTGGGCGGTTGCGGCATCGGTATGGTGGATGTTCTCGACTGCCCGGATGGCAAGGGATGCTGGTTACGAACAGATCGACCTGATGACATTGCCAGCAGGGCGGATGGCAATGGATCTTAAACAAGCGGCGCTTGAGATTATTCGGAATCCCGACGCGCCGTGGCACGAAACACTTCCTGATCCGGACCCCGGTGCCTCGAGATCGTCGTTCGACGGTGTGATAAACAATCTGTTCCTGGCGGCGGTAAGCTTTGTGGTCCTGCATGAGATTGGCCATCTCGTTAAGGATCATCAAGCCTATAGCGGCCGTTCGCACGATCAGGAGCGGGAGGCAGACGAGTGGGCGATTGCCTGGATAATGAAAAGCCCGCCCAGCGATAAGCATCGCGATTTCCGGGCGGCGGCGATCTGCGTAGCCTTTGTCTGGATCGGCCTGATCGACGAGGTGCGCCGGTCGAAAGACACGCATCCGCCGGCGCATCAGCGGTTGGGCGAGGCATTCAAATATTTCGACACGCTCGGTGATGAGTCGCTGGCGTTCGAGATCAGCAGCTATGCTCTGAAGGCGTATTTCGATCCGGGTAGCGAGAATCCGGCGGAGGAGAGTCCGCTCGACGGGTTTATATCTTCGCTCATGACGTACTCACGCAGCGAATGATGGGAGCGGGCGTGAGGAAGGCAAAGACGCCCAAGGTCCCGACCGCGGAGGAGTTCGCGGCCTTCAAGGGCGCGCATTGCCACCAGCTCTGGGCGCGTGTCGGCCCCGACTGGATATGCCCGAGCTGCCGTCGATCGAAATTCCAGATTCTGCGCTGGACGAAGCGTTTTCCCAGTTCGGACGCTCCGTTCCTTGACTGGATGGCTGCGCTGCACGAGCATCATGACCATGCGCGCAGCTGGGACGGCGTCGGCACCGCGCGCTTCTACCCGACGGTCCTTTGCGATCAATGCAACTCAGCCGATGGCGTCGCCAAGCGCCGCCTGAAATTACCCGAGAATTTCTCGTTCACGCCCGCGGAAATTGGGCAGTTCGTCACGTCGCAGCCGCATGGCAAACATGTGCTGGACCTTGCGATGGCGGAGCGGATTTATCGCTCGCTTTGGACCGCACTCTGAAATGGCCCCGCCGCATACGCTGACGGACGGACGTCTATCTCTGCGGCGTTCAATTTGCCTGGAGCCAGACATGCCAGAGGTCGATTGGTCCAGGAGCGTTATCCGGCGGTGACAAATGGCTAAAGGCGAAATTGCGTCCATGTTGCGAACGGCTGGAATCGCCTCCTATGCCGACGGTGATCGGGCCGACCTCGACACTGTAGGTCGCAGCATGGCTCGCCTGTCCGAAATACGGTGCGAGCTTGGTGGGGATGGTTGAACCATCGCGAACATATCCCAGCATGAACGCTTCGCGTCCTCCCCAGCCATATTCACCCACCAGGAATCGGCGTACGCCTTGCGAACAATATAAGGCCTCGGTTTTGCCGCTCGACGTATCCAGCAGCTTGGCTTCCGCCATCAGGGGAAATCGTGCCGATCGGTCCGTGAGCCAGATCGAAAGATCTGGCTGCTTTTCGAGATGCGCACCGTCGTAACTGATGCATTCGTCGCTGCGTCCGACGCACCGAACCAAGCTGCGCCAAAGTCCAGCCTCCTCGGCATTGTCGTCGGCCATCGCATTGAGCCGGCTGACGAGGAGTGCGGTGACCTCGGGCTCGGTGCCGGTAGCCAGCGTTTGAGGCCATTCAATACGGATCGCTGAAAATGCGGCAGCGATGGCTTCGGCGAGCACTATCATTATGGGCCCGCCTATGGCCGGCAACGGCAAGTCCAGACCGCGCGTCAATTCGGCGACTTGGTCAGGTCGTCGCGTTAAGGCCGGGCCGCTCATTCGGCGCCTTTTCCCGTGATGAATTCAAGTTCGTTCCAGACGATATGCTGGGCCAGAAGTCGAGCCTGGGTCGCAGTCCAATAGCGTTGTTGGGCAAGCCGGGCGACGAACAGCGTGTCCGGAGCGGTGTGCACCACCATCTCGGTAGCTGCGCTCGCATCGGCCAGAAGGATCAATCCGTCCCAATGCTTTGGAAGGTCGACATCGGAAGCGCCGCCGTTTCGCTCGACGATTATGCCACGCCAAGGTGAAAGCGGGCGGGTCTGCATGGGTGTTGCTTTGACGACTATGTCAAACCGCTTTGCCCATGGCGCAAGTTCGCGCTCGACCTGTGTGCAAAAGCCTTCCAAATCCTGTGGGGGCGCTTGCGCTGCTTTTTTTGCAGAACTGAATGGCGCATTATAGGTGAGCGTATCGGCGATGACCTGAAGATCGGACGCGCCCAAGCCATAGAGGTTTGCCGCCCATTGATCCACATCTGACCAAGAAGCGTCGCCTACAACGAGGGCGTCGAACAGCGAAGAGACTTCCGTGGACTGGAGTTCGCTGAGCAACCGCAGGTCAGGCAGAGGCAAGCGGTTGAGCGCGGCCTTTTCGACGACGTCGCGCTCGAAACCGAATTTTCCGCTCGTGAGGAGGGCAAACCATAGAGCGAAGCGGCTACCAAGCAGAAGCGCTAGGAATCGCACCAGAGTTTGTTCTGAGCCAAGTGTTGCCGTGCTGAAGCCATAAAAGCTTTCATTATACGCAACTGCTTCGGCCGCCACGCCAACACGTAGTCTCTCTCTCCCTGCGGGCGGCGACTGATGCACCAGCACCAGTGGTCCCGCGAAGATTGCTTGATCCCGCGGGTCGTGGATGCGGCGGTGCTGGAAAGCGAAAAGCCGTTCCGCATCAATCAGGATGTCATCGAGGCTCTCAGCGGTGATATCGGGGAGGCCGTGCAGATACTCAGCCGGAACCCCTGGCTTGCCATCCCCATTTTTGCGTGTGCGACTGCTCTCTTTAAGCGTTTGATACCCGTTGCCTGATCCGGTCAGATAGCCCTTGGGCGAGCCGCCGACGACCTCGCTCCAATATTCCGCAAGTGTAGGGAAACCCTTGGAGCGGATGCGCTCCACCAAGGACAGGTCTGCCTTGGTTCCACGGAATAAAATCTTCAACAACTCGGGCGTACGCGCCAAATCTTCGGTTGCGATGATTTCGGCGGCATGGGCGTCAATCCGCATGCTGCCGGCCGAGTTGAGCGAAGTTTCCAGACGTGGGCTGATCAATCGGAACCCCGCACCGGGCCCAGGAACACGGTTGGTGGCAAGCAGCAGGCAGAAGGGAGCATCTATTTCGGGCCAGACCTTCGACTGGCGTAGCTCTGAGCCATTGATGACGGAAGTGACATCGAGGGCACGGAAGAGTGCGAGTCTGGCGTCGGCCATGCCATCGCCCTGCTGAAAAAGCAGGCGGGCATGAAGCGCGAAGGCGATCTGGCCGCCCGGCTTGGCCCAATCCATCGCCCGCCATACGAAGGGCAGGTCAAGCACTTCATTGGGAAGCAGCGGCGAGATGTCTTTGCCGGCTCTCCACGACGCGATACGTGCAACCTCGTGACGAACCAGCGACCAATCTGGAAGTTTGGTGCCGCTGGCCCAAGGCGGGTTCCCGACAACAATGTCGTAGCGACCGTTGTGCTCCGGCCCAACCTCGGGACCGAGGCTGCCGAGGTGACGGCCTTTTATGTCAGCGACTCCGAGGCGATGCAGCACCACGCCTCGCAAATCATCGAAGCGCAGCTTGTCGACAGGCTGCGGTTCGGGATCGAGTTCGATCGACAAAAGGTAAAGGCCTAGCGCCGCGAAGCGCAGTGCTGCCTCATTGATATCGAACCCGGTGATCTGATTGTAGAGAATCTCGCGCAGTATTGCAGTGTCGGGACGCTTTCCGGAGACGCGCCAGCGCGCGGCGACCAACTCGCGAAATGCGGTTAGCAGGAAAACGCCGGCGCCAGCCGCCGGGTCGAGTACGCGTGCTTTCGCGCTGCCACCGCCCCGATCCAATGCCCGAAACGATGCGCGTACCAGAAGGTCGGCGATCGGGCGGGGCGTGTAGAACCCACCCTCGCGCCGCTGGCGAGAAGATTGATGGCTGCGCAGGTAAAGCTCATAGGCTTGGCTCAGCACGCCGACGGGAATATGAGCGAAGTCTAGGCGATCCCACCTTTCCTCCCAGTCGAGTTGAAGTTGGCCGCCTGGGGCACGGCGCATGATATCGCCTAGGACCCGATAGCCGCTTTCGTTCAACCTTTCGAATATGCCTTCGCTGAGCGGCAGCAAGTCGCCGTTGAATATCTGATCCAGCCATGCCGAAGTCGCTTCTGCGCGCGTCGCGTCATCGAAAAGACTGTGGGAAGCCGGCAACGATCCGATATCGTCCGGCAGCAGATTGCGATCGCCGAGGAAGCGCGTAAACAGCGCGCGACCTACCAGGGAGATCGCATCTTCATCGTCGACACCGGCATCTGCAATCAGGTCCTTGATTGCCCGTGTTAAGAGATTCAGGACGACGTCGGAAATCCAGTTTTGCCGCTTGCGCGCTGCCTTGGGCCGAACGTTAGCGAGGCGCGGCAAAAGATCGATGTCTGCAATTGTGTCTAGACCCTCACGAACCCGGACCTGACCCGGCCGCTTATTGTCGAGGGCAATGGGATAGACATCCAGCCGGCCCGGCGCGACGACCCCAAGATAGGGCGCATCTCCGCGCATCGCGAGCAGGCGTCGCAAGCGCTGCAATTGCTCGTCGTTCGCTACCAGATCGGCTTCGACAAGAAAGATTAGTGGCGCTTCCTGCCATTCATAAATTGCGCCGACTACGCTTAGCGTGTCGCTGCCGCGACGCCGGGCATTTACCAATGTAGCATAGGGCAACAGCTCGGGCGTGTCGGCGTCGAGCAAATGCAGACTGGCGACGTCGCCGCCGTAGCGTGCCATTGTGGTGCGCCAATCGATCATGACGGCAAGTCCAGGCTGGCTTGGCGATCGCCGCCAAAATGCCCTCTACGGGCGCCCCCGCGCGGCTTCTTCGGTGCCAACGCAACCTTGGCCATAACACTCCGATAGTCGCGGCCCTGCACGGCCAGTTCGGCAACGAGCACTGCTATAAGCGCCAAGTGAACCGGGAGTTCGCCCTGACGCGCATAGTTAGTGATCGAATTTGGATTCATTCCGACCAAGTCAGCAAAGCCACGCACTGTAAGGCCGGCCCGCGTCAATTCGGTCAGAAAGTCCGCGTATGGCATCGCCAACAGTGCCCCACATTGTTTAATGTGACATAGCACATAGATTAATGTGGGCAACTCCTTTCGCGAGTTCAAAAACGGATCCACGGGCAGGTCTCGGTCGCTCTTTAATGCTCATAAGACCAGTTCCGATTGAAGCGGCGCGGTCAATGCAGCGCGAGCTCAATTGCCGCGCCTATCGGCCCGCCTCAGGCGTTGGGGTAGAGCATCTCGTTTGGTCGGCAGTCGAACGTCCGTTTTGCCAGGGACGCGCCCGAAAGCTGCATGACCCGCTAACGGCCACTCCTGCGGCAGCCAGCTCCTGCGCGGCTTAGCGCAACTTCCAATGGTCGATTGCGTCGCATCGGACAGATCGCCTATGGCCAATGGCAGCGAACGAAAAGGGGAAGCAATGGCCGCGTCATTTTCAGTGGACGAGCGACGCGAGCATTTTGCCTATTGCGTCCAACTGTTTGGCGGCACCACTGCATTCTCGCGGCGCCTTGGCATAGACGAGCGGGCCATCCGCCGTTTCATTAATGGCGAGCGGCCCCTTGGCGACGGGCTTTTGCAAGACACCGCAAAGGCGCTGCGCCTGCTCATTGCTGAAGCGACCACGGCCGAAGCACAGATCGCGGCCACATTGCGCTTTCCGCCGACCGATCAGTCGTAGCGGCTAGGCGACGGCGAATATCCGCTTCCGAGGTTTCCTGCCTGAAACCCGACCGTCCGCAATCGGCCATCCTGTGACTGCGCAAAATGTCCGCAGGAGATTGCAATGTTCGGCCTAGACCCCATATCAGTGCTATTGCCAGGCTAATCTGCGTGCGGGCAACTGAGAGACCATTGTGCTCCCCGCCAACGGAGCGATATATGGACCTTAACGAACTTCTCTATCATCATCAGATCGCCCTGATGTCCGTCAGTCAGGCGGAGAGTCGCGGGCATGCGACGGCAAATTTCGATCTGCCGCTCTATTATGCCAAGCGCATCAACGACTATCGCGACATTCGGGGTTTGACGGGCAATCTGATCATGGCCGGGGGACCACCGCGGGACGTGGGGCTGTCCGGCCGCGTCGAGCGCGATCGGTATGTCGGGGACATGCTGCCGATGGCGCAACCGGCCATTCTCGCTTGAAAAATCTTATTGCGTTCGATCTCGACGGCACATTGGCCGAGAGCAAGCAGCCTCTCGACGAAGCGATGGGGGAAGCGCTCGCCGATCTTCTCTCCGTTGCCGACGTGGCCATCATCTCGGGCGGCGACTGGCCGCAGTTCGACAAGCAGATCGCCTCACGCCTTCCGGTTCGCGCCGACCGGTCGCGATTGTGGCTGATGCCTACGACCGGCACGAAGCTCTACACTTATCATTTCGATGGCTGGCAGGCGGTCTACGCGGAGCTCTTTGCCGACGAAGAGAAACAGCGCATATTCGAAGCCTTCGACGCTGCGCTCGAAGCGACCGGCTTCGTGCCGGAAGCCGTCTGGGGCGAGCGCATCGAAGACCGTGGCAGCCAGATCACCTTTTCGGCGCTCGGGCAGCAGGCGCCGATCGACGCCAAGGAAAAATGGGATCCGGACTTTGCGAAGCGCAAGATCATCCAGCAGGATCTTCGCGGGCGCCTTCCAGGAATGTCGATCAACATGGGCGGCGCGACGTCGATCGACATCACCCGCGAAGGGGTCGACAAGGCCTATGGACTGACCAGGCTGCGCGATGCGAGTGGCATTCCGCTCGACGCGATGATGTTTATCGGCGATGCGATTTTTCCCGGCGGCAACGATTATCCTGCAAAGACGCTCGGGCTCGACACAGTTTGTGTGCGCGATCCGCGCGAAACGCTGGCGGTTATCGCATCGATCGTCGCTTGCCTGAAATGACCGGGGTTTCGGCGCGGAGCCGGTGTCCGGCGGAACCAAAGCCCCGCTGAATTGTTCTATTTCCGGACGCGCCGCAGCAGATCGGCGGGCGTCCCAACACAATCAATCCATTTGGGTGAGGCCTTCTGCCGCTTCATTTTGGAAGGTAAAAACCTGTGTACGAAGCTCCCGATCGCACGTCGTTCGATGAAGGCCTTGAGGCTTGTCAATCGCTCCGCCCCGCCGTTGCGCCCACCCTCCGGCTCGCGCTGGTCGGCGGCTTCCTGCCGCGGCGCTGCGGTATCGCAACCTTCACCGCCGACATCCATGCATCGCTTGCAGCAACGGCGCCCGAGATTGCCGTCGACGTCTATGCGATGGCGCCTGCGGCGACCCCGACCATATTCGACCCGGTGGTCCGTTCCGCGATCACCGAGGGCGATGCCGACAGCTTTGTCGATGCGGCAAAACAGATCGAGGCGAGCTGCGCCGACATCGTCTGGCTTCAACACGAGTTCGGGCTCTTCGGCGGGCTGGCCGGGGACATGGTGCTCGAACTGGTGGATCGGGTATCCGCGCCGCTGATCGTCACGCTTCATACGGTGCTTGCCGAACCCGATGCCGATCAGCGGCGCGTCATGGAGCGGTTGATCGCGCGCGCGACCAAGCTCGTGGTCATGTCCGAACGCTCGCGCGACCTGCTGCGCAGCGTCTATCAGGCGGATGACGATCAGATAGTGCTGATCGCGCATGGCGTTCCCGACCGCCCGTTCGGCCGCGCTTCGCAGTTCAAGCCGCGGTTCGGATTCGCGGGCAAACAGGTCGCGCTGACCTTTGGCCTTTTGTCGCCGGGCAAGGGGATCGAGGCGGTCATCGAGGCGTTGCCCGCGATCGTCGAGGATCACCCCGACTTCCTCTATTGTATCGCGGGAGCCACGCACCCCAATCTGCTGGCGCATGAAGGCGAGGTCTATCGCGAACGGCTCCAGGCGCTCGCCGTCTCGCTCGGCGTCGATGCGCATGTCCGCTGGATCAACGCCTTCATGGACACCGACGATCTGCTCGACTTGATCGAGGCGGCCGACATTTATGTGACGCCCTATACAGGGGCGCAGCAATCGACGTCCGGCACGCTCTCCTATGCGATGGCGCTGGGCAAGGCGGTGATATCGACGCCCTATGTCCATGCGGTCGAACTCCTCGCCGACGATCATGGCGTGCTTGTGCCTTTCAACGACAGCGACGCGATCGCGAACGAGATCCGCTATCTGCTCGGCGACGCCGACCGGCTGCTCACGCTGCAACGCCGCGCCTATGACCGCAGCCGCGACATGATCTGGCCGGTGTTCGCCGAGCGGACCTGCGCGCTGATCGCGGAAAGCCGCGTGGTGCCTAGAGCCGCGGCCATTCCCGAACGGATCGGGATCGACGGGTTCCTGCGCATTTGCGACGATACCGGTATCCTGCAACATAGCGTGCACATGATCCCCGACCGTGCGCACGGCTATTGCGTCGATGACAATGCGCGCGCGCTGATGCTGATGCACCGGCTCGACGACGACGCGCTCGGCAGGTGCGGGCAACTGGCTTCGGTCTTTGCTTCATTTGTGCAGCATGCGTGGAACCCGGACCGCGGCGAATTTCGCAACTTCATGGGGTTCGGGCGCAACTGGCTCGAGGATGTGGGGTCCGAGGATAGCTGCGGCCGAACGCTGTGGGCTCTCGGCGCGACGGCCCGCGATGCACGCGACCCCGGACTGCGGCAATGGGCGCTTGAGCTTTTCGAGTGCACCGCCGCGTCCGCGCTCGATTTCGGGTCGCCGCGCGCGATCGCCTTTGCGATGCTCGGCGCGGATTTCGTGCTCGCGGTGCATCCCGTAAACGATCTGGCGAACCGGATATTACGCAGCGGCGCCGACCGGCTGATGACGCTATACAAGGTTGCGGTGCGGCCGGACTGGCGCTGGTTCGAGCCGGTGCTCGCCTATGACAATTGCCGCTTGCCCGAGGCCATGTTGCGCGCGGGTGTGCGGCTGGAGCGTGGGGACATCACAGCGTGCGGGGTCGATACGCTGCGGTGGATCAATGACGCGCAGATTTCGTCTTATGGTCATTATCGTCCAGTCGGTTCCGACAGCTTTGGTCATTGCTACGAATTTCCGTGTCCGTTCGATCAGCAGCCGCTTGAAATCTGGGCGGCGATCGACGCGTCTTCGGCGGCGTATGATGTCACCGGTGACGATATCTGGCTGACACATGCGCGGCGCGCCTATGAGTGGTTTACCGGAGCCAATGACCGTGGCGTGATCGTCGGCGATGCGCTCACGGGCACCAGCAGGGATGGTATAAATCCGCGCGGGCTCAATCTGAATGAGGGTGCGGAGTCGGTTCTCGCCTATCAGCATGCGACCTATGCCATTCGGGATTTTATCCGCAAAGTCGACTGAGGGGATTATGGTGCATCTGGTCCAGGACGAATTGCGGCTTCACGCCGACCCGACGCGCGTCGTCGTGCGGCCCTTCCACCTCGCATGGCAAGCATCCGGCCCTGATCTCGAACGCGTGCAGCGTCTGGCGCGCGAAATCGTTGCGCTCGACACGCGCACCGTGCGCGCCGAACTCGCCGTGGTCCTGCGCGATTTCGCCGATCGGCACTGGCAGATCGAGAAGGTTTTCGAGGATCGTTTCGAGCAGATCGAACCGAAGCTCGGTCTCGAGGGCCTGACACTGAAGCGCGAGATGCGGCTCTTGATCGGCGCTTATTTCTGCCACGAATATAGCTATGCCGCGGCGGCCTTGATGAACCCCAGCGTCGTGCGTCATCCCGATCAAAGCGGTCTGCAGGAAGGCAGCATCCGCATCCTGCTGTCGCTGCGCGCCGTCGGCGAGGGGCATATTTCGACGATCGCCTTTCGCGAAGGCATCATCACCCATGATCGCGAACTGACACTGCTGCCGCAACCGGGCTTCGCGACCGCAGCGATGCTGGGCCCGCATCGCGACGACAAGCCTGACGATGTCGTCTCGCTCTATCGTCAGAAGGACAGCACGCTCTCGGGGACGGTAATTTTCCCGATCACCGAGGCGCAGCGCAACGGGCTCGAGGATCTGCGGCTGCTCGAGTTCGTGCGCGACAGCGGCAAGAGCGAGTGGATCGGAACCTACACCGCGTACAGCGGCCGCGACATCCAGTCGGAGCTGCTGCGCACGCGCGATTTCAGGGATTTCACGCTGACCCCGATCAAGGGCAAGGCGGGGCGCAACAAGGGCATGGCGCTTTTCCCGCGCAAGATCGACGGACAATTCTGCATGATCGGCCGGCAGGACGGCAAGAATCTCTATCTGCTGCGCTCGGACGCGGTCGACCAGTGGGAGGACGGCGAGTTGCTGCTCGAGCCACGCTTTCCATGGGAGCTGATCCAGATCGGCAATTGCGGCGCGCCGATCGAGCTCGACGAGGGCTGGCTGGTGCTGACTCACGGCGTCGGCGCGATGCGCAAATATGCGATCGGCGCGGTGCTGCTGGACAAGGCCGATCCGTCGAAGGTGATCGGACGTACCCCCAACCCCATCCTTTCTGCCGCCGATGAGGATCGCGAGGGCTATGTCCCCAATGTCGTCTACACCTGCGGCGCGATCCGCGTCGGCGACGATATCTTCCTGCCCTATGGCGTGGCGGACAGCTCGGTCTGCTTTGCGTTCGTGGCGATAACGGAAATCCTTGCGGCCATGGATTACTCGGCGCGGGCCACAGGATGACGTCGCTTTCGGCCGGCGAAGGGTCGGCGATCGACATATTGATCGTTGGCGCGGGGCCTGCCGGACTGACGGCCGCACTGTATCTCGCGCGCTACCGGAGAAAAGTGCGCGTGGTGCATGACGGACGTTCGCGCGCCCTTTGGGTACCACGGTCGCGCAATGTTCCGGGCTTTCCCGAAGGCATCGTCGGCCCCGATCTCATCGCGCGCATGAGCGACCATGCCGTGCGCTACGGCGCGGAGCTTGTCGAAGCCAGGGTCGACGAAATCGCCCGGAGACAAAATGACGAGGGCTTTCGCGCCCGCCTAGCGAGCGGCGCGACCATCAATGCGCGCGGCCTTATCCTCGCGACCGGCGTAGAAACCAATCTCGCCAAGCTCGATAGCGGCGATCACGACAATGCGGTTTGCAGCGGCGTGCTTCGCTATTGTCCTATCTGCGACGGTTTCGAACATAGCGACGAGCGGATCGCGGTCCTCGGTTCCGACCTCCATGGCGCCGCCGAGGCGATGTTCCTGCGGCAATATTCGCGCGACGTCACGCTCATCCCGAAATGGCAGGTGGCGCTGACCGATAAACAGCGGGGCGAGCTCGCAGCGAGCGGCGTCGACATTCTCGAAGGCCGGGTTCTCCGGCTCGACGCAACCGAGGCAGGGATGTTCGTCTCGATCGAGGGAGAGGCCGAGCCGCGCCGGTTCGACACGCTCTACCCGGCATTCGGATCGACGCCGCGCAGCGAGCTTGCCGCCATGCTGGGTCCGCTGACCGATCCAAACGGCTGCATCCCGTTCAGCGCCTTTTCGGACGGATTGCTTCCCGGCGTTTATGCCGCCGGCGACGTCATCGAAGGTCTCGACCAGATCAGCGTCGCGCTGGGACAGGGCGCGATGGCGGCGACGCGGCTCCACAATTGGCTTCGCGAACAGGACGGGCATGTGATGGCCGACCAGAAATAGTCGGGGAAAGCGACGCACGGCGAAACCTAAGCGCGAGCGAGGGGTTGAGGAGGCAAGCCCCTCAAAATTCAAGGAACCGATCATGGCCAAGAAGCCCGCGCCATCGCCTGCGACCGTCCACGCCCTTGGCGACCATCAGCCTGGCGAGGGTCGGGCCACGCCGGCCGGCAACCGCGGCAATGGTGACGAACTGCACCAGCAGGTTGAAAGCGGCGCCGCCGATCCGGCCGCCTATCTCACCGACAATTTTGGCCATCGCATTTCCGACAACCAGAATTCGCTGCGCGCCGGAGAACGCGGGCCGACGCTGCTCGAGGATTTCGTCCTTCGCGAGAAAATCTTCCACTTCGACCACGAGCGTATCCCCGAGCGGATCGTTCACGCCCGCGGTTCGGGCGCGCACGGCGTGTTCGAATGCACCAAGGCGATTCCCGGGCTGACGAAGGCGTCGATCTTCCAAAAGGAGGGCGCGACTTGCCCCGTCTTCGTCCGCTTCTCGACCGTCGCGGGCGGCGCGGGGTCGGTCGACACCCCACGCGATGTGCGCGGCTTCGCGGTCAAGCTCTATACCGACAGTGGTAACTGGGATCTCGTCGGCAACAATATCCCCGTCTTCTTCATCCAGGATGCGATGAAATTCCCCGACCTCGTCCATAGCGTGAAGATGGAGGCCGACCGCGGCTATCCGCAGGCGGCAAGCGCGCACGACACATTCTGGGACTTCATCGGCCTGATGCCCGAGGCGATGCACATGATCATGTGGGCGATGTCCGACCGCACGATCCCGCGCAGCCTGCGCATGATCGAGGGCTTCGGCGTCCACACCTTCCGCTTCGTCAACGAAAAGGGCGAAGGCAAGTTCGTCAAATTCCACTGGAAGCCGGTGCTCGGCATCCAGTCGACGACTTGGGACGAAGCGGTCAAGATCGCCGGAGCCGATCCCGATTTCCACCGCCGCGACCTGTTCGAGGCGATCGACGCGGGCGACTTCCCGGCGTGGGATTTGGGCGTGCAGGTCTTCGACGAGGCTTTCGCCGCGAAGCAACCCTATGACGTGCTCGACGCGACCAAACTGATCCCCGAGGAGGATATCCCGGTCGAGATCGTCGGCCGCATGACGCTCAATCGCAACGTCGACAATTTCTTCGCCGAGACCGAGCAGGTGGCCTTCCTGCCGTCGAACATCATTCCGGGGATCGATTTCAGCAACGATCCACTGCTGCAGGGCCGGCTCTTCTCCTATCTCGATACGCAGAAGTCGCGGCTGGGGACGACCAATTTCCACCAGATCCCGATCAACGCGCCCAAATGCCCGTTCCACAATTTCCAGCGCGACGGGATGATGCAGACGCTCGTGCCGACCGGGCGGGCCAATTACGAACCCAACAGCCTGGCCGAAGCGGGAGAGAATGGCGGTCCTCGGGCGAGCGCCGAGACGGGCTTCAGGACCTTCGAGACCAACGACGAACGGAACGATCCGGTGCAGAAGCTGCGCATTCGCGCCGACCTCTTCGCCGATCATTTCAGCCAGGCGCGGCTTTTCTACCTGTCGCAGACCGAGAATGAGCAGGCGCATATCGCCTCGGCGCTGGTGTTCGAGCTGTCGAAGGTCGCCCTCGATCACGTCCGCGCCCGCGTCGTCGGACAGCTGCGCAACATCGACGAGGATCTGGCGAAGCGCGTCGCGGCGGGGCTCGCGATCGATTTGCCCGCCAAGGAAAAGGCCGCGCGGACGCCGGTCGAACTCAAGCCCTCCGACGCGCTGTCGATCCAGAAGAACGCCGACGACACGATGGAGGGCCGCAAGGTCGCAATACTGTTTGCCGAAGGATCGGACAAGGCGGCGATCGACAAGCTGAAGGGCCACATCGAAGGCGCCGGCGGCACCGCCTTCCTCGTCGCGCCCAAGGTCGGCGGGATCAAGGTCAAGGGCGGGACGCTCAAGGCCGACGGCCAGCTCGCGGGCTCGCCCTCGGTGCTGTTCGACGCCGTCGCGTCGATCCTGACCGACGAACAGGCCAAGCTTCTCTCGAAACAGGGCGCCGCGGTTCAGTGGTTCATGGACGCCTATGGCCATTGCAAGACGATCGCGCACGACGACGCGACGCAGCTGCTGCTCGACAAGGCCGGAGTCGAAAAGGACGGCGGCGTCGTTTCGGTCGATAAATTCGCCGACGTTGGAACGCGGCGTCACTGGGCGCGCGAAGCGAAGGTGCGCGATCTTGCCTGATCGCCGGTTTTCGTGAGCCGCGCATCGGCGACGCATCATCGCGACCTCCGGACCGGCCGGTCGATCTGGTCGGCGCGGCGTCGTCCGTCGATCGCGGAAAAGCCGCTGACCCGCGATGTCGCGTGCGATATCGTAGTAGTCGGCGCCGGCATATCGGGGGCGCTGATCGCCGAGCAGCTGTCCGACGCGGGGTTCGATGTCCTCATCGTCGACCGCCGCGGCCCGACCGACGGATCGACCGCGGCCTCGACCGCGATGCTGCAATATGAGATCGATACGCCGCTCCATCAAATGGCCGAACGGATCGGCCGCGACAAAGCGGAGCGCATCTGGCGCCGCTCGCGCCAGTCGGTCGACGCGCTGCGCGAACGCACCGAAAGGCTCGGGCTCGACGTCGACGGCGCGACGCGCGGTTCGATCTATCTCGACGGCAATATACTCGATGCGGCGGGGCTGGCGCGCGAAGCCGAGGCCCGGCGCCGGGCCGGATTCGAGATCGAATTGCTCAAACCCGCACAGGTCGAGGATCGCTACGGCATCAAGGGTCGTCATGCGATCATCGGCTACGGCAATTATTCGGCCGATCCGCGCCGCCTGGCCGCCGGCTATCTCAACGTTGCGATTTCGCGCGGGGCACGGCTCTATGCCCCGGTCGATATTTGTGATGTCGCACCCTCCGAGGCGGGCGTGACGCTCCGGTCCAAAGATGGACCTGCCATCCGCGCCAAACATCTCGTGGTCGCGACGGGCTATGAGATGATGAAGGGCGTCCCGCGCAAGGGGAACAAGATCATCTCGAGCTGGTCGATCGCGACCCGCCCGCAGCCCCACGCGATCTGGCCGACCGCCGCGATGATCTGGGAAGCCGCCGACCCCTACCTCTACATCCGGACCACGCCGCACGGCGAAATCATCTGCGGCGGCGAGGATGAGGAAATTTCCGATGCCGCGCTCCGCGACGCCAAGCTCCCCGACAAGACCGCGACGCTGTCGCGAAAGCTTGCCGCGCTGTTGCCGGGCGTCGATGCGACTCCGGCGCACAGCTGGGCCGGCAGTTTCGGCGACAGTCCGGTCGGCACACCGACCATCGGTCGGATTCCGGGCATGCCGAACTGCTATGCCGCAATGGGATATGGGGGGAACGGCATAACCTTCTCGATGATGGCGGCGCAGATGCTGCGCGGCCTTATTTGCGGCTATGGTGACCCCGACGCCGATCTTGTCAGCTTTCATCGCAAATTTTGACTGCGGAGACATCGTCCTTCGCAAGACGTCCGCTTTCCGAATTTGTCGGCCACGAGCCGACCGACCGCTATCGGCCAAGGCCGGGCTTCAAGAAGAGCCGGCGTTGCTCGGGAATGCGTCGCACGCAGCTTCGACAGGCGGGCGGCGCGACATACCGGCCCGGCGACGAGCTCGCCGGGCCGGCCGCCGATCGGGTCGGCCGGTCAGAAGTGAACGACAACGCCGGCCATCGGCCGCAGACTGTCGAAATCATAGGTGTCGATCTGCAGGCGGAGGCGGACGCCGCTGTTGCTCGTGACGCCGCCGAGGCCGATGTCCTTCGGACCGACCTCGACGCCCAGACCATAGATCCAGTCCTTGCGGTCGGCGAAGCCGCGCTTGCCGTTGACCCACTGATGGCCCGCCGACACATAGACGAGGCCGCTGTCACCGGCGCGCGCACCGACGCGGCCCTTGACGCCATATTCCCAGTCGATGTCGCCAAAGCCCTTGGCCGCATTGCCCTCGACGCCGACAAACGCTGCACCGAGCGGAATGTTGACGCCAGCGATGCCGCTGACGAGCGCGCCGTTCATGCGGCCCCCGCCGGGGACGGTTCCGAACTCGCTGCGGTCGTCGAACGAATGATAGCCGCCAAGGACCCCGACATAGGGTTCGACGCCGAATGCCGAAGTTCCGTCGGGGGCCGTGGTTTCGTCCGAAGCCGGCATGGTCGACGGACTGTCCGCCTGCGCGAAGGCGGCGGTAGGGAGGGCAGCGGCAAGCGCTGCCGCAATGAGGATCGACTTCTTCATGTTGCGTGTCTTTCTCGGTGAATCCGCCTGGCGGCGGGGATGCGGATGGCGGGGGAGGGGGGATCCCGCTCGGCTTATTTGCGTTTTGCCGCTGCCTGGGCGTCGAATGCGTCGGCCTGCGTGTCGGCCACCTTGCGGATGGCGTCGGCCTTTTGCTCCAGCTTCTCGGCTTCGACATCAGCCTGGCGCCTGATGGCGTCGCCTTGGCGCTGGAGGCCCGCGGCTTCGGCCTCGCGTGCTTCGCGCGCGGCCTCGTTCGCCCGGTCCTTTGCGGCGCCGACAGCCTCGTTGGGGCCGTTGCCGTTATAGGCCACGCCCGCCGCTTTCGCGGCGGCCTTGTCCTTCTCCGCGCCGGCTTGGGCCTCGGGCCCCTGACATGCGGCGAGGAGCAGCAGCGCCGCGGCGCCGATGCTGATTGTCTTCATGGGAAACTCCTGAATACTGATCGGCCGTCAGTCGGCCTCGCGCTGGTCCGCGCCTTCAAGCTCGACAAGCTTTTCGCGATAATGGTCGGCAAGCTTGAGATGGGCTGCGCGCGCAGCGTCGGTGTCTGCTTCGCCGGCCTGTCGCTCGCTCGAAGCAAGCCTTCGCCGGAAATAGGCGATATCGTCTTCTCTCGTCGTCATGCGTGATCTTTCGAAGGGGCAGGTCGGAACCGGGGCGCGATCGGGTGCCCACGCCCGTCCCGCCAGGCGCCGCCACGCGGCGTCGCTGCGCGGCGGGCGGGTTTCGGTCGCTGCCTTATTTGCGAACAGCATCGCGGACCTTGTCCGCCACCTTGCCCGCGGCGGCCTGAACACTGCCGGCAGCCTTTTCCGCCGCGCCCTCGGCCTGCAACGAGCGGTCTCCGGTGATCTTGCCGGCGGCTTCCTTGATCGAGCCTTTGACCTTCTTCGCCTCGCCCTTGATGCGATTGCTATCCATGATCGTTTCCTTTCTCATCCGGCCTGGCGCGGAGGCGCCGGACCACGCCCCTCATCTGGGACGGAAAGGGGAAGCGACAAAGATACGGAAGTACCAAATCGTAAGGTAGGGAAAGACTAGTGCCCTTGCGAACGGAGCGCGTTAGCGGATCGGCCGGGCCAGCGGAAAGCCGCGCTCGCGTGCCCAGAGGATCGCCGCCGCGCGCCGGTTGACGCCGATTTTCTGGTACACGCGGGCGATATGGTTGCGCAGCGTGTTGCGCGACACCCCCATCTCGCGGGCGATGGCGGCATCGTCGCCGCCTTCGCACAGCAGGCTCAGCACTTCCTTCTCGCGCCGCGTCAGTTCGCTGACCTCGACCGGCGCCGCATGCGCATGCGGGGCGCGAAGATTGGCGAGCTTTTCGACCACCGTGCGGCTGAACCAGTTCGTGTCCTTCATCACCGCCTCGATCGCGGTGATGAGCTCCAGTTCGCTGTGGCGCCGCTCGTGGATGTCCTGAATGACCCAGAGCACGCACTGGTCGCTCCGCAGCGGCATCGCTTCGGCCGCGACGAGACAATCGACGAAGCCGCCATCCTTCGCGCGCAAGCGCGCATCGCGCCCGCGAAAGCCGCTGCGCTCGGCCAGCATATTCTCGGCTTCTTTCAGGAAGGAGGCTGGCTCCCACAATTTGAGCTCGGCCATCGTCTTTCCCAGCGCCTCGTCCGGCGAATAGCCGGTCGCCTGGTGAAAGGCGTCGTTGACGTCGCACAGGCGCTGGCCGTCCTGCGTCGTGATCGCCATCCCGACCGGCGCGAGGCGGAAGGTCTTCACGAAGCGCTCCTCGCTGTGTCGCAGCTCGTTCTCGGCCTGACGCCGCGGCTCGAGATCGGCGAACGAGAAGAGCATGCACGGCTGCTCGTCGAGGTCGATCGGCTGTCCCGCCACGATCACGAGCTTGCGCCCGCCGTCGGGAAGCGACAGGTCGGCCTGCATCTGGGGGATCGTGCGCCCTTCGCGCAGCCGTTCCTTGGCGGTGTCGAGATTGGCGGCATCCTGCAGCACGTCGATGTCGTAGAGCGAACGGCCGAGCACCTCGTCGCGCGTAAAGCCGGTGAGATCAAGAAACCCCTGATTGACCTTGACGTAGCGATGATCGGCGAGCCGGCAGATGACCGCCGGTGCGGGATTCACATTGAAGGTCTGCTCGAAACGCTCTTCGGCCTCATAGCGCAGCGAGACATCCTGGATCACCAGCACGAACAGGTCGGGTTTTCCCTGTTCGTCGGCCAGCACAAGGCTTCGGATCTGGTGGATCCACCCGGCTTCGTCATCGTCGGCGCGCGTCACTTCGACGATCACTTCCGAGAACTGCTCGCCGGCGAGAGCACGGGCGAGCGGGTAGTCGTCGCGGCCGAGGACATGATTGTTGCGGTACCGAAGCTGAAAGCGCTTGACATATCCGTCGCAGTCGCCTCCCAATTCGGCAACGTCTTGCGCGCCATGAATACGCAGAGCCGTCTCATTCGCCCAGAGCAACTGCCCAGCGTCATCGGAGAGGATAATCCCTTCCGACAGGTTCGACACGATCTGGCGGAGCCGGCCAAGATCGACCGATTGATTGCGAAGCGTCAAGATTCTCTCCGGGAACTGGCTGGCCGAAGGCGCCCGTTGGCTACATCCATAAGTGCGAGCAAGGTTCCCTGGCTCTGATATCGGATGACTGGGCACAAAGACGATTTCCTGGCCCGCAGGTATCGGAATATACCGGGGGTCAACGCGCTGAAGCCCTTGCGCGGCCCCGGACTATCGGGCGTTCGAATATGTCTTTCAGGGGCCGGCGCTTTCCAGCCGGCGATCCTCCGAAATCCCGGGTCTCGTTCTAGTCGTTTGTGCTGTTCAGCAGGAGGGACAGGAATTGCCAGTCGGACCATCTGCTCTTTTTTCCTGCGGCCAGAGCCGCAACATCCAGGCTTGCTTGTCGAACGATGGTCAGGCGGCGCGACGGAATGACGTAGAGGCGCTGGTTGCCTGCGCCCGCCGCGACCACCATGTCGACAGGAAGGTCGGATGCATGTTCCGTGATGTCGGTTGAGCGGGTGACCGGATCGACGGCAGGCGTGGCGCGCGGCAGCCACCAGGTCAGTCCATAGGCTGGGTTCGCCTCATGACCCTGGAACAGTTCCGCGAATGCGGCGGCGTCGACCAGCGGCTTGCCGTCCTGCTTGCCCCCAAGGCGAACGAACTCTCCGATCTTGGCCCATTCCTCGGCTGCAAGAAGCAGCCCTTGGGGCATGAGCGCCTCGCCATCGGGACCGCTCCGCCAACCGCCCACCTTCACGCCGATCGGGCCGAGGATACGTCGCTCGATATAGAGGCGCGGATTGTCGTCCTTGCCTTCGGCGACCAGTTTGCGCCGCATGATCTCGCCGAAAATCTGCATCGGCGCCGGTCCATATTGGAACTTGCTGCCCGGCAGCGCGCTGAGCGGAGCCTTGAGCGAATCGAGATAGCCCTGGGGCCGGCCGACGGTCGAGGCCTGCCCGCCCGTCATCGAAAGCAATTGGCGAAGCGTGATCCGGGATTTTTCGGGATCGTTTTTCCATTCGGAAAGCGTGTCCGATGCCCGCTCGTCGAGCGTCAGCAGGCCATCTTGGACGGCGGCCGCCGCCATCAGCCCGACAAGGCTCTTGGTGCCAGACCAAAGCTCCCGGGGCATCGTGATATCCGCAGACCGGCAATGGACCTTGCCGTCCTCGAGAACGAGCATTGCGACGCCATTATCCGCCTCAGAATAGGCGATCGCCGCTGCGCAGCCAGGAAGCGGCGCGGGCTCGGCCGCGCCGACCGAGGTCCCCGCCGTAGCGGCGGCCGCGAGAAGGAGGATGGTGCGCTTCAAAATCCGGCTCCCGTTTCCGATGCTTGTCATTGCTAATATTATCGATAATAATTTCATTCGCAATCATCGATTGCTCGCGCGCTTTGCCCCATTAGGATGGCGCCGCGAGCAGGGAAAGCCGAACGGAGAGACATGGCCGCGACGAAAACCGAAGACGACAGCGCGCCGACTCAGGACCGCGTGATCGCGCGCCTGTTAACCGACGACATCGTCGAATGGCGCATCCCTCCGGGCTCGTGGCTGCGCGAGCGCGAAATCGCGGCACGGTTCGGCGTGAGCCATGCGCCGGTGCGCGAGGCGTTCCGGCATCTTGCGCGCATCGGGCTGGTCAAGGTTGTGCCGTGGCGCGGCACCTATGTGATCGACATCGACGAGCATGCCGCGAACGAGGTCTATGAGCTGTGGAAATCGCTGTTCGGTGTGGTTTGCCGCCTGGCGGCGGCCGAAATGACCGATCGCGACGGACGCGAGCTGATGCACCGCCTCGTCGAATATAAGGATGTTACCCAGCGTACAGAAAATACGTTCGAGCATATCAAGGTGTCGAATCGCATTGGCCGTTTCATTGCAAAGCGCAGCAACGCGCCGCTGGCGCTCGAACTGCTCGACCGTGTCGCGTTGCTCGCGCGCTGGCAGCATAATGTGTACACCGACAGCTATATCGAAACGCATGGCAATGAGGCGGGGCGGCGTTCTGCCGTCCTCTATGACGAGCTTTGCCGGCATATCGTGGCGCGCGACGGCGATGCCGCCGATGCGGTCGCGCGGGCGCTGATCGGCGTGACGCAGGACAGCTTCGGGCGCGCGCTGGAAGAATATAAGGCCCGCCACACGAAGCCCAAGCCGGGGCGCCGCCGGGCGAAAGCGACATGACGCGCCCGGTCACCGATCGGCGGACGCTGCTCAAGGCGGGTCTCGCGGCGCCGATCGCGTTGCAGGCCGGGTCCGCTGCCGCTGCGTCGGGGGATTTGACAATGTTCGCTCCCGAACGACTGTTTGCGGACGTCGAAAGATTTGCCGCGGCGGGCAATAAGCAATCGGGCGGGGCCGGCGACCGCTGGACTGCCGACTGGAGCATGAAGCGATTGACGGCGGCCGGGTTCGAGGTCGAACGCCAGTCGTTTGATGTGCCGTGGTTCGAGGCCTCGCGCTGCGAAATTTCCGTCGGTGATTTCACGATTCCACTCGTCGCGCAGCCACTGGCTGTGGCGACCGGCGCTGGCAGGCTCGAAGCGCCGCTGCGTCTCGCCGAAATCTCGGGACGCCTCGACGGGGCGATCGCGGTGGTACGCTTGCCCTATCGCCGCTGGTCGACCCTCGTCGATCGCGCCGTGCGCGACCCGCTTGCCGATGCGTTGGCGCGCGGCGCAAGTGCGGTCCTTCTCGTGACGACCGGACCAACAGGCGAAGCCTTGCTCCTCAACGCGCCAGCCGATCGACCTGCGTCGGACAAGCCGCTCGCTGTGCTCGCACCGCGGCTTGCGGCACCGGTTATCGATGCCGCGCGTCACGGCGCAGCGGCAAAATTGACGCTTCGCGGTCGCGGCGGTTCGCGCCCGGCGCAGAATGTGATCGGTCGATTTACCCGCTCGGGCTATCCTTGGCTCGTCGTATCGACGCCGCGCTCGGGCTGGACCAATTGTGTCGGCGAACGCGGCCCCGGCATCGCGATCTGGCTTGCGCTGGCGGAATGGATGCCCCGCGCTTTCCAGCGGCACAGTCTGCTTTTTGTGGGTAACAGCGGGCATGAATATGAGAATCTCGGGGCGAGCCATATCGTCGAGAAGGTCGGCCCGCCGCCGGGCGAGACCGATTTCTGGCTGCATCTCGGGGCTAATGCCGCAACGCGGGATTATCAGGAATTGCCCGGGCGCCTGTTGCCCTTGCCGAGCGCCGATCCTTATCGTTTCCTCATGACCTCGCCCGACCTGGTCGAGCGGGCGAGGGGGATCTTCAAAGGACAGCCCGGCATAGAAATGGCCTATCCGTCGTCGGATGGCGCCGCAGGGGAGCTCGTGGAGGTCATCAAGGCCGGCTATTCGCGACACGCAGGCATCTTCGGCGCGCACCGCCACCACCACGCCGCGACCGACGATCTGTCGACCGTCGCGCCCGAGCCGCTTGCCGCTACGGCGTGCGGCCTTCGAGACTTGCTGACTGCTGTCGCCGCCATAAAGCGCTGAGCCGCGCGCCGGAGTGCTGCATTTTTCCGGCTTGACTCGTTCGGCCTTATGCACAAAATTATCGATAATATTGCGATAAGATCATGGGAGAGACGTTATGGGACGCAAGGCGCACCTTCTTTTCTGCACGGCTGCCATCTGGGTGGCGGCAGGTCCAACCGCCTTCGCCCAGGATCGGCCGTCCGAGGCACTCCCTGCCGATGCAGCGGTCGCAGTGGACGACGACGGTGCGATCGTCGTGACGGCGCGTCGCCGCGAAGAGCGGCTGGCCGATGTGCCGACGGCGGCCTCGGTCATCGACATCACGTCGCTGACCGATCGTGGCGGGGCAACCGGCAGTGGCGAACTGCTCGCCGATCAACCCAGCGTCCGCTTCAACAATCTGAACTCGTCGGTCACGTCGGAGATTTCGATCCGCGCCTCGTCAACGGCGCGGGCGACGAACGGCGACCCAAGCGTCGGGCTGTATCGCAACGGCGCCTATATCGCGGGCGGACCCGTAGGCGGGCGCAACTTCACGCGGCTCGACCTGCTCGACATCGGCCGCGTCGAGGTGCTGCGCGGGACGCAGGGCGCGCTGTACGGCCGCAATGCCGTCGGCGGCGCGATCAACATCATCTCGGCCGAACCTGAATTCGACCTCTCGGGCTGGGCGAGCGCGCGCTACGGCTTCGAGAACAACAGCTTCCAGACGCAGGGCGCGATCAACGTCCCGCTCGCCGATGGCCTGGCGATCCGCCTCAGCGGCGATCTGGTCGAGCAGGACAAGGGCTTCTTTTACAACCCGGACAATGACGTCTATTTCGACCAGCAGAAGGGGCACGGGCTGCGCGGCCAGATCAGGCTCAAACGCGGCCCCGTCGATGCGATCATCACCGCGGAAACACAGCGCCTCACCACGCCGACGATCCATTATCAGATTTTCATTCCCGCCGGCACGCCCGGCTTTCCGGGCGGCTATATCCAGGACCGCTTTCGTTACCCCTGGAACACTGCGCCGCGCGCGAGCCAGGATGTGGACGGGCTGCAGGCGCTCGTCCGCGTCGATCTCGGCGGCGCCGACCTCACCTCGACGACCTCGTTCCGCAAGCGCCGGTCCGAATATGATCTCGACAATGACGCCATCAGCCCCGCCGAACTGGCACGCGCGCGCGCTGCGGGCCAGATCGGCGCGCTGACTCCGCTCGATCCGAGCGCGGCGTCCTATGTCATCGATACGACCGACAATTTCTCGCAGGACATTCATGTCAGCGGAGCGAGCGATCGCTTCACCTGGCTGGCCGGCGCCGAAATGCTGCTGCTGGACAGCGATTTCTCGGTGGCGACGACGCGCACGCCGACCCTTGCCAATCCGTCGCCTGGCAACATCGCGCCGGCGCGGCTCCATTTCGAAAGCTATGCGGCCTATGGCTCGCTCGGTTTCGATATTACCGACAGCCTCAACCTGACCGGGGAACTGCGCTACACCCGCGACAGCCGGAGCATCTCGGCGCGGCTATTCGATCTCGGAACGGGCCTTCCGACGGGCGGACCGTCGCGGATCATTGACGACAGCATCAACGCCGACAATCTCTCCTACAACGCGACGCTGTCCTACAAGCTCACCTCGGATGTCCTCGCTTATGGCAAGGTCGGCACCAGCTACCGCGCCGGCGGGTTCAACACGCGCCTTTCCGACCCCCGCGCGCCGGCCCCGGTGCAGGTGCTGTTCGGCAACGAAAACAGCACCTCCTACGAGCTTGGCATCAAGGGCAGTCCGATACGCCGCGGCTATTTCGCCATCGCTGGCTATTACACCGAGCTTGAGGACCTGATCGCGCAGGTCGACGATGGCTGCGCGCTCACCAACGCCGCGTGTCCGGTAGCCGCGGTCGCCTATCTCACCAACGCGGGTGATGCGAAAAGCTGGGGTGTCGAGGCGGAATATAGCCAAGGCTTCGATCTCGGCGAAGGTAATGGCCGCCTTGCGCTGAGCGGCTCGCGGCAGGGGGGCAAGGTCAAGAGCGGCCGCTATGACGGGCTCGACCTGGCGCAGGTTCCCGACTGGCTTGCCTCGGCCAATCTCAATCTGCGCTATCCGGTCACGAACGATGTCGCGCTGACCAGCAATGTTCTGTTCAGCGGCCAATGGGGCGGCAAGCAGGAACTGACGGCAACCTCGGTCGATCTCGATGACTATGTCCTCGTCAATCTTCGGGTCGGCGTCGAGTTCGGAAAGGTCAGCGTCAGCGCGTTTGCGAACAACCTGTTCGACAAGGTCTATTTCGTGGCGCAGGCGCCGACCATCAACCGGTACAGCCAGCCGCGGGTCATCGGCGTCGAGGGACGCATTTCTTTCTAGGTCGCTCACCTCGTCGGCGGCTCGGGCCGCTGGCCGGGAAGGGAAGGAGGGCGCAATGCGGCCTTTGGGGATGGCAGCACTCGTTGGCGCCGCCACGCTGACGGGATCGGTTTCGGTTGCGGCAGCGGACACGTCGCCCGCGGCGACCATCGCGCAGGGCCGACTTGCGGGCGCGAGCGAGGCGGGGATCGAGCGCTTTCTGGATATTCCCTTTGCTGCGCCGCCGGTGGGCGGGCTTCGTTGGCGCGCGCCGCAGGCACCGCCGCGCTGGGCGGGCGTCCGCGACGCTTCGAAACTCGGCGCAGCCTGTCCGCAGACGGTGCGCCCCGCGCTTGTCGCGGGCGGCGTTGCCGAGCACCAGTCGGAGGATTGCCTCCAGCTCAACATCTGGCGTCCGGCGGGCGCGCGCAAGCTGCCCGTCATGGTCTGGATTCACGGCGGCGCGCATGTGATCGGCTCTGGCACCTTCCCTGCCTTCGACGGCACCGCCTTCGCACGGCAAGGCGTCGTTCTGGTGACGATCAATTACCGGTTGGGGGCGCTCGGCTATTTCGCGCACCCGGCGCTCAGCGCGGCCAAGCCGCGCGGTGAGGCGCTCGCCAATTATGGCCTGATGGACCAGCTGGCCGCGCTGCGATGGGTTCAAAAAAACATCGCGGCCTTTGGTGGCGATCCTCGGCAGGTGACCTTGTTCGGCGAATCGGCCGGAGCGATCGGTGTCACGACGATCCTTGCCCAGCCCGAAGCCAAGGGCCTGTTCGCTCGCGCGATCGTCCAGTCGGGCGTGGGACTCCTCGATCCGCGCCCGCTTGCCGAACAGGAAGCGTTGGGTTCTGCGTTGGCGGTCCGCGCTGGCGCGCCGCCTGCGGCCTCGCTCGACGCGCTTCGCGCGCTTCCCGCCGCCGCGCTCGTCGCCGCTGGCGAGGTAAAGACACCGGGCGCGATGGCTGGCCCCATTCTCGACGGCGAACTGGTGCGCGAAGCGCCGTGGCGCGTCTTTGCGCGTCGCGAGCCGATCGACGTTCCGCTCCTTGTGGGCGCCAACAGTAACGAGGCGAGCGTGATCCTCGGCATGGGCGTGCCGCCTGCGGCCGCGCTTGCCTATCTCGGCGCCGACCAGGCGGCGGGCCGCGCCGCCTATGGCACAGGTCTCGCCGACGACGAGCTGGCCCGGCAGGTGCTGGGCGACGGCTGGTTCGTTGCACCGGCGCGCTGGCTCGCGGCGCGGACGGCGGGTGGGGCTCCATCCTATCTCTATCATTTCGACTATGTGGCAGCGGCGCGGCGCGACCGTGCCAAGGGCGCCGCGCACGGCTCGGAAATTCCGTATCTGTTCGGGACGCTCGACTATCTGGCGTCGCTTGCCGGCGCCGTCGGTGAAGACGATCGCCGCTTCGGCGAAGGCATCTCGGCCTGCTGGGTTGCCTTTGCCAAGACGGGCGTTCCCGGATGCACATTGGTGCGCAATTGGCCGCGCTACGATGCCGCAACCGATCGCCTGGCGAAGTTTGCGCCCCAATCGGGCGTCGTCGCCGGCTTTCGCAAGGCGCAGCTCGACCATCTGCTGAGGATTCACTTCGGGAGCGGCCAGCCCAGGCCCTAGCCCGTTCGGCCGTACAAGGCCCTCCGTTTCGACGACGTGCAACGAAGCTGGGAGAGAGAAAATGGCTGGAAAAGGACAATGGATTTGGCTTGCCGCCGGTGCGGCGATGGCGGGGGCTGCGGCCTTTGCGGCGCAGGGTGGGTTCGGAGGCGGCGACGGCGGCGAGGCGCGTCCGATGGTGCAGCTTCCGCCTGCTGCGGTAGTCGAGAAAGCGACGACCGCGGCAGCATCGGCACCCGCTGCCGTCAGCCTGTCAACCACCGTTGGCGGCTACACCTATGACTGGACAGCGTTGCAGGCGGCGATCGACGCCGACACCGAGGTCGATGACGGCTATTTCATCGTCGGTAGTGCTTCGGATCCCGACTATCTCTTCGCCTATGAGAAGGGCAGCTTCGGCATCGATCGGGTGACCCCGCTCGCGTCCGCCTCCAAATGGTTCGCCGGCGCGCTTGGCATGCGCATGGTGCAGGCCGGTATCGCGACGCTGGATGATCCGATGCGGCCGCCGCTCGCCTTCTGGACCACGAGTGGGACAAAAAAGGATGTCAAACTGAAGCACACGCTGTCGATGACGTCGGGTTTCAACGCGAGTCCACTCGTCGGCGGCTGCCAGCTCCTTCCGGCTTATGGGCTCTATAATTGCGCCAAGAGCATCCACGACTTGCGCTATGACAGTTTACGCCCAGGAAATGCCCCTGGCGCGCAATATAGCTATGGTCCGCATGGCATCCAGGTTGCCGCGGCCTATCTCGAGGCAAAGGATACGAGCATCGCGCCCGGTACATCGCCGTCACGCCAGCGCAATTTCCACGAATTGTTCGCGCAGCATGTAACGACCCCGCTCGGGATGACGAGCACGACCTGGTACGATCCGTCGGGTAGCGTTCCCACCAACCCGTGGGTTGCCGGAGGCGCCTATTCGACGCCGCGCGACTATGCGAAACTTTTGCGCGCCTTCCTTGGCGGGACCTTCATTACCGACATGACGGGCTTCACCCAGCAGCGCACTGCGGGCCTGCCGCGCGTTTTCGTTCCGGCAAGCGCCGCGAACTGGGAATATGCGCTCGGCTCCTTCGTCGAATGCGATACGCCGTCGGCGTGCGCGACGTCGAAGATCAATTCCTCACCGGGTGCCTACGGCTGGACCGGCTGGATCGATCGCGAGACCGGCTATTACGCTTTGATCGCAACCGAAATCTCGTCCGGCGGCGACCGCAAGGGCGTTGAGCTGGAGCAGGTCATGCAGGACCTGATCGAGGACGCGATCGCGAGCCGCACTCCAGCGCCCTGACGACTCCCTTCAGGCGCGCACCTTCGGCACGGCGGCACCGCCGCCGTGCCGATTTTCTTCCAGCTTCGGTGAATCGCGATAGCGGCGCGCGATTTTCCGGGGAGCAGGATGCAAAATGCCTTCGCCGACAAGCAAGAACGAACCTCGGCGCGTTCAAGGCGGCGAAAGTTGCGTACGGCAATCGCCGCTTCCGTCGTCCTCGCACAGCCCTGGCGAATGTCAGCTGTTTTGGATTGACGCCCGGAAGCTGCCGGTCCGAAACCGGCCACATCTGGTTCTCTCTTAGCAGCCAGCCGACCTTTGCCTCGACGTTGCAGTGACTGCAGGCCGGATCGTGCAGAGGAGGTGCGACGGCACCGCGAGCAGGTTGGGTCTTGACCGCGAACTCTCGAAGCCCGGGAATTGACCGCCGCTGATCACCGTTGCAGGAACGACCACCTTGAATGAAATGACCAAAGAGGGCCGCGATGTTTTACGCTCGTTCCGCGCGAATAACCTTCGAAAACCTGCTCGAAACGCTCGACCACCTCGTCGGCAAGGCGATCGACGCGGGGTTGCCCGACGATGTGCTCGAGGCAAAGCTAATCGAGGACATGTTCCCGCTCGAATTGCAGTTCCGCGTCGCGCTCAATCAGGTTCTGCTCGCTCTCAATCAGGTCGGGGAAAAGGTCGTTCCGCTCGAAGAGGTGGCGTACCGATCGCTCGCCGAAGTCCGCCAGCGAATTGCTGCGGTTCGTTCGCTTCTTGACGCAGCCCACACGGCGGCATGGGCCGACGCGGACGCGCGTGTCGACCTGACACTGCCGAATGGCGTCCGCTTCCTGATGTCGTCTGAGGAGGATATTCGCGACTGGATCGTGCCGAATTTCTATTTTCATGTGACTATGGCTTACGCGCTGTTGCGCAACGCAGGTCTTGCGATCGGCAAGATGGATTTCATGCCCCACATGGCCCGTTACAAGGTGGCGCCCGAATAAGGAGCGTCGAGCGGGCTCCGGCCTGCGACCGCGCGCTACCCTGTTATAGTGGCGATTGCCCGTTCGAGCTCGGCAATCCTGAAAGGTTTGCGAAGAACTGGTCGGCCATTAAATTCGGCAGCTAAGATCGTCGCATCGCCGCTTGTCACTATAAACGCCTTCCCGGCATCGCTCAACGCGGCAGCTACCGGCTCGCTCGTTTTGCCATCGGCAAGATGAACATCGAATATGGCGAGGTCGAAATCTCGCTTTGCGACGAGATCCAGTGCCTCCGCGACGGTCGCTGCGGTTGCCACGATCTTGTGTCCAAACACGTCGAGATACCCCTCGAGCATCATCGCAACCAGCGGATCGTCTTCTACAAGAAACACCCTTATCGTCATCCGTCCTTCATAGATCCGAAATCTGTAGCGCCAGTGTCTTCGATCACACGTCCCGTGCCCCTACCTTTGGTAGCGCTCAAAGTTCCACGCCGAGATGCTCGGCCACGGAGAATATGTCCTTGTCCCCGCGTCCGCACATATTGATGATGATGCTGCTGTCTTTCGGCATCGTCGGCGCGATCCTGGCAACGGCGGCGACGGCGTGACTGGGCTCAAGCGCCGGGATGATACCCTCTGTGCGGCAAAGAAGCTGAAAGGCATCGAGCGCTTCGGCATCGGTGGCGGAGGTATAGTCCACCCGCCCGATGTCCTTGAGCCATGCGTGCTCGGGGCCGATGCCCGGATAATCGAGACCCGCGCTGATCGAATGGCCTTCGACGATCTGCCCGTCGTCATCCTGCAGCAGATAGGTCTTGTTGCCGTGAAGAATGCCGGGACGCCCGCCGGCCAGTGACGCGGCATGCGCCTTGTCGAGGCCATGGCCGGCCGCCTCGACGCCAAGCATCTTCACTGTGGGGTCATCGAGGAACGGGTGGAAAAGACCGATCGCATTCGATCCGCCGCCGATCGCGGCGGCCAGGAGATCGGGCAGGCGGCCGGTACGGTCGAGCATCTGGGCCCGCGCTTCCCTGCCGATCACGCTCTGGAAATCGCGCACAAGCTCCGGATAGGGGTGGGGACCGGCTGCGGTGCCGATGATGTAGAAGGTGTCCTCGACATGGGCGACCCAGTCGCGCAGGGCCTCGTTCATCGCGTCCTTCAGCGTCGCGGCTCCGGCGGTGACCGGTACCACCTCGGCGCCGAGCAGCTTCATGCGGAAGACATTGGGCGCTTGCCGCGCGATATCGGCGGCGCCCATATAGACGACGCAGGGCAGGCCAAAGCGCGCGCAGACCGTGGCCGTCGCTACCCCATGCTGGCCCGCGCCCGTTTCCGCGATGATGCGGGTCTTGCCCATCCGGATAGCCAGCAGGATCTGGCCGACGCAATTGTTGATCTTGTGGGCGCCGGTGTGATTGAGTTCGTCGCGCTTGAACCAGATCTGCGCGCCGCCAAGCGCAGACGTCAGGCGCGGCGCGAAATAGAGCGGGCTGGGACGGCCGACATAATGTTCGAGCAGATCGTCGAACTCGGCCTGGAAAGCCGGGTCCCGTTTTGCCGCTCGATATTCGCGCTCCAGATCGAGGATGAGCGGCATGAGCGTTTCGGGGACGAAGCGGCCACCGAACCGTCCGAAATGACCCCGCTCGTCGGGCTGCCTGCGCAAGCTGTTCGGAAGATGGCCAAAAACCTCGGATGGTTGCGGAGCCCGCGTCATGTCGCTCCACTACCGCCAGGAGTCCGGCGCAAGACGGCGCCGCACGGAATTCCGGTGCGCGCCTCACGCCGGCGGGTCAGGCTTGCAAGATCGCTCCTGATCATCGACCCGCGCATCAATAGCCCATTAGCGCGAGCACTTCCTTGCGGCTCCGCTGGTCGTCGAGGAAGCAGCCGAGGAGCCGGCTCGTGACCATGCCCACGCCGGGCGTGCGCACGCCGCGCCCGGTCATGCAGCCATGCTGGGCGTCGATCACCACGGCGACGCCGTGCGGCCGGAGATGGTCCCAGATACATTGGGCGACCTCGGCGGTCAGGCGCTCCTGCACCTGCAGCCGACGTGCATAGCCGTTCAGTACGCGCGAGAGCTTGGAGATGCCGACGACGCGGTCGCGGGGGAGGTAGGCGATCGACGCCTTTCCGGTGATCGGCGCCATATGATGCTCGCAATGCGACTGAAACGGGATGTCACGCAGCAAGACGAGCTCATCGTAACCGCCGACCTCTTCGAAGGTGCGCGACAGGTGTACCGCTGGATCCTCGTCATAACCCTGGCAATAATCCCTCCAGGCACGCGCGACGCGCTGCGGTGTGTCGAGCAGGCCTTCGCGCCGAGGATCCTCGCCTACCCAGCGCAGCAGCGTCTCGACCGACGCGAGAACCTCGGGGGGTATCTCGCCATCCCGGGTACCACTCGCAGGGGGCACGTAAAGCATGATCCTGGCCTCCTGACGGCGAAGGGTTGGCGGTCCGGAGGGGAGGAGAGGGAGGTGGACCGCCGCATCGCCGCATGCCCGAGCGTAGCATGGCGTCGCAACATGTCCCTTGGGGCAGATCGTCGGCTGGAAACACGTTTCGTCCACGGATCTGGGGTGAGCCCCGGAACGCGGAAATGCCCTCCGCTCGCTTGACGAGGCGTCGCGCGGTGGCTGGGGAAATAATAAGGTGTGGGAATGCGGAGGGGCGGTGGCCCGCCGCCTCCCGGCCTGTCAGAAGTCCATCGTCGGCATCTGCGCGGTTAGGCAGCTCGGCGACGAGCGCCTCGGTGGTGATCAGCAGCGAGGCGACCGAGGCGGCGTCCTGCAGCGCGGTGCGTACGACCTTCGCAGGGTCGATCACGACCTTCTTCGCGCGCTCGAGCATGTTGATCGTGACGCTCTCGAGCTTGATGACGAGTTCCTCGCTGACGACATTGCCGCCGGTGAGTACCGCGATATCCTCGAGCATCGCCTTGCGGCGGTCGCCGCAGCCCGGCGCCTTGACGGCGGCGACCTTGAGCCCGCCGCGCAGGCGATTGACGACGAGGGTTGCGAGCGCGTCACCCTCGACATCCTCGGCGATGATGAGCAAAGGTCGGCCCAACTGGACGACGCTCTCGAGGAGCGGCAGCATCGCCTGCAGGTTCGAGAGCTTCTTCTCGTGGATGAGGATGTACGGGTCGTCGAGCTCGACCTTCAGCTTTTCGGCATTGGTAATGAAATAGGGCGAGAAGTAGCCGCGATCGAACTGCATGCCCTCGACCGTCCGAGTCCGGTCGCGAGGCTCTTCGCTTCCTCGACGGTGATCACGCCCTCGTTGCCGACCTTCTCCATCGCCTCGGCGAGGATCCGGCCGACCTCTTCGTCGCCGTTCGCCGAGATGGTGGCAACCTGTGCGATCTCGCTGTTCGCCTCGACCGACTTCGCACGCGCCTTGAGGTCTTCGACCACTTTGGTCACGGCGAGATCGATGCCGCGCTTGACGCTTTCCGGATGGCTTTGAGGGCTTTTGATTGTCGGGGCCGCGCTGCGCCAACAAGCGTCTCGCGGCCCCGATAACTCGTCAGGCGGGAAGCAGCACGCCGTCGATAACGTGGATCACGCCGTTCGACTGAACAACGTCGGCGGGGCCGATCTTCGCCGTGCCGCCCTTGGCGTCGCTCACATACCAGCTGCCATCCTTTTCCCAGACGGTGAGCTTGGCGCCCTGCACAGTGGTGAGCACGGCCTTGCCGCCATTGGCCTTGGCCTGCGCCGCAATATCGGTTGCGGTCAGGCGGCCCGGCACGACATGGTAGGTCAATATGCCCGTCAGCATCGCCTTGTTCTCGGGCTTGAGCAGCGTGTCGACGGTGCCGGCGGGAAGCTTGGCAAAAGCGGCGTTGGTCGGTGCAAAAACCGTGAACGGTCCGGCTCCCGAAAGTGTCTCGGCAAGGCCGGCGGCCTTGACCGCCGCGACCAGCGTAGTGTGATCTTTCGAATTGGCGGCATTTTCGACGATGGTCTTGGTCTCATACATGGCGGCGCCGCCGACCATCGGGTTCTTGGCGGCGGCAATGCCGCCAGCGAGCGCGAACGCCGCGGCGGCGAGCGAGAGAGAGATACGGGAAATAGCCATTGGTCATTCCTCTTCGAATGTTCGTCCCGGGGGGATAGGACAGGTATGAAATTAGGCGCGCCGCCCCGCCGGGGCGACCTGTCCTTTGGGGCGGGTTCTCCGGTCCGGACGCGATGACCCTTCGCCGCTAGCGATATCGGCAGTTCTCCCTCCGAGCGGCTACAGGCAAACCGGCGGTAGGCTGGACCATCGACGCAGCCGGGCGAGAAGGGGGCTTCCATGCCGTTTGAGGGATCGTTCGAAGACCGGCTGGCGCTTCGCGACCTGCTCGACGCCTATGCCGATGCGGTCAACCGTGCCGACAGCGCGGCCTGGGCGGCGACTTGGGACGAGGGCGGCCTATGGTCGCTTCCCGGTTTCGGGATATTCGAGGGCAAGGCAAAGATTGTCGACACCTGGCGCGCAGCGATGCGCGCCTTTCCTGACATCGTCTTTCGCGCCTGGCCCGGATCGATCGAGGTCCGTGGCGAAACCGCAGCCATGCGGTCCTACACCGAGGAAATCTTCCTGCGCGACGGCGCCCTTCATCGGACCCTCGGAATCTATGACGACGTCTGCCGCCGGATCGACGGCCGGTGGCTGTTTACAGAGCGGCGGTTTCAGCCATTGCCACAGCTTTCAAAAAAGTGAGGAGCGCCCATGAAGATCCTGATCCAAGCGGTCATCGACGTCGATCCCGAGACGCGAGGGGAGGCGCTGGCGGGTGCGCGCGGCTGGATCGAAGGCGCGCTTGAGCAGCCCGGCTGTCTCGCTTACGACTGGACCCTCGATCCGCATGTGGCGACGCGCATCCACGTGTTTGAGGAATGGGACGGCGAAGCCGCGCTCGCAGCGCATCTGGCCGGGCCGCAGTACAGGGGAATGCTGGGGCATATCGGCGCATTTGGTGTGCGGGCGTCATCGAGCCGAAAATTCGCCGTGTCACGCGAAGGACCCGTTTACAGCGCGCACGGGGTGGCAAGTGCCGCCTTTGACTAGCTTCGTGGCCCTCGCTCGCTAGCCGCGCAGCGCTTCCCAGGCTGTGAGGGCGCGCGTCCGCGCCGCCTCATGACCCATAAGCGGTTCCGGATAGGCGGGCACCCCGGCATCCTGTCCATGGGCGGCGTTGATCTCGGTGTCCGACAGATGAGCAAGCTCTGGAACATAAGTGCGGACATAATCGCCCATCGCGAACCGCTCGCTCTGGAGCAGCGGCGACATGATGCGCGAGAAGACCGGCGCGTCGACGCCGGTGCCTGCGACATATTGCCAGTTCATCGCATTTGACCCGAGATCGGCGTCGAGAAGCGTATCCCAGAACCAGCGTTCACCACGACGCCAGTCGATCAGCAAATGTTTGACAAGGAAGGAGGCCGTGACCATCCGCACGCGGTTGTGCATCCAGCCGGTGTGCCAGAGCTCGCGCATACCCGCGTCGACCACCGGGTAACCGGTCCGGCCCCGGGTCCAGGCGGCGAGGTCCCGGTCGGCTTCGGGGCCGCTCCGCCAGCCGAAATTATCGAAGGTGGGGCGACCGTTCCGATCGCCATAATCGGGCATCTGGTCGACGAGATTGATGCCATGTTCGCGCCAGCCAAGCTCCGAACGAAAGGTCTCGGCGCCAGCGTCGTCGCGCTCGCCGAGCGCATGCCAGATCGACCGCGGGCTGATCTCGCCGAAATGAAGATGCGGCGACAGCCGCGACGTCGCAGGGACCGAGGGAAAATCGCGGCGGGCCTTATAGTCGCCTGCAATCGGCAGCCAGTCGCGCAGCGCCCGCCAGGCACCCTTCTCGCCGGGGCGCCAGTCGCCGAATCCTTTGGCCCAGTCGGGGCTGGTCGGGGTCAGACCCCAATCGGCAAGATTGTCCGACGCCGGCCAGACGTCAGGCGCCGGAATATGATCGGGCGCCGCATAGGGAAGGGCGGGCGGCATGCGCCCCAGGAGCGCGCGATACCATGGTGTGAAGACCCGGTAGCGTGAGCCTTGCGCATTGGTGATGCTCTCGGGCGGCGCAAGATAATTGCCGTCGTGGAGCCGCAGCTCAAGCCTGGCGTCCAGCATCTTCTCGCAGCTCCGCCACCAAGGCTCGTAACAGCGGGTCGCGTGAACCGTAGCGCTTCCCACTTCCGCCGTGACGCGTTCGACTATTTCGGCGGCAGGGCCGCGGCGCAGGACGAGGCGGCTGCCGCGTTTGCCGAGGCTCGCATCGAGTGCGGTGAGACTGTGATGGAGCCACCAGCGCTGCGCGCCGCCGATCGCTCGCGTTTTGGGACTCTCGTCGTCCAAAATATAGAGCGGAATGACCGGACCTTCGGTGATCGCAGCGAGAAGCGCCGGATGGTCGGTGGTTCGCAGGTCCTGACGGAACCACAAGATGGCGGGTGGCATGGCGGCGATTCCCTTTTTGGCGGGCTGTGGTGCGGGCGATCGCGGGGTTCTTCATCTGGCAGGCTCCGATCTCCGCAAAAGATGACCTTTCGGGAGGTCCAAGCGATGAAGAGCCGCTTTGCGAGCGTGAGTAAGGGGAAGGTTGGGCGGTGCGACATCGCGTCGCACCGCCCGGCGATGAGCAATCACCGCCCCCCGCCGCGGCCAGACTGGGTCGCAAGGCGCTGGCCGCCGGCAGAACTGGAATGTCGATGCGATCATCTGGACATGGCATTTCCTGCCGCGTCATCACGCCCGGAGAATTGTCGGTCCGGCGCCCCCGGGGCGCGGGGTGCCGTAGTTCTGATGCCGAAGTCGCCAAGAATGAGGCGCGCCGTTGCCTTCGCGCTCGCGACGACACCCGGGATGCCCGCGCCGGGATGGGTGCCCGCGCCGGTAAAATAGAGGTTCTCGATGCGCGCGTCGCGGTTGTGCCCCCGAAAATAGGCGCTCTGCAGCAGCGTTGGCGTCAGGCTGAAGGCGCTGCCGAGATGCGCGGCGAGATCCTGTTCGAAGTCCGGCGGCGCATATTGGACTTGCGTGACGATCCGCGCGCCAAGGTCCGGGATCAGGCGCCGCTCGATCTCGGCGATGATGCGCTTCGTCAGTTTCGGTCCTTCAACCTCCCAGTCGAACGGCGCGTGGCCCCGATGGGGAACCGGCGCAAGCGCGTAGAAGCTGCTGTGGCCCGCCGGCGCAACGCCCGGATCACTTGCGCTCGGGTGATGAAGGTAGAGTGAGAAATCCTCGGCGAGCGTCCCGTTCCGATAGATGTCGTCGAGAAGGCCGCGATAGCGCGGACCGAACAGGATCATATGATGGGGTATCTCGGAGAAGGTGCCGCGAACCCCCAGATGGAGGACGAAGAGGCTCGGCGACCAGCTCTTGCGCGCAAGGCGCTTGGCTTCGCGCTTGCCTCGCGGATGTGCGAGCAGGTCGCGGTAGCTGTGCATGAGATCGGCGTTCGAGGCGACAAGATCGGCGCGTGCGGTAACCCCGCTCCGCGTTACAATGCCCGTCACCCGGTCGCCTTCGGTTTCGATGCGGGCGACCGGATCGCCGAGCCTCAGCGTGCCGCCGAGGCGCTCGAACAGCGCGGCCATGCCGGAGACGAGCCGATTGGTGCCGCCGCGTGCATACCAGACGCCGCCATCCTGCTCGAGTTTGTGGATGAGGGCATAGATGCTGCTCGTCGCCATCGGGTTGCCGCCAACAAGCAAGGTGTGGAAGGATAGCGCCTCCCGGAGCTTCTCGCTCCCCACATAACTCGCGACGGTTTTATAGACCGAGCGCCAGGCACGGTGCCGCAGGAGCGCGGGCGCCGCCTTCAGCATCGAACGAAAATCGAGGAACGGCACCGCGCCGAGCTTCACATAGCCTTCCTCATAAACCGACGCGGAATAGCTAAGAAACCGCTCATATCCCGCCACATCGGCGGGATCGAGCGCGGCGATCTGACGGGCGAGCGCCTGCTTGTCATTGCCATAATCGAAGGTCGATCCATCGGGCCAGCTCAGCCGGTAAAAGGGCGAGACCGGAACGAGGTCGACATCGCGACCGAGCCGCTGACCGCTGAGCTCCCAGAGCTCGGCAAGGCAGGCCGGGTCGGTGATCACCGTCGGTCCGGCATCGAAGGTGAAACCGTCCTTTTCGAAGACATAGGCGCGGCCGCCCGGCCGGTCGCGCGCTTCGAGGAGCAGCGTATCAAGACCAGCCGACTGGAGACGGATGGCGAGCGCGAGGCCGCCGATGCCGGCTCCGATAACGATCGCGCGGGTCATCACGGCGCCTCGGCCGCAATCGCCGCGCCGAGAACATGGCCCGACAGCCACGCATATTCGACAAAGCCGTGATAGAGCCAGTCGCCGCAAGCACCCAGGCCGATGGCAGGGTTCCAGAGGAGCTTCAGATCCTGTCCCGAGGGCTGAGAGAATAGCCAGCGATGGGCGACGATATGGCTCGGGGCGGGCAAGTCGCGGCCCGCAGCCTTGCCAAGCTCGGCGAGAAGCGCTGGCGCCACGCTCGCGCTGTCGGAGGCGAGGTGCGCTTGCGACCAGGTCCAGTCGGCCTGCACGACCCACCGCTCGCCCGGCGCGCGCCCGGGCTTCGCGCTGTCGCGCGCGGCCGTCACGATGGCCCCCGCGCCGCGGATGAAATCGGGGAGCTCATCGATCCGCTCCTCAAACGCGAACATCGCGGTCCAGCATGGATTATAGCGCACCGCCATGGCCGCGCGCGCCATCTCGAAATCATGGAGCGACAGAAGCGGAGCCGCTTGCTCGGCCGGAATGGCGATCACCGCCGCATCATATTTGCCGAGCCGTTTGGCCTCGCTGTGGAGCGTCCAGCCGGCGCGGGATTTGGTGAGGGCCGTCACCGGTCGCGAGAGGCGGACATCGAGATCGTCCGCGAGGGATTTCAGCGGTGCGGTCATTGTCGGCGTGCCGACCCAGCTGTCCGCGCCCGCGGCCGGCCAACGCGCCGCGAGGCCTGCCTTCTCCCACCCAGCTAGGAGCTTGGTAAAGCCTTCCGAGCGCGCCGTGAAATGCGTTGCGCCATGATCGAATGCGACCTCGGCGCTGCACGGATCGGCCCGGCGGGTCGCAAGGCGGCCGCCGACGCCGCGGGATTTGTCGAAAAGCGTGGCGTTCAGACCGGCGTCGCGTAGCCGCCGCGCGCAGGCAAGTCCCGCAATACCCGCCCCCACGATCGCGACCCGCATCAGCCTGTCGTCCCGAAGGTGTGCGCGTGGCGTCGTCTGGCCCGCAAGGACTTCACTGCCGTCAATATTCGAGGCGTCATGCGCATTTTTTCCGGCTCGTCGCAATTGTCATCGACGCGGGCTTGCATGAGCGGGGACAAGTGTCGCAACATGTCCCTTGGGACATCCCAGGGAGAGCAGGCAGAAAATATGTCATTGAAGACAATGATCGCGGCCAGCCCGATCGCCGCGGTGATCAGCGACCCGCGCCTGCCTGACAATCCGATCGTCGAGTGCAATGCTGCCTTCTCGGCACTCACCGGCTATGGGCCGGACGAAATCCTTGGACGCAATTGCCGCTTTCTTGCTGGCCCGGCCACCGAACCCGAACTGACCGAGACCTTGCGGGCGGCCATCCGTGAGCAAAGGCCGGCGCTCGTCGAAATCCTCAACTACCGGAAGGACGGAACGCCATTTCGGAATGCCGTGCTGGTGGCCCCCATATTCGGCCCCGGCGGGACCCTTGAATATTTTCTCGGCTCGCAAATCGAGATCGACGACGCAGGCGATGCCGTTGGGGGACGGAGCATCCGAGCGCGCGCTCAGATCGAGGCGCTTTCCCCGCGGCAGCGCGAGGTGCTGAAGCTGATGGCGAGCGGACAGCTCAACAAGCAGATTGCCTTCACGCTGTCGCTATCGGAGCGGACGATCAAGATGCACCGCGCTGCTCTGCTGCGCGCGCTCGGCGTCGAGACCACGGCCGATGCGATCCGGCTCGCGGTCGAGGCCGGTTTCTAACCACCGCTCCACCTTCCCTTTGAGGCATATGGGATATCGCGCTGCCGCCGATTAGAGCGTCTGGATGCCGGACCGACGTCAGGCCGGCAGGAGCAGCATGTGAGCGTCAAGCGCGCCTTGGTGATCGGAAGCGGCGGCGGCATCGGCGCCGCGCTTGTCGAGCAACTTGTCTTATCGGGTCGATTTGACCGCATCTACGCGGGCAGCAGACGGCCTCAGGCTTCGCACCATCCCAATGTGACAACGCTGACGATGGATGTACTTAACGACGACACGCTTGCCGAGGCGGGTCGTCAAATCGCCATGGATGGCGCTCTCGACCTCTTGATCGTGGCGACGGGGCTCCTGCATCGCGGAACGGATATCCGTCCTGAAAAGAGCCTCCGGCAGCTCGACGCCACGGTGATGGCCGAGGTCTTTGCGGTCAACAGTATCGGGCCCGCGCTTGTCGCAAAGCATTTTCTTCCTCTGCTTGCCCGGAGGCAACGGGCGGTCGCCATATTTCTTTCGGCGCGCGTCAGCTCGATCGCGGACAACAGGCTTGGGGGATGGCACAGCTACCGCGCCTCCAAGGCGGCGCTCAATGCCTTGGTTCGATGTTTCGCGATAGAGCTTGGCCGCAGCAATCCCGAAGCAATCGTCGCGGCACTGCACCCCGGGACTGTCGACACGCCGCTCTCGGAGCCGTTTCAGGCGCGAGTAGCTGAATCATCGCTCTTTAGTGCGGACAAAAGCGCGATGCACATTCTGGCCGTCTTTGACCAGCTGTCGTCGACGGATAGCGGCGGGTTCTACGGCTGGGATGGAAGGCCTATCCCGTATTGACGAGCCAGCAAGGCGCTTCGAGAGTCTCCGCCTCTTTGCCTGTCCGCTTTAAGGCGAACATTTTCCCAGAAACAGACCGACGGCAATCGGCCAAACCACGATCAATCAACCGGGTCAGCTTGAGTAAGGTGTTGTGTCATCTAAAGGGGAAGTCGGTGCGGCCTCTGAATTGATCGCGGCCATATAACTAAACACCTTAGTCGGTGTGGAAGGCAGGAGGGTGGTCGCCGGTTTGCCCGGTTTGCGCGGACTGATCTCCCGCCGCTTCGTCGGCATCCATTGGCTGATAGCTTTCGAGCGTATAGCCTTGGGAGGTATTTATGGTGAGCGTTCGCCCCCGGCATTCATAGTCATGTTCCTCCCAGCTGGCCCGATATTCGATTTGCTTTAGGTCTTGGCGGGGCCGTCCATTCGAATACCAGATCCGCGCACCATAGCGCGCCCTGACCGCGCCGGATCGCTCGATGCCATTGGTCTTGGGTTCGACCGTCACGGCACGGCGATTGCCTTCGGGGTCGCGGGTGAGCGGAGCTTCACTCTTGCTGTCCTGTGCGGCACGGTTCTCGAGAAAGACGAGGCAAGCACCGAAGCTCTCCATTTTCTGCTGCTGTTCGGGCGAGGCGATGGAGCCGCTCGCCGCAGCTATTGAAGCGCTGCAGAGAAGCGCGGCAGCGAAGCCTCCGGCCAGGACATGGCGGTTGGGCATTTCATTTCTCCTCATCGGGCCGGTTCGATCATGATCGCCGGCGGATCGTGCATTTTCGAATTTCCGATTAGTACGCAATGCAAAGCCGAAGGAGAGGGCACGTTCGGATGAGGCCGCCTTGCTCAGGGCGCACACCTCGCCCCGAGCGGTCGATCCATCATGCGGTACGTCCGCCGTTCCGCCATTGCCGGTGCCGGCATAGAAAATCCGGCCAGAGGCCCCAGATTGAAGAGCATCGAAACAACCCTGCCGTTTCCGTCTTCGTTGCGAAGCCGTGCGCTGGATCATCCGGCATTACGTTCGCGTCTTGGCGTTGGCGAAATCATGCACGAACAGGCCCGGCTTGCGGCTGTCGAACTGCGTCTGGAGTTCGCACGCCGTGCTCTTCTGCTTCTTGCAGTTCGCCTGCGCGGCCTCTTTCGCGCGCTTGGCCGTGGTTTCGACGGTCGCGCTGTCATCGCTTCCATTCATCCGGTAGGCTTGGATAAAGCCGTTGCCGGTCAGCGCATTGCTTTCGCACGGACGCGATGTCGCGTCGCTGCACGCCTTGATCGCCGCCGCGATCGCTGCATCGGCGTTGCGGAGTCCGCTCGCGACATAGAGTTTGGCGTTATATCCATCGTCGGCGCCGCCGACAACCCACGCCGACGCGGCAAAATATTTGCGTACCGATGCTCCGGGGAAGCGCCGATTGGTGCTGGCGCGGATGGTCGCAAAAAGCTCGCAAGGCAGCAGCTGTTTGGCCGAACATTCCGTCATCACGCGGTCGCGTTCTGCGCCGCCTTCGCCGGCCCAGCCTTTGTAGAAATATCCGTTCCGGTCACGGATGATCGCGATCGACGAATTCCACCATGTGCCGGCCGATGTACAACCACCGCCCATCACCTTGTTGCATGCGTCGAGCGCGCCTTGTTCGGCGACATTATTGGCGCCGGTATAATTGCCGTCGACCCAGACATCGGCGGCGTCGACGTGCCAGGCGATGGCCGCATGATGTTCGCTAGGCGCCGAGGGCTGGGCAGGCGCTCCACCGCTGTCATCGCGTGCGCACAGCGGGGTAGGGGCGACGCCGGGGCCACCGGGAGCCATCCCGACCAGCCGTTCGCCGGGGCCGGGACCGTTGCAAGGATAATGCTGCGCCTGCGCCGATGCCGGCCAAAGGCACCAAGCCAGCGCGATCAGGAGCATGTGCCCCATCCGGCGCAGATCGAAGCGACGTATCATTTTGGACCCCAAAGGAGCTGACACCGGTCGCCCTCGGTGAAATAGTCTTCGAGAATGCCGTTGCGGAAACCGAACGTCAGATCGCAGTGAAACTGGTTTTCGCGCTTTTCATAATAGGCCGTTTTTCCGACCTGTCCGACCTGCGCGTCATAGGTTTCGCTGTGGGTCCGGCGATAGACCAGCGCACGCAATGCGCCGCGGTCGCTGCTGCTTGCCGGAGGGCCAAATGCCGAAGTCACCTCCGCCTCGCTTTTGCCGATCCATTCTTCCAGGGCGGGTGCAACTTCCTTCTCGCGCTTCATCCGGTCCTTGCGGCTCTTTTGCGAGGCTGCGATCGCATCGGCGTCGCGCTGGCTCTGCTCGGCGATCGCGCCCGCCTGCGCGACGAGCGCCTGCTTTTCCTTCATGATCTTTTCGACCTGGGCGTTCTGATCGGCGATCGAGACATTGCTGCTGTAGCCGGGCCGCTTTCCGTCGGTCCATAATTTCTCCCACGCGACATCTACCACCTTGGGCAGGCTGATCGGGCCGAGGTAGATGAAGTTCCGGGGATCATTGTTGGCTTCGCGTTCACTGGCGCGCTGGGCACCCTTTTTCGGGCCCTTGTCGCAAGCGAAGGTGACGATCTGATGTTCGGTGACATTCGCCGGGGCATGGTCGGCAACGTTAGGTCCGCGGCGTAGCGCGCCGTCGCGCGGGCTGATCTGGACAAGATCGATTCGCACCGTCTTTTTTGTGCAGTCGACATGATAGTTGGCGGTTGACCAGTCGGGCTGCGAGGGGGCCTCGTAGATCGTCGCGGCCTCGACCTTGAAGCTGGTGTCGCTGTTGAACTCGGGGCTGATATAATCCTCGTCGATCACCGTGAAGGTCCGGTTCGGCCGGTCGCCGCCGGTATAGACGAGCCACTGGTTGGCGTGCGCGGGCACGGCGATGCCATACAGGATAGCCGCCGCGGCCAGTCCGGATCTTTTCAGGGAAATCGCATGGAGAGAGGATGGCATGTCGTCTCGTTTCTGGCGGGGAGAGGGGGCTAGTGCCGGAATGGACGTATGTTTCGGCTAAAGGGGCGTGTCGAAAGGAAATTTCGGCGATCCGCTCGGTTCGGCCCTTCAGTGGCGCGAAAAATCTGCGAACGGCTAGGAATCGCCGTGAACGGCACTCGACTTGGCGGGGGAACATGCAAATAAGACATGGGATGAATGCCGACGGCCTCAGCGGGTCACCCGAAGACGCGGATTCGCGGACCGAGCTGCGCCGGATGACCCGGCAGCTTGGCGCTGTCTATTGGTCTTCCGTTTTCCTGATCGCGAGCCTCCTCTGGCATTTTGTCGGGGTCAACGCGTGGATATCGGCGCCGGGAAAGCTCGTCTGGATCGGGGCGAGCATCGCTATCACCTATGGCATTTCGGCGCTGCTCCTTCGCTGGCGCCATTTGTCCTTCCTGCACAAGGCGGTGCTGTGCTTTGTCCTCACCTTGCTCTGCTCGCCTTTTTCCGCGAGCATCGATTTCCTTATCGCGTCCTGGTACATGTGGCCGGCGAAGCCCGCGTTCGCGCCGCGCGATTTTGTCTATAGCTTGATCGAGAACAGCTCCTTCTTCTTCGGTTGGGCATGCCTCTACGTCGCGATGCTCTACAGCCATGAGGTTCGCCAGCAGGAACGGCGACTGGCCGCGATCCGTGAAGAGGCGTTGACGGCGCAGATGCGGGCGCTGCGCTATCAGATCAATCCGCATTTCCTGTTCAACACATTCAACTCCATCGCGGCGTTGATCGAGGAAGGCATGCCAAACGAAGCCAAGCGAATGGTCGTCGTCTTGTCCGAATTCCTGCGGACGACACTGACGCTGGATCCGTTCAGCGATGTTCGTCTGGACCGGGAAATTGCGCTACAACAGGATTATCTGGCGATCGAACGCGAACGTTTTTCCGACCGGCTGAACTTTGCATTCGACATTCCCGCCCCCTTGTCCGGTGCGCTCGTGCCAAGTCTGATCTTGCAGCCTCTCGTCGAAAACGCGATCAAGCATGGCGTCGGGCAGGCCCGCGGGCCCATCGTGGTTCGCGTCGATGCGAGAATGATGGAGCAGAAGCTCATCTTGACGGTGACCAATGAGGTGACACCGGGGCGCGGAATGACAGATCATCCCTCCACAGGAATCGGGCTGGCCAATGTGAGCGAAAGGCTGGCCGCACGGTTTGGCAATCGGGGGCAGTGCCAAGCAGGCCATAATGGCAAGGGGGAGTGGGAGGCGATGATCGAAATGCCGATGCGCACCGAATGAGCGGCTTCTCGGTCCTGATCGTCGAGGACGAGCCGCTCGCGCGCGGCCGCATCCGGCGCGCACTTGGGGCCATGGCGGACGTCCATATCGTGGGCGAAGCGGCGAACCTCGATGAGGCCGAAATGCTGATCGACCGCCTGCGCCCCGACATCATCACGCTCGACATCCAGCTGCCGGGCGGAACCGGCTTCGAGCTTCTCGAACGGCTTGGCGCCGCCGCGCCCGCGACGATTTTTGTGACGGCATTCGACCATCACGCCCAGCGCGCGTTCGACGCGCATGCTATCGACTATGTCACCAAGCCGCTCGAACCGGCGCGTCTGCAAGTGGCGGTCGGGCGCGCCTGCACCCGGCTGCGAGCCAGTTCGAACGAAGAGCGCGTGGGCGAACTTCAGGAAATGGTCAGGTCGCTGCGTGACGCGCTTCGGCAGACCGAAGGCGCCGGATCGGACTTCTGGGTGCGATCGCGTGGAGACTACCGACGCCTTTCGCTGCAAGACGTTACCCACGTCGTCGCCGAGCGCGATTATGTCCGCATTTTCAGCGACGGCGAAAGCCACCTGCATCAGGAAAGTCTGACGTCGTTGGAGCAACGCCTTCCGCCCCAGCTCTTCATCCGCATCCATCGCAGTGCGATTGTTCGCAGAGACGCCATCGTTCGTTTGAAGACGGTGCAATTTTCCGCGCTGATCGCGGAGCTGGTCGGCGGCAGCGAAATACGCGTTGGGCGAACCTATGCGGCCAAGATGCGCGCGGAGCTGGCGCGTGACAGCATGGTGGAATGAGGCTGGCCAGTTAGCAGCGGGTAAGCGGCGGGATCGCTTTGGCCCTTCATGAACGTCCGCTGTTCTCCATTTTGGTCCCGAAAGCGGCCCGTCTGCAACCGGCCAGAAGCAGCCCGGAAGTTCAAAGCCAGCACCGAATATAACGACGCCGGCTCATACTTCTCCTCGCTATCTCTTCGCCGTTTTGATGGGTGTGTGAGGCGGAGTATGTTTGGCAGGTCTCACGACACCAAGACCCGGATCCGAGGTCGATCGCCTCGTTCCAAGCTCTGCTCAAGCCTCAAGATCGTCGATCGCATAAACCACCCGGCCGCCCAGCTTTCGATATGTTGGGCCCGTACCGTAGCATCGATGCTTCTCGAGGGTTCGAGGCGATAGGCCAAGGTGTATGGCTGCAGCCGGTGTAGTCACGTAGTGAGGCTTGATTGCCGTATCGGTTGTCGGCTTTGTGACGTCCTTAATCATGTCTTACTCCTTGTAACCGAGCCATAATTGACCCGATTAAAGGAACGGTTCTGGCTAGGGACGCGCCCTTTCCGGCCTTAAGCGGCGAGAGATTCGTCGCTCGCGTCGATGTCGGGCTCCTCTCCAACGGCGGCCGCTAGAAAGCTCGCAAGCGCCTGCTTTCGGGAAGCATGATCGAGGGCGTAAGCCGTCAGCTTGTAATGGGCTCCTTCAAGAAGGCCCTGGATATATCCGGCAACCGTGTCTGCGGCTGCGATGAGCGCGGCGTCCATAGTGTGGATATAGCGACCGGTGACCGACCCCTTGGCATGACCCAGCAGCGCCGCGACAGTGGTTTCAGTGAAGCCAAGATCATTCGCGATGCTGGCGAAACTATGCCGCAGCACATGAGGTGTAATATCGTCGAGACCGCATCCGCCGAGTATCTTTGTCCAGTGGTCGGGAAGAGCGCCGAAGGCATTGTCGCGACCAGTTCCAGGGAACACATAGGTTCGAGCCTCTGGCATCTTCCGTTGTTGCAGGCATTCAATGACAGGCAAGCCGACGGGCCGTACCGATTTTCCTTCCTTGCTGTCTTCGAGGCGAAGGCAGCTGCCTTCGATGTCGACTTCGCTCCACCGGAGCTTGGTGAGTTCGCTGCGGCGACAACCGGTGAGCGCCAACAGTCTGATGATCTGCGCGGCAATTTCATATTGCCCATCGGCCTCCGCGTCGCGAAGTTTGGTGCCGATCAAGCGATACTCCGCCTCCGATAACCGGCGGTCGCGAACATTGTCTTTCGGTTTACGGATACCGAACGCCGGATTGGTTTCGATGATCCCCGCCTCGACGGCATAGGTCAGGATGCCTCCCAGCAAGCCAATGGTTCTGGCGGCGGTTCCCGCGCCGCCTCGCACGATCGCCTTGCCTCGCAGCTTCGCTGTCCTGACGCTGACCGCTGTCTTGCCGGCCATGATGTCCTTCATCGCCTTGTTGATGTGGGCCTTGTCCAAATCTCTGACCCGCCGCGGTCCAATCAGCGGCACGATATGGCGGTGGATGCGACCCGTATCGGTGTCGATGGTCGATTGCTTCTTCGGCCGCCCGCTTTTGCCGATAATAAGCCCGGCGTTGAGGTCGGTCAGATACAAGGTGCAAAGCTCTTTGACTGTTATCGCCTGCCTGTCGATCTGTCGCTCTTCCTGCGGATCTTCGCCTTGAGCCACGCGCCCCAGTTGAATGCGCGCCTCGCGGCGCGCCATTTCGGGGGTCCAGATGCCGTGCATACCGATCGTCAGACGCCGGGATCGCCCTTGGCTCCGATACTGAATAATGTAGCTGCGCTTGCCCGACGAGAATACCCGGATGCCGAAACCCGGCAATTCGTCGTCCCAGATGATATAGTCCTTCACCTCGGCGACAGCCGCCTCTACAAGGCGTTTTGTGATCCTGCCCATAGGCTGCAACCTCTTCGAACCGTCCTGCTTCCGCGAAAGCACCGCGTAAGCAACAGGGGGTGTATTCCCGGCGGGCCTGGGTTAGCATCGGCGGCAGCGATCTTCATCTTTCCGATGCAATATGAGTAGCTTAGGGTAGAAAAACAGGCTCTGGCGTTGAATAGCGTAGCCTGTTAGTACCCGCTCCGAAGGCAGAGGCCAGGGGTTCGAATCCCTTCGGGTGCGCCATTTCCCTTTATGTTTCAATCATATGATCGCCTGCTCCAGAGCGATGACTTTGCTGCGGAAGCAGAAAAAATCGGTCGCTTGCGTTTGTCGCTGCGGTCCGTCCCGACGTCGTTGCCGGCAGCGGGAATCGCAGTCCGCGAGCCTGCTTCGGAGATTGGCCCTAACCCGACGAACCGTTGCCGGCCGTCGGGAGACTGAGAAATATGCAAACTCGCTCTTCATGCCGCATGAGCTTGCTTGTTGTTCCGGCCGGCAGGCGAGCTACCAGCTTGTCATCCTGCCGGTGACGATCATGCTGTCGCCCGACCGCCGGTAAGGGAAGACGTGCGGAGGGAGCAGAGAGCCGCTGGCGGGGGCTCCTCCCCGAACTTCAACCATTCGGACCTCCATTCGGCCGGGGCCGTCGGCGTGCATGGTCAGATGAACCTCTCCGCTACCGCTGGCATGGAATATGACCTGCGACCATTCCCCCGCCTTCAGCGTTCCGGGAACCAGCGTATCCATCAGTTGCAATCCGGTCAGGTCGACCGAGGGTTTGAAATGGATTCGCATATATCGCCCGGCGTTGGCGTTGGCGGCGCGGATGGTGATGAGCCGCGCGGCGCCATCCCCGGCCACCGCCACGTCGAGGCGCGGCGCGACGAACGGTGACGGCTTGGCCTTGGCCACCCAATAATCGTCCTTGGCGAGAGGAGCGATCGACTGCAGCCGGGGCTTCCCACCGTCCCGCGACAGCGTTGCCTCCACCCATCCGCTCTTGTCCAGCTTGCCGCTCGCCCATCGCATGTCGCCGGTGTCGACGTCAGCGATCCGGAAGACCTCGACGAGCTCGGGGCTTGTCGCTGATGGCGTTTGGCCCTTTATCCCGGCAGCCATACCGAAGATGAAGCCCGTGACGAGCAGAAGCATTCCGACGCGTGGCAAAGCCCGCAGCGGCCAAAGGAAGAGGGCGAGCGCCAACGCCGCAAGCATCAGGAAAGGCGACATGATCGCCGGGGCCGTCACCCCCATCATCACGAACAGATCATAGCCGGTTCGTGCCATGAGTCCCGCAAGCAGCGCAGCCGGCGCAGCAAGGATGATCAGGGCTGCAGGACGTTCGACGAGAGCGGGCGCGAATAGAAGCAGCCCCAGCGCGGGCAGCAGCAGCGCGAGGGGCCAGACGAGTGCATGGGCCCCCATCGGAAGCCATATCTGGAGAGCGAGCGCGGCGACGCCGAGTATAGAGGCGGCGCCTGCGAACCAACCCGGAAGCCTCGCCGGGCGACCCGCACTGACCAACAGCAATGCTCCGGCTGTAAGGCCGAGCAGCAGCGCGGTCGGGCTGAAATCGCCGAGCAAGGCCGCGAGCAGACCCGCGACGGCGACGAAAATCGCGGGTAGCCAGCGACGGCCGCGAACGGCGGCGTCGATCATCAGCGCTCCGGTGCCGAGGCCCGCCAACAGGGTAGCGGGGAGGATCCAGGCGAACTGGCCGGTTACCGCATAGGGCGACGCGATGTCGCTCAGTAGCAGCGCGATGAGACGCTGCAGGAGCAGGAGGGCGGTCGCGATGCAGAGCGGCAGAGCGATGGCCGCGCCAGCGCCCTTGGCCACGTCGCGCCAGTTCGCGGAGCCGCGCGCGATGGCCGTGGCGGTCATGGCGAAGACTGCCCCGATGACGAGGACGGCCAGCCCCCAGCCGAGTGCCGCCGGATAGGCGATGAAATATTGGCCGAACACATCAGCGAACACCATGTCGCCGGAACCGCGACCAAGGGTCTTTGCCTGCGCGAAGTCGCGCAGTAGCGGCAATATCTGTTCGCCCATGTGCTGGACGCTGCCGGGATTGAGGCTGGCAGCGGTCGAAAGCGGCGTATGATACGCCATCTGGTGTCCGACAAAGGCGAAATTCATGCCGGCATAGTCGCGTTCAAGAGCGGCGGTCAGATCCGTATCGTTCGGCATCTGCTTGTAGATCGTGACCATCAGCGAGTCGGACGCGGGCGTTGCGGCGTTGCGGCGATAGGCTTCGACAAGCGGGCGGTTGTTATTGCCGGTCTGGAACATCAGCGCCCGGCCGCTGTCGCCGCGTGCCTCGAGATTGACGATCAGGCCCGCGCGGTCGCGCAGAGGGTCGCTTTCGAAGAAGGCGTTGGCGCCCAGAAGTCCGGCCTCTTCGCCATCGGTCATGAGGAAGATGACCGATCGGCGGAGCGGGCCGCCGGCCTTGAGCGCGCGCGCGACCTCCAGTGCAACCGCGACACCCGCCGTATCGTCGCCCGCACCGGGCGAAAGGGGCGCGGTGTCGTAATGCGCCATCAGCAACACCGCAGGCAGCGTGGGGTCGCTTCCCTTTAACGTGCCGACGATGTTCTGGACGCGGCCACCGATCGCGGCGTCGGCCGAATTGCGGCGCGTTACGACGACCGTCTGGTCGCGGAGCACCGGATCCAGGTCGAGGGCGGTCATGCGCGACAGCAGATACTGCCGTGTGGCCGCGATCTCCGCCGAGCCGATCGGATGCGGATCGGTCGCGATCGCCCGGACATCGTGCATGGCCCTTGCCGCGGAGAATTCGGTCGCAGGTGCGTTTTCGGGTGCGGCGGCGGGCAGGCGGTTGCCGAGCCATGCGAGCGCGAGCGCTATTGTGAGGATCAGCAGCGTCAGCGCGCCGCGGAGCCATTCGTGCACCGGTTGCGGGTTTGGCGGATTTCCGCCGTCGGTCTCAATCAAGGTGTCGCTCCCGCTGCTATCGCTTTCGTCATTTTCAGAATTTTCCAATTTGTCAAATTTATCCTGAATGGGCCTCTGGGCAAATGGGCTCTTACCGGGATATTCCCTCGGCAAGTCGCGAATATCGGCCATTGCGACGTCGTTCTTGATGCGGAGTGCATTGATGCAAATATGTGCTAGATGAGAAAATCTGTCGAAAGGAATGCTATGCCATCAAGGCGGGACAATGCAGCGGCCGGTGCCGGGCGCCTCGGACCGGGAGATCATAATCCGGGCCTTTTTCTGCGTGAATTCCGGATCGATAAGGGCTGGACGCTGGTCGAGGTGAGCGAGAAGACCGGAATACCCGTCTCGACGCTTTCGAAAGTCGAAACGGGCAAGATGTCGCTGAGCTATGAAAAGCTTGTGCGGTTGAGCCGCGGGCTGGACATCGACATTGCACGTCTGTTCGCGGCGCCGGTGTCGAATACGGCTGCACCGCAGCGCCAGACCACGGGACGGCGGAGTATCACGCCTGCCAGCGAAGGGGCGTCGATCCAGACATCGACCTATAATTACACCTATCCCTCGGCCGATCTGCTGAACAAGGCGCTGAACCCGATGATCATCGAGATCAAGGTGCGGTCGATCGACGATTTCGGCGAATTGATGCGGCATCCGGGCGAGGAATATGTCCTCGTGCTCGAAGGCGAGTGCGAGTTCCATACCGATATATATGCCCCGTCGTTGCTGAAAACCGGGGACTCGGCCTATTTCGACGCCTCGATGGGGCATGGCTATGTCGCGGTTGGTGACGGGCCGTGCCGTATTCTCTCGGTTTGCTCGGCTAACGATGCCGATCTGAAATCGTCTCTGCAACCGATCGAGAGCTGATACCTCTTAAAGATTACAATATTTCCAGTGGCTTCTCCTTTGCCGCGCGGCGGATGCCCGTTTGTCGCGCCCATTCGGCATTGACAAATCTGGCCCCGGATGGCTTGTCTCGAAATGAAAAATATTTCAATTTGAGAAAATACATTGTGCCGATCCTGAAAAAGGAGCGGCGCCGGACGAGCGAGGGGCAACATGCGATTTATCGAAACGGTCAAGATGGCGGGCGTGCTGGCGCTGGCGCTGCTCACGGGGGCCGCTGCGTCGAACGAAGTGCCCGCCGCCGCTCCGCTCGCGAGCGGAGCGACGGCGTTGCCGGCGCGACCGCTCACCAAATCTGATGTCGATGCATGGCTCGACGGCTTCATGCCTTATGCGCTTGAGCGTGGTCGTGCGGCGGGGGCCGTGGTCGTCGTGGTCAAGGACGGCAAGCCGCTGACCGAGCGGGGCTTCGGTTTCGCCGATGTTGCGAAGCGGCGCCCGATCGACCCGGAGACGACGCTTTTCAAGCAGGCTTCGGTGTCAAAGACGATGACCTGGACTGCTGTCATGCAGATGGTCGAAGCGGGCAAGATCGATCTCGACAAGGACATCAACACCTATCTCGATTTCCGGATTCCGGCATATGACGGCAAGCCGGTCACGATGCGGAACCTGATGACCCATACGGCGGGCTTCGATGAGGTCCAGCGCGGGCTCAACAGCTATGATATCAAGGATATCCCGACCCTTGCCGAGGCGATGAAGCGGCAGGTTCCGGAGCGCATCTACGCCCCCGGCTCCACGCCGGCCTATTCGAACTACGGGACCGCGCTCGCCGGCTATATCGTCGAGCGCGTGTCGGGCATGCCCTTTGACGATTATGTCGAGCGGCATATCTTCGTGCCGGCGGGAATGACGCACTCGACAATGCGCGCGAAATTGCCCGCCCGGCTCGAACCCTTGCTCGCGAACGGGTATCTGGTCGGATCGGGCAAGCCGGGCCGCCCCGAACTCAACGCCTTTGCTCCCGCCGGCGGCCTTGCCGCGACGGGCTCAGACCTTGGTCGGTTCATGATCGCGCACCTCGACAATGGTGGTGCGTTGCTGAAACCCGAAACCGAGCGCCTCATGCAGAACAGCATCACCCGAGCAATCCCCGCGCTCAACGGCATGGCGCTGGGCTTTTACGAGCAGAATATCAACGGGCGCAAAGTGTTGTCGCACGGCGGCGATTCGATCGTCTTCCACAGCCAGATCTGGATCTTCCCCGAAGAAAAAGTCGGCATCTATATGTCGATGAACGCGGCGGGTACGGACAAGGTATCCGGCGCGATCCGCAGCCATTTGTTCGAAGCCTTCGCGGATCGCTATTTTCCGGGAGAGCAGCACGACGGCCGCGTCGATCCAGCGACGGCGCGTGCGCATGCGCGGATGATGGTCGGCACCTACAACAAGACCCGGCGGATCGAAGCGAGCTTCCTGAAAGCGGCCGAACTCGGCGGCCAGCTCAAGGTCGGCCTTGACGCCGACGGCGGCCTCATATTCGCGGCGGCGTCGGACATTGGCGGCGCGCCGCGCAAATGGGTGGAAATTGCTCCCTTCGTCTGGCGCGAGGTGGGCGGCAAGATGCGGCTCGCGGCGAAGGTGGAAAACGGCCGCGTCGTCCGGTTCGGGATCGATTCCTCTTCGCCCTTCATGCTGTTCGAGCCTGTCCCCTGGTACAGCTCGAGCGTCTGGCTGACGCCTGCCCTGGCTGTCAGCCTTCTGGCCCTGCTGCTTACCGCTCTCTTCTGGCCGATCACGGCGCTGGTTCGCCGGCACTATGGCGTGCGTCCCGGGCGCAGCGTGGCTGAATGGCGGGCCTATCGCCTGACACGGGCGCTTTCAGGGCTGGCGGTCGCGGTGATCGTCGCATGGCCCGTTTTCGCCAGCGCGCTGCTGGGCGACTTCTCGTCATTGAATGGTGAACTGGACGGCGTGTTGATCGCACTCCGGATCATAACGCCGCTCATCCTCGTGGGCCTGCTCGGTGCCGCCATATGGCACCTCGTTCTGGTCTGGCGGGGGGCGCCGGGCAAGTTCGCGCGCGTCTGGAGTATCGTGCTTCTCCTGAGCTCGGTCGTCCTGCTGTGGATCGCGCTGGTCTTTCACCTCATCGGCTACGGCACGGCCTTCTAAATCGGTTCGGCGGGGTCGAGGATCGCGTCGGACGTATTTCTTCCGGCAGCCGTCAAATTGAGTTGAAATTTCAAAAATAGAAAATTATAGCCTGATCAGGAGATAAATGGCGCTCTTGGGATGTCTCTCTGGCGCCTGCGATTCTTGAACTCTTGCGGGGTGAATTTTGTGACCATCCAATCCTCCATTTCTGCCGGCGCTCCGGCCTTGAGCTTGCCGCAACCATATCTGCTGTTTCTGGGCGACACGACCGAACGCGGCTATGCCAAGACCGCGCTCGGGCTTCGCGACTGGGCGCCCGAAAAATGCGTCGGCGAATATGTCCTGCCGGGCGCGACGGTCAGCACGGGTCTGGAGCGCCTCACCCCGGCAGAGGCGCAGGCGCGTGGCGCGCGGGCGCTGTTGATCGGGGTTGCGAACAGCGGCGGCGTGATTTCCGAATCATGGCTTCCCGCACTTGTCGAGGCGCTCGAGGCCGGACTCGATATCGTCAGCGGGATGCACATGCGGCTCGCCGAACTGCCCGGTCTCGCTGACCTGGCTGGGCGTCTCGAGCGGCAATTGATCGACGTCCGGCACCCGCCGCGCGGCCTGTCGGTGGGCTCGGGGCGCAAGCGGTCGGGCATGCGCCTGCTTACGGTCGGGACCGACTGCGCGCTGGGCAAGAAATATACCGCGCTGGCTATCGCGCGCGCGTTCGCCGCGCGCGGTCTCGATGCCGATTTTCGCGCAACCGGCCAGACCGGCATCATGATCGCCGGCGGCGGCATTCCGATGGACGCGGTGGTTTCCGATTTCGAGGCGGGCGCGGCTGAGGCGATCAGCCCCGATGCGGAGCCCGGACACTGGGATGTGATCGAGGGGCAGGGGTCGCTCTTCCATCCGTCCTATGCCGCGGTCTCGCTTGGTCTGCTCCATGGCAGCCAGCCCGATGTCATCGTCGTGTGTCATCAGCCCGGCCGTACCGAAGTGATGGGCCGGCCCGGCTATGCGCTGCCGAGCATCGAGGAGACGATCGATCTCAACCTGCGCCTTGGCGGACGCACCAATCCGGCGATCCGTTGTGCGGGGGTTTCGTTCAACACGGCGCATATGGATGCGGAAGAGGCCGCTGCGCTGATGGCGGCGGAAAGCGCGCGGCTTGGCATGCCGGTTGCCGATCCCATTCGCGGCGGAGATGCCTTCGATCGCCTCGTGGACGCCTGCCTCGCATGACCGGGGGTACGGCCACGGCGACGGGGGCTGGGCCGACCTGGTTCCAGCGCTTCCTGCTGCCCGGCTTTGCCTTCAAGGCCGTTGTGATCGGCGGCGGCTATGCGACGGGGCGCGAACTCGCCGAATTCTTCCTGCCCAGCGGGCCGTGGGGCGGGCTGGCGGCGATGCTGCTCGCCATGATTCTGTGGAGCATCATCTGCGCGGCGACCTTTGCGCTGGCGCGGGCGCTCGGCGCGTTCGACTACCGCAGCTTCTTCGAGCGGCTTCTGGGCCCCGGCTGGGTCCTGTTCGAGGTCGCTTATGTGCTGTTCGTGACGCTCGTGCTCGCAGTGTTCGGAGCCGCGGCGGGAGAGATCGGGGCGGCGATATTCGGCTGGCCGCCGCTTGCGGGAACGGCGCTGCTCGCCGGATCGATCGCGCTGTTCGTGACCTTCGGCAATGCCTCGGTCGAGGGATTGTTCAAATATGTCTCCTTCCTCCTTTACGGTGTCTACGCGCTGTTCATGGTGCTGGCACTCGGCAGCTTCGGCGACGAGATTGCCGCGCGTTTCGCCATCCCCGTGCCCACCGATGGATGGATCGTCGGCGGGCTGACCTATACGGGCTATAATGTGATCGGCGCGGTGGTGATCCTGCCGGTCATTCGCCATCTGACCAGCCAGCGCGACGCCGTCGTGTCGGGGCTGATCGCGGGGCCGCTGGCGATGGCGCCGGCGATCCTGTTCTTCGTCGCGATGATCGCTTTTTACCCCGGCATCATCGATGAAACGCTGCCGTCGGACTTCATGTTGCAGCAGCTCAAGATGCCGCTGTTCCATCTGCTCTTCCAGTTCATGATCTTCGCCGCGCTGCTCGAAAGCGGTGCGGGATCGGTCCATGCGATCAACGAGCGCGTCGATGCCGCGCGCCGCGCGCGGGGACGCGCGCCGCTGGGCCGCCGCGCGCGGGGCGGCATCGCCGGGGCGCTGCTCGTCGGCTGCATGTTTCTCGCCGACCGGTTCGGCCTCGTGACGCTCATCGCCAGCGGATACCGGACACTCTCATGGGTGTTCCTGGCCGTTTATGTCGTCCCGGTCCTGACGATCGGCATGGCACGCCTCGCCCGGGCAACGCGTGGGGCGAAAGATGCAACGGCTATCGAAGGGAGTGCGCAATGACAGACGCTGCTGCGGTGAAAAAACCGGGAGGCTGGCGGCGCGTGCTGCGTTGGCTCAAGCGCATCCTGCTCGGTCTGCTGGCGCTCCTGCTGATCGCGCTGGTTGTCGGTGCCATTTACGAGGCGCTCGGCCGCCGGAGTGCCGAGGCCAAATATCCGCCGCGCGGCCAACTGGTCGATGTCGGCGGGCGCAAGATGCACATCGACTGCCGTGGCACGGGATCGCCAACGGTCATTCTGGAATCGGGACTGGGAACCGGCGGAACGACCGACTGGACGCTCGTCCACGATCAGATTGCGGGGTTTACCCGCACCTGTGCCTATGATCGCGCTGGGATCATGTGGAGCGATCCCAAGGACACGCCGCAGCGGGCGTCGGCTGTTGTCGACGACCTGCACGCGCTGTTGAAGGGTGCCGGTATCAACGATGAGCTGGTGCTTGTCGGCCATTCGATCGGGGGGCCCTACACGCGGACCTATGTCGGCAAATATGGCGATCAGGTCGCCGGGCTGGTGATGGTCGATCCTTCGCACCCCGATCAGGTCGCGCGATTGGGCAGGGTGTCGGGTATCGACGCAAACCCGAAGCGGGCCTCGACCTTGATGCACACGGCGAACGCGTTGGCGTGGACTGGCATTGTCCGCTTTCTGATTTCTCGTAGCGAAAAGCCCAAGCTTCCGAACGCAGCCGACAGCCGCAAACTTGGTGACGCGCTCGTCATATCGGCGGCCTATGGGAGCCGTTCGATCCGGGGATCGACATCCGAGCTCGACGGTTTCGACGACACCATGGACGATGCCCGCGCGGTGCACAGCTTCGGCAATCGTCCGTTGATCGTCCTGACGGCCATGGCGCCGTTCAAGCCCGAGCAGATGGAGGGACTCGGGCTGAAACCGGAGCAGGCCGCTCGGTTCAAGCAGGAGTGGAAGACGCTCCATGCCGAGCAGGCGGCGTTCTCGACCCGTGGACGTCAGCAACTGGTGCCCGACGCCACCCACTATATCCAGGTCGATCGCCCCGATGTCGTGATCGCCGCGGTCAAGGAGGTCGTGGACGAGGTCCGCGCCGACGATGCCCGCAAGGTCAAAGGGACCGCCCGCTAACAAACATATGGTGTCGCGGCGATGGGGCCGCCGACCGGGAGATGAATGATGAAGCGTAAAATCCTGTTCAGTGCCTTGTCGCTGCTGCTCGTCGCGAACACGCCGGCGCCCGACTATGACATCGTGATCCGCAACGGGCGCGTCCTCGACGGCGCCGGCAATCCCTGGGTCAGCGCCGATGTCGCGGTGAAGGACGGGCGCGTCGTGCGCGTGGGTCAGGTTGCGGGGCGCGGTGCGAAGGAAATCGACGCCACCGGACGCTATGTCTCGCCGGGGTTCATCGACATGATGGATCAGTCGGGCCGCGTGCTGCTGAAGAACGGTTCGGCGGAGAACAAGCTGCGCATGGGCGTCACGACGGTGATCGCCGGTGAAGGCGGTCCTCCGGCTTCGGCGGCCGAAATGCCGAACTATTTCAGAACGCTGGAACAGCAGGGAATCGCGGTCAACTACGGGACCTATTATTCGGCGACGCAAGCGCGCGTGAAGGTGATGGGCGACGGCGCCGGATCTCCCACCGCGGCACAGCTAGAGGAAATGGGCCGCGAGGTAAGGCTCGCGATGGAGAATGGTGCTTTCGGTATTTCGAGCGCCCTCATCTATCCGCCCAGCAGCTTCCAGAGCACCTCGGATCTCGTCACGCTGGCGAAGGTCGCGGCGCAGTGCGACGGCTTTTACGCGACGCATATGCGCGACGAGAGCGAGGGACTCGTCACAGCAATCAAGGAAGCGATCGAGATCGGCGAGAAGGGCGGGGTGAAGGTCGAGATCTTTCACCTGAAGGCGGCCTATGCCCCCGGCTGGGGCAAGCTGATGCCGCAGGCAGTCGCCACCATCAATGCGGCGCGTGCGCGCGGGGTCGATGTCGCGGCCGACCTTTATCCCTATACGGCGGGCGGTACCGGCCTCGAAATCATCGCGCCGAGCTGGGTGTGGGCCGATGGCCTGCAGAAGGGGATCGAACGGCTTCGCGATCCCAAGGTGCGCGAGCGGATGAAGAAGGAGGTCGCCGCCGGGTCGATGCCGGGGTGGTCGAACCTTGTTCACGCGTCGGGCGGCTTCGGCAATGTCCGGCTCGCTAATGGCTTCAGCGACAAATACCGACCCTATCACGGAAAGAGTCTCGCCGAGATCGGCAAGGCGCTGAACCGCGATCCCGCCGATGTGGCATGGGACATCTTGCTCGAAGGCCTGCCCAACCGGTCGGTCGCGCTCTATTTCATGATGAGCGAGCAGGATATCGAGACCGCGCTCAAGCAGCCGTGGGTCAGCATCGGCAGCGATGCCGCAGCGTCGGAGAAATTCGGCGAAATGGACGCCCTCGGCCTGCCGCATCCGCGCGCCTATGGCACCTTCCCACGCATCATCGCCGAATATGTGAAGCGCCGCCCGGTGCTGTCGCTGGAAGAGGCCGTACGCAAGATGACCGGCTGGCCGGCGCAGCGCATGGGCCTCTCCGACCGCGGATTGATCCGCGATGGCATGCGCGCCGACATCGTGGTCTTCGATCTCGATACCCTCGACGACGGCGCGACGTGGGACAAGCCGATGGCAGCGCCGAGCGGGATCGAAACGGTGATCGTCAACGGTGTCGTCACGCTGGCGGACGGCCAGTACAGCGGCGCGAAGGCCGGTGCCGTGCTCCGCCATAGCTGCGGCGGAGGCGCCAAGTGACGACGGTGCCGCTCACGCTGGACTATCGGGTCGAGAGCTTCCCGCTCGCAAGCCCGTTCCGCATTTCGGGCCACGTCTTCACCGAAGCGCCCGTGATCGTCGTCACGCTGTCCGACGGCACATGGTCGGGACGCGGTGAGGCGGCGGGCGTCTATTATCTCGGCGACGACATTGCCGCGATGACCGCGGCGGTCGATGCGGTCCGCAGCGACATCGAGGCCGGGGTGACGAGCGCGGCGCTGCAGCAACGGCTGCCCGCCGGCGGCGCGCGCAACGCGATCGATTGCGCACTGTGGGAGCTTGAGGCACGGCGCAGCGGGACGCCGGTGCACGAACTCGCCGGCCTTCCCGAGCCCAGGCCGCTGCGGACGACCTTCACTCTCGGCGCCGACGATCCCGATGCGATGGCGGCGGGCGCTAGGCGTTATGAACAGGCGCGCGCGCTCAAACTCAAGCTGACCGGCGATCTCGATCTCGACATCGCGCGTGTCGATGCGGTGCGCGCGGCGCGACCCGAATGCTGGATCGGCGTCGACGCCAATCAGGGCTTTGCAATCGGCGAACTCGACCGGCTGATCGCTGCGCTCGTCGCGGCCGACGTCAAGCTGCTCGAACAGCCGCTGGCGCGCGGGCGCGAGGCCGATCTCGACGGCTATCGCAGCCCCATCCCGATCGCCGCCGACGAAAGCGTGCTGACGCTCGCCGATATCGAGGGTCTCGCCGGACGCTTCGACGTGGTGAACATCAAGCTCGATAAATGCGGCGGACTGACCGAAGGCCTCGCAATGGCGCGCCGCGCGCGCGACCTCGGCCTCGGCGTGATGGTCGGCAATATGGTCAGCAGCAGCCTGGCGATGGCGCCCGCGTTCGTCGTCGGACAGCTTTGCGACATCGTCGATCTCGACGGTCCTATCTTCCTCGCCGCCGATCGCACGCCCTCGATCGAATATCGGGACGGCGATGCGTGGTGCGGCGAAGCGATCTGGGGCCGCGGATAATCGGGCGGGAAGGAAAAGGGGCATGAAGAAGATCATTCTCGCGGCGATGATATCGGCGCTGTTCGTCCAGCCCGCTGCGGCGCAGGAGCGCGCGGAGCGGACCTATATTCACGCCGGCCGCCTGCTCGCCGATCCGGCCAGCGGCCGGGTCGATACCGGCAAGACCATTGTCGTCGAGGGCGGCAAGGTCGCCGAAATCCGCGACGGCTATGTCGGCGAGGGCAGGGTGATCGACCTTCGCGATGCCTTCGTGCTGCCCGGCCTGATCGACAGCCATGTCCATCTGACCTTCGAATCGGGGCCGACCAGCCAGCTCGACGCGGTGACCAAATCGACCACCGATCAGGCGTTCGACGGCGTTGTCTTCGCCCGGCGCACGGTCGAGGCGGGGTTCACCACCGTCGTCGATCTCGGCTCCGATCCCGAGGCGATCAACGCGCTCCGTGATGCGATTGCCACCGGCAAGGTCGTCGGTCCGCGCATCCTCGCCGCAGGCGGTGTCGCCGCGCACGGCGGGCATGGCGATGTCCATGGCTATCGGCAGGAAATCATCGACCTGTTCCGTTCGCCGACGCTCTGCTCGGGCGCCGACGATTGCGCGCGTGCCGTGCGCCTTGCGGTGCAGCAGGGCGCCGACATCATCAAGACCGCTTCGACCGGAGGCGTCATGTCGAACACCGCCGCCGGGCTCGGCCAGCAGATGAGCGACGCCGAACTCGTCGCGATCGTCGAGACCGCGCACCGGCTCGGCCGCAAGGTCGCCGCGCACGCGCACGGCACCGACGGCGTCAACGCGGCGCTGCGGGCGGGCGTCGATTCGGTCGAGCATGGCACCTATCTCGATGCGGAATCGATCCGTCTGTTCAAGGCGAAGAACATCTATCTCGTCCCGACCCTGCTCGCCGGCGACACGGTGTCGCGGCAGGCCGAGAATGCCGACTGGATGCCCGACGCCGTTCGCGCCAAGGCCCGCATTGTCGGGCCGCTGATGATCGATGCCCTGCGCCGCGCGCATGAAGGCGGCGTTCGCATCGCCTTCGGAACAGACTCGGCCGTCTCGAAACATGGCGAGAATGCGCGCGAGTTCGCGTTGATGACCAAGGCGGGGTTGACGCCGCTCGACACGATCCGCGCCGCCACTGTCTGGGGCGCGACGCATATTGGACTGGAGCGCGACGTCGGTTCGATCGCGGTGGGCAAGGCGGCGGATATCGTCGCGGTTCGCGGCGATCCGCTGAAGGACGTCACGCAGCTCGAGGCGATGGTTTTCGTGATGAAGGGTGGCGCCGTCGTCCGTGGAGCGGGCGACTGACGCGCGACATATTTTCGATAAGGGAAGGTGCCCCGCCTTGCGCGGAGCACCGGGAGAAAAGACTATGCGATCAATCCTGCAATTTGCCTTGCTGCCGCTCGTCCTGCTGTTGGGCGTCGGGGCATCGGGGCAGGCCGTAACGCCCGCACCGGCCGCGCCGAAGAGCGCGCGCGCGGATGCTGGCGGTGCCGCGGCGGCGCTGACTCTCCCCGGCGCGGCCGCGGTGCTTACCAAGCAGGACATCGATAGCTGGCTCGACGGCTATATGCCGTTCGCGCTCGAGCGCGGCGACCTTGCCGGTGCGGTCGTGGTCGTGGTCAAGGACGGCAAGGTGCTGACCCAGCGCGGCTTCGGCTATGCCGATCTGGCCAAACGCACTCCGGTCGATCCCGACCGGACGCTGTTCCGGCCGGGGTCGGTGTCGAAGCTCTTCACCTGGACGGCGGTGATGCAGCAGGTCGAAGCCGGGAAGATCGACCTCGACAAGGACGTCAACGCCTATCTCGACTTCCGGATTCCGACATACCAAGGCAAGCCGGTCACGATGCGCCAGCTGATGACGCACACGTCGGGGTTCGAGGAGCATGGCAAGCGGACGATCTTCGAAGATCCGAAGTTCCAGATCTCGCTCGCCCAATATGTGAAGCTGCCGCCGAAGCGGATCTATGCTGCGGGTACGACGCCGTCCTATTCCAACTATGGCACCGCGCTGGCCGGCTACATCGTCGAACGCGTGTCGAAGATGAGCTTCGACGATTATGTCGAGCAGCGGATTTTCCGGCCGCTCGGCATGGCGAACTCGACCTTCCGCCAGCCGCTGCCGAAGGATTTTGCGCCGTGGATGGCGACGGGCTATCGCAAGGGATCGGCCGGCCCCTCGAAATTCGAGATCGTCGGTCCGTCGCCGGCTGGCGGGCTGTCGTCCACCGGCGCCGACATGGCGAAGTTCATGATCGCGCACCTCGACGGCGGGGCGGGGCTGATGACCCCCGAAACAGCACGGCTGATGCACGATACGCCGCTGACCATCCTGCCGCCGCTCAACCGTATGGAATTGGGCTTTTTCGAGACCAACATCAACGGGCGGCAGGTCATCGCGCATCTGGGCGATACCCAGCTGTTCCACACCGCGCTCCACCTGTTCACGAAAGAGAATATCGGCATTTACATGTCGTTCAACGCGACCGGCGAGCAGGCATCGGTCGGCCCGGTGCGCCGCGCGTTGTTGGAAAAATTTGCCGACCGCTATCTGCCGGGCAACGAGATGCCGGCGACCCGCGTCGATGCGAAGATGTCGGCCGAACATGCACGGATGCTCACGGGCAACTGGCTCAACAGCCGGCGGGCGGAGTCGAATTTCTATGCGCTGGCATCGTTTCTGACGCAGGTCACGGTCAGCGTCGACGCCGAGGGCAAGCTGATCGTTCCGGCGGCGCGCGACCTGAACGGCGTGCCGGCGGAATGGGTCGAGACGGCGCCGTTCGTCTGGCACAATGCCAATGGTCACGGGCGCCTCGCGGCGCAGGTGGTCGATGGCAAGGTCGTGCGCTGGAGCGTCGATGGCATCTCGCCCTTCATGGTCTTCGACCGCGCGCCGGTCTCGCGATCAGCCGCCTGGCTCAAGCCCGCGCTGTACATCGGCCTCGGCATCCTGCTGACCACTTTCCTCCAATGGCCGGTGTCGGCGCTGATCCGGCGTCAGTACAAGGCGCCGTTGACCCTGCGCCGCCCGGCGCTGCTCGCGTATCGCGGGGTTCGCGTCGCGGCGGGGCTGGTGGTCGGGCTCGCTATCGCATGGGTCGTAAGCCTGTCGACGCTTAAGGCGCTGCCATCCTTCGATCCGTTACTGTGGACGCTGCAGATTGCCGGGCTGGTCATTTTTTTCGGCGGTGTGCTCGTCGCGGTGTGGAACCTTCTGATCGTTCGTCAGGACAAACGCGGCTGGTTCCGCACCCTGTGGGCGGCGCTCGTGCTGCTGGCCATGCTGCTGGCGCTTTACACCGCCTGGACCTTTGGCCTGATCGCAATGACGGTGAATTACTGATGACACGTTTGAAACTGGGCGTTTCGGTCGAGAAGCTGCGGCTGGCCGAACCGTTCCGCATCGCCAGCCGCGTTTTCGACAGCGCGAATGCCATCGTCGTCACGCTCGACGACGGCACGTACGTGGGGCGCGGCGAGGCGACCGGCGTCTATTATCTCGGCGACGATCTGACGAACATGCTCGCCGAACTGGGGCAGGCGCACGACGCGATCGAGGCCGGACCGTCGCGCGCCGAACTCCGTTCGATCCTGCCTGCGGGCGGTGCGCGCAACGCGGTCGATGCGGCGATGTGGGAACTGGAATCGAAGCGGACGGGGCGGCCCGTCTGGGCGCTCGCGGGGCTGGAGCCACCGCGGGCGCTGCGCACGACCTTTACGGTCGGCGCCGACGAGCCGGAAAAGATGGCCGCGGCTGCCGCGGCTTATGCCCATGCCCGGTCGATCAAGATCAAGCTCACCGGCGAACTCGACCTTGATATCGCGCGGGTCAGCGCGATCCGAGCCGCGCGCCCCGACGTGTGGATCGGCGTCGATGCCAATCAGGGCTTTGCGATCGGCGATCTCGATGCGCTTGCAGATGCGATGGTCGCGGCCGGCGTGTCGCTGATCGAACAGCCGCTGGCGCGCGGGCGCGAGGCAGACCTCGACGGTTATCGCTCGCCAATCCCGCTCGCCGCCGACGAAAGCGCGCTGACGCTCGGGGACGTCGCGGGGCTGAAGGGCCGTTTCGACGTCTTCAATATCAAGCTCGACAAATGCGGCGGGCTGACCGAGGCGCTGATGATCGCCGGCGCGGCACGCGAGGCCGGGCTTGGCGTTATGGTCGGCTGCATGGTGTGCAGCAGTCTTGGCGCCGCGCCGGGGTTCGTTGCGGGGCAGCTCTGCGACCTTGTCGATCTCGACGGCCCGCTCTTTCTTGCGCGCGACCGCTCGCCCGGGGTGGTCTATCGCGACGGAACCATCTGGTGTGACGAGACCGTCTGGGGCGCGCGGGAGCCCGCGACGGCATGACACAGGCGAGTGCTCCGACCTGGTTCGGTCAGCCGCGCGGGCTGACCGTGCTGTTCCTCACCAATATGTGGGAGCAATTCTCCTACTACGGGATGCGCGCGCTGCTGGTCTATTACATGACCAAGGAGCTGCTGCTGACGCAGGGGCATTCGTCCTTCGTCTATGGCGCCTATACCGCCTGCGCCTATTTCACTCCGATCATTGGCGGCGTGATCGCCGATCGCCTCCTCGGCAAGCGGCGCGCGGTGATCCTCGGCGCGACGATCATGGCGATCGGTCATTTCATGATGGCCTTCGAACCGCTCTTCTATTTTGCACTCGCGACGATCGCGATTGGCAACGGGCTGTTCCTTCCCAGCCTGCCGAGCCAGATCAACGACCTCTATACTGCCGGCGATCCGCGGCGCGGCTGGGCGTACAACGTCTATTATGTCGGCATCAACATCGGCGGCTTTCTCGCGCCGCTGATCTGCGGAACGCTGGGCGAGCTTTACGGATGGCATTATGGTTTCGGCGCCGCCGGCATCGGCATGTTCGCCGGGCTCCTGATCTATGTCTGGGGCCAGCGCTACCTGCCTGCCGAGCCGCCGCGTGCGCCGACCGCGGACATGCCCGCGATGCGCTGGGCCGATCACAAGGGCACCTTCATGGTGCTCGTCGCGGTGGCGCTCTCGGTCACGGTGTTCCGCGGCGCTTATGAGCAGGTCGGCAACACCGTCGCGCTCTGGGCCGATACGGGAATCGACCGTGCGATCGGCGCGTGGACGATTCCGATGACCTGGTTCCAATCGCTCAATCCGCTCCTCGTCATGCTGATGACGCCGCCGCTTCTGGCCTATTGGCGTCGCCGCGCCGATGCCGGCTACGATATGTCGCCCGCGCGGCGCATGGCGCTGGGCGCCCTGGTCGTGGCGGCCGCCTATCTGGTGCTTGCCGCGGTTGCATGGAGCAATGGCGATGCGCGGGCGCCGTGGTTCTGGTTCGCAGTCTTCTTCGCGATCTTCACCTTCGGCGAGTTGCTGATCCTGCCGACCGGCCTCGGCCTTTTCGCGCGGCTCGCGCCGCCGCGGCTTGGCGCGACGACGGTCGCGGCCTGGTATCTCGCGATTTTCTCGGGAAGCCTGTCGGCCGGGCTCGTCGGCATGCTCTGGAGCCATATGGACCAAGGTCCCTTTTTCGCGATGCTCGGCGGTATCGCGATTGTCGCGGCGCTGCTGCTGCGCGCGCTCGATGGCGCGGTCCGACGGGTCGATCCGACATGGGGTGCGAAGGGCAGGGAGGTCGAGGCTGAAGCTTGATCGGCGGACGCGTCGCATTTCAGAAACAGATATTTTCAATTTTTGAAATATTTTCTCTATTTTCTCTTGAATTTTTCTAAAATGCCTGTCCTTATAGGTTTCAGCAAGTAGCTGTCTCACTCAGGACCATCGCAAAATTTGGCCGGGACCGTGCGGCATTGCCATCAGGAAGGCGAAGGGGATCTCTATGAAAGTTGTTCAATTGGGCTGGCTCGCCAGCACCGCACTCACTGCTATTGCCAGCCAAAGCCCGGCCTATGCCCAAACAGCTTCGGAAAGTCCCGCGGTCAGCGCGGTCAACGACGAGGATATCGTCGTAACCGGATCGCGAATCCAGCGTTCGGGCTTCGACGCTCCGACCCCGACCACGGTGATCGGCGAGGCCGAGCTTTCGCTGGGCAACCGTGCGAGCATCGCCCAGGTTCTGAACGACACCCCGCAGTTTCGCGCGACCTCGACCCCGTCCACGACGCCGGGCAATACGTCCAGCGGCGTTTCCACTGCGGACATGCGCGGTCTGGGTTCGGTGCGCACGCTGACCTTGCTCAATGGCCACCGTTTTGCTGGCGCCAACGATCTCAACATCGTGCCGCAAAGTCTGGTGAAGCGGATCGACGTGGTGACCGGCGGCGCATCGGCGGCCTGGGGCTCGGGCGCCGTCGCGGGCGTCGTCAACATCATCCTCGATGATGATTTTTCCGGCTGGCGGATGGGCGTGCAGACCGGGGTGTCGTCGCGTGGCGACATGGCGCGCTATGGCGCCGACATCGCATGGGGAACCGACTTTGCGGGTGGCCGCGGTCACTTCATGGTCGGGGGCGAATATATGAACGAGCGCGGCGCGCTCAGCCGCCACGACCGCCCCAATCTCGAGGCTGGCCTGTTCCAGCGGGCCGACGGCAAGCTCGAACTGGTGCGCGATCCCAATTCGACCCAGCTCTACAATGGTGGCTCGATCCTCCGGGCGACCGGAGCGCCCTACAATCTGGTCTTCAATCCCGACGGGAACATCGGCGCCTTCCCGCTCGGCAGCATCACGCAGGGGGTCACGACTATCGGCGGCGGCGGCCAGAATATCTTCGACTATGTCGCGGTCAGCACGCCCTATGAGCGCACCAACCTGTTCGCCCGCGCCAGCTATGACCTGACCGACTCGCTCAAGGTCTGGGCCAATTTCAGCTTCCACCGCATGGCGGCGAACTACAGCTTCTTTCCCGAAACCCCGGCTGCGGTCATCATGCCGGACAATGCGTTCCTGACCCAGGCAAACCGCGACCAGCTCGCGGCTGCCGGCGTCGCCGGTCCGTTCCTGCTTGGTCGCGTTCTCGATGATGTCGGCGACGACCGGGTGATGAAGTTCAAATACAGCCGCCGCAATCTGGAAGGTGCGATCGGCCTCAGCGGCAAGTTCGGCGATGGCTGGAGCTATGAGGCCTATTACGACCATGGCGAGATCCGGCTCAATCAGCGGCTGAACAATCAGCGGATCAAATCGCGCTTCACCAACGGCGTGGATTCGGTTCTTGTGAACGGCACCCCGACGTGCCGTATCAACGCCGATGCATCGACCGCCAACGACGACCCGAGCTGCGTGCCCATCAACCTGTTCGGCAACGGCAGCATTTCGGATGCCGCGGCGGACTGGGCCTTTGGCGGGTCGCAGCTGATCTATACGATCAAGCTGGATGCGGCGGGCGCCAGCCTTTCGGGTCAGCCTTTCTCGACCTGGGCCGGCCCCGTTGACATCGCGCTCGGTTCCGACGTTCGCTGGGAAAAGCAGGTCACCAATTATGTCGACCCGCTGTCGCTCGCCAATGCGCTCGGCACGCTCAACTCGTCGGCGACGAACGGCAGTTTCAACGTCAAAGAAGTCTTTGCCGAGGTCAACGTGCCGTTGCTCGACATCACCGACACGTTGAAGCTCGAGATCAACGGTGCTGCGCGCTATTCGGACTATAGCACCAGCGGCGGCATCTGGTCGTGGAAGACCGGTGGCACGCTGCGCGTCGTCAACGACCTGCTGCTCCGCGCGGTCTATTCGCGCGACATCCGCTCGCCCAGCATCACCGAATATTTCCTCAACCGCTCGACGAACATCGGCACCGTCTTCGACCCGTTCGTCGGGGCCAACGGCACGGTGCAGAACAATGTCGTGGTCTATGGCGGCGGCAACAAGCTTCTGACGCCCGAGATTTCGCATACGCTGACCGTCGGCGGATCCTATTCGCCGTCCTTCGCCCCGGGGCTGCGCCTGTCGGTCGACTATTATGACATCGACATCGACAATGTGATCACGACGGTGACGGCGAACGATTTGCTGAAGCAGTGCTTCGCCGCGGCGCCGACCGATCCCACTTGCGGGGGCATCATTGTCCGCGAAACCAACGGCACGATCGGGTCGATCACCAACGGATACCGCAACCTTGCCAATTACCAGACGCAGGGTCTGGACATCGAGGCATCGTACCGCATGCCGCTCGGCAACGGCACGCTGTCGTTCCGCGCGTTGGCCAACCATGTGTTCAACCTGAAGATCAACGGCAATGATGTCGCGGGCTTCGTCGGGGGCGACACCGCTTTCTCGACCCCGCAATGGCGCGGAACGGCGACCGTCGCCTATGACAGCGACAGCTTCGGCGCGAACCTGCGCTTGCGCTATGTCGATGGCGGTCTCGACCGGCCGCTGACGGTCGTGAACAATGTTCCGGTGGAGATCGTGAACAACAAGGTCGCCAGCCGCACCTATGTCGATCTTGGCGTCCAGTTCAAAACCGGACCCTTCACCCTGTTCGGCAACGTCAACAACCTGTTCGACCGCGATCCGCCGATAACGCCCTATACGAGCCCCAACTATGACGTGATCGGTCGCTATGTTTCGGCCGGGGTCAAACTGAACTTCTGAGCAAAGCCCGTTTCTGGCAGCGGTATCGACGATACCGCTGCCAGTCAGGTTATCGGCTTCAGGTGGTCCGGCGCCAAGGGGCCCCGGACGCACAGGCTAGACGGCCGGGACGAGGGCATCCATCATACGGACCGCTGCGCTGTCCAGCGGACGAATGCCGAGATCGGCGCGAACGCGCTCGATGGGGTCGGCGATGCGCTGGTGCCAGGGGACGGCCATCAATTCCTTCGTCGTGCGCCCGTGTCGCCAGCCGTCGAAGGTCACGGTCAACAGCATATCCATCATCGCGGGCATGTCGACCGCAGCCTTGGCCGCCACCGTTGCGAGGAAGCGCGTCGAGTAATTCTGCCCGAACTGCGCCATCTGGAAGCCTGAAATCGCGACCTCGCCCGCCGGGGTAAAACCATAGCCACCGACAAGGTGCCAGATGTCGTGGAGCTGAAGGATGCGCCGGTTCGTCCGGTTCTGGGCGGGATATTCGCCGGGCAGGACGACGGTATCGGCATCGATCACCTCGATATCATATCCGTTGGCGGTCAGCATCGACAGCAGGTCGTGTGCGAGGCTGTCGCTGGCATGTCGCTCGAGATCGGCGGTGGTCAGCCGCACCTCTGGCTGGGCGATGAGTTTGTGCACGCTGTCGAATTCGAGCAGCGCCGCCTCGCACGCGTCGATCATCCGCTGATCATAATGATTGCCGAGTGCGACCACGGCGAGCGTCAGGTCGAGTTCGCCATCGCCGGGCGAGCGCGGCCGGGCGATGATGTCCCAGAAGCCGTCCCACAGAGGGCGTGGCAGCGCAACGCGCGGTTTGCCGTCGGCCACCCACGGCAGGGCCGTCGAAATGCGGGCGGCGCGTTCGGCGGGATCGCTGGTCGCGGACGTGGCATCCGAAATGGCATCGAAAATGGGCACTTGCGCGACAGGGTCGACAAAGGCGGCCGTCGTCATCAGCGCTGCGAGACCCAGCGCGGGTTCGTCTGCCAATGGCGGCCGGGCCGTTTCGACCCATTGTTCGAATTCGTTGCGCATCGAAATATCGATCATGGTCATCAGCCTTCCGATTTCTGTTCCACCGGAGATTATCCTATAAGAATAGAATGATCAACTTATATAGCTGGCACTTCGCGCGGCAACGGCTATAAGCGGCGCATGGACGAACCAGCCAAAGTCAGTTTTCCAAGGCGAACCGCGGCGAAAGCGCGGACGCGTCAGCGTATCGAGGAGGCCGCACGGCGCCTGTTCGTCACGCTCGGCTACGCCGACGCCACGATGGCGGCCATCGCCGAGGCGGCGGACATCCACATCACCACATTGTTCACCCACTTCGCCTCGAAGCGCGATCTTGCCGCGGCGATTGCGGTCACGGCGGGCACGCGCTTCGAGGCGGTGGTCTCGACGCAGCGGGCGCAAGGCGTGCCGGTGCTGACCTTCTGGCGCAATCAGGTTGTCCGGCTCGCGCATGCCTATGAACGCGACGGCGACGGCCAGATCAACCTTGGCCGCGCGCTCGCCGGCGAACCCGAGCTGCTCCCCGTATGGTACGGGCATCAGCGGCTTCAGATCGAGCTGATGACAGACTATATCGCCGACGAACTCGGGGTCGATCCCGCCGGGGATCGTCGTCCGCAAATGGCGGCGGCGATGCTTGTTGCCGGTGGGCGAATGGCGTTCGACAGCTGGATCGAAAGCGGCCGCGCCGGCGATCTGGTCGCCGAGAACGAGCGGCTGCTCGAAGCTGCCGAGGCCGTGCTCGCCGGCGGTCTTCCGCTGATCCGGCGCGAAGGCACCTGGCGCGGATAGTGCACGACCGCCATCCATGCGATCATTCGGCCGGGGCCGTGCCCAGCCGCCGGATATTCTCCTGATGGCTTGATCGGCTGATCGGATAATAAGCGAGGCAGACGATCGCGATCGCGGTCGCGACCGACAGCGCCGCGATATAGATGGTCGCCAGCCCGTGCAGCGCGTCGGCGCCGACCTGGCCGGGCTGCGCATTGTCGGGGAAGCCGACGAAGGACAGCAGCAGCCCCGCCAGCATGATCCCCATGCCCGATATCGCCTTGTTGACCATGGTCGCGGCAGAAAACAGCAGGCCTTCGGAGCGGCGACCTGTTTCGAGCTGGATCTGGTCTGTCACGTCGGCGACCATCGACACCGCCAATATGCCGCCGGCGATCGTCGTCATCATGCTGAAGGCGAATTGCCCCATCAGCAGCCACAGCAGCAGGGGATCGCCATTGGCCGGAAACAGACCGGCGAGGCGCAGCGCCAGAGGAAGGACGCTGGCGACGAGCGACAGGCTGAACATGAGCATCGCGGCAGGCTTTTTGCCGAAGCGCGCCGACAGTGGCAGCACGACGACGAAAGCAAGCAGGATACCGGCGATGGCCGTCGATGCGACGGTCGCGATCTGGCTGGCGCTCAATTCCCAGAAATAGGTCGAGAAATAGACGCCGAGCGACAGGCTGAGCCCCGATGCCACGGCAAAGAACAGGCTGGCGAGCAGGATCGAAATATAGGCTGGATGTATCAGGACGCCCAGCATTTCGCGCAGCATCTGCCCGACCGGAACTTTGACGACCGGCGGCGGGGGCGGGCGTTTCAGCACTTCCTTTTGCGTTCCGATCGACGAGATCAGCACTGCGAGCATCATGACTCCCGCCGCCACCCACGCATAGGTGACATAGCCGCCGGCGTTCAGATGGCCCACCGGTTGCGCCGCAGTCGGTCGCAGGAAATAGCCGAAGGTCACCACCGTCATCCCGATCCCGCCGCACACGCCGAAGAAATAGCGCGCGGCGACCAGCCGCGTGCGTTCATCATAATCGCTGGTGAATTCGGCGAGCAGCGCCGTCGAGGGAATCTCGTACAGGCTGATCGAGAAGCGGACGAGGATTGCCGTGGCGACGAGCCAGGCGAACTGGGCCCCGTGCGCCATTTCGGGCGGCGTCCAGAGCAGCAGATAAAAGAGCGCGATGGGCAGCGCGGCGGCATACATGAAGGGATGCCGCCGCCCCCAGCGCGTTCGGACATTGTCCGAATATTGCCCCAGCAGCGGATCGAACAGCGCATCGGCAACCATTGCGATCATGATCGCCGTCCCCACCCAGGCCGCCGGAAGCCCGACGACCTGATTGTAGAACAGCATCAGCAGCGCGTTGAAGCCGTGATCCTTGATGCCGAAGGCGATGGTGCCCGAGCCATAGAGCAACCGCGTCTTCAGCGGCAATGCGTCGGCCGGACGAGCGTCGGTCCTTTCCACGCGGGCGGCCTAGCGGAACCGGAGTTCGAGCTGGAGGCCATAGGTTCGCGGCGGCGTGAACGAATAGGATTGCGCCACGTCCAGCGTCGGAGACGATGCAAGCAGATTGCCCAGCGCGCTGTCATAGCCCTTGCTGTCGAACAGATTCTTGACGAAGGCGATCACGCGGTAGCGCTCACCGCTGCCGGTCCAGATCGCGCGCAGATCGACCTGATCCCACGACGGCATCCGGTTGTACGACCGGTTGAAGATGTTGCTGTAGGCCGAACTGCGCAGCACATAATTGCCCGACAGCGACAGCGTCCCCGGTTCGAAGTCGATGCTGTACATCGCATTCAGAGCCAGCTTGTGGCGCGGCGTGTCGGACAATCGGGCGCCCGCCACGCTTTGCGGTTGCTGGCCATTGGCAACCGGGCCCGACGGCTGCGCGCCGGGCTGCAACGCCAGCGGATCCTGTCCGTCGACGAAGCAGCACCCGCTGTCGATCCGCGAATGGCCATAGCCATAGTTGAACGACAGTTGCAGCGCATCGGCCGGTTGCCAGGCAAGCTCGACCTCGGCGCCATAGCTTTTCGAGCTTTTCAGGTTGAAGAATTGCGTAAGCTGCGCGCCGCCGGGCTGTGATACCGTCAGCGGCACCTGAAGCCCCTGATAGTCATAATAGAAGCCTGCGAGGTTGACGCGCAGCCGCCTGCCGATCGAATGTTTGTAGCCCGCCTCGAAGGCATCGACATGCTCGGCGCCGGTCTGCGGCAGTACCGAAATGCCGCCGGCGTTGAACCCGCCCGACTTGTAGCCGCGGCTGTAGCGAAGGAAGGCAAGCTGGTCGTCGCTGGGCTGCCATTCGACCGCAACCGTTCCGGTTACCGCGTTCCAGCTGTTCGCGAGGCCGCGCCGTGCGATACCCGTCACGGGATCGATCGTCACCGCGGACGCCACCCCCGGCGCCGGCAGCGTGGAGATTTGCGACGCCGTGATGTCGAGTGCCGGGGTCAACGAGCCATAGAGGTCGGGAGAGAAGCCGCCACAGCCGAAGCAGAGGAGGCGGAAAGATTCCTCGCCGCTCTTCTTGTCATGCGTGTAGCGCAGGCCGGCCGTGATGCGCAGCGCATCGGTGAAACGATAGTCGATCTGACCGAAGACCGCCGAGGACTTGGTGGTCAGCGTCGAGGCGGCATAGACGAAATCGCCGAGCGGATTGGCGGGGCCGTTGGCCGGTGCGCGCAGTTGCAGTTGGTTGGGTGCGTTGAAATGCGATTCCTGCGTCAGCGTCTCCTGATAATAATAGATACCGGCAACCCATTGCAGCGGCCCGTCGGTGTTCGATGTCAGGTTGAGTTCGCCGCTGCCGAAGCTCTTGTCATTGTGCAGGTTGAGCTGCGTCGACGGAAAGGCGGTGAGCGGCCCGCAGCCGGGGACGAGGGCGCAAATCCCACCGCCAGGCGCGAGCGGGAAGGGGTAGGAAATCACGCTCGTCCCGTCGAGCTCATAGGTGTTGTCGAGGCGATATTCCTGATAGCCGCCGAGCAGGCGGACATCGAAGGTCGGCAGCGACCATTTGATGTCGCCGGTCGCGCCGAAATTGCCGCGCAGCTTTTCGGTCTGCGTCGTGTCGGCGCTGAAGCGGCGGATGTTGGTCGCGCCCGGGGGCACCGGATCGGGATCGAGCGCAACGACGCCCGGGATCAGATAGCCGAAGGATGCGCCCGGTGTGATTGCCCCGGTCGGATAGGGAGCAAAGTCGTAGCCGCCGATGCGGTTGAGCGCGCGCGGATTGAGGTCGGTGCGGCCCGAGAAGATTTTCGCCCAGGCCGTCACATCGGGGCCGAGGTCGGCCTCGAGCTGCAGTTCGACATAACGTCGCTCGCCGCGCCCGCCCTCGCTGACACCGCCGGCCTCGTTCCTGAAATAGCCGCGCTCCTGTTTGCTGTATCCGCCTGCCAGTCGCGCTCGCAGTCCCTTGGTCAGCGATCCGGACGCTGACGCCTCGACCGTATAGAGTCCATGATTGCCCACCGATCCGCGCAGGTCCGCGCTGAAGTCTTCGGTCGGCCGTTTGGAAATCGCATTGATCGCGCCGCCGATCGAATTGCGGCCATAGAGCGTGCCCTGCGGACCGCGCAGCACTTCGATGCGGTCGATGAAGAAATCGGACGCGGCGATTGATGTCGTCGAGGCGTCATAGATGCCGTCGGTGTAGGTCGAGACGCCGGGGTCGCTGCCATTGGTGTTGGTCTGTCGCCCGATGCCACGGATGAACACGCGATCATTGCCGGCCGAATAGCTCAGCCCCGGGGTGAAGTTGGCGAAGTCCTGCAAGGTGTTGATGCCGGCAAGCTGGCGGGCATCGGAGGTATAGGCCGATATGGCCAGCGGCACCTCTTGCAGATTGGCGGAGCGCTTTTCCGCCGTGACGACGATTTCGGTAAGGCCCGACCCTTCTTCCGTTGCGGGAGGCTGACCCCCCGTCGCTGTGCCCTGCGCCTGAGCCGCAGCCGGTACCGCCATGATTGCGACGCTCGCAAACATCCAGGATATATTTCGCATACCACGCCTCTCCCGCCGCCAGCGATCCTGCTGGTCGATTATTGGCGCGATGGGCCCGCTGTGCGGGTCCCACGCTATGGACGGCGAATGCCACTGCGACATCCCCCGCCGCCATCGTTATAGGTGTTTCATATATTAGTCTATAACGATATATTTAACATCGTCGTTCGACGGACGACCTGCCGTTTGCGACCTGTTTGCGCGGATTTCTGGTGGCCGGCACGGTCGATCCATCCATCTGGCAAGCAGCAATATGGTCCGTGTGACCATATCGTCAGACCGTTATTGCAGTTGATTAATATATTTTTCTATAATTATAGAATCAACTCGACCGGTTCGCGTCTGCGACCATGGAAAAAGCCACCGCCCATCGAGGGAGGGGTGAGGGGAGAAGCCGGATGAATCGATCTTGTCGTGCGATGGACTTGCCTGCGACCGGGGGGATCGCGATCGTCGGGGGCCGCGCTCGATGACCTCCACGGCCCAAGCCCTTGCGGAACTCAACGCGCGCGCGGTCCCCGACTGGTATCAGGATGCGAAGTTCGGGATTTTCATCCATTGGGGGGCCTTCGCCATCCCGGGCTTCGCGCCGCGCCTGGGCTCGATCGGCGAGGCCTTTGCCAAGGATTATGACCGGGCGGTCGCAATGGTCCCCTACACCGAATGGTATTGCAACGCGATCAAGGTGCCGGGAACCCCTTCGGCCGAATTTCACCGGACGCATTATGGCGATGCGCCCTATGAGGATTTCAAACAGCCGTTCGAGGCGGGGCTCGATCACTGGGACCCCGCCGCGTGGGCGGAGGCGTTCCGCGACGCCGGCGCGCGTTATGTCGTGCTCGTCACCAAACATCACGACGGGCTTTGCCTTTGGCCCAGCCAGATTGCTAACCGGCATCAGGCAGGATGGACGACCCGGCGCGATATCGTCGGCGAACTGGCCACCGCGGTGCGCGCTGCGGGACTGCGGTTCGGGGTCTATTATTCGGGCGGGATCGACTGGACCTTCAACAGGCGTCCGCTGCGCACCCTCGGCGACTTCATGGCTTCGACGCCGGGTGGCGACTATCCGGCCTATGCGATGGCGCAGGTGCGCGAACTGATCGACCGTTATGAACCGTCGGTGCTGTGGAACGACATCAGCTGGCCGACGCGGCCCGGGCCGTTGTATCAGCTGTTCGCGGACTATTATCGCGCGGTTCCGGAAGGCGTGGTCAACGACCGCTGGGTGGCGACCAGTCTGCCGCGCGACATGCTCAAGATTCCGATCGTGCGGCGCTACGTCGATCGCAAGATTCAGGCGGCGATCGCGAGGCAGGGCGCCAACGCATCGAAAGGGATCATTCCCCCCGAAGTTCCGCACAGCGACTTCCGGACACCCGAATATGCAGCCTTCTCGGAAACGCAGGAAAAGAAGTGGGAGGCGACCCGCGGCATGAGCCACAGCTTCGGCTTCAATCGCAACGATGGTGAAGCCGACTACGACGGCGCCGATACGCTGCTTCACGATTTCATCGATGCGGTGGCGCGCAACGGCAATCTGCTGCTCAACGTCGGGCCACGCGCGACCGACGCGGGCATCCCCGACGAACAGCTCCGCCGCCTCAAGCAATTCGGCACGTGGCTGCGCGCGAACGGTGAGGCCATCTATGGGACGCGACCATGGACGCAATCAGACGGCGAAAGTGAATGCGGACTTGCCGTGCGCTTCACTGCGGCACCGGGGCGGGTGAACCTGATCATCAAGGGGCCGGTGGCGTCGGAGCAGCTTGTGATCAAGAACCTCGCCCTTGCCGGCAAGGGCATCCGTCTCGGCGATGGCAGTCCGGTCCAGCTTGAGGCACGCGGCCCCGATCTTCGGCTGACGTTCGCGTCGCCCTGCATCGATACGACCGGCACCGCGGTTGCCGTAGCCGTCCAGGGCGGCAAGTCGGCCGAAGTCGCGGGGGGCCGGGGCTGACCCGGCGACCCTTCCTTTACAGCCGCCCGGCCGCTCTGGCGCTATGTTCTCGACCGGGCTGCGTCAGTATCCCCTGCGGTCGCGGCTCGCGACTGCGGCTTCCGAGGGCCAGTGGCCTTGGGGATTCTCCAGCACGATTTCAGCGAGCAGGGCCTTCGCGCCCTTTTCGTCACCCGCAAAGGGACGGCGCTGCTGTTCGGGGTGATCCCTTTCGCAGCTTGATCGCGCGAGCGTCCCGGTTTCGGCGCACCCGCTCAGCGCCGCCGGGCTTTCCATGCTTGCACCGCCGCCAGCGTCTTTTCGATATGCGCCTGCGGGCTGCGATCGGTGTAGCTGAGCAGGATCGTTCCGTCGGGGGCGATGACGAACGAGGTGCGGCTGGATAGCATCGTCTGGTCGGCGCCGCGCACGGCGGTGTCGAATTTCGCTGCGACCTTTGCGCCCGGGTCGGCGGCGACGGCAAATTTGTCGCGGCATTCGGACTTCGAGAATTCGGCGACGCGGTCGATATTACCCGCCGTCACGCCGACGACGCGCGCACCCAGCTTGGTGAAGCGGTCGCTCGCCTCGGCGAACAGATGCGCCTCCATCGTGCAGCCGGGCGTGAAGGCCGCGGGGAAGAAATAAAGCACCACCGGTCCCTTTCGCAGCGTCTGCTTCAGCGACAAGCTGAAGGGTTTGCCGCCCTGCGCCGCATTCAGCGTGAAGTCGGGTGCCTTCGCTCCCTTCTGCAGTGCAGCGATGCCCTGCGCCGGAAGGATCGCGAGGGGGAGGCCGATCGCGAGTGCGATCGCGAGAGTCTTGCCGATTTTCATGCGGAATCCTTCCAGTTCGGAGAAGGGGCAAGAATGGTCGAAAAGACGGGCGACGTCCATATCATTGCCCGCCGCAGGTCGTGACGCAGGCGGAGCAATCGCCAAATCGGATGAATGGTGACCCCTACGGGAATCGAACCCGTGTTTCAGCCGTGAGAGGGCCGCGTCCTGACCGCTAGACGAAGGGGCCTTAAGGTCGGATATTTCAGGAAATGGCAGGCCGACCGCCCGCTTTGCCGATGGTGACCCCTACGGGACTCGAACCCGTGTTTTCGCCGTGAAAGGGCGACGTCCTAGACCGCTAGACGAAGGGGCCGTCTGATCGGTGAAGCGGCGCATTAGACGCGCGTTTCCGCGCGGTCAAGCGCGGTCGCGAAATTATTGGGGTGCGGCGGTCCGCTGGTCCGCCGACCGACCCTCAATCCGCCCAGGCCGCATCTTCCAGATGCAGCTCGGCGGCGGGCCGGCTGCCCCAATCGTCGCGCTTCGCGCGTCCGGCGAGCCACAGCTTGCGCCCGCGCGCGTTGAGCAGCGTCTGGCCGAGTTCGGTTTCGGCGCTGCGGAAGGCGATTGCCTTGAATCGCGCGCCGTCGTCGCCCGACACGATCAGCCGGACATGGTCGGTGCCGACGATGCCCGCTTCGACGATCCGCACCGGCCCCGTCGCAACGCGCGGCGCGGGCCAGCCGGCCCCGTAAGGCCCGGCACTCTCGATCGCCTCGCACCACAGGGGATTGATCCCGCGCGGCGCGAGCACCGCATCGATCAGCAGCGACTTGTCGCCGCTCGCGCGTTCGACGTCGGCGGCGAGCCGCTCGTTCAGAAAGGCGCCCAGCGCATCGATCTTGTCCTTCGCAACCGTCAGCCCTGCCGCCATCGCATGGCCGCCGCCGGCAACGAGCAGTCCGGTCTCCTTTGCAGCGAGGATCGCGGCGCCAAGGTCGACGCCCGAGATCGAGCGGCCCGATCCCTTACCAACCCCGTCCGCGTCGACCGCGATGACGATCGCGGGGCGGTGCAGCTTCTCTTTCAATCGCCCCGCGACGATGCCGATCACGCCCGGATGCCAGCCCTCGCCCGCGACGATCGCGACCGGCGCGTTGCCGCACGCCGCGCTCGCGGCGAGGGCTTCGTCGAGCACCCCCGCCTCGATCGCGCGCCGCTCCTCGTTCAGCCGGTTGAGTTCGACCGCGATATCGGCCGCCTCCTGCGGATCGTTCGTCGTCAGCAGCCGCACGCCAAGGTCGGACTTGCCGACGCGCCCGCCGGCGTTGATCCGCGGCCCCAGCGCAAAGCCCATGTCGCTCGCGGTCGGCGCCTTGGTCAGCCGCGCCGCGTCCATCAGCGCCGCCATGCCGATATTGCCGCGCTTCGCCATGACCTTCAGCCCCTGCGTCACCAGCGCGCGGTTGAACCCGGTCAGCCGCGCGACGTCGGCGACGGTGCCGAGCGCGACGAGGTCGAGCAGCTCGATCAGCGCCGGCTCGGGTCCGCTGCCGAACCACCCGCGCGCGCGCAGCGTGCGGAGCAGCGCCGCGCCGAGCAGAAAGGCGACACCGACTGCGGCGAGATTGCCGTGGATCGCGGCATCGGGCCCTTCATCGAGCCGGTTCGGGTTCACCAGCGCCAGCGCGGCGGGCAGCATCGTCGCGCACTGGTGATGGTCGACGACGATCACCTCGACCCCTGCGGCGTTGGCCTCGGCGATCGCGTCGAACGCCTGTGCGCCGCAATCGACGGTGACGACCAGCTTCGACCCTGCTTCGCCGATCTTGACGAGCGCGGCGCCCGAGGGGCCATAGCCCTCCATCAACCGGTCGGGGATGTACGCGCCGACCGGCACGTCGAGAGCGCCGAGCAGGCGGACGAGCAGCGCCGCCGAGGTCGCGCCGTCGACGTCATAATCGCCGAAGATCGTCACTGCCTCGCGCTTCTCGACCGCATCGGCGAGCCGCGCGGCGGCGGCGTCCATGTCGCGGAACAGCGACGGGTCGGGCATGAAGCCGCGCAGGGTCGGGGTGCGCTGGCGCTCGATATCGTCGCGCGCGACGCCGCGCGCGAGCAGAAGCTGGGTGACGAGATCATCGGGGGCAAGGCTTTCGCCGCCCATCTCGGCACTCGTTCGCCGCCAGTGCCACGGCTGGCCGAGGATCGACCGGGTGATGCCGAGCGCCGCTTCGCTCATCGCCGCGCTCCGGCCGTCAGGATGCGCGCGCGCAGGTCTTTCGCGATATCCAGCGGGATTGCTGGAATCGTGTGGCTCGCGAGCGAACTGCCGCCGGGCACACCGAACACGAGCGTCGCGAGGCCGAACGGGCGGAGGATGAAGTCGGTTTTCAGGTCGGCACTCTGCACCGAGGCATGCGGCAGCAAGGTCATCTTGGGCTTCCAGAAGCCGGAGCGGATCGCAACCATGTCGCCAAGGTCGGTCCATTGATGGAAGCGCGTGCCGAGCAGCGCGAAAGCGGCGATCAGGGCCGCGGCAACGACCGCGACCCATCCCAGCGGCTGACCGAAAAAGACCGCAAGGCTGCCGCCGAGCGCCGCGCAGGTGGCGCCGACGAAACCGCCGAGCGCGACGATCCGGTGACTGTGCGCCCAGCGCAGTCCCGCATCGGGGCGGCGGATCGCGACTTCGGCGAGCACCGGGTCGATTTCGGCGAGCCGTCCGAAGGGAACGACCTGATGATCCTTTTCCTTCTCGCCGTCACTCGCCAGACTCTGCAGGCGCAGTTCGTGCCAGCCGAAGCGCTGGCGCAGCCAGCCGGTGACAAGGATGGCCGCCTGCACGCGCTTCACCGGCACCGCGACGTCGGTGCGCGTCGTCAGCCCGCGGGTACGCCGCAGTGCGCGCGGCTCGCGCGTCAGCCGGAAATCCCAGTTGGCGAAGACCATCGTCGCGATGCCGCTGGCGAAGCCGATGAAGAGCAGCGAAATCGCGGCGCCGACCCCTGCGATCCAGCGATGCGCGAGCAGCCAGGTGTCGAGCCCGTAGCCCTCGGCGACATCGATCCAGTCCATCGGGTTGAAGACGTTGAAATCGAACGGCAGCAGATTGTCGAAGAACTGCATCGCGCCGCCCACGATCGCCAGCGCGGCGAGCGAGAAATTGAAGAGACCCGCGATCAGCAACCGGCGCGGCCCCATCGCGAAGAGCAGCCGGTCTTCGGCAGGTGCTGCCCCGGCTTCCTCGCCGGCCTCGGGCGCACCGGCGGCGACCGGCGTCGCGGCGACCGGCGCGCTGCGATGCGCGCGGATCGTGGTGCGCAGCGCCTGCGCCGCGTCGAGACCGATCGCGTCGAGGCTCGCGTCATTCTCTTTCCCGCCCGCGCCGGTCTCGAATCCGACCTTGGCGATGCCGAGCGCGCGCGCGACGATCCCCTGTTCGATGCTCACGTCCTGGATGCGGTCGAAGGGGATGGTGCGGTGCTGGCGCGACAGCACCCCGCTCTCGATCACCACCTCGCCGGCGCCGACCGCAAAGCGGAAACGCAACCAGCCGAGCCACGCGAAGGCGAGCGAGATTCCGATAAATGCCAGCAGCGCGGGCAAGACGAGCCACCAGCGCCCGGTAAAGCCCAGCGCCGCGACCGCGGGAAGGAACTGGAGCGAGCGTGGCCCGAGCCGGACGATCGACAGCGCGAGCGTCGCGGGATGCAGCCGCTGCCATTCGATTTCAGGCACGACCTCGTCGCTCACGCGAAATCGGTCTGGATGTGGCGGCGGATCGTCTCGCGCATCGCGGCGGCGAGGTCGCTGTGCAGCCCGGGCAGCGTCACAGTGCTGTTGTGGGTGCCCGAAGTATGGACGACCAGGTGCGACAGCCCGAACATCCGCTCGACCGGCCCCTGTCCGACGTCGATATGCTGGACGCGCACGAACGGCACGATCGTGTCGGTGCGGAACAGCCAGCCGCGCGCGACGCGCAGTTGCCCTTCGCCGATCTTGTAGCCCCAGCGTGCGACCCGCCGTGCCGGAATTGTGACCACCGCGATGATCGCGAGCAGCCAGGCCGCGACGGTGAGCAACCCGTAAGGGCCGTCGATCTGCGGGATCACCAGAAAATCGACGATGGTGGCGCCGATCGCGACCGGCAGCAGGTTAAGCGCGATCGCCGCGCGCAGCACATGCGTATAGGCAGGGTCGACCGGATGAAGGCCCTCGGCGGCATTCAGCGCGTCATGGGCGAAGGGGTCGGTCGGCGGCGGCGCGGCGGTGTCGGTCATGATCCTCCGTTAGTCGCTGGGTGGGTCAGGGCACAACCACATTGAAACGCGGGTCGGCGGGCGGATGGAGCGCGAACCACGACAGGAACGCCATTTTATCGCCGTCGATTTTGATCGCGCCCGACTGGAGCAGCGCGGGAAACTGCGCCTGCCCCAGCATCACATCGTCCAATGTCTTGCGGTCGATGGTGATCGTCGTGGTCGGCGCCGCGTCGGTCACGCCATAGCGCGGGAACTCGACCCCGCCGCCGACGACCACCGCCACCGCTTCCTTGCTGTCGGGCAGGACGAACTGGAACGTGCCTTTGAGCGAACCGCCCTTCGCGGCGTCGAAGCGCGTCGCGAGCGCATCGAAAAAGACCGCGGTCGGAATCGCGCTGACGAAGCTGCGGCTTTGGCCATTGCTCGACCCCGCGGCGACGGCATTGCCGCGCAGGCTGGCGGCGGCGGCAAGATAATAGTTCCGCCACGCGCCCGACTCCGCCTGATAACCCATCTGGTCATACGCCGAGGCGAGCGCCGCGCGCGCGTCCTTGTTGTCGGGCTCGGCAAAGACCAGCTTGTTCAGAAGCTCGGCCGCCCAGCGATAATCGCCCGCCGCGATCGCCGCCTTGCCCGCCGCGAGCAATTTGTCCGCCCCGCCCGCCAGCGCGACATATTTGACCGCCGATTGTTCGGGAGGCAGCGGATTGAAGTTCGCCGGATTGCCGTCCCACCAGCCGAAATAGCGCTGATACACCGCCTTCATGTCGTGGTTGAGCGTGCCATAATAACCGCGCGTCCCGAAATCCTTGCCCTGGACGGGCGCTTCGGCGGTCCGGTCGGCGAGCTCGTGCAAGGTCGCGCCCTTGTTCGCGAGAAACAGCGTGCGGTCGTGGACATAGCGGTAGGCATCGCGCTGGTTCGCCAGCAACTCGCTCACCTCGCCCGGCCCCCAGGTCGGCCAGTGGTGCGACGCCATCGCGACCTCGGCCTTGCCGCCCCATTTCAGCAGCATCGCGTCGATCACCTTCGACCAGTGCAGCGCATCGCGCACCTGCGCCCCGCGCAGCGTCAGCACATTGTGCAGCGTGTGCGTCACGACCTCGGTCGTGTGCAGCGCCTTGTACGCGGGGATATAGAAGACGAACTCCGACGGCGCCTCGGTGCTCCCCGCGTCGAGGAATTCAAAGACGAGCCCGTCGATGGTCAGCGTGCCGCCCTTCTCGGACACCGTTTCGGTCGGCTCCATATAGCCGATCGTCCCCGACGACAGCTTGGGTCCCAGCCCCGTGTCGACCTGTCCGCGCTCGCCCGGCGGCAGGATCGACCCGAACATATAGAGCGCGCGCCGCCCCATCGCGGTGCCGGCGAGGACATTCTCCGACGTCGCTTCTTCGGAGAAGCCGTGCGGCGCGATGATCCGCACCTTGCCGGCCTTCACCTGTTCGGGTGTGACGATCCCGCCGACCCCGCCGAAATGATCGCTGTGGCTGTGGCTGAAGATCACGGCCCTGATCGGCAGCAGCTTCTCCTTCGCCTCGAGAGTATCGGCGAACAGCTTCCATCCCGCGGCCGCCGTTTCTTCGGACAGCAGGGGATCGACGACGATCCAGCCGCTCTTGCCGCGGATGATCGTCATCACCGAAATATCATAGCCGCGGATCTGCCAGATCTTGCCTGGCACCACCTCGAACAATCCGTGCACCGCATCGAGCCGCGCCTGCCGCCACAGCGACGGGTTGACCGTGGCGGGCGCGTCCTTCCTGCTCAGGAATTCATACGGCCGCCGGTCCCACACCGTCTTGCCATTCTTGTCCGTGATGACGCCGCCCGGAATCTCGGCCAGCTTGCCGCGCATTACATTGGCCTCGTCGCGCGGGTCGTCGAGCGGGAGCCGCTTCGCAAGTTCGGCCTGCGCGGTGCGCGTCGCCTCGCTCGCATCGTCCTGCGCGATGGCGGCAAGCGGCAGGCAGCTGGCAAGCAGCACGGCGGTCAGTCGGCGCATGATGATCTCCCCCTTGTTTTGCGGACAACTTGCGCTGCACACGCAGGCTTGGCAAGCATCGCGGTATGAGCGATGCGCCGCACCTGCTGATCATCTGGCACAGTCGCACCGGGGGCAGCAAAGCGCTTGCGCGAGCGGCCGGCGATGGGATCACCACAGTGCGCCTGATCGCCGCAGGCGACGTGACGCCGGACGATCTCCTCGCCGCTGCGGCTTATCTGTTCGTGGGCCCCGAAAATCTCGCCGCGCTGTCGGGCGCGATGAAGGAGATGTTCGACCGCTGTTACTACCCGTGCCTCGGCAAACTCGAAGGCCGCCCCTATGCGACGATCATCTGCGCGGGCTCGGACGGCGAAAATGCCCAACGCCAGCTCGACCGGATCGCCACCGGCTGGCGGCTGCGCCGCGTCGCCGATCCGATGATCGTGAACACCGCCGCCCAGACCCCCGAGGCCATCCTCGCGCCCAAGACGATCCCCCCGGACCGCCTTGCCGAAGCCCGCGACCTTGGCGCAGCGCTTGCCGAAGGAATCGCAGCGGGGATTTTCTAGGCAAAGCGGCACGGCAAAACCCTACTGTATTGCGGTTATAATACAGATAAGGTCGATGATCGGTCAAGGAAAGAAGGTCCGCGACCGGTCGCGGGCAGTCTGCCCCTATTCCCGCGCGCCGAACAGCGCTGTCCCGACGCGCACATGCGTCGCACCCAGCATCACCGCGGTCTCATAGTCCCCGCTCATGCCCATCGATCGCAGCGGCAGGCCGTTCCGTTCCGCGAGCTCGTCGAGCAGCGCGAAGTAAGGCGCGGGTTCGATATCGGCGGGGGGAATCGCCATCAGCCCGGCGATTTCCAGCCCTGCCTCTTTCGCCTCAGCCAGCAGCGCGGGAAGGTCCGCGACGGCACAGCCGCCCTTCTGCTCCTCGTCGCCGATATTGACCTGAACGAACAATTGCGGCCGCTTGCCTGCCTTGTCGCTGGCTTTCGCCAGCGCCTGTACCAGCGACGGGCGGTCGACCGAATGGATCGCATCGAAAAGCTCGACGGCTTCTTCGGCCTTGTTCGACTGGAGTTGGCCGATCAGGTGGAGCGTGATCCCGTCGGCTTCGGCGCGGAGTGCGGGCCATTTCGCGGCCGCCTCCTGTACGCGGTTCTCGCCGAATTGACGCTGGCCGGCGGCGATCAGCGGGCGAATGGCGGCCGCATCTTGCGTCTTCGACACCGCGATCAGGGTGATGTCGCCAGCCTTGCGCTGTGCGCGTTTTGCTGCCTCGGCAATGTTCGCCGTCACCGCTGCCAGCCTGTCCGCCGCGTCTTTCATATGCTGTCCCTTGATGCATAAGCGTTGCGCGCGCGTTGCGTGCGCCCGCGACGCGCCTATAGGAAGAGCGATGGTCGGGCGCCACCCTTTCTCCCGCAAACTGCCGGACGTCTGGTTGTTCAGCGACGAGCGTATCGTCGCAGATATGCGCGTGCTTGCCGCCGCCCTGCCTCCGGGGAGCGGCATCGTCGTGCGCCATGACAGCCTGTCGGCCCGCGCGCGCTGGCGGTTGTTTCGCCGGCTCGCGCGAACGGCGCGGGCGCGGAAGCTGGTCCTGATCCTCGCCGCCGCCCCTGCGCTGGCCAGGCGCTGGGGCGCCGACGGTGTGCATCTGCGGCAAGCGGTCTCGCGCCGGGCGGGGCAGGCGCATCGCCTCGGCCTGGCGATCACCATGCCGGTCCACAATGTCCGCGAGGCACGCGCGGCAAGGCGCGCGCAGGCGCAGGGCGTGTTCATCTCGCCGCTGCACCCGACGCGCTCGCATCCCGGTGCACCCGCGCTCGGCCGGGCGGCGTGGCTGCGGCTCGCGCGGCTGGCGGGGGCGCAGCCGGTCGCGCTCGGCGGGATGACGCCCGCACGTGCGTGCGCGCTCAAACGGTCGGGCGGACTCAATTCCGGCTGGGCGGCGATCGATGCGTGGGAAGAAAAAGCGGCGAAGCGTCGCCGCTAGGCGCGTTTAGAAGCGGAAGGCCGTTCCGACATAGACCGCCTGACTGTCGCGGCGCGAATCGGTCAGCGGCTGGATGCGATCGTCGGCGCGGTACCGGACACCTGCCGTGACATCGATATTCTTGGTCACGCGATAGCTGCTGACGACATCGACATTCTGGTCATCGCCCGGCGCGGTAACGCGGTCGGTCGCGCCGGCCGGGTCGCTCGGCTGACTGAGCACGCGCGTTGCGAAGCGCGATTTCTTCTCGGCTTGCTCGGGTGCCCTGGCGACGGGCAGGTTCTTGATATCGACGCCGCGCGGCAGCGCCGGGGTCGCAAAGCGCTGGAAGCCCAGCGATGCGCCCAGATCATAGGCGACCGGTGCAATCGCGATCGGCGTGTTGGTGCGGCCGGCGGCGAGGCCGGTGGTGCGTGCGGCGCTCGATGCTTCGTCGCGGGCGCGGATCACGACGGTGATCGCACGGTTCTTGCGGTTTGCGTCGATCGCGGCGGGCGTGAAGGTGAAGCTGCCGCGCGCTTCGGCCGACATCTTGTTATAGCGTGCGATCAGCCGCTCGTCGCCCGAGGCGGGGGTGAACTGGCTGAGCAGGGTTTCGGACAATTGCGTGTCGCGGATGCGATCGGTGCGGCTCATTGCCGCGAGCGCAGGCGGAAGCGCGACTGAAATCGCCGCGGCGGCGAACAGCCCTGCTTTCCATATATGTCGCGAATTCCGCGCCATCAGTCTGCGACTCCATCCCCAATCGAATCGTCAGATAGGACCCTGGCGGGGATAATTCCAGTGATTCCCGAACGAATAGTCGCGCGCCCGCGGCTTTTCACCGAAGTTGTTGCGCGAATCCCACAGTGCCGTCCCAAGCTGACCTAAAGATGAATGCCGGGAAAGACGCGATTGCCGCGCTTGCCGGACGGCGGCAAGGGCGATAGAGACGCTGTCAAATTTGCAGCAGCGCGGCCTTCGCAGCGCTTATAAAGATAAGGTGTTCGGCATGTCCAAGCTTACCCTCCTTGCCTCGCGTTCGGCCACGCTGGCACTGCTCGGTGTCGCAGCGCTCGGCCTTTCGGCGTGCGCCGGCAAGGAAAAGCCGAAGGCCGACCTCGCGGCGTCGCAGGTCACGACCATCGGCGTAAACTCCTATCTGTGGCGCGCGTCGCTCGACGCCCTGTCGTTCATGCCGCTGCTTCAGGCCGACAGTTCGGGCGGCGTGATCATCACCGACTGGTACGCGAACCCGGCGAACCCCGGTGAGCGGATGAAGGTCACCGTGTCGATCCTCGACCGCGATCTTCGCGCCGATGCGATCCGCGTCGCGGCGTCACGTCAGGTGTCGCAGGGCGGTGCCTGGGTCGACGCGCCGGTACAGGCGGCGACGGTGCAGAAGCTTGAGGAAATCATCCTCACCCGCGCCCGCGACCTGCGCCGCGGCGCCATCGAAGGCTAATTCTCCGGCGCGCCGCCGCGCCGACAGACATCAACGGGGTAAGTGAAGAATGACCCGCGAAACGCGCTTTGGCGCCCTCGCAGCCGATGCCCGCTGGCAGGCCGCGTGGGACGCCGCGAACAGCTTTGCCACCAACGAATCGGGCGACAAGCCCAAAGCCTATATCCTCGAGATGTTCCCTTATCCCTCGGGGCGCATCCACATGGGCCATGTCCGCAACTATGCGATGGGCGACGTGCTTGCACGCTTCAAGCGGATGACCGGCCATGACGTGCTCCACCCGATGGGCTGGGACGCCTTCGGTATGCCGGCGGAAAATGCCGCGATGGAAAAGGGCGTCCACCCGGGCGGCTGGACGCGCGACAATATCGCCTCGATGCGCGGTCAGTTGAAGCGGCTCGGCCTTGCGATCGACTGGAGCCGCGAGCTCGCGACGTGCGAGCCAGACTATTATGGCCAGGAACAGTCGCTGTTCCTCGATCTGTTTGCGCACGGCCTCGTCGCGCGCAAGGAAAGCTACGTCAACTGGGATCCCGTCGATATGACCGTGCTCGCGAACGAGCAGGTGATCGACGGTCGCGGCTGGCGCTCGGGCGCGCTCGTCGAAAAGAAGAAATTGTCGCAGTGGTTCCTGAAGATCACCGATTTTGCCGAGGAATTGCTCGAGGGGCTCGAAAGCCTCGACAAATGGCCCGACAAGGTCCGGCTGATGCAGGAAAACTGGATCGGCAAGTCGCAGGGGCTCGAATTCTCGTTCAAAATGGCCGGCGGCGCGGTCGGCTTCGACGTCTTCACGACGCGCCCCGACACGCTCTATGGCGCGAGCTTCGCGGCGATCTCGCCCGACCATCCGCTCGCCGAGAGGCTGGCGAAGGATTCGCCCGAACTCGCGGCGTTCATCGAGCTATGCCGCCGCCAAGGCACCGCCGCCGAACAGATCGACACCGCCGAGAAGCTGGGCTTCGACACCGGCCTGTCGGTCGAACATCCGCTCGACCCCGCGCTGCACCTGCCGGTCTGGGTCGTGAACTATGTGTTGATGGACTATGGCACCGGCGCGATCTTCGGCTGCCCGGCGCACGACCAGCGCGACCTCGACTTCGCGCGGAAATATGAGCTGCCCGTCCACCGGGTGATCGCCGACGGCGAAGAGACCGCGCAGCATTTCACCGGCGACGAGGCCTATACCGGCCCCGGCAAGCTGGTGAACAGTCACTTCCTCGACGGCATGACCATCGACGAAGCCAAGGCCGCGATCATTGCGCGCGCGGAGCATGAGGGCTGGGGCAAGGGCACGACCGTGTGGCGCCTGCGCGACTGGGGCGTCTCGCGCCAGCGCTATTGGGGCACGCCGATCCCCTTCATCCATTGCCCGTCGTGCGGAATGGTGCCGGTTCCCAAGAGCCAGCTTCCGGTCGTGCTGCCCGAGGATGCCGATTTCTCGGTCCCCGGCAATCCGCTCGACCGCCATCCGACGTGGAAGCATGTCCAATGCCCGTCGTGCGGCGGCGAGGCAGTGCGCGAAACCGACACGCTCGACACCTTCGTCGATTCGTCGTGGTATTTCCTGCGCTTTGCCAGCTCGCCGGCCGACAAGCCTTTCGATCCCGAGGTGATCCGCCGCTGGCTGCCTGTCGATCAGTATATCGGCGGGATCGAGCATGCGATCCTGCACCTGCTCTATGCGCGCTTCTGGACGCGCGCGCTCGCGAAGCTCGGGATGATCGACATCAAGGAGCCTTTCGCCAGCCTGTTCACGCAGGGCATGGTGACGCACGAGACGTACAGCCGGCCGCAGGGCGAAGGCCTGCCGCCGCTCTTCTTCACGCCGACCGAGATCCTCCGTTCGGCGGACGGTGCGACGCTCGAATCCGATGGCGCGCCGGTCGATGTCGGCCGCGTGATCAAGATGTCGAAGTCGAAGAAGAATGTCGTCGATCCCGACGCCATCCTCGACCAGTATGGCGCCGACGCGGCTCGCTGGTTCATGCTCTCCGACAGCCCGCCCGAGCGCGACCTGCCATGGAGCGAGGCGGGGATCGAGGGCGCGTGGCGTTTCGTCCAGCGGCTGTGGCGTCTGTTCGGCGACACCGAAAATGCCGGCGATGGCGCCGAGGACAAGGCGCTGGCCCGCAAGCTGCACCAGACAATCGCCGGCGTCGCCGCCGATGTCGAGGCCTTGGGGTTCAACAAGGCGGTGGCGAAAATCCACGCGCTTGCGAACGAGATCGAAAAGGCAAAGCCCTCGGCCACGCGTGCAGAGGCGTGCCGGACGCTGATCCTGCTCGTCGCGCCGATGCTGCCGCATCTTGCCGAAGAGGCGTGGGCAGCACTGCCGGCCAGCCAGCGCACGACGGCGATGATCGCCGATGCCGCGTGGCCTGCCGCCGATCCGGCACTGCTCGTCGAAGACGAGGTGACGATCGCGATCCAGGTTGCTGGCAAGCTGCGCGATACGATGACGATCGCGAAAGACCTCGACAAGGATGCCACCGAAGCCGCGGCGCTGGCGCGTCCGCGCATCGTCGAGCTGCTCGGCGGCGCGGCGCCCAAAAAGGTGATTGTGGTTCCGGGCCGGCTGGTGAATATCGTTCCCTGATATGCGCGCTCTTCTGACCTCCTCGCTCGTTGCCGCCTCGCTGATGCTCGGCGGTTGCGGGCTCAGGCCGCTCTACGCGAACGGCGACAAGGGGGCGGTTGCGCAGGTTCTTGCTGATGTCGATGTCGCGCCGATCGAAGGACATTCGGGCTGGCTCGTCCGCAATGCGCTGCGCGACCGGTTGCAGGCCACCCGCGAAGGGCGTGAGGCCGGCAAGCGGCTGCGGCTCGATGTGCGGCTCGAGGATTCGATTACCGGCTTCGGCGTCCGTTCGGACGATGCGGTGACGCGCGAACGGCGCATGCTGCGCGCGCGCTACCAACTCGTCGATTCGGCCTCGGGCGAGGTGCTGCTCGACGCGACCGCCGCGCAGGACGCCGGAATCGACGTCGTCGGCAGCGAATATGCGACGATCGCCGCCGAATCGACCTCGCTCGAACGGCTGGCCTCGGGGGTCGCCGACCAGATCGTCGCACGCATCGCGGTCTTCGCGCATCGCGGCGGCGGCCAGTCGGCCGACACACCGGCGGCGCCCGCCCCCGCCGGGCAATGAAGAGCCTCAAACCCGCCGACCTCGAACGCCAGACGCGCCTCGACCCTGCGGTCCGTTTCATCCTTCTGACCGGCCCCGACGAAGCGACGATGGAAGCCGTCGCTGCGCATCTGATCGGCCTTGCGGGCAAGGACGCCGAACGGCTCGACCTGACCGGCTTACAGCTTTCGCAGGATCCCTCGCTGCTTGCGGCCGAAGCCGCGTCGATGTCGCTCTTTTCGCCCTCGCGCGTGATCCGTCTCGAAATCTCGGGCAGCGGTGATGACAGTCTGGCGGCGGTCGAGGCTTTGATCGCGGCCGATACCGCGATCAATCCGGTGGTTGCGACCGGGGCGTCGATCACCGCGAAGTCGAAACTCGTGAAACTGGTCGAGGGGGCGGATCATGCCGTCGCGGCCATCTGTTACCAGCCCGACCGCCGCGCGCTTGTCGGCATCGCGATGGGGGCGGCGCAGGAACAGGGGCTGCGGCTTGCCAATTCCGAAGCGCAATTGCTCGTCGATCTCGTCTCGGGCGATCAGGCGCTGATGCGCCGCGAGATCGAGAAGATCGCGCTCTATCTTGATGCGGCGACCGACCGGCAACGGCAGGTGACGGCGGCCGATATCGCCGCGCTCGGCGCCGCGACGCACGAAGAGGATGTCAGCGAATGCATCAATGTCGCGCTCGGCGGCAAGGTGCGCGAACTGCCCGCGATGCTCGCGCAGGCGGCGGCGGTCGGGGTTGCCGAAATCCGCATCATCCGCGCGCTCGCCATCCGTGCGATGCAGCTCGCGCGGCTGCGCGACGAGGTTGATGCTGGCGCCCACCCCGCGACCGTGGTCGCGGCGAAGAGCAGCGGCGTTTTCTGGAAGGAACGCGACGCGGTGACGGCGCAGCTTCACGTCTGGGATTCGGTGCGTGTCGCGCGGTTGATGACGCGGCTGCTCGATTGCGAACGGTCGCTCAAATCGTCGGGCACAGCAGGCGCGGTGCTGTTCCGCAAGCTGATGACCGACATCGCGCATCAGGCAGCGCGCGCGCGCTGATCGGTAACGCGCGGGCTGGCCCGCCACTTGTCGCTAAGGGCAAAAAAGAAACCGCCCGCTCACGGAAGCGAGCGGGCGGTCCCTTTACCGTAAACTACGCGATCAGAACTTGCCGCGCAGCGTCACGCCATAGGTCCGCGGTTCGGCAAGGAACTGCGAGAAGATCTGGCGGCCGCCCGGGAACTGCGGGTCGGCGAATGCCGTGGTCGTCGACGTCGCGCCTTCCTGGAAGGGCGAGTTGAAGGCGACCTGGGCATATTGCTTGTTGAAGATATTCTGGCCCCAGAATTCGATGCCCCACTTCTCGTCGGGACCGCGAATGCCGATACGCGCGTTGAACAGTGCGTAGCCGTCCTGTGCCTTCTGCGGGAACAGGTCCGACCCGGTGTTGTAATCGCTGGTCATGCGGCCATCGATATAGACGAGGCCGGTCAGGCCGCTGCTGCCGATATCGGGCGTCCAGGCGACGCTGCCGGTCGCGACCAGTTCGGGCGCGTTCGACAGATTGTTGCCCGGCAGCAAACGGAGCGCCTGATCGAGCGGAGCGCCCGAATCATTACCCACCAGATTGCTCCGATACTTGGTCCGGGCATAGGTCAGACCCGCGGTCATGCGGAAGCTGCGGGCCGGAACCAGCGAGGCTTCAAGTTCGAAACCCTGCGTGCGCACGCCATAGCTGACGTCGTCGGTCGGGCAGGCGCCCGTCGTTGCGGCCGCAGCATTATAGTTCGGCGCGCCCGTGAACTTGCTCTGATCGCGGTCGCCACCACCCAGGCTGCTCGAGCAGCCGTTGACGTTCTGCACCAGGAACACGGTTCCGTTGAAGGTGTTCAGCTGGAAGCTGCTGAAGTCCGACCGGAAGAAGGTCAGACCGGCGCTGAACGGACCGGTCGCATATTTGGCGCCCAGTTCGTAGCTGTTGACGGTTTCCGGATCAAACTGGAGATTGCCGACAAGACCCTGTGCGCCGCCGGGCGTTGCCGAGAACGGCAGGGTCGGAGCCTTGAGCGCCGAACGGTCGAGGTTGAACCCGCCTGCCTTGTAGCCACGCGAATAGCTAGCATAGAGCATCAGATCGTCGATCGGCTTGTACGACAGGATGGCCGTGCCGGTGAACTCGTCTTCGCTGCGACTGTCGCTGATCGAGACATTGTTGAGTTCGGCGGTCGAGTTGCCCTGACAGGCGAGACCGATCAGGCCGCCGAAAACCTGCTTTGCCGAGGCGGGGACCGCCGGATTGCTGAGCAGCGGAACGAGCTGGGTCTGGATGCTCGGGCAGGCGACGTTATCGTTGGTGAAGGTCGCGCCGAACTTCTTCTTGTCGTTGGTATACCGGACGCCGAAGGTGAAATCGAGCTTGTCGGTGACGTGGAAGATGTTGTGCGTGAACAGCGCCCAGTTCTTGCCGTTCTGGCGATACTGGTCGTCGATGCTGCCCTTGTCGCTGATCCCGTCGAGGGTCGCGAGGTTCGCGAGCACTGCCGGGCCGAGGGCGCCGAAGGCGCCATTGATCGCCGCTTGCCCGACACCCGGGATGATGCACGACGGATTGTTCGGCGAATAGAGAGCGGCGAGGGCGCTGCCCGAAATCAGGCGGCAAGCCGCGAACCGGCCATATTGTGTACCGAAGCGCAGATTGTCGCGAACCGTCAGCTTTTCATTGGCGTAGAAGCCGCCGACCAGCCAGTCGAGCTTGCCGTCGAAGGCCTCGCCCTGCAGGCGCAGTTCCTGCGTGAAGGTGTGGAACTGACGATAGCTGTCGTCGCTCGGCGCGCGATAGAGAATATCGACCGTGCCATAATCGACGTCGCCCGCCTGTCCCGACCGATATTCGCGATACGCGGTGATGGAGGTCAGCTTCGCGCCGCCGAAATCATAATCGATCTGGCCCGAGAAGCCGTAATCCTTGGTCTTGCCGGCATAGCTGCGGCCCGGGCTGACCGAGATATTGCGACTGTAACCCTGATTGAACGCGCCGATCGGCTGGCCGAGGTCGCGCAGCACATTGATGATGTTGTTCGTCGTCGGGGTCGACGCGACGCCCGCCGTGCTCGGATTGTTGAGGTTACCGATATAGGGATTGACCGCCGCGCTGACATAGGTGGCACCGCAGCATTCTTCATCGCGAGACGTATAGTCGGCGATCAGGCGGACTGACAGCGCATCAGTCGGTTCAAACAGCAGCTGGCCGCGCAGGAAATAGCGGTCGCGGTTGTTGATGTCGCGGCCATTGGTCGTGTCGCGCAGGAAGCCGTCGCGCTTCACCCACACGCCGTCGAGGCGCGCGGCGAGCGTATCGGTGATCGGCCCGGTGACGCTGCCGCCGAGGCGCCAATAATCGTAATTGCCATAGGTGACCTCACCCGTGGCGCCGAACTCGAAGCTCGGCTTTTTCGAATAGATGCTGATCAGGCCTGCCGACGAGTTGCGGCCGCCGAGCGTGCCCTGCGGGCCGCGCTGGACTTCGATGCGGTCGATTTCGCCGAGTTCGTTGAGGCCGATGCCCGAACGCGAGCGATAGACGCCGTCGATGAAGACCGGGACCGAGCTTTCGAGGCCGGGGTTGTCGCCGACCGTGCCGATGCCGCGAATACGCGCCGAACCGTTCGCTTCCGAGCCGGTCGACGACACGAGCAGCGACGGGGCGACCTGATTGAGCTGGCGGATGTCGTTCGCGCCGCTGTTCTGCAGCGTTTCGGCGCTGACGGCCGAGATCGCGACGGGGACGTCGGCAAGCCGCTGCGAACGGCCCTGCGCGGTAACGACGATCTCGTTGTTGGCGGTGTCGTCGGCAGTGGTGGTGTCGGCTGCGTCCTGGGCGAAGGCAGGTATCGATATCATCGTCACGGCGAGCGAGACGCCAAGCGCACTCGTACGCAAAAGACGCGCGGCTAGAAGGGAAGATTTCATGGTGGGCACTCCTCTCACAACTTTTGGTTTTTTTCGTTGCGGAGCGAACATAACCAAAAACATTGCGAGGCTTCCAGCGTCAGCCCTGCTTTTGCGTCGTTTCTGAAAAGGTGATGCTTTTTGGTCACAGGCGGGCGAGCATCTGCGCGGCGGCTACCGGCGCCGCGCCCCGACGGCGGTCCGGCTTGCCGTAGCGTCATCGTCCGCTTCCACGGCACAGGGTATCGACAGCAGCCGGCCGCGCGCGGCCAGCATCGCGCGATAGGGGCCGGAAAAATTCACGGCGATTGCAGGATCTTCGACGTCGAGGCCGCCGGTGAAGCTGCCAAAGGCGGGCAGAATCAGCCGCTGTCCATCGCCTGCGAAACAGGGCCGCGACATAGTCCGCCCACGTATGTTGAGGCGCAATTTGGGGTGGAAATGCCCCGAGATCTCGGGCCGCGTTTCGTGCGCGAGGCTCTGGTGACGAAAGACGATGCCGCCCGCGATCATTTCATCGACGACCTCGCCGCCCCACGCCCCCGCGGTCAGTCCGTCGTGATTGCCCGCGATCCATATGATCCGCGTCGCGGCGGCCTGCCCCGCGAGGCGCGCGGCGATTGCGGGGGCGATCCGTTCGGCGGCGGCGCGGTCGTGGAAACTGTCACCAAGACACCAGATCGCGCTGGCCCCCGTCGCCGCCGCGAGCTGCGCCAGGCGATCGAGCGTATCCTGGCTGTCATAGGGCGGCAGCGGCTGGCCGTGCGCCGCATACCAGCTCGCCTTTTCCAGATGCAGGTCGGCGACGATCAGCGCGTCCCGCGCCGGCCAGAACAGCGCGCGATCGGCGAGCATGTGAAAACGCTCGCCCGCGAAATCGAAAGTCACCGGGCCGGACATGCGGCCGCTATGGCAAGCCGCCTTCAGCGTCGCAAGCACTCTAGCTGCCGCGCATCGACTCGTTTGCGGCGAAGCGAAACCGCGTGCCGCTGTTCGCAGCGCTAGGCAGGTCGAAGACGACGCGGCGGTTGGCGAAATCGATCTCGACCCGGTCGAACAGCGACAGGCAATCCATGCCGAGCAACAGCGCCGGCCGGTCGTCGAGCCCCAGCGCGCGGAACGCCTGTGCGTCGGCAAAACTGACCCGCAGATCGTTGACGTCCATGCCGTGGATCATCATCCGCTTTATGATGGTGTGCGTCGCAGGGACGGCTTCGCCGGTCACCGCTTCCAGCGTCGTGGGGGTGAAGGCCGTGCGATTGAGTCGCCGGCCGGCAACCAGCTTTTGGAGCAGCCGGTTGCCGACGCTCGTCTGCGCGCCGGTATCGACGATCACGTCGATGCGTTTGCCGTCGAGCGTCGCATCCGAAAGGATCAGCCGTCCGCCGAGCCGCTTCGCAGTGACGACGATCGCATCGTCATCGCGGATGATCGGACGCGAACGCTTGCCCATCTCGACGATCGACATGCTCTGCTTGCGGAAATCGATCAGGACGCGGCGGTTCTCGAGCATATCGACCCCGATCAGCCCCGCGGCACCGATGTGCCGGCCGTCGAAGGCCGGCGCGTCGAAGCCATTGAGGCTGAGATTGGTCATCTGCAGCGCCGCGACCTGAAAGCTCGGCACCGTCAGCGCGCTGCCGATCGTCGCCAGCCGCAGCTTTTCGCCAGGCGCCAGCTTCAGCCGCTCGGCGAGTTCGCGCGCGATCACCGTGCGTTCGGCACCGGTATCGACAAGGAAGGAAAAAGGACCCTTGCCGCCGACCGTCACCTGCACCGACATCCGCCGCGTCGCATCGAGGTCAAAGGGCTGGATGACCGGAACGATCGCGCCGGTGACCGGATCGACGGTCATCTCGCCGGACGGAGTTGCTGGAACGGGCGCAGCAGGGGGTGGTGTTGCGGTGGGCGGCGTCGCGCCGAGCAGCAGGGGCGCGAGCAGCGGCAGCGCCCATCGAACGGATGGCTGAGTGGCTTCGATCATCGCCGGCATCCCCTTTATATTTGCCGTCAGTCTACGCCTCATCGCGTGACACAGCAAGCAGCGTCAGGGATGCATCGCCTCCGCCGCCAGCGCATCGGCCAGCTCGCCGAGCAACGCGTCGTCGAGGTCCGACGCGGCGACATTCTCGCGCCCGATCAGCACCAGCGCAGGGATCGCGAGCGGGCTGACGCGGTCGAGTCTCTTGTGCAGCATCGTACCCGCCGCGCGGTCGAGCAGGTCGCCGAGCCGCGCGACATCGGTCAGCCGCTCGCGCGCATCGGCCCAGGCCGCCTCGAGCAGCAGATGGTCGGGCTCATATTTTCTGAGCACGTCGAAGATCAGGTCGGTCGAGAAGGTCACCTGCTTGCCCGTCTTGCGCTTGCCCGGATGCTGGCGCTCGATCAGCCCGCCAATCACCGCAACCTCGCGGAACGCGCGTTTCAAAAGGTGCGAGCTTTCGACCCATTCGACGAATTCCTCGGACAGGATTTCGGCATCGAACAGGTTCGCGGGATGCTCGACCGGGCGCAGCGACCAGATCGCCAGCGCATAGTCCGACGCGGCGAAACCCAGCGGCTGCAGTCCCGCGCGCTCCATCCGTTTGGTGACCAGCATGCCGAGCGACTGGTGTGCATTCCATCCCTCGAACGGATAGCAGATCATATAATGATGACCCTCGTGCGGGAAGGTCTCGACGAGCAGCTCGCCGGGACGGGGCAGCACCGAGCGGATCTGCTGCATCTCCAGCCAGAAGCGGACATCTTCGGGAAAGCGCTGCCAGCTCGACGGGTCGGCGAGGAAGCCGCGCACCCGCTCGGCGAGCCGGGTCGACAGCGCCATGCGCGCGCCGACATAGCTCGGGATACGCGCGGGCCGAGTCGTCGCGCGGACGATCAGGTCGGTGTCGCGGATCGACTCGACCTCGAGGCTGAGCCCCGCAAAGGCGAAGGTGTCGCCGGTGACCAGCGTGCTCGCGAAATATTCCTCGACGGTGCCGAGCCGCCGCCCGTTTTTGAAGCGCACGTCGAGCGTCGGTGCGTCGACGATGATCCCCGCGTTCAGCCGGTGCTGCGCCGCGAGTTTCGGGTGCGCGATCCGCCAGCCGCCCTGCCCGTCGGGCGCAAGGCGGCGGAAACGGTCATAGCTTTTGAGCGCATAGCCGCCGTCGCGGACGAAGCCGAGCAGCCGGGTAAAGGTTCCGGCATCGATCCACTGATAGGGTGCGGCCGACCGGATCTCGGCAAGCAGCGCGTCTTCCCTGAACGGCGCGGCACAGGCGAGCGCCATCACATGCTGCGCGAGCACGTCGAGCGCGCCGGGGCGGAAGCGGTCGGCATCGCGCTCGCCCGCCTCGACCGCGTCGAGCGCGGCGCGTGCTTCCAGATATTCGAAGCGGTTCCCCGGCACGATCAGTGCCCTGCTCGCCTCGTCGAGCCGGTGATTGGCGCGTCCGATCCGCTGGAGCAGCCGCGACGATCCCTTGGGGGCGCCCATCTGGATGACGCAATCGACATCGCCCCAGTCGAGCCCGAGATCGAGGCTCGACGTCGCGACGAGCGCGCGGAGGCGCCCTTCGGCCATCGCCTGCTCGGCGCGCTGGCGGGCCTCGCGGTCGAGGCTGCCGTGGTGGATCGCGATCGGCAGGCTGAGGTCGTTGACCTTCCACAGCTCCTGAAAGATCAGCTCGGCGAGGCCGCGGGTGTTGCAGAAGATGATCGTCGTGCGGTTCGCTGCGACGACCTCCATCACCTGATGCACCGCCCAGCGCCCCGAATGCCCGGCCCACGGCACCGCGCCCTCGGGCAGCAAGATATCGATATCGGGATCGGCCCCCGCCTCGCCCTCGACGAGCGTGACCTTGCCCGCATCGGCATCGGGCGCCAGCCAGCCGCGATACTGGTCGGGATCGGCAATCGTCGCCGACAGGCCTACGCGGCGGAGGCCGGGCGCAATCTGCTGAAGCCGCGCCAGCGCAAGGCTCAGCAAATCGCCGCGCTTGCCCGGCGCAAAGGCATGGATCTCGTCGATCACCACCGTCTTCAGGTCGGCAAACATCGTGAAGCTGTCGGGATAGGAGAGCAGCAGCGACAGCGATTCGGGCGTCGTCAGCAATATGTTCGGCGGCCGGCTCCGCTGCCGCGCCTTCTTGTCCGACGAGGTATCGCCGCTGCGGCTCTCGACGCTGATGTCGAGATTCATGTCGGCGATCGGCCCCAGAAGATTGCGCTCGACGTCGGCGGCGAGCGCCTTCAACGGCGACACATAGAGCGTGTGCAGTCGGTCCGACGGATTGGCCGCAAGGTCGACGAGGCTCGGCAGGAACCCCGACAATGTCTTGCCCGCGCCCGTCGCCGCGACGAGCAGCGCACTCTCGCCGCACTCGCCCGCCGCGAGCATCTCGGCCTGATGCCGCCGCAGCCGCCACCCGCGCGCGGCGAACCAGTCGGAGAAGGTGGCGGGGAGGGACATAAGTGGAACGTGGGGCTGGGGAGGGGCGCGTGCAATGTTTTCTTGATCGTCGGCTAGCGACCGCTAACGGACATAGACCAGCGGCATTTTAACCTGCCGCCAAACGAAAAAGATACCGGTCAACAACCCGCAAAATGGAATTATCGTGACCCAATAGATGCCTTGATGATGGATCGGCGGAAAGGCCGCCACGGTGGCGGCAAGAACAATTGCTGGTGAGGTGACGCACCAGACGAACGGATGAGCCAAGATGCTTTTCGTGAACGTATGTAGGACCAGAACAGCGGCGGCGTAAAAGGGAATACCAATTACGAAAGCGGCTAAGAGAATCGTTATAAAATCCCGGCTATAGGATCCTGTGTAAGGTGGCGTTGATGGCGATAAGACGGATCCAACAAACGATGCGATCGAAAGCCCGGCAACCGTTCCAGCCGCCTGACATGCAGCTAGTCGGCCGCCCAACCTGTTCTTCGTAGCGCTAATCGCCATTGCAACACTATACCCATTCGGGTGTCAGCTTCCCACCCCAAAACCGACATCCTGCTAGAGCGTCTGGTTCATCTGCTTCAGAAGGCTGCGCCAATGTTCGCCCAGCCGCCGCTGGAACAGCATCAGCTCGAACCCGTGGCGTGCGACATGATTCTGCGGGATCGCATCCCAGCCGCGATGCTCGACCGTCACGCGCGTTTCGGCGCCGACCGGCTCGAATCGCACATCGACCTCGGTCGCCTGTTCGGGCGCGAAGCTCGGCAGCCGCCAGCCAAAGGCGAGCCGCTGGCCGGGCAACCAGTGGTGCACAGGTCCGATCTCCCACTCCTCGCCGTCGTCGAAGCGGGTGACCAGCCGCCCGCCGGGGCCTGAAGGGTCGAACCGCAGCACGCCGTCGCCCTTTGGCGACAACGGGAACAGCGGATGGCTTTTCCACCAGCACCCGATCCCGTCGGTGAACGCCGCGAACGTCGCGTGCGGGGTCGCCGCTACGCGCAGCGCGACGATCACCGCCGCGCTCATTCGCCTTTCTCGACATGCGTCTTGAACGCCGCGAGCTGATGCGTCCAGCGCGCCTCGGTCTCGGCGAGCCAGCGTTTGAGTTCTTCGGTCGCGCCGTCTTTCAGCGAATAGATGCGTATGCGCGCGTCGAAATGCGGATGGCCGTCCTCGACCAGCCCGCCTTCCTTCAGCGCGCGCAGGTGCCGGCTCATCGCGGGCGGCGCGAGGCCGAGCGCGTCGGCAAGCTCGCCCGCGCTGCGCGGCCGCTCGCCCAGCAGCTCGATCGCGCGCCGCCGTTTGGGATCGGCGATCGCGCCCAGCATCCGGTCGAGCGCGGCGCTCAATCGTCGAGCCGCGTCTTGGTGGTGAAGCCGCCCTCGGCGTCCCATTCGTCCGACGTTTTCGTCTCGACCGTGACGCCGAAGGTCCAGATATGCCCCTCGGGATCCTTGGCGCGATAAGTGCGGTCGCCGTAGAATTGGGTTTCGGGCCCGGCGATGATGTCAGCCCCGGCCGCGCGCGCCTTTTCGCAATGCGCATCGATATCTTCGTCCGTACCGAGCTGGACATGCACCGTCTGGCTGTTCTTGCCGCCAAGGTTCGCCGGGCTGCGATGGTCGTTGGACCATTCATTGCCGATCATGATTGTCGAGGCGCCATATTCCATCTCGCTGTGGGCAAGATTGCCGTCGGCATCGAGCAGCACGAAAATCGGCTCGAACCCGAACGCCTCCTCCAGCCAGCGGAAGGCCGCCTTGCTGTCCTTGTAACAGACGGCGCTCGAAAGCCCCTTCGCGCGATGGTCGGCCATGTCCTGTCTCCCGAGTCGGTGATTTGATTTCTACTTTATATAATATTTCTAGAAAAATGAAAATACATGCAATCGCGAATGAAGTTGCTAGGGAATGGGCCATGATCGATCTCGCACGCTGCGTCGCCGAAGCCTATGAAGTCGCCCTGCCGCACCGCGGGCAGGGGAAGGTCGCCGACTATATCCCGGCGCTGGCCAAGGTCGATCCGAACCATTTCGGCTTTGCCCTCGCGCTCCCCGACGGCACCGTCCACACCGCCGGCGACGCCGACATTCCCTTTTCGATCCAGTCGGTATCGAAGGTCTTCACGTTGGCACTGGCGCTGAAGCGCGTCGGCAGCACGCTATGGGACAGCGTCGGGCGCGAGCCGTCGGGCAGTGCGTTCAACTCGATCGTCCAGCTCGAAAGCGAGGGCGGTATCCCGCGCAACCCGCTGATCAATGCTGGCGCGATCGCGACGACCGACCGGCTGATCGACGGCCGCGACGGCGACGCGACGGTCGTGGAGATACTGGACTTCCTGCGGGCCCGCTCGGGTGACGACAGTGTCGCAATCGATCCCGAGGTCGCCGCGTCCGAATCGCAGACCGGCGCGCGCAATCGCAGCCTCGGCTATTTCATGCAGGCATTCGACAATCTGCGGCACCCGGTCGAAGACGCCGTCGGCGTCTATTTCCGCCAGTGCGCGATCGCGATGAACTGTCGCCAGCTCGCGCGCGCCGGCCTGTTTCTTGCGATGGAGGGCCGCGATCCGCTCACCGGCGAGCAGTTGATCGAGCCGCACCGCGCGCGCCGCATCAACGCGATCATGATGCTCTGCGGCCATTATGACAATTCGGGCGAATTCGCCTTCCGCGTCGGGCTTCCGGGCAAGAGCGGCGTCGGCGGCGGCATCCTCTGCATCGCACCCGGACAAGGCTCGATCGCGGTCTGGTCGCCGGGACTCAACGAGGCCGGAACGTCGCTCGTCGGTGCGATCGCGCTCGAACATTTCGCTTATGCGGCGGGCTGGTCGGTTTTCGATTAGAGCGCAGGTACCGGCTTGCAGCTTTCATGTGATATTGTAACATCGTCGCTCGAAAATGGGGGAGGGCGCGCGATGAAACGATATGCGATGGCGTTGGCGGCGACGGTCCTGCTGGGCGGCGCTGCACCGTCCAGCCTTGGCCTGTCGAAAGACCAGGTCGACAATTTTCTGATGAGCGGCACCTATTCGACCTACGAGCCGCAGCCGCTGACCCAATGGGATGCGGATGTTCGCAAGGCGTTGATCGCAAAGAACCGCGACGCTGCTATCGCCGCACTCGCGCCGCGTTACGGTCTTTCGGCGGCACAGATGACCGAATTGGTGGGCTTGTGGGTTCGGTCGGACGCGATGGCCTTTGAAACGATCCGGAATGAAGCGAGTGCTTCGGTGAAGCCCGCGATCCGGCGGCGCCTGCTTGCTCTCGTTGCGGAGGCGCGGTCCGATCTGGTGGTCGAAGCGGCCGCCGTCGCGCTCGACCGGCTCGGCGACTGTCAGCCGGCCGATTTCGACGCGCTGGTCGCCGGAGCCAGCGACCGCCGCCGCGACGCGTGGCTCGTCGTGAACAGCGCGCCGTGTGGCGGGCATTTTCTCCGTGCCGCCCGTATTGGCGAGAGCCCCTTTCTGCCGCCGCTGATCCGCGCGGCCGATTATGGCGTGATCGCGCCGGTCGATGCCTTGGCGCTCTATGCCTGGCTGATCTCGCCCGAGGCGCTCTCGCGTGTCGCCGAAAGTGATCGCGATGCGCTGAAGGCGCGGCTCGTTCTGCTCTATGCTGGAAAACTCTTCGACACCGGGCAGAGCGACGCAGCGGTCGCGCTGGTCGATTCGCAGCCGGAATCGGTCAAGGCCTTGCTGCGCGCAGGAGAGATCGGCGCGGCAACCGCGACCGTCGATGGCGTGCAGATGACGTTCGACAAGGAGGACGGCGCGCGCGCGACAATGCTCGATCTCGTGTCGGCCTATGCGCTTGCTGGTCGCCGCGCCGACGCCGTCGCGCTGTTCGCCGCGGTCGGCGACCCCGTCGCTGCCGAACGCGCGTTCCGCTGCCGCTGGAATTATTCGGCGGAGAAAAGCGCCTCCACCACATGCCGCGACGAAGAGGATCGCGACTGGCTCAGCCAGATGTTGCTGATCCAGTTTCTCGACCATCCGGACGAGGATCCCTATCCACTGGCCGAGGCGGGGTTTTCGAGCCATGGCGACGGCGAAGGGCCGCCCGACCTGATCTGCCGGATCTTCGACCCCACCGCCTTTCCGGGTATCTGCGCCGATGCCCGGCGCTCGATCGCCTATGCGACCGAGGTCGAGGGCGATCATTATGACGCGGAGGAGAAGACCGCGCTCGGCGCCGAGCTTGCCGCGCTGGGTTTACCGGGCTTCGCCGAACGCCGCGTTACCTATGGCGCGGCGTTGCGGACGATCGCGGAGGGCTCGGGGCAGGAGGTCGCCGCGCCGCGCCGCGCACAGGCGAGCGTCGATCCCGATCCCTCGCCCTTCGCCGCGCAGCCGCTCCCCGCCACGGTGCGTGCGGGCGTGCGAAAGGCATCGGACTGGCCGAAGGACGCGGCATCCCTGCCCGACGATTTCATGCCGCTGCGCTTCGAGCGCGCGGGAAATCGGGCGGCAGCGATCAGCCTGTCGCAGAATTTCGATCCGGTCGGTGAGGTGTCGGGCGGCGGTTATTGGGTCCATCTGTCGGACGATGGCGGACGTCACTGGCAGGCGCCGCTCTATACCGGCCTTGCCGACCGCTTTCCTTACGTGGTCCCGTCCGAGGCGCGCATGCCGCTGCTCGGCGAGGATGGCGCGATCAACCTCGAGGTCGAGGTCGCGCTGATCGACACGGCGTCGATCACCTATCCGCCGGTGGCGCTCGCGACCCGGCGCAAGCAGGCCGATCTCTATCTTCGCCTGCCGATCGCCGACCTGGAGCGCGACAGTGACGGCGATGGCTTCACCGACATCGCTGCGCAACATCTGCTGCTCGACCGGACTGGCGCGGCGGCACCGATGCTGATCGGCGCACGAAAGGCCGAAGCCTGTCCACCGATGAGCAACGGGCAGGGCGCGCAAATCGCGCTGCTTGCAAAATTGTTCGACGTGCATGCGGCGCCGATCGTCGAACCGCTCGACATGTCCGGTGCAGACATCGGACAGCGAATGGCCAACTGGGGCGGTGCGACCGCGGGTCCGGCGCGCCCGATCTTCCTGCTCGGCGATCCGGCCGACTTCGCGTGCCTGCAGAGCGACCGGCCGATCATCGTCTATTCGCGCCAGCACCAGGAGGAGCTTGCGCGCAAAAGTCCCGATTTCCATCCGGTCACGATGCCGCAGATCATTTTCAACCGCGCGCGCGATCGCGGCTATGTCGAATGGTCGGCGGGCTGGACCGGTGGCACCTTTCGTCTGCGGCTGGAAAAGAATCGCTGGCGGATCGAAACGATCGGTAGCTGGATTACCTGATCGAACCGTCGCTCAATCGTCGTTGAGCAGCGCAAGCTTCACGCGCGCGGTGCCGCTGCGGTGCATGCCGATTTCGCGGGCGGCGGCGTGGCTGATGTCGATCACCCGGCCGCGGGAGAAAGGTCCGCGGTCGTTGATACGGACGACGACGCTGTCGCCGTTCGATACATTGGTCACGCGCACCTTGCTGCCAAAGGGAAGCGAACGATGCGCCCCTGTCATCTGCCGCGGATCGAAGCGTTCGCCGCTCGCGGTGCGGTTGCCGGCGAGTTCGTCGCCATAATAGCTTGCCATTCCGCCGTCGATTTCGGTGAAATCGGGAGCCTCTGCGGCCGGTTCGTCGGTCGCTTGCATATCCTGAGCCGCGGCCGAAACCGTCAGCAGCATCGGTATCAACAGGGCTGAAAAGACCCGCATGACATCCTCCCCTTTTCGGTGGAGGGCCAAAAGCAGCGGCGGCCCGACAAGGCAAGCCGCCGCGCGCTGGATCGAACCTAATTTACGTCAGGATGGTATCAAACGTCGAGATTCGCGACCGACAGCGCATTGGTCTGGATGAAGTCGCGGCGCGGTTCGACCTCGTCGCCCATCAGCTGTTCGAAGATGCCGTCGGCGACGTCGGCCTGCTCGGTCCTGACGCGCAGTAGCGAGCGGTTCGACGGGTCTAGCGTCGTTTCCCACAGCTGTTCGGCATTCATCTCGCCCAGCCCCTTGTAGCGGCTGATCGACAGCCCCTTGCGGCTGTGCGCGAAGATCGCGTCGAGCAGCTCGGACGGGCGCGTGACCGGATTGGCCTTGGCGGTCGTGGCCGCGGGCAGATCTTCATCGTCGCTTTCGGTGGCTTCGACCTCGACGGTTGCCGTACCGGTTGCCTTGACCAGCCGGCCGGGGCGGGCATAGCTTTCGGCCTGTTCGCTCGCGAGCTTGTGCAGGCGGCGCGCTTCCTGGCTCTGCAGGAAGGCGGCGTCGATCGCATGATGGTCGCTGACCCCGCGCCAGCGTCGTTCGAGCGTATAGCCACCGCCTTCGACGGCTTCGACGGTCCAGACGGCCTCGGCTCCGCCGGTCAGCGCACGTTCGGCGGCGTTGAGCCATGCGGCGGCGGTCGCGGCTGCGCTGTGGCGTCCCGCCGTGTCGAGTGCGGGATCAAGAGCTCCGGCAAAGGCCAGTGCTTCGATCAACCCGTGATCCAGGCTGCGCGGGACATAGCGCATCAGGGCGCGCAGGCGCCGGCCATGCTCGACCAGCTCGCGCAGATCGTTGCCCGATCGCGCCCCGCCCGGGGTTTCGAGCAGCAGCGCGTCGATGCCCGCATCGACGAGATAGTCCTCGAGCGCGCTGTCGTCCTTCAGATAAACCTCGCTCCGGCCCTTCGCGACTTTGTACAGCGGCGGCTGGGCGATGTAGAGATGGCCGGCCTCGATGATCTCGGGCATCTGGCGATAGAAGAAGGTGAGCAAGAGCGTGCGGATATGCGCGCCGTCGACGTCGGCGTCCGTCATGATTACGATCTTGTGATAGCGCAGCTTTTCGAGATTGAATTCGTCGCGGATCCCGGTGCCGAGCGCCTGGATTAGCGTGCCGACTTCCTTCGACGAGATGATGCGGTCGAAGCGCGCGCGCTCGACGTTCAGAATCTTGCCCTTCAGCGGCAGGATGGCCTGCACGTGCCGGTCGCGGCCCTGCTTCGCCGATCCGCCTGCCGAGTCACCCTCGACCAGAAAGAGTTCGCACTTGCTGGGATCGCGTTCCTGACAGTCGGCGAGCTTGCCGGGCAGGCTCGCGATATCCATCGCGCCCTTGCGCCGCGTCAGTTCGCGCGCCTTCTTCGCGGCTTCGCGCGCCGCGGCGGCGTCGATGACCTTCTGGATCACCGCCTTTGCGTGCGCCGGATTTTCCTCCAGCCATTCGGTCATCCGGTCGGCCATCAGGCTTTCGAGCGGCTGGCGGACTTCGGACGAGACCAGCTTGTCCTTGGTCTGCGAGCTGAACTTCGGGTCGGGCAGCTTGACCGAGACGATCGCGGTCAGGCCTTCGCGCATATCCTCGCCGGTCAGGCTGACCTTTTCCTTCTTCAGCATCCCCGACTTTTCGCCATAGCCGTTGAGCGTGCGCGTCAGCGCGGCGCGGAAGGCCGCGAGGTGCGTGCCGCCGTCGCGCTGCGGGATGTTGTTCGTGAAGCAGAGGACATTTTCATAATAGCTGTCGTTCCACTCGAGCGCGACGTCGATGCCGATGCCGTCGCGCTCGCTGCTGATCGCGATCGGGTCGGGGAGCAGCGGGGTCTTGTTGCGGTCGAGATAGCTGACGAACGCCGCGATCCCGCCCTCATAGAGCAGATCGTGCGACACATGTTCGGCGTGGCGCGCGTCGACCAGCTTGATGCGGACACCCGAGTTCAGGAAGGCGAGCTCGCGATAGCGATGCTCGAGCTTTTCGAAGTCGAATTCGAGAACATTCTTGAACGTGTCGGTCGAGGCCTGGAAGGTCACGCGCGTGCCCTTCTTGCCCGAGGGGGCGGGGCCGTTGACCTTGAGTGGCGCGACCGAATCGCCATGTTCGAAGCGCATCCAATGCTCTTCGCCGTCGCGCCAGATCGTGAGTTCGAGCCATTCCGAAAGCGCGTTGACGACGCTGACGCCGACGCCGTGCAGGCCGCCCGACACCTTGTAGGCATTGTCGTCGCTGGTGTTCTCGAACTTTCCGCCCGCATGAAGCTGGGTCATGATGACCTCGGCCGCCGAAATGCCTTCCTCGGCATGGATGCCGGTGGGGATACCGCGGCCGTTGTCCTCGACGCTGACCGACCCGTCGCTGTTGAGCGTGATCAGGACGAGGTCGCAGTGGCCGGCAAGCGCTTCGTCGATCGCATTGTCCGACACCTCGAACACCATATGGTGCAGACCCGACCCGTCGTCGGTGTCGCCGATATACATGCCAGGCCGTTTGCGAACCGCGTCCAGGCCCTTCAGGACCTTGATCGAATCGGCGCCATAGGCGTTTGCGTTGGGCTGTTTGGAGGCGCTTTCGGGCGCGCTGTTCTCGGGGGTGTCTGTCATATCGATTATATAGGGTCGAGGGGCATAAAACCCAAGCGAAAATGCGCCTCTCCGCGTTTTCCGATGGGCCGTTGCGCCCGCCCGTCGCGGCGGCTAGTTTCGGGGCATGAAACATCGTCTCCCGACCCCCTTCGCCGTCCTCCTGATCGCCTCGCTTGCCGCGTGCAGCCAGCCTGCGCCGCCCGCCGACAACGCGCCTGCCGTAACGGGCGAACCACTTGCCGCGCGTGCGGTGATGATCGGCACCGAAGGGGCGAGCCTGCCCGCCTGCGCGAGCACCAGCCAGGTCAAGACGGGCGGCACCGACGTCTATTGGGCGCCGGGCGAGACGCGCGCGGTCAAGGCGAAGATCGCCGGCGGCGCAAAGGTGTCGGTGTGCGAAGCGACCGACGACGATGCGTGGTTCGGCGTCGTCTTTGCCACGCCGGGGATCGACCCCGACCTGTGTGGCGTCGGCCGGCCGGTGCAGAATGCCCGCGAATATCAGGGTCCCTGCCGCTGGGGCTGGATCAAGGGCGGTACCGTCCAGCTGGGCGGCTAGGCCGCTTCGCCTATCGGCAATCCTCGATCACGCGGCCGATTTCGGACTGTACGGGCAGCGTCAGCGCGCCGTTCGCCGATTCGAGCGCGAAGCGGCCGCGGCTGAAGGCGATACGATCGAGCCTTATATCGCGGCTCGGCACCGTCGCGTTGCCACCGTCGAAGCGGATCTGGTCGGTCCCCGCGCTTGTGCGCAGCGCGACATTGCCGTCGAGCGCCGAGGTCAAGCGGATGCCGCCGCCGGCGCAGCTCATCGTCAGCAAGGCGTTCGCGCTGCCCGCCTGGGCGAAGGTCGCGGTCCGGCTGCCCGCGTCATAGCGCCAGGTGCCGGGGTTCACCGCTCTGTCTTCCCACGATTTGCTCGCTGGCGCCGGCGCGGGTGCCGGTGTCGGCGCCGGTATCGGTCGCGGGGCTGGCGGCGGCGCGGTCGGCGTCGGCACGGCGGCGCAGCCTGCCATCATAAGCGCGATCGTCACTGCGATGCCGAGTTGCGCCTGTCTATGATGCATCTTCAAAACCAACTCTCTCAAAATCCCGGGCCTCAAAATCCCTGCCAATCGATCACCTCTTCCAGACCTACCCGCGGCACGGGCCACTGGTTCACCGCCTCGGCTTCATCGGCATGGCCGATCGCGAGGCCGGTGAACAAGATCTGGTCCTCGCCAAGGGCCAGCGTCTCGCGCACGGTCTGGCCGTACATCGCCCAGCATTCCTGCGGGCAGCTTGCGAGGCCGTGCTCGACGAGCAGCAGCATCACCGATTGCAGCCACATGCCCATGTCCGACCATTGCGGCGGCCCCATGATGCGCGAGCAGTGGAGGAAAAGCATCACCGGTGCGCCGAAACCCCGGTAATTTTCCATGAACCGAGCGAGCCGGCCCGCCTTGTCCTCGCGCGGGATGCCGAGCGAGGCGTAAAGCGCCTCGCCGACGCCGAAGCGGCGGCTTTCCCACGGATCGGTAAGCCCCTTGGGGTAGATGTCATATTCGGGCTGATAGCCCTCACGCCCCATCGCGATCCGTGCCGCGACCGCATCCTTGACCCGCTGCCAAGGTTCGCCGGTGACAAGCGTCACCTGCCAAGGCTGGAGGTTGCCGCCCGACGGCGCGCGCTGCGCAGCGGCAAATATCGCCTTCAGCACCGCGGGATCGACCGGCGCGCCAGTAAAGGCGCGAACCGACCGGCGGCGGTGCAGGGCGTCTGTGACCGAAGGGGAGAGATCAGTCGCTGGCATATTTATCCTCTCGTCTTTTCCCGAACAGCAGTCCGCGCTCGAGCCGGGCTTTCAGCTGCCGGTAATAGGAAAGCAGGAAGACGTCATCCTCTTCGGCGACCGGACGGCCGATCTTGGCGCGGATCGTGTCGGCAACCTCGCGCATCGCGCGGGGATCGCGCGCCCGAAGGATGCGTTCGAGTTCCTGCAATTCGTAAATGCCATAGACCGACAGCTCGGCCTCGCTGAACAGCATCGCGCCCGCTTCCGCGCTTGCCGCGATATCGCTGTCGAGCTTTGCGCGTTGTGCCATCACCACCCAGGTGCCCGCGATCAGGTCGCCCATCCGCATCCGGTCGCGGTTGAACAGCAGGAACAGGCTGAGCGTCAGCGACCAGGTGACCCCGGCCAGAACGGTCCAGCCCGACACCATATTTTCGGACGCTCCGAACCCGACCATCATCAGCGGCAGGAACAGCTCGAGCTCGCGGATCAGGTTTCGCGCGACCACGGCGTCGGCGGTCAGCCGCCCGCCATCGCGCGCGACGACGCGAATGCCCATCAACCTCTTGCCGGGTGTCGCGGCCCGCGAGCCGAGTTCGAAGCCGACGAACCAGAAGGTGCGCAGGATGAAAAAGCCGAGCATCCAGACGATGATGGCCACGTCGTCCGTTCCGGCGAACCCGACCCAGACCATCGCCAGCGAAAACAGGAACAGGGTCACGACAAGAATGATCAGATCGACGATCAGCGCACCGAGGCGCAGCCCCGAACTGGCGATCCGGAGTTCCAGATCGACTCCCTCGGGGGTCACGAATTCGCGGATCTTCTTCGCCTGGCCGGCGCGCAGCCTGGCATTCCTCGCCGCGGCCGTCATGCCACATCCTCGCGTCGGGGAATGTAATAATAAGCGAGCCAGAACAGCAGCATGACCGTGCCGATGCCATAGCGCAGCGCGGTGTCGGTGATCAGCTGCCGTCCGAACCCCTCAAGCAGGCCGGCGACCAGCAACATCAAGATGACGCCGACCATGACCTTGCCCGCCGTACGGCCCGCGTCGGACGCTGCTTCCAGCCGTCCGCGCGCGCCCGGAAAGACGACCGCAGCGCCGATGCGCAGTCCCGCCGCGCCCGACAGCGCGGCGGCGAACAGCTCTGTCGTGCCGTGGATGAACAGCCAGCCCCCGAAATCGACGCCCAGCCCCTTGCCGGTGAACACGGCCAGCATCGCGCCAAGGCTGATTCCCTGATAATATTCGAGCATCATCGTGGGCACGCCAAAGGCAAAGCCGAGCGCGAAGGACAGGATCGACACCTGGCTGTTGTGCGTGAAGAGATAGGTGGCGAAGATATGCAGCCCGCTCTCCTTCTCGCTGCCCGCCGCTGCCTTGCCATGCCCGAGGGTCGATTGCAGGAATTCGACGGTGGCGCGCGGATCGCGTCCGCCCGACATTTCTTCGGGGACGAAGTTGAAGTACCATTCGGGGTTGTGCGCGACGAGCGACCAGCTTGTCAGCGCGCCAAGGACGATCACCAGCGCGATGATCAATGTTTCTTTCCACACCGACCGCACCGCGGCGGGCCAGTCGTAGAGGAAGAAACGGCGGATACGGCTCCAGCGCGTCTCGCGCACGCCATAGACGAGGAAATAGCCGCGAATCGACAGCGCTTCGAGATGGTCGAGCAGCGCCTTGTCGAGGCTGGTCGCCCGCGCGATCGACAGCGAGGACAGCGTCGCGCGGTACAGGATCGGCAGTTGGAGAAGCTCGTCGCTCGTCAGCGCCTTTGCGCCCCTCTTCTCCAGCTTGGTCAGCAGGATATCGAAGGCGACCCAATCGGCCTCGCGCTCGTCGCGAAAGCGGCTGGTCGAAAAGGAGGGAAGGCCGATCGCGCTCACAGACTGCCTTTCCGCTTGATGCCGAGATACGCCTCGACCACCGCGGCGCCCATCGCATCGGCGGGCACTTCGATGACGTCGGCGCCCAGCCGCTGCAGCCGCGCGATGACCAGCTGACGGTCGCGCAGCATCGCGGCGGCGACGTTCGAGCGGGTGATGTCGGCGGCGCTTTCGGGCCGGCGGCGTTCGACGTCCTCGACCTCGTCGTCGCGGATGACGACGAACAGCAGGCGGTGCGTCTTCGCCAGCCGGCCGGCGGCGCGGATCATCAGATCGGCGCTCGTCGCATCGGTGAATTCGGTGAACAGGATGATCAGCGAACGGCGGTTGAGCGAGGCCGACAGCGTCGTCAGCGCGAGGGTGAAATTGCTTTCGACCGGTGCATAGTCGATCAGGCTCGCCGCGCGCTGCAGCGCCGGGAAATCCTGCACATGCATATAGGCGGGGGTGAGCGCCTGCGGCTTGGCCGCGAAGGAAAAGAAGCTGATTCGGTCGCCCAGCTTCAGCCCGGCGTAGGCGAGCAGCAGTCCGGCCGACACCGCGCGGTCGACGCGTGGGACGCCGCCGACCGGTTCGGCCATCGTCCGGCCGGCATCAATGGCGAGCACGACGCGGTTGTCGCGTTCGACGCGATATTCCTTGGCGAGCAGCTTCACGTGCCGGGCCGAGGCGTTCCAGTCGATCGCACGCCGGTCCATCCCCGCCTGATATTCGGCGAGCGCCTCATATTCACTGCCCTCACCGCGGAGCTGCTGCTGGCGGAGCCCGAACCAGCTGTCGCGCTGGAACAGCCGGCTGCCTTCCTCGGTCACCGCGCGCAGGCTCGGGACGACTGCGATGGCCTGATCAATCGCAAAGCGGCGCTGCTTCCAGACGAGGCCGAACGGGCCGGTCCAGCGGATCCACAGCGCCTCGATCAATGCCTGCCCGCGCCGTGAGGCGGCGAGGGAAAGCGTGCGGACGAGCGCATCGGCATCGGTTGCGCGCGCCATCCCGCCCGCGAACCGGCCGCCGGGGGCGAGCCGCTCGTCGAGCGCGAGCGCCAGTTCGGCGCGGCGCGGAACGGCCTTGCCCTTCGCGATCAGCCGGAGTTCGAACGCGTCGCCGACCCCGACCTGATGCGGCGCCTGCGTTTCCAGTGTCAGCCGGCGCGGGTTGGCGCCGAGCGTGGCGTCGAGCAGAATGCCCAGAAAGATCAGGCCGATCCACGCGGGCGCGACGATCCACAGCTCCGGGCGGACAAGCCCGAGCGCGAGCGCCACGGGGGCGCCGAGCAGCAGCAGATAGATCGCGCGCCGCGTCGGATAGATCACCGCGGCACATCCTCGCGTTCGACCAGATCGGCGACCACCTGTTCGACGCTCCGGCCCTCGATTTCGGCCGCCGCCGACAGGATCACGCGGTGGCGGAGCACGCCCGCCGTGAGCCGCTGGACATCATCGGGAATGACATAGTCGCGCCCTTCGAGCGCCGCCGCTGCACAAGCCGCGCGTGCGAGCATCGTCGCGGCGCGCGGCGAGGCGCCGCATTCGAGGTCAGCGCTGGCGCGGGTCGCGCGGATCAGGCGGACGATGTAATCGACGATCTCGTCGGCGAGCCGCACGGTCGCGATCGCGTCGATCGCGGCGCCGATCGCTTTGGCATCGGTGATCTGCGTCACGCCGAAATCGGCGACTGCCGGGCTCTTGAAGCGTCCGCCATGGTCGGCGACGATCCGCCGTTCCTCCGCGGCGTCGGGATAGTCGACGACCAGCTTGAACAGGAAGCGGTCGAGCTGCGCTTCGGGCAGTGGGTAGACGCCCTGCTGCTCGATCGGGTTCTGCGTTGCGAGAACGGTAAAGCGCGGGCTCATCGCATGCGGCTCGCCGTTGATCGTCACGCGGCGTTCCTGCATCGCCTCAAGCAGCGCGGCCTGCGTCTTCGGCGGGGTGCGGTTGATTTCGTCCGCGAGCAGCAGTTCGGTGAAGATCGGCCCCTTGGTCAAGGTGAAGCTCGACGTCTGGAAGTTGAACAGGTTCGATCCCAATATGTCGCCGGGCATCAGGTCGGGGGTGAACTGGATGCGGCCGAAATCGAGGCCCACGGCGCGGGCGAACGCCTGTGCGAGCAGGGTCTTCGCGGTTCCCGGCGGGCCCTCGAGCAGCACATGCCCACCCGCGAGCAGCGCGATGGTCACCATGCGGGTCAGCGGCGCCTGGCCGAACACAACCTTGGCGACCTCGCCCTCGATCGCGGCGCCCAGCGCCTTTACGCTTTCGATCTCAGCCGTCACGTAACAATTCCTTTCTGATGTCGTGCAGCGCCTGTGCGTCGCTCAAGAATTCATGCCGGTTGCGCGCGAGCGGCAGCCGCCGCGCGAGCGCCGAAAACAGGGCGCTGCCCTGCTTTAGCCTGCGGTCGATCCAGCTGTCGGTTTCGGCGGCGTCCAGCCCGCCCGGTGCGTGCAACCGCCGCGCGATCACACTCCGCTGGTTCGCGACATAGGCGTCGGCGCCGTCGAGCTCGCGCCGCGCCTGCCGGATCAGGTCGGCGCTGTTCGCGATCAGCGCGGCCTTCGAGATCGGGATCGCGCGGCCGGGCTTCAGCGCCGGGCCGAACCGCACCCACGCCTGCCACAGCGCGAGCAGGCCCGCGGCGATCAGGCACAGCGTGATACCGATGAAGGGGGGAACAAAGGCAAAGCGGAGCAGCGAGCGCTGGCTGCCAAACCCGTTGAGGGTCAGGTCGAAGGCGAGGCCATCGGCTTCCGAATCTTCGGCGACCGCGTCGATCAGGCTCGCTGCGGTACGGGCGCGCTCGCCGTTCGCGAAGGCCAGATTGTTCAGAAAATCGGGGTCGGACAGGATATAGATCTTGTCGCGCGGGTGTTTCGCGAGCAGCGCGCCGCCATGCGGGAAGGGGATCAGTGTTTCCAGCTCGCTCGCTTCGATCACCTGCGACCGCAATCCCGGCAGGGGCAGCGAAAGCCGATGCCCGCCGACGAAACCGCTCGCGGTCGCGCCGCGGGCATTAGGCTCGTTTTCGATCGTGTCGATCTTCGCCGCCGATGCGGGAACCAGCGAGGGCGACGGGGTGGACGGGAACGCCGGCCCGACCCATCCGGCCTTCTCGGGATGCGCGCCGGCGCGCCATTTGGGCAGGACGATCAGCACGGGGCCGCCGCGATGGCCCTTGATGATCGCCTCGATCTCTGCCGGTTTCGTTTCATGCCGGGGTGTCAGGATCAACAGGTCGCGCCATTCCTCGTCATAAACCGGCGCGTCTTCGGTGCGGCGAAGCGTCACGACGACGTCGGCGCGTTCGAGCAGGTCGACGATCCCGGCATAGCCCGGCGCGCCCTTCGACAGCGCGTGGCCGCCACCGTCATTGCCGCTCGACAGCTGCGGTCCCAGTGCGATCAGCGCCCACAGCGCGATGAAGGCGACGATACCGACGATGACCATCGCGGCCATGATCAACGGATTGAAGCCGTGATCGCCTTCGCGTGCGCGACTCATGTCCGCGCCCAATTCTTCGGAACGGTGAGCTCGGCATAGGCGCCGCGGCAGTCAAGCCAGGCGCGCTCGTCGATCGACCGGCCGCCGAACAGGCTGATCTCGACCGCGCGAGCGATCTCGCTGAACGCGTGGCGCGCGACGGTGGGCAGGTCTTGCGCCCCGGCCAGCTCACGTGAGGTCATGGCCGGGCGGACGAGCCCGGGTCGGCGATCGCGGATATCGTCGACGCTGCGATAGAGCAGCAGGTGCACCGCTTCGGCGAAGCGGCCCGCGGCGGCGAGCGCATCGGCATCGGCAAGCCGCGCCCGCGCGGCGCCGGCCTCGGCCTCGCCAATGCTTTCCTTAAGCACTTCGCCCTGCCGCTTGCGCCCGAAGCGCAGATTATCGACCCAATCGGCGAAGGCGGGAACGAAATGATAGAGGATCAGCAGCAGCAGCGCGGCGGCGCCGACCCACATCAGCGGCTTCAGTGCGGGAGCCGTCCACTCGAAGAAATCGCGCAGCCAGTCGAGATTCAGTTGCGACGGTTCGGGCGGCGGTGGCGGCTTGGGAAAGCTCGTCTGGATATCGCCGCCGGCCATCGTCTGGCCATATCCCGGGCCGACGAGTTCGGGATCGATGAGCCAGCCCCCGCTCTCGTCGGAAGCCGGCGCGCCGGTCGCGGCCGATGCCTGTGCGATCCACAGCGTCATCATGTTGAAATATCGGCCCCCGTCATCGCCCATGGTGGTAGCGCGAGGCGGCGCGGCAAGGCAAGAGATGCTTGCGCGTCGAACTGCCCCGTTCTAGCGCGCGCCAGAACGGACCGATGGTTGCAGGCGTAACCGACGGCCAAGCGGATGGAGGATGTCGGTGGACGCGGCGCAGGCAGTGCATGAAAAATTCCTCGCGGCGCTGGCGGCGGGCTCGCTTGCCCGCGCGGGCGATGCGCCCGATCCGGCCACCGCCGGCCTCTCGCGCAGCGACGCGACCGATATTTTCCTGTCGCAGCTGACCAGCCGCCAGATGGACCGGCTGTCACGACACCTGCAGGCGCGCGGTGAGGGATTCTACACGATCGGGTCGTCGGGGCACGAAGGCAATGCCGCAGTCGCCGCGGCACTGCGCGTCACCGACATGGCGTTCCTCCACTACCGCTCGAACGCCTTTCAGCTTCACCGGTCGCGTCAGCTTCCGGGCGGGACGCCGACATGGGACATGCTGCTGAGCTTTACGGCGTCGAGCGAGGATCCGATCTCGGGCGGGCGGCACAAGGTCATCGGATCGAAACCGCTCGCCATTCCGCCGCAGACCTCGACCATCGCGTCGCATCTGCCGAAAGCCGTCGGTGCGGCTTTCTCGATCGGCATTGCGCGGCGGCAGGGGCTGGCGGACTGCGTGATGCCCGACGACGCGGTGGTCCTCGCCAGCTTCGGCGACGCCTCGGCCAATCATTCGACCGCGCAGGGCGCCTTCAACACTGCGGGCTGGTCGGCGTTCCAGGGATCGCCGATGCCGTTGATCTTCCTCTGCGAGGATAATGGCATCGGCATTTCGACGCGCACGCCGACAGGGTGGATCGAGGCGCAGTTCCGCCACCGGGCCGGACTCCATTATATCCAGTGCGACGGCACCGACCTCGCCGCGGCCTATGCCGGGGCAAAGGAGGCGGCCGATTATGCCCGCCGCACCCGCAAACCCGTGTTCCTCCATATGGCCACCGTGCGCCTTTATGGCCACGCCGGGTCGGACGTGCAGGGCGTCTATCTCCCCAAGGCGCTGATCGAATCCGACGAGGCACGCGATCCGTTGCTGAAGGGCGCGGCGCTGATGGTCGAGCAGGGCTGGATGACGCCCGCCGAGATCGCCGAAACCTATGAGGACATCGGCGCGACGCTCGCGCGGCAGGCCGAAGCCGCGATCCTCCGGCCGAAAATCACGACGCCGAAGCATGTGATGGAAAGCCTGATCCCGCCGAAGCGCAATCTGGTGCGAGCGAACACGCCCCCCGACGACGACCGCAAGGCGATGTTCGGCAGCGATGCGGGCCAGATGGACAAGCCGATGCACATGGCGCGGCTCTTGAGCTGGGCGCTCGCCGACTTGATGCTCGCGCACGAGGAAATCGCCGTGATGGGCGAGGACGTCGGGCCGAAGGGCGGCGTCTATAATGTCACGGCAAAGCTCCATCAGCGCTTCGGCTCGGCGCGCGTGATCAACACGCTGCTCGACGAGCAGGCGATCCTCGGGCTCGCGATCGGGATGGCGCACAACGGCTTTGTACCGATGCCCGAAATCCAGTTCCTCGCCTATGTCCACAATGCCGAGGACCAGATTCGCGGCGAGGCGGCGACATTGAGCTTCTTCTCGAACGGCCAATATACCAATCCGATGGTCATCCGCATCGCGGGGCTCGGCTATCAGAAGGGCTTTGGTGGCCATTTCCACAACGACAACAGCCTTGCAGTCTTTCGCGATATCCCCGGCGTGATCCTTGCCGTCCCGTCGAACGGCCGCGACGCGGTGCATATGCTGCGCGAATGCGTGAGGCTGGCGCGCGAGGAACAGCGCGTCGTCGTCTTCGTCGAACCGATCGCGCTCTACATGACCCGCGACCTGCATGAGGAGGGCGATGGCCTGTGGACCAGCGTCTATGAGGCGCCGGGCGAAGGCGCGCCGATCGGCTTCGGCGACGTCGGCGTCCACGGCGACGGCACCGACCTCGCCATCGTCACCTATGGCAATGGCTACTACCTGTCGCGGCAGGCCGAGAAATTGCTCGCCGCGGACGACGTCCGGGCGCGCGTGATCGACCTGCGCTGGCTCGGCCCGGTCGACGAGGACAAGCTTGTCGCCGCAGTCGGCGATGCGAAGCGCATCCTGATCGTCGACGAATGCCGCATCACCGGCTCGCAGAGCGAGGCGCTGATGGCGACCTTCGTCGAGCGCACCCCCGACAAGAAGGTCGCGCGCATTGCCGCCGATGACAGCTTCATCCCCTTGGGCAAGGCCGCGACGCTGACCTTGCCGAGCCGCGACAGCATCTATGCCGCCGCCAAGGAGCTTCTCGCATGAGCGCGCGCAAGACCGCGCTCGTCGTCGCGCCCGGCCGCGGCACCTATGGCAAGGGCGAGCTTGGCAGCATCGCACGGTTGCACGGTGCACGCTTCGGCGACCTCATCTCGGCCTTCGATGCGCAGCGGAGTGACCGAAGCCAGCCGACGGTTACCGAGCTCGACGGCGCCGATCGCTTCAGCGTCGCGACGCACATGCGCGGCGATGTCGCGGCACCGCTGATCTACACCGCGACCGCGCTCGATTATCTGAGCATCGATCGCGACCGGTTCGACATCGTCGCCGTCGCGGGTAATTCGATGGGCTGGTACAGCGCACTCGCCTTGGGCGGCGCGGTGTCGGTCGAGGACGGCTTCCGCATCTCGAACGCGATGGGCCTCAACAGCCAGACGCACGGCCCCGGCGGGCAGATACTACTCCAGGTCGTCGACGAAGACTGGCGCCCGGTGCCGGGCCTGCGCGATGCGCTGTTCGATCGTGTCGCTGCTATCGCTGCGCGGCCGGGGCATGATCTTGCGCTGTCGATCGACCTTGCGGGCATGCTGGTGTTCGCGGGCAATGAGGAGGGTCTTGCCGCTCTCCTCGCCGACGTTCCGCCGACGCCGGGCCGCGACCCGCTGCGCCTCGCGGGACATGGTCCCTTTCATACCCCGCTGATGTTCGGCAGTTCGGACAAGGCGAAGGCCGAGCTTCCGGCGTCACTCTTTTCTGCGCCTGCGATCCCGATGGTCGATGGACGCGGCCATATCTGGCGCCGCTTCGCGAGCGATCCGGCGGCCGAATGGGACTATACCTTCGGCTATCAGATCCTTGCGCCTTATGATTTCGCGCTGTCGGTGCAGGTCGCGGTCAGGGAGTTCGCGCCCGACGTCATCATCCTGCCCGGCCCCGGCGATACGCTCGGCGGCGCGATCGCGCAGTCGCTGATCGGGATCGAATGGCAGGGCATCGCAAGCAAGGCCGACTTCATGGCGCGGCAGGCGTCGGATCCGATCCTGCTCTCGATGGGGCGCAGCGAACAGCGCGCGCTCGTCACCGGATAAATTGGACCGGCGGAGGTGGAACGCCTCCGCCGGCCCCGCTTGGGATTCGCAGCCAGGTGGGGTGGGCTGCGAATGCGAACGGCGACACCGCTGGGGACCAACTCAACGGTGCCGGATCGTTCGAACTCCTTTTAGGCGCCTGGCTTGGGCAATGGCCGCGATTGGGCCGTTTCATGCACCATTATGGAGGGGATTGCCGCGCGCCTGTTCGGCGGTGAAGGCGAGGCGCAGCAATTCGGCCACGCTGCCCGCGTCGGTGCGCCGCATGATGTTTGCGCGATGCACTTCGACCGTGCGCGGGCTGAGGTCTAGCCGCCGTGCGATCGCCTTGTTGCCGAGCCCGGCGGCGATCGCGTCCAATATGTCGCGTTCGCGCGGGGTCAGCCCGGCAAGCCGCGCGGTTGCCGCGCGATGCTCGGCGACTGCGATCTGCCGCGCCTGCCAGCCATCGACGGCGCTGTCGATCGTGCGGCGGACGAGCCGCGGGTCGAGCGGCGCGGGAAGAAGGTCGTGTGCACCGCCGCGCAAAATAGCCCGGCTTTCGGCGATCGTCAGCCTGCTCGCCGCTACGAATATCGTCATGTCGCGCCGTCTGCCGATCCGGTTTAGCAGCGTTTCGCCGCTCACGCCGCCCGGTTGATGCCAGTGGAGGAGCAGGATCGCACAATCGCTGTCCGCGCCGGCTTCGAGCCAGGCCGTGCCGCTGGCGAAGCTGCGGACGATCCGTCCCGGCCGGTCGGCAAGGACGCGAAAACAGGCCGCCCGCTCGATCGCGTCCGGCAGGATCAGATGGATATGCCCCCCGTTTTCGGTCACCTTCCAAGGCTGACGACAATCGGACGCGCGAGCCAGCATGATCCGCTCGATTTCGGCGTCAGTCCGAAGCAATCGGCAGACGGAAGGTCACCCGCGTGCCATGTGGCTCGGCGCGGGCGATCTCCATCCCGCCGTCGTGCATGTGCGCGATCGTGAGCGCGAGCGACAGGCCCAGCCCCGCGCCCGACCCGCCGCGCGCCGGGTCGAGGCGGACGAAGCGCTTCGTCACCTCGTCGATGCGATCCTCGGGAATGCCGGGGCCGTCGTCGGTCACCGACAGGAGGATTTCGCTTTCCCCGTCCCGCGTCGCGGCCAGTTCGATCAGCGTTCCGCCCTCGGCATATTTCAACGCATTGTCGATGAGGTTCGACAGCGCGCGCAGCAGCATTTCACGGTGCGCGAACACCTGAAGGCCCGCCGGTGCTGCGACGCCGATGGTGAAGCCTTCGTCTTCGGCGAGCGGACCGTAGACTTCGGCCAGATCCTCGAGCAGCGGCGCGAGCGCGAAGCGCGTGAACTGGCTACGGCCGATCCCGGCCTCGGCGCGGCTGATCTCGAGTGCGGTGTCGAGCAGGCGGTGCAGGCTGTCGGCCTCGTCTATTGCCCCGGCCAGCGCGGCGGTGGCACCTTCGTCGCGGGTCCGGCCGAGCGCCTGTTCGAGTGTCGCCTTCATCCGCGACACCGGCGACCGCAGGTCGTGCGCCATCGAATCGGTGACCATGCGCAGCTCGCCGACCAGCATCTCGATCCGGTCGAGCATCGCATTGATCGACACGCCGAGCCGGTCGAAAGCGTCGCCGGTCTCGTCGCGGATGACACGCGCGTCGAGTTTGCCGCCGGCGATCGCCGTTGCTGCGCGCGCAAAGGCGTCGACGCGCCGCGCGAGGATCCACGCGCCGAGCGCCGCGACGATCGCGGCGAGGAGGATCCCGGCGGCGAGCGCATAGAGAAAGGCCGTCTGGCTCGCGCGCGCGAGTTGCGCCTGCGCTTCCAGCACTTCGCCGGTCAGCAGGACGTGCCCGGCCGGCAGCCGTGTCGTGACGATCCCCATGTCCTCGGCGGCCAGCCCGCCTTCGCGGAACAGGCTGATCTGCCGCCAGCGTTCGGCATCGCCCACGGTGGCGGGCCATTGCTTGAGGTTGCCCGCGAGCGGGGCGCCGTCGGGGCCCTTCAGCAGGACGACGAAATTCTGGTCGTCGCGCGCCGCCAGCCGCCCCCGGATGGCGCGGACGAGGCCAGCCTCGCCTTCTTGCTGATATTCATCGGTAAAATCGTCGCGCGCCACTTCGGCGGCGGTGCGGGCGTCGGACAGGATCGTCGCCTCGGTAAAGCGGTGGATGATCGTGAGGCCGAGCGCGAGCGCCGCGACCTGAACGAGCAACAGCGCCAGCGCGAGCCGGAAGGTCGTTGACTGAAAGAACCCCCGCCGCATCGGATGCTAGTCTGTATTGCCGAGCATATAGCCCGCGCCGCGGATGGTGTGGACCAGCGGCTTGTCGAACCCGTCATCGACCTTGCGGCGCAGGCGGCTGACATGGACGTCGACCACATTGGTGCCCGGGTCGAAATGATATTCCCAAACACCTTCGAGCATCATTGTGCGCGTGACGACCTGATCTTTGTGACGCAGCAGATATTCGAGCAGACGAAACTCGCGCGGCTGCAGTTCGATCCGCTTGCCGGCGCGCGTGACGCGGCGATTGAGCAGGTTCATCTCCAGATCCTCGCACGCAAGCACCGTTTCGACCTGCGCGCCGCCCGAGGGCTTGGCAATCAGCAGTTTCAGCCGCGCGAGCAGCTCGGAAAAGGCGAAGGGCTTGACCAGATAGTCGTTGGCGCCAGAGGTCAGCCCCTCGACCCGCGCATCGACCGCGCCGAGGTTCGAGAGGATCAGGATCGGGGTTGCGACCTTTGCCGCGCGCAGCGCCGCAAGCACCGCCATCCCGTCGATTCCAGGCAGCATCCGGTCGAGGATGATCGCGTCATAGCTGCCGTCGGTCGCGTGGAACAATCCGTCGCGTCCGTCGGCGGCATGATCGACGACAAAGCCTTCGCCGGTCAGGCTTTTGACGATGAAATCCGCTGTGGTCCGGTCATCTTCAACGACGAGTATCTTTTGCGACATGCGGATCCTTCGCGCGGTGGGCGGGCAGTGGCTTATAGCGGCTCTCGCCCTCATGGCGAATATGAAGCAGCACGTCGCGCCCTTCGTCGTTCCGCACCGCGCGCGTGACGGCGGATACCGAGTGGATCGGCTTGCCGTCGATGTTGTCGATCACGTCGCCGGCCGCGATGTCGGCCTTTGCCGCCGCGCTGCCGTCCTGCACGCTGGTAACGACCAGCGCGAGCGGCGCATGTGGCGCCTTGCGTTCGGGCTCGAAGGTCAGGCCGGGGATCTGGTCGCGCGGTCGCGGGTGGGGCGCCGACGCGAGATGCGCGGCGAGCGCGACCACGGCGGCCAGCGTGATCAGCAATGCGCCGGCGGGGGGCATGGGACGGGGGGGCATCGTCCGCACCCGCCTATGCCAGCGCCAAGGCAGGAACGGCGGCCTTTTTCTTCGCGGGCGGGCGGCTGACGATGCGGTGGACCGCCGCCATGCCTTGCGCAAAGGCCATCCCGCGCGGGCCAGCGATATAGCGCGGTTCCCAGTGCGTCGCGAACTTCGCCTTGTAGCTGCGAAGCCCGCCGAACCCGTACAGCATCTCGCCATGGCGGAAGAGGAACGCCGCGCCGCGCGCCCATGTCGGGGCAAGCTTGCGGCCGTCGATCCCCGCGAGCGGCGCGATGCCGAGCGTAAAGCGGCGATATCCCTCGTCGCGGGCATGCGCCATCAGTCGAATGAACAGGAAATCCATCACGCCATAGGGCAGACTCGCGACATGCCGCATCAGGTCGACCGACATTTCCTCATGGTTCGCGGTGGCAAGGATATTGGCGAACGCGACGATCCGGCCATCGATACGCACCACGGCGCACGGGAAATGCGTCATATAGGCGGGGTCGAAGCTGCCCAGACTGAACGCCTTTTCGCGCTGCTTCTTGGCGTGGAGCCAGTCGTCCGAGACCGCACCGAGCTCGGCCATATGCTGCGCCACCTCTGCGGGAGACAGGATCGCGAAACTCGCCCCCTCCTGCACCGCGCGCCGCTCGGCATGGCGGAGCGTCTTCGCCTGCGGTCCGGCAAGCGTGAACTCGGCGAGCCCGACGCATGCCTCTTCGCCATATTTGACGATGCCAAGGCCGAGGTCGATCGCGTGCGGCAGCGTTCGCGCCCCGATCTGGTAGAGGAGGAGGCGCCCCTGCGCGGCGTCGGCGCGCTCGCGCAGCTTCCACAGCAGGTCGGACCAGCGGGCCTCGTTGCCCACCGGATCGCCCATCACGATCCAGTTCGCCCCCTCGACCCGGTACATCAGAAAGGCGTCGCCTTCGTCGGCGAGCAGGAAACGCTTGTCGCCGGTGAAGGCCAGAAATGCATCGGTGTGATCAGCTAGCGCGAGCGCGGGTTCGAGCTGGTCGATGCCGACAGCGCTGCTCTGCGTCGCACGGGGTGAAGGTGCGAACAGCCGCCACAGCGCGAGCCCGGCCAGCAGCACGGCGATCCCGAACAGCGCCCGCAGGAATCGCGGGGCATCGCCCTTCAGGCTGAACTGCCACCACAGGCTGCTGTCATAGACGACATGTTTGTAAGCGAAGAAGCCGGCAAAGACCGACGCGAGGATCGCAGTCAGCGCGGCGGCGACCCAGCCGGTCGACAGCGGCGCGTCGATCAGCGCGGTCTGGCGATAGAAGGCGGGACGGCTCCACTGCAGCGCTGCCGCGATCCCCGTAAGAATCAGCGCTTCCTCATAATCGAAGCCTTTGGCGAGCGAGAAAAGGATCGCCGCGACCAGCAACGCGCGGGTTGCCGCAAAGGCGCCGTCGAGGCGGCGGAGCAGCCCCGGCGCCAGAAACAGCAGCAGCGTCCCCGACAGGCTCGCCGCGAGGTGCGAGGCCTCGACGAAGGGCAGCGGCAGGAAATGCTTGAGGTCGTGCATCCGTGCGGCGTCGGCCGGGGTCGATCCCGACAGGAGCAGGATCAGCCCGCCCGCGAAAACGAGTGCAGCGAGCAGTGGCGGCGCAAGTTCGCGCAGCAGCGACTGCCCGGCGGCCGCGAGCTCCCTTGCCTGACCGTGCCAGGCGCGGCTCTCGTGCCAGGCAAGCAGAAGCGCGGCGATAAGCAGCGGCAGCAGATAATAGATGACGCGATAGGCCAGCAGTGCGGCGAGCAGCTGGGCCTTGTCGCCGGGAACGGTCGCGATCACCACCGCCTCGAAAACGCCGAGCCCGCCGGGAACATGGCTGATGAGCGCCGCGATGATTGCCAGCGCATAGCCGAGGAAGAAAAGCGGCCAGGCCGACGGATCGGGTGCGGGGAGCAAGATGTAGAGCGCTGCGCTCGCGGCGGCGAGGTCGAGTGCGGCGACCAGCGTCATCGACGCGCTCATCGCCGGCCCGGGCAGCGGCGTCCGCCAGCCGCCGATCTCCACCGCGCGCAGCCCGAACTGGCGAAGCAACAGCGGGATGGCGCAGACGGTGATCGTCACCAGCCCGGCAACATGGAGCCAGTGGAGCGACAATCCCCAGTCGAAAAAGGGCAGGATCTGCGTGCTTGTCGCCGCCGCAACGCCTGCGAGCAGGATCACCCCGTTCCAGAAGGCGATGCTCGCGAGCGCAATGACGCTGCCGATCTCGCCGCCGCCGAGTCCGGCAGCCCGATAGACGCGATACCGCGCCGATCCGCCGGTGAGCAGCGCGAGACCAAGGTTGTGGCTCAGCGTATAGCTGGTGAAGGAGGCGAGCGCGGCGGTGCGCCACGGCAATTTGCGTCCGAGCACGCGCAGCGCGGCGCTGTCATAAAGGGTGAGCAGCAGATAGCTCGCGGCGGTCAACGCGAGCGCTCCGGCGATCTGCGCCGCCGACAGCGCGTCGAAAGCATGACGGATCGCGCGCGGACGCACCGAATGGAGCAAGCCGAACAGCGCCGAGAAGCCGATCGCGGCGACGGCGAGCGCCGCAAGGACCGACAACAGCCGCTTGTTCGCGCGGCCCCACACAAAGGCGCTCGCAAACGTCATTGGCGTGTCCAATCCTGTCGTTTGCAGAGCAGCCCGCCAAGGATGCAGCCCGAGATGCGGATGTCGTTCGGCCCCTTCTGCTCGATTGTCGAATAGAAGCGTCGACCCTGATCGGGGACATACACCTGTCCCGTCCAGCGACCCGCGCCGCTGTGCCGATAATCGCTGAGCAGTTCGGTCCCGATGAGCGAACGGACCCCGGCATCGCGCGCGTCGGCCATCGCCTTGGCGCTTGCCCAGACGATGTTGCCGCACAGCATCTCGCCGCACGGGCGGGTGCGGACCCGGATCGTTCCCTTGGGATTCTGCCATACGCCGATCGGCGACGCCGCCGGCGGTTGGGCGATTCCGGCCGAGGCGGCGAGAAGCAGCGCCATCGCCATCATCTTCATAGCGTTTCACTCCTGGTCAGATTGTCGATTGCGGGCAGGATCGCGGCGGCGAGCGCGGCATCGTCTCCCCGCAGCGGATGCCCGCCGGGCAGGACGACGCGCCGGACGTTCGGCATCGCGAGTTCGGGGCACAGGCTGTTGCGTTCCTTTGCGCCGCGGATGCAGGTGACCGGCGCCCAAGTCAGCCGCGATGCGGTGGGCCAGGCGAGCGCATCGGGGATTTCGAAGCCGGCGAGTTCGACGGGCGAGGCGCGAAAGATGATGTCATAGCCCGGAACGATCAGGACGACGGCCCGGATCGGGCGCCGCGCGCTTTCGGGAAATTCGGCGAGCGCGGCGTGCAGCATGTCGGCGCCGAACGACTGGCCGATCAACACGACATGGTCGGTCCGGCCGAGCGCCATCGCGCGTCGCATCGCGCCGGCGACGAGCGCCGCGGCTTCCGGCGCGGTGCGGCGCGGGGAGAAATAGGACAGGCTGTTGACCGTGACGATCGCATAGCCTTGCGCATGCAGCCGCGCCGCGACCTTCGGGGTCATGCCAACGCGATCGCCCATGTCACCCGACAGCATCACGATCGCCGGGCGCGCCGGATCCACCTTCGCGGCGGGAAGGTCGCGAAACAGGAAGGCGCGATACCAGCCGGCATGAACATAATATCCGCCGGCGCCGGCAAGCGCGAGCAACAGTGCGAGCGCGATTGCCCGAACCGTCCTGCGTGTCTTGCTGGCGCTGCGTCGTTCCATTCCCCCGTCATAGGAGCGGCCGCGACTCCGCAAGCTGACGCGCGGATTACGATATTGTCATGTGGTGGTCATGCCCCGGTCGGGCGGCGGCGGGTAACAAGGGTCTGTCCGGGTTTGATTGCGTTCCCGGACGACCCTGACCGCAGGCGGGCGAGGCCTTCACCCGGCACCCGCTAGTCCGGACCCGCCTGCATCCGGCCAGCCCTCGCCCCCGGGGGCTGGCCGCTTTTCCTTGCGGCCCGGTCCGGCAATCGCCGATGGATATGGCGCGGCTGCTGTGCTTAATATCGCTCCCGTCCTGCCTCTCCGGAATCTGCAATGGCCGAGCGAAAACCCCGATACAAAAGCTACACGCAGCCTGCCGGGGGCTGGGGCGCGGCGGCGGCGACCGCGAAAGTGCTGCTCGAACAGAGTGTCGTGACCAAGGGATCGCGCGCGCTGCTGTCGATGAACCAGCCGGGCGGATTTAAATGCCCGAGTTGCGCCTTTCCCGATGCGGTGTGCACCAAGAAGCTCGAATTCTGCGAAAATGGCGCAAAGGCCCTGGCGCACGAGGCGACGAAATTCCGGGTCACGCGCGATTTCTTCGCGCAGCACAGCGTCGCCGATTTGATGGAGCAGTCGGATTATTGGCTCGAGATGCAGGGGCGTCTCACCGAACCGATGCGCTACGACTCCGCGACCGATCATTATGTGCCGGTAAGCTGGGACGATGCCTTCGCGCTGATCGGCGACCATCTTCGCGCGCTCGAAAGCCCGGATCAGGCCGAATTCTATACTTCCGGCCGCACCCCGAACGAGGCGGCATTCCTCTATTCGATCTTCGTGCGCGAATTTGGCACGAACAATTTCCCCGACTGTTCGAACATGTGTCACGAACCGACGAGCCGCGGCCTGATGCCCGCAATCGGCGTCGGCAAGGGTACGGTCGTGCTCGACGATTTCGAACATGCCGAAGCGATTTTCGTCATCGGGCAGAATCCGGGCACCAATGCCCCGCGCATGATGACCCAGCTCGTCGAGGCGCGGAAGCGCGGGGTGCCGATCGTCGCGGTCAATCCGATGCCCGAACGCGCGCTGATCCGCTTCACCGAACCGCAGGACATGGTCCAGATGGCGACCTTTGGCTCGACCCCGATCGCCAGCGAATTCGTCCATGTCAAAATCGGCGGCGACCTGGCGCTGCTGAAGGGCATGATGAAGGTCCTGTTCGAGCGCGAGGCGGCGGGCGAGGCGATCCTCGATCATGATTTCATCGCCGGGCATACCGAGGGCCTCGCGGCGCTGAAGGCCGATATCGAGGCGCAGGACTGGGCCGATATGGTCGCCGTGTCGGGGATATCGGAGGAACAGATCCGCCGCTGCGCCGACATCTATGTCCGCTCTAAGGCGACGATCATCTGCTATGGAATGGGGATTACCCAGCACGAGCTCGGCTCGCCCCTCGTCCAGCAAATCGCGAACATTCTGCTCCTCAAGGGCAATTTCGGACGGCCCGGGGCGGGCATTTCGCCGATCCGCGGTCATTCGAACGTGCAGGGCGACCGCACCGTCGGCATCGACGAAAAGCCGACGCCCGCCTATCTCGACCGCGTCCGCGATGTCTTTGGCTTCGATCCGCCGCGCGAGCATGGCCATCATACGGTCGAATCGGTCGAGGCGATGGAACGGGGGACGGCGCGCGTCTTCATCGGGCTCGGCGGCAATTTCGTGCGCGCGATCCCCGACACCGATCGCTCCTATCAGGCGATGCGAAAGCTCGATCTGACCGTCGGCATCGCGACCAAGCTCAACCGCGGGCATTTGGTGCATGGCAAGGACGCGTTGATCCTGCCCGTCGTCGCGCGGTCGGAACGGATCGAGACTGGCGCTGGCGAGCAGTTCGTGACGATCGAGGATTCGATGTCGAACGTCACTGCATCGCGCGGGGTGCTCGACCCGGCGAGCCTCGACTGCAAGCCCGAGGTCGAGATCGTCTGCCGCATGGCGATGGCGACCCTGCCCGAAAGCCGCGTCGACTGGGGGCGCTACATTGACGATTATGGCGCGATCCGCGACAAGATCGCCGACGTATATCCCGCGCTTTACGAAGGATTTTCCGAGCGGATCAGGGCGCCGCACGGCTTCCATCTCGATGTCGCGCCGCGGCGGCGGGCGTGGCTGACCCCGAACGGCAAGGCCAATTTCCTTGTTCTGCCGGGACTCGCGGTCAATGCGGCGGTCGACGATCCCGACATGCTGCGGCTGGCGACGGTGCGCTCGCACGACCAGTTCAACACGACGATCTACAGCTATAACGACCGCTATCGCGGCGTGTACAACGACCGGATGATCCTGTTCGTCAACGCGGAGGATCGCGCCGCGCGCGGGCTGGCGGCAGGGGCGAGGGTGACCCTTGAAACGATCGCGGCCGATGGCATCGATCGGCGGGTCGAAGGGCTGACGCTGATCGACTATCCGATGCCGCGTGGCGCGGTCGCCGGCTATTATCCGGAACTCAATCCGCTGCTGCCGCTCGAACTGTTCGACCGCATCAGCGGCTGTCCGGCCGCCAAGTCGATCCCGGTGCGGATCGCTGGCGTTTCGGCGGCGGGCTGACATGGCGGAAGGGCGGCGGCATTTCGCGCCCGGCCGGCATCTTGCGCCGGCGCGCTTCCTTCTCTTCGCGGCCGCTTTGCTCCTCGGCGGCGGCGGCGCTGCGGTGCTGGGCCACGATCCACGTGCCGCGCTGCTGATCGGCTTTGACATCGCGGCGCTGGTCTTCCTCGCCGCGTCGGTGTCGCTGCTGCGATCGACCGCCGCGCAGATGCGGCGACGATCGGAAGAGAATGACGCAAACCGTGCCGGCCTGCTCGCGATCACGGTTCTGTTGTCGCTGGTCGTGCTGTTCGCGGTCGGGACGCTGATCGCAAGCCCCGGCCCGCTCGGCGGTGCCGACATTCTGCTGATCGTGGCGACGCTCGTTCTTGCCTGGCTTTTCGCGAATGTCGTCTTCACGCTGCACTATGCCCACCTCTTCTATTTGCAGGAACGGGGCAAGGATCGCGGCGGTCTCGAGATGCCCGGCGCGAAGGAGCCAGGTTATTGGGACTTTCTCTATTTCAGCTTCACCCTCGGCATGACCTTCCAGACCTCCGACGTCACGATTTCGGGCGCACATATGCGCCGCGTCGTGCTCGGCCATTGCATGGCGGCATTCGTGTTCAACATGGGGATACTCGCGTTCACCGTGAACGCGCTTGGGGGTTCCTAATCCAGCGATCCGCTGATCAGCAGCGCGGAATCGGACCGCGCCAGCGCGACCAGCGTCAGCCCGGCGGCGGCGGCGCGCTCGGCCGCCAGGCTGGTCGGCGCCGAGATGGTGACCAGAAGCGGGCATCCGGCACGGACGGTCTTTTCAACCAGCTCATAGCTGCAACGCGCCGACAGCAGGATGAAGCCCGAGGCGGGATCGGTCCCCGCGCTGGCAAGCGCGCCGATCAGCTTGTCGAGCGCATTGTGCCGCCCGACATCCTCGCGGACGCAAATTATGTCGCCGGTCGGCGAACAGAAGGCCGCGGCGTGCACTGCGCCCGTCGCACGACCGATTGGCTGATGGTCGCCAAGCGCCGAGAGCGCCGCGGCGATCGCGTCGCGCTCGACCGGGAGCCGGGCAGTGACGGAGGGGAGCGGGCGCAGCACCTCTTCGATATTCTCGATCCCGCAAAGCCCGCAGCTGCTCTCGCCGACGCGCCTTCGCGCGCGCTCGAGGGCCAGCGCCGCGCGCTCGGGCGCCAGCCAAAGCCGTAGCGCCCAGCCGCCCTCGATCGGGTGAGTGTCGATCTTTGTGAGTTGCCCGGTCTCGTCGATCAGCCCTTCGGCGAGGGCAAAACCCAGCGCATAGTCGTGGAGGTCGACGGGCGTCGCCATCATCACCGCATAGCCGATGCCGGAGACCTCGATCGACACCGGCGCCTCGACCGGAAGATCGCGCGTCAGCCGCTCGTCGCCCGGCATCGAAAGCCCCAGGCGCTGGACGGGTAGCGGGACCGTTGCGGAGGCGGCGGCGGGAAGTTCGGGGCTGATGATCGTCATGCGCCTGCCTATCGCGGGCCGGGCCAGACTGTCTACTGGTTGCGAATTGGAACCTGTTTCGGCTCCATGTCACGAAAAGAATCGGGTAACATGAACATGAATCCCTTAGCTACGTAACTTGATTTCAGGTTTCGATGGTCTATTCCCTCCCTCGTGCAAGGTGACCCGGACAATTACATCAGTCTCCTTTCTGTCGCGCAAATCGAAACGCTGCGGCACGTTTTCGAGCACAAAAATTCCAAGGAAATCGCTCGCATAATGGATGTGTCACCGCATACGGTCGACGAACGGGTGCGGAGAGCCTTAAAAAAACTCAATGTTTCCAACAGAATAGAGGCCGCTACGATCCTGGCGCGTCACGGTGTATTCGACCAGGTTACTCCTTATCAGCCTTTGACATATCAATTGATCGACCTAGGCGGCGCCGCCTCCGCCGGGGAAGCCGGTCCGGGGCGCAGTTCGTTTCGGCGGATTTTCGATATTGGTTCGCCATTTCCGACCGCGTCCCAGCCGGCCAACCGGCACGGGTTGATGGAAAGGATAATCTGGCCGATCCTGATCGCCTTTGCGACCATATTGGCGTTTTCTGCTCTCTATTCGATCCTTGTCGGTCTTGGCCGGGTGTTGACCTGAATGCTGCGGGGGGGTCCGTCAGCATTCGCTTTCAAGGACCAGGATATGCTGAACGAACGACTGTCTGCGGCGAAAAAGATCGCCTCCGAACTCCATCAGGCCGAAGATGCCATCGATGAAACCATGATCCGCATCGCCCAGCTCGCCGCAGCCCTGCCTGCCGCGCGCCGCGATACCAACATGTCGGCCATCGTCGGCCAGGAAGCGATGGCGAAGGTCGCCAATGCGCTCGCAGCGGCGGGCGAGGTTCGCCAGCTGCTCACCGACGCGCATATCGCGCTCACCGCGACGCAGAAACAGGTGGGTCTCGGCACCCGCATGTTTGGCGCCGGCGTCAAGCCGCCCGAACCGTCGGGCCGCATCGACGAGGGGCATGACGACTTCGGCGCCGAAGTCGCCCGCCTTCCGCTCGCCCGCGCTTCGTAACGGCGGGGTAGACGATCCAGATGTGGACCGTGGCGACTTATTATGCGGTATTATTGCTCACGGTGGCCGTCGCGATGTGGCGCGGCGGCCCCATGGAACGCTGGGCAGCCTATACCGCCTTGTTCGCCTCGGTCTGCACCACGGTCATGGCACCCGCTCCGAATTGGTCGCACATTGAATATAATATCTTCGCAATCGATATCATCGCGCTCGCGAGCTTCTGGTTCATTGCTCTGAAAACAAATCGTTTCTGGCCTTACTGGATCACCGGTTGGCAGTTGATTGCGATTTTCGGGCATCTTCAGAAGCTGATGTTTTCGGAGATATTGGCACGTCCCTACGCGCTGCTTTCAATGTATATTTCCTACCCGATCCTCTTCTTGATCTTGTACGCATCGGGTTCGACCAATCGGAGAGGGAACGTCGCGGCCTGAAGATGAAAGGCTCCCGAGGGGGTTCATCACATGCAGCAATTCTCGAATCAGGAAATTGCCGAAATCCGGTCGCGTATCGACCAGATTCACGACATGCTGGCGAAGGGCGGCGGCGATGAGGCTGTCCGGTCGGCGATCCCGGCGTTCGCTCTCGACGAGCCGCAGCCGCGGCTGATCGACCAGTTGTCGCTCAGCATCCAGCTGCGGCGCATGCGCAAGAGCCATTTCGGCGCGGCGGTGCAGATGACGGGCGCGACGTGGGACATGATGCTCGACCTCATGCTCGCCAATGCGAACGGCCGCACGCTCAGCGCCAGCGATCTTGCGACGGGGGCCGGTGTTCCGCTCTCTTCGGGTCTGCGGATGATCGCGGCGATCGAGGCCGCCGGGTTCGCCAAGCGGTCGATCGACGAACGCGACCGCCGCCGCACCATCGTCCGCCTGACCGAGGCGGGGGCCGAAAAGATGGCAAGTTATTTCGAGAAGATCGGCACGACGATGCGCGGCGGATACAGCCGCGCGGCCTGAATGTCGTTGCGATGACCGGCCCGGGGCCAGCTAGTCGGTCATCTCGCGCATCATGCGGTCGATCCGCGCCATCGCGTCGCGCTTGATCTGGCAAATTCGCGCTGCGCTGACATCCAGCGCCAGCCCGATCTCCTGCAGGTTCAGTTCCTCAAAGAAATAGAGCTGCAGCACCATCTGCTCGCGCTCGGACAGGCGGCCGACGCACAGGCGAAGCGCCTCCATCATATCCTCCTGCTCACAGGCGTCGCCTGCGCCGATACGCTCGTCGGCGAACAGGAAACTGCTGTCTTCCATCAGATCGTCGATCGAGACCGAGCGGCCGTGGGTCGCATTCTTCTCGAGCACGAAATAATCCTCCGGTGAAAGGTCGAGCGCTTGCGCCATTTCGGCGGCTGTCGGCGCGCGCATCAGTCGCTGTTCGAGTGTGGTCCGCGTCTGTTGCAGTTGGCGCGCGGCGGCCATCGCCGATCGGCCGACGTCGGCCTCGCGCCGCTGCTGGTCGATCATCGCCCCGCGGATGCGCGTCGTGGCATAGGTGGTGAAGGCAAAGCCGCGTTCCTCATAGGTCCGGCTCGCCTCGATCAAGGCCATCAGCCCGACCTGGATCATATCCTCGAGGTCACTGGTGCGCGACACGCGCGAATGGACCTGCCAGGCGATCTTGCGAACCAGCGGCGCATGTTCCTCCACCAGCGCTTCGGCGCTTTCACCATAGCCACGCAGGCGCGGCGCGCGGCCACCGGCTGCCGCGAATTGATCGCCGGGCTCAGTTTTCATGGGGTTCGTCCTTCATCTGGGCATCTTCGCCGCCGGTGAGGCGCGGCACTTCGGCGCCGATCGTCGCAACGATCTCGGTCGCCTTGTTGGCCGGGATTTCGAGGTAGGAAATGACCGCGACCTCGGGGAAGGTTGCGCGGACCAGCCGCGACAAGGCCGAACGGCAGAGCGGCGAGGCGACGAGTGCGAAGCTGCGCGTCGACAGCAGCAGCGGCTCGACCGCTTGGCCGATCTGCTCGATGATCTTCATCGCCATGCCATGTTCGAACGGCCATTCGGCGCCGGGGTTTGCGCGCACCGCCTGATTGAGCAGCACCTCGATTTCCGGCGCGAAGGTCACGACGGGCAGTGGCATCCGGCTGGGCACGATCGTCTGGACGATCAGCGCGCCGATGCGCTGGCGCACCGCCTCGATCAGGTCGCTGTCGCCAATCTGCTGACCGACGAGGCCGACCATGGCTTCGGCAATTTTGCGGAAGTCGCGCAAGGGGACGCGCTCGACGAGCAGGGCCTTGCACAGCGCGGCGACACGCGGCAGTGGATAACCCTGCGGACTGAGGCTCTGCGCGAGTTGCGGATACTGGGTCTTGAGATTGTCGATCAGCGCCTGCGCGTCGTCGAGGCCGAACAGCTCCGACGCCGAGGCGACGATGCTGTTGTTGAGGTGTGTGGCGACGACCGTCGCGGGATCTACGACGGTATAGCCCGCCGCGATCGCGTCGTTCTGCGCCGATTTGGGTATCCACAGCGCGTCGAGGCCGAAGGTCGGATCCTTACAGGCGCGTCCGGTGACCTTCGTGATGAGGTCGCCCGAATCGAGTGCGAGCATCTCGTTCGGGAACACCTCGTCCTCGCCGACGATCACGCCGGCGACCGAGATGCGATAGGCGTTGCCGGGCAGCGACAGATCGTCGGTGACCTTCACCGGCGGGACGACGAAGCCAAGTTCCTTGGACAGCTGGCGGCGGATGCCGGTGATCCGCGTCATCAACGGCGCGCCCTTGCGTTCGTCGACGAGCGCGACGAGCGCATAGCCGATCTCGAGCTGGCACGGACCGATATCGCTGACGTCCGCCCATTCGATATGATGCGGGTCGGGCGCGGGCTCGGCGGGCGGCGGGGCCGTCTCGGCGACCTGCGCCGCCTTGCGGAGCTGCCAGCCGACGCCGCCGGCAATCGCGGCGGCAGGCAGGATCAGCATCTGCGGCATCGCCGGAACGAGGCCCAGAATGAACAGCACGCCGGCCACCGCCATCCACACGTGCGGCGACGCGAACTGGCTGCTGATCTGGCCCGAAAGGTCGTGCGGCGATGCCACTCGGGTGACAATCGCCGCGGCAGCAATCGAGAGCAGCAGAGCGGGGATCTGTGCGACGAGAGCGTCGCCGATCGCGAGCGTGATATAGGTGCTGCCGGCTTCGGAGAAGGACAGGCCATGGCTGAACATGCCGAGGATCAGGCCGCCGACGATGTTGACGAACAGGATCAGCAGGCCGGCGACGGCGTCGCCCTTCACGAACTTCGATGCACCGTCCATCGAGCCATAGAAATCGGCCTCGGTCGCGACTTCCTGACGGCGGGCCTTGGCTTCGTCGGGGGTCAGCAGCCCGGCGTTGAGATCGGCGTCGATCGCCATCTGCTTGCCGGGCAAGGCATCGAGGGTGAAGCGCGCGGACACCTCGGACACGCGGCCCGCGCCCTTGGTGATGACGACCAGGTTGATGATCATCAGCACGAAGAAGACGAAAATGCCGACGACATAGTCGCCGCCGATCAGCACCTGGCCGAACGCTTCGATGACATGGCCGGCCGATGCCGTGCCCTGGTGCCCGTGGACGAGCACGACGCGGGTCGAGGCGACGTTCAGCGCGAGGCGGAACAGGGTCGCGAGCAGCAGCACCGTCGGAAAGGCCGAGAAATCGAGCGGCTTCGATGCCTGCAGCGCGACCATCAGGACCAGCAGGCTGATCATGATGTTGGCGACGAAGCTGATGTCGAGGATGAACGGCGATACCGGGATCACCATCAGCGCGACCACAATCAGCATCGCCGCGGGCAGCGCCGCGGCACCCGCGATGCGGGTTATGTTGTCGAGCTTGAAGCCGCCGGTCATGCGGAACCTCCCGACAGCGAGGCGAGGCGCCGATAGGCGCTCGCGGCGAAGTCCATCGACAATTTCTTGGGCATGGGTTGAATATCCATCATCGGAAGGGGCGGACGTCCGCCGCCGTTCGCGCCGCTGGCGCTGGCCATCTGCATGCGCCAGCCGGGCGTCGGAGCGGGCGCGGCCGGCATCGTGCCGGGGCCGCCGTCCGCTTCGAGCTTGGTGCGGAAGAATTCGCGGATCTCGCCAAGGCTGCGCATGCTGCCATCGGCGTTGTAGAAGACCGGCCGGTTCGCGGCGGCGGCGTCGGGCATCATCGTCGCGCCCGCCTGATCGGGATTTTGGCCCCAGGCGGTCAGGAAGCGGGCGGCGCCGGCGCTCCCCAGAAAATGGCCGAGGTAGAGGTCGACCGGCTCGGCGGTGCGGCCGATGCGGCTTTCGATATAATCCTGATTATCCGACGTCAGCGCGGCGGCCATGTTCGAGGCGGCGACGGGGTCGTCGCGCAGGCCGAGAATCTGGTCGCGCAGCATCGGATCGGCGATGCTGAAGCGTCCCGACGCATCCTGGCCGATCGCATTGGCGGCCCAGCCGAGCCCATGGTCGGAGCCGTGGCGACGCAGCGTTGCGAGCCAGGTCTGCTTGGTGAACTGGTAAAGCCCGCGTGCCGAAGAGGTCGGCGCCTTGGCGGTGGGATTGAAGCGGCTTTCGACCCGCGCGACGTCGACCAGATAGTCGAAATCGACCCCGGTCCGTGCCGAAGCATTCTGGACCGCGTCCATGACGGGGACGGCGCCTGGGGCCCCGGAAATGGGGAGGGGGGTCAAAGAAGGATTGATCGGGTTCATGCAATCGGTTCCGCTGTTTCAGCATGCGCTGACTCAACAGACCAAAAGCAATCATCGTGCCATTTTCAGGAAATCCGCCGTAAAATACGGTTAATCAATAGCTTAAGGCGAGGCCCCGATGGTGCGAACCGCGGATTTCGTGGTTCGCGTCAATCCTCTGACGCGTCCAGTCCTTGAGCACATTGATGCGGATCGCAGCCGCTTCGAGCTGCGCGAGCGTGGACGTGATCAGCGAGCGCGCCTGCGCTTCGCTACCGGCGGGGATTGCGGTGCCGCGGAACAGGGCGACCGCGGTCGCCAGCTCTTCGGTCGCGGTGATGATCGCACCAGCGTCCTGCCCGTCGAGGGCGCCGACCAGCAGGTCGAGTTTCGTCTGAACCGTCTCGATCGCCATTATGCCGTGCGTCCCTGAGCGAAACGGAGCATCGCGAGCGCGATGTTCTTCGCATCGGCCGTATACGTGCCCTCGGCGATCGCGGTACGCAGCGCGGCGACGCGCGCGGTATCCACCGGCGGCGCCTGCGCAGCGAGATCGCTCGCGAGCCGGATCAGTCTGGCGCCCGGAACGGTGTCGGATGTCGCCGTACGCGACGCCGCGGCATTTGCCGTGTCCGCGCTGCCTGCGATCTTGCGCACGGGGGTGGTGCGGATGACACCGCCGACCGGCCCGATCTTGCTGTCTCCCGACATAGCTGCCTCCATTTGCCCCGTCGGAAAATCGACAGAAGCGTCTCAGCAGGGTTTAACGGCGCCGGCGCCGGGACATTAAGGGCAGGTTACCGAAAAAATGAAAAAAGAAACCCGGCGGTGTCGGAAAGCCGACGCCGCCGGGCCAGTGGGGCTTACTCTGCGAGTAGATTTCAGTCCATCAGACGCGCACGGCCGGGGCCGGTGACGATGGCGCTCATCAGGCTTTTCGCGTCGGTACCACGCAGTGCGATGGTCTCGCCGACGCGGCCGTCCTGCGTCGCGGTCGCCGAATAGGCGACCGAAAAGCTTTCGGTTTCGATCGACACGCGGACCGCATCGCCGCGGCGGATCGCCGGGGCCGACGAAGGCGCCGCATAGCCGGCGGCGGCTGGTACGGCGCCGGCTGGGCCGGTCATCGGCACGCGCAGCCGCCAGCCGAGCGAGGCGCAGCGCACCGCGAGCGTCTGGGCATCGAGCGCGGTGACCGAAGCCTGCTCGGGGCAGCGCGCCAGCTTGATGCGGCGGTCGATCGGGGTGGCGGTGCGACCCATCGCCCCCGCTACCATCTGCGTCAGCGCATCGATCGTCTGCCAATCCTCCGTCGCCTGCTGGGCGCCGGCGGCGGGAATGGACATAAGGCTGACGGCGATCGCGACGGTAATCTTGCGGTTCATGGGCGTAATCCTCGTTGGTCCGATATTGCCCGCCCAAATTGCATGATGCGTGCCAGTCGCGCTTTGCTGCGGATTTGCGCGGCGCGGCGCGCGGCTACGTCAATCTTTTGACGAGCGGGCAAAAGCGGAAAATCGCCATGTCTTCATTGGTGGATCAAATATCTGTAAATAAACGTAAATTCCAATTTGGCACGCCCATTGCATCATGCCTTGGTGTTTACCGCGCGTCCGGGCCCAACCCGGTCCGGACCCCGGCGAAAGGAATTGATGATGGCATCCGAGAAACTCTTTGGCCTGCATGCGACGGCGCTCCAGCTCCGCAGCCAGCGCATGATGATGCTCGCGTCGAACATCGCCAACGCCGCCACGCCCAATTACAAGGCGCGCGACCTCGACTTTTCGAAGGCGCTCGACCTTGCGAGCCAGGGCGCCTCGACCAATGGCGCGATCGAAGGCGCCACCGCCTATCGCGTTCCGGTCCAGCCCTCGCTCGACGGCAACACCGTCGAAATGGCGACCGAGCAGACCGCCTATGCCGAGAACGCGCTCGCCTATCGATCGAGCCTCGCCTTCCTCAACGGCCGCATCAACACGCTGTCGCGTGCGCTGAAGGGAGAATGACCATGAACGGCAACTTCTCGGTCTTCGACATCAGCGGGCGTGCCATGTCGGCGCAGCTCGTCCGTCTCAACACCACGGCGTCGAACCTCGCCAATGCCGGCACGGTCGCGGGCAGCGAAAAGGAAGCCTTCCGTTCGCTCAAGCCCGTCTTCCGCACCGTCATGGATGCGCAGGGCCGCGCGACCGTTCAGGTCGATCAGGTCACCTCGACGAAGATGGCACCGGCAAAGCGCTACGACCCGTCGAACCCGCTCGCCGACAAGGAGGGCAATGTGTGGGAGGCCGCAGTCGATAGCGCCGCCGAGCTGGTCGAGATGGTCGAGACCGCGCGCCAGTATCAGAACAATGTTCAAGTCCTCGAAACCGCAAAGGGCCTGATCAACGAAACGCTGCGGTTAGGACAGTAATCATGGTCGATTCCATCGGTTCGCAATATCAGAATTACTCGCCGACACAGCTCAAGGGCCAGCAGCTCGACCAGAAGGATTTTCTGCGTCTGATGACCGCCCAGCTGTCGGCGCAGGATCCGTTCAACCCGGTCGATAACCAGGAGATGGTTGCGCAGATGGCGCAATTCTCCAGCCTCGCCGGGGTCAGCGAGACCAACACGGTGCTGAAGAGCATCTCCGAACAGCTGACGGCCCAGACCGCGCTGCTCAAGGACATCAAGGCTGCCCAGACCCCGACCACGCCGGCCACCCCGGCCACCTAATCATCACGCAGGAAGGATTATCTCATGTCGTTCTATACTTCACTTTCGGGCCTCAAGGGCGCGCAGACCGACATGTCGGTCATCTCGAATAACATCGCCAACGCCAACTCGATCGGCTTCAAGCGCAGCAAGGCACAGTTCGGCGACATCTTCGCCTCGTCGCCGACGCAGTCGACGAAGACGGTTGCGGGGCAGGGCCAGCGCCTGATCGGCATCAGCCAGCAGTTCACGCAGGGGTCGTATGAAACGAGCGAAAAAACGCTCGACCTCGCGATCGTTGGCGAGGGCATGTTCATCGTGAAGGGTGAACCGCCGCGCAATCAGGTGACCTACACCCGCAACGGCGCCTTCTCGCCGCTTCCGGACGGCACCGTCGTCGACTCGACCGGACAGAAACTCCAGCTGCTTCCCGTCGATGCCAACGGCAATGTTACCGACCGTACGCTCGCGGGCGCGTTCGATTTCGTGCTTCCCGATGGCGCGCCGTCGGATCCCACGGCGTCGCTCATCAACGTGTCGGTCGATCTCGACGGTCTTGTCACTGCAACCTACGCCAATGGCGAGGATCAGGTGCTCGGCAAGGTCGCGATGGCGACCTTCCCCGCGATGGAAGGGCTGCGCCCGATCGGCGACGCACACTGGCAGTCGACGGGCGAAAGCGGTCCGCCGACGATCGATGCCGCGACCAACGGCCCGATGGGCACCGTCCGTTCGGGCACGCTCGAACGCTCGAACGTCGATATCACCGAGGAACTGGTGATGCTCATCGCCGCCCAGCGCAACTTCCAGGCGAATGCCAAGGCGATCGAGGGCGCGTCGACGCTGACCCAGACCGTCATCAACATGCGTACGTAAGACGCGATTAGCCGCCTGCCGGGAGCCTGAATATGGACCGTCTCATCTATACCAGCCTGACCGCTATGCGGGGCAGCATGTCCCGGCAGACGGCGATCGCGAACAATCTCGCCAACGCCCAGACTCCGGGGTTTCGTGCAGATATGGCCGAAGCCCAGTCGCTCTGGCTCAACGGCAGCGGCTTCGAATCGCGCGCCCTGTCCTCGGAAGAAGTGCTCGGTGCCGATATGAAGGCCGGGACCGTCGTTTCGACCGGCCGCGACCTCGATGTCGCGGTGCAGGGCGATGCGATGCTGGTCGTCCAGGCGAAGAATGGCGAAGAAGCCTATACCCGCCGCGGCGACCTGCAATTGTCGCCGAGCGGCCTTTTGACGACCGGTGATGGCAGCCCCGTTCAGGGTGCGCAGGGCCCGATCACGATTCCCCCCGCCGACTCGATCAGCATCGATGTCGACGGCCGCGTCTGGATCGTGCCGACCGGCGGCGACCCGCAGAACCCGCAGGAGGTCGACCGGCTGAGGCTGGCCACCCCGACGGGCTCGGACATCGTCAAGGGCCTCGACGGCCTGTTTCGCGTCAAGGGCGGCGGGATTCTTCCCGACGACCCCGAAGCGCGCCTGGTTACCCGTTCGATCGAAGGATCGAATGTCGCCGCAACGACTGCGCTCGTCGAGATGATCGAGGCGAGCCGCAGCTGGGATACGCAGCTCAAGATGATCACCGACGCGCGCGACATGGACAGCGCGACGGCCAATCTGATGCAGCTGCCCCGTTAAGGAGAATATGACATGAGCTTCGGTGCCCTTCACGTCGCACGAACCGGTCTGGATGCCCAAGGCTTCCGGATGCAGGTCATCGCGAACAACCTCGCCAACGTGAACACCACGGGCTTCAAGCGCGACCGCGCGAGCTTCGAGACGTTGAGCTATCAGATGATGACGCAGGCGGGCACACCCTCGTCGGCGGAAAACCGCTATGCGACCGGCCTGAACCTCGGCACCGGCGTCGCGATCTCGGGCACCGCGCGCATCGATACGCAGGGCACCTTCGCGACCACGGGCAACGGCCTCGACGTCGCGATCGACGGCGCCGGCTATTTTCAGGTCCAGATGCCCGACGGCCGCATCGGCTATACCCGCGCGGGCAATTTCGGCCGCTCGCCCGAGGGCGTGCTCGTGACGTCGGACGGCAAGCCGGTTCAGCCGCAGATCCAGATCGCCGAAGACGCCACCTCGGTGTCGATCGGCGCCGACGGCACCGTCTCGGCCACCGGCCCCGACGGCACGCTGACCGAGCTCGGCCGCATCGAACTTGCCCGTTTCGCCAATCCGGCGGGACTGCAGGCGATCGGCAACAATCTGCTCGTCGAGACGCAGGCCTCGGGCGCACCGCAGGTCGGTGCTGCCGGCGAGGAAGGCCGCGGCTCGCTTCGCGGCGGGATGCTCGAGGGGTCGAACGTCAATGTCGTCGAGGAACTCGTCGACATGATCGAGACGCAGCGCGCCTACGAGGTCAATTCCAAGATGATCTCCGCCACCGACGAGATGATGAAAAATGCTGCGCAAACTCTCTAATCTGACCCTGATCGCGCTGGCGCTCGTGGCGGCTCCGGCCGCCGCGAAGGACAAGGCTGCGCCCGACGCTTTCGCGGTGTCGCTGCCGGCTGCGCCGTCGGCGCCGCCGGCGAACGGCTCGATCTTTCAGGGCGGCTATACCCCGCTCACCTCCGGCGGACGCGCGGGGCAGGTCGGCGACATCATCACGATCCAGCTCGTCGAACGCACCGCCGCGACAAAGAGTAACGCCGCGAACATGCAGCGCGACGGCAGCGTCGGCCTGACGCCCCCGGCGACCGGCCCGCTATCGCTCTTCAACCCGAGCGATGTCGGCGCGAGCGGCACCCAGGCCTTCAAGGGCAAGGGCGACGCCTCGCAGTCGAACGCGCTGTCGGGCGAGGTCAGCGTGACCGTCGCCGCCGTCTATCCGAACGGCACGATGCTGGTGAAGGGCGAGAAGCTCCTTACGCTGAACCGCGGTGACGAGCGCGTCCAGATCTCCGGCATCGTCCGCGCGATCGACGTCAGCCCCGACAACCGCGTCCTGTCGACTCGCGTCGCAAATGCCAACATCCGTTACGTGGGCAAGGGCGAGATTGCGCGCGCCAGCAAGCAAGGCTGGCTGCAGCGCTTCTTCTCCATCATCAGCCCCTTCTGAAGAGGATAATCCAGTGACCAAGCGTCCGACCCTCATCACCCTGATCGCGCTCTTTCTGGCGAGCTTCGTCTTTTCCGCGCCGGCGCAGGCCGAGCGGATCAAGGATATGGGCCAGTTCCAGGGTCTGCGCGCGAACCAGCTGACCGGCTACGGCATCGTCGTCGGTCTGGCGGGCACGGGCGACGACAGCCTCGACTATTCGACGCTGGGGATGAAGGGCGCGGTCTCGCGCTTCGGCCTCACGCTGCCGGCCGGGGTCAACCCGGCGCTCAAGAACGCCGCAGCGGTGATGATCACCGCCGAGCTGCCGCCCTTTGCCAAGCCCGGCCAGCGCCTCGATGTCACCGTCTCGGCGATCGGCAAGGCGAAAAGCCTGCGCGGCGGTACGCTCGTGCTCGCGCCGCTCTATGGTGCCGACGGACAGATTTATGCGATGGTGCAGGGTAACCTCGTCATCGGCGGTCTCGGCGTCGATGCCGCCGACGGGTCGAAGCTGACGGTCAATGTCCCGTCGAGCGGCCGCATCGCCGGCGGCGCGACGGTCGAGCGCGCGGTCGATACCGGCTTTGCGACCGGCGACCAGCTGACCTTCAACCTCCACCAGTTCGATGCGACCAATGCCCAGAATGTCGCCGACGCGATCAACCAGGCGCTGCCCGGTTCGGCGGTCATGCTCGATGGCGCCAGCATCGCTATCCGCGCGAGCGGCGGCGGCGACGAGCGCATGCGGCTGATGTCCCGAATCGAGAATCTCTCGGTAATTCGGGCCGAACCGCCTGCAAAAGTCATTGTTAATGCTCGCACCGGAACGGTCGTTATTAATGGTGCGGTCCGCGTCGGCACCGCGGCGGTGTCGCAGGGCAAACTCACCGTCTCGATCAAGGAATCGCCCACGGTGGTGCAGCCCGCACCGTTCAGCCGCGGGGAAACGGCAGTCGAACAGTCGAGCGAGATCGGCGTCGACCAGGAATATCGTCCGATGATGCTGGTGAAACCCACCGCATCGCTGTCACAGCTCGTCGATGCGATCAATCGCATGGGCGTTCCTCCCGGCGACCTTGTCGCCATCCTCGAAGCGCTGAGCCAGGCCGGCGCGCTGACTGCGGAACTGGTGATCATATGACGACGCCTATTTCTTCGATCGGATCGACCACGCCGGCGGCGGCGGGTGGCGGCGATGGCGGGCTGCGCAAGGCGGCCGAGGCTTTCGAGGCCGTGATCCTGCGCCAGCTGATGGCGTCGATGCGGCAGGCGAAGCTCGGCGACGACATCTTCGGATCGAGCGCGACCGACAATTTCCGCGAAATGGCCGATGCCAAGACCGCAGACTCGATGGCCGCGATGCGCCAGTTCGGCATTGCCGACATGGTCGAGGCACAGCTTCGCAGTCGCGTCGCCGGCGCCGGCGGAGGCGTCCAGTGAGCGATCTTCTAAGCATCGGCTATACGGGTCTGCGCGCCTATTCGAAGGCCCTGTCGACGGTCGGCGACAACATCGCCAATGCCCAGACGCCGGGCTATGCGCGCCGGCGCCTCGATCTCGGCGAAGTGCCTTCGGGCACCAACATGGTGCTCTATCGTGGCAACACCTCGCCGGGCGGCGTCGACATCAAGGGTGTCGTGCGCTCGGTCGATCAATGGCTGATCAACGACGCGCGCATTTCGTCGGGCGATTCCGAGCGGGCTTCGGCGAAGCTCGAATGGATGAACCGGGTCGAGGGAGCGCTCAGCGACGACACCAACGGTCTCAAGACCGCGCTCACCAAGCTTTATACCACCGCCGATCAGCTGACCGCCGATCCGTCGAATCCGACATTGCGCGCGCAGTTCCTTCAGGCCGCGAGCGATATTGCGGCCGGGTTCCAGACCGCGGCAAGCCGTCTGTCGAGCCTTTCGGAAGGCGTCTCGGGTGCGGCCACGGCCGAGGTGACGCAATTCAACACCAATCTGGATGCGCTCGAACAGATCAACGTCGGTCTCCGCAAGGCGCGCGACGGATCGACGAACCAGGCTGCCCTGATGGACGAACGGGACCGGCTGCTCGATCAACTGTCGTCGCAGGCCGGGGTGAGCGCGACGTTCGACGCGCATGGCGCGGTAACCTTGCGTGCGACGGGCAGCGGCGACCTTCTGGTCGGTGGCGGCGTCGTGACGCCGATCGGCATGACCACCGCCGCCGACGGGCGTGTCTCCTACACGATCGGCGGGTCACCCTTTCCGAATGCGACGGGCTCGCTCGCGGGCTTTGCCGAGGCATCGAACCATATCGCCGATCAGCGCGCCGGTCTCGATACCATGGCGACGCAGTTCGCGGCGCAGATCAACACGGCGCATCAGGCAGGTGTCGATGCGAACGGCAATGCCGGGCAGCCCTTGTTCAGCGGTACGAGCGCAGCGACGCTGACCGCGACATCGCTGACGGCGAACCAGGTTGCCGCGGCGAACGCGACGGGCACCAACGGCAATATGCTGGCGTTCGGTGCCATGCGCGGCGTGAACGATCCCGAGGCGAAATGGTCGGGGCATCTTGCCACCCAGGCGCAGGCGACCGCCGCGGCGAGCGCGCAGAACGCCGCCGCGATGACGCGCGCCGACGGTGCCGCGGCCGCGCGCGATTCGGTGAGCGAGGTCAATCTCGACAATGAAGCGGCCGAACTGCTGCGCTTCCAGCAGGCCTATTCGGCGGCGGCGCGCATAATCCAGGTGTCGCGCGAAACGATGCAGACGCTGCTGAGCTCGCTGTAGGAGGGCCGGAACGATGATTAACGCCGTAGGCAATCGCATGACGCGCGAGATCGCGCGCCAGACCAAGCTCGCCGACGCGCTCGAGCGCACCCAAATCCAGATTTCGACCGGCAAGCGCTTCCAGCGCATGTCCGATGACCCCGTCGCGGCGCGCCGTATTCTGACGATCGGCACGACGCAGGCGAGCATGGCGACCTGGCAGTCGAACATCAAATCGGCGCAGGCGCAGGTCGCGCAGGCAAGCGGCGTTCTGACATCGACGAGCGACCTGCTCGCCCGCGCCCGTGAACTGACGCTATCGGCAGCGAACGGCACGATGAACCCGGCCGATCGTGCGACGATCGCCGCCGAACTCAACGCGATCGCCGACGAGATCGATGGTCTTGCCGCGACGCGCGATTCGAACGGCGAGCCGCTGTTCGCGGCTGGTACGGCGCGCGTCATGCGTTTCGATTCGGACATCACCTTTGCGCCGGTCCAGTCGGCGGCCTCCGCCTTCGTTATCGGCGGCAATGCCTTGTCGACCAGCCTGCGCGATGCGGCAACCGCCGTTGGCGCCGGCAATTCGGCCGGCATCGACACCGCGCTCACCAGCATCGCCGGCGCGGTCGGCCACATTGCCGACCAGAATGCCGCGCTGGGCCTGTCCGCCGGCCGGCTCGAGCGGATCGGAGACGGACTTTCGTCGCGCGGCATTGAAGTCGCCGACGAACGCAAGTCGATCGAGGACACCGATCTGGAGACCGCGATTGCGCTGCTCAATGCGCAGGATCTGACCCTGGGGGCCGCGCAGGCGGCCTTTGCCAAGATCAACCGCGAAACCCTGTTCGATCTTTTGCGCTGATCGGCCTCAATTTTTTCTGCCCGCCGCCGTTAAGCATAATGACGTCCCCTGATTTTTCCGGGACATCGTTCCCGAATGGAGTTGTCCGCGCATGTTTCCCGTAATCGGCATCGTCGTCTTGATCCTGCTGGTGTTCGGGGGTTTCGCGCTGACCGGCGGTAACCTCGAGCCCGTTCTCCACGCGCTTCCGCACGAAATGCTGATCATCGGCGGCGCCGCGGTCGGCTCGCTGATCATCGGCAATTCGGGCGCCGACCTGAAGGCGCTCGGCGGCGGCCTGATGAAAGTGTTCAAGGGGCCTGCATACAAGAAGCAGGACTATCTCGACTGCATCCTGCTCGTCTCGACGCTGATGAAGATGATGCGTACCGACGGTCCCGTCGCGGTCGAGCCGCATATCGAGGATCCGAAAAGCTCACCGCTGTTCCAGCAATATCCCAAGCTGCTGAAGGACGACACGCTCGTCCATCTGATCTGCGACACATTGCGCCTCGTCGTCGTGTCGTCGGGCACGCTCGACCCGCATGCGGTCGAGGATGTGATGGACAACGCGCTGAAGAACCACCGTCATCATTCGATCAAACCCGCCGACGGGCTGCAGAGCCTGGCCGACGCGCTTCCCGCGCTCGGCATCGTCGCCGCGGTGCTCGGCGTCGTGAAGACGATGGGCTCGATCGACAAGCCGCCCGAAGTTCTCGGCGGCATGATCGGCTCGGCGCTAGTCGGAACCTTCCTCGGCGTGCTTCTGGCCTATGGTCTCGTCGGTCCGTTCGCGGCGCGCGCGAAGACGGTGATCGAAAGCGACGCTGCCATCTATCATACGGTGAAGCAGCTGATCGTCGCATCGCTCCACGGCCATCCGCAGCCGCTGGTGATCGAGGCCGCACGGTCGGGGGTCGACCATCACAACCAGCCGAGCTTCGCCGAAGTCTTTGACGGGATGCGGGGACGCTAAATGGCTGCGCGCCCCAATCTCGTCCGCCCGATCATCATCAAGAAGATCGTCGAGGAAGGCCATGGCGGTCACCATGGCGGCGCCTGGAAGGTCGCCTATGCCGATTTCGTGACCGCGATGATGGCCTTCTTCCTTTTGATGTGGTTGCTCGGCGCGACGACCGAAAAACAGCGCAAGGCGCTGGCCGACTATTTCGCGCCGACGATCGTCAAGACCAAGGAAGGCAGCGCCGGCTCGAACGGCCTGTTCGGTGGCGATTCGATCGTGTCGGCCGACGACTATCCGCATCGTGCCGGTCAGACGGGCACGCGCTCGATCACCATTCCGAAGGACGCCGTCGGCGGTCCGAAGGAAGCTGCGGGACGCGAGCGCGAGAAGGAAAAGTTCGCACAGGTCGCCAAGTCGATGACCGATCGCATCCAGAAGAAGGGTGATCTCAAGCGGCTCGCGCGCAACCTGCGCTTCACCGTCACGACCGAGGGGATGCGGATCGACGTCGTCGACGACGCGGACTTCTCGATGTTCGTCATCGGCACCAGCCAGCTGACGCCGGCCGGCGCGAAGCTGTTCAGCGAACTTGCCAAGCCGATCGCCGAGACGCCGAACCGGCTGATGATCCGCGGACATACCGACGCGGCGCCTTGGTCGGCAAAGACCGGCATGAACAATTGGCGCCTGTCGGTCGACCGGGCCGAGGTCGTGCGCAACTTCCTGGAGTATCGCGGCGTCGCCGGCGACCGGTACGCGCGGATCGAAGGGGTGGCCGATCGCGAGCCCTATAATCCGTCGGATCGATTCGATCCGCGCAATCGCCGCATCTCGATCACGCTGGGATGGCGGACCGATTAATCGCGATTAGTGCCAATCTGGCAGTATTGAAAATCCTTAACGGCAGAACTCTGCCGCCATTGCTGCCAATCTGGTAATAACCCTTTGTTTTCAATGGGTTGTTCCGACGTGGATAATCTTTCGTTTACCATTTTGATCAATCTCTGTCCTCACCGAAAGGGCGCCATGGGGGGCGCGGTGGAGACGACAATGACCGAGGTGGGGCAAAACAGGACGGACGCATCGGCGCTGGAAGCGCTGATCATCGGGCATAGCCCGGCAGTGGTCCGCCTTCGCGAAATGATCCGGCGGGTTGCCCGCTCGAACGCTTCGGTTATGCTGTGCGGTCCCTCGGGATCGGGCAAGGAACTCGTCGCCCGTGCCATCCACGACGAAGGCGTCCGCTCGGGCAAGGCCTTCTCCGCGATCAACTGCGGCGCCATCCCCGGCGAACTTATCGAATCCGAACTTTTCGGGCATGAAAAGGGCAGCTTCACCGGCGCCCATGCCCGCCGCATCGGCCATTTCGAAGCGAGCGAGGGCGGCACGCTCTTCCTCGACGAAATCGGCGACATGCGTTTCGACATGCAGGTCAAGCTGCTCCGCGTGCTTGAAGACCGGACGATCGTCCGCGTCGGCAGCAGCGAAGTGAAGAGCGTCGACGTCCGCGTGATCTCCGCGACCCACCAGGATCTGGGTACCGCGATCGCCGACGGCCGCTTCCGCGAAGATCTGTTCTTCCGTCTCGGCGTCGTCGTGGTCCAGGTCCCGAGCCTTTCGGACCGCGTCGAGGACATCCCTGCGCTGATCCGCCACTTCCAGCGCAAGATGCCGGCCGACGCCAAGTGCCGTTATGAGGATGCCGCGATGGCACTGCTCATGCAGCACCGTTGGCCCGGCAATGTCCGCGAGCTTCGCAATTTCGTGGAACGCGCCAGCGTTCTCCACGGGGGCGAGACGCTCGGCGTCGAAGACGTCATCATGCTTTTGAACCCCACCGCAGCGCTGGCACCGCGTCCGGCTGTCCCCAGCAGCCCGGCCGCTGTGCCCGCCAGCGGCGAGGCCCAGCCCGCAGCGGCGCCTTTTTCGAAGACGCCGGCACCGGGCCGGCCGATCGATCTCAAGCGCGAGATCGAGACGATCGAACTCGAACAGATTCACAATGCGCTCGACCTCGCCGACGGGATCATCTCGGAAGCCGCGCGTCTGCTCACCTTGAAGCGGACGACGCTGATCGAAAAAATGCGCAAATATGGAGTTCAGCAGCAGGCCGCCTAAAACTACCCCACCAGTTTCGGCGCCGCTGAATTCGGCACCGGTCGCACTTTCCCTCTGCCGCCTGACCCCACCTTGGCGTCAGCAGGGAAGCGGCCGGTGCCGAACTTTTTTGGTCTGGGAAAAGTTTTACTGGCGGATCTGGCGCCAGGCCGAGCTGACGGTCAGGATGCCCTTCAGCAGATCGTCGAGATTGTCGGCATCATTGGCGGCAACCGCCTCGTCGAGCTTGCGGCGCATGCTGCGATAAACGCGCGCCAGGGCTTCGGCGACGTCACCGCCATTGTCATGATCCAGCCCGACATCAAGGCCGATCAGGATTGCGCGAGCGCGGTGCGCGGGTTCGGTGGCCGACACGCGCTGTCCCTGGCGCACCATCGACGCCAGCACGCCGACCGCCGTCTCCAGCTCGTCATAGAGCATGGTGACGAGTTCGATCGGGTCGGACGCGACGGCCCGGCTCTCGTTCTGCATGCGGCGGTAAAGCCCGGCAGCGCGGACGGTGGAAGCGGTGGCTGGCACGGTCGTGTTCATCAATCGCTCGATTTGGTCCACATCTTGATCTGTTGCTCAAGATAGGCCTGCGTTGCCTTGAAGGCGTTCAATTTGACGTCGAGCGCGGCATATTGTTTCTCGAGACGGGCCTTATAGGCCGCCTCGCGCGTTTCGACCTTGCTGAGCTGCTCGGCGAGCGACTTGTCCTTGTCGGTCAGCGATTTTTCGACGCGGCCGATAACGCCGTCGCTGGCGATCGCCTTGTCGCGGATCGCATCGAGCACACCGGCGATGCCGGGGTCGGTCGTGTCATCGTGCGTGCCGTCGCGCAGCGGATTGAACAGCCCCTCGACCGCGCCCGCATCAGTGGCAAGAACCGCATCGAGCTTGGTCTTGTCGAGCGTCAGCGTCCCGTCCTTGGCGGTCGAGATGCCGATATCGGACAATTTGTTGATGCTGCCGTGGCTGGTGATGACCTTGCCGACCAGGCTCTGGAGCTGGGTTTCCAGTTCGCGAAGCCCCGTCGTCACGCCCGCCAGTTTCGAGGCGGCCTGCAGGCTCTTCTTGAGCTGATTGTAGACATCGACGAAGTCGCTGACCGTCTGCTTGATCATGTCGAGCGGCCGGTTGGCGCCAAGATCGACCGGCTGGCCCGGTGCGGCCTTTTTGAGCGTCAGCGAAACACCGGGAACGACGTCATCGATCGTGTTCGATGCGCGGCTGAAAGCGACGCCATCGACGGTGAACTCGGCGTTTGCGGCGCTCTGGCCGACCGACAGGCCGCCGTTGGTTGCGAACGCGGCCAGCGCGGGATCCGCCCCGGCGTCGGCGGTCAAGGTGAACGCATTGTCGGCGCCCGTCGCGCCCTTCAGGATCAGGCGGCTGCCGCCCTGGTCCGAAATGATCGACGCGGTCACGCCGGCGCCGCTTGCGTTGATGGCGGTGGCCAGCCCTTCGAGACTGTTGTTGGTGCTGCCGACGGTAATCGTCTTCGCCGTGCCGTTGACGGTGAGCGTCATCGTTCCGGTGCCGATCGCCGCAGTCTTGTCGGCGACGATGCCCGAATAGCTGCTCTGCGCGCGGGCGAGGCTGTTGACGACGATCGTCGCGGCGAATTTGTCGGCCTGCAGGCCGGCGCGTGCCGTGGCGCCGAGAACGCTTTCATCGGACACGGTGGGTTTGCTGCGAAGCGAACCGTCGGCAATCATTTGTTCGAGCGAGTCGGCGAAACCGACGAGGTTCGAGCGCGCCTGCGACACGGCGCTGATCCGCGCCTGATTGGCGGTGACAAGGCCGCCGATACGCGAAACTTTCGGATCGCGCGAGGCGGAGGACAGGTCGCTGACCAGCTTCGCTATGTCGATTCCCGATCCGGCGCCGAGTGAAGATGCGATAGAGGTGACCATGACAGAATATCCTTCGCACCTCTTAACGGCCCGATTTTCGGGGCCTTAAGCACCGAACGATCAATTTTGTCGGCGGCCCTCGGGGTCGAAACGATGCGATGGCGGCACGTCGACCGACGGCTGGCTGGCGCCCTCGGCGACCATGCGCTCGAGCTGGAAGACGAAGGCGAGCACGGTCGCGACGGCGACGAACAATTCCTCGGGGATCGTCCGCCCGGCGCGCGCGGTGAAATAGATCGCGCGGGCAAGCTGCGGATATTCGAGGATCGGGACGTTGGCGGTGCGCGCCAGCTCGCGGATCGACAGCGCGACATCGCCGCGACCGCGCGCGACGACCACCGGCGCGGCATCGACGCCGGGGCGATAGCGCAGCGCGACCGAGAAGTGCGTCGGGTTGGTCAGGATGACCGTGGCATCGGACACCGCCTTGCGCGCCGATCCGCTCAGGATTTCGTGGGCGCGCTGGCGCTGTGCCTGCTTGAGTTCGGGCGCACCGTCGGACTGGCGCATTTCCTCTTTCACTTCCTGCTTGCTCATCATCAGGCGGCGGTTGCGCTGATACCATTGCGCCGGGACGTCGATCAGCGCGATGACGACGAGGCCGCCGGCCATAGCGAGCATCGAATGGCCGACCGCCTTGCCGGCGAGTCCGATCGCGCCCTGCAGGTCAGCCTGTGCCATCGTCATGATCGCGGGCATACTGTCTGCGACCAGCCGGTATCCGATCGCGCCGAGCAGCAGGACTTTGGCGAGCGATTTGACCAGTTCGATCACGCCCTGTGCGCCGAAGATGCGTTTGAGCCCGGCGAGCGGGCTCATGCGGTTGCCCTTGAACGCGATCGCCTTGCCGCGCCAGCCGAGCGAACCGAGCATTGCGGGCGCCGCGATGCTCGCAGCGAACGCGAGGCCGAACAACGCCGCGAGCGGCAACAGGATTTCGACGCCGTTTCGCATCAAGGCCTCGCCGGGGGCGAAATGCGCGACATCGTCGGCGTCGAGCGTCAGTCCGTGCTTGACCAGCTCGCCCGCAGCCTGGACCAGCCAGCCGCCCGCGGCGATCAGCCAGCCGGCGCCGGCGAGCATCATCAGCGCGGTCGCCAGCTCCTTCGACATCAGCACATCGCCTTCGCGCGCCGAATCGGCGAGCTTCTTGGCTGTTGGCTGTTCGGTCTTCTGGTCGCGTTCGGTCGTGCCGGCCATGGCTCAGCGTCCTGCGGCGATCATGCGCGCCATGTCGAGCGCGTCGGACAGGAAACGCGCGATCGCCTCGGCCATTGCCGGAGTCGCCATGCCGAGCAGGACAACGCCGGCGAGCAAGGTGGCAGGCAGGCCGACCGCGAACAGGTTCATCGCGGGGGCCGAGCGGCCGATCACGCCCATGATCATCTGCACGAGGATCAGGACGAAGCCGACGGGCAGCGCGATGGTCAGCCCTGCTGCGAACATCAGGCTACCGAACCGGATGATGCCGCCGATTGCATTGAAGGAGGGATAGGCATTGCCCGGAGGCAGCGCTTGATAGCTGTCGACGATGATCTCGATCAGCAGCAGATGTCCGTTCGCCGCAAGGAACAGCGCGGTCGCGAGCATCGAGAGAAATTGACCGACGACGGTGCTCGATGCGCCGCTCAGCGGGTCGATCATCGATGCGAAGCCGAGGCCCATCGCATTGCTGATCGCCTCGCCGCCGAGCAGGGCTGCAGCCATGCCCATCTGAAGCACGAACCCGATCGCAAGCCCGATCACGACCTCGCCGATGATCATCAGGATTCCGGCGACCGAAACGATGCCGTCGGGCGGCAACGTCATTCCCGACGCGGCAACCGCCGGCACGCCGACGGCAAGTGCGATGACCAGCCGCAGCTGGACGGGCACGCTCGCCGCGCCGAAAACCGGCGCGGCCAGAAAGGCAGCGCCGGGCCGGATCATCGCCAGCATCCACAGCTGGAGCATGGCTTCGACGTTCGGGATTTCCAGAGGCGGGATATCGGCGGGGGTCATCGCGTCCCTAGCGGACCAGATTCGGGATCTGCGCGAAGATGTCCTGCGTGAAATCGGTGAGCAGCACCAGGATGCTGCTGCCGAAGATCGCGAGGCAGACGGCGGTGACGATCAGCTTGGGCACGAAGGTCAGCGTCTGTTCGTTGATCGAGGTCGCGGCCTGCACCATGCCGAGCAGCACGCCGACCACGAGGATCGGGATCAGGATCGGCGCGGAGGCGAGCGCGAGGATCCACAGCGACTGCTGCGCCACCCCGACGAAATAATCGGCTTCCATGACGCTATGTCCCGAAGGAGGAAGCGAGCGAGCCCATCGTCAGCGCCCAACCGTCGACAAGGACGAACAGCAGCAGCTTGAAGGGCATCGATATGACCGTCGGCGACAGCATCATCATACCGAGCGACATCAACGAGGATGCCACGATCAGGTCGATGATGAGGAAGGGCAGAAAGATCAGGAAGCCGATCTGGAACGCGGTCTTCAGCTCGCTGGTGACGAAGGCCGGCAGCACGATCGAGAAGGGCACATCCTTCGGGCTGGCGTAATTGGGCGCTTTCGCGATCTTCGCGAACATCATCAGGTCGGACTTGCGCGTCTGCGACATCATGAAGCCGTGGAGCGCATCGCCCGACCGCGTGACTGCGGTGCCGATGTCGATCTGTTCCTGACCATAGGGTTCGATCGCGACGCGGTTCACTTCGCTGATCACCGGCTGCATCACGAACAGCGACAGAAACAGGCTGAGGCCGACCAGAACCTGGTTCGGCGGGGTTTGCTGCAGGCCAAGCGCGTGGCGCAGGATCGACAGCACGATGATGATGCGCGTGAAGCTGGTCATCATGAGCAGCAGCGACGGCAGCACCGTCAGCAGGCTCATCAGGACAAGGATCTGGAGCGACAGCGACAGAGGGCGGCCGTTGCCGCCGATTTCGCTGACCGCGCGGGTCAGCCCGCTCGCTTCGGCTTCCTGCGCGAGCGCGGGCGTCGCGGCGGCAAGCAGCGCAAGGCCGCCAGCGACGGCAGCCCGGCGCATCCAGCGCGCGCGCGGCGAAAGGCTCCTAGCCGGCGCTTTAGCCAACATGGAAGTCGCCCTGGCTATTGTCGGCAAGGCGCGTCACCTGACCGCGCGAGACCGACAGCAATATCTGCTGGCCGGCGAATTCGACGACCGCCAGCTTGGTGCCGGGGCCGAGCGGGAGGACGCCGATCATCTCGACCGGGCGTCCCTGCTTGGTGCCGCCGCCCGCGAGCGGCATGCCCATCTGGACGCGTTTCCACAGCCACAGACTGCCCCATGCCATGCCGCCGACGAGCGGCAGCAGGATGAGCAGGCGAAGAATATATTCGAGCATCAGGCCCTCCGGTCGAAACCGGCGATGCCGCGTTCGGGTGCGACCACTTCGGAAACCTGGATGCCATAACGGCCATCGACGCTGACGATCTCGCCCTTCGCGATGAGGGTGCCGTTGGCATAGATGTCGAGCAGTTCGTTCGCGGCGCGGTCGAGTTCGACGACGCTGCCCTCGGACAGAGCCAGCAGTTCGGCGAGCGTCATCGAGGTCGAACCGACCTCGACCGACACGCGCAGCGAGACGCCGGCGAGCAGGTCGAAATTGGGCGCCCCGGCGATGCTCTTGTCGCGCCGGTCGGCCCGGGCGGGTGCTTCGGCCATGTCAGTCATTGTCCGGTCCTTCTTCGATGCGTTCGATCATGATCGCAGCGTTGCCATTCGATTCACCGATGCTTCCGGACGCGAAATTGCGGCCTGCGACGGTTACTGGAACATTGCGCGGAATGGTTAACGGAATGATATCACCGACCTCCAAAGAGAGCAGTTTGACCAAAGAAATTTCGGGACGGGCCAAAACCGAGCGCACGGGCATGCGAACGGTCTTCAGCGCCTTGTTCAGCGTCGATGTCCAGACGGGGTCGACTGCGGGTGCATCGCGCGTCTCGGGCATCGGTTCGGCGCCGGCGATTCCGCGCAGCGCGGCCTGCGGATAGGCGCAGAGGATCGTGCGTCCCTCGAACACGCCGCCGCGCAGCGTGAAGCGCTGGACGAGCAGCTCGTCGTCGGCGCGCACTGCGGCCAGCTTGGCCGGATCGCCGGTGACGGCATCGAGTTCGGGTTCGATCCCCGACTTCCAGGCGGTGGCGAGCTGCATCCCCATGTCGCGGCCGAGGCGCGCCGCGAAACGCTCTTCGGCATCGGTAAGCTCTTCGCGTTCGGCGACATTCTGGCCCTTGCCGCCATAGAAGATGTCGACAAGCTGGAGGACGAGCGGGCGCGTCGCGGCGAGCAGTACCGGACCCTTGAGCGGCGGGGCATGATAGCGCCAGAAGAGGCCCGGGGCGACTTCGTTGCACCAGTCGGCAAAGCGCATCTGTACGGCGGGCGCGCGCTCGATCTGCACCGTCGGCGCACCGAGCGCGCGAACCAGATCGCGCAAGCTGCGCGCGAACTGGTTGCCGACGCTGTCGAGCACCGGAAAGGCATAGCTGTCCTCGGCCTTGCGCAGCAGCAGCGACGCTTTCGCGTCGGCGGCCTGCTTGGCCGTGGCGTCAACGGGTTTCGGTTCAAGGCTCACTGGATCACCAGGCTCGTGAAATAGACATTGTCGACGCCGCCGAAGCCTTCCTTGTCGCGAAGGACATCGTTGATCGCGTTGGTCAGCTGACGCTGGAGCTGCTGCTTGCCCTGCGAGGTCGAGAGCAGCGCCGGATCCTGCTCGGCGAGCGCCATCAGCACTGCTGAACGGATCGGCACCTGCTGGCGCTTGATATTGTTGATCACCTTGCCGTCGTAGAAGGTCGACAGGCTGATCCCGACCTGCAGGAAGCCCGATCCGTCGGCAAGGTTCGTCGTGAACGCCTCGGTGATCGGATAATAGGTGATCTCATACTTGCGCGGATCGACTTTGAAGCGGTCGTTCGGGACCGCGACGGTGCCGACCTTCAGCGGACCCTCGCCTTCCTTGCCGCCTTCGGCCTCGGCTTCCTCGGCGCCCTCGCTGCGCACGACCAGCTTCGGATAATTATCCTCGGGCTTGGCTTCGTGCTTGGAGAGGCCGCCACCCAGATAAATGCCGGCGCCCGCGCCCGCGCTGATCAGCGCGGTGCCGCCGATGCCGATCACCAGCAGTTTCTTCATCTTGCCGCCCTTTTTGGGTTCGGCGCCTTCGGGTGCTTTTTCCTTGCTCATGGTCAGGCCTTTCCTGGTCAGGCAAAGCGGCCGCGGCGGTCCGCGGTGCGTTCGTCGTGGGAGGGATCCGCCTGATCGGCGGCGGTTTCGATCAGATGGCTGGCGTCGGGCGCGTTGCCGCGAGCCTGGCTCTGGTTCTGCTGCTGGCGGCCGGCTTCGGCCGGGGTGTGCGTCACCTGCGTTTCGGCGACGCGAACGCCCTGCTGGCGCAGGTCTTCGACCAGCCGCGGCTGCGCGGCCTGGACGATCGCTGCGGTTGCTTCATGATGCGTCTCGAGCTTGACCGTCACGCCTTCGTCGCCCGCGAGCATCGAGACGTCGAGCCGGCCAAGGTGGCGCGGCATCAGGCGAAAGCTGATGTCCCCCTTGTCGGACTTGGTCGCGGCGATGTCGGCGGCGAGCTGGGCGATCCACTGATCGTCGCTCGTCATGTCGAGGGTGCGTTCGGCAACGGGAACCGGCGGTGCGGCCTGGGCGATCGTCGCGGCGCCTTGCGCTGCGGGCTGCGCGAAGAGCACCGCCATCGATGCGCCGGCATCGACGAGGGGCTTTGCGGCTTTGGGTTCGGCGCCCGCGAGCGGTGCCGGCTGAGGCTGGACCGTTTCGGCGGTCTTCAGCGCCGGGGTGGCTGTCGCTGCTGCTGCGGTGTCGGCGCTCCGCGCGGCAGGGGCGGCGGGTTTCGACGCCTTCTCGGTGACCGGCTTGTCGGCGTTCGGGATCGCGGCGGCGATCACCGTTGCGGCCACCGGATTTTCGATGATGGCGGTTGCGGGCAGCGGCGCGGGGATGGCCACGGCGGGGTCGGCGGCCTCACCGCCGTCCTGTGCGTCGGTTTCGGTCCCCGCGGCGAGTTTGTCGCCCGTGGCGGGCACGGCCGGTTTCATCGGCGTCGCGACCGCGATCAGCAAGGTCGCGGCGGCGGCCGCCTCGGCGGCGTCGGCTGCGGGGCGCGTTTCGGCTCTCGGCGCGGCCGGAGCCTTGGCGGCGGTTTCGACGGGACGCGCGTCGGCGGTCGGCGCATCGGCGATCGGCTGGATCAGGCCAAAGAGCGCGGCGGCCGGCGGCGTCGTTGCCGCAGATGTCTGGCCTTCGATACCGGGCGCCGCGACGATCGCCGGGGCGCCGATCGGGGCCGGGGTGGTCGGCAGGGTGTCCATCGTTGCGGTCTCCGTGGTTGCGGGCAGCGCTGCGAACAGCTGTTCGAAGCCGGGCGTGTTCGTGGGCGTGCCGGCCGGGGCAGCCTGGCCGAGCGCGGCGAGGATCGACGCGAGGCCGGTCTGCGCGGGGGTCTGGGGAAGCGAGGCCATCATGCGGCACCGCCGTCGAGCAGGCGCAGGCTCATCGCGCGGCGGCGATGCGGGCGGTTGGCGTCGGTGCGGCGCTCTAGCTCGACCTCGGCCGAGCGGCGGCTGCGTTCGTACAGGCGCACGGCCGATTCCTCCTTCACCATCGCGCTCTGGGCGATAATGCCGGCTTCGTCACGGCGGACACTGGCGTTGACCAGCGGCGTTGCGAGATTTTCCTTCGCCATGTCGAGCCGCATGCCGAGCTCCCCGATCGTGTTCAGCGCGCGACCGGCAATCGCGCCCTTCGCCATCGCAAGGTCGGCGCGGAGCGCTTCGAGGCGATTCGACAGCTCGACCAGGCTCGCGAGCTCGCCCGTGGCGCGCGCGAGATTGGCTTCGGCCATCTGATGTTCGACGGTACGCACGCGGATGATACGTTTGCGGCGTGCGGTGCGGGCGTTCATGCAGAATATCCTTCAATCAGGGCATGGCGGGAATTTTCGAAATCGACCTGTGCGTTCGCGGGCTGCGAGACGAAGGCAAGCTGGTGGGCGTGATGCGCGATCGCCTCGTCCAGCACCGGATCGGCGCCGGCGACATAGGCACCCATCAGCATCAGGTCGCGATTTTCTTCATAGGCCGACCAGAGCTGACGGAAACGCGCGGCGGCGGCGGCATGTTCGGGATCGACCGAATCAGCCATCGTGCGCGACAGCGAACGCGCAACGTCGATCGCCGGATAGACGCCTTGCTCGGCGAGCGTGCGCGACAGGATGATATGGCCGTCGACGATCGCGCGCGCGCTGTCGACGACGGGATCGTCGATGTCGCCGCCATCGGCAAGGACGGTGTAGAGTGCGGTGATCGAGCCGCCGGTCGCATTGTCGTTGCCCGCACGCTCGACGAGCGAGGGGATCAGCGCGAAGGTCGACGGCGGATAGCCCTTCATCGTCGGCGGTTCGCCGAGCGTCAGGCCGATCTCGCGCTGCGCGTGGGCAACGCGGGTCAGGCTGTCGATGAGGAGCAGGACTTTCTTGCCGTCGGCGCGGAACGCTTCGGCGATCGCGGTCGCGCGCATCGCGGCGCGAAGGCGCAGCAGAGGCGGATGGTCGGCGGGAACCGCGACGACCACCGATTTCTTGCGGACTTCAGGGGGAAGCTTGGTTTCGACGAAGTCGCTGACTTCGCGGCTGCGCTCGCCGATCAGGCCGACGACGATGACGTCGCATTCGGTACCGGCGATCATCTGGCCCATCAGCACCGACTTGCCGACGCCCGATCCCGCGATGATCGCGACGCGCTGACCTTCGCCGACGGTGAGCAGGCCGTTGATCGCCCGCACGCCCATGTTGAGCGGCTTGGTCACGCGGCCGCGGCGCAGCGGATTGACCTTGCGGCCGGCAAGCGGCCACTGGAACTGCGACTTGACCGCGGGGCGGCCGTCGAGCGGATTGCCCTGCGCGTCGATGATGCGGCCGAGCAGCGCCTTGCCGACGGGAACCATCGAGCTCGCGCCATGCGGTTCGACCGGGGCACCGGTGACGAGCGGCATATTGGTGTCGAAGGGGAGGACGAGGCTGCGATGGCCGCGAAAACCGACGACCTCGCCATAGACATAATCGTTGTTCGCCGACTTGATGCGGACGTTGCTGCCCAGCGGCTGGGGGAAACCCGAGACTTCGAGCATGATGCCCTCATGCGCGACGAGCGTGCCGATGCGGCGCGGACTGGCGTCCGACAGATCGACCGGGGCGAGCAGTTGCTGCGCCGACAGGGTGAGGCGGCGGGTCATGCAGCGACTGCTTCGCCGCCGAGTGCGGCGCGCAGTTCATTGAGATAGACGGCGCGGCCATGTTCGATCCAGCCGGCCGAGGTTTCGATGCGTACCGTGCCGCGCACCATCGAGGCATCGGCCTCGATCGGCAGCGCGATCGGCGCGTCCATCAGCAGGACGGCGTCAGCGGGATTGACCCACAGAGTGCGTGCCTTGTCGGCTTCGGCGACCATCGCGGCGGCGGTTTCGGCCTGAGCCTGCAGCCATTCGGCATCGATTGCGGCATTGTCGACGATCTGGCGGACGAGCCGCTCGACGGTTTCGGCGATCAGCTGTGCCAGCTCTTCGCTCGGCTCGTCCTGCAGCGCCTCGGCGCCCGCGACGAGTGCGAGGAGCTGGCTGCGCTCGACCGCGAACGCGGCCTCGGCAACGCGCTGGCCCTCGGCAAGGCCGAGTGCGAAGGGATCGTCGGCTTCGGGTGCGAAGGCGGGCTCGACGGGCATGGCGCGCGACATGGAGGCGCCGCCGAAATGCAGCGGACGGAAGCCGCGCGCTTCGGCCATGACCTGTGCGAGCGAGATCGCGGTCGTTTCGGCAGCGCGATCAGACATAGTCGTCGCCCGCGCCGGCGATCATGATTTCGCCCGAGGATGCCATCTGGCGGACGACCTGCATGATCGCCTTCTGGGCTTCGTCGACATCGACGCGCTTGACCATCGTCATCTCGGTCATCTCGTCGCGGATCGTTTCCGACGCGCGCTTCGACATGGTGGCGAGGCAGCGATCGACCATGTCGGCGTCGGTGCCCTTGAGCGCGATCGCGAGCTGTGCCGCATCGACCGAGCGCAGCACGGTGCCGAGGCTCTTGGCGTCGAGGTCGCGCAGGTTTTCGAAGATGAACATTTCTTCCTCGATGATCTGCGCAAGCAGCTTGTCCTGCTTCTTGAGCGCGCGGATCGTGCGTTCGCTGAGCTGTTTCGGCATCTTCTTCATGATCTTGGCGACATCGCCGGGGCCGCCGATCGGCTGCTTGGCGACGCGCTGGCCACCGACATTGGCCGAGGCGAGCACGGCTTCCAGGTCTTCGATCGCGGCGGCGGGAACGGCGGTGAGCTGCGCGGCGCGCAGCACGAGTTCGGCCTGCAGCGCTTCGTCGAGCGCTTCGATTGCACGCGCGGCGACATCGGGGACCAGAACCGACAGGATCAGTGCGCCGACCTGCGGATGTTCGTTGGCGAGCAGCGCGCTGATCGCGTCGACGTCCATCCAGCGCAGCATCTCGAGCGACGCGGCGCTCGACTGCGGTGCGACGGCCGCGAGAATATTGTCGGCGCGGACATTGCCGACCGCCTGATGGATCACGGTGCGGATCCGCGTGTCGGCGCCGACCGCAAGCGCGCTGACGCCGCGGCTCTGATTGACGAACTGGTCGAGCGCCTGATCGATCTGCCGTTCGCTGGCGTTCGCGCTGTCGAACATCGACTTGGCGAGCTGGCGGACTTCATCGGCATCGAGATGCTTCAGGATCGTCGCGGCTTCTTCTTCCTCGAGCAGCATGAGGAGGATGGCGGCCGCCGAGGATCCCTCGAGCGCGGGCTTCGCGCGCGGGGTTTCGACGTCCATGTCCATATCGATGTCGTCAGCCACGGGCGCCCTCCTGCATCAGCTGGCGGACGACGAGCGCGGCGCGGGCCGAGTCCTGACGGACGAAGGCGCGAACAAGGTTGGCACGGGCTTCATAGCTCGGCGCGGCCTCGATCATTTCGAGCGTGATTTCGTTGCCGCCGCCTGCGCTCGGCGCAGTCAGCGCCTGCCGGTCGGCGACCGCGAGCAGGCTGGCCTCGAGCTGGGTTTCGCGCTCGGCGCGCTGGGCGGCGCGGGCCTTCGCCGCCTTGATCATCGGACGACCGATAAAGAAGAAGGCGAGGATCGCGGCAAGCACGGCACCGACCTGCTTCAGCAGCGGCATGAACCACGGCGCATCGTAAAAGGCGGGGGCGGCGTCTTCGACCTTGGCGAAGGGGCGCTGGCTGATCGCCACCTGATCGCCGCGCGTCGCGTCGAAACCGACGGCGCCTTTCACCAGCGCGTCGATCTTGGCGATGTCGGTCTGGGTCAGCGCCTTCTTGCCCTGATTGAGGGCAACGGCGACCGAAACGCGGCGCAGCTGGCCCTGCGGCTGGTGCGTGACCGAAATCTCGCGGCCGACCTCATAGGCACGGCTGGCATTTTCATTGCTGTTGGTCTGCGCGGCCGGCGGCGCGCCGGGTGCGGAGGGAACCGGTGCGGTGTCGGTGACGGTCGAGGCCTGCGGCGGCTGGTTCGACAGCGCGCCGGGGATGCCGACCGCAGGCGCGCTACTATCGCCGCTGACGGTGCGGGTTACCTGCTCGCTGGTGAGCGCGCGGTCGTCTTTGGGGAAGCTTTCGCGCGTCGCCTGGCTTTCGGACATGTCGACGTCGGCATGGACTTCGACGGTATAATTGCCGGCGCCGAGCATCGGTCCGAGCAGGGTGTCGAGCGCGCGGCGGAAGCGTTCTTCGATCTGGGTCTGCAACTGGAACGATTTCATGTCGGCGTTCGACACGCCGTCGCTCAGCAGCGAACCGCGCTGGTCGATCACCTGAACTTCGTCGGCGTTCATGCCGGGAACCGACGATGCGACGAGGAAGCGGATCGCCTGCACCTGACCGTCGCTGAGCGAGCGGCCGTTCTGCAGCGTCAGCATCACCGATGCGGTCGCGGGCTTGTCCTCGCGGACGAAGAGGCTGGGTTCGGCGGCGGCGATATGGACGCGCGCGACCTTCACCGCATCGATCGTCTCGATCGTGCGCGACAGGTCGGCTTCGCGCGCCGAGCGCAGCGTTTCGCCTTCGATCGCGCGGCTCGATCCCATCGGCAGCGACGAGATCAGGCTGTCGCCGCTCGGCTGTGCCTTGGGCAGACCCTGCCCCGCCAGCGCGATGCGCGCCTGATAAAGCTTGTCGGCGTCGACGGTCAGCGCGCCGGTCGTCGGATCGATGGTGTGCGCGATACCCTGCGACTGCAATGCATCGGCGACCGCCGATTTGTCGGCATCGTCGAGGCCGGCAAACAGCGGCGCCTGCGGGGCGGACGTCGTCATGAAATAGGCGAGCGCGGCAATGCCGATCGCGCCGGTCGTCGCGATCATCGGCAGCGCGCGCTGGACGGCGGGCTGGCGGATGAACTGCTGTACCGGCGCAAAGCGACCGCCCATCGGGGCGGGGAGGCGGTTGGCGGGGCCGTCGACGGGCGTGAGGGATTGTGTTTCGGCCATGGGTTACACCGGCATGTTCATGATGTCGCGATACGCGGAGAGCAGCTTGTTGCGGACCTGCAGGGTGGTTTCGAAACCGAGCGATGCCTTCTGGCGTTCGATCATCACGCTGACGATGTCGTGCGTGTCGCCGCGCTCGTAGGCTTCGCTGAGCTCGCTGGCTTTCGACTGCTGGGCGTTGACCTGTTGCAGGGCGTTGCTGATCGCGGTTCCGAAGTCCGGTGCGCCTGCTGCGCCGCCGACACCGCCATCGATGCCGCCCGCAGCACCTTTGCCCGCAGCGCGTTGCAGCGCCTGGTTCTGATTGAGAATCGTGCTGCGCATCTGCAGCAGCCGGCTCGGGTCAATCGTGCTCATAAGCTTTCATCCGTCCTGGGGCGTGGCGGTCAGCCGCACGCACAAAGAGTAATGCAAAGCGCGTGCCAAAAATATTTATATAGTTTTTTCAACGCCATGACTGGTTTTCGGAAAAGCTTAATACCGCCTTCGGCATTTTTTTGACGCGGTGGCTTAAATCGCGACACCGCCAGCCGTTACTTCCTCCGTGACCGCTCTTGGGCCCTCACATAACGGGAATGGCCATCAGGGCCGGAAAGGAACAATATGACTGTCATCAACACCAATGTGAGCGCGCTTCGCGCCCAGAACAGCTCGCGTGTTGCCGAACGTTCGCAGTCGCAGGCGATGGAACGTCTGTCGAGCGGCAAGCGCATCAACAGCGCGAAGGACGACGCCGCCGGCCTCGCTGTGGCGACCCGCATGCAGGCCGCTTCGCGCGGTTTCACGCAGGCGATCCGCAACGCCAACGACGGTATTTCGCTCGCGCAGACCGCCGACAGCGGCGCCGGCAGCATCTCGGACATCCTCGTCCGTATGCGTGACCTAGCGATGCAGGCTTCGACCGGCACGCTCAGCGACGCCGACCGCGGGTTGGTGCAGAAGGAAGTCACCGCGCTGATCTCGCAGATCGGCGACATCACGACGCAGACGACCTTTAACGGCAACAAGCTGCTCGACGGCAGCGTCACCGCCGGCTTCGACATTCAGACCGGTATCAACACCGGCGAAAAGGTGAACATCACCGTCGCAAGCCTCACCGCCACGACGCTGGGCGTCAACGCCCTGTCGGTTGCGACCGCTGCTGGTGCCACCGCCGCTCTTGCGACCCTCGACACCGCGATCACCACGGTCGCTGGCGAACGCGCCAACATCGGTGCGCAGCAGAACCGCCTGACCGCAGCTGTCGACAATTTGACGGCCCGTGTCACCAATCTGGACGAATCGCGCTCGCGCATCGAAGACACCGACTTCTCGGCGGAATCGACGAAGCTGGCCGCGGCTCAGATCCTGTCGCAGGCATCGACCGCGATGCTCGCCCAGGCGAACCAGAGCGCGCAGGGCGTGATGAACCTGCTCCGCGGCTAATAAGCCACGGATAACAAACAAGTCAGGCCAACTTTGGTTGGTCCCTTTATTGGCCTGATCCGACGCCCCGGCTCCCCACAGCCGGGGCGTCTTTGTTTTCTGTTTCGGGCTGGAACCGTTCCCGGCGTGAGCCGGGACAAAAACCCCTCAATGAAAATCGCGCGACTTCGGCAGGATGCGCACGTTGCGCGGATGCCCGTGGCGCTGGGCATAATCGCCCTCCGACCGCCCCCGCGGCGCCTGGGGATGTTTGACCTCGTCGGCGCGGCAGACTTCGGGGTCAAAGCGCCGATTGCTGCCCAGCGCGTCGAGCATCGACGTGCGGTCGACGATCCGCGTCGCCATCAGATGGATCACGCCTTCCTTGCTTCGCTGCACCTCGCCCTCGGCAAGCATCAGCCGCGACGCCATGACGGCGCGGCGATAGCGTTCGAAATGGCGCGCCCACAGCAGGATGTTGACGATCCCGCCCTCATCCTCGAGCGTAATGAAGATCGCATTGCCCTTGCCCGGCCGTTGGCGGATCAGCACGACGCCAGCGGTGCGCACGATCGCTCCGTTCTTCGCCGCAGCCACACCCGCTGCGCCCAACACGCCTTCGCGCTCGAAATCGCGTCGCAGGAACGCCATAGGATGGCCTTTCAGCGACAGCCGCGTCGTCTGATAATCGGTCAGCACATGCTCGACCATCGGCGTCGGCGGCAGCTGCGCATCCTCCTCGAACCCGAGTTCGTTCGCCTCGGCCGCTCCGAACAGCGGCAACACTCCTTGCCGGACGCGCCGTGCGTCCCACAGCGCCGGCCGCCGGTCGAGCCCCATCGACCGGCACGCGTCGGCGTCGGCAATGAGGCGTAGCGCGCGCGACGGCAGGTTCGCCCGGCGCGCAAGTTCCTCGACCGAGGCGAAGGGAGCGGTCGCGCGCGCTAGGGCGATCTGCGTCGCCCACTCCTCGCGAAATCCGTCAACCTGTCGGAAGCCGAGGCGGAGAGCGAGCGCGCCGTCTCCCCGTCGTTCTAGGCTATTGTCCCAGCGGCTAGCATTGACGTCGACCTCGCGCACCTCGACGCCATGCTCCCGCGCATCGCGGACGAGCTGTGCAGGAGCGTAGAAGCCCATCGGCTGCGAGTTGAGGATGCCGCAGGCGAAGACGGCAGGATGGTAATGCTTGATCCATGACGATACATAGACGAGGCGCGCAAAGGACTGCGCATGGCTTTCGGGGAAACCGTAACTGCCGAAGCCTTCTATCTGACTATAACAGCGCTGGGCGAAACTACGTTCATATCCTCGAGCCACCATGCCTTCGACCATCTTCTCCTCAAAATTGTCGATTGTTCCTACGTTGCGGAAGGTCGCCATCGCGCGCCGCAAGCCATTCGCTTCTTCGGGAGTAAATCCGGCGGCGACAATGGCGAGCTTCATTGCCTGTTCTTGGAAGAGGGGAACGCCATAGGTGTCCCCTAGGACTTCGCGTAATTCATTCTGGTCATGGGGTGGTGCCGGGGAAGGATATTCCACTTTCTCTTCCCCATTTCGCCGACGCAGATAGGGATGCACCATATCGCCTTCGATCGGACCCGGCCGGACGATCGCGACCTGAACCACCAGATCATAGAATATTTTGGGTTTCAGCCGCGGGAGCATGTTGATCTGCGCGCGGCTCTCGACTTGGAAGACTCCGATACTGTCGCCACGCTGGAGCATTTTATAGACAGCCTTATCCTTGCAATCGATATCGAGTTCGAGCGTGTGATCGCCCAGCCCATGCTCGCGCATCAGGTCGTAGCATTTGCGGATGCATGTCAGCATGCCCAGCGCGAGCACGTCGACCTTCATCAGCCCGAGCGCGTCGATGTCGTCCTTGTCCCATTCGATGAAGGTGCGGTCTTCCATCGCGGCATTGTGGATCGGCACCAGTTCGTCGAGGCGCCCTTCGGTGAGGACAAAGCCGCCGACATGCTGCGACAGGTGTCGCGGAGCCTCGAGTAATTCGGTCACGAAGCGGTGCAGCCTCTCGATCTCGCCATTATGCGGATCGAGTCCGGCTTGAACGAGGCGCGCGACCGGAACCTCATTGCCCCAGTTGCCCCAACTCGTATCGGCAAGCCGCGCAGTGACATCCTCGCTGAGGCCCAGCGCCTTGCCGACCTCGCGGATTGTGCTGCGAGGGCGATAATGGATGACGGTCGCGGCAATTGCGGCGCGATCCGGACCATAGCGCCTGTAAATATGCTGGATGACTTCTTCCCGCCGCTCATGCTCGAAGTCGACATCGATATCGGGAGGCTCGTCGCGTTCAGCCGAAACGAAACGCGAAAAAAGCAGCTTATGCTCAATGGGGTCCACCGAGGTGACTCCGAGCAGAAAACAGACGATCGAATTCGCTGCGGATCCGCGACCTTGGCAAAGAATGGGTGGCTTCTGGTCGCGGGCGAAGCGCACGAGGTCATGGACGGTCAGGAAATAATAGACATAGTTCCTTCTCCGGATCAGTCGCAGTTCGTTGCCGACCAAGGCGCGAACCTTTGTAGGCAGGGGGGTGCCGTAGCGCTTCTCCGCCGCGGTCTTCACCAGATGGTGCAGATAGGGAAAGGGTTTCCAGCCCGGGGGGACCGGTTCGTGCGGATATTCGTAGCGCAGGTCTTCGAGATCGAACCGGACGCGGGCGAGCAGCTTTGCGCTTTGCTCGACCGCCTTGGGATAGCCGTCGAATAGGCGCTTCATCTCGGCGGGAGCCTTCAGATAGCGCTCGCCATTAACGCGGAGCAGCTTGCCGGCCTTCGAGATCGTCGTGCCTTCGCGTATGCAGGTAATGATGTCGTGCAGCGGCCGCTGCGCCTTGGTCGCATATAGCGCGTCGTTGGTCGCGAGCAGTGGAACGCCAGTCGCCGCTGACAGGCGCTGGAGTTCAGCGAGCCTACGTGCGTCGGCGCCCGCTTGCGGCATCGTGGTTGCCAGCCAGACCGACTTGGGACGTCTGCGCTTGAGGGCATGGAGCAATGCCTCGTCGCCCTCCATTGCGATGAGGAGCAGATCGTCGCAATGGCCAAGAAGATCGCCCAGTTCGAGGATGCAATCACCTTTCTGTGCGCGCAGATTGCCAGTCGAGAGAAGGCGCGTCAGCCGCCCCCAGCCTTCGCGGTTGACGGGGTAAGCGACAATGTCGGGGGTGCCGTCGGCGAAGACGAGGCGGGCGCCGACCGCCAACCGAAACGTCTTCGCGCGCTCGTCTTCCTTAACCCTTAACTCCTTCAGAAAAGCCCACGCCCGCACCACCCCGGCGACGCTGTTGCGGTCGGCTATTCCGATACCGGCCATGCCGAGCGCGATTGCCTCCGCTACCATCTCGGCGGGGTGGGAGGCGCCGCGGAGGAAGCTGTAATTCGTCGCCGCGACCAGTTCGGCGAAGCCGGTTTCGGGCGGATCGCTCATGCGAATACCCCGTGGATATACCAGCGCGGGTCGGGCTTTTCGTCATAAAGTCCGTGGCGGAAAAGCCAGTAGCGGCGGCCGTGGGCATCCTCGACGCGGTAATAGTCGCGCGTCAGGCCGCCATTGTCGCGGCGGCGCCACCATTCGGCGGCGATGCGTTCGGGGCCTTCGTAGCGGCGCACCGCGTGAAAGGCGCGGCGCCAGCGAAAGCGCTGCGGCGGGCCGTCGGGAACCTCGGCGATCACCTCGATCGGCTGCGGCGGATCGAAGAGATAAAAAGGTCGCGTCGGCGGTTCCCCCGGCTCCGGCCCCCGCCAGGGCAAGGGTTTCGGCGCGTCGATCGCGGGGAGCGCAAGCTGCGCCTGTTCGGGAATGTGCGTGTCTTCGGCGATCCACTTCCGGACGCGCTGCCGCCCGAGCCGCGTCGTCATCCGGTCGACAAGCTCGTTCATCGCGGCCCCCTGACCTGATGGGCGCACTTCGCCGCCTTCGAGCTTCAATTGCGTCGCGCCGAGGGGATCGAGCCGCGGGACAGCAAGCCGGATCATGTCGAAACCGAAGCCGGGGTCGAGTGGGTCGGCGAGGCTGTCCATCCGCTCGGCGAACAGGCGCATGACGAGGCCGGTGTCGCGCGTTGCATGACCGGTTTCGACGTCGATACTGCGCGCGAGGCCATCGCTGCGGAAGAAGGTGGCACGGAAATGGCGGCCGCCCTTGCCGCGTTCGAGCATCTCCTCGATCGCTTCCCCGGCGAGCTCGGCGAGGATCTTGCTTGCATGCGCCGTGCTGCCGAGCGGTTCGGCGAAGCGGCGCTCGACGGCAACCGGGGGCGGCGCGATGCGCGGGTCGAGCGGGCTCGGCGCGTCGCCCAACAGGCGGCGGAGCGCCGTCGCGGCCCCGGCGCCGAAGCGCGCGGCGATATTCGCCATCGGGCGGCTCGCGAGGTCGCCGATCGTCTTGAGGCCCGCGCGGACGAGCGCGGTCGTCGCCTCGGGTTCGAGTTCGAGCGCGAGCACCGGTAACCGGCGGATTGCGCTGGCTTCGTCGGGTGCCGGCCGCGTCTGATAACGCGCGAGCGCGCGCGCGGCATCGGCGGTCGGGCCGAGCGCGAAGCGCGTCGTCATGCCAAGCCGCGACAGGCGCATCTCGGCATCGTCGATCAGTTCGGCTTCGCCCGCGAACAGATGCCCGGTCCCGGCGATGTCGAGGATCAGCCCGTCGGGCGCGTCAAGCGCGACGAGCGGCGTGTAGCGGTTGCAGCCGAGCGCCAGCCGGTCGAGCCAGGCGTGATCGGCAACCGGGTCGTGCGTGACCGCGATTAGTTCGGGGACGCGCGCGCGCGCATCGGCGAGCGGCATCCCGGCGGCGAGTCCGGCCGTTTGCGCGGCCGGATCGACGCTCGCGATGCGCAGTGCCCCGCGCAGCTTTTCGGCGAAGACCAGTGGGGCGTCAGGCGGCCGCGACGCCGTGCGGCAGAGTCGCTCGGCGGGCAGATAGGGGAAGAAGAGCGCCAGATAGCGCCGGCTCCCCAAAGGCTTGTTCGTCATGGTTCCAGTCCAGTCGCCAGCGCCCGCCCGCAGGGCCCGCGCGCCAGCGGATCAGCTCGAGGTCGAAGGCGGGTGCCCCCGGGGCGTTGGCTTCGAGTTCGCGTGATGCCGCGGCCGCGACGCTCCAGCGTGTCTCGGCGACGCTCGGTGTGGGCGCGGCGCCGAGGCGAAGCATCAGCAAGGTCGTTCCGGCATCGCGCGCACCGAGCGCGAGGCGGCGGCCTGCCGTGAGGTCCATCAGCGGGAACTTCCCCCAGCTTTCGACGATCACCGCCGCCGATCCGGCGCAGCGGATCGCGTCGTTCGCGCAGGCGAGCAGCATTTTGGGATCGGGGGTCTCGAACATCAGCAGCCGGTCGGGATCGCCGCCAAGCTCGGCGATGCCGGGGGCATAGATGTGGCCGGTGCGCCGCGCAGCGTCGGACGTGCGGAGCCAGATCAGCGGCGCCTTGCCGGGGGTGCGGAGCGCGAGCAGCGCGGCGAAAGCGGCGGCGCTCGTCGCGTCGAGCGCATCGGCCGCGTAAAATTCATGGTATCGCCCAATCGCAAGCCCGCCGCCGATGGCGGCGTCGAACCCCGCATGGCCGCTCGCCAGCCATCCCTTGGCCGGGCGGCTTTCCGGGCCACCATCGGCGGCCAGCCGGGCGATGTGCTTACGCAGCCCGGCGAGAGGTTGGGACGACTCGCGCATCATGTGTTCCTGATTTGTTCTATTAGCGCGTGAGCGCCTGCGCTTGTCAAGACGCACAGAATAATCGCGTATCTTTAAGGGATTAGCGGGGCGCCGCTTCAGTGCCCGCGCTACTGTCGCCGCCCAGCGTCCGGAACAGCGCGATTCGCGTCTGGACGAGCAGCAGCTCCGTCCCGATTTCGCTTCGCCGCGCCGAATACAGGCTGCGTTGCGCGTCGAGGCTGGCGAGGAAGCTGTCGACCCCGCCCTTGTAGCGGGCATCGGCAAGCATCGCGGTGTCGGCCGCAGCGCTGCTATTCGCGTCTGCCGCGCGAACACGCTCGGCGATCGTCCCCTGCACTGCGAGCGCGTCGGCGACTTCGCGGAACGCGGTCTGGATCGCACCCTCGTAGCTCGCGAGCGCCGCGTCGCGCTGCGCCTTGGTGACATCGACCCCGGCCTGGCGTCCGCCGAAGTCGAAGATCGTCGCGGTCGCGTCGCCGCCGACCGAATAATTGAACGAGCCGCCGTCGAACAGACTTCCCAGCGCGTCGCTCGCGAAGCCGAGTAGGCCGGTCAGCGAGATCGTCGGGAATAGCCGCGCGCGCGCGACGCCGATATCGGCATTGGCGGCGCGCAGGCGGTATTCGGCTTCGATCACATCGGGACGGCGCAGCAGGATCTGCGAGTTCACGCCCGCAGGTAGCGCCACGACGCCCGGCACCACCTCCGAAAGGCTCGCCGGCAGCAGCGCGCGGTCGATGTCGGCGCCAACGAGCAACCGGATCAGGTTTTCGTCCTGCGCCAGTGCGGTCTTCTGCTGCGCGATCGAATCCTCGGCGGTCGCCAATATCTGTTCGGCCTGGCGCAGATCGGTGCGCGGCGCGACGCCGCCGTCGAGCCGGGCCTTGGTCAGCCGGACACTCTCGCGCGCATTGTCGGCGGTATCCTCGGCGATTTTCAGGAGGTCGCGGTCGGCGCCATAGGCGGCCCACGCATTGGCGAGGTCGGCGATCAGGCCGAGACGGACGGTGCGCGACGCGGCCTCGGTCGCGAGCGCGCTGTTGCGGTCGGACTCGGTGGCGTTGGCGAGACGGCCGAACAGGTCGAGTTCGAACGCGGTGACTCCGCCGCGTAGCGAAAAATCGCCGCTTCCGCCCCCGGTCCCTCCGCTATCCGAATAGCCCGCGCCCGCGCTGGCCCCCAGCGCGGGGAATTGTCCGGCACGGCTGACGCGCACCTGCGCGCGCGCGGCGGCAAGATTGGCATAGGCGACGCGCAGGTCGCGGTTGTTGACGAGCGCCTGATCGACAAGGCTTTGCAGCCGGGCGTCGGTGAAGACGGTCTTATACGACAGGACCGGCAGCGCCTCCTCACTCTGGAGAAGATAGGCGTCCCCGACGGGCCAGCTTTGCGGAACCGGCGGTGTCGGCAGCACGGTCTTGGGCGCGAGCGAGCAGCCCGCGAGAAGCAGCGGAGCGAGGGTCAGGAACGAAGCGCGTTTCATGCGGTCACCCCGGTTCCGCCGTCCTTCTTCCCGAACCGCTGGCGCAAGGCCGCGAGCCCGTCGCGCACGCCGCGGCGGACGAGAACGAAGAAGAGCGGGATGAAGAAGATCGCGAGCAGCGCGGCGGTCAGCATCCCGCCGATCACTGCGGTGCCGATCGCAACGCGGCTGTTCGCGCCGGCGCCGGTCGCGATTGCGAGCGGCAGCACGCCAAAGATGAAGGCAAAGCTCGTCATCAGGATCGGGCGAAGACGGATACGCGCTGCCTCGATCGCCGCTTCGATTACACGCTTGCCCTTCTTTTCTTCCTGTTCGGCGAATTCGATCATCAGGATCGCATTCTTCGCCGCCAGCCCCATCGTGGTGAGCAGGCCGATCTGCAGATAGACGTCATTCTCCAGCCCGCGGAGTGTCACCGCGAACACCGAGCCGACGAGGCCCAGCGGAATGACGAGCAGCACGGCGAGCGGGATCGACCAGCTTTCATACAGCGCCGCAAGGCACAGGAAAACCACGAGCAGCGACAGGACATAGAGCAGCGGCGCCTGCCCCGACGACAGCCGCTCCTGATAGGAAGAGCCGGCCCAAGCGACACTCGTTCCGGGGATTTCGGTCGCCATCCGCTCCATCTCGTCCATCGCCTCGCCCGAACTGGTGCCGGCGGCAGGCTGGCCCGATATTTCGAAGGCGGGGACGCCCTGGAAGCGCGAGGTGCTGCTGGGCGTCGTCGACCAGCCGATGTCGGCGAAGGCCGAGAAGGGCGACATCTGGCCGTCGGAGCCCCGAACAAACCATTGACCAAGGTCGTCGGGTTTCGCGCGATACTGCGCGTCGCCCTGAACATAGACGCGCTTGACGCGGCCCTTGTCGATGAAATCATTGACGTAACGGCCGCCCCAGGCGGTCGCGAGCGTATTGTTCACGTCGCTGTTGTTGAGGCCATAGGCGGTCAGCCGCTGTGTATCGACGTCGATCTTCAAGGTTGCCACATCGGGAAGATCGGACAAGCGAACCGCGGTCAGCTTGGGATTGGCGTTTGCCGCCGCGAGCAGTTTTTCGCGGGCTTCGACGAATTCCTCGCGGCTCATCCCGCTGCGGTTCTGGAACTCCATCGTGAAGCCGGAGGCATCGCCCAGACCGCGCACCGCACCCGGAACAAGCGCGAAGACCTGGGCATCGCGGATGCCCGACAGCGCCTTGCGCGTCCGGTCGGCAATCGCGTCGGCGGTGTTTTCCTTGCCCGGCCGGCTGTCCCAGTCGATGAGGTTGATGAAGCCTTGCCCGGTGTTCTGACCGACTGCGCCGCCGCCCCCGCCGCCACCCGCGACAAGGAAGAGCGCGCCGACATTCGCCTTTTCCTGGGTGAGCAGATATTTCTCGATCTGGTCGCGAACCTGCAGCGTCCGTTCCTGCGTGGCGCCCGCTGGCAGGCGGAACTGGATCTGGACGCGGCCCTGATCCTCGTTGGGCAGGAAGCCGCTCGGCAGCCGGAGGAACATTACCGCCAGCAGCGCCAGAATCAGCGCATAGATGCCAAGGAAGAGCCATTTGCGATCGACGACCTTGGTCACGCTGCCGACATAGCGGTCGACGGTGCGATCGAACCAGCCGTTGAAGCCATCCTGCGCGCGCTTCATCGCTGCATGCGCGCGCGGGAAACGGTGCGGGCGGTCTGGCTCGGCGCCATGGGTCTTCGGCTTGAGCAGGGTGGAAGTCAGCGCGGGGCTGAGAATCAGCGCGACGAGCACCGACAGCGCCATCGCCGAGACGATGGTCACCGAAAACTGGCGATAGATGACGCCGGTCGAGCCGCCGAAAAAGGCCATCGGCAGGAAGACCGCCGACAGGACGAGTGCGATCGCAATCAGCGCGACCTGCAGCTCCTGCATCGACTGGATCGTCGCTTCACGCGCCGACATGCCGGGATTTTCTTCCATCAATCGCTCGACATTCTCGACGACGACGATCGCGTCGTCGACGAGCAGGCCGATGGCAAGCGTCAGCCCGAACAGCGTCAGCGTATTGATGCTGAACCCCAATATATAAAAGACGCCAAAGGTACCGAGCAGCACCACCGGCACCGCGATCGCGGGGATCAGAACCGCGCGCCAGCTCTGCAGGAATACGAACATCACGAGGACGACGAGCAGAATCGCCTCGAACAGCGATTTCTGCACTTCGCTTACCGACAGCTTGATGAAGGCCGTCGAGTCGTTGGCATAGCTGTAGGTCAGCCCGTCGGGGAAATCGGCCGCCAGTTCGTGCATGCGCGTCTTGACGCGATCGGCAGTCTCGAGCGCGTCGGAGCCGGGCGACAGCGAGACCGCCATGCCCGCGCCGGGGTGACCGTTGATCCGGACGACGGTCGCATAGCTTTCGGCGCCGAGCTCGACGCGCGCGATGTCCTTTATGCGGACGGTGGAGCCGTCGGGGAGCGTTTTGAGGACGATATTCTCGAACTGCTCGGCGGTCTGGAGGCGTGACTGGGCGGTGACGGTCGCGTTGAGCATCTGGCCCTGCGGCGACGGTGTGCCGCCGACCTCGCCCGCCGCGACCTCGGCATTCTGGGCGGTGATCGCGGTGACGACATCGCCCGGCATCAGCGACACCGCCGCGAGCCGCTGCGGGTTCAGCCAGATCCGCATCGCGTGCGGCGCGCCGAAAATGTTGACGTCGCCGACCCCCTCGACGCGGGACAGCGGGTCCTGGATGTTCGATGACAGGAAGTCGGCGACGTCCTGGAACGATCGCGTGTCGGTGGTGTCATAGACGCCGACGAGCAGCAGCGTGTCCGAATTAGCCTTGGTGACGCGGATGCCTTGGCTCTGCACCTGTTGCGGCAGGCGCGAGATGGCCGAGGCGATCTTGTTCTGGACCTGCACCTGCGCGATGTCGGGGTCGGTCCCCTTGGCGAAGATCGCGGTGATGTTGGCTTGCCCGCGCGAACTCGACTGCGAGCTGAAATAGAGCAACCCGTCGATCCCGGTCAGCTGCTGTTCGAGCACCTGCGTGACGCTATTCTCGATCGCTTCGGCCGAAGCGCCCGGATAGGAGGCGCGGATATTGACCTGCGCAGGCGCGATATCGGGATATTGCTCGATCGGCAGCGCGCGCAGGGCGCCGAGGCCGCCAAGCATGACGATGATCGCCAGCACCCAGGCGAAGATCGGCCGGTCGATGAAGAGGCGGGACATCGGGGCTTATTTTCCTTTTTCAGCGCCTTTGCCCGCGGCCGCGCCGGCCGGTGCCCCCAGGCGCTGCGGACTGTTTGCCGGAACCGGCTTGATCGGGGCGCCCTGCTTCAGGTTGCCGACCCCCTGCGTGATGACCTTCTCGCCGGGCTTCAGCCCGTCGGTGATGACCCAGTTCGCCCCCACGGTCCGCTCGGCGACGACCTTGCGCCGCGCCGCCTTGTCGTCCTTGCCGACCAGATAGACGAATGCCGATCCGTCGAAATCGCGCTGCACCGCCGCCTGCGGAACGAGGATCGCGGTCGGGTTGACCGCCTGCTCGAACAGCGCGGTCACGAACATGCCGGGCAGTAACAGGCCCTGCGGATTGGGAAAGCGCGCGCGGAGCGTTACCGTTCCGGTCGCCTCGTTCACCGTGACTTCGGAAAATTGCACGGTTCCGGGGACCGCGTAATCGCTGCCATCCTCCAGCTTCAGGCGCACCGACGTGCTGCCTTGCGTCACCCCGCCGGTCGCGAGCGCCTGACGCAGCCGGGTGAGGTCCGCGCTCGACTGCTGCATGTCGACATAGATCGGGTCGGTCTGCTGGATCACTGCAAGCGGGGTCGCCTGACTCGCGCTGACGAGACCGCCGGGCGTCACCAGCGCGCGGCCGATCCGTCCGGTGATCGGCGCCGACAGTGTCGTGAAGCGCAGGTTGATGCGCGCGGTTTCGAGCGCGGCGGCATTTTGAGTCACTGCGGCGCGCGCGATCCGCGCCTGCGCCAGCGCGTCGGTATAATCCTGCTGCGCGACCGCCTGAATCTTCGCGAGCGGTTCGAAACGCTTTGCCTTTTCTTCGGCCGCCTGCGCGCTGGCGCGGGCGCTCGCCAGATTGGCGGAGGCCTGATCGACCGCCGCTCGATAGATGCTGGAGTCGATCTGGAACAGCGGCTGGCCCGCGCGCACCAGTCCCCCTTCGGCGAACAGGCGGCGCTGCACGATCCCGTTGATCTGCGGGCGAACCTCGCTCGTCTCGAACGCTACCGTGCGGCCGCCGAGCGAGGTGGTCAGCGGCACAGCCTCGATCTTCACGACGACATAGCCGACCTGCGGCGCGCGGTTGCCGCCCTTCGTGTCCTCGCCCGAACAGGCGCCGAGTGAAAGCGTCATGGTGCACAGGGCCCCGAGGAGGAGCAGCGGCTTCTTCTTCGTCATTCGATAAATCCGTCTCGGGTTAGGCCGGCGGCTGGGGGAACGGGGCTATTCAAACCATTGCATTGCACCATGCAAGCGCTTTCAGGCGCTTGCGACAAAGTGCGACACTTTTAGTCGCCAGCGATACGATCGGGTGGCGATCAATATTGACACCGGTTACCTCGTCATTTAATCCGGCTCGAAATCATATCATTGTTGAGGATGCTCCCATGTTCGATCGCACCTATTACGCCACCCATCCCGCGATGATGGAGGAGGTGTCGAATGCGGAGCTGCGCGATCGCTATCTGATTCAGGGGCTGTTCCGCGAAGGCGAGTGCGTTCTCAATTATACGCACGCCGACCGCTTCGTGATCGGCGGCGTCGCCGTCGGCAGCGCGCTGGTCAAGCTGCCGACGCAAACCGAGCCCCCTTCGGCCGCCGGACATCCCTTCCTTGAGCGCCGCGAGCTGGCGATCGTCAACGTGTCGTCGGTCGAAGGCACCGTCACCGTCGATGGTGAGAGCTTCGCGCTCGGCAACAAGGATTGCCTCTATGTGACGATGGGCGCGAAGGACGTCGAATTTGCGGGCGAGGGTGCGCGTTATTATCTGGCGTCGTGCCCGGCGCACAAGGCGTTCACGACGCGCAAGCTCGGCATCGCCGACGCCAATGCGCTGGATCGCGGGAGTCTTGCCGAATCGAACGAGCGCACGATCTTCCAGCTCGTCATCCCGGGTATTTGCGACAGTGCGCAGCTCGTCATGGGGCTGACCGTGCTCAAAGAGGGCAGCGTGTGGAACACGATGCCGCCGCACATCCACGAGCGCCGCAGCGAGATTTATTTCTATTTCGAGCTCGACAATGTCGACACCGACCGCGTCATGCACTTCATGGGTGAGGGCGAAGCCACCCGTCATATCGTCATGCAGAATGAGGAAGCGGTGATTTCGCCGCCCTGGTCGATCCACATGGGTGCCGGTACCAAATCCTATGCCTTCATCTGGGCGATGGCCGGCGAAAATCAGGATTATACCGACATGAACGTCCTCGACATCTGCCAGCTTTCCTGATGGCGGGGCTGTTCGATCTTTCGGACAAGGTCGCGCTTGTCACTGGCGCCAACACCGGCATCGGGCAGGGTATAGCTCTGGCGCTCGCCGAAGCCGGGGCGGACATCGCCGCCGCGGGACGCTCGCCCGCCGAGGAAACCGTCGAAAAGGTCCGTGCGCTCGGTCGCAAAGCGGAGAATTTTGGCGCCGACCTGTCGAGCCTCGGCGCGGTCCAGCCGCTCGTCGATGCGGTGCTTGCCGAATTCGGACGCATCGACATTCTCGTCAACAATGCCGGGATCATCCGCCGTGCCGACGCGGTCGACTTCACCGAGGCCGACTGGGACGCGGTGATGGACACCAATCTCAAGACGCTTTTCTTCCTCTGCCAGGCTGCGGGCAGGCATATGATCGCGCGTGGCAGCGGCAAGATCATCAACATCGCCTCGATGCTGACCTTTCAGGGCGGCATCCGCGTGCCGAGCTATACCGCCTCGAAATCGGGCGTTGGCGGGCTCACCAAGCTGCTCGCGAACGAATGGGCAGCCAGGGGTGTGCAGGTCAATGCGATTGCACCCGGCTATATCGCGACGAACAACACCGCCGCGTTGCAGTCGGACGAGACGCGCAACCGCCAGATCATGGAGCGTATCCCTGCGGGACGCTGGGGCGATCCGGCGGACATCGGCGGCGCGGCCGTCTTCCTTGCGTCGCCGGCGTCGAACTATGTGCAGGGCCATATCCTTGCCGTCGACGGCGGTTGGCTCGCGCGCTAGCATCGAACGATAATCGACGGTCACGGACGGCGAACGGGAGTTGGGATGGGCAAGCTGGTCTTCTTCGGCGAATTGCTGATCCGTCTGACCGCGCCGGGTAACGAGCTGCTGATGCAGTCGCCGACGCTCTCGCTCCATGTTGGGGGAGCCGAGGCGAATGTCGCGATCGGGCTTGCACATCTTGGCCACGACTGCGCGATGGTCAGCAAGATGCCTCCAAATGCACTGGGTCGCGGTGCAGTGGCGGCGGTGCGCGGCGCAAATGTCGACTGCACCGCCGTCACGCTTCATCCGGGGCGGATGGGGCTTTATTTCCTGAGCGTCGGCGCCGGGCTGCGCGCGTCGGAGATCGTCTACGATCGCGCAGGGTCGAGCTTTGCGGCGACCGGACCCGAAGATTATGATTTCGACCGGCTGCTGGCAGGGGCGGGGCTGCTCCACCTGTCGGGTATCACGCCAGCGCTTGGGCCGCGCTCGGCCGAAGCCGCGCTGGCGGCGGCACGTGCAGCGAAGCGGCTCGGCGTGCCGGTCAGCTTCGATGGCAACTACCGCGCGATGCTGTGGCAGGCGTGGGACAGCGACCCGCGCGCCATCTTGTCCGAGCTGATCGGCGCCGCGGACATTCTCTTCGGCAACCACCGCGACCTTTCGCTGGTGCTGGGTCAGGAATTCAGCGGCGAGGGTGAGGATCGGCGCCGCGAAGCCGCCGAGGCCGGTTTTGTGGCCTTCCCCGATCTCAAGCTGATCGCCTCGACCGCGCGGCACACCGTCACCGCCGATCATCATCGCATCGCGGCGCGCGTGGACCTGCGTGGCAGTTGTTACCAGACGGTCGACGTCGACGTCACCGGCATCGTCGACCGCATCGGCGCAGGCGACGCTTTTGCCGCCGGCGTGCTGCACGCGCATCTTTCGGGCGGAGACGCGCGCGCGATGGCGGAGTCGGGCCTCGCGCTCACCTGCCTCAAACATTCGCTGCCGGGCGATGCGAGCCGCTTCGGACAGGCCGACATCGACGCCTTTCACGGCGGCGGGCTCGATGTCCGGCGCTGATTCGGTCGGCCGCCGCGCACTTCTGGCAACGGCCGGCAGCGCGTTTCTCGTTTCAGCCGTCGCGCGGGCCGAAGTCTTCACGCCGGTTCAACATGTCGGAGCGGTCAATGCGTCCGATGGGGCGTATCGTTCGGATTCCTTTCGCAGCTTCGGGGACGGCCGATCCTGGGCCTTTACCGGCATTCGCTATGGGCGCGCCGAGCGTTTCCTGGCTCCGGTCGCGTTAACGACGGCCGAACAATTGCGGGGCGACGTCTTTGGCCCCGCCTGTCCGCAGACGGGCGACCGGTACCTGCCGCAGGACGAGGACTGCCTGTTCCTGAACGTCTGGACGCCCGACATCGAAAGGCCTGCGAGGCGGCCCGTGATGGTCTATTTTCACGGCGGCGCCTATTCGACGGGCAGCGTTACCGATCCGGTCAACGACGGGGCGAGGCTCGCCGCGCGCGGCGACGTTGTGGTCGTCACGGTCAACCACCGTCTCAATGCATTCGGCTATCTCTACCTTGCCGGTGTCGATCCGCGCTTTCCGGACAGCGGCAATGCCGGGCAGCTCGACCTGGTCGCCGCGCTGCAATGGGTGAAGCGCAATATTGCGGCCTTCGGCGGCGATCCCGCCAATGTCACCGTTTTCGGGCAGTCTGGTGGCGGCGCGAAGATCGCCACCCTGATGGCGATGCCCGAAGCGAAGGGCCTGTTCCACAAGGCGATCACCATGAGCGGGCAACAGGTCACCGCCTCGGGCCCGCTCAATGCGACGAAACGCGCGCAGGCGTTTCTCGACAAGCTCGGCAAAGGCGTCGATCCCGCAACCGCGCCGGTCGAGCAGCTCGTCGCGGCGCTGTCGGCGATCGACCCGATCCTCGGCGGCGGGGTCTATATGGGGCCAGTGCTCGACATGAAGCATCTGATGCGCCATCCCTTCTGGCCCGATGCCGCGCCGCAATCGCTGGGCATTCCGATGATGCTCGGCAATGTCGTGATGGAAACGCGCGCCTTTTACGCGCCGGACAGCAAGCCATTGTCGGGACTGACCTTCGATAATCTCGCCGCACGGATCGCGCCCGAAATGCGGATCGACATCGAGCCATCGTGGGTCGTGGGTCAGTTTCGCGCGCGCTATCCGAAAGCCGACGCGCTGGAACTCTTTCATCGCATCGTGACGTCCGCGCGCAGCTGGCGCGGCCAGGTCGAAGAGGCCGAGGCACGCGCCCGCGCCGGCCATCCGGGCTTCGTCTATCAGCTCGATTTCGAGCGCGCGAAGCATGCCGACGACATCGGCCTCAGCTTTGACACGATCCCCGATCCCACCGCTGCGCAGCAGGCGATGAGTGACCGGGTGATGGATGCGTTCGTGCGCTTTGCGCGCACCGGCCATCCGGGCTGGCCGGCTTATACGCTCGCAAAGCGGCAGACGATGATCTTCGACACCGCGAGCCGTGTCGAGAATGATCCCCGTAAATGGGAGCGCGAGCTGTTCGCGCGGGTGCCCTATATCCAGCCGGGCAGCTAGACGATCTTTCTGGCCGCGAGCCAGTTCCGGAACAGATCGGGCCAGATCGCAACCGGCAGGCCGGTAGCCTTCATCAGCCCGAAGCCATGTTCGCCCTCGGCGAAATAATGCGCCTCGCACGGCACGCCGACTTTTCGTGCGGCTTCATGGAGGTGGAGGCTGTTCTCGACCTTCACCACGCTGTCGTTTTCGGCATGGAGCAGGAAAAGCGGCGGCATGTCGGCACGGCCGTTGCGCTCGGGCGAATACAGCGTTTCGCGCGCCGCATCGGGGTTCGTCCCGATCAGCTTCTCGCGGCTCACGGCATGGGCGATCGCCGGGGCCATCGAGACGACCGGATAGAAGCCCGCCACCACATCGGGTCGCGCCGATAGCGTATCGGCGGCATCGACCGGATCGTAGACCTTTGCGTCGAAGCGCGTGAGCAGGCTTGTCGCGACCTGTCCGCCCGCCGAAAAGCCGCCGAAGGCGATTCGTGCAGGATCGACGCCATCGCTTTTTGCGCGACTGCGCACCAGCCGCACCGCGCGCTGTGCGTCGCTTAGCGGGACGTCGGCGCCGTTGGTCCAGCCATCGCCCGGCAGGCGATAGAACAGGACATAGACGGTGACCCCGCGCTCCTTCAGCCAGCGAGCGAGCTCATAGCCTTCCTTGTCGATCACGACATAACGGTAGCCGCCCCCGGGGGCGAGAATGACGGCCGCGCCGTTCGGCTTGGCGGGACGGAAGATATCGAGCCGTGGACGGGTGATCCCTTGCAGCATCCGGTCGCTGGCGTCCGGGTCATTGCTGCGCTGGACGACCTGTTCCATCAGGCCGGGCGGCGGCTTGATATGGCCTTCGGGCCAGAGCGGGATGCTCGCGTCGGGAGCGAGGCCTGCGGGGCGCGTCCATGCCGCCTGCGCCGCGGCGCTCGCAAACGGCAGCGCGAGGCTCGCCGTCAGCAGCGTGCGGCGGCCGAGCGTCATGGCGCGGGCACCTTGTTGGGATAGGCGATGATCAGCACCAGCGGTTCACTGCCGGTCTGACGAATGCCGACGCGGGCCCCCTTGTAGAGCCACGCCGCGGTGCCGGCCTTCAGCGCTTTCTCCTCGCCGTCCGAATGGACGATGCCGGTGCCGGAGAGGACATAATAGATTTCGTCATGGTCGATCGGATGCACGCCGATCGCGGCGCCGGCATGGAGCGCGCGCTTGCGAAACTCGAAGCTGCGCGGGGCGGGCACGCTGTCGCTGATCCGCCAGGCGGTCGACATGCCGATCGCGCCGTGCGGCGGCGCCTCCTCGCGCACCGTCGCAGCCTCGTCGATCACGACCATCGCGGGCGCTGTGGCGACCCCGAGAAGGAGGGCGAGCAGCGCGCTCATTTCACGCCGCCGCGCGAATCAAGGTCGCGCGCCGACAGATGTTCCTGCGGCATCGGCACGGTCTGCGCCGGATACATTCCCGACTTCGGTTCCATCGTCGCCAGATCCCATTCCGTGTCGACGAAGGGGGCGCGTACCGGTGTCTCGACCTTCGGATAGGCGCTGACCTGCTTTTCGTCGTCGATGATCGATCCGCGCCCTTCGGCGACGAAGAAGAGGATGCGGATCTCTTCGGCGTCGCGTGCCCAGGGGCGTGCTCCGGCGGTCGAGAGGACCGAGGTTTCGACATCGCGGACCGGCAGGATGCGATAGCCGCCAAGTGGAGCCAACGGCGCCTTGGCACGGACCAGCTTGGCCTGCGTTTCGCCGTACCGGCCGAATTCGGGCAACGCATTGCCATGACGATCCACCGCCAGATTGTCCTTGCCATAATATTCGAGATCGCCGTCACCACCCAGCATCAGGAAGGGCAGGCCCTCGTCGGTGCTGTTGCCGCCGCGCATGACATTGCCGACGGCGGTAATCTGGCCGGTGACATAGGGATGACCGGTCCATTCAAGGCTCATCAGATTATAGTGCACCGCGCGGTGGCCGGGGTCGTAGATCAGATTGTTGATCAGCAGCGCCTGCGCGCCGCCCTTGATCAGCGGACTGCGCTCGACATTATGCGCCCAGATATTGCGATAGAAGACGATGCCGGTCGCATTGTCGTGAATCAGCGACCCCTTGCTGTGCTCGCCCTTCGGGTGGCTTGCGTCGGCAAGGCCCTCGGCGGCAAGATTATTCGAGAAGGTCACATTCTTGCTCGTCCCCTCGCGCCACGCGGCGACGTCCTTTCCGGTGAAGCGGGGGCCAGAAGCCGACATATTCTCGTCGATCGCCCACAGGAACGTGCAATGGTCGACGATGACATTATGCGCCGCCACGGTCGAAAAGGCGTCGGCTTCCCAGCCGCTGCGCTTCGGTTGCCCGTCGACGCCGGTATAGACGCGCAGGTGCCGCATCACGACATCGTGCGTCTTCACGTCGATACCGGTCCGGATCAGTGTGATGCCGGGGCCGGGCGCGGTCTGGCCGGCGATGGTCAGATAGGGTTCGGTGATGGTGATCGTCCGGCGTCCCATGTCGATCACGCCGCCGACTTCGAACACCACGATGCGTGGTCCCTTCGCCTCGACCGCCGCCTTGAATGACCCGGGGCCATCGGGCGCGAGCGTCGTGACACGGACGATCTTGCCGCCACGGCCACCCGGAGTCGTCGCGGCCGGCCCGACCGCTCCTGGGAAGGAAACGCCGCCGGAATCGGCGGCAATCGCGGGATTTGCGGGAAGCGCCGGGGCGACCAGAAGCGCAGCTAGGAACAGCTTTTTGAGCATCACTCTCTCCTTGTTGATTGGGGTCTTGACATAGACGTCACATTCCTTCAATTCTTTTTGACACCGGTTACCTAACCGGCAACGACAAGACGGGGGAGAGGGCGCCACGGCCAGTCGCAAGAGCGACGGCGCATCAGCGTACTCTCTGAAATTTTTGGACAGGCGGTTTTGCCGATTTGCCTGTTCTGCAGAGGTAACCGGTGTCATTCCTTGTCATTAAGGGAGTGGCGCTGCGATAAGGGAGGATGACGATGGCAATTCACAACGCGCGGGGGATTCGCACGCTCACTCGGCTGGCTTGCAGTGCATCGCTTGCCGCGCTGGCGGTCTCGCCGGCCTGGGCGCAGGAAGCGCCGGCGCAGGGCAACGACGAAGTGGCCGCGGAAGGCGATATCGTCGTCACCGGTTTTCGCGCATCGCTCGATGCGGCGCTGAACGCAAAGCGTGCCGACGGCGGCATCGTCGATGTCATCAAGGCCGAGGATATCGGCAAATTCCCTGATACCAACCTCGCCGAATCGTTGCAGCGCATCCCCGGTGTCGTGATCGATCGCGATGCGGGCGAAGGCCGCTCGATCGTCGTTCGCGGCCTCGGTCAGGATTTCACCCGCATTCGCATCAATGGAATCGAGGCGCTCGCGACAACCGGCGGCACCGACAGCTCGGGCGGTGCGAACCGGTCGCGCGGTTTCGATTTCAACGTCTTCGCATCGGAGCTGTTCAATTCGATCACGGTCCGCAAGAGCGCGTCGGCCAATGTCGACGAGGGGTCGCTCGGCGCCACGGTCGATCTGCAGGCGGCACGTCCCTTTGATTTCGACGGCTTCCGCATCGCGGGTTCGATCAAGGGCCGCTACAACGACCTGAACCAGAAGGTCGATCCGCGTGCGGCGCTGCTGATTTCGAACACGTTCGCCGACGGTCGCTTCGGCGTGCTCGTGTCGGCTGCCTATTCAAAGCGCCGCCTGCTCGAAGAAGGCTTCAGCACCGTCCGCTGGGACAATGGCCCCTCGTCGCAGGGGTTCTGCGCCCCGATCGGGCTTACCTCGCAAGGCACGAACGCGACCCAGGCGACCTGCGGTCCCGCCGCGCAGGGCGTCGCGCGGCTGCCGAACACGCCGGCCAATGTCGCGGCGTATAATCTGGCGAACAGTGCCGCTAATTTCCATCCCAGGCTGCCGCGCTATGGCCGCCTGACGCACGATCAGGACCGCCTCGGCATCACGGCGTCGGCGCAGTGGGCACCGAGCGACAATACGACGATCACCGCCGAATTCCTCTATGCGAAGCTCAAGGCGACGCGGCAGGAAGACTTCCTTGAGGCGATCTCGTTCAGCCGCACTGCAACCCAGGGCGGCAAACCGCAGACCAGTGTTGTCCAGACCGAATATGACTCCAACGGAGCGCTGCTCTATGGCGTCTACAACGGTGTCGATATCCGTGCGGAATCACGCTTCGACAAATTATCGACCACCTTCACGCAACCCACGCTGACGCTGGAGCATGCCTTCAGCGATTCCCTGCGTCTTAATGCGCGTATCGGCCGCGCGGATTCGAAATTCCGCAACCCCGTACAGACGACGACCACGCTCGATGCGCTCAACGTCAACGGCTATACGATCGACTTCCGCCAGAATGACCGGCTGCCCTCGATCAGCTATGGCTTCGACCCGACCAATCCCACCGGCGCATTGCAGATTGTCGGGGTTCCCGTCGTGACCAGCGGCACCCAGCCGACGACGGTTACCAACACGACCACCAGCGAAATCCGCATTCGGCCGCAGGGGGCATCGAACCGCAACGATGTGCTGCACGTCGATCTGGCGTGGGACATCGTGCCCGACGCGTTCACGGTCAATATGGGCGCCGATTTCAAGAAATATACGTTCGACACGTACGAGTTCCGCCGCGTCAATCAGAACGACACCATCTTTGCCCCCGTGGGCGGATCGGCCGGGCTGACGACGACGGTCAACGGGTTCGGCAAGGGGCTGAACCTGCCGGCGGGATCGGTGACCAGTTGGGTCATTCCCGACCTCAAGGCGATCGCCGCGGCCTATGACATTTATTGTAACTGCCTGAAGAGCGGTCCGGCCGGCGGCCCGGGTGACTTCACCCTGTCGTCGATCACCAACGGCAATGCGCGCGGCAATAACCGCCGCATCGTCGAAAAGGACAAATCGGGCTTTCTGATGTTCGATTTCAAGCACGACATCCTGGGCGTTCCGGTGCGCGGCAATTTCGGCGTCCGCTATGTCGAAACCGACATCACGGCGCAGGGCTATCTTGCGACGGGCGGCGGAACGCTCGTCACGGTGAACAACCGTTATGAAGACTGGCTACCCTCGCTCAACCTGTCTGCGAACATCACCGACGAGTTCATCGTCCGTTTTGCGGCGGCGAAGGTCATGGCGCGGCCGCAGCTTGGCAACCTCAACCCGGGCGGCACGATCAGCACCACCGGTACGCTGTCGGTGACGAGCGGCAATCCGTTCCTGAAGCCGTTCCGCGCCAACACGCTCGACGCCAGCTTCGAATGGTATCACGGCAAGGGCGCCTTCATCGGCCTCGGGCTGTTCTACAAGGATATCGGGACCTATATTCAGAGTCTGCGGAGCAATGTTCCGTATAACCAGACGGGGTTGCCGCTGAGCCTGCTGCCGTCGAATTTCACCGGCGAGGAAATCTTCCAGGTCACCACGCCGATCAACACCAGCGGCGGGCCGCTCAAGGGTTTCGAAATCAACGTGCAGCAGCCGTTCGATTTCCTGCCCGGCTTCCTCAGCCACTTCGGCATGACGGCGAACTACACGCGCGTTCAGTCGAAGATCAATTATCAGGTGTCGCCGACCGCGACGACGCTGATCCGCGACGACCTGCTCAACCTGTCGCCCGAAAGCTGGAACGCGACGCTCTATTACGACGACGGCAAGTTCAGCGCGCGCGGCTCGGTCGCCTATCGTTCGGACTATCTGCAGCGCGTGCCGGGGCAGAATAATAACGACGTCGAGGGCAAGAACAGCACGCTCAACGTCGATGCGCAGCTGACCTACGAGCTGAACGACCAGTTCGAGCTGACGCTGGAAGGCGTCAACCTGACCGACGAGTTCAACGACCAGTTCATCAGCCGCGACCGCAACAGCGCGGTGGTCTACAACCACACGGGGCGCGAGATTCTCGCGGGCTTCCGCTTCAAGTTCTGAGGCGTGGTTTCGATCGTCAAAATCGGGGGGGCGCAGCTTTTTGGTTGCGCCCTTCTGCTCTATTCGCCGGCCCTATCGGGTGCACCCGCCAAGCCATCCGAACCCGAGCTTGCCTTTCCGGGAGCCGAGGGCGCTGGCCGCTTTGCTGCCGGTGGCCGCGGCGGCCGCGTTCTGCATGTCACGAACCTTGACGATGCCGGCCCTGGAAGTCTGCGTGCTGCGGTGGAGCAGAATGTCCCGCGCATCGTCCGGTTCGATGTCGCCGGGACGATCCGGTTGAAAAGCGATCTGGTGATCCGGCACCCGCAGATCACGATCAACGGGCAGGACGCGCCCGCGGGCGGGGTCGCGCTGGCAGACCACAGCCTGATCGTAAATGCCGACGACGTCGTCATCCGCTATATCCGTTCACGCCTCGGCAGCCAGTCGGGCGAGGAGGGCGACGCCGTTTCGATTGTCGGCGGACGACGCATCATCCTCGACCATGTCTCGGCCAGCTGGTCGGTCGACGAAACCCTGTCGGTGTCCGCGCGCTATGACCGGACGCCGGGCATCTACGACGTGACCGTGCAATGGTCGATCATATCGGAATCGCTGCGCCGCGCCGGGCACAGCAAGGGCGATCATGGCTATGGCAGCCTGATCCGCGGCGGCCGGGGATCGCGGTTCAGCTTTCACCACAATCTCTGGGCGCATCATGTCCAGCGCATGCCGCGCCCGGGCAACTATACCCCGATCGCCGAGGATCCGGACGGGCCGCTGATCGAGTTCCGGTCGAACATCTTCTACAATTGGGGCGGCACCGCATCGGGCTATAATGCCGACCGCGACAGCGCAGCGACCTATGCCTTCATCGACAATTGCTACATTGCGGGCCCCGACACCCAGGGGCTCCACATCTTTCGCGAGGAAAATCCCAACGCGCTGAGCTGGTTCGAGGGCAATAGTCTGAACGGGGTCATTCCCGTCGATCAGTGGGAATTGGTCAAGGGACTGCACAACGCGCTGGCGCGCGCGCCCGACGTTGCGCCGGTGACACGCGATCCGGCGACCGGAGGTTGCGCGCGCGTTCTGGGCGAGGCTGGCGCATCGCATCGCCGCGATGCCGTCGATCGCCGTATTGTCGAGGATGTCCGTACGCGGTCCGGACGGATTATCGACAATGAGGCCGATGTCGGAGGCTGGCCCGACCTTTCGCAATAGGCGGCAACCCGCCCTGTGGGGCGCGGGGCTAGAGCGTCACGCCCGATTTCCAGATCGCGATGTCGCGCTCGTCGTTGCGCTCGGCCTTTGTCGGCGTGCCCGATGCCGTCGCGGCGATGAGGTCGAGGAGCGCATCGGCGCTGTCGTCAAAGCCGGCCGTGAGCACTTGCCCTGCGTCGAAATCGATCCAGCCCGATTTGCGCTCCGCCAGCGGGCTGTTCGACGCGATCTTCAGCGTCGGCGCGGGGAAGCCGAGCGGGGTGCCGCGCCCGGTCGTGAACAGGATGACCGTCGCGCCCGCCGCGGTCAGCGCGGTGGAGGACACCGCATCATTGCCCGGCGCTTCGAGCAGGGTCAGGCCGGGCAGGCGCGCTTCGCCGCCATAGCGCTGGACATCGACGACGGGTGCCTTGCCACCCTTCTGCACCGCGCCGAGCGATTTCTCCTCGAGCGTGGTGATCCCGCCCGCGATATTGCCGGGCGAGGGATTCTCGCTCACCGGTTCGCCATTGCGGATAAAATACGCCTTGAAGTCGCGAACAAGCGTGACCGTTTCGTCGAAGACGGTCCGCGACACCGCGCGGTTCATCAGCAATTGCTCGGCACCGAAGATTTCAGGAATTTCGGTGAGCACGACCTTGCCGCCCGCCGTGGCGACGGCATCGGCCATACGCCCGACAAGCGGGTTGGCGGTCAGCCCCGACAGCCCGTCCGATCCGCCGCATTTGACCCCGAGCACCAGCTTCGACAGCGGCACTTCGGTGCGCGGCATGTCGGTGCAACCTTCGACCAGCTCGTCGATCACCGCGAGGCAGGCGGCTTCGTCGTCCTCGACCGACTGCGCCGACAGGGTGCGGATGGTCGCCCGGCGTTCGGGGGCGATACCGTCCAGCAACGGGCCGAGCTGATTGCTCTCGCATCCCAGCCCGACGATCAGCACGCCGCCGGCGTTCGGATGCTGCGCGAGCGCGCCGAGCAGCGCGCGCGTGTGGCCAAGGTCGTCGCCGAGCTGCGAGCAGCCGAAGGGGTGTTTGAAGGCATGAATGCCATCGACCCGCCCGGCGTGGCGATCACCCGCCACCCGTGCAACGCGCGCCGCGAGATTGCCGACGCAGCCCACGGTCGGGATGATCCATATCTCGTTGCGGGTGCCGACGCGGCCGTCGGCGCGGACATAGCCTTGAAATGTCTTCGGCGACGCAGCGACGGGAGGCGCGGCGTCGGGCATTTCATAATGATAGTCCGCCGCGCTGCCGAGTGCGGTCACCAGATTGTGGCTGTGGACATGCGCGCCGGGCGCGATGGCGGCGGTCGCTGTTCCGATCGGGAAGCCGTATTTGATCACCGCTGCGCCGGCATGGATCGGCACCAGCGCGACCTTGTGACCGCGCGCGACCGGATCGGTCAGGCGGATATCGAAGCCGTCGATCGACAGTTCGGCGCCCGCGTCCAGATCGGCGAGTGCGGTGGCGACATTGTCGAGCCGGTGGATGCGCAATGCGGTTACCGGTGTCATTCTCGGGCCGTGGCCGGGATCGTGCGTCATCGCGTCAGCGCTTTGGCGGCGCGACCGACTGGCGCTCGATGAAGGTCGACGGCATCACCGGATTCTCGTCGTCCGTTGGCTTGGCATTGATGCTGAGAAAATCGGGGACGAGCGTGCGGGCGGCGCGGGACCCCATCTCGCGGATTGGCCAACGTACCGTACTGAGCGCGGGCCAGATGTGAGTCGCGGTCGGCGAATCGTCGAATCCGATGATCGACAGATCGGCGGGGACCGACAGACCCTTGCCGTGCGCGACGCTCATCACGCCGGCGGCCATTTCATCGTTCGATACGAAGACCGCCGTCGGCGGTTCGCCAAGCGACAGCATCGCCTCGCCCGCGTCGACGCCTGCGGTGTAGCGGTAATTGCCCGGCGCATAGAGTTCGTCCGGAAGCGACAGGCCCGCTGCAGCGAGAGCTTCGCGAAAGCCCTGTTCGCGCTCGGCAGCCGAGCGGAAGCCGACCGGGCCGCGGACGAAGCCGATGCGGCGGTGACCGAGCGCGACCAGCTTGCCGACCGCCTCCGCAACGACTTCGCGGTCGTTCGACGAGACGCAATGCTTCGCATCGTCGAGCAGCGCCGATCCGACGCGGACGTAGCGGACGCCCAGATCCTCGCAAAGCTTTGCCAGATCGTCATTTTCCGAAATCGGCGGCAGCAGCATCGCGCCGATCGGGCGCTGCTTTTCGAGGAAGATGCGTACATCGTCGAGCATCCGGTCCGATCCGCGATCGACGGGGCGGACGAGCAGCGCAAGGTCGCTGTCCTTGATCGCGTCGAGCACGCCCTGCTGGAAGTTGAGCACCGTCTGCGCGTTCGGATTGTCGTGAAGCAGCGCGATCAGGAAGTTGCGACGAAAAGCGAGCGCGCGCGCCTGCGGGTTGGGCACGAAGCCGAGCGATTCGATCGCATCCTGCACCGCCTTGCGCGTTTTTTCGCTGATGAATTCGGAGCGGTTGATGACGCGGCTGACGGTCTTCTTCGAAACCCCGGCGAGCGCCGCCACATCGTTGATCGTCGGTTGTTTGCCGTTCTTGCCGGTCGTTCGAGCCGCCATAAGTCCGCTTTCTCTCCACCGCGCCGGCGCATCCTGGAAGAATGCCCCACTTTTCCGACCCGATCGCATCCCTGTGGGCGTTCGGGGGGGCAAAATCAACCGCACCAATGGCTAATCGCTTGCTTTTGACACCGGTGTCTTTTAGAGCAATCGGCGGAAGAGGGAAATGATGAAAATGCCCGCGAGCGAAGAGCAGCAGAAAATTGCCAAGGCGTTCCTTTCGGCGCGCGCCAAAAAGACACCGCTTACCTTATATCCCGGTGCGATGCCCGCGACGATGGGCGAGGCCTATGCGATCCAGGACGCGGCGATCGGATTTGACGGCCGCACGGTCGGCGGCTGGAAAGTCGGGCGCATTCCCGCCGAGCTGGTGGACCGCTATCTCGACAACCGACTGGCCGGCCCCATCTTCACCGACGAAATCTTCGACGGCAGCGCGGGCGAGCGTCCGGCCATGCCCGTCTATGCCGATGGCTTTGCCGCCGCCGAAGCCGAAGTGCTGCTCCGCCTCGGCGACGTCGGGACGCGCGATCATGATATCGAGACGGTGAAGGACTGCATCACCGAAGTGCGTACCGGCATCGAGATTGCGAGTTCACCCTTCCGGGAAATCAATCGCCATGGCCCCGCGGTCACCGCGTCGGACTATGGCAATAACAAGGGGCTGATCCTCGGGCCCGCGATCCCCGACTGGCGGACCGCCGACCTCATCCGCATGCCGGTCGAATTCTTCATCGACGATGCGTCCGTGGGTGCGGCGACGATGGAGACGATGCTTGATGGTCCCTTCGGGTCGGCGCTGTTTCTGATCCGCGTGCTGCGCGCGCGCGGGATCGCGATTCCCGCCGGCACCTGGGTGTCGACCGGCGCAATCACCGGCATCCATGAAATCCGCCCCGGCCAGCGGGGCGACGCGCTCTTCAACGGAAAAATCCGCGTCGGCTGCGCGATTACGGGATAAGACAGAAGAATCGGGAGAGGTTTATGGCGCAGGCATTCGCGGACGGGGGGATGGCGACGCCGGTGCCCCGGTCCGGACGTTACCGCTGGCTGATCGTCGGGGTGCTGTTCGCCGCGACCACGGTCAATTATATCGACCGCACCATGCTTGGCCTGCTCGCGCCGACGCTCGGCACCGAGCTGGGGTGGAGCGAGAATGACTATGGCAACATCGTCACCGCGTTCCAGGCCGCCTATGCGCTCGGCTTTCTGCTCATGGGGTGGCTGATCGACCGTTTCGGGCCGAAAATCGGCTATGCGGTGGCCATCTCGATCTGGACGATCGGGCATGTCGCGCATGGTTTCGCTTCGTCGGTCGCCTCGTTCATGCTGGCGCGCGTGATCCTCGGCGTGGGTGAGGCGGGGCATTTCCCGTCGGTCGTGCGCGCGTCGAGCGAATGGTTCCCCCAGAAGGAGCGCTCCTATGCAATCGGCTGGGTCAACAGCGCGACGACGATCGGCGTCATCCTGACCGCACCGACGATCGCGCTATTCATGCGGATTCTGGGTTTCGACTGGCGCGAGACGTTCATCGTCACCGGCGCCTTCGGCGCGATCCTACTGCTGCTCTGGCTCTGGCTCTACAGCAACCCGCGAGAAAGCGGGAAGGTCAGCGACGCCGAGCTTGCGTGGATCGAGCATGATCCGCCCGAAAAGATCGAACGGCTCGGCTGGGGCGCGATCGTGACAAAGCGCGAGGCGTGGGCCTATGCAAGCGGCAAGTTCCTGACCGATCCGGTCTGGTTCCTGATGCTCTTCTGGCTGCCCAAATATTTCAGCACCACCTACAACGTCGATCTCAAGGTCGTGCTGCTGCCGATGATCGTGATGTATCTGCTGTCGGACGTCGGCAGCATCCTCGGCGGCTGGGTGTCATCGAAACTGATCCAGACCGGCCATAGCGTCAATTTCGCGCGCAAGGCGACGATGCTCGGCGCGGGCTGCTGCGTCCTGCCTTTGCTCTTTGTCTCGGGCCTCGAAAATATGTGGCTCGCGGTGGTGCTGATCGGCATCGCGCTCGCGGGACATCAGGCCTTTTCGTCGACGATCCTCTCGATCCCGCCGGACATGTTCCCGAAACGCGCGGTCGGTTCGGTGATCGGACTCGGCGGCTTCGCCGGCGGCGTCGGGGGCATGATCATGGCAAAGTCGACCGGGCTCGTGCTCGACGCGACGGGCGGAAACTACACGATCATCTTCGCGGCCTGCACGACCGTCTATTTTCTTGCCGTGCTGTCGATCCATCTCCTCAGTCCGCGCCTCGCGCCGGTCACCGTCGAAAGCAAGGCCTGACCGGATGCCGCGTCCGCTGGCCCTCTCCCCCGACCGCGTGTTTCCGTCCGACCCGGTGCAGCGCGACATCGCGCGCCGGCTCTACAGGCAAGTGGCGGGCCTGCCGATCATCAGCCCGCACGGCCATACCGATCCAGGCTGGTTCGCCGTCAATCAGCCCTTCGGCAACGCGACCGAAATGCTGCTGCATCCCGATCATTATATATTCCGGATGCTCTATTCGCAGGGCGTATCGCTGGATGCTCTGGGCATTCGTAACCGCGATGCCGATCCACGCGAGAGCTGGCGGCTGTTCGCGCAAAATTACCATCTCTTCCGCGGCACTCCCAGCCGCATGTGGATGGATTGGGTTTTCGCCGAGGCCTTCGGGATCGATGTGCAGTTCGAGGCTGCGACGTCGGATCTCTATTACGACCTGATCACCGAAAAGCTCGCGAGCGATGCCTACCGGCCGCGAGCCCTGTTCGACCGTTTCGGGATTGAGGCGATAGCAACAACCGAAAGCCCGCTCGATACGCTCGATCATCATGCGGTGATCCGGGCCGCGAACGTCAGCGGTGAATGGAGCGGGCGGGTCATTACCGCCTATCGCCCCGATCCGGTCGTCGATCCGGAGTTCGAGGGATTTTACGGCAATCTCGCGCGCTTCTCCGAGCTGTCGGGCGAAGACGCGTACAGCTACACGGGCTATCTCGCCGCGCACCGCAACCGCCGCGGCTTCTTCGCCGCGATGGGGGCGACCTCGACCGACCATGGCCATCCGACCGCCGCGACCGCCGATCTGTCGAAGACCGAGGCCGAGGCGCTGTTCGCGCGCGTCACGCGCGGCGAGGTGAGTGCCGCCGATGCCGAGCTGTTCCGCGCGCATATGCTGACAATGATGGCGGGGATGAGCCTCGACGACGGCCTCGTCATGCAGATTCACCCCGGCGCGTTCCGCAATCACAACCCCTGGCTGTTCGACCATTATGGCCGCGACAAGGGCGCCGATATTCCGACGAGCACCGACTATGTCCACGCGCTGCGCCCGCTGCTGGCGCGCTATGGCAATGAAGCGGCGCTGACGATCATTCTCTTCACGCTCGACGAGACGAGCTATGCGCGCGAACTCGCGCCGCTCGCGGGCCATTATCCGGCGTTGAAGCTCGGTCCCGCTTGGTGGTTCCACGACAGCCCCGAAGGGATGCGCCGCTTCCGGTCGCAGATGACCGAGACCGCAGGCTTCTACAATACCGTTGGCTTCAACGACGACACGCGCGCCTTCCTGTCGATTCCGGCGCGACACGATGTCGCGCGGCGTATCGACTGCGGCTTCCTTGCGCAGCTCGTCGCCGAGCACCGGATGGAGGAGTGGGAAGCCGCCGAACTCGCGACCGACCTCAGCTACACGCTCGCCAAGGCCGCGTACAGGCTGTGAGGCTGTCGGCGCAAACGCCGCTCCCGGCGTCGGTGCAGGCGCCGGCCTATGACCGCGCCGCGCAGGCCGCGGGGATCGTTCATATCGGCATCGGCGCGTTCCACCGCGCGCATCAGGCGGTCTACACCGACGATGCGATGGGCGCAGGCGACCGCGACTGGGGCATTGTCGGCGTGTCGCTGCGCTCGGGCGACGTTGCCGCGCAGCTGAACCCGCAGGATGGGCTTTATACGGTCAGCGCGCGCAGCGCGGCGGGCACGCGGCTCCGCCTGATCGGCGCGGTGCAAAAGATACTCGTCGCGGCCGACGATCCGCAGGCGGTGATAGACGCCATCACTGCGCCGACGACGCATATCGTCAGCTTTACGGTGACCGAGAAGGGCTATCTTCGGAGCGCCGACGGCACGCTCGACCTCGCTGCCGCGAAGGGGCCATCGAGCCTCTATCGCTTCGTCGGCTCCGGCCTCGCTGCGCGGAGAGCGGCGGGTCTGCCGGGGCTGACGCTGCTCAGCTGTGACAATCTCGCGGGCAATGGTGCGGCGCTGAAGGCGTTGATGCGGCAATATCTCGCCGCCGAACATCCGGATCTCATCGATTGGTTCGACAGCGAATGCCGCAGCCCCGCGACGATGATCGACCGCATCGTTCCCGCGACGACCGAGGCCGACCGCGCTGACGTCGAAGCCGAACTCGGCGCGCGCGACGAAGGCACGGTGGTCACCGAAGGCTTCAGCCAGTGGGTGATCGAGGATGATTTTGCCGGCCCGCGCCCGCGCTGGGAAGATGTCGGCGCCGAACTGGTCGCCGATGTCGCGCCCTATGAGACCGCGAAGCTTCGGATGCTCAACGGCGCGCATTCGGCGCTCGCCTATATCGGGCTCAGCGTCGGCCGCGAATATGTTCATCAGGCCATCGCCGATCCGGAGATCCGGCCGGTCATCGAACGGCTGATGCGCGAGGAGGCCGCGCCGACGATCGATGCGGCGCCGGGACAGAATCTCGTGGCCTACGCCGATGCGCTCCTCGACCGCTTCGTCAAGCCCGCGCTCCACCACCGGCTGATCCAGATCGCAATGGACGGCAGCCAGAAGATCCCGCAGCGCTGGCTCGAAACCCTCGCCTGGCATCAGGCACGCGGGCAACGCTGCCCGTCGCTGGAGGCGGCGATCACGGCATGGATAGCCTTCCTGCGCAGCGATTGTCCCGTCGACGATCCGCTCGCGGACCGGTTGCGGGCGGCCGCGACCGCCCCCGATGCAATGCAAAAGCTGTTCGGTGAGGGCGGGCTTGTCGTATCGGATTGGCGGCCGGCCTAGCCCGGCACCAGCAGCCCCCGGCTCTCTCGCACCTCGGCGTCGAGCCAGTCGATGAACGCCCGGATGCGCGGCTGCGGCGCGACGTCGCGGTGGAGCGCCAGCCAGAAGGCGCGCGCGATCGTCTGCTCGGGCCGGACCCGCACCAGCGCCGGATCGCCGCTCGCTAGAAAGCAGGGGAGGACACCGACCCCTGCACCGCCCGCGATCATCCGCTTTTGCGCGAGGATCGACGAGGAGCGGACATTGGCGCGCAGGCCCGGTTCGATCTCGCCCAGATAATCGAGTTCGGGCGCGTAAAGAATGTCGGGCATGTATCCGATCACCGGAATGCCGGCGCGCGACAGCGGTGCGACCGCGACCGCATGCTGCCAGTCAGGCCGGTCGGCGGGGGCGTAGAGACCGAGGCTGTAATCCGACAGCTTGCGGGTGATCAGCGGGCCCTTTCGCGGCCGCGCGAGCAGCACCGCCATATCGGCCTCGCGCCGCGAGGGGTTGAGGAAGCCCGACGAGGCGACAAGGTCGATCTCGAGTTCGGGGTGCGCCGCGACGAACCTTCCCAGCCGCGGTGCGATGAAGCTGTTGCCGAAACCTTCGGACACGCTGACGCGCAATTGTCCGGACAGCGCCGGCCCGCCCGGCTGCGCCGAATGGATGCGCGCCGCCGCCGCCGCCATCGCTTCGGCGTGCGGAACGAGCGCCCGGCCCGCCGCGGTCAGAACGAAACCGGTCGGCGCGCGTTCGAACAGGGTCTGGCCGAGCGAGGTTTCGAGCGCGCTGACGCGGCGGCTCACCGTGGTCGCATCAACCTGCAGCGCCGCGCCGGCGCGCGCGAGGGTACCGTGGCGCGCGACGAACAGGAAATATTGCAGTCTATCCCAGTCCATAGGCTGCAAATATGCAGGATGCGCCTGCAAGTCTATCCCTTGCAATCGACCCGTAACTCGTCTGTGGCAGCGGCAACATCTTGTGGGAGACTCGAATATGCGACAGATCGACCATCACATTGTCGGCGGTGCCGGCGGCAGCGCCAACGGTTCTGGGCGCTTCGGCGAAGTCCTTGATCCCAACAACGGCGGTGTGCAGGCGCAGGTCGCGCTCGGCGACCGCGCCATCCTCGACCGCGCCGTGGCCGCCGCGAAGGCCGCGCAGCCCGCTTGGGCCGCGACCAACCCGCAGCGCCGCGCCCGCGTGATGTTCGAATTCAAGCGCCTCGTCGAAGCCAATATGAACCAGCTCGCCGAAATGCTGTCGGCCGAGCATGGCAAGGTGATCGCCGATTCAAAGGGCGACATCCAGCGCGGCCTTGAAGTGATCGAATTCTGCTGCGGCATCCCGCATGTCATGAAGGGCGAATATACGCAGGGCGCGGGCCCGGGCATCGACGTCTATTCGATGCGCCAGCCGATCGGCATCGGCGCCGGCATCACCCCGTTCAACTTCCCCGCGATGATCCCGCTTTGGATGGGCGGCGTTGCCACCGCGACCGGCAACGCCTTCATTCTCAAGCCCAGCGAGCGCGACCCCTCGGTCCCCGTGCGCCTCTCGGAACTGTTTCTCGAAGCGGGCATGCCCGAGGGCATTTTCCAGACCGTCCACGGCGACAAGGAAATGGTCGACGCGATCCTCGATCACCCCGATATCGGCGCGGTCAGCTTCGTCGGCTCGTCGGACATCGCGCATTATGTCTACAACCGCGGCGTGTCGGCGGGCAAGCGGGTGCAGGCAATGGGCGGCGCGAAGAACCATGGCATCGTCATGCCCGACGCCGACCTCGACCAGGTCGTCAATGACCTGACCGGCGCCGCTTTCGGCTCGGCGGGCGAGCGCTGCATGGCGCTGCCCGTTGTCGTTCCTGTCGGGGAGGACACCGCGAACCGCCTACGCGAAAAGCTGATCCCCGCAATCGAGGCGCTGCGCGTCGGCGTGTCGACCGATGCCGAGGCGCATTACGGTCCCGTCGTGACGCAGGCGCACAAGGACAAGGTCGAGGGCTGGATCGCGAAATGCGCCGACGAAGGCGCCGAGCTGGTCGTCGACGGCCGCGGCTTCACGCTGCAGGGGCATGAGAAAGGCTTCTTCGTCGGCCCGACGCTGTTCGATCATGTCACCACCGACATGGAATCGTACAAGGAAGAAATCTTCGGCCCCGTGCTGCAGATCGTCCGCGCCCCCGACTTCGAAACCGCGCTCGAACTGCCGTCGAAGCATCAGTACGGTAACGGCGTCGCGATCTTCACGCGCAACGGCCACGCCGCGCGCGAATTCGCCGCGCGCGTCAATGTCGGTATGGTCGGCATCAATGTCCCGATCCCGGTGCCGGTCGCTTATCATACGTTCGGCGGCTGGAAGCGCTCGGCGTTCGGCGACACCAACCAGCACGGCATGGAAGGCGTGAAGTTCTGGACGAAGGTCAAGACCGTCACCGCGCGCTGGCCCGATGGCTCGCCTGACGGCGGCAACGCCTTTGTGATCCCGACGATGGGCTGATGCCGTTTGCTGCGGCGGCTGCTTCTTCCCCTGCTGATGCTGTTGCTGCTGCCGGTTCCGGCGGCAGCGCAGAAGATGATCGCGCTGTCGTTCGACGATGTACCGCGCGGCCGCGGCGCCTTCTTCCCGCCCGAAGAGCGCACGAAGCGGATCATTGCCGGGCTGAAGAAGGCAAAGGCGCCGCAGGCGGTCTTTTTCGTCAATCCCTGCCGGATCGGGACGGGTGACGGCGTGGGCGGCGCCGAACGGATCGCGGCCTATGTCGCGGCGGGGCATGTCATCGCCAACCACAGTTGCACGCATCCGCATCTGAACGCGATTACGGCCGAGGCCTATCTCGCCGACATCGACGCGGCCGAGAGCTGGCTAAGGGATCAGCCCGGCCATCGTCCCTGGTTCCGATTTCCTTTCCTCGACGAGGGCGGGACGGACAAGGCGAAGCGCGACGCGGTGCGGGTCGGCCTTGCCGCACGTGGACTGCGCAACGGCTATGTCACCGCCGAAAGTTCGGACTGGCGGCTCGAAGCGCTCGCCGCCGACGCGGTCCGCGCAGGGAAGCCTGTCGACCGCAAGGCGCTCGGCGCCCTTTATGTGCGCTGGCACGTCGCGGCGGCCGACTTCGCCGATACGCTGATGCGGCAGGCGATCGGGCGTCAGCCGGTGCATATGATGCTGCTCCACGAGACCGACCTTGCCGCGCTCCATATCGGCGATCTCATCGATGCGCTGCGCAAGGACGGCTGGACGATCGTCAGCGCCGATACCGCGTATGCCGATCCGGTCGGCGCGCTGATGCCCGACACGCCCGCCGCGAACGGCACGCTGACCGAGGCGCTGGCGTGGGAGCGCGGACTGCCCGCGCCGCGCTGGTATCGCTACAATGAGGACGCGCCCGCGACCGCTGAATTCCGCGCCCGGGTGCTGCACGAAGAGGCAGGCGAATGAAACCTGCTTCGTTTGCCGCGCATTTCTCCTCCCGAAGGAGACGAGAGATGACCCGCTTCATGCTTCCCGCCAGCCTGCTGCTGCTTGCCGCGTGCAGCGGCGGCGATGACAGGTCCGAACCCGAGGACAGGGCGACGATCAGCCCCCTGCAAAAGGCCGACCGCACCGCACCCGAAGCGAAGGTGGACGCCGACCTGCCCGCGCAATCGGACGAGAAGGCGCCCGAGCCGCCCGAAATCGAAAGCCCCGCGGGCGGCAGCGTCATTCCGGCCGGCATCCGGGGACGCTGGGCGCTGAAGGCGGCGGATTGCACTGCGAAACGCGGCACTGACCTGACCGCGCTGGTGATCGATGCAACGAACCTGCGCTTTTACGAATCGCATGGCGAACTGGCGCGGGTTCGTTCGAGCGACGCGAAGCAAATCCTTGCCGATTATGAATTCAGCGGCGAAGGGCAGGATTGGGATCAGCGGGTGCAGCTCGAGCTCGCCGACGACGGCAAGACCCTCGTCCGGCGCGACCTGGGTAAGGGTGCGACCGGTGAGACGATGCGCTATACGCGCTGTGCCTGATGGCAATTTGAAAGGGAGACGCATGATGGACATTCGTTTGCTTGGTATCGCCGCACTCCTGCCGCTCGCCGCCTGCACGCAGGAGCGGACACCCGTCGAATCGGCTCCGCCGCCGCCCGCCGAAATGACGTGCAATGCCGAAGCGGCGGCAAGCTTCGTCGGCCAGACCGCCAGCATCGATGCCGGCAGCGCGATCGCCAAGGCGACCGGCGCGCGCACGCTGCGCTGGGGCCCGCCGCGTTCGGCGATGACGATGGACTATCGTCAGGACCGCGTGAACGTGATGTACGACGACGCCTACAAGATCACGCAGGTCACCTGTGGCTGACGGCTCGCGTCGCAATCACTCTTCGGCGTCCCCGTTCGAACCGGTCTACGGCTATAGCCGTGCGGTTCGGGTGGGGAACCGCATCGATGTCGCGGGCTGCGCACCGATCGAGGCCGACGGAAGCTCGACCCCCGGCGATGCCGGGGCACAGGCGGCGCGCTGCCTGACGATCATCCGCGAAGCGCTGGAAGCGCTCGGCGGTTCGCCCGCCGACGTCGTGCGTACGCGCATGTATATCACCGACCCCGCCGATGCCGATCTCGTCGGCCGGGCGCATGGAGCCGTCTTCGGCGACATCCGCCCCGCGTCGACCATGCTCGTCATCCCCGCGCTGATCCGCCCCGAGTGGAAAGTCGAAATCGAAGCCGAAGCCATCGTTGGGGGCGCCGCATGATATCGCGAGCCCTTCCTGTTGGGTGCGTTGTTGCCGCCATGTTCGCTGCTCCGTCAGTATCGGCCGGAGAGTTGAGCGGACCCGGCCGGTTTTGCGGCTATTCCCCAATCATAGACCTGCTGCCCGATGAGCGGATCGAAACGCTGACCGGTGGCATCCACGGTGGAACATTTCGCTGGACGGGTGACTTCGGATCCTTGGAAGTCAGCGGCATTGGTTGGGCCAGCACCCCGAAGGGCGAGGTGGCGTTGAAGAATAGTGCGACGGGCCATGTTCGCTTTGCCCAGCGCCGCGTCGACGGCAAATATATGGTGGCGATATGGAATGGCTCGCACGGTGCGGCCTATTTCTCGTCACCCGTTCCGATCACCAAAGCGCAGTTGGCGGCAATTGACCGCGTCGATTTGTTCGAAGAAGGGCAGGAGCCCGAAGGCTGCAATTTGAAAACGATTTTTTCTTGGGAATGACCATGACTGACCAGTTCCAGCTTACCGACGACCAGCTCGCCATTCAGGATATGGCGCGCAAATTCACCGCCGATCGCATCACGCCCTTCGCGGCCGAATGGGACGAGACGCATCATTATCCCGTCGACGTGTGGAAGGCGGCGGGCGAACTCGGCTTCGGCGCGATTTACGTCGCCGAGGAATCGGGCGGCATCGGGCTCGGCCGGCTCGAGGCGGCGCTGATCATGGAGGCGATGGCCTATGGCTGCCCCGCGACCAGCGCTTATGTCTCGATCCACAATATGGCGACGTGGATGATCGACCGCTTCGGCGGCGCCGAGATCAAGGCGCGCTTCCTGCCTGATCTCGTGAGCATGGAAAAGATTGCGAGCTATTGCCTGACCGAGCCGGGTTCGGGCTCGGACGCCGCGGCGCTCAAGACCACGGCAAAGAAGGACGGCGACCATTATGTGCTGAACGGCGCCAAGCAGTTCATTTCGGGTGCCGGCTATAACGACATCTATGTCTGCATGGTCCGCACCAGCGAGGAAAAGTCGAAGGGCATCAGCTGCCTCGTCATCGAAAAGGACACGCCGGGGCTGAACTTCGGTGCGCCCGAAAAGAAGCTTGGCTGGAATGCCTCGCCGACCGCACAGGTGATCTTCGAGGATTGCCGCGTGCCGGTCGAAAATCTGGTCGGCGCGGAGGGTGACGGCTTCCGCTTCGCGATGGCGGGTCTCGACGGCGGCCGCCTCAACATCGGCGCCTGCTCCTTGGGCGGCGCGCAGCGCTGCCTCGACGAGGCGATCGCCTATACGAAGGACCGCCAGCAGTTCGGGCAGCCGATCGCCGATTTCCAGAACACGCAGTTCACGCTCGCCGACATGGCGACCGACCTCGAAGCGTCGCGCGCCTTGCTCTATCTGGCGGCGGCAAAGGTCACCGCGAACGCCCCCGACAAATCGCGCTTTTCGGCGATGGCGAAGCGGCTCGCGACCGATAACGGCAGCAAGATCGTCAACGACGCGCTGCAATTGTTCGGCGGCTATGGCTATCTCCGCGATTATCCGATCGAGCGTTTCTGGCGCGACCTGCGCGTCCATTCGATCCTCGAAGGCACCAATCAGGTCATGCGAATGATCGTCGGAAGGGATTTGTTGCGCCAATGACCGCTGACCACACAGACGACGTCCTGATTTCGATCGACGGCCGCGCCGGTCGTATCTCGCTCAACCGCCCCAAGGCGATTCACGCGCTGAACTTGCCGATGTGCCAGGCGATGATCGACGCGCTCGTCAAATGGCAGGGCGACGATGCTGTCGAGGCGGTGATCATTGACCATAGCGAAGGCCGCGGCTTCTGCGCCGGCGGCGATATCCGTATGCTCGCGGAGAGCGGGGCGAAGGACGGGAAGGACGCGCGCGTCTTCTTCCACACCGAATATCGCCTCAACCATCTGCTCTTCACCTATGCCAAGCCCGTCGTCGCTTTCATGGACGGTATCACGATGGGCGGCGGGGTCGGGATTTCGCAGCCCGCGAAATACCGCGTTGCGACCGAACATACGCGCTTCGCGATGCCCGAAACCGGAATCGGCCTTTTCCCCGACGTCGGCGGCGGCTGGTATCTGCCGCGCCTTGAAGGCCGTGTCGGGGCTTATCTGGCGCTCACTGGCGCGCGGCTCGACGGTGCCGAATGCCTCGCGCTGGGCCTTGCGACGCATTACCTGCCGTCCGAAAAGCTGGCCGAGGCCAAGGAACGCATTGCCGCGCACCCCGACCGCATCGGCGGCATATTGGGCGACCTCGCTGTCACCGCGCCGCCGGCCGGGATCACCCAGCATATCGACCGGATCAACCGCCTGTTCGCCAGCGACACCTATGAAGATATTCTCGCCGCGCTCGAAGCCGATGGCGGAGAGTGGGCGGCGAAGGAACTGGCGACGCTCCACGGCAAATCGCCGCAGACATGCAAGGTCGCGCTCCGCCAACTCAAGGAAGGCGGCGAGATGCACGATTTCGCCGCGCAGATGACGCAGGAATATGCGATCGGCAGCCGCGTCGTCGCGATGCACGACTTCATCGAGGGCGTCCGCGCGTTGATCATCGACAAGGACAACAGCCCGAAATGGGATCCGCCGACTGCGGAAGCCGTCACCGACGACTGGATCGACGCGATCTTCGCTCCCCTACCCGATAATGAGAAATGGACCCCGCTATGACCTACGAAACTCTCCTCGTCGAAACGCGCGGGGCCGTCACGCTGGTGACGCTCAACCGCCCGCAGGCTCTGAATGCATTGAATTCGGGCGTGCTCGACGATCTGATCGCGGCCTTCGCGGCGTTCGAGGCCGATGACAGTCAACGCTGCGCCGTGCTTACCGGTTCGGGCGACAAGGCTTTTGCGGCGGGCGCGGACATCAAGGAGATGGCCGACAAGCCCGCCGCCGATTTCTATCTGGAAGATTTCTTCTCGAAATGGACGAGCGACTTCGTGAAGAAGGTCCGCAAGCCGTGGATCGCTGCGGTGAACGGCTTCTCGCTCGGCGGCGGCTGCGAACTGGCGATGATGGCCGACTTCATCATCGCGAGCGACAAGGCGAAATTCGGCCAGCCCGAAATCAAGCTCGGCGTCGCGCCGGGCATGGGCGGATCGCAGCGGCTGACCCGCGCGATCGGCAAGGCGAAGGCGATGGAAATGTGCCTCACCGGCCGCATGATGGACGCCGCCGAAGCCGAACGCTCGGGCCTCGTCGCGTGCGTCGTGCCGCACGAAACGCTGGTCGACGAAGCCGTTAAGACCGCGACCCTGATCGCGTCGATGCCGCCGATGGCCGCGATGGTGAACAAGGACATGGTCAACGCCGCGTTCGAAACGACGCTCGACCAGGGGCTGATCTACGAACGCCGCCTGTTCCAGATTCTCGCCGCGACCGAGGACAAGGCCGAAGGCATGGCCGCCTTCATCGAGAAACGCGAAGGCGTGTGGAAGGGGCGGTGACATGAAAATCGCATTCATCGGTCTCGGTAACATGGGTGGCGGCATGGCTGCGAATCTGGCGAAGGCGGGGCACGAGGTCCGCGCCTTCGACCTCAGCGAGGAAGCGCTCGCGCGTGCTGTCGAAGCCGGTTGCACCCGTGCCGCTTCGGCGGCCGAGGCCGTCACCGGCGCCGAGGCAGTCGTGACGATGCTCCCCGCGGGCAAGCATGTCGCCTCGGTGTATGAGGCCGACGTCTTCCCGAATGCAGCGCTGGGCACCTTGCTCCTCGATTGCTCGACGATCGACGTCGCGACCGCCCGCTCCAACATCGAAGCGGCGACAGCCAACGGCCTCGTTGCGGTCGACGCGCCCGTCTCGGGCGGCATCGCGGCCGCGAACGCGGGCACGCTGACTTTCATGGTCGGTGGCACCGAAGAAGGCTTTGCGCGCGCCGAGCCGATCCTTGCCAGGATGGGCAAGGCGGTGATCCACGCCGGCGACGCGGGCGCCGGACAAGGCGCGAAGATCTGCAACAATATGCTCCTCGGCGCCTCGATGGTCGCGACGTGCGAGACGCTTGCGCTCGCGCAGAAGCTCGGGCTCGATCCGCAGAAATTCTTCGACATTGCCAGCGTCTCGTCGGGCCAGTGCTGGTCGCTGACCTCCTACGCCCCGCTGCCCGGCGTCGGGCCGACGACGCCCGCCGACAATAATTACAAGGGCGGATTCGCGGCGGCGCTGATGCTCAAGGATCTGCGCCTCGCGATGGAAGCCGCGGCGAGTGTCGACGCCGATGTGCCGATGGGGACGAAGGCGCGCGAGCTGTACGAGGCGTTCGTCGAGGCAGACAAGGACGGCCGCGACTTTTCGGCGATCATCAAGACGCTTCAGTAAAAGTCGGCGGTCTCACCGCCATCGCGGCGGTCGGTGCGGTGCAGCTGCGTCGGGGCCTTGCTGTCGCCGACCCGGACGTCCAGCCGCCCGTCGATCCGCCGCACTTCGGCAGGCGACAGGATGCGCGCGCGGGCGACACCGACCGCGGTCGCCTGCGGCGGCGTCGCGGCGCTTCCGGCAAACAGCAGAACGGCGATCAGGGACATGGGGGCCATGATTGCCCTAACGGCCGCTGCCGCCATGCCTTTAACCCTGAATCGCCGCTTTATTGCACCGCGGCGCGCGCCTTACGCATAAAGCAAAGGCCGCCCGCCCCGTGCCGGGACAGGCGGCCTGCCATTGCTTGCCGAAACAGGCTTAGAAGCCGCTCTTCGCCTCGGCCTTTTCCTTGAGCAGCGGGGCGACGTCGAATCCATGCTTCTCCAGTGCCGCGACGATCTTGTCGGTGCCTTCGAGGCCGGCCCAGAACATCGGGCCGCCGCGATAGACCGGCCAGCCATAGCCATAGATCCACACGACATCGATGTCGCTCGCGCGCTGCGCCTTGCCTTCGGTCAGGATCAGCGCGCCTTCGTTGACCATCGGATAGAGCGTGCGCTCGATGATTTCCTGATCGGTGATCTCGCGCTTTTCGACGCCGGCCTTGGCGCGGAACTGGTCGATGATCTCGGCGACGCGCGCGCTGGGCGACGGATTGCGCTTTTCGTCATAGTCATAGAAGCCGGCCTGCTTCTTCTGGCCCCAGCGGCCTTCTGCGCAGAGCGCGTCGCGGATGCTCTCGATCCGGTTCGGATCGCGGTGCCAGCCGATGTCGACACCGGCGAGGTCGCTCATCTGGAAAGGGCCCATCGGCATGCCGAATTCGACATGAACCTTGTCGACCTGCGCCGGGGTGGCGCCTTCCATGAGCAGCTTCATCGCTTCCAGCTGGCGCGGCTTCAGCATGCGGTTGCCGATGAAGCCGTCGCACACGCCGGCGACCACGGCCACCTTGCCGATCTTCTTGCCGATCGCCATCGCCGTCGCCAGGGCGTCGGGCGCGGTCTTGTCGCCGCGCACGACTTCGAGCAGCTTCATGACGTTGGCTGGCGAGAAGAAGTGCATGCCCAGCACGTCGCCGGGGCGGCTCGTCGCGGTCGCGATTTCGTCGATGTCGAGATAGCTGGTGTTCGAGGCGAGGATCGCGCCGGGCTTGGCGATCTTGTCGAGCTTGCCGAATATGTCCTTCTTGACGCCCATATCCTCATAGACCGCCTCGATAATCAGGTCGCAGTCGGCGAGGTCGTCGAGGCTGAGCGTGGGGGTCAGAATCCCCATCATCTGGTCGACCTGTTCGGGCTTGAAGCGGCCCTTGGCGGCGCTTGCATCGTAATTCTTGCGGATCACGCCGACGCCACGGTCGAGCGCTTCCTGCTGCATCTCGACGATCGTCACCGGGATGCCCTTCTGCAGGAAGTTCATCGAAATGCCGCCACCCATCGTGCCGGCACCGATCACGCCGACCTTTTTGGTGTCGCGCAATTGCGTATCCTTGGGCAGGCCGTCAATCTTCGCGGCCTGACGCTCGGCGAAAAAGATGTGGCGCTGCGCCGCCGACTGGCTGCCGAACATCAGCCTGGTGAACTCCTGCCGCTCGAAGGCGAGCCCCTCGTCGAACGGCAGGCGCGTCGCGGCCTCGACGCAGGCGAGGTTCGCATAGGGTGCCTCGAACCCGCGCCAGCGCTTGGCGTTGGCGGTCTTGAGCTGTTCGATCACCGCGACGTCGCCGAACACGGCACGGTCGCGCGTCGGACGCGGGCCGTCGGCGATTTTCGCGCGCGCAAAGGCTATCGCGTCGGCGGCGAGGCTGTCTTCGCCTGCGAGTTCGTCGACGAGGCCGAGTTCCTTGGCTTTCGATGCGGGGAGCGGATCGCCCGACGAAACCATCGTCGCCGCGGCTTCGACACCGACGACGCGCGGCAGGCGCTGCGTGCCGCCCGCGCCGGGCAGCAGGCCGAGCTTCACTTCGGGCACGCCGAGCTTCGCCGAGGGAACCGCGACGCGGTAATGGCAGACGAGCGCGGTTTCGAGACCGCCGCCGAGCGCGGTGCCGTGAATCGCCGCAACGACCGGCTTCGCGGCAGCTTCGATCATGTTGAGCACGGCGTTGAAATCGGGGCCGCGCGGGGCTTTGCCGAATTCGCTGATGTCGGCGCCGGCGATGAAGGTGCTGCCGTCGCAGCGCAGCACGATCGCCTTGACGCTGTCATCGGCAAGCGCCGCCTTGAAATGATCCTCAAGGCCCTGGCGGACGTGCCATGACAGCGCGTTTACCGGCGGATTGTTGACGATGACGACGGCGACTTCGCCATCCTTCTGCATCGTCACGCTGATGGGGGTTTCTTCGGACATGGGAGACTCCTTGGTTCAATCAGTCATCGATGGCGGCGTGGACAAGCGTCTTGACCTCGCGCCGCACGGGATAGGTGGAAGAGGGCATGAGCTGGGTCATGAAGACCATGCAGATCTGCTCGACCGGATCGACGAAGAAGCCGGTCGAGAACATGCCGCCCCAATAGAAATCGCCGGCCGAGCCCGGGATGCCGGCCTGCGCCGGATCGAGCGTGACCGCGAAGCCGAGGCCGAAGCCGACCCCGGCATTTTCGTCTTCGGAAAAGATCCCGACGCTGTGCTGCGTCAGGTCGCCGCCGCCGACGAGATGGTTCGACGTCATCAGGTCGAGCGTCTTGCGGCTGATGATCCGCACATCGCCGAGCTTGCCGCCGCCCAGCAGCATCAGGCAGAAACGATGATAGTCGTGGAGCGTCGAGGCCAGTCCGCCGCCGCCCGACGGAAAGCTGCGGTCCTTCGCCCAGCGGCTGCGATCGCCGCCATCGAACGCCTTCATCTTCTCCTTGGGATCGAAGGCATAGCAGTCGGTCAGCCGGTGCTGCTGGTCGGCGGGCACCTTGAAGCCGGTGTCGACCATGCCGAGCGGGCCGAACAGGCGATCCTGCAGAACCTGTGCAAAGGGCTTGCCCTCGATCCGTTCGATCACCGCGCCGAGAACGTCGGTCGCCATCGAATAATTCCAGTGCGCGCCGGGGTCGAACTGCAGCGGAATCTTCGCGAGACCTGCGATGAAGCTGTCCATCGTGTAATCGGCGTCGAAATCGTCGATCTTGGTCTTGCGATAGGCGGCGTCGACCGGCGTGCGCTCCTGAAAGCTGTAGGTCAGCCCCGCAGTGTGGCGGAGCAAGTCGACCATCAGGATCGGGCGCGCCGGCGGACGGGTCAGGAAGGGCACATTGCCGCCACCCGCGACGAAAACGCCGGTTTCCTTGAATTCGGGGCAGAATTTGACCAGCGGATCGCTGAGCGCGACCTTGCCTTCCTCGACCAGCATCATGAAGACGACCGATGTGATCGGCTTGGTCATGCTGGCGATGCGGAAGATCGCATCCTCTTGCAGCGCCTCGCCGGGACGCGCCTCTCCGATGCACGACAGATGCGCGATCTCGCCGCGGCGCGACACCAAGGTCGCGGCGTGTGGCAGGCGGCCGGTGCTGACATATTTGGCGTCCAGAAAGGCCGGAATGCGGTCCAGCCGCGCGGTATCGAAACCCTGAATCACTTTGCGGCTCACGAAACGCGAACTCCTTCGAGGATGGCGGCGGCTTCGGCAAGAAGCGCCGGGTCTATGTCCAGATCGGCTGCCCTGGCGGTCTCGCGCAACTGATCGGGCTTGCTTGCACCGACAATCGCGCTGGTGATTCCGGGCTGCGCGAGCACCCAGGCGATCGCAAGCTGGGGAAGCGAACAGCCGGCCTTGTCGGCAATTGTCTTCAGGCTCTGCACGGCCTCAAGCACCGGATCGGTCAGGAACTGCTGCATATAATGTGCATCGTCGCCCGTCGCGCGGCTTCCTTCGGGCCGTGCCGCGCCGGGCAGATATTTGCCGCTCAGCACCCCTTGCGCGAGCGGTGACCAGACGATCTGGCCGATACCGTTCGCGATGCTGACCGGGATCACCTTCGCCTCAGGCCGGCGATAGAGCAGGCTGTATTGCGGCTGGCTCGACACGAATTTGACCGACGGCGGCGCCAGCGCGACCGCGGCCTCGATCTGTTCGGGCGACCATTCGGAAAAGCCGATCGCGCGCGCCTTGCCGCTGCGTACGACCTCGGACAGCGCCGCCATCGTTTCCTCGAGCGGCGTGTCGGGATCGTAGCGGTGACATTGATAGAGATCGACATAGTCGGTGCGAAGCCGCGTCAGGCTGGCATCGATCTGCTCCGCCACCTGCGCGGCCGGCAGCCCCTTGTCGGTCTCGGTCATCGGGAAGAACAGCTTGGTGGCGAGCACATAGCTGTCACGCGGTCGGCCTTTCAGCACGTCGCCGAGAAAGCTTTCCGCCGCACCGCGGCCATAGATGTTCGCGGTATCGATGAAGTTGATCCCGGCATCGAACGACGCATCGACGCAGGCGCGCCCGGCGCTGTCGTCGACGCCGACCCCATAGGTCAGCCAGCTGCCGAGGCAGATTGCCGAAACCTCGATCCCGCTGTCGCCAAGCTGCCGATACTGCATCGTCCGAAATCCTCTTTAGTGCGAGGTCTGGCCCAGCAGCTGGCGCGTCACCGGGTGCGAACTGGTAAGGCCGCCATCGACCGCTATGGCCTGTCCGTTGACATAGCTCGCCTGATCGCTGGCAAGGAAGAGCGCGACATTCGCCAGCTCCTCGGGCTGCGCCGCGCGGCGCAGCGGATTGAGCTGGCCGAGCTTGTGCGTAACCTCCTTGGCCTTCGCATAGTCGAAGGTCGGCTTGGTCATGCCGGTTTCGGTCAGGCCGGGGCACACCGCGTTGACGCGCACGCCGCTGGTCGAAAGCTGCTGCGCTGCGACCTTGGCGAGGTTGATGACGCCCGCCTTCGACGCCGAATAGGCGCCCGGACCGGCGCCCGAATTGAGCCCGGCGACGCTGGCGGTAAGCACGATCGCGCCGCCACGGCCCTGATCGACCATCGCCTTGCCGGCGTGCTTCACCATCAGTGCGGGGCCGATCAGATTGACGCGCAGCGTCTCGGCCCAGGCGGCCGGATCGAAATCGAAAATGCCGCCCATGTCGCCGATGATCCCGGCGTTGGCGAAGGCGATGTCGAGCGCGCCATAAGTATCCTTTGCGGCCGCGACCAACGATACGACATCGGCCTCGACGCCCGCGTCGATCTCGAGCGCGGCGGCCTCGCCGCCGGCATCCTTCACCAACCGCGCGGTTTCATGCACCGCCGCGGTCTTGTCGCCGATGACGAGTTTTGCGCCTTCGGCAGCGAAGCGCAGCGCGCTCGCACGGCCGATGCCCGAACCGGCGCCGGTGATGATCGCGATCTTGCCGTCCAAAGCGCCCATTTTATCCTCCGCTCGAAGTGTTGCCGCCATCGATCACGATCGTCTGGCCGGTGGTGAAGCCGCCCGCGCGGCTCGCAAGAAAGACCGCGGCGCCCGCAATTTCCTCGGGGTCGCCGATGCGGCGCAGCGACGAGCGGCGTGTGGAGACTTCCAGATTGTCGGGGTTTTCCCACAGCGCGCGCGCGAAGTCGGTCTTGATGAGGCCGGGTGCGATACAGTTGACGCGGACGCCCTGCGGACCGAACTCGTCGGCCAGATTGCGCGCCATCTGCATGTCGGCGGCTTTCGAGATCGCATAGGCACCGAGGATCGACGATCCCTTGAGACCGCCGATCGAACTGATGATTATGATCGATCCCTTGCCCGCCGCGAGCATGGCGGGCGCGCACATATGCGCCAGCCAATGGTTCGACAGGATATTGTTCTCCATGATCTTGCGGAACTGGTCGTCGCTGATCCCCGCCGACGGCCCATAATAGGGGTTCGACGCGGCGTTGCAGACGAGCGTGGTAACGGGACCGAGCGCGGCGACGGTCTCGTCGACGAGATTCTGCAAACCTTCCTTCGACGAGATATTCGCGGCGATCGCGATCGCCGTGCCGTCGCCATATTTCGCGTTGAGTTCGGCGGCGACCGCGTCGCAGGCGTCCTGCTTGCGGCTCGAAATCACGACCCTGGCGCCGTGAAAGGCCATTGCTTCCGCAATGGCCTTGCCGATGCCGCGCGACGATCCGGTGATCAACGCGACCTGGCCGGTCATGTCGAACAGGTTCATGCGCCCGCTTTCTTCGCGAAGTCCCACGCTTTCTGCGCCAGCGGCAGAACGCGCTCGGACATTTCCTTCGCATGGCTCGACGAGGCGGTGCCGTCGATGACGCGCTTCTTGATCCCCTGCATGATGCCTGCGAGGCGAAAGAAGTTATACGCGAAATACCAGTTCATGTCGGGCACGCCGTCGCGACCGGTGGCGGCGCAATAGCGTTCAACGACCTCGTCGAGTTCGGGAATGCCGAGCGCCTTGCGGTCGAGATCCATGACCCCCGATCGGCCGCCATTCTCCGTCACCCACGCCATCGCCACATAGGTGAAATCGGCGAGCGGGTCGCCGAGCGTCGACAGCTCCCAGTCGAGCACCGCGAGCACTGCGGGACGGTCTTTCGCAAAGATCATATTGTCGATGCGATAGTCGCCATGAACGACGCTGGTGCGCGTCTGTTCGGGCAGGGTGGCGGTCAGCCAGGTGATCAGCTGTTCCATCTCGTCCATCGTCTCGGTTTCCGAGAGACGGTATTGCTTGGTCCAGCGATCGACCTGACGGCCGAAATAATTGCCGGGCTTGCCGAAGTCCGACAGGCCCGCCGCCTCGACGTCGACGCTGTGCAATGCGGCGAGCGTGTCGATCATCGCGTCATAGGTGGCGCGGCGGTTTTCCGGCGTCGACCCCGGCATCGATCCATCCCAGATCGTCTGGCCGTCGACCATGCCCATGACATAGAACCAGCTGCCGACGACGCTGTCGTCGGTGCAAAGCCCATATTGGCGCGCGACGGGGAAGCCGGTCTTATGAAGGCCCGCCTGCACCTTATATTCGCGGTCGACCGCGTGCGCCGAGGGGAGAAGCTGACCAAAGGGCTTGCGCCGCAGCACATAATTGCCCGACGGCGCGCTGATCTTGTAGGTCGGGTTCGACTGGCCGCCGGCGAACTTGCCCTGCGTCAGCGGGCCTTCGAAGCCCTCGACATTGGCCTCCATCCAGGCGGTGAGCTTCGCTTCGTCGAGCAGGTCGGCGCCCTCGGGGGCCACCGTGCCGCTGAACAGCTTCTGCGCGTCCATCGCCGCCGTCATTGGTCGAACACGATGACCGACCGCGCGGCATCGCCTTTCTTCATCTTGTCGAAGCCTTCGTTGATCCGTTCGAGCGGGATCGTTTCGGCGACGATGCTGTCGAGGTCGAGCAGGCCGCGGAGGTAGAAATCGACGAGGCGCGGAATGTCGACCGGGAAGCGGTTGCCGCCCATGATCGCGCCCTGCAGCTTCTTGCCGCTCAGCAGGTCCATCGCGCTGAGGCCGACCTTCTCCGACAGCGGCATCATCCCGAGGATCGTCGCGGTGCCGCCGCGGCGAAGCGATGCGACCGCGAGGCTGGCCGACGCCGGACGCCCGACGGCTTCGATCGCATGGTCGACGCCGCCCTTGGTCAGCTCGAGAATCTGCTTTGCCGCATCGTCGGCGAGAGCATCGACGACGTCGGTCGCGCCCAGCTTCTTCGCCAACTCGCGCTTCTCGGGAACCGGGTCGGCGGCGATGATGCGGCCCGCGCCGGCGATCTTCGCGGCGTTGATCGTCGCTAGGCCCACGCCGCCGCAGCCGACGACCGCGACGGTTTCGCCCGGGGTCACCTTGCACGCGTTGAAGATCGTTCCCGCGCCGGTCGTCACCGCGCAGCCGATCACCGCGGCGCGGTCGAGCGGCATGTCGGGATCGATCCGTACGCAGGCATGTTCGTGGACCAGCATCACCTCCGAAAAGGCGCTGAGGTTGAGCATCTGGTTGACCGGCGAGCCGTCGGGACGCGTGATGCGCGGCGCCGATCCCGGCGCGCGGCGCGTGTCGCCGCCGAGGCAAAGCGACATGCGGCCCGAAACGCAGAACTCGCAGTGGCCGCAGAAGGCCGAAAGACAGGTGACGACCGCGTCGCCGACCTGCACCATCCGCACTTCGCTGCCGACCGCCTCGACGATGCCCGCCGCCTCATGGCCGGGGATCGCGGGCAGGGGGTGCGGATAGGCCCCGTCGATGAAATGCAGATCCGAATGGCAAAGCCCGCAGGCGGCGGTGCGGATGCGGACCTCGTGCGGACCGGGCTTGTCGACGACGACATCTTCGATGACGAGCGGCTTGCCCGGCTCGATCAGAACGGCAGCTTTGGTCAATCTCTCTCTCCGGATGATCAGATTCTAGCGCGAAACGCCGATGTCGCCCGACGAGAAGCCGGGGTCGCTGGCGGGCGAATGCTTGGCGAGTTCGATGCGCGAGATCGCGCGGGCGTGCACCTCGTCGGGACCGTCGGCAAGGCGCAGCGTGCGCTGGCCGGCGTACATCTTGGCGAGCCCGAAATCATCGCTGACGCCGCCGCCGCCATGTGCCTGGATTGCATCGTCGATGATCTGCAGCGCCATGTTCGGCGCCTGCACCTTGATCATCGCGATTTCGGCCGCGGCCGACTTGTTGCCGACCTTGTCCATCATGTCGGCCGCCTTCAGGCAGAGCAGGCGCGTCATCTCGATATCGATGCGCGCGCGGGCGATGCGCTGTTCCCAGACGCTGTGTTCGGAAATCGTCTTGCCGAACGCCACGCGCGACTGCAGCCGCTTGCACATGCGTTCCAGCGCTTCCTCGGCAGTGCCGATCGTACGCATGCAATGGTGGATGCGGCCCGGCCCGAGGCGGCCCTGCGCGATCTCGAACCCGCGGCCCTCGCCGAGCAGCATCGCGTCCTCGGCGTTGACGCGGACATCCTTCAGCTCGATTTCCATGTGGCCGTGCGGCGCATCGTCATAGCCGAAGACGGGCAGGTGGCGCTTGATGTTGATGCCCGGCGTATCCATCGGCACGACCAGCATCGACTGCTGCGCATGGCGCTTGGCCCCGAAGTCGGTCTTGCCCATCACGATCGACACGGTGCAGCGCGGATCGCCTGCGCCCGACGACCACCATTTGGTGCCGTTGATGACATAATCGTCGCCGTCGCGCTCGATCCGCGTTTCGATGTTCGTCGCGTCGGACGAGGCGACCTGCGGTTCGGTCATCAGAAAGGCCGAGCGGATTTCGCCATTCATCAGCGGCCCGAGATATTTTTCCTTCTGCGCGCGGGTTCCGTAACGGTGGAAGACTTCCATGTTGCCGGTGTCGGGCGCCGAGCAGTTGAAGACCTCGCTCGCGAAGCCGACGCGGCCCATTTCTTCGGCGCACAGCGCATATTCAAGGTTGGTGAGGCCGGGGCCTTCGAATTCGAACGTCTCGTCGACATGATGGTGCGCGGCCGACTTGGGCGGCATGAACAGGTTCCAGATGCCCGCGGCCTTCGCCTCGGCCTTCAGATCCTCGACGACCTGGATGACTTTCCAGCGGTCGCCGGCGGCATCCTGTTCCTTGTAGACGGGGACGGCGGGGCGGACCTTGCGCTCGATGAATTCGCGGACCCGGCCCTGCCAATGCTTCTGCCGGTCAGTGAGATCGAAGTCCATCTGCGCGTTCCTTTCCCTTTACGTTTACGTAAACCCTTGGACCGATTCGCCAGCCTTGCCAAGTCCCGCGGCGCATAAAATTGCTCCCGCGCAGGCCGTCGCGCAAGCTTGCGTTACGGCACCGGCGGTTCGCGATCCTTGACGCCCGCGAGCGCCTCGAGCCGGGCTTCGTGGCTCGCGCGGTCGATGGCATAGCGGCGCAGGCCCGTCGCGGCTGCGGCGGCGATCAGCACCATCAGCGCGGCGAAAATCCATGACATCGTCGCGGCGGCGCTCGCGGGCCAGTCCTCGGGCCGGACCTGCTCGCCCAGCCCGACATAGGCGACGAGCTGACCGACCAGAAAGATGCCGAGCGCCTGCCCGAATTTCTGCACCATCAGATAGCCGGCGAAGAAGACGCCTTCGATCCGCGTGCCATGCTCGATCTCGTGCGCCTCGACGATTTCCGCCACCATCGACGAGGAGGAGATGTTGGCCACGATCAGGCCAAAGAGTGACACCGTCATGAAGGCGAGCAGCAGCGTCATCGAGGTCCAGCTGCCGAGGTCGGGCCACCAGCCGAGGTTGCGTGCCGCGTAGGGGAGAAAGGCGATCGCCCCGCTCAGCAGGACCGCAGCGATCGCCGTGTCGCGCTTGCCAAAGCGGCGATGCGCGATCCCGACTGCGGCGAAAGCCCCGAACACCGCGATTGCGAGGCCGATCGGATAGAGACGAAGCTGCGCGTCGGTCATCTGCCAGACGTAAAGCATCACATAGTTGATCGACGAGATCGTCGTCGCATAGCCGGTGATGATGAACAGCGCCCCGACCGCCAGCGCGAGGAAGGCGGGGTTGCGGAAGGCGAGCAGGATGTCGGCGAGCATCGACTTACCATGCTGCGGCGTTGCCGCGACGGGCAGCGACAGGATGCGGCGGTGCTGGCCGGCCGCCGACGCCAGCGTGGTCACGAGGATCAGCACCGCACCGAACAGGCCGAAGGCGGTGTAGCCCGAGGGATCGAGCAGGCCGCTCTTCGTCGGATCGTCCGACTTCAGGAAAATGTTGTAAGCCAGCGCGGTCGCGACGAGCCCGCCGAGCCAGCCGAAGAGGAAACGGAAGCGCACCAGCGTGGTGCGCTCGTCATAGTCGCGCGTCAGTTCGGCGACGAGCGAGATCGACGGAATTTCGCACGCCGAAACGAGGACACGCACCGCGATGACATTGAGCGCAAGGCCCAGCGTCGAATGCGTCGCGATGTCGGGTGAGACCCACAGCAGGGCCCAGGCGATCGCCATCGGCACCGCAGCGCCATAGAGCCAGGGCAGCCGCCGGCCCAGCCGCGTGCGCGTCGCGTCCGACAGGCGGCCGATCAGCGGATCGACCATCGCATCGACGAACATCGCGGCGATCAGCACCAGCGACACGGTGCGCGGATCGAAGCCGAGCACCTGATTGTAATAGAGCATGAAGAAGGTGGTGAGTCCCGCCTCCTTGATGCCGAGCGTGACCGCCCCCAGTCCGTGCGCGAGCTTGATCCGCGCCGGCAGCGCGCCGGGGAGAGCGGCGGCGGTCATTGTAGGCCGGTCGCTTCCGACGATGCCTCTGCCACCGCGAGCGCGGCGAGCCGCGCTTCATGGTCGGCGCGGTTGATCGGGAAGCGCGAGAAAATCCAGGTCGACAGGATCGTCGCGACGATGACGATGACGCTGTAGCTGAGGACCAGCCGGTCGACGACTTCGGGCGCAACCTGTCCGGGCACGGCCTTCGACGGCAGCCCCGACAGGCTGATGAGCAGGCCGGTGAGGCCGATGCCGACGGCGGTCGCGCATTTCTGGACGAACATCCAGCCCGCGGCGAACACCCCTTCGGTACGGCGTCCGGTCTCGACCTGCGAGGCCTCGACGACGTCGGCGAGCATCGACTGGGCGGAGATCATCACCATCACCGCATTGACGTTGGAGATCAGGATGAAGCCCATCAGCAGATTGCTCGAAAAGCCCGTTCCCGCTGCGGGCCAATGGCCCGACAGGAACAGAGCGAACGGCACGACCCAGAAGATCGTGCTGATCACGCCGCATACGACCGCGACCCGCTTTTTCCCGAAGCGGTGGTGAAGCGGCTGCACGAGCACAAAGGACGCCAGCACGCTCACCATCAGCAGCCACGGCAGCGCGGCAAAGGCGCCGTCCGAGAACCGCCAGACGTAGAGGTAGAGGAAGTTCGAGATCGTGAAGGTCATCTGGGTGCTCGAAATCGCGATCAGCGACGCGCCGAGCAGGATCAGCGCGGCGGGGTGACGGAGCGACTCCCATATCTCGGCAAAAAGACGTTTCGGCGAACCGGGCTCGGGTTTGGTCGCCGGCAGGTGCGCGATGCGGCGATGCTGGCCGAGCGCCGAGATCAGCACCGTCACCGCCATGATGATCGCGCCGCAGAGGCCGTAGAGCCAATAGCCGGCCGGATTGAGCTGGCCGAACTCGTGCGTCGCATCAGGGCGCAGGAAGACCGTGTTGGCGAGGAAGAAGACGAGCAGCCCGCCGCCCCACGCGAAGAGGAAGCGGAAGCGGACCAGCGCGGTGCGCTCGTCATAGTCGCTGGTCAGCTCGGCGACGAGCGACTGCGACGGCACCTCGCAGCACGACACCAGCGTGCGAACCAAGACCGCGACGACCACCAGATAGGCAAAGATATGACTATGGTCCTCGGGCGGCGACCACAGCAGCATCCACGCAAAGCCGAGCGGGATCGGGGCGATGTAGAGCCACGGATGCCGCCGGCCCCAGCGCGTGTAGGTGCGGTCGGAGAAATAGCCGATCAGCGGATCGACGAAGGCATCGGCGAGCAGCGCGAACATCAGCGCCAGCGAGACGAGGCTGGCGTCGAGCCCGACGACCTGGCTGTAGAAGATCAGCAGAAAGGTCGAAAAGCCGTTGTCCTTGACGCCATAGGCGACGCTGCCGAGGCCGTGGAACAGCTTGAGCCGGATCGGCAGGCGCGTGGACGCCGGGGTATCGGCGCTCACGCCGCGGTACCGGCTTTCGCCGCTTCCTCCATGGCCAGCAGGGCATCGAACATCCCCGGCGTTTCCTTATCCCATGCATGGCGCTGACCGATCGTCAGCCCGCCATCGACCAGCAGGTGGGTGCCGGTCATGAAGGAGGATTCCTCGCTCGCGAGATAGGCGACCGCGTTGGCGATATCCTCGGGCTGGCCGCCGCGCGCGACCGGCTGCGCCTGCGCGCTCATCTGCGCGATCACTTCATTCGCCTGCGTCTTGAGCTCGCCCGGGACGTCCAGCGAGGCGGTGAAGATGTTGGTGTTGATGAAGCCGGGGCAGATCGCGTTCACGCGGATGCCGTATTGCGCCAGATCGGTCGCCGCGACCTTGCTGAGGTGGAGTACGCCGGCTTTCGCGACGGCATAGGCGATCGGCGAATAGCCTGCGCCGAGCGCCGCGACGCTTGCGGTGTTGACGATGCTCGCACCCTTGCGGCCCTTCATGTGCGGGGCGGCGTAGCGAATCCCCATCGCGACCGATTTGAGGACGAGGTCCATCGTCCGGTCCCAGCCTTCGGGGCTGATCTCGTCGATCGGGGCGCGGTCGCCGCCCGCTGCAGCGTTGTTGAAGACGATGTCGATGCCGCCCGCTTTTGCTGCCGCCGCGTTCATCAGCGCCTCGATATCGGCGGAGACGGTGACGTCGCAGCGGACGAAGTCGATCTTGCCGTTCGACTGTTCGGCCAGCGCCTTGCCGCCCGCTTCGTCGATGTCGGCAGCGAAGACATGCGCGCCTTCACCCGCGAGTTTCAGCACCGCGGCCTTGCCGATGCCCGATGCTGCGCCAGTGACCACGGCGACCTTGCCTGCGAATCGCATATCCTCTGCTCCCGTTTTATTTTGCCACCTAGCTTAGGGGCGAAGCGGCCCCCGTCAACGGCCGTCGACCTTCCGTTACGGCGCCGTAGCGTCGGTTTCGGGGTTCAAGTTGACGCTTGCGTAAAGCAGCGATCAGGCCTTAGTTTCGGGTCCAGAAGAGGAGCCTGAAAATGAGCGATCTGGACGCCTTCCGCGCCGAAGTGCGCGCGTGGCTGGAAGCCAATTGTCCCCCCGAAATGCGCGAGCCGATCCGCGACGAGGATGACGTCTGCTGGGGCGGGCGCAATTTCAAGTTCAAGAACGCCGCGCAGAAGCGGTGGCTCGATGCCTGCGTGTCGAAGGGCTATACCGTTCCCGACTGGCCGAAGCCCTATGGCGGCGCCGGCCTGACGGCCGAGCAGACCAAGATCCTCAAGCAGGAAATGAAGCGCATTCATGCGCGCTCGCCGCTCGACAGCTTCGGCATCTGGATGCTCGGCCCCGCGCTGCTGCAATTCGGCACCGAGGAGCAGAAGGTCCAGTATCTGAACCCGATCGCGCGCGGCGAAATCCGCTGGTGCCAGGGCTATTCGGAGCCGGGTTCGGGCAGCGACCTCGTGTCTTTGCAGACTTTCGGTGAAGACAAGGGCGATCACTGGGTCGTCAACGGATCGAAGATCTGGACCAGCTATGCCGACAAGGCCGACTGGATTTTCTGCCTCGTCCGCACCGACAAGGCGAACAAGTACCAGGGCATCACCTTCATGCTCTTCGACATGGAGAGCAAGGGCGTCACGACCAAGCCGATCCTGCTGATTTCGGGCAACTCGCCCTTCTGCGAGACCTTCTTCGACGATGTCGAGGTGCCGAAGACGCAGTTCATCGGCGAGATCAACCGCGGCTGGGACGTCGCCAAATATCTGCTCGGCCACGAACGCGAGATGATCTCGGGCGGCGGCGCGGGCGGCGACATGGTCAGCATCGGCGGCGCCTTTGCCAAGGCGTTCGGCAAGAATGCGGCGGGCGAGCTCGACGATCCGATCCTGCGCGCCGAAATGGCGGTGTTCGACGTCGATGTCTTCGCCTATCGCGCGATGGGCGAACGCTTCATGGATATGTGGAAGACCGGGCGGGCACACCCCGCTTCGTCGAACATGATGAAATATGTCGGGACCGAGCTCAACAAGCGCCGCCACGAACTCGTGATGTCGGGCGGCGGCAGCGAAGCGCTCGAATGGGACAGCGAAGAGACCAAGGGCGGCGCGCGGGCACGCGGCTGGCTGCGGACCAAGGCCAATTCGATCGAAGGCGGGACGAGCGAAGTCATGCTCAACGTCATCGCCAAGCGTATCCTCGACCTGCCCGGAGCCTGATCCATGCCGCTCTATCACAATGACGACCAGGCGATGCTCAAGGACAGCGTCGCGCCCTTCGTGGCCGAAAAGGCCCCCGTGTCGCACCTCCGCAGCCTGCGCGACAGCGCCGATGCCACCGGCTTCTCGCGCGACCTCTGGGCGCAGTTCACCGAAATGGGCCTGCCCGGCATGCTCGTTCCCGAGGCGCATGGCGGGCTCGGCATGGGGCATATGGAAGCGGGGATCGTGCTCGAGGAAATCGGCCGCAACCTGACCCCGTCGCCCTTCCTGTCGACCGGCGTCGGCGCGGTCGCCGCGCTCGCGAAAGCGGGCGGAACGCAGGCGGGCCGCTGGCTCCCGGCGATCGCATCGGGCGAGGCGATCATCGCGCTCGCGATCGACGAAGGCGCCAAACATCGCCCCGACCGTATCGCGACGACCGCGACGCGCGCGGGCAACGGCTTCCGCCTCGACGGCAAGAAGAGCTTCGTGCTCCACGGCCATGTCGCCGACATGAGCATCGTCGCGGCGAAGACCGACGGCGGCATCACCTTGTTCGCGGTGCCGAAGGACGCGAAGGGAGTCACCGCCGATCCGCGCCGCCTCGTGGACAGCAGCTTGGCGAGCCATGTCACGCTCGACGGCGTCGAGGTCGATGCCGATGCGGTGATCGGCGAGGTCGATGCCGGTGGCGAGATCCTCGACGCGCTGCTCGCGGCAACCCGCACCGGCGCTGCCGCCGAAATGGTTGGCGTCGGCCAAGGCGCGATGGATATGACCGTCACCTACCTCAAGGAACGCAAGCAGTTCGGCAAGCTGATCGGCGAGTTCCAGGGTCTCCAGCACCGCGCCGCGCATCTCTATGGCGAGATGGAAGTCGCGCGCGCCACCGTGATGAAGGCACAGCAACTGCTCGACGAGGGCAGCGAAGGCGCGAAGCTGATGGTCTCTGTCGCGAAAGCAAAGGCCGGCCGTGCCGCCAACCTTGCGGTGCGCGAAGGCGTGCAGATGCACGGCGGCATCGGCATGACCGACGAATATGACATCGGCCTCTATATGAAGCGCGACCGTGCGCTCGCGGAATATATGGGCGATGTGCATTACCACATCGACCAGGTTGCCCGCATGAACGGCTATTGAGCCGGGGAGAAGACAGATGAACCTTCAGGACATGTTCGGCCTCGACGGCCGCATCGCGCTCGTCACCGGCGGCTCGCGCGGGATCGGCAAGATGATCGTCGAGGGCTATCTCGCCGCGGGCGCCGCGCGCGTCTATATCTCGGCGCGCAAGACCGCGCAGATCGAGGAAGCGGTCGCCGATTTCGAGACGCGCTATCCGGGCAAGGTTATCGGCCTGCCGGTCGATCTCGCGACCGTCGAAGGGTGCCGCGCGCTGGCGAAGGAGCTTGAGGCGCGCGAGGAGCGGCTCGACATTCTCGTCAACAATGCCGGTGCGGCCTGGGGCGAACCGTTCGAGGGCTTCCCCGAGGCGGGCTGGGACAAGGTGATGGACATCAACGTCAAATCGCCCTTCTTCCTGACGCAGGCGCTGCACGGGCTGCTCAAGGCGGCGGGCACCGCCGAACGCCCGGCGAAAGTGATCAACATCGGCTCGATCGACGGCCTGCGCCTCAATCCGTGGGAAACCTACAGCTATCACGCGTCGAAGGCGGCGATCCTCTATCTCACCAAGCGCCTTGCGGCGCGGCTGGTGACCGACAACATCATCGTGACCGCGATCGCGCCGGGCGCCTTCCAGTCGGACATGAACAAGGCCGCGCGCGACCATGGCGACGCGGTCGCGAAGAGCATCCCGGTCAAGCGCATCGGGGTGCCCGAAGACATGGCGGGCGCCGCGATCTTCCTCGCATCGAAAGCGGGCGACTATGTCGTCGGCGACACGATCGCGGTCGACGGCGGACTCGTCCACGGCGATCTGAAAACCAGCATCGACGCGTAAGCCCGGCCTTTAGTTTTCGTCACCCTGAACTTGTTTCGGGGTCCATGACCTGACCTCTAAGCTCACGCTGCGTTTTCGGCGGGGTCCGGCCATGGATGCTGAAACAAGTTCAGCATGACGAGGGGTGAAAAGTTGACTCCAGCATCACAGGGTGTATTATCCAGATAATGCACCAAGGAGATGTGCCATGCGTTTCGCGTATCTGATCCCCCCGATGATGCTTCTCGCCGCCTGCGGGCAGGGCGAGGACAAGAAAGACCAGCCCGAAGTTTCGGTCAACGCCGGCGACGAGCATGGCGGGGTCCAGATCAGCACCAACAAGGATGGCAGCGGCCGGATCAAGATCGGCGGCGACGGCGTCGGGCTCGACATGAAGCTTCCCGATTTCGCCAACCTCGACATCGAGGGTGATTTCGACATCGACGGGGTGAAGCTTTACCCCGGCAGCAACGTCACGACGGTCAACGTCGATCCGCTCGCCAAGGACGGCAATGACAAGGCGAAGGTCGAACTGGGCTTCACCTCGCCCGCCACGCCGAAGAAGGCCGCCGACTGGATGGCCGCCGAGTTCGCAAAGAAGAGCGTCGCGGTGGCGCGCTCGGGCGACACACTCACGGGCAAGACGAAGGATGGCGAGGATTTCGCAATCAGCTTCGCCCCCGACGGGGCCAATGCCAAGGGCAAGGTGCTGATCACGAAAAGCTGATCGTCCACGTCATTGCGAGGAGCTTCGCTTCGCTCGCAATGACGAAAGGCTTACCCGCTGTTCCGCAGCGCCGTCGCGATCGCGTTGATCGTCAGCTGGATGCCCTCGCCGATGCGCGGGTCGGTTTCGCCCGCGCGGTGGCGCTTCATCAGTTCGATCTGCAGCAGGTTGAGCGGCTCGATATAGGGCAGCCGCAGCCGGATCGACGCCTCGAGTGCCGGATTCTTTTCCAGCAGCCGCGACTGTCCGGTGATGGCGAGAAGCCCGTCATGCGCGCGGTTCCAGCCGTCGCGGATGCGGGTGAAGATCGCGTCATGCCCCTCGACCCCGGTCGCGAGCTCGGCATAGCGCGCCGCGATTCCCATATCGGATTTCGCGAGCACCATTTCCATATTGCCCAGCAGCGCGCCGAAGAAGGGCCAGCTTTCCGCCATGTCGGCGAGCAGCGCCTTGTCGCCGAAACCCGAAAAGGCCTCGCCCGTCCCGTACCAGCCCGGCAGCATCGTGCGCGCCTGCGCCCAGCTGAACACCCATGGAATCGCGCGCAGATCCTCGATCGCGGTCGATTTGGTGCGGCTCGACGGGCGCGATCCGATCTTGAGCCCCGCGATCTCGGCGATCGGGGTCATCGCGCGGAAGAAATCTCTGAACGCCGGCGTGTCATAGACGAGCCCGCGATAGGCGGCGAAAGCGGTATCGGACAAAGCGTCCATCGCCGCGACGAAGCGGCCATGGTCGGCGTCCGCCACGCCCTCGGGCTCGAGGCTCGCGAGCAGGCTGGCCGAGACCATCGCCTCGAGGTTCGTCGCCGCGCTCTCGGCGGTGCCATATTTCGCCGCGATCACCTCGCCCTGTTCGGTGATGCGGATGCGGCCCTGCACCGTGCCCGCCGGCTGCGCGCGGATAGCGGCAAAGGCGCTGCCGCCGCCGCGCCCGACCGCGCCGCCGCGGCCGTGGAACAGCTGCATCGACGTGTCGGCTGCCTCGAACACCGGGGTCAGCGCGTCGGACGCCTGATGCAGCCCCCAGGTCGAGGTCAGATAGCCGCCGTCCTTGTTCGAATCCGAATAGCCGATCATCACTTCCTGATGCCCGCGCGCGGCAATGTGCGGCGCGATTTCGGGCAGCGCGAAATAGCGCGCCATGATCGTGGGCGCGTCGTCGAGGTCGGCGATGGTTTCGAACAACGGCACGACCATCAGCGTGTCCTGCCCCTCGGCCGACCACAGCCCGGCTTCGCGCGCGAGGACATGGACCTCAAGCAGGTCGGACAGGCTTTCGGCCTTGCTGATGATCCACTGGACGATCGCCTGATGACCGAGGCGGCCCCGAACCGAGGCGGCGGCGTGGACGATCGCGAGTTCGCCCGCGGTTTCCTCGCTCCATTCATGCCAGCTTGCTGCGAGCGGACGGTTGACGCTGAGCTCCTTGCGAAGGAGCGCAACCCGCGCCTCTTCGTCCAGTGCCAGATAGTCGCTCTCGACCCCCGACACCTTGAGCAGTTCGGCGAGCACGCGTTCGTGGACCGCGCTGTTCTGCCGCATGTCGAGCGTCGCGAGGTGAAAGCCGAAAACCTCGACCGCGCGGATCAGCCGCCCGAGCGCGCCGATCCCGCCGAGCTGGCCTTCGCCGCTTGCCGACAGGCCGTTCGCAATCACGAGCAAGTCGCGGCGGAAATCGGCCGGGGTGGCATAGGCCTTGCCCTTCAGCGCCGACGGGCGCGGCGGCGGCTTGCCGACGATGCCCGCATAAGTCGCGCAGACGCGGGCATAGATGCCCGACAGCGCGCGGCGATAGGGCTCGTCGCCGCGGCTCGGCGCATTGTCGCCGCTGGCCTCGGCGAGCGCCTCGACGGCTTCGGGAACGGGGGCGAGCCCCGACGAGACCGACAGTTCGGCGCCGAGCGCGTGGACGGCGTCGGCATAATGGCCGAGCACCGCCGCGGCGTTGCGGCTGGTCGCCATCTGGAGGGTTTCGGCGGTGACGAAGGGATTGCCGTCGCGGTCGCCGCCGATCCAGCTTCCGACGCGCAGGAAGGGGGCGGGACGCTGGCCGAGTTCGGCTTCCCAGCGCGCATAGAGCTTGGGCAGCACCGGCAGGAAGACGTCGCGCAAATAGGTCAGCGCATTGTCGATCTCGTCGGCGACGAACAGCTTTTCGGTGCGCAGCGGCCGCGTCTGCCACAGCAGCACGATCTGACGGCGGATGGCGTCCTCGACGACGTCGCCTTCGGGCGTCTCGTCCTGCCCCGCGTCGCGCAGCCCCATCAGCTCGGCGATGCGGTTCTTGTGGTCGAGCACCGACTTGCGCCGCACCTCTGTCGGGTGCGCGGTCAATACCGGGGCGACGAGCGCGGCGTTCAGCAGCGCCGCGACCGCTTGCGCGTCGATTCCGTCGGCGCGCAGCTTGCCGAGCGCCGCGGCGACCGTTGCTTCAGGCTCGGCCGCCACGCCCTGCCGGTCCTCGGCGAGGTTCGCGAGCATCGAGAAGAGCATGAAACCGCGCACGAAGGCGACGGTGTCGTCGAGGCTCAGCGCATCGAGCCCGGTGTCGATCGCTTCGGCGCCGTCGAGGCCGCGATGCCGGTCGACGCTGACCGAACGGATATATTCGGTCTGCCGGAACAATTTCTCGCCGCCATAGGCGCGGATGACATCGCCGAGGATCCGCCCGAGATAGCGGATGTCGGGATTTTGCGAAATCTGGATCGGTGGGCCCATGGGCCCAGCTTGCTGCACCTGCGAAGGGGCAGGGTCAAGCCGCGCATAGCTATGCCTGGGACAGATCAGTTCGTCTTGACGAGATTCAGCATGCCCATGTCGATCGCCGGGCGGCCATCGAATGTAACAGAATTGCGCGTGTCGGTGATGAACATCAGCCGGCCCGAGGCGTCGGTGATGCGCGCCGATACCGCATAGCTGTGGCGCGGATCGAGGCGGCGCTGGTCAACGGTCAGCCGGAACACAAAAGGCACCTGCCGGCCGTCCGCCGTGAACGATTGCTGCGCGATCGTGCGCGACGGCGCGTCTGCAAGGCTGACGTCGTCGAGCCGGATTTCGACCTGCGCCGTCGGCGGCAGCGCGATGCGTTCGCGATAGGCGATGCTGCCGGTCACCGCGACGGGCTGTTCGGAAGGCATGATCGTCGCGCAGGCGCCGAGCGACAGGCTTGCGAGGCCGAGGGCGAGAGGAAGGGCGGTACGGATCATGTCGGGTCTCCTTTGTTGGCGGCCCGATAGGATGGCCGAGGTGAACCTTCGCTGTCCCGGGATACTATCCTTCTCAGCCTTCCAGTTCCACATCCCAATAAAGCCAGTCGATCCAGCTTTCGTGCAAATAGCCCGGCGGGAAGCAGCGGCCATTGTCCTGCAACTGCCAGCTCGTCGGGCGCCACGGCTGCTGGTGCAGCGGCATATGCGCCTGCTGCGGCGTCCGGCCGCCCTTTTTGAGGTTGCACGGGGCGCAGGCGGTCGCGACATTTTCCCACGTCGTGCGCCCGCCGAGGCGGCGCGGGACGACATGGTCAAAGGTGAGATCCTTGCCCGACCCGCAATATTGGCACGCAAAGCGGTCGCGCAGGAACAGGTTGAAGCGCGTGAAGGCCGGATATTGCGACGGCTTCACATATTGGCGGAGTGCGATCACGCTGGGGATCGGCATCGTCCGCGTCGGCGAATGAATCTCGCGCTCGTAATTTTCGACGATCGTGACGCGGTCGAGGAAAACCGCCTTGACCGCGGTCTGCCACGGCCACAGGCTCAGGGGATAGTAACTGAGCGGCGTGTAATCGGCGTTCAATACCAGGGCAGGACACGAGTCGGGATGCCGGGCAAGATCGGGATGGAACATGGCTTGGTAACGCTGCCCCCATTGCTTCACGGGATGGCGCGCCACTGCCTCCCGCGCGTGACACTGTCATTACATGACGCATCAGAATCTGGCGTCAAGGGGGCATGTGCCGCAAGATATGGAATGATTCATTTCGGCGCGGCACAGCATATGGATTCGTTTGCGCCGCGATGCTGACCCGCTTCGCGCCCAGTCCAACCGGCGACCTGCATCTGGGGCACGCCTATAGCGCCGCACTGGCGCATGCAGCGGCGCGCGCGGCTGGCGGATGCTTCCATATCCGCATCGACGACATCGACGGCAGCCGCTCGCGCGAGGAGTTTGTCGCCGCCTCGCTCGCCGATCTCGACTGGCTTGGCCTTGCATGGGACGGCGATCCGGTGCGCCAGTCGGCGCATCTCGGCGACTATGCCGCGGCGCTGGAACGGCTTCGCGCGCGGGGCTTCGTCTATCCCTGCTTCTGCACCCGCGCCGACATCGCGCAAAGCCTCGCCGCGCCGCACGGACCTTCCGGTATCCTTTATCCGGGCACCTGCCACCACCTCTCCGACGCCGAACGCGCGCGCCGCGTGGCGTCGGAGCCGCATTGCTGGCGGCTCGACATGGCGCGCGCAGTGGCGCTTGCTGGCGAACTCGTCTGGGAGGAGGAAGGACAGGGTACGCGCGCCGCCGACCCGCTGGCGCACGGCGATGTCGTCCTCGCGCGCAAGGATGCGCCCGCCAGCTATCATCTCGCGAGCACGGTGGACGATGCGGCGATGGGGGTAACGCATGTGATCCGCGGCGCCGACCTCATCGCTTCGACCGATGTTCACCGGCTGCTCCAGGCGCTGCTCGACCTTCCGACGCCGCTCTATCGCCACCACGCCCTCGTGTGCGGCCCTGACGGCAAGCGCCTCGCCAAGCGCGATGCCGCCGCCGGGCTCGCGGCGCTTCGCGACGCCGGGGTCGACGGACGTGCGCTCGCCGCCGATTTACGAGCGGGACGGCTTCCCGCTGGATATTCGCTGCAAAATCCGTAAAGTGGTGTCATGCAGATCATCCTCGTCCTTGCCGTCATCGGAGCGGCTGGCTTCGTCCTCTTCTCGCTGGCTCGTGGGCTTTTCTATTTCGCGCAGGGACACCGCGCGGCGATGGACGGCACCGCGCACGAAAATCAGGTGCTGCAGAACAAGATGATGATGGCGCGCGTGAAGTGGCAGGCAATCACCATCATCCTGCTCATCATTATCGGCCTGACCGCCGGCGGCAGCTAAGCCGACCCGCACATGGTCAAGCTCAACAAGATTTACACGCGCACGGGCGACGACGGCACCACGGGCCTCGTCGATGGATCGCGCATCGCCAAGTCGGCCCCGCTGATGGCGGCGATCGGCGATGTCGACGAGGCGAACAGCTTCGTCGGGCTGGCGGTGGCGGTACTCGATCGCGCGAGCGAGGAAGCGGCGATGCTCGTCCGCATCCAGAACGAGCTTTTCGACCTCGGGGCCGACCTTGCGACCCCGCCCGACATCCAGTTCGGCTTTGGCCCGCACGACATGGCGCTGCGCATCGTGCCCAGCCAGATCGCGCGTCTCGAGGACGAGATCGATCGTATGAACGACAATCTCGACGCGCTCAAAAGCTTCATCCTGCCCGGCGGGACCGAGGCTGCGGCGCGGCTGCATCTGGCGCGCGCGGTGACGCGCCGCGCCGAGCGTGCGGCCGTCGCGGCGAATGCCGACCGCGATCTCAATCCGCTCGCGCTCAATTACCTCAACCGCTTGTCCGACCATCTGTTCGTGATGACGCGCCATATCAATGCGGCGGCGGGCGGTGACATATTGTGGAAACCCGGCGCGACGCGGTGATGTTCCCTTAATGTTCTAGACATTCCCTCGCGCTGTAACCATATTCTGTTCAGTCGCGAAACCGAATCGCACCTCGGGGGATTGTCTGAGTCATGGCCAGCCGCACCGACATGTCGAAAAAAACCGAGTCATTGGAAAAGCTTGGTGAAGCGCTTGGCGGTCGCTTCGCCGCGACGCGGCGCCTGTCGCTCGACCTTGTCCGGACATTGTCCGATGCCGATGCCAGCGCGCAGTCGATGGCGGACGCGTCGCCCGCGAAATGGCATCTCGCGCACACGACCTGGTTCTTCGAAACCTTCGTTCTCCGCGATCATCTTCCGGGCTATCGCTTGTTCGACGAGCGCTATCCCTATCTTTTCAACAGCTATTACGAGGCCGAGGGGCCGCGCCATGCGCGTCCGAGCCGCGGCCTGCTGACGCGCCCGTCGCTCGACGAAATCTGCGTGTGGCGCGCGCATGTCGATGCCGCAGTGCAGACCGCGCTCCCCGATCTGCCACCCGCCGCGCAGGGGCTGGTCGAGCTGGGCATCCATCACGAACAGCAGCATCAGGAATTGCTGCTCACCGACCTCAAACATCTCTTTGCGCAAAACCCGCTCGGCCCCGCCGTGTGGAAGGCTGCAATCGCGAATGAAGTTACGCAGTTTTCCGCGATGAAATGGGTGAAGGGCGCCGACGGGATCGCGGCGGCCGGCCATTCCGGGGAAGGCTTCGCCTTTGACTGCGAGGGGCCACGCCATGACACGCTGCTTGCCCCGCACGCGCTCGCCAGCCGTCCGGTCACCAATGACGAATGGCGCCAGTTCATCGATGACGGCGGTTACCACATATCGTCGCTGTGGCTCAGCGACGGCTGGGCATGGGTGCAGGCGGAGGATATCGAGGCGCCGGCTTATTGGCGCGACGGGCAATATTTCACCCTGTCGGGGTGGCGCGACATCGATCCCGCCGCGCCGGTGACGCACATCAGCTTCTTCGAGGCCGACGCCTTTGCGAGCTGGGCGGGGGCGCGCCTGCCGACCGAGTTCGAATGGGAAGCCGCCGCCTCGGCCTTCGACGCGTCGTCGGGGCAGCAACTCGATGCGGCGGGTCCGGTTCAGCCCGATGCCGCGAACGCCGACACCGATCTGCAACAGATGTTCGGCAGCGTGTGGGAATGGACCGGCAGCGCCTATCGCCCCTATCCCGGCTTTCGCGCCGCGCCCGGCGCGGTCGGCGAATATAATGGCAAGTTCATGAGCGGGCAGTTCGTCCTGCGCGGCGGAAGCTGCGCCACGCCGCGCGGTCATATGCGCGCCTCCTACCGCAATTTCTTTTACCCCCACCAGCGCTGGCAGTTCACCGGCGTGCGGCTCGCCAAGGATCTGTGACATGAGTGTTGTGCGTCAACTTCGGCAGATTTCTGCCGACGATGCGGGTGTCGATATCGCCTTTCGCGCCGACGTTCATGCCGGGCTGGCGCAATCGCAAAAGGCAATCCCCGCGCGCTGGTTTTACGACGCTACGGGCTCGGCGCTGTTCGAGGATATTACTGCGCTTCCCGAATATTATCCCACGCGCAGCGAAACCGACCTGCTGACGCGCCACGCCGGCGAAATGGCGGCGGCGATCGGCCCCGGGCGTGCGGTTGTCGAACTCGGCTCGGGCAGCTCGACCAAGACGCCGCTGCTGCTGCAGGCTATCGACCCCGCGGCCTATGTGCCCGTCGATATTTCGGGCGATTTTCTGCGGGCCAGCGCCGACGCGCTCGCGGCGCGCTTTCCCGGCCTCGCCATCTATCCGGTCGAGGCCGATTTCACCCAGAAGGTCGACCTGCCGCGCGAGATATGCCCGCTTCCCAAGCTCGGCTTCTTTCCGGGTTCGACGATCGGCAATATGGTCGCGCGCTCGGCGATCGACCTGCTCCGCAACTGGCGCGCCGCGCTCGGCGACGGATCGCTGATGCTGATCGGGGTGGACCGGATCAAGGACGTGGATGTGCTGACGCGCGCCTATGACGATCCGGCGGGCGTCACGGCGGCGTTCAACCTCAATTTGCTCGAACGGATCAACCGCGAACTCGGCGGCGATATTCCGGTCGAGAATTTCGCCCACCGCGCAATCTGGGACGATGTCCATGCGCGCATCGAGATGCATCTCGTCGCGGCGTGCGACATGGTCTTCACGATCGACGGCCGCCGCTATGCGATGGCGAAGGGCGAGACGATCCACAGCGAGAACAGCCACAAATATGGCCCGCGCGACGCGAACCTGCTGCTGCGGGCCGGGGGCTGGACGCCGGTCGCGACATGGGATGACGTCGATCCCGCCTTCGCGCTGATCCTGGCCGAGGCGACCGAATTCCGCTCGGCGCCCTGACGCTCCACCCTTGACGCGAAGTCTTGAGGTCGTAGGGGCACGGGCAAGGTTTCCAGCGAAAGGGCATATTATGATCGTCGGCGTTATCGGTGCGGGACAGATGGGCGCGGGCATCGCGCAGGTTTCGGCGGGTGCCGGTCATGACGTGCTGCTTTCCGACATCGACATCGCTCGCGCCGAAGCGGGCAAGACGGGGATCGCCAAGGCGCTGGGCCGTCTCGTGTCGAAGGAAAAGATGACGCAGGCCGATGCCGACGCGCTGCTCGGTCGCATCACGCCGGTTGCCGACCATAGCGCTTTCGCGCCTGCCGATCTGGTGATCGAGGCGGCGACCGAGCGCGAGGAGATCAAGCGCGCGATCTTCGCCAGCGTCGGCCAGCATCTGTCGGCGACGGCGATCCTTGCGTCGAACACCAGCTCGATCCCGATCACGCGGCTTGCGCAGGCCGCGCCCGATCCAGCGCGCTTCATCGGCGTCCATTTCTTCAATCCCGTGCCGGTGATGGGCCTGATCGAGCTGATCCGCGGCCTCGCCACCAGCGACGATACGCTGGCGAAGGTCGAAGCCTATGGCCGCGGCCTCGGCAAGGAGATCGTCCATGCGAATGACGCGCCGGGCTTCATCGTCAACCGCGTGCTGATGCCGCTGATCAACGAAGCGATCTTCGCGCTCGGCGAAGGTGTCGCGACGATGCAGGATATCGACGCCGGCTGCCGCCTCGGCCTCAACCATCCGATGGGCCCGATCACGCTCGCCGACTTCATCGGCCTCGACACTTGCCTCGAGATTATCCGTGTCCTGCAGTCGGGAACCGGCGACCCCAAATTCCGCCCCGCGCCGCTGCTCGTCCAATATGTCGAGGCGGGCTGGGTCGGCAAGAAAGCAGGCCGCGGCTTCTATGACTGGACGGGGCCGGAGCCGGTTCCGACGCGCTGACACCGGACAGGGAGGGGATCATGGGGAAGATGTTCGTTGCGGTGATGATGGCGTACGCGCTGGAGACGGGTGCGGTTGCCGCGCCGCCGGCGCCTGCCGAACGCACCGATATCATCAACTTCGACGCAGCCGACGCAAAGATGAATGCGGCGATCGCCGAGGCCAAGCGCAGCTTCCCCGATTTCCTCGCCGCCTATCGCTCCGGGCGATATGATAGCGACAGCTTCGTGTTCAAATATCCGCTTGGCGGTTTCGAGCATATCTGGGTCAGCTTCGACCGGATCGAGGGCGATACGCTGGTCGGCCAGCTCGCCAATGTCCCCGAACAGCCGGGCTTCCGCATCGGGCAGGAGGTTCGCGTTCCGGTGTCCGATATCAGCGACTGGGCGTATCGCGGCACCGACGGTGTCATCGTCGGCCATCGCACGACGCGCGTGATGCTGGGCCTGATGGATGAAGAGACGCGCCGGTCGACCATCGACTATATGGGCTGGTAGCACGGCCGCTCCCGCAAAAAGGGCGGCCCTCCCAAATTAGGGCTGGACGGCTGCCGCCGCGTTGCACAGGATTGCGGCAGGGGTCGAAGGCTTTTCCTTTGGGGGGACATCATGCGTTTGTTTATCGCGGCTGCGGCGGCAGCCTTTCTCGTGTCGGCGGCCCCGGCACAGGCCCAGTCGGTCAGCATCAGGAATCCGGCCGCTTTCTGGTCGACGCTGAAGGCGATGGGCTATGCGCCGACGCCGATTACCAAGGCTGATACGGTGCCCGAGTTCGATATCGAGATCGAGGGGTTCACCACCACCTTGCGGCTTCAGGGCTGCACCGCGGGCAAGGACTGCAAATATATGACCCTCGTCGCATCGTACAGCGACGTGCTCAACGCGCCGCCGACGTGGATGCAAAAGATGAACGACGAGTTCGATCTGCTGCGCATCGGCACCAATGATCAGGGTCAACTCTATATGTTCGGCGCCTATGTCATCGAAGGATTGCCGCAAAGCGAGCTCAAGCGCATCTTCGATTATTGGGCGTCGGATACGGCCGCGATCGGGCAGGAAGCGATCGACGGCGGCTATACGACCGGGGATTGATCGACGGCGACAGAGAGCAGGGAGCCGAACGGGCCGCTTTGCGTTGGATATCAGAACCCCGCGGCAAGGGCCTGCGGGGCAACGGGAGACAAGCCATGTTCCGTCACTTCGCCGTCAGCCTGCCGCTTTTCGCTCTCGCCGCCGCCGTCCCCCTGCATGCGCAGGAAGGGGCGCCCAAGGATTCGACGGTCAAGGATACGGCCAACACCGTCGCCGAACCCTTCGACGGCAAGGAAGTGCCGCCGAAGTTGCAGGCGATCCAGGGCGCGCCCTATTCGCTCGCCGGGCTTGGTAAATGCGCGGCGATCATTCGCGAGGTTACCGAACTCGACGAAGTGCTCGGCCCCGACGTCAACGAGACCGTCGACAAGAGCCGTGCGCAAAAGCGTGAGGAGACCGCGGGGCGCGTGGCGGGTAGCGTCGCGGGGTCGATCATCCCGTTCCGCGGCCTGATCGGCGAGGTGACCGGCGCCAATGCCGAACGGCGCCGCTACGCCGAGGCGGTCTATGCCGGAACGGTGCGGCGCGGATTTCTGAAAGGCGTCGGTCTGGAGCGCGGCTGCAAGGCGCCGGCGCGGCCATAACCGGCAATCGGGGAGGGAATGATGCAGGTAGACAATATCCGGCCCTTTGTCGTCGAGGTGCCGCAGTCGGCGCTCGACGATCTGAAAGCGCGGCTTGCCAATACGCGCTGGCCCGAGAAGGAGACGGTCGACGACTGGGACCAGGGCGTCCCGCTCGCCTATGCGCAGGAACTCGCGACCTATTGGCAAAGCAGCCACGACTGGCGCCGGATCGAGGCGCGCCTCAACGCCTGGCCCAATCATCTCGCGACGATCGACGGTCTCGACATCCATTTCCTGCATATCCGGTCGGCGAACCCGGCGGCGCGGCCGCTCGTCCTCACCCATGGCTGGCCGGGGTCGGTGCTCGAGTTTCTCGACGTCATCGAGCCGTTGTCGGCCGACTATCATCTCGTGATCCCCTCGCTTCCCGGCTACGGTTTTTCGGGCAAGCCGGCGGAAGCGAAATGGAGCGTCGAGCATATCGCCGCGGCGTGGGACGCGCTGATGCGTGCGCTCGGCTATGATCGCTATTTTGCGCAGGGCGGTGACTGGGGCAGCGCGGTGACCTGCGCGATCGGTGGCAATTACGCCGACCATTGCGCGGGTATCCACGTCAACATGATCGTCGGCCAGCCCGACCCCGCGACTATGGGTGAGCTCACCGACGACGAAAAGGCCTATCTTGCGCGCTTCGGCTGGTACCGTGCGAAGGACAATGGCTATTCGACCCAGCATGCGACGCGGCCGCAGACCGTCGGCTATGGCCTTGCGGACTCGCCCGTCGGGCAGATGTGCTGGATCGTCGAGAAATTCCATGGCTGGACCGATTGCGGGCACGAACCCGGCGGCCAGTCGATCGGCGGCCATCCCGAAAAGGCGGTGACCAGGGACGCGATGCTCGACACGGTCAGCCTCTATTGGCTCACCAACAGCGCGGCCTCGTCGGCGCGGCTCTATTGGCACAGCTTCGCCAAATTCGGTTTCGGCGAAATCCACGTCCCGACGGGGTGCAGCCTGTTCCCGAACGAGATCATGCGCCTGTCGCGGCGCTGGGCCGAGGGGCGTTACAAGAATATCGTCTATTGGAACGAACTGCCCCGCGGCGGCCATTTCGCCGCGTGGGAACAGCCCGATCTGTTCGCCGGCGAAGTGCGCGCGGCCTTCGCCGAAATGACGCTATAGCGGTGTGTAGACGACGCGGCAGCTTTCGGACGCGGACCGCGCCGAAGTGTTCCACGTCACGTCATTGCCGTTGCGCTCCAGCCGCATGCCACTCCGGTTCTCATAGACCGGGCCGCGGTTCGACGGCGTCTGGCGCAGCGTCACCGTGCGGCGCCCATTGATCCGGACGATCGCGCCATTGCCGACATAGTCGACCTTCAGCTTCGTCCCGCCGTTGCAGTCATAGCTGGTGCCGGTGTTGCGCGGCGGCATCGAGGTGCATCCGGCGAGCGCCAGCGCAGCGCCGGCGGCAGCCAGCGTCACTATCATCTTCATTGCCATTCTCCCCTCAATAGCCCGAACGGACGCAGAGAACGTCGGCCAGATATTCGCGACCGGAGACGGTCTCCATATGCTCGCGCGCCGACCCGTTCCACCCGATCGACCGGCACCAGGTGTCGGCGGTGCGCGCTGCGCAATTGGCCGTCGACGAGCCGCTGGTGCAGGCGAGGACGCGGTACCGGCCCTGCGACGGCTGGGTGTGGAATTCGGCGAAATTGCCGCGCGCGACCTGATCATTTGCGGGCGGCTGCTGATTCCAGCCGCCACCGTTGTTCCCGACCGGACGGATCGACTGGATGGTGATGCCGCGCAGGATGTTGCCGAGCATCGGCGTGTCGCGATCGATCGTCCTGCAGTTGCCGCGATAACGCGTCTTCTCGCAAAGCTCCCAGCGCCCGCTGGCGACGCGAACCGAATTTACCGGCCAGGCGAGCCCGAGGTTGGGCTTTTCCTCGCCGATGAAGACCGCGGGCCCCTTATAGGCCGCGTCGCGATAGATGGTGGCTTCGGGCGGGCGGTAGCGTTCGGTTTCGACGGTCTGGGCGTTCGAGGTGGCGAGAAAACCCGCCCCTATCGACGCCGCAGCAGCGGCAAGGATCGACAAACGATACGCGGTTTTCATCACGGCCTCCCATCTTTCAGCGAAACGCGACCCGGGGATTCGTTATGGTCCCGAAGCTTACGTCAAGCCGGGGAGGCTTGCAAATTATCACAATGTGCCGGCGTTAGCCGTGCGGTGCCCGTAACGGCAGGTCAGGGTGTCTTGGCGGGGTCGGTCGCAGAAGCCTCGGCCGGTGTGGCGTCGGCGACCGGCGCTGTCGTCGCGGTGGAGGGAGCGGGGGGCGGAGCGGCCGGGGGCGCGATGCCGAGCATCAGCCCCGCGAGCGCCGCCGACATCAGGTTCGACAGGCTGCCCGCGAGCAGCGCCTTCAGGCCCAGCCTTGCGATCATCGGACGCTGGTTCGGGGCGAGCCCGCCGGTCACCGCCATCTGGATCGCGATCGAGCTGAAATTGGCGAAGCCGCACAGCGCGAAGGTCGCGATGGCGATCGAGGCGGGCGACATCGCACCCTGCACCTTGCCGAGGTCGATGAAGGCGACGAATTCGTTGAGCACGATCTTGGTGCCGAAAAGTCCGCCGACCGCGGCGCTTTCGTCCCACGGCACGCCCATCAGCCACATCACGGGGCGGAAGATCGTCCCGATGATCGCCTGAAACGACAGGTCGGGATAGCCGAACCAGCCGCCGATCCCGGCGAGCAGGCCGTTGGCCAGCGCGACGAGCGCGACGAAGGCCAGCACCATCGCACCGACTGCGACCGCGAGCCGCACACCGGTCTGCGCGCCCTGTGCCGCCGCCATGATGATGTTCGCGGGTTTTTCCTCGTCATGGCTCGCCTCGGGCATGATGACGGGTTCGATGCCCAAATCCTTCGGATCGTCGGGCATCATGATCTTCGCCATCAGGATCCCGCCAGGCGCCGACATGAAGCTTGCGGCAAGCAGATAGGGGAGCAGCTGCTCGCCGATCATGCTGGCATACGCGCCGAGAATCGTGCCCGCGACGCCGGCCATGCCGACGGTCATCACCGTGAACAGCTGCGGCGGTGTCAGACCGGCGAGATAGGGGCGGATGACGAGCGGGCTCTCGCTCTGGCCGACGAAGATATTCGCTGCGGCGCCAAGGCTTTCGACCTTGGTGATGCCGGTGATCTTCTGGATCGCGCCGCCGACCCATTTGATCACCAGCTGCATGATGCCGAGATAATAGAGGATCGAAATCATCGAGGCGAAGAAGATGATGACGGGCAGCGCGGCGATCGCGAAGCTGTGACCGCCCATTTCGGGGCCGGCGAGCGGGCCGAAGATGAAATCGGTGCCGGCCTTGGCATAGCCGAGCAGGTTCGAAACGCCGCTCGACATGCCCTGAATGATCGCGCGGCCCCATGGGGTGCCGAGCACGAGCAGCGCAAAACCGGCCTGAAGCAGGAAGGCGGGGATGACGACGCGCAGGCGAATCCAGCGACGGTTCGATGAAAAAAGCACGGCGATCGCAAGCAATGCGATAATGCCGAGTAACCCGATAAGCCGTTCCATAATCTTCGTGCGTCCCCCGCAAATTTATCACCCGTGTCTAACGGCGTTTGCCCGTGGGGCAAGCCTGTGCCCCAAAAACCCCGAACCACGGCATCTTTCCACCCGCCGCAAAAGCGATTAAGCGGCGCCGATGGAAAATAGCTCTTCGCGCCTGATCGCGCCCTCGCTGCTGCTGTTTGCAATCCTCTACGGCGGCATGGTTCCGCTCGGCGGCTTCCTTGGCGCGAAACAGGTCGCCCTCGGCCCGCTGGCGGTCGAAGCCGGGATTTTCCCCTTTCTGACGCTGATCGCAATCTCGAGCGGTATCGCCGAATTGCATGGCCGCGCGGTCGCCGACAAGCTGGTTCGCTTCGGTTTCATTCCGCTCATTCTTGCGATCATCCTCACTGTCTTCGTGCTGCAACTGCCGACCGACGAGGGGATGTATCCGCCCGCGAAAGAGGCCTTCCCGATCATCGTCGGGCAGGGGTGGCGCATGATGGCGGCCGGCATCCTCGCCTATGGCGTGTCGGTCAGCCTCAATGTCTGGATTTTTGCGCGGATGACCGCGAACAACGGCCGGCTGCTGCCGCTGCGCGGCTTTGTCGCCGCGGCGCTGAGCCAGATCATCGACACGCTGATCTTCATCACCGTCAGTTTCTATGGCGTCCGCCCGATTGCGGACCTGATGCTTGGCCAGATGCTTGCGAAGGTCGTGCTGTCGGCGGTGATGGTGCCGCTGCTCGTGATGGCGGTGGTCGCGATCGGCCGCAGGCTGGACGGAACGCAGGCGCCCGAGGTCGCCGGATGATGACGACAACCGATCCCTCGAAAATGCCCGACCTGCTTGCCAAGGCCGAAACGCTCGTCGAGGCGCTGCCCTATCTGCAGCGCTATGCGGGCGAGACCTTCGTGATCAAATATGGCGGCCACGCGATGGGCGATCCCGAAGCGCAGCGCGACTTCGCCGAAGACGTCGTGCTGCTGAAAGCCGTCGGGATCAATCCGGTGGTTGTCCATGGCGGCGGGCCGCAGATCGGCAGGATGCTGAAACAGCTCGGGATCGAATCGACCTTCGTGGGCGGGCTTCGCGTTACCGACGCCGCGACCGCCGAGGTCGCCGAGATGGTGCTCGCGGGCAAGATCAACAAGGAAATCGTCAGCTGGATCGCCGGGCTTGGCGGGCGTGCGGTCGGTATTTCGGGCAAGGACGCCAATCTGGTGCTCGCCGAAAAGGTCAGCCGCACCGAACCCGACCCCAATTCGGGGATCGAACGTCATGTCGATCTTGGCTTCGTCGGTGAGCCGGTCGCGGTCGATGCGACGATCCTGCGGAACCTGTCGGGCGACAATTTCATCCCCGTCGTGGCGCCGGTCGCGCTTGGAGCCGACGGGGCAACCTACAACATCAACGCCGACACGATGGCGGGGGCGATCGCAGGGGCACTGGGCGCGAAGCGCTTCTTCCTCCTCACCGACGTCGCCGGCGTGCTCGACAAATCGGGTTCGCTGCTCACCGATCTCGACCGCGCCGCGATCGACTTGCTGAAGGCCGACGAGACGATAACCGGCGGCATGATCCCGAAGGTCGAGACCTGCGTCGCCGCGGTCGATGCCGGGGTCGAGGCGGCGGTCATCCTCGATGGCCGCATCCCGCACGCGATGCTGCTGGAAATTTTCACCGCACGGGGTGCGGGCACGCTCATTCATCGCTAGGATGGCCTTCACCGCTGGGGCGGAACCATAACCGACGCTTCTCGCCGGAGAGTTTGATGTATCTGATGTTCCTGCAAATCCTGTCGATTTTGCTCAATATACTCTGGTGGATCATCATCGTGCAGTTCGTGATGTCGTGGCTGATCGCCTTCAACGTCATCAACACCCACAATGATTTCGTCCGCCAGCTCTGGTATTTCCTCGAACGAATTACCGAGCCGCTCTACCGGCCGTTCCGGCGCATCCTGCCCGACTTCGGCGGACTCGACCTCGCGCCGATGGTGGTGCTGATCCTGCTTGTCATCCTGCAGGGACCGGTGATCAGCTATCTTTACCAGCTCGGCGTGAATTCGGGAGCGATCTGACGTGACGGCGGCGGTCATCGACGGCAAGGCGTTCGCCGCCGGCCTGCGCGGCCGCATTGCCGAGGCGGTGCCCGCCTTTCAGGCCGCGACCGGACGCGCGCCCGGGCTTGCCGTCGTGCTCGTCGGCGACGATCCGGCGAGCGCAGTCTATGTCGGATCGAAGGGCAAGGCGACGATTGCCGCCGGCATGGAAAGCTTCGAACATCGCCTGCCCGCGACTGCGACGCAGGACGAGGTCGAGGCGCTTCTCGCGACGCTCAATGCCGATGACGCGGTCGACGGCATCCTGCTGCAACTCCCGCTTCCCGGCAATCTCGACGAACAGCGGGCGGTCGCGACGATCGATCCCGACAAGGATGTCGACGGGCTGACCCCGGTCAGCGCGGGTCGCCTCGCGCTCGGCATCGCGGGCATGGTGCCCTGCACTCCCTATGGTTGCCTGCTGCTGCTTCAGGACCGGCTTGGCGACCTGTCGGGCAAGGATGCGGTCGTGATCGGCCGCTCGATCCTCGTCGGCAAGCCGATGGCGGCGTTGCTGCTCGGCGCGAACGCGACAGTGACGATGGCGCACAGCCGCACGAAGGATCTGCCCGATCTCGTTCGCCGCGCCGATATAGTTGTAGCAGCGGTCGGCCGTCCCGAGATGGTCAAGGGCGACTGGATCAAGCCCGGCGCCGTCGTGATCGATGTCGGCATCAATCGCCTGCCGCCCGCCGACGGTGCGGCGAAGGGCCGGCTCGTCGGCGACGTCGACTATGGCAGCGCGGCTGTTGTCGCCGATGCGATCACGCCGGTGCCAGGCGGGGTCGGTCCGATGACGATCGCCTGCCTGCTTCGCAACACGCTCGTCGCCGCGCATCGCCGCGCCGGCCTTGCCGATCCGGAGGGTTTCTGATGCGCCGCCTGCTCATCGCCGCGACCGCGCTTGCCATGATCGCGGGCGGAGCCGTTGCGGCCCGCGAACGCAACCGCCCGCTCTCGGCGAACCCCAGCGGCTTCATCGCCGCCGAAATCGCCTTTGCACGGCTGGCACAGGAAAAGGGGCAATGGACGGCGTTTCGCGAAACGTCGGCGCCCGATGCGGTGATGTTCGTGCCGCAGCGCGTCAAGGCACAGGATTGGCTGAAGTCGCAGAAAGACCCCGCCGAGGCGGTGAAGTGGCAACCGCATGCGGTCTATGTCAGCTGCGACGGCAATGTCGGGGTAACCACCGGCGCTTGGCAAAAGGGCCCGGCGAACGGCTATTTCACCACCGTCTGGCTCCGCGACCCCAAGAAGGGCAAGATGACGTGGGTGCTCGACCATGGCGACGGGCTGGCGACGCCGCGCGTCGCGCCCGATTTCATCGAATCGAAGCAGGCGAAGTGCGGATCGCGCCCCGCCGTGCCGATTTCGGCGGGCGCCGAAGGGGATGATATGGCGGTGGGCCTGTCGCCCGACCAGACGTTGAGCTGGACCTCGACGGTTCACCCGGACAACTCGCGCCGCGTCACCATCCGGCTGTGGGACGGCAAGGAGATGGCGACCGTGATCGACAATCAGGTTGCCGCACCGAAATGATGGACCTTTTCATCTCGGCCTTCGTGACGCTGTTCGTGGTCATCGATCCCCCGGGCTGCGCGCCGATCTATGCCAGCCTGACGACCGGTGCGAGCGTCGAACAGCGCCGTTCGATGGCTATCCGCGCCACGTTCATCGCGGGCTTCATCCTGATCTTCTTCGCCATGTTCGGCGAAGGATTGCTGAGCTTCCTTCACATCGATCTCGACAGCTTCCGCATCGCCGGCGGCGTCATGCTGTTCATCATCGCCATCGACATGGTGTTCGAGAAGCGGACCGAACGGCGCGAACAGCGCGCCGAAAAGGTAAAGGCGACGCCCGAGGTCGAGGATGTCTCGGTCTTTCCGATGGCGATGCCGATGCTCGCCGGACCCGGCTCGATCGCCTCGGTGATGCTGCTCGTGTCGCAGAACAGCGGGCTCGACCGGGCACTGGTGATCTTTGGCGCGCTGCTGCTCGTGCTGCTGCTGACGCTGGCGGCGCTGCTGATGGCGGGGCCGTTCATGCGGCTGATCGGCAACAAGGGCGAAGCGGTGATTACGCGGCTGCTCGGCGTGTTGCTCGCGGCGCTCGCGGCGCAGTTCGTCATCGACGGGCTGAAGGCCAGCTTTCCCAGCCTTTCGTAAACGGGCCTCTCGTAAAATAGGGCGCCGCCTTTCGGCGACGCCCCGTTCCACGGGAATGGAACTGTTTTAGCGAGCGTTGTTGACGTCGCTCTGCGTCACCGGCGCGATGCGGATCTCGACGCGGCGGTTGCACTGATAGTCGGCCTGCGTGCGCTCGGGCGCGCATTTCAGCTGTGATTCGCCATAGCCCATCGTTGCCATGCGGGCGCGGTTGACGCCGCGGCCGGCAAGATAGTCGGCGACCGACGAGGCGCGGCGTTCGGACAGACCCTGATTATAGGCGTCGCTGCCCTGCGAATCGGTGTGGCCGTACACGTCGATATAGGTGTTCGGAAATTCCGAGAGGGTCGACGCGACACTGTCGAGCGCGCTGCGGAATTGCGACTTCACGACCGCGCTGTTGAGGTCGAAGGTCACGTCGCCGGGCATGTTGAGGACGAGCTGGTCGCCCTGACGCTCGACATCGATGCCGGTTCCCGCGGTGCGTTCGCGCAGCTTCTTTTCCTGCTGATCCATATAATAGCCGACGCCCGCGCCGGCGACGGCGCCGATGCCGGCGCCAAGGATCTTTTCGGTGCGGTCGCGGCGTCCGCCGACGAGATCGCCGAGCAGGTAGCCGCCGAGCGCGCCGCCGATGCCGCCGATCGCGGCCTTCGAAATCGTCTGCTTGCCCGTTTCGGGGTCGGTGACGCAGCCGGTCAGCGTGATGGCGCCGATGCTGGCCATGGCTGCAAGCTTGATCGTCCTGCTGTTCATGATTTTGCTCCCTTTCTTTCGGCGGCGACCGCTTTCTGGCCCTGCGGATGCCGCCATCCATGCGGATAACATATGGCCGGGGCAACTGGTTCCAAAATCTGGCTGAACCGGGGCTGAGCCGATGGTGCGGAGAGGCTTTCGGGCAGGGCCATTGTGCATCGCGCCATCTTTCGCCTATAGCGCGGGCATGACCGAAACCGACAGGGGCCTGGCGCCGATGCGCCGTACCACCGCCCGATGAGCCCTTTCCCCTGGTCCGACGTCGCGATCATCGCGGTCCTCGTCCTTCTCAACGGCGTTTTCGCCATGTCCGAACTCGCGATCGTCTCGTCGCGCGACCCGCGGCTGCAGGCGGCCGAAAAACGCGGCAGCCGCGGCGCCAAGATCGCCCGGCAGCTCGCATCCGACCCCGGACGCTTCCTGTCGACGGTGCAGGTCGGCATCACGTTGATCGGCGTCCTCACCGGGGCCTATTCGGGCGCGAGCCTGGGTCAGCCGGTCGCCGACCGCCTGTCGGCGTGGCTGGGACTCGATCCCGAAACCGCCGAGGCGGCCGGCTTTGCCACGGTCATCGCAATCACGACCTATTTCTCGCTGATTGCGGGCGAACTGGTGCCCAAGCAGTTCGCGCTGCGCGCGCCCGAACGCATCGCGATCATCGTCGCCGGGCCGATGTACTGGCTGTCGCGTATCGCCGCGCCGCTCGTCTGGCTGCTCAACAACAGTTCGGCGTTGGTGTTCCGCCTGTTCGGCCTCAGCCGCGAATCCGAAGATCGGGTGACCGCCGAGGAACTGCATCTGATCGTCGCCGAGGCGTCGAAATCGGGGGTGATCGAGGAAAGCGAGCGCGCGATCATCTCGGGCGTCGTGCGGCTTGCCGACCGTCCGGTGCGCGAGGTGATGACGCCGCGCAAGGATGTCGACTGGATCGACACCGCGCTCGACGCGCGCGGGGTGCGCGACAAGCTGCTCGAAACGCCGCACAGCCGCTTGCCTGTCGCGCGCGGATCGGTCGACGATATCGTCGGCGTGGTGCAGGCGCGCGACATTGCGGCAGCGCTGTTCCGCGGCGATGCGATCGACCTGGAGCAGTTGATGCGTCCCGCCAAGGTGATCCACGACCAGATCGACGCGATGGACGCGCTGGAAGGGCTGCGCGCCGCCGAAGTGCCGATGCTGCTCGTCCACGACGAATATGGCCATTTCGACGGGCTGGTGACGCCCGCCGACCTCCTGTCGGCGATTGCGGGCGAATTCGCGTCGGATCAGGATATCGGCAGCGAGCCGTTCGTCACCGAACGCGACGATGGCAGCCTGCTCATCGCGGGATCGATGCCCGCCGACCAGATGGCCGAACGGCTGGGGATCGAGCTTGGCGACGACCGCGACTATGCGACCGTGGCGGGCCATGTGCTGGCGATCCTGAAGCGCCTGCCTACCGAGGGCGAAAGCTTCGTCGACAAGGGCTGGAAGTTCGAGATCGTCGACATGGACGGGCGCAAGATCGACAAGCTGCTGGTCACCGAAATGTCGAAGCCGAAAGGCGACGGGGACGAGTGAGGCGCCGGATTTTTCGTTAAAGCCACAAAGGCCCCGCACGCGCGCCTTCAAACTGTGTCCTTTGTGGCTTTAAGCGGCGCTGTATCCTCGCGCAGCGCCGAGCGGACGATATCCATGTCGGGGCCGCCGCTGACATCGATCGCGCCGCCTTTCATCACCCGCACGATGGTGACGCCGTTGAGCGCGCGGTCCATCGCGATAGTGAACTGGTGTGTCCGCCCCATCGAAAGCGCGCAGTCCCATGCGGACGCAAAGCTGGCTGCGCCAGCACGATCGCGGAGGCGATAGGCGGAACGTCGTCCCATGCCGAAAGCGCGCGCCGCCTGACCCACCGACCCCATCGCCGCGAGCGCGCGGATGAAATTGGCCTGCGTTTCCGGCGTCCAGCCGTCGGCACGATGACGTTGCTGCGCGACGGGGATAAAGGCGAGGCAGCTATCGGCAAGCAGCCGGGCGGGCGGCGGTGTGCGGTTCTCCATCTGCCAGTCTGGAGCACGGCCGGATAATGTAGGAAAGGGTTATTTGAAGGCGATGTCGACTTTGGGGTGGAAAGCGGACGTTAGCTCTCAACTCGAAATGGATGCTTCGGATTGTCAGCAACGAACTTCGCAACATCGCGCAACCGTTCTGGATATGGTTCAACCTCGCGCCAGCCCGTGTTGGGGAAGAACCGAAATCCCGCCCGCCACAGCGCCTCAACCTTTTCCCACTGCTCACGGTCCGTCTTTTTTGGCGCCTTGAATGCTCGTCCCATCCAGTTGACGGACTTCCCGCACTGGGGACAAATTGCGGAGCTTTCCTCAGACAGCTTCCATGATTTCCGACAATCGAAACAAGCGTGAGCTACGAGAAATTCCGGTCCGCGGTGATGAGGCGGAATGTAGGGGTCTGTAATGGCCCTATTCCCGATCGCCTTGCGTAATTCCATTCGCTCGGATTTGGATGGGATGGGCTTCATTGTCGAACCATGCTTGAATCTTTTAGTGTCCGCAATCGGTCGATTGCCGTCATTTCGACCAGATCGGCAGCGAAAGGTGGGAATGGGGTGGGAAGCGGACAACTAATGATTATCTAACCACGCGAGCGTTGTTGAGGACATACGGCTGGCAAACGGTGAGGCAGATCAGCTCCTTACCACAGGGACCTTTCTCTAAGGTCCCGCTAATCCGCACACGACTGCCGTGGGCGACTTCGAGGGACGGAGCGACCGCGACACATTGCTTGGGCGCGTCTCGGTACTCTTGTTTTCCGAAGTAAATCCCCGTGGCCTCATGCTGCTTCGACCAGAAGCCAGCCAAGGTCACATTCTGGCCGATCAATCCCTCAAGCTCCGCATATTCCGAAATGCCATTTGGCTTTGGAAGGGTCGAGCAACTTGCAACCGATGCGAATAGGAGCGCGATAGGCAATCGTTTCATCGAGCAATTATAACGCAGTGGTCAGTGTCTGCAATCGGTCGGAAGCTGACGCTATAGTTCGCCCCCCAGCGCGCCATATTTCGCTTCGAACCCGGCCTTGTCGCCGCGCGCGAGATAGCTGGCCTGATCGACGATCGCATCGCGCGCGATGCGGCCCTGGAAGGCACCGAGCTGCGGGTCGATCCGTGCCACGTCGGCGTCGGTCCAGTCGGCGATCTGCTGGAAGCTGGTGACGCCGAGGCCGTTCAGCAGGCCGACCATCTTCGGGCCGACGCCCTTCAGCAATTGCAGATTGTCGGCCTTGGCTGCCGGAGCGGGGGCAGGAGCCGGTTCCGGAGCGGGTGCCGGCGTTTCGGCGGCGGGCTCGGGCGCCGGGGGCGGAGCGGTGGGTTCTTCGGGTACGGCCGCGACAGGTTCGGGGGCCGGCGCAGGTTGAGGCGGCGGCGCGGGCGCGGGGGCTTCCGCGACGGGAGCGGCCGGAACGGTGGGCTCTTCCGGGACTTCGGCGGCAGGTTCGGGCTCGGGTGCCGGCGCGGATTCGGGCGTCGGGGGCGTTTCAGCGACCTGTTCGGGCGCCGGCGGCGGGGGAGGCGCGGGTGCAGCGACAGGCGCCGGGGCCGGTTCCTTCGGTTTGAAGCGCGCGGGTTCGGCCGCAATAATCTCCGGCTTCACGGCTTCCAGCGGCTTTTTCGGTTCGGCGGGCGGCGCGACCGGGGTTTCGTTGTCCGCAGGCTTTTTCCGGCCGAAAAGGAACCAGAACAGGATGACCGCGACGACAAGGCCGACGACCGCGATGATCCAATTTTCCTGAAGCCACGCCATGATATTCTCCCTGTCTTGCGGATCAGCCTATGCGCGCGCGTTCGCGCCGTCCAGCACCGCCTGCTCCGCCTCGCGTGCGACCTCGCGCCAACCGATGTCGCGGCGGCAGAAGCCGCTGGCGAAATCGAGCTTGTCGACCGAGGCATAAGCGCGTGCCTGCGCTTCGGTGACGCTCTTGCCGGTGGCGGTGACGTTCAGCACGCGGCCGCCAGCAGCCACAAGCGTGCGATCCTCGCGCGCGGTGCCGGCGTGAAAGACGCGCACGCCGCCCGCTTCGGCATCGGCGATGCGGTGAATCGCGCCACCCTTTGCGGGGGTGCCGGGATAGCCGTTTGCCGCCATCACGACGGTGAGCGCATAGTCGTGCGAAAAGGTGGGCGGGGCGGCCGTCGCGACCGTGCCGGTCGCAGCGGCGTAAAGCAGCGCGGCGAAGTCGCCCTTGAAGCGCATCATCAGCACCTGGCATTCGGGGTCGCCGAAGCGGCAATTATATTCGATCAGCTTCGGGCCTTCGCTGGTCAGCATCAGTCCCGCGAACAGCACGCCGACATAAGGCGTGCCCTCTGCGGCGAGCGTCGCCACGGTCGGACGGATGATGCGGTCCATGACGGCGGCTTCGAGGTCGGGGGTAAGCACCGGGGCGGGGCTGTAGGCGCCCATGCCGCCGGTGTTCGGGCCGACATCGCCGTCGCCGACGCGCTTGTGATCCTGCGCGCTGCCGAAGGCGATCACGTCCGTGCCGTCGGAGAGGGCGAAGAAGCTCGCTTCCTCGCCGGTCATATACTCCTCGATCACCACCTCGGCGCCCGCGCCGCCAAAGGCGCCGTCGAACATGTCGGCGATCGCCGCCTCGGCTTCTCCGCGCGTCTCGGCGATGATCACGCCCTTGCCGGCGGCGAGACCGTCGGCCTTGATCACGACGGGAATCGAGAAGCCTTCGAGAACGGCGAGCGCTTCGTCGGCGCTGGTGCAGCGGACGTAACCGGCAGTCGGGATGCCGGCGCGTGCGCACAGATCCTTGGTGAAGCCCTTAGACCCTTCGAGCCGGGCGGCGGCGGCGGACGGGCCGAAGGCGGGAATACCGATGTCGCGCAGGCGGTCGGCGAGACCGGCGACGAGCGGCGCCTCGGGCCCGACGACGACGAAATCGATGGCATGGGCTTTGACGAAGGCGATCAGGCCGTCCAGATCATCGATAGAAATCGGCACGCATTCGGCGTGGAGTTCGATTCCCGGGTTGCCCGGGGCGGCATAGAGCTTGGCGCAACTCGGCGATTGTGCCAGTTGCCAGCTCAGCGCATGTTCGCGGCCACCAGAGCCCACCAGCAGGATATTCATGTCAGTCCCTTTTCCCGATCCGGCGTCCGATGATGGCACCGAAGCGCGGCTGTTAGCCGAGGCGTCGCCGGGGGACAATGCGCCTGCCCTGTCGGTCAGCCAATTATCCGCAGCGATCAAGCGCACCGTAGAGGACGGTTTCGCCCGTGTCCGCGTGCGCGGCGAGCTGTCGGGCGCGAAACGCGCCGCGTCGGGGCACTTCTATGCCGCGCTGAAGGACGACAATGCCCTCATCGACATGGTGATGTGGAAGGGGCAGGCTGGCCGTCTCGCCTTCCGGCCCGAGGACGGGATCGAGGTGATCGCGACGGGCAAGCTCACCACCTATCCGGGGCGCTCGAAATACCAGCTCGTCGTCGACACGCTCGAGGTCGCGGGCGAGGGCGCGCTGATGCTGCTCTTCGAGAAATTGAAGGCGCGGCTCGGCGCCGAGGGACTGTTCGACCGCGAGCGCAAGCAGCCGCTGCCCTATCTGCCGCAGGTGATCGGGGTCGTAACCTCGCCGACCGGGGCGGTGATCCGCGACATCCTGCACCGTCTCGCCGACCGCTGCCCGACGCGGGTGATCGTGTGGCCGGTGCTGGTGCAGGGTGAGGGCGCGGCGGCGCAGGTCGCGAATGCGGTGCGCGGGTTCGATGCAATTGCGCCCGGCGGACCGGTGCTGCGGCCCGATCTGGTGATCGTGGCGCGCGGCGGCGGTTCGATCGAGGATCTGTGGGCGTTCAACGAAGAGGTCGTCGTGCGCGCGATCGCCGATTGCCGCATCCCGACGATCAGCGCGGTGGGGCATGAGACCGACGTGACGCTCGCCGATTATGTCGCCGACGTGCGCGCGCCGACGCCGACCGCGGCCGCCGAGATGGCGGTGCCGGTGCGCGCCGAGCTGCAGGCGCAGCTTGCGACGTGGCAGGGGCGGATGATCGGCGCCGCGAACCGGCAACAGGCGCTGGCGGGCGAGCGGCTGGCCGCATTGGCGCGGCACCTGCCGAAGCGCGAGGCGCTCTATGCGCCGCAGCGCCAGCGGCTCGACGACAATGGCGACCGGCTCGACCGCGCACAGCGCCACCGATTGAGCGTGGTGGCCGAGCGGCTTGCGACGCGGTCGGGCGCGCTCAGGCCGGCGCTGCTCGAACGGCGATGGGACCGCGACCGGGCGAAGCTGGAGGGGCTGGGGCGGCTGCTCGGTTCGCTCGACCCGCGCGCGCTGCTGTCGCGTGGCTATGCCATGGTGCGTGATGTCGACGGTGCGATCGTGACGACGGCGGCGAAGGCGCGTGCGGCGGGGCATCTGCGGCTGCAATTCGCCGACGGTGAGGTGCCGGCCGAGGTCGCCGATGGCGATGCGCCGGCGGCAGCGAGGCCTGCGCGAAAGGCTCCGTCCGCCGCGCCCGGCGCGACGGGGCGGGGGCAGGGCGAGCTTTTCTGACGCCTTCCCGAACTCCGCGGGGGTGGCCCGGGGCCGCCAAGCTGATATAGGGACTGCATTGACTTACGTTTCGATGGACCAAAAATCATGCTGATCGCCAGCCGCAACCGCCTTGCGCGTCTCCATTACGGGCCCAATGGCTTCCGGGTGCTTGCGCCCGGTGATCATGTGCTGTGCGCGGTTTCGGGCGCTCCGATCGGGCTCGACGAGCTGCGCTACTGGTCGGTCGCGCGGCAGGAGCCCTATGCGACCGCCGCGATTTCGGTGCAGGCTGAGCTCGACCACAAGGCATGAGGCGGGCCATGACCGCGCGCCGGTTCGCGGCCGCGCTGCCTTTGCTGATCGTCGCGGCGAGCTGCGTTCCCGCGACCGAAGCCCCCGCCAAGCCCGCGCCGTCGCCTGCGGCGGTCACGCCGCCGGCCCCGGTGGCTCCGCCGCCCGCGCCGGTGCGCGGCGATTTCATCCTTCGCGGCACCCCCGAACAGGGCGCGGTGATGGTCGGGCAGGTGCCGGGCGGAACGCGGACGCTGACGCTCGACGGGCAGGCGATCGCCGTTGCTGCCGACGGCAGCTTCCTGATCGCCTTCGACCGCGATGCCGGGCCTTCGGCGCGGCTTGTCGCGACGCTCGCTTCGGGGCAGCAGGTCGAGCGCGCGCTGTCCGTCGCGCCAGGCAGCTGGCGGATCGAGACTATCAACGCCCCCTATCGCGGCAGCGCGTCGAGCGACGCCGAGTTCGAACGCCGCCGCCCCGCCGAGCTGGCGCAGATCGCCGCGGCGCGCGCGACGCCGGTGGTGTCCGACGGCTGGCGCCAGACATTCCGCTGGCCGGTGACCGGGCGCCTATCGGGCTTTTTCGGGTCGCAGCGCGTCTATCAGGGCAAGCCGGGCAGCTACCACAGCGGCACCGACGTCGCGGTGCCTGCGGGGACACCCTTTTTTGCGCCCGCCGACGGGGTGGTGACGCTGGCCGCGTCGGCGCCGTTCACGCTTGAGGGCAATCTGCTCATCGTCGACCACGGGATGGGGCTGTCGAGCGCATTCCTCCATTGCCAGCGGCTCGATGTGAAAGTCGGCGATCATGTGGTGCAAGGGCAACAGCTGGGGCTGGTCGGGCGGACCGGCCGCGCGACGGGACCGCATATGCACTGGGGCCTGAAATGGCGCGATGCGCGTCTCGATCCCGGCAAGCTGGCAGGTCCGATGGGCCGCTGAAGGGCGTTTCACAGCGCTGAAATCATATCATTTGATATCATGTGTCGCGAACTGTGCCGGGTTGGCGCAGTCTATTTCACTGCGATTCCGGTCTGTTGCAAATACGTCACAATCGCCGATGAAACCGCCGCGGCAGGTGTAATGCACCTTTACTACGCCTGAATGTAGGATCATCCCGCACGCATCGGGGCGTCTGTTGCGTCGGCTTTGCGCCGTTCGCAAACGGGGGTCCGGGTAATATCATCAACAGTAGCAAGGGACTGCACTGTGAAAACCACCCACTATTCGAAGCTGAAGCTCGGCGCTGCGCCGTTCGTGCTCGGCATTGGCCTGCTTGCCAGCGCATCCCCCGCGATGGCGCAGGATGCCCAGGTCGGCGACGACACCGCCACCAGCGGCGACGAAATCATCGTCACCGGCACGCGTATCCCGCAGGCGAACCTGGAATCGGCCGCGCCGATCACGGTTGTGACCGCCGAAGATATCAAGCTGCAGGGCACGACCCGCGTCGAGGACATGCTGAACTCGCTGCCGTCGGTCTTCGCCAGCCAGTCGTCGACCGCCGCCAACGGCGCGGACGGCACCGCTTCGGTCGACCTTCGCGGCCTCGGCACCACGCGTACGCTCAGCCTCGTCAACGGCCGCCGCCTGCTGCCGGGCGACCCGAGCCCCGGAAGCGGCTCGGCTGCCGACATCAACATGATCCCGGCCGCGCTGCTCAAGAACGTCCAGGTTCTGACCGGCGGCGCTTCGGCGACCTATGGTGCGGACGCCGTCGCCGGCGTCGTCAACTTCGTGATGGACACCGACTTCACGGGCTTCCGTGTCGACGGCCAGTACAGCATCTATCAGCACGACAACCGCAACAAGCTGATCCGCGGCCCGCTTGAGGCGCGCGGCTTTGGCTATCCCGATGGCAGCGTCGTCGACGGAGGCACCATCGACGTCACCGCGACCTTCGGTGCGGCATTCGACGACGGCCGCGGCCACATCGTCGCCTATGCCGGCTATCGCAAGGCGAACGCCATCCTTCAGTCGCGCCGCGACTACAGCGCCTGCACCATCCAGAACACGGGTGGCGGTGCGCCGAACTGCGGTGGCTCGCTGACCAACTCGACCGGCACGGCGATCATCTTCGACCCGACGCTCAACACGGCGTCGTCGACGGTGTACAGCTTCCTGCCGGGCGGCGGGTTCGAGAACACCACGTCGCGCTATAACTTCGCGCCGACGAACCACTATCAGCGTCCGGACGAGCGTTACACCGCCGGCCTGTTCGCAAACTACGAGATCAACGAGTCGATCAAGCCGTACCTCGAGTTCATGTTCATGGACGACCGCACGGTCGCCCAGATCGCCCCGTCGGGCAACTTCGGCAACACGCTGACCGTCAACTGCGACAACGCCCTGATGTCGGCCGCCCAGCGCGCCATCATCTGCGCCGCGCCGAACCTGATCAACGGCTATATCGGGAACTTCCCGACTGCCGTGGCAGCGCCGTACAACCCGAACCCGGGTGCTGCCCCGTTGGTGTTCACCGACTCGCTCGGCAACACCTACAACCAGGCGTTCATGCAGGTTCTGCGTCGTAACGTCGAAGGTGGTCCGCGTCAGAGCGATCTGCAGCACACGAACTTCCGCACGGTGATCGGTTCGAAGGGCGACCTCGGTAAAGCCTGGTCGTATGATGCGTACTACCAGTACGGTCGTTCGAACTATACCCAGGTCTATTCGAACGAATTCTCGGTCGCGCGTCTCAATCGCGCGCTGAACGTCGTCACCGATACCCGCGCGGGTAGCGCGACGCTGGGTCAAGTCGTCTGCCGTTCGGTCATCGACGGCAGCGATCCGAACTGCGTACCGTACAACATCTTCAACGGTGCTGGTGGTGCAAGCCCCGAATCGGTCAACTATCTGTCGGCCGTCGGCTTCCAGAAGGGCTTCACCTCGGAACAGGTGGCCAACGCCTCGTTCACGGGTCAGCTTGGCGAATATGGCATCAAGTCGCCCTGGGCGGATGATGGCATCGGCGTGAACCTCGGCTTCGAATGGCGCAAGGAATCGCTCGATCTCAAGACCGACAACGCTTTCTCGACCGGCGATCTCACCGGCCAGGGCGGCGCGACGCTCCCGCTCTCGGGCAGCTTCCGGGTCTATGAGTTCTTCGCGGAAACGCAGGTTCCGATCATCCAGGACAGCTTCATCTATGACCTGAGCTTCAGCGGTGGCTATCGCAAGTCCTGGTACCAGACGAGCGCCAACCGCAAATATGATACCGACACGTACAAGCTGCAGCTGGAATTCGCGCCGATCCGCGACGTCCGGTTCCGCGGTCAGTACAACCGCGCGGTTCGTGCTCCGAACATCCAGGAACTGTTCTCGACGCCGACGGTCGGCCTGAACGGTGCGACCGATCCGTGCGCCGGCGCACCGGTCACCGCGACCGACTATGGCTGTATCGCGCAGGGTTTGGCCGTTGGCCAGGGCACGACCGCCAACCCGGCGGGCCAGTATAACGGCCTGCTCGGCGGTAACCCCGACCTGAAGCCCGAAACCGCAACGACGAAGACCTTTGGTGTCGTCCTGCAACCGAGCTTCCTGCCGCGCTTCTCGCTGACGGTCGACTGGTTCGACATCAAGCTGAAGGATGCCATCCAGCCGCCGGCACAGGATGCGATCCTGAAGGATTGCACGCTGAACGCGACCGCAACCTTCACGCCCGCATCGTGCGACCTGATCAACCGTGATGCGGCCGGCTCGCTGTGGCTGACCCCGGGCGGCTATGTGAACAACATCCCGTCGAACCTCGGTCAGGTCCGCACCCGCGGCCTCGAGATCAACAGCGCCTACAGCCACGAAATCGGCAGTGCCGGTACGCTGTCGATGAGCTTCGTCGGCACGTATCTCGACAAGTACAGCGTCGATAACGGCCTCACCGAAGCCTATGACTGCGCCGGCCTCTATGGTCCGGTCTGCTCGTCGGGCGGTACCACGGCTGGCGGTTCGATGCTGCCGAAGTGGCGTCACAAGGTTCGCGCCAGCTTCAACATGCCGAGCGGCGTGGGGATCTCGCTGCAGTGGCGCTACATCGGCAAGGTCAAGGCGGAAACGCTCAGCGACAGCCAGTCGCTTGCGGGTGATTTCAACTTCGACCCGGGTCTGCGTCTGAAGGCGTACAGCTACTTCGATCTGGCGACCACCTTCGCCGTGTCGGACAACTATACGTTCCGTCTGGGCATCAACAACCTGCTCGACAAGCAGCCGCCGCTCGTTACCTCGGGTAACGCCGGCCGCGACGGGTCGAACCTGTGCCCGACCGGTCCTTGCAACGGTAACACCTATCCGGCGACCTATGACGCGCTGGGTCGTTACATCTTTGCTGGCGTCACGCTGGACTTCTAAGTTCCGCATTTCGTCCTAAGATAGGGGGGCGGCAGGTCGCAGGACCGGCCGCCCCTTTTCGTTCAAGCGGTGAAAAACTCGATGCTCGATTCCCAAACCGCCGACGTGCTGCGCCAGGCCGTCGGTGCGGCGCAGTCCGGCGATGTCGCGCGCGCCCGGCAGCTTGCCGAAGGCGCGCTCGAAAGCGGCGGCGACACCGCCGCGCTCAACGCCTTTCTGGGCATGCTACAGGCACGGGCTGGCGATCTGGCGGCTGCGGCGGACCATCTCCGCGCCGCGCATGGCGCGCGCCCGGCCGACACGACGATCGCATGCAATTTGATTGCGGTGCTGATCGACAATGATGATCTGGAAAGGGCGCTGGAGATTGCGACGCCCGAGCTGGCGCGCGCCGACGCGACGCTGCGGGTCGCGCGCTATCGCGGCTTCGTCGCGCAGTCGCTCGAACGCTTTGACGAGGCGGTCACCGCCTATGAGCATGTCGTGGCGCGCGAGCCGCAGGATTTCGAAAGCTGGAACAACCTCGGCAATGCGCGCTCGGCGACCGGCGACCTCGAAGGCAGCGTCGCCGCACTTGAAAAGGCGATGGCGCTCAACCCGTATGCGCCGCCGACGCGGCTAAACCTGGCGGTTGCGCTGCGTACGGTCGATCGCGGCGAAGAGGCCGAGGCGCTGCTCCGGCGGACGGCCGAGGAGTTTCCCGATGACGCGCGCGCGCTCCACGAACTATATGTCCAGTACAAGAAGGAGGGCCGGCAGGACGATGCCATGCCGGCAATCGAGGCGGCGATCGCGCGCGACCCCGACAATGCCAATCTGCAGCTGAAATTCGGCGTCGAATGCGGGCTGCTGAGCCGGATCGACGAGGCCGAGCAGGCGTTTCGCAAGGTCATCGCGCTCGATCCGTCGGTCACCGACGCCTATATCGGGCTGGCGGTGCAATATGAGCATAGCAACCGCGAGGAAGAGCTGGCGCCGCTGATCGCGCTTGCCGAGGCCAACGGCCTTGGCGACGGCGCGCTCGCCTTCATCCGCGCGCTCGAGTTTCGCCGCGCGAAGATGTTCGAGGAGGCGCTCGCCAACTTCGACCGCGTGCCGCCCGAGATCGAGCCCGAGCGGACATCGCATTTCCGCGGACAGGTGCTCGACCGGCTCGGCCGCATCGACGAAGCCTTCGCGGCCTTCAGCAAGACGAACGGCCTGCACGAAATGTCGCCGACGCGGCCGCTCGAACGCGCGTCGGTGCTTCGCGAGCGGTTGCAGAGCGAGCTCGATCTGCTGAGCCCCGAATGGGTGGAGTCATGGCCCGGCGCGGCGTCCGGCCGCGACCATGCGGACCCCGTCTTCCTGCTCGGCTTTCCCCGTTCGGGGACGACGCTTCTCGATACGATATTGATGGGGCACCCCGGAACGATGGTGCTCGAAGAGCAGCCGCCGCTCAATCTCGTCGATCGGCGTATCGGCGGAATGGCGGAAATACAGGGCCTCGACGATGCGGGGGTTGCCGATGCCCGCCGCTTCTATTTCGATGAGATCGCCAAGGTCGCGCCGGCGCCGCTGTCACCCGACCGGATGCTGATCGACAAGTCGCCACTGTTCCTGTCGAAGGCGGTGCTGATCCAGCGTCTGTTCCCGAACGCACGCTTCATCCTCGCGCTGCGGCATCCGTGCGACGTGCTGCTGAGCTGTTTCATGAGCAATTTCCGTCTCAACGACGCGATGGCGAATTTCCTGCGGCTGGAGGACGCAGCGGCTTTCTATGACCTGACCTTCCAGCATTGGGAGCGCGCGCGCGAGTTGTTCGGACTGAACGTCCACACGATCGTCTATGAGCGGCTGGTCGAGGATGTGGAGGCCGAGGTGCGGCCGCTGTTCGACTTCCTCGGGCTGGAGTGGCGCGACGAGGCGCTCGATCACCGCACGACCGCCAAGTCGCGCGGGCTGATCACCACCGCAAGCTATGCGCAGGTTGTCGAGCCGATCTACAAGCGTGCGGCGGGACGCTGGGAAGGGTATCGCCAGCATCTCGAACCGGTCCTGCCGGTGCTGCGGCCATGGGTGGAAAAATTCGGGTACAGTCTGTGACGGCAGCGCGCGCGGCGATTCTGGCGGAAGCCGACCGCGCGCTGGCGGCGCAGGATTTCGCCCGCGCGGCAAGCCTGTTCGAGGAAGCGGCGAAGGACGGCGACGACCTGTCGGTGCTGTTGCGGCTTGCCGGTGCCCATCGCGCCTTGGGCCGCCCGCGCGTCGCGCTCGATGCGGTGCATCGCGCACTGGCGCTGGCGCCGCTCGATTTCACCGCATTGATGCTGCGCGCGAACCTGCTCGAGCGCATCGGCGAGCCGAACGCAGGTGAGGCGTGGGGACATGCGATCGCGCAGAAACCCGATGGCACGCTGCCGCCGCAGCTGGCCGCAGTACTGGCCGAGGGCGAGCGCTGCCATGCGGCGTGGCTCGATGCCAAGGAAGCGGGGCTGGCGACAGCAATGGCCGACATCGAGGCGCGCGCCGATGCCGACGAGGCCGCCCGCATCGCGCGCTTTCGCAGCAATGCGCTGCGCCGCACGCGGCCCTATCATAGCGAGCCGACCCATTTTCATTTTCCGGGCCTGCGCGAGCGCGAATTTCATCCGCGCGCGCTTTTCCCCTGGCTGGAGACGATCGAGGCGGCGACCAACACCATCGCCGCCGAGCTGGAGGCGGTGATGACCGCCGAGCGCGCCGAGCTGGTCCCCTATGTCCAATATGCCGCGCACCAGCCGCTCGACCAGTGGCGGGGTCTCAACCATAATCCCGACTGGACGGCGATCCACCTGCTGCGCAGCGGGCGGCGGATCGAGGCCAATGCGCGCCATTGCCCGCGCACGATGGCGCTGCTTGAGGGGCTGGATCAGCCGGCCATTCCGGGCGCGTCGCCCAATGCGATGTTCTCGCTGCTCGCGCCGGGCACCGCGATCCCGCCGCACGTCGGCTACAATAATGCGCGGCTCGTCTGCCATCTGCCGCTGGTCGTGCCCGAGGGCTGCTGGTTCCGCGTCGGCGCCGAGACGCGTAACTGGCGGCGCGGCGAGGCGTTCGTGTTCGACGACACCATCGAGCATGAGGCGCTGAACCCGAGCGAACAACTGCGCGTGGTCTTCATCTTCGACGTCTGGCACCCCGACCTGCTCCCCGTCGAGCGCGAGGCGGTCGCGGCGCTGATCGGCAGCGAGGCGGGCGGCGCGCCCGAGGGGCTGTGAGCTTCGCCGGCCGGCTTGCGGCGGCGCACGCGGGGCGGGCGAGTACCGACGATTTTGCGGACCTTGCGAACCTCGCGCTTGACGAAGGCGAGGAAGAGGCGGCGCTGCCGCTCGTCGCGGCGGCGGCGAAGCGGTCGAACGCGGCGCGGCTGTGGCAGTGGACGGGCTTGCTCCACCGTGCGCTCGATGAGCATGAAGCGGCGCTGGAAGCGTTCGGCGCCGCGGCGCGGCTGGCGCCGGGCGATGCCGGGATCGCGCACGGCCGCGCGCGCGTCGCCTATGAGGCGGGGCTCGATGCGGTGGCGCTGTTCGAGGCGGCCGGGCGCGCGGGGCCGCCCAATGGCGATGTGCTGATCGGGCTGGCGGCGGCGCGCTGGGCCGCGGGGCGCGGCGAGGAGGCGGAGGCCGCGCTCGATGCGATCGTGGCAGAGGTGCCGCTGTGGCTGCCCGGGCATATGCAACTTGCGCAGCTGCGCGCACTGATGGGACGCGCCGGCGAGGCGACGGCGTCGTTCGAGCGTGCGCTGGCATCGGACCCGGCGTCGGTGCCGCTATGGCGCGCGCTGTTCGAGCTTCATCGTCAGGGCGAGGATTATGCCGCGCTGGCCGATGCGGTGGCGCGCGCCGGAAGGGCGGGTGTGCCGGCGAGCGAAATCGCCGACCATGAAGCGATTGCCGCGGCCGAACTGGGGCAGATCGATCGCGCCGACCGTCTGTTCGAGGCGTTGCCCGGCGAAGCGATGCGGCCCGGCACGCGAATTTGGCGGGTGCGGCATCTGCTGCGGGCGCAGCGCTTCGTTGCGGCGGGGGCGCTGATCGATACCGAGATCGCGGCTGGCGGGGAACGGCGGGCGGTAATCTGGCCCTATGCCGAATTGCTCTGGCGACTGACGGGCGATCCGCGCGCGGGCTGGCTGTCGGGCGAGGCGGGGCTGGTGCGGACGTTCGATCTGGCGGACCGCCTGCCGCCGCTCGATCAGCTCGCTGGGCATCTGCGATCGTTGCATGTCGCGCGGGGCGAATATCTCGACCAGTCGGTGCGCGGCGGCACCCAGACCGACGGGCCGCTGTTCAGCCGCATCGATCCGCTGACCCGTGCTTTGCGCGCCGTGATCGTCGAGGCGGTTGAGACCTATGTCGCCGACCTGCCGCCGCTCGACGCCGGGCATCCACTCCTCGGCCCGCGCCGCGGCCGGCGGGTGCGTTTCGCGGGAAGCTGGTCGGTGCGGCTGCGCGGCGGCGGCTTCCATGCCAACCATGTCCACCCGCAGGGCTGGATCAGCTCGGCGCTCTATGTCGCGCTGCCCGACCGCCAGCCGGGCGATGTCGCCGACGCGGGCTGGCTCACGCTCGGTGAGCCGCAGGCCGCGCTGGGGCTCGATACGCCGCCGACGCGGCTTGTGGAGCCGGTGCCCGGGCGGCTGGTGCTTTTCCCGTCGTGGCTGTGGCACGGCACGCGGCCGTTCGGCGAGGGCGAGCGGCTGACGGTCGCGTTCGACGTCGCCCCGCCGCGCTGAGCAATCGGGCGCCGAGCGATCCGGCGCAAAAGGCTTGGCCGCGCGCCGCGGACGATTTAGACTGCGCGGCAGAGAGTTATAAAAGGTTCAAGTGATGCCCAAGACGCAATCCCTGATGCTGGCCGCCCTGATCGGCGGCACCCTGCTCGTTCCCGGTCCCGCCGCCGCCGAACCCGCGGGCAAGAAGAAAGATCCGAACGAAGTCGTGTGCCGCAAGGAAGAGGTTCTCGGCAGCCGTTTGCAGACGACGAAAATCTGCAAGACGCGCGCCGAATGGGCAGAAGAGACGCGCGAAAATCGCGGCAATATCGAGCGCGCGCAGGTTCAACGCGGCACCGCCGGGAATTAAGGCGCCCCCTTTCGAGGGGCGCCCAATTCACGCAGCGGTCAGGCGGGTGTCAGCTTGAGGGCGCCGTCGCCTTCGTCGACCTTGATTGTCGATCCGTCGTGGACCTCGCCCTTCAGGATGAGGTCGGCGAGCGGATCCTGCAGATATTTCTGCACCGCGCGCTTCAGCGGTCGTGCGCCATAGACCGGATCATAGCCGACGCGGCCGAGCCACGCGCGCGCGGCGTCGGTCAGGTCGAGCGTCACCTTGCGGTCGGCGAGCAGCTTCTGCACGCGCGCAACCTGGATATCGACGATCCCGCCCATATGCTGCTGCGCGAGGCGATTGAAGAGCACGATTTCGTCGAGCCGGTTCAGGAACTCGGGCCGGAAATGCGCGCGCACCACCTCCATCACCGCAGGTTCGGCCTGTTCGACCGGCGCGTCGTCGGGAAGCGCCGCGATCGCCTGACTGCCGAGGTTCGACGTCAGGATGATCAGCGTGTTGGTGAAGTCGACCGTGCGGCCCTGCCCGTCGGTCAGGCGCCCGTCGTCGAGCACCTGCAGCAGGATGTTGAACACGTCCTGATGCGCCTTCTCGACCTCGTCGAACAGCACGACCTGATAGGGACGGCGGCGCACCGCTTCGGTCAGCGTACCGCCTTCCTCATAGCCGACATAGCCCGGCGGCGCGCCGACGAGCCGCGCGACGCTGTGCTTTTCCATGAACTCGGACATGTCGATGCGGACCATCGCATTGTCGTCGTCGAACAGGAAACGTGCGAGCGCCTTGGTGAGTTCGGTCTTGCCGACGCCCGTCGGGCCGAGGAACAGGAACGAGCCGAGCGGCCGGTTCGGATCCTGTAGTCCGGCGCGCGCGCGGCGGACGGCGGTCGAGACGGCGCGAACCGCCTCGTCCTGGCCGATCACGCGCTTTTCGAGCGTCGCCTCCATGCCGAGCAGCTTTTCGCGCTCGCCCTCCATCATCCGGTCGACGGGGATGCCGGTCCATTTGCTGACCACTGCGGCGATGTCGTCGGCGGTGACTTCCTCGCGCAGCATCGCATTGCCTGCGGCGGCCTGCGCATCGGTGAGCTGCTTTTCGAGGCCGGGGATGGTGCCATAGCTAAGCTCGCCCGCCTTCGCGAGGTCGCCGGCGCGCTGCGCCTGGTCGAGCGCCGAGCGCGCGGCGTCGAGCTCTTCCTTGATCTTCGCCTCGGCGTGGATCTTGTCCTTCTCGGCCTGCCAGCGCTGCGTAAGCCCGGCCGATTGCTGTTCGAGATTCGCCAGCTCGGTACGCAGGGCCTGAAGCCGGTCTTTCGACGCGGCATCGGTCTCCTTGGTAAGCGCGGCTTCCTCGATCTTCATCTGGATGATGCGGCGGTCGAGGTTTTCGATCTCCTCGGGCTTCGATTCGACTTCCATGCGGATGCGGCTCGCGGCCTCGTCCATCAGGTCGATCGCCTTGTCGGGCAGGAAGCGGTCGGAAATATAGCGGTTCGACAGAGTCGCGGCGGCAACGATCGCGCCGTCGGTGATGCGCACACCATGGTGCAGCTCGTACTTTTCCTTGAGCCCGCGCAGGATCGAGATCGAGTCCTCGACCGTCGGCTCGCCAACGAAGACCGGCTGGAACCGCCGCTGGAGCGCGGGGTCCTTCTCGACATATTTGCGATATTCGTCGAGCGTCGTCGCGCCGATGCAATGGAGTTCGCCGCGCGCGAGCGCGGGCTTCAGCAGGTTCGATGCATCCATCGCGCCGTCCGATTTGCCCGCGCCGACCAGCGTGTGCATCTCGTCGATGAAGAGGATGATCTCGCCCTCGGCCGACTTCACCTCGTCGAGAACGCCCTTCAGCCGCTCTTCGAATTCACCGCGATATTTGGCACCCGCGATCAGCGCGCCCATGTCGAGCGACAGCAGGCGGCGGTCCTTCAGGCTGTCGGGCACGTCGCCATTGGCGATGCGCAGGGCAAGGCCCTCGGCGATCGCGGTCTTGCCGACACCCGGTTCGCCGATCAGCACGGGGTTGTTCTTGGTCCGGCGCGCGAGAATCTGGATGGTGCGGCGGATTTCCTCGTCGCGGCCGATCACCGGATCGAGCTTGCCCGCATGCGCCACCTCGGTGAGGTCGCGCGCATATTTCTTGAGCGCCTCGAAGCTGTCCTCGGCACCCGCGCTGTCGGCGGTGCGGCCGCGGCGCAGCTCGTTGATCGCGGCGTTCAGCGCTTCGGCCTTCACACCGGCATCGGCGAAGGCCTTGCCCACGGGGGTCGTGGTGCCGAGCACCATCGCGAGCAGGAGCCGTTCGACGGTGACGAAGCCGTCGCCCGCCTTTTCGGCGACCTGTTCGGCCTGATCGAGCAGGCGCACGGCGTCATTGTCGAGCCCCGGCGTCTGCTGCGCACCCGAACCCGACACGGCGGGCACCTTGGCAAGCAGCGCGTCGATGCCTGCCACCGCGCGTGCGGCGTCGCCGCCACTTTTCGCGATCAGGCCCGCGGCCATGCCTTCCTTGTCCTCGAGCAGTGCTTTGGCGACATGCTCGGGACTGATCCGCTGATGATTCATGCGGATCGCAATCGTCTGCGCCGACTGGAGGAAGCCCTTGGCGCGATCGGTAAATTTCTCGAGGTTCATTCTGGATAAGCCCCTTTCTCGACGAGCAAGATAGTGTTGCCGATTTGCAACACAAGAGCATGGCTTTCCGTCGTGCGAATTTTCGGCCATGACGCCTGTCGCGACTGATACGGCATGGAGTGGGAAAGCGGATGCGCAAATTTTTCGTCGGCTTTCTGGTTCTGCTCGTCGCCGTTCTGATCGGTCTCGCAATATGGGAGCCGCTGACCGCCAAGGCCCCCGCGGCGCCCGATTTCAAGCCGGTCAATGTGCAGATCGCGCGCGACAAGTTCGGCGTGCCGCATATCTTCGGGAAGACCGATGCCGACGTCGCCTATGGCGTCGCCTATGCACATGCCGAGGATGATTTCTCGACCCTGCAGGAAGTCATCGCGATGACGCGCGGGCGCGCGGGCGCGATGCTCGGCGAGGATGGCGCGAAGGTCGATTATGCCGAGGCGCTGCTGGGTGTCCGCGCGACGACCGCGCGCGATTGGCCGCGCCTGCCCGCCGATGTGAAGGCGCTGTTCACCGCCTATGCCGCCGGGCTCAACCATTATGCCGACAAGCATCCGGGCGAGGTGCGGCTCTCGGGACTGTTCCCGGTGACCGGCGAGGATGTCGTCGCGGGCTTCGTCCTGCGCTCGCCTTTCTTCTTCGGACTCGATTCGGTGCTCGGCGGGTTGACCGAGGACAAGATACTCGGACGCGAAGGCGGGCCTTCGCTCGACGCCAAGGGCAAGCTCGTCCCGCGCGAGCTGACCCCGGTCGGCCGCGATCCCGAGGCCAATGGCTCGAACGGCATGGCGGTCGCGCCGGCGCGGTCGACCGATGGCGCGACGCGGCTCGTTTCCAACTCGCACCAGCCGTGGACCGGCGGCGTCGCCTGGTACGAACTGGTCGTCCATTCGGGCGAAGGCTGGGATTTCGCGGGCGCGAACTTCCCCGGGTCGCCTTATCCCTTCCTCGGTCACAATAAATATCTCGGCTGGACCAATACGGTGAACCGGCCCGACCTCATCGACATCTACAAGCTGGTGCTCGACGAGAGCGGCAAGAACTACCGCTTCGACGGCAAATGGCTGCCGCTCGAGGAGCAGCGTATCTGGCTGCGGGTCAAATATGGCCCGTTCGTGATTCCGGTGCCGCGCACCATCTATCGATCGGTGCAGGGGCCGGTGATCCGGAATGCGAAGGGCGCGTTCGCGATCCGCTATGCCGGGATGGACCAGGCGAATATGGTCACCCAATATTACCGGCTGAACAAGGCGAAGAGCTTTGCCGAATGGCGCGCCGCGATGGCGGGACAGGGCGTGCCCGCCACCAATTTCATCTATGCCGATGCGAAGGGCAATATCGGGCTGTTCTATAATGCGATGTTCCCCGACCGGCCGGCGGGGTTCAACTGGCGCGGCATCCTGCCCGGCGACACGTCGGCCGACGTGTGGACGAAAACGCTGCCGTTCGATCGCGTGCCCGCGCTCGTCAATCCGCGCTCGGGCTATCTGATGAACGCGAACAACACGCCGTGGGTCGCGGCCGGGCCGGGCGACGAACTCGACGCTGCGGCCTTTTCGCCACTGCTCGGGATCGAGGACGACATGACCAACCGCGCGGTGCGGCTGATCGAGCTGTTCGAGGCCTCGGGGCAGATCGACGAGGCGCGGCTGAAGGCGATCAAATATGACACCGCCTATGCGAAGACCGGCTATGCCAAGGTCTGGATGGACCGGCTGCTCGCGCTCGATACGAAGGGCGATGCGGCGCTGGCCGAAGCACAGGGCCTGCTGCGCCAGTGGGACTGGAACCTCGATGGCAAGGGCAAGGGCGACGCGCTGGCGCTGATGGTGCTGCGCCCCGCGAACGGCAGCCATTACCAGCGCAAGGCCGACCCCGATCCGCGCACGGTGCTGAAGGATACGGTCGCGCATCTGCAGGAGCATTTCGGCGGTCTCGATCCGAAGCTCGGCACCGTGCTGCGGCTTCGTCACGGCGAGGGCGCACACCGCGTCGACCTGCCGCTCGATGGCGGCAACGACACGGTCCGTGCCTCGACCCTGTGGGATGTCGAGCCCGACGGGCGTCTGAAAGTGCGCCACGGCGACAGCTTCATCATGTTCGTGACGTGGGACAGGGCGGGGCAGGTGCGATCGGAATCGATCCAGCCCTTCGGCGCCGCGACGACGCGTCCGGACAGCCCGCACTATAATGATCAGGCGCCGCTGTTCGTGCAGCACCGGTTGAAACCGGTGTTGTTCGATCCAGCGGCGCTGCGCGCGAGCGGGGCGCGTTTCTATCGGCCTTGAAAGCGTGCGGGCGCTGACCTAAACCGCTGATACAGTGCCGTCCGGCACCCGGCCCGCGGCTGGCTTTTCAGGCCCGCGCTCCCGTATCCAAGAGGAATTTCATGCCCGCATTCCGTCACTTCGCTCTCGCCCTCGCGGCATCGACCTCGCTTGTCGCCGCCGGTCCCGCGCTCGCCAAGGCGAAGGAGGCCGCGCCGGCGCCGATCGCCGATCTGGTGAAGGCGGTCGATATCCCCTACCAGAGCTTCACGCTCGACAATGGTTTGCGCGTCATCGTCCATGAGGACCGCAAGGCGCCCGTCGTCGCCGTATCGGTCTGGTACCGCGTCGGGTCGAAGAACGAGCCGGCGGGCAAGACGGGCTTTGCGCATCTGTTCGAACATCTGATGTTCAATGGCTCGGAAAATTCGCCGGGCGACTTCTTCGAGCCGCTGCAACAGGTCGGCGCGACCGACAGCAACGGCACGACCAACGTCGACCGCACCAATTATTTCGAGACGGTGCCGACCGGCGCGCTCGACCGCGCGCTGTTCCTCGAAAGCGACCGCATGGGGCATCTGCTCGGCGCGGTGACGCAGGAAAAGCTCGATAACCAGCGCGGCGTCGTCCAGAATGAAAAGCGTCAGGGCGACAACAACCCCTATGGCCTGCTGCGCTACGAGATTTTCGAGAATCTCTTCCCCAAGGGGCACCCCTATCACCACAGCACGATCGGCTCGATGGCCGACCTCAATTCGGCGAGCCTCGCCGACGTGAAGAAGTGGTTCACCGACAATTATGGCCCCAACAATGCAGTGCTCGTGCTCGCGGGCGACGTCGACGTGGCGACCGCGAAGGCGAAGGTCACCGAATGGTTCGGCGACATTCCGCGCGGGCCGCAGGTGAAGGCGCCCGAAACCTCGGTTCCGACCCTGCCTGCGCCGTTCGCGAAGGAAGTGAAGGATCTGGTCCCGACGACGCGCCTCTATCGCATGTGGGCGATTCCGGGCCTGAACGACGCCGATGCGGTGCCGCTGCAGATGGCGGCCACGGTGCTGGGCGGTCTGTCCTCGTCGCGGCTCGACAATGCGATGGTCCGCAAGGATCCGGTCGCGGTGAGCGTCGGCGCGGGCGCCCAGACGCTGGAAGACGCGGGCTTCCTGATCGTGCAGGCCGACGTAAAGCCTGGGGTCGATCCGAAGGTCGTCGGCGACAAGCTGGACGCGGAAATCGCGAAGTTCCTCGCCGAGGGGCCGACCGCCGACGAACTGCAGCGGGCGGCCGCCAGCTATCTTGGCGGCACGATTTCGGGTCTTGAATCGGTGGGCGGTTTCGGCGGCAAGGCGGTGACGCTGGCCGAGGGCGCGCTCTATTCGAACAATCCGGCTTATTACAAGGTCGAACTCGACCGGCTCGCCAAGGCGACCCCTGAGCAGGTGAAGGCCGTCGCGCAGAAGTGGATGTCGCGTCCGGTCTTCTCGCTGACCTATACGCCGGGCGAACGCACCGAGGGCGGCGAGAATCGCGGCGGCGCCGTGACCGCGGAGAAAGTCACCGGAATCGCGCCCGACCGTTACTGGAACCCCGCGCTCGGCGACGTCGGTCCCGATACGGGGGCCGCCTGGGCGACCTCGTTCGCCGACCGCTCGCAGCTTCCGGCGGTTGCCGACCTCACCGCGCTGGACTTCCCCGCGATCGAACGCGCGAAGCTCAAGAACGGCATCGAAGTGGTCTTCGCGCGCCGGACGACGGTGCCGACGGTGCAGGTCGCGGTCAGCTTCGACGCCGGCTATGCCGCCGATCCGCACAATGCGCTTGGCACCCAGTCGCTGATGCTCAGCCTGATGGACGAAGGCACGACGCGCCGCGATTCGATCAACTTCGCCGAAGCGAAGGAGCGCCTTGGCGCACAGATCGACGGGTCGGCGACCGCTGACGAGACGGTGTTCAGCCTGTTCGCGCTGAAGCCGAACCTCAGCGCCTCGCTGGGCCTGCTCGCCGACTATATCCGCAACCCCGCCTTCGACGGGAAGGAACTGGAGCGCGTGCGCGCGCAGCAGCTCAACCGGCTGAAGTCGGAGCTCAACAATCCGAATGCGATCGCCAACCGCCTGCTGATGCCGGCGCTTTATGGCGCCGACCATCCCTATGGCATTCCGCCCTCGGGCCTCGGCACCACGGCGGCGGTGACCGCGGCGACGCGCGACCAGCTTGCGAGCTTCCACTCGGCGTGGATCCGGCCCGACAATGCACGCATCTTCGTCGTCGGCGACACGACGTTGAAGGATGTCACGAAGCAGCTCGATGCCGCGTTCGGCGACTGGAAAGCTTCGGCGGCCGCGAAGGGCACGAAGCATTTCGAAATCGCGGTGCCGGCGCAGAAGCCGCGCATCCTGCTTTTCGACCGGCCGAAATCGCCGCAGTCGGTGATCATGGCGGGCAAGGTGCTGACCGCAAAGGGCAGCGACGAACTGGAGCCGCTGCGCGCCGCGAACGACATCTTCGGCGGGAATTTCCTGTCGCGCTTCAACATGAACCTGCGCGAGACCAAGGGCTGGTCCTATGGGGTGCGCTCGCGCATCTCGAACGACAAGGACCGGCTGACCTGGGTCGCGATCGCGCCGGTGCAGGCCGACCGCACGGGCGATTCGATCAAGGAGTTCCAGAGCGACCTCAAGAGCTTCCTTGGCGACAAGGGCGTCACCGGCGAGGAACTGGAACGCACCGTCAACGGCAGCGTCCGCGAACTGCCGGGCAGCTTCGAAACGTCGGGCGACGTGCTCGGCGGACTCCGCCAGATCGTGAAGTTCGGCCGCGCCGACGATTATTACGAAACGCTGCCCAAAACCTATGAAGCGATGACCACGGCCGAAATCGACGCTGCGGCCCGCAAGGCGCTGGCCGGCGATCTCGTCTATGTCATCGTCGGCGATGCCGCGGTGGTCAAACCGCAGCTTGACGGGCTGGGCCTGCCGGTGGAAATAGCGACACCCGCTAACTAACATCAGTTTCAGTAGGAGAGAGTCTATGTCCGGTGTCGATGGCAACTACGAGTGCGTTACCAAATCGCCGATGGGCGACCAGAAGTCGGTTTTCACCGTGAAGAGCGACGGCGACAGCTTCACCGGCCAGAATGCCGGTGCGATGGGCGCGCTCGATGTCGAAAATGGCAAGGTCGACGGCAACAAGCTGACCTGGACCATGAACATGAAGGTGCCGATGCCGATGACGCTCGAAGCCGAAGCGACGATCGACGGCGACACGCTGACCGGCACGATCAAGGCCGGCGCGTTCGGTTCGATGGCGATGACGGGCACCCGTCAGGCCTGATCCTTCGGGAAACGGAAACCGGAAGGGCCGCTCCATCGGGGCGGCCCTTTTGCTTTGCATAGCTTTTCGGGCCGCGGGGGCTATCCAAAGCGGGCGGGGAGGCGCATAGGCCTGCCGCAATGCACAAAATGACCGAAACCCCTCAACGGTCCCGCATGCCCGGCGACCGCGAAATGACGTTCATGATGGCGATGGTCATGGCGCTGAATGCGCTTGCCATCGATTCGATGCTGCCCGCACTGCCCGCGATTGGTGAGGGTCTGGGCGTCGCGGTTGCCAATGACCGCCAATATATCATCTCGATCTATCTCTTCGGCATCGGGGCCGGGTCGCTCTTCTACGGGCCCTTGTCCGACCGCTTCGGGCGCAAGGGCGTACTCGTCCCCGCGCTCTTCGCCTATGTCGCCTTCTCGATCGGCTGCGGGCTCGCGAACAGCTTTCCGCTGCTCCTCGCGCTGCGCTTCGGGCATGGGCTGGTCAGCGCGGCGCTCGGCGTGATCGTCGTCGCGGTGATCCGCGACCTGTTCTCGGGCGACGCGATGGCAAAGCGGCTGTCGATGATCTTCCTCGTCTTCATGATCGTCCCCGCAATTGCGCCCACTATGGGCGCGGGCATCACGCTGTTCGCAAGCTGGCGTGCGATCTTCATCGTGCTGGCGGTGATGGGGATCGTGATGATCCTGTGGCTGCGCCGCCTGCCCGAAACACTCGACCCCGCCGACGTCCGGCCGCTCGATCTGCGGACGATGGTCGCGGGCTGGGCGACGGTCACGCGGCATCGCCGCGCCGCGGGCTATATGATCGCATCGGGCATGATGCAGGGGTCGCTCTATGGCTATCTCAATAGCAGCGAACAGATCATCGCCGACATCTTCGATGCTCGCAGCTGGTTCCCGCTGGTGTTCGCCTGCGTCGCGATGGGGATCGCGATCGCCAATTTCTCGAACGCCGCGATCGTCGAGCGGTTCGGCGCGCGGCGCGTGTCGCAGGCTGCGACCTTTGCCTTCATGGCGACCTCGATCGTCCAGATTCTCGTCGCGCTGAGCGGCGCCGAGACGCTGTGGATGTTCACCGTGCTGATGATGGTCAATGTCGGCCTGATCGGCTTTATCGGCAGCAATTTCGGATCGATCGCGATGGAGGACTTCGGCCATATGGCGGGCGTCGCCTCCTCCTATCAGAGCTTTGCCAAGACCCTGCTCGCAGCGGGCGTCGGCGCGCTGATCGGGCAGCAATATAATGGCACGACGCTGCCGCTGGCCTATGCGTTCCTGATCTCGGGCGTCGTCGGGCTGACGTTGGTCTTCTGGGCGGAGCGCGGCAAGCTGTTCACCCGGCCGGGGACGGCGCCCAAGATGCCTTACTGAGCACGCTTTTGTCGCGGGCAAAGAAAAGGGCCGCCTCGGCATTGCCGGGACGGCCCTTTTTACAGGTTGGTGCCGCCGTCAGTTGATCGGCGCGTGCGGCTCGAGATCGTCCTCGTGCACTTCGACGATGCCGCGGCCGAGGTGGCTGCGGCTGCGGCTGTAGAGGTAATAGAAGACAAGGCCGATGCCGCCCCAGATCGGGAGAACGAGCATCGCGTCGAGCGGCAGGTTGAAGAACAGGAAGATCGTACCCGCGATGGTCAGCGGTCCGATCAGCCACAGCGCCGGCGTCCGGAACGCGCGCGGATGGTTCGGCGCCGTCTTGCGCAGCATCATCACGGCGATCGCGACCATCATGAACGCATAGAGCGTGCCGGCATTGGCGATGTCGGCGAGCTTGCCGACCGGCAGGAACGCCGCGGCGACCGCGACTGCCATCCCGGTAATCGCGGTGATCACATGCGGGGTCTTCCACTTCGGATGCACCTTGCTCCACGATTCGGGGAGCAGGCCGTCGCGGCTCATCACGAAGGCGACGCGGGTCTGACCGAACAGCAGGATCAGGATCACCGACGGCAGCGCGACGAAGGCGGCGATGCCGAGCATGTTGCCGACGCCCGACCAGCCGATCTGGCGAAGAACATGCGCGAGCGCTTCGTTCGAGCAGACGAGCGGCAGGTTGTCGGCGGCATAGGTGGCGCATTGGCGTGCCAGTTCTTCCGAACCGGCGGGGAAGGGCACACCATTCGGGCCCATGATCGGCTGGCCACCGACGGTGCCGATCGCGCCCGCGGCGACCAGAATGTAGAAGACAGTGCAGAAGAGCAGCGAGCCGATCAGGCCGATCGGCACGTTGCGCTGCGGGTTCTTGGTTTCTTCAGCGGCGGTCGAAACCGCGTCGAAGCCGACATAAGCGAAGAAGATCGTCGCCGCGGCGCCGACCGCGCCGATGCCCGATCCGAAGCCGCCGAAGACGCCGGCCGGCAGGAAGGGATTGAACTTGTCGGTCGAGAAATAGTCGCTGGGCAAGGTCAGCGCGATGAAGGCCGTGAGCGCGGTGACCTTGATCGCGACCAGGATCGCGTTGACGCGTGCGCTTTCGGTGGTGCCGATCATCAGCAGTCCGGTGATGAGCAAGGCGATGAAAACGGCGGGCAGGTTGATAAAACCGCCCTCGATCCCGCCTAGCGCCAGCGGCGCGCCAGCCAGATAGGATGGCAGCTGTATCCCCAGGAATTCATTTAATATCGTTCCCGAGAAATAGCCGGACCAGCCGACCGACACAGCGGATGCTGCGACCGCATATTCGAGGACAAGCGCCCAGCCGACGGTCCAGGCGAGCATTTCGCCCATCGTTGCATAGGTGTAGGTATAGGCGGAGCCGGCAACGGGGATCATCGCGGCGATTTCAGCGTAGCAGAGCGCGGCAACGATGCAGATCAGGCCGGCAATGGCAAAGGCCAGCATCAGGCCCGGGCCGGCCTTTTGTGCGCCGGCCGAGGTCAGCACGAAAATGCCGGTGCCGATCACGCAGCCGATACCGAACAAGGTTAGCTGAAAGGCACCGAGCGTTCGGTGCAGCGACTTTTTCTCGGCCGTGGCCAAGATGGCGTCGAGCGGTTTGACGCGACCAAATATCATCCAGATTTCCCCTTTGGGGCCCGGAACGGGCCTCTCATGGCAGGGGAGACTAAACGCTCCGCGCGTCAGCGCAACTTAATTTCAGGCGTGTGACAGGCGCTTTGTCGCAGTCTACCGTACCGTAAAGCGCACGCGATCGATGATCTGCCCGCCCGGATCGACGAGGGTCAGCATATGGACCCCGGGTCGGGGAAGGATCTGGGCGCCGGTATCGGCGTCGCCGAGCGGCTTCTTGTCGAGGATCAGGCGAAAGCCCGTGACCTCGCCGCTCACCAGAACCGCAAGGCTCTGACGGTCGATCGGGATGTCGGGGTCGAGCGCGTAGACGCTGCCGCTGACCGGGCTGGTGATCCGCGGCCGGCGCGATACCTGCGGCGCGGCAGCCATTTCTGCCTGCGCCGTGCCGCGCATGAAATATTCGCGGCGCGGCGGCTCGCGCGTGCCGGGGAGGCTGATCTGGCGGGCCTCGACGCCGTCGGGCATCGTCGGCGCCTTCCCCGGACTTCCCGCATGGAGCGCCATCATGACGTCGCGCCAGACGGGGGCGGCACCCGAGGTGCCCGAGACGGCGCGCATCGAATCGCCCTCGAGATTGCCGACCCAGACCGCGACGGTGTAGCGGTCGGACCAGCCGACGCACCAATTGTCGCGCATGCCCTTCGAAGTGCCGGTCTTTGCCGCCGCCCAGAAGGGCAGGCGGAGCGCGCTGTCCTCACCGAAGGCGTCGGCGCGCGCCGAGGCGTCGGCGAGGATGTCGCCGACGATGAAGGCTGCAGCGGGATTTACGATCTGCCGCGCGGGGGCCGCTTTCTCGCCGATGCGGAAATGCACCGGCGACCAGCGGCCATGATTGGCGAAGGTACGGAAGGCATTGGCCTGCTCGACAAGGCTGACCTCGGCAGAGCCGAGCGCGAGGCTGAAGCCGTAGTATTCGCCGTCCTCGACGAGGCCGTGATAGCCGAGCGCCCACAGGCGGTCGCGAAACTCCTGGACGTCGTCGATGACGAGGGTGCGGACGGCGGGGACGTTGAGCGAGGAGGCGAGCGCGCTCCGCACGCTGACCGGCCCCTTGAAACTATGGTCGTAATTCTTGGGCACATAGAGCCCCGAGGCGGTGTCGAGTTGCACCGGGCTGTCGTCGAGGATCGAGGCTGCAGTGAGCCAGCCATGCTCGATCACCTGCGCATAGAGGTGCGGCTTCAGGGTCGAGCCGGCCTGCCGCCGGGCGTTGGCGCCATCGACGGCGGCGGCGGTCGATTTGAGCCCGACGCCGCCGACATAGGCGAGAACCTCGCCCGTCGCATTGTCGAGGACGACGACCGCGCCGTCGCGCACACGGTCCGAGCCGAGGCCCGAAAGCTGGCGGCGCAGCGCGACGATCGCGGCGGTCTGGATGCGGCGATCGATCGTCGTCGTGACGCGCTTGCCGGGCCTGTCGAGCAGCCGCGTCGCAAGGTGCGGCGCGAGCGCGGGGTCGAAACGCGCGGCCTGCTCGCCCGAGACGAGCGTAGCCGCGGCAGCATCGATTGCGCTGCAGTCGGATGCCTTGGCGATCCGGCACGCGCGGCGGCCGAGGGCATCGGCCTTTGCCGCGGGGTTAGGGAGCAGCCCGGCGAACAGCGCGGCGTCGGTGCGGTTCATTTCGCCGGGGGTCTTGCCGAACAGGCTCTGCGCGCCCGCGCCGATCCCCTGCGCCTCGCCGCGCAGCGGCAGCAGGTTGAAATAGGCCTCGAGCATCTGCTCGTGCGTCCAGTTCGATGCGAGCACCTGCGCGGCGCGCATCTGACGGATCTTGGCGAGCCAGCCGCGCTGGCCGGGTTGTGCTAGGTCGGGCGCGAGAAAGGCGGCGAGCTGCATCGGCAAGGTCGAGGCGCCGCGCGAGCGCCCTCCCGTCCAGCGGGTGCGGGCGGCGCTGGCGATCGCGAGCCAGTCGACCCCGCCGTGCGACCAGAAGCGATGATCCTCGGCCGCGACGACGGTCTCGCGCACCGCAGGGCTGATGTCCTTGAGCGATACCCACGCGAGACGGCGGCGCTCGAAATTGATGCGCTCGCTGTCGAGCAGCTGCCCGTCGCGGTCATAGAGCCAAGCTTCGCTGGGCTTCCAGTCGGCGCGCACCGCCGCATAGCCGGGCATCGCCGGCGGGCGCGTCAGCAGATGCGCGGCGGTGGTGAGGACGAGCGCCGCCAGCGCCGCCCATGCCAGAGCATGGGGCCAGCGCCGCCGGTGCCCGGGAATGGGCGGCATGGTCGTCACCTTATTGCGCGGCGGCGGCGACCGTCACCGGCGCGTTCGGCCACTGTCCGCGGATCGCGGGCGAATACATCGCCTCGACACGCGTCGGGGGCAGGGTGAATTTGCCGGAGCCGTTGAGCCGAACGACATATTCGACCGCGTGCGTGCCTGCGGGCATCCAGCCGTAATAGCCGCGCCAGCTGTCCTTGCCGCGTTCGACATAGGAGGGCTGCCAGTTCGACCCGCCCGCCTGCGCCGCCAGCATTTCCGACTGGCCGCCGAGGTTGCCGACGATCGTCGCGCCCGGGGGCACCGGATCGTTGACGACCACCCATGTCCGGCCCGCGGCCGCGACGATCTCGATCCGGACCTTGATCACGTCGCCGCGCGTCAGCCGGTTCGGGTCGGCCGCCTTGACGATGCTGACCGAGCGCTTGATGCGATAGCCCGCGTTGAGGGGTTCCTTGAGCGGGACGGCCGCCTTGACGCTGACCGTCGCCCATGGCGCGCCGGCGCCCTCATGCTTCAGACTCATCGTTGCTGCGTTCAGCGCAACGCGAAGCGGCGAGGGAGCTTCGGCCGGGAGCGGCCAGCTTTGCGAGGCAGTGCCACCGGCAAGGCTGATATTGGTCACGCCGGTGATCGCGCTTGCCGGATAAAGCTCGGCGAAGCGGCGGACGGTCACCGCACCCCAGGCATTGGCCGGGGTGGTATCCCAGTGGCCCTTGCGCTGACGCTGCGCGACGCCGACCATCAGCTTGCCCGCATCGTCTTCCCAGCCCTTGCGGCCGAGGACGGCCTCAAGCGTCTTGATCGCCATTTCGTCGCCGCTCGACATCATCCACCACGGCGCCTTCGCATCGTCGACGAGGTCGAGGCGCGTGCCTTCATAGACGAGCCGCTTGCGCAGTTCGGCTTCGGCTGCGGTCCGCAGCGCGACGGCGTTGCGGACGCCGGGGGTGCGCTCGATCGCGACGAGCCAGTCGGCAAGCGTGCCGGTCGCCATGTCGACGGGCGCCATGTCGATCGTCGCCACCAGCCGGGCGCTCGACGCATTGTTGCGGGCGAGCGCTGCGAGCGCCGCGACGCGGACCGGGCGGATGTCATAGGGGCCATAGCCCTTGCGGGTCAGGCGTCCCTCGACGACCGCCTGCAGCGCCTTGACCATCTTCGTCTTCGACGCTTCGGGGATCGCGAAGCCGTTCGCCGCCGTGATCGCAAGGACATAGGCGGTCAGCTCGGGCGAGCCCTCCATCCGGTCGTTCGGCCAGTAGCGGAGCAGACCATCGCTATCGAGATAGGTCGGCATCGCGCCTGCCAGCGCCTGCCACCGCGCGACATCGCCGAGCGCGATTGCGCGCGAGGTCGACTGCTCGAAGCAGTTGTACGGATAGATAGCCATATAGTCGCGCACGCCCGAAAGCGGCGGCGCCAGCGTGCCCGCGAGCGCGACGTCGACATAACCGCCAGGCAGCGCCCCCGCCGGGATCGCGATCGGCAGGGTGGTGTCCGGACCGACGCGGAACAGGCTGGCAGCCCAGGTTTCGACCGGCACGGCCGGTTCGACGACCTGCTCGAAGACGAGGCGGTCGCGCGCCTTGCCATCCTTTGACACCGCATCGACGGTCCACTGGATCGGACCGGTGGCCTCGGGCGCGGTCATCGACCAGCTGATCGGCACGGCGCCGCCCGCCGGGATCGTCACGGTCAGCGGCGGTGCGGTCGCGACCGCAGGCGTCAGGGTCGGGGTGGCGGTGACCGTCATCTCCCTGTCGGTGCCGTTGCGCAGCGTGAAGCGCGCGTCGAACGTGTCGCCCGTGCGGACCAGTTCGGGGAGTCCGGCGAAGACGCCGAGATCCTGAACGGTGCGGACGCTCGTTTCGCCGGTGCCGAAATATTGCGATCCGTCGGTCGCAATCGCGACGAGGCGGAAGCCCGAGAGATTGTCGGACAACGGCACATCGACCGTCGCGCGGCCCTGTCCGTCGAGCGGAACATGGCCCTGCCACAGCAGCACGGGGCGGAAGTCCTCGCGCGTCAGGCCCGACAAATCGCCGCCGCCACCGCCGCCCGGTTCGAGCGCCTTGCGGCCATAGTGGCGCTTGCCGACGACTTGCATCTGCGCGGTCGAGGTGAGGACGTCGAGCGTCCGGTCGCCCATCATCGCGTCGATCAGCTTCCAGCTTTCGTTGGGTGCGAGCTGGAGCAAGGCTTCGTCGACTGCAACGAAAGCGACGTCGGCGCCGCGTGCTGCCTTGCCCGAAGGATCCTTGACCTCGATGCCCACCTTGGCGGTTTCGCGGATCGCGTATTTTTCCTTGTCAGCCTTGACCTTGACACCGAGCTGATGGCCTTCCCAGCCGACCTTGATCTTCGCGATGCCGAGCCGGTAGCTCGGCTTTGCAAGGTCGACGAGCGCGGTCGCGGGCGCACCTTCGCTATTCTCGATCTTGAAGCCGACCGCGCGCTTCATCTTGCGGAACCAGCTTTCCTCGCCAGTCACACGGCCGCGCACGGCCATCACCGACACATAGACGTCGGGGGCGTAAGTCGCGGGCAGTTTGACCCGGACAACCGGATCGGTGCCCTTCAGCGGCACGACGAAGCTGGACAGAACGCCCTCGCGTTCGACGGTGACAAGTGCGGTCGCTTCGCGGAACGGCATGCGGACCTGGAAGTTCGCGGTCTCTCCAGCGGCGTAGCGCGGCTTTTCGGCGATGACGTCCATGCGGTCGCCATTGTCGCCGCCGAACCACCAGTCATTGTCGCCGGCGAGCCAGACCGAGCGGATCGCGCGGGCTTCGTTGCCGTCGGCATCGGCGGTTGTCGCAACGACCGTCACCTCGCCCGAGATGCCGGGCGCCATCGCGCAGCTCGCGCGGCCGAGCTTGTCGGTCGTCGCGCTGCACGTCGTGGCGAGCCTGGTCGTTCGCATCTGGTTGTCATAGGCATAGAAGCCGCCAATCAGGCGGCGCCGGGCCGTGATGATCTCGCGATTGTAGAGTGCGACCTGCACGCGCTGGCCCGAGATCGGCTTGTCGTCGAGGTCGAGCGCGATGAACTTCAGGCGCAGATCATTGTCGCGCATCAGCCAGCCGTCGGTCTTGAGGCCGAGGCGCACGGCCGAGGGATAGAGGGTGATGCGGCGGCTGGAGGTCAGCGTTTCGCCATTCGCATCCTCATAATCCATCTCGACGGCCATCTGGGTCGGTTCGATGATCGGCTGGTCGACGGTGACGCTGGTCGTTGCGGTGCCGTCGGCACCAAGCTTGAGCGGAACCGAGCGTGCGAGCGGCATGTCGGCCTCGGGCTCTTCGCCGCTGTCGTCGAGCTGGATGACGCCTTCCTTGACGGGCTGGCCGTCGAAGTCCCAGTCGCGATAATCGTCGGGCGCGGTCCACGCGGGGCGGAAGGTCGAACGGACCTCGACCGGCAGACCGGGTGCAGGGCCGCCCGACAGATAGCCGACGAACAGCGACAGCGGCACCTGCGCCGGGCGGATGAGCGCGGCCCTCGGGCCGGTCACGGTCGCCTTCATCGTCGGCAGCCGATATTCGTCGACCTTGACCGACTGGTTCGACCAGATGCTCTTGTCCTTGCCGTCTTTATCCTTGGTGACGAAGACGAGCTCATAATCGCCCATCGGTGCCGACGCAGGGACATTCCATACCGTCTCGCCACTGCCGTTCGCATCGATCGCGAAGGGCATTTCGAATTCGGTGTCCGAACCGCGGTGGACGAGGCGGAGCTTGCCCGCGAGCGGTTTCGGGGTCGCGAAGCCCGTGCCGACCGGGCGGCGCAGGATATGCTTCATATGGACCGTCTCGCCCGCCTTCACGAGCGCGCGGTCAAACAGGGTGTGGAGGATATCCTCGCGCTCCGACCAGCCATAGGGGAGGTCGAAGTCATAGGGGCGGATGCCGTCGCCCCAGTCGGTGAGCGTGAAGCTGAAATCATCGCCCGAGCGCGCGCTGACCATAAGCGCATGGCCTTCGCTGTTCGCGGGGTCGGGATCGTCCTCGCAACTCGCATAGGTTTCGGGTTGCGGCAGGCCGTTCGGGAAGGCGAGGCGGCCGGACTTGTCGGCAGTGCCGCGCGCGAGCAGGCGCCCCGTGCAGCTGTCGGTGACGCGAACCTCGGCACCCGCGACGGGAAGGCCGGTGTCGAGCGCGGTCACCCAGGCAAGCGAGCCGTCGCGGCCCCATTTGAAATGCACCGCCATGTTGGTGACGAGCGCCGCGGTCGCGACATAGCGCGTCGCCTTGCGGCCGAGCAGCGCTGCGCCCAGCTCGGGGCTTGCGATCTCGACGACATGGAAGCCCTTTTCGGCCAGCGGAATGCCGACGACCTCGAACTCCTTGCCCCCGGCCGGTGGCGCGAGGGTCAGGTTGCGACGTTCGCCGCCCGCGGGCGCGCCGTCGAACACCGACTGCGTGCCGGTGTAATTGACGGTGATGTCTTCGCCCTTCGCGTTCTTTTCTTCGCGATAGTCGGTATCGTCGGCCTTTTCGACGCGGGTCAGCCAGCGCGCGATCGCAGCATCGTCGTCGCCGACCTTGAGCACGCTTGCGGGCATCTTGAGGTTCGACTGGATCAGCGAGGCTTCGACGCCGCGCACGGTGACGGGCAGGATGCCGCCTTCGCCGGCTTCGAGAATGCCGAATTCGGCGGCGAATTTGACGATCGGCGGGGCGCTGTCGATGTGGAATTTCAGCGGGAAGTTCGACTGGTTCTGCAGCTTGCGACCGCTCTGGTCGGCGATGTCGGCGGGCAGTACGAGCGTCGCGTCGACATTCTGTGGCAGCGGGCCGGCAAAATGAATGCGCTCGAGCCAGGCATCATTCTTGTCATCATCGTCGATCTTCGCGGCGATGGTCTTGCCGTCGGCGGTGCGGAGTGTGGCTGCGAGCGCGACATCGCGCGCGACGGGCGCGGCGAAGCTGACATTGATGTCCTTGAGCGGGTTACAGCCCGCCTGCGGATTGACGCGGCTGCACGACATTTTGGCGGTGAAGGCCGGGCGGACATCATAGTCGAAACGCTGGTCGCGGCCGGCGGTGCGGGTGGGCACGCCCGACTGCGAGATGCGCGCGTCCCAGACGAGCGCCATCTCGCGTCCGGGCGGTAGCGGGCGGCGGCATTTGACCGGGACGACGCGGTCGAGCGCGGCCTCGCGGTCGGCGCCAGCGGCGGGCAGGCGCAGCGGCAGGCCGGCGTCCTGCGTGAAGGATTGCGCCGACCACTGGTCGCTGACGCCCTCAAGGATGGTCGTGACAGTCTCGCGCTTCAGCACGTCGACCGGGATCTTCTCTCCGATGCCGTCGACCGCGCAATAGGCGAAGCGGCCGACGGAGGCGCGATCGGCGGCGACGTTGGTCGCGACGAGAAAGATCTGGTCTTCCTCGATCCCGCCATAGCCGGTGCCGGCGAGCACGGCGCGTGCCGAAGGGCCGCCGGTGTCGATTTCGAACCGGCTGTTGCCAACGACATTGACCCCGCGCGCGGTGGTCAGGTCGCTGCGCAGATCGACATGGCAGCTCATGCCGCCGGGAAGCGATTTTTCGAATTCGAGAACCCAGGTGCGGGTGTCGACCCAGCGGCCGTCGGCAGGAACCTTGCAGTCGTGGGTCGCGGGGGCCTTGGCGCGGGGATCGCCGAGCGGCACCATGTCTTCGGAAAAGCGGAGCGTGAAACGGCTGATCGTGCCGTCGCCGGTGCCCGACGAGCCGGGGGTGGCGAGGGTGACCTGCGGAACGGTGTCGCCGCCGGCGGCGACGAGCGCCGCGGCGAGCGGAACGATCATGGCCAGCCGCATCTTGCCGGCAAAAGCCTTTGCCAGCGCCTGCCATCCCGTTGCCATCGCGTCGTCTCCCCGGTGAGCCTGGATCTATCCTGCTGGAAACAGGGGCATGAGTCCACCCGTCGCCGCACAGCGCGCACGGTTAATCGCAGATGGCGAAAACGCTGTGACGGCGATCATAGACAAAAGAAAAATCCCCGCCGTTCCGCTTTTCGGCGGACGCCATGGTCAGCGTGCCAGCATCGGTCCCAGCGGCTGACCCGCAAAGAGATGGACGTGGAGGTGCGGGACTTCCTGATGGCTGTCGAGGCCGACATTCGCGAGCAGGCGGTAACCCGGCGCGACGAGGCCCTGATCGCGCGCGACCTTGCCGACAGCGCGGACGAAGCCGGCGATTTCGGCCTCGCTGCCGCGCTCCGAGAAATCGTCCCAGCTCACATACGGCCCCTTGGGAATCACGAGAATATGGAGCGGTGCCTGCGGATTGATGTCGTGGAAGGCGAGGGCGAACTCGTCCTCATAGACGGTCTTCGCCGGCAGCTCGCCGCGCAGGATGCGCGCGAAGATGTTGCTGTCGTCATAGGGGAGGGTCGCGTCGATCGGCATCGGAGGCTCCTGTAGGTGATGCTTATTGCGGGCGGGCCGCTTTTTCGGCGTGGCCCGACGTGCCGTGGCGGCGTGCGAGTTCGGCGGCGACCGCATCCCAGCCGAGCCCGCGATCCGCGAGCAGTATGGTGAGGTGGAAGACGAGGTCGGCCGCCTCTCCGGTCAGGGCGGCGTCATCCTCGGTCAGCGCGGCGATGATCGTCTCGGTCGCTTCCTCGCCCAGCTTTTGCGCGATCTTGCCGCGTCCCTTCGCGACAAGGCTGGCGACATAGGAGGCGCCCGCATCGCCCGCGGCGAGGCGATCCCTCACCACCGTTTCAAGCTCCGTCAATGCCTCGCCGATCACCATAGGTCATGCCCTTTCGTCGTCGCCGTGCCTAGCGGCGGGAAGGGCGCCGGACAAGATGGCTGGACAAGCCGCGATGCCTCTGGTGAAGCAGCCGCCATGGCCGAGGTCAAATTGCATCCCGACTGGCTCGCCGCGATCGGTGGCGAGTTCGAGCAGCCCTATATGGCGCAGCTCAAGACGTTCCTTGCCGACGAGCGCGCGAAGGGAAAGGCGATCTATCCGCGCCCGCGCGACTGGTTTGCGGCGCTCGATGCGACGGCGCCGCAGGATGTGCGCGTCGTGATCTTGGGGCAGGATCCCTATCACGGGCCGGGGCAGGCGCACGGCCTCTGCTTCTCGGTCCAGCCCGGCGTGCGGACACCGCCGAGCCTCGTCAACATCTACAAGGAGATGCGAAGCGACCTCGGTATCGCGCCAGCGCCACACGGCTATCTGAAGCATTGGGCCGAGCAGGGCGTACTTTTGCTCAACAATTGCCTGACGGTCGAGGCGGGGATGGCCGCGTCGCATCAGGGCAAGGGGTGGGAGACGTTCACCGATGCCGCGGTCGCCGCGGTCGCGGCCGATCCGGCGCCGAAGGTCTTCATCCTCTGGGGCAGCCATGCGCAGCGCAAGGCTGCGAATGTCGCGGGGTTGGGCGCGGGGAGCCCGCATCTGGTCCTGCGCGCGCCGCACCCCTCACCGCTATCGGCGCATAATGGTTTCTTTGGATCGAAGCCCTTCAGTCAGGCGAACGCTTTCCTCGAAGCGCATGGCCGCGGCGCCATCGACTGGCGGCTGCCGGACAACCCCGAAACATGAGCCTGTTGGCCGATCCGCTGACGCTCGCCGTTCTGGTCGCGGCGGTGATCCTGCTCGGCATGGCGAAGGGCGGGCTCGCCGGGGTCGGCGCGCTGGCGACGCCGCTCGCGGCGCTCGTGCTGCCGCCCGCAACGGCGGCGGCGCTGCTGCTGCCGATCCTGATCGTGCAGGATGTGATCAGCGTTTGGGCGTTCCGCCAGACATGGGACGGCTGGATCATCGGCTGGATGCTGCCGGGCGCGGCGGTCGGCGTCGCGGCGGGCTGGTTCTATGCCGACCGCGTTAACGAGGCACAGCTGATGGCCGCGCTGGGCGCGATCACGCTGGCCTTCGGCCTCTATCGCCTGTGGGCCGAGCGCGGCGGACGCGTCGTGGCGGCGTCGAGTTCGCCGGGCTGGGTCGGAACGATCTTCGGCGGTGCGATGGGCTTCACAAGCCAGATCGCGCATGCCGGCGGGCCGCCGTTCCAGATGTGGGTGACGCCGCGCCGACTGCCGCACCTGACCTTCATCGGGACCAGCGCGATCCTGTTTGCGATCGTCAACTGGATGAAAGTGCCCGCCTATCTGGCACTGGGTGCCTTTCCGCATGAGGTGATCGTCGCGGCGCTGCTGCTGATGCCGCTGGCGATCGTGTCGACGCTGGTCACGGTGCGCTGGATGAAGCGGATGGACCCCGCTCGCTTCTATGTCATCATCTATCTGCTCATGGTTTTTCTGGGCGCAAAGCTGCTTTGGGACGGAGTGGCGGGATAAAAGGCGACGGAAGCCGGCAAAGCGCCTAGACCGGAGGGGACGGGCAAAGGCGTCCGCCGCCTTGCAAGGTATTGAACATGGCCAAGGGTCAGAAGAAATCGAATCGGGAAACGCGCAAACCCAAGGCCGAAAAGCCCAAAAAGCCGAACGCGAGCAACCCGTCGACCAAGGCCGGCGTCATTGCCGGGCTCGACAACATGAAAAAATAGCCACGCGCGAATGAAGGCATGAGACCATGGTGAAGGCAGTCTGGAATGGTGCGGTGATCGCAGATAGCGAGGACACGGTGGTGGTCGAGGGCAATCACTATTTTCCGCGCGCCGCGGTCGATGCGGCGCTGTTGTCGAACAGTGCGACGACAAGCTTTTGTCCGTGGAAGGGCATCGCCCATTATCATCATGTGACGGTGGGTGCGCGGGTGAACGAAGACGCCGCCTGGTATTATCCCGACCCCAAGGAAGCCGCCGCCGCGATCCGCGATCGCATTGCGTTCTGGAAGGGCGTTGAGGTCGGCTGACCGGAATCCTTATGGCTGCGCTTCCCCAGATCCTCGTCGATGCCGACGCCTGTCCGGTGAAGGACGAAATCTACAAAGTCGCCTGGAGGCACGACGTGCCGGTGAAAGTTGTCAGTAACAGCCGGCTGCGTGTGCCCGAGCACCCGCTGATCGAGCGGGTCGTGGTCTCGGACGGTTTCGACGCCGCCGACGACTGGATCGCCGAAGCGGCGAATGCGAAGAGCATCGTTGTTACCGCCGATATATTGCTGGCCGACCGGGCGCTGAAGGCCGGAGCGACGGTGCTCGCACCGACGGGTAAGCCTTTCACTGCCGCTTCGATCGGCCCCGCGATCGCGACGCGCGCGATCATGGCCGATCTGCGCGCGGGCATGAGCGACGGCATGGGTGGCCCTCCGCCCTTTTCAAAGGCCGACCGGTCGCAGTTCCTGCAGGCGCTCGACACGGCGCTGGTGCGGCTGAAACGCGCGGGCTGAAAAACCGGCGCCAGTGACGGCGATCACGGCGGGCGTGCGCCAAGGACTTACGGACGGCAGCAACCACGAACCGTTCTGCGCCGGCCCACCACGCCGATGCGGAATCAGCCCTCCCGCCGATTCCGACCTCCGGCGGGAGGGCACGATTTCAGGGTGTGTCAGTTTCCGGCGGCGCGGTGGCGCATGAACGCCAGCAACAGGATGATCGAGGCAAAGCCCGCCATCATGCCGGCGGTAGTCGTGATCATCGTGACCGATTCGGCCGGGTTGTTCGAATTCCAGGCACCACTTTCGGTGCGCTGGATCATCCACCAAGCCCCGCCGATGATGATGGCGTCCAGCAGCACGAGCCCCAGCAGGGCACGCATCGAATTTTTCATGAACCTCTCCCCTTTTTCGGGGAACGTACCAGATCGCAGAGGGCGGTCCATATTATTTGACCGCGATGGGCAAGCGGCGCATTCTGCCGGCATGGCCCGGATTTATACCAGCTTCGCCGACTTCTGGCCCTTTTATCTGCGCGAGCACAGCAAGCCGCGGACACGGGCGCTGCATTATATCGGAACGAGCCTGGTCGTGCTGATCGCCCTCGCCACCCTGTTCACCGGGCGCTGGTGGTGGTTCGCCGCGCTGCCGCTCGCGGGCTATTTTTTTGCCTGGGTCGCGCATTTCGGGGTCGAGAAGAACCGGCCGGCGACTTTCACCTATCCGCTGTGGAGCCTTGCGGCCGACTTCAAAATGTGGGCGCTGTGGCTGGCCGGGCGGATTGGCCCCGAACTCGACCGGGCCGGCGTCGAGCGGGTTTCACGCTGAGGCTTTCGGGCCGGAAATCGATCAGAGTAAGCGGAAGGCTGCGTTGGCTATTTTGCGAATGATTCTTAACTAGGTCATTCGAAGGGACACGTCGCCATGCCGCTCGATCTGATCAAGACCTTTACCTATCTGTCGATCCATCTGACGATCGGCTTCAGCGTCGCTTATGTGATGACGGGATCGGTGGCGCTTGCCGGCGGCATCGCGATCATCGAACCGTGCATCAATGCGGTCGCTTTCTTCTTTCACGAAAAAGCCTGGAAGCGTGTGGTGGCGCGGCGGCTGATCGCATGATGTCATCATACCATCGTTGGAATGCCCTATACCGTACCGATCGTGTAAGGTCGAATCGGTCGGTCGGGTTCGCCGCCGAACAAGGAGACAAGATATGACCGTCAATCGCGCATCTGCCCGCTACGAAGGTTTCGGCAAGGAGGGCAAAGGATCGATAACGACCAAGTCGGGCGTGCTGAATGCGCAGCCCTATGGCTTCGGGACCCGCTTCGAGGGACAGCCGGGGACGAACCCCGAGGAGCTGATCGCCGCGGCGCACGCGGCCTGCTTCACGATGGCGTTGTCGTTCGGGCTCGCGCGAGCGGGCTATAGCGGCGATACGCTCGAGACGAGCGCCGAGGTGACGCTCGATCAGGTCGACGGCGGGTTCGAAATCTCCAAGTCGGCGCTGACGCTGACCGGCAAGGTGCCCGGAATCTCGGCCGAGGAGTTCGCGGCGATCGCAAAGGAGGCCGAGATGAACTGCCCGGTGTCGAAGCTGCTCGATTGCGAGATCACGCTCGAGCATACGCTCGAAAGCTAGGCCGCATAGCGCAGCGGCGGGGGCAGTTCGTCTTCCATGAAGTCGAACATGCCCTGCGCCGGCGGCGCGAGCGTCCAGCTTTGCAGAACGCGATGGCGGCGATGGCCGACATGGCTTTCGATCAAGGCCAGTTCGCTCGGGGTCCAGCGCCAGGCTGTCGGCACAGCCTCGAAATCGCAGGCGCCATAGCCTAGCGTAATATGCGGCCGAAGTCCGGACTTGCGATGCATCGGTTCCAGGCCTTGGCTTTCCAGCAGGGCAATGATTCCTTGATAGAGATGTCGAATGTCGCCGACGTTTCCGGTCGTCGTAAGTTCCGCCCCCATGTCGCGACTCACGATCCGGCCGAAGGGGATAGGACTCGCTGCAGGCAGGCCCGATGCAAAGGCCTTGGCCACCTGCTGTCGCAGGAAGGGATGCTGTGCCTGCGTCTCGGCAATCGTGCAAAGCGTGAGATGATAATTTTGCGGCTTCAGACCCGCGAACAGGTCGATGGAAACCGGCGGCAATTGCCGCGCCAGCCAGCCGGCGCGGTCGGCGGGAACCTGGAAGCCGAGAAAGTAGCGGAACATCGGTGCCATCATCATTCTCCGAATCGGATGATGTTCCTATTATGTTCCTATCGGGCGCTAGAGTCGAATCCTTCCGCCCCCGCTTGGCCTATTGGCAGTTCGCCTCGCGCTTTTCTTCCTTGCCGTTGGCGAGGAACCAGCGCGCCTTGTCGGGATCGGCGGCTTCGTCGAAATAGCAGACGTCGGTTGCGCCCGTGCGCGGATCGATCTGGACCGACCATTGATGCGACCCGCAATTATGCTGTTCGCAGCTCCACGCGGCGACCTTGCCGTTCTTCATCTCGATCGGCGCAGACGGGCCTGCGGTGGTGGTGATCGCCTTGAGCACTGCGGCGTCCTTCACAGTCACCGCGATCCCCGCCTTGACGAGGCTGTTGTCGTTCCATGCGACGCCGTCGACCTTGTCGAACGGATATTTGCCCACATAGGACGCGAGCTTGGTGCCGGCGGTCGGCGGCAGCGGCGACGTTTCGGCCGGTCCGCCTGCCGCAGTTTTTGTAGGGCCCGCATCGGTAGGAGTGTCGGTCGCCGCAGGCGTATCGGTCTTCGGTGCATCGGCGGCGGCCTTGTCGGCGCCGGTGCCGCAGGCGGCAAGGATCAGGGCGAGGGCGAGAGGCGTGGCACGGCGAAGGAACATCGGGCTTTCTCCTGCGGACGATGCCCTAGCTATCATGGCGCCGCGACGAAGAACATCAGATAGGCGAGGCGGCCGTCGTCGGGGCCGGTGCCGAAGCCCGGCGCCGAATTGTGGAACATCCACGGGCTGAACAGGATCAGCCGGTTGAAGCGCATCGGCGCGGTGAAGCTTTTTTCCCATGCTGCGGGCTTCAGCGTGTCGCGGTTCACGACGTCCTCGACCAGCTGGTTGATGTCGCCATAGCCGGCGGCGTGGATGCCCTCGGCGGTCGTCGGCACGCGGTCGAGCCCGGTGCGGCGGTGGCGATAGAAGTCCGTGCCGCCACGGCAATGCTTGGGCGGCGTCAGGTAGAGGATGCCCGACCATGCGGCCGGATCGATGTGCACGCCGCTACGCCCGCGATCGCCCTTCAACGTCAATCGGCAATGACCATGGAGCGTTTCGGGCGCGCCGGTGAGTTTCAGACCGGTGAGGCGTGAAACATAGTCGTCGATGCCCTTGATCGGCAACGCGCGGGTAGAGGTGATCCCCGGATAATTGCCAGACGCACTCGCCGCATCATAGCCGAGGCCGAGCGCCTGACGCCGAAGCTCGTGCGGGTTGGCGACGAAATCGTCGACCATGATGAAGCCGGGCGTCATTGCGCGATATGCGTCCTCTTTCGGGGCGCGGACGGTGCGGCCTACCCCCGCGACCGGTCGGGCTGCCGCTCCTCTTTTACCGCGTCCGCGCCGATTTCCTTTTCGATCGTGCGGCCGATCGCCGACCGCTGTGACGGGGCGTAAAGATTGTCGGGCCCCGAATAAAGCCCCTTCAGGAAAGCCAGATCCCATTGCGTGAGCGTCACCGGTATTTCTTCGTTGTCGCGCGCGTCGAGCGCGCGGAGGATTGTCGGTGCCGACGCGGCGTCGAGTTTCCGGACATCGACATCGGCAAAGGCGCGCATCAGCGCATAGTCGGCGACCTGCGTCGTCGTCAGCCCGCCGAGCGCGCGGCTGTCGAGAACGACCACTGCGCCCGCGACATAGGGGCGGGCGGCCGCAGTGATCAGCGAAGGCAACCGCGTAGTTCGGTTGACCGCTATGCCCTGTTCCAGATTGATGGGATGGCCATCGGCATTGAGCCGGCCTTTGACCTGCCAGGCGGTCGCCGAACCCGGCTGCGCCAATATCCTGCGGATCTCGCCCGGCGAGCGATCGCCGAACAGAAAGCCGTAATCGCCGCTCAATCCCTTCAGAAAGCCGGGCTTGTCCGGGGTGGCGATGATCAGCATGTTGATCTGGCATTTGGCGCCGCCGGCTTTCATCCCGGCGTGTTCCACCACGAGTTTGATGCGGTCCTCGACCACCTCGCGCTGTTCCTTGGTGAAGCCGACGGCGCCGGGGCAGATCGAATCCTCGAAGCGCGCGATCTGGCCGCGCGGCGAGGCCGGGGTAAGCGCGCCGACGAAGTTCTGGATCTGCTGCTCGATATCCTTCTGCCCCGTGACGACGATCGGGGCATCGCCCTCGTCCTGAGCGGCGGCAGGGCATGCGACGGCGATCGGGGTCGTGGCAATCAGGGCGGCGGCAATGGGAGAGAGGCGCATGTCAGGCTCCGGATCGGGAAGCGGGTGCGAAAGCGATGCGCGGCACAGGCAGGCTTTCCCACTATGCTTCGACGAGGCGCGGGCGGGACCCGACGAGTGGGCGAGGGGCGGGGGCTGGCACTGCAAGTCATTGCTTTGCCATGGCCCTTGCGCGACAAGGCGGCCGAGGAGTGTTCCATGGCCGACAAGGCGCCTGCCAAGCCCGTGCTGCTATCGGGCGGTAATCCGCAGATTTCCAAGGGGGAGGGCGATGGCCCGGTACAGGCCTATATCGCGGCGATGCCGGGCTGGAAATCCGCCGTCTGGGCGCGGTTCGATGCCCTGATCGAAGAGGTTGTGCCGGGCGTCCACAAGGCGGTGAAGTGGAACTCGCCGCTCTATGGCGCCCCCGATGCGCTGCCGGGCCACTGGTTTCTCAGCATCCATTGCTACGATAAATATATCAAGATCGCCTTCTTCGACGGCAAGCGCCTCGACCCCGTGCCGCCGGTCGCTTCGAAGAGCGGGCAGGCGAGCTATTTCCATATTCACGAGGATGACGCGGTTGATGAGGCGGCGTTTGCTGATTGGGTCCGGCAGGCGGTCGCGCTGCCCGGAGAGAAATTGTGAGGGGACAGGGCATGCAGGACGAAGATGCTTCGGCGCTGATCGATGCGAAGATCGCATCGATGACCGACTGGCGCGGTGCCACGCTTGGTAGACTGCGCGCGCTGATCCGCGAGGCCGATCCCGCGATCGAGGAAACGGTCAAATGGCGCAAGCCCACGAATCCCGCTGGCGTCCCGACGTGGGAACGCGAAGGGGTGCTGTGCACGGGTGAGACGTACAAGGATAAGGTCAAGCTGACCTTCGCCAAGGGTGCTGCGATCGACGATCCGGCGGCGCTGTTCAATTCGAGCCTCGACGGCAATGTGCGTCGCGCGATCGATTTTGCCGAGGGCGACGAAGTCGACGCCGCGGCTTTCAAGGCGCTGATCCGCGCTGCCGTGGAGGCCAATCTGGCGAAGCCTGCGCGCGCGAAAAAGGGATGAGCGGGGACTCGGCCACGCTCGCGGCAGCACTGCTCAACGCGGTCGAGATCGAGAATCGCGAGCGCGACGGCTGGCAGCCGGCGATCCCGCGCGACAATGCGGCGGCGATCCTCGATGCGCTGCTCTGGCTTTATGGCGCACGCGCCGGATCGACCGCGAGCATCTCTGCCGCCGACGCGCTGGACAAGGCGGTCGGCGCGGTTTGGCCGCGTGGTGCTTGACTCGCTGCGCCGCGGCGCCGCTAATGCGCGAAAGACAAGGAGAGGCCCATGAACATCGCCGCTTCGCAGCGTATTTTCGAACGGCTGGGCGTCAGGCCGCTGACCCCCGCGATCGGTGCCGAGATCTCCGGCGTCGATCTGGCGCAAGAGCAGGATGAGGCGGTGATCGGCGAAATTCGCGCGGCGTTGCTGACACACAAGGTGGTCTTCTTTCGCGACCAGCATATCACGCCCGCGCAGCATATTGCCTTCGCCCGCCGTTTCGGGAGGCTCGAAATCCATCCGGCGACGCCCAAGGATCAGCCCGATCCTGAAGTGCTCCACATCGCGCACGGCCCGGATTCGAAGGGCAAGGAAAACGCCTGGCACTCCGACGTCACTTGGCGTGAGGAGCCATCACTCGGTTCGATACTGCGCGCGGTCGAGGTGCCCGCGGTGGGCGGCGACACGCTGTTCGCCGACATGGGCGCGGCATTCCGCGGGCTGTCGCCCGCAATGCAGGATTGGTGCCGCGGCCTGACCGCGGTGCACGATATCGCGCGCGTCTTTGCCGGGCGGCTCGGCAAGCCCGTCGAGGAGCTGCATAAGCAATTTCCGCCGCAGAGGCATCCCGTTGTACGCACGCACCCCGAGACGGGCGAGCAGGCGCTCTACGTCAACACCGCCTTCACCAGCCATGTCGAGGATCTGTCGAAACCGGAAAGCGATGCGCTGCTCGCGCATCTCCATGCACAGGCGGCGATCCCCGAATATCAGTGCCGCTTTCACTGGGAGCCGGGCTCGATCGCTTTCTGGGACAATCGGGGCGCGCAGCATTACGCCGCGTCGGACTATTTTCCTGCGGTGCGGCGGATGGAGCGGGTGACGATCGCGGGCGACCGTCCCTTCTACCGGGACGAGCGTTAGGCCGGTCACGGCGTTTTATTGCGCCGGGCGGCAGTCCTTCATCCAGAGGATGTGCTTGTACTGGTCGAAATCTTCGACCGTGCCGGTCAGCTTGATGCTCTTGCCGGGTTTCAGTTGCAGCGAATAGGCGGCCTGTCCGGGCGCCATGTAGCAGACGATGTCGGTCTTGAAATCGGCCTGATTCGGCAGGCGGATCGCCTGTTCCCACGGGTTCGGAATCTTGTAGCCAATGCGGAACGCGCTGCCGTCCTTGGTCACATAATCGACGAGGCCGTCGACGGTGAACTGTTTGCCTTTGTAGCGGGTGAGAATGCCCGCGGCGTTGCGCTCGGTATCCTTCGATACCTGCTGCGACAGGCCGAGCGCGCTGATCTTGACCGGCGCGGCTGCGACGGTCGTCGCGGTTGCGCCCTTCTTTGCGGCTGCTGCGCCGAGCTTGCCGCCCTTGATCTGGTTCAGGATGCCGCACATTTCGGTTTTGGCTGCGTCGGCGCCGACCGCCTGACCGGCGCGGAGCTTCGCTTCCATCACCACGGTGCCGATGCCGCCGGTCTGGGTCGCGGTGATCTGGATCGGAAAGGCGCGCGCGCTGCCGGTCATCGGCTGTTCGATCAGCATCGAGCCAAATTCGGCCTCGTCGGCCATGATGTCATAGCCCTTGCCCGCGACGATCCCGCGCATCTGGCCGATCGCGACCGCCGGCGGCAGGTCTGCTACGGTCACCGCAGCGGTAAAGCGCAAGCCGGTCACCGGATTGCCTTTTTTGACGAACGCCTCTTCGCAGGTTGCGGCGTGGGCGGGGTTGGTGGCGATGACGGTCGCGGCGGAAAGCAGCGCGGCGGCGAGGCGATAGCGGGGCATGGGAACTCCTGACCGGGTATGTTCGTGCCGATGTGCCTCACCCGGCGCGCTTCGGCAATAGATAAGCCGTTCATAAGCGGCCGCTTTGCCGATCGGACGACCACGGCGGCCATATTCCCCGCGCGGCTATCGAGCACTTGATCTCAACTGCGCTTGAGCTTTCATAAGCGCGGGAAACATGATTCGCGAAAGGATGATGATCCATGTTGCATAGCTCCGACGCCCCCGTTTTCGGCGATGATTTCCCCGACCCCTCGCCGCGCGATGCCGCGGGCCCGGCGAACGTCGTGACGCGTTATCTGGCGCGTATCGGGTACGACGGACCGGTGACGCCGACGCTCGAGACGCTCGCCGCGCTGCAGGTGGCGCATATCGCGGCGATCCCGTTCGAGGCGATAGACGCGCTCACCGGTGAAGGGGTCGACATCGATCCGCAGGCGGTCGAGGCGAAGATCATCGACAGGCGCCGCGGCGGCTATTGCTTCGAGCAGAACGGCCTGTTCCTGCGCATCCTGCAGCAGCTCGGCTTTCAGGCCGAGGGGCTGATCGGCCGGGTACGCTGGATGCTACCCGACGATGCACCGCCGACGGCGCGCACGCATATGACGGTGCGCGTATGGCTGGGCGGGCGGCCCTGGCTCGCCGACGTCGGCTTCGGATCGGCGGTGCCGCCGCAGCCGCTGGCGCTCGACGGCGAGGGGCCGCAGGCGACGCGCCACGAAACCTATCGCGTGTCGCGCCGCGACGGCGGTTACCGGCTGGAAGCAGACCTCGCGGGCGAATGGCGCACGCTGTATGATCTGGAGGGCGCGGCGGCGCCGTCGATCGATTATGAGGTCGGCAACTGGTACACCAGCCAGCATCCTGACTCGCATTTCCGGCATCAGTTGATTGCCGCACGGACCACCGCCGACGCGCGGCATGGCCTTCGCGACAACCGGCTGACGATCCGCCGCACCGATGGCCACATCGAGCAGCGCTATCTGTCGGCCGACGAGATTGCGGCGGCGCTGCGCGATATCTTCCTGCTCGACCCCGAACCCGGCTGGCGCCGCGCGATCGAGCGGGCGGCGACAGCCGAGATTGCGGGCTAAGTCGCGGCCTTAACGGCAGCGCACGTTGCTCCGGTCGATCGCGGTGCCGACCGCCGCGCCGCCGATCGCGCCGATTACGGTGCCGAGCGTTTCCGAGCGGCCCGACGCGATGACATTGCCGAGCACGCCGCCGGCGATCCCGCCGACGATCAGACCGGTCGTCCCGTCGTTGCGGCGGCAGTAGTATTTGTCGTCGCGACCGCGGTATATGCGGTCGTTGTTCCCAAGGCGGCGTTCGCGATAGCGACGGTCGGTGCGGTAATAATTGTCGGCGTAATAGCCGCCGGTGCGCGGGTCGGGGCGGTCATAGTCATAACGGCCATACTGGTCATAATAGCCGCGATCGTAATAGCCGTAGCCGCCATCGTCGTAAGCGTAACGGTCGCCGGTCGTCGCGCAGGCGCCGACCATGGCGGTCGCAGCGGCAAGGGGCAGGATCAGAAGCTTGTTCATCGGCATCACTCCGGTTGGTGGCGTGCCGGGCGGACGGCGCGGCATGCGCTCGCCCCTCTTCTGAACAAGACTCGCGAGGGTGGTGCCGGGTTCCCGGTCAATCGCGCGGCGGTCGCGGTTTCATGTGCCACATGGCGTTGACGATGACCCAGCGCTCGCCAAATTTGCCCATGTGGAAATAGTCGACGAACCATGGGGTTTCGACGCGCACCGCGGCGGCATCGCCCGCGACGTCGAGGATGCGGCACGACCGGTTCCACTCGGCCTCGGGCGTCTTGAGCGCGCCGCGCCGCGTGAGGCCGACCAGTTCCTCGCGGCTCATCCGTTGCAGCCCCAGCCGTTCGTCGGGGGTGTCGCCGATGACGCGGCGCTTCGCGAGGTCGGGGTGCAGCGCGCGCTCCACCCGTTCGGGATCGCCCTGAAGCTGGCCGTCGACATAGTCGAAGCATGTCGCCTCGATCGCCGCGAGGTCGGCGGGGGATGCAGAGGGGGCGGGAGTCGCGGCGGCTGCGGCGAGGGTGAGGAGTGTCGTCAGCATGGGTTCAATTCCCTTTGGTCCGGTCCAGGGGCTCGTTCCGGATTGAAGACTAGTCGATGATCGGCGCGCCCTCGGCTTGCAACCGCGCGAGATTCGCCTTCATCGCGGCCAATACCTCGGGCGCATGCGGCTCCCAGCTCTCGACCTCGCCGATAATGCGCAGCGGCGAGCGGCTGCGATAGCTGCGCGTCGGGTTGCCCGGGAATTTCTTGTCGGTCAGGTTCGGGTCGTCGAACCAGTCGCCGGTCGGCTCGACGATATAGATGCGCTCGCGGCCCTCTCCCGCGGCGAGCTCGCAGCCCCAGATCGCCGACTCCAATGCGGCGGAGAAATAGATCCACGACATCGGCGCCGCCTGATAATTGCTGCCCCATCCTGCGGCGAGCAGGTCGCCCGATTTCAGGTCGGCGCGGGTGCCGTGGTAGAAGGTGGCGCCGGCGTCTGGGCCGGTCGGGGTGTCGGACATCGGATCGCAGCTCCTTCGTTCGTCGGCGCACTGTTGGAGCATGGCCGCGGCGATTCGGAAAGGCGCTTCGGGGCCCGGCGTCCCGCGGCGTACGGCGCAGCGCGATTTCTTAACCCCATTTCATCGTCGGGTGGTTAGGGTGGCGGCATGGTCGCCGCCCGACTCAGTCTGAAAACGCGCCTCGTGCTGGGGGGGCTGCTGGTCGTCGCCTTCTCGGTCGGGGCGGCGCTGCTGTTCACCCATCTCAGCTTCGTGCTGCTGGGCGACCTCGACTATGCCGGGGCGATGTGGGCTTCGGCGATCGTGCCGTTGCTCGTCGCGCCGCCGGCCTATGGCTGGGTCGCGGTGCTGACCTACCGGCTGCATCAGGCGAATGCGACGCTCGACACGCTCGCGCGGCACGACGCGCTGACCGGGCTGTTCAACCGCCGCGCCTTTGTCGAGGCGGCGCGTGCGCGGCTGGCGGGGGGCGAGACCGCGCAGCTGCTGGTCGCCGACATCGACCATTTCAAACGGATCAACGACAGCATGGGCCATGCCGCGGGCGATCTGGCGCTGGCGCACGCCGCCGCGGTGCTCGAGCGCGCGGCGCCCGAGGGCAGCATCGTCGCGCGGCTGGGCGGCGAGGAGTTCGCGCTGCTGGTCCCCGCGGCGGTCGACGCCGCGGCGTTGGTTGCGCGCATCGCCGATGCGCTGGCGCATATGCCGGTGCCTGCCGCGACGGGGCTCAAGCGCATGACGTGCAGCTTCGGGCTCGCCGCAGCGCACAGCGGCGAAGGGCTCGACAGCCTGATGTCGCGCGCCGACACCGCTCTCTATGCCGCCAAGGACGGCGGTCGCGACCGCATGGCACTGGCGAGCTGAGCCGCCGCAGCGAGCGGCTATTCGATATCGTCGGACGGGTCGAGCCGCACCACCCATTGCGGTCGCCCCTCGGGCGACAGCGAAATGTCGTGGCTGGGCACCATATCGGCCCCTGTCTCGATCCAGCCGCGCCCGTCGCATTTGGGGCAGACGACGCGGATCGAGCGGTGGCTGACCAGGTCGATCTGGCTGTTCCACTGGCCATGCCCCGCGCAGACCGGGCAGCGCAGGTCGAGGTCGCCGGTGCGGTGACGCGGCGAAATGCCGTCGAGCGCGTGCGGGTCTTGCGGGCCACTGCAATGAACGATGTTCGAGGGGTGCGACATGCCGCGAGGGTAAGCGCTGGGGTGGGGGTTTGCAATCTCAGGAAGCATCCCCGCGGAGCGGCCAGCGGCCGTGTTCGACATGGGTGGTCTTGCCGACGATGCTTTCCATCAGGATGATCTCGTCGACCGTCCAGCCGATCGGCGGCATCTTCTGGGCATTCAGCCGGTCGCCGTGATAGTTGATCGTGATGTGCGGTTCGGGGGTGGTGCCGTCCATGATCGGCGCCTTTTCGCGCAGCAGATGGTTCACCAGTGCCTTCTGGAACGCCCGCGCCTCGACCAGCGGATCGCGCGTGCGCAAAGTCACCGCCTTGCGGTTCTCGATCCGGTCGAAGCGGAGCGGGAAGGGCGCCGCGACGAAGCCGTCCAGCGCGGCGATGGTCGCGGGCAGCCAATCGGGCGGCGCAGTGTGCAGGTCGTAGAGCGAGATGAGGGTGACATGGAGAAGGTCGGGGCCGCGTCCGGGGTCGTTGCGCGGCAGCGCGGCGATCTGCGCCTGCACCTCCGGCGGCGGCTTGGCCATGACGTAGAGGGGGTTTCGGGCGCGCATGGGTGGGGGCGTAGCATGGTGTGGGGGTGGGGACGACTGCTGGTGGATTGGCACTTGGAGATTCGGTAGAATGTCGTTGTAGCCTTGGACCAGCGAAGTACCTCTTTCTGTATCAAATTAGTTTGATATTTGGCAAATCACCGTCAATGTAGATGCGTACGAGTTTAAAGAGGTTGATCGGGGGGCGTGTGACTACAGTTTCAGAAGTTGCCGATGCTATACGAGCTGCGGGCGAGAGACTAAAAAATCAAATGACCTCAATTGGATGGTCAAACACAGAGCCATTCTCTCAGATCGTTGGCGCAACCGGGATTTCCGTGTCCGCCGAAACTGTAGCTGGCTATGCTGAAATTGTAGCTTTACGCGTCGAGCGTTTAACAAAGCAGCAGTTGGAGATCGACCAATTTGGAACGTGGCTAGGAAGCGTTATCCCGGGGTTGAATGCTTTGCAATTCAACGCGATGAATCAGGGGCATCATATTCAGTTCAGTAATGCGATAACTATATTGCAAATGATTGACGCGGCGATTCCTACGTTGCCTCCAAGGGAGCCGAAGGTGAACTGGGAGGACCTAAAAGATCAAAAATCGCTACTGCCGCGCGACCTTTCGGCGAGGCTCCGTTCTATGGACGCTAGACTATCTGAACTTGAGCCTCGTTCAAAAGATATTGCAAAAAAGATTTCTGATATCGAGAATGCGCATTCAGCAGCAGATCAGTTGCCAACCGATCTGGCCGAACTGGCAGAGAAGAGGGTTGAGCTTTCAGAGCTGATAACATCAGCTCAAGAGCTTGCGGAACAGGTCAAAAAAGATAGCGAAATTGTCGGTGATGCCAAGATTCGGTTTGAAAAAGACATAAAACTAACTGAAGATAAAATATCTAAGACATCTGAGCATGCCGAAAGTATTTTGGCAAAAAGTGAGCATGCACTCCGCGGTGCAACTGCGGTTGGACTCGCAAAAGCATTTGAAGCTAGAAAGCAATCGTTGTCCAAAGCAGGAATGTGGTGGACAATTGGATTGGCAGTTGCCTTGATAACTGCGCTTGGTATCGGATGGGAGCGTGTAAATACGCTGAAAGAGGTGCTAACAGGAGATAAATCTAGTACTATAATAGTCGTAAACGCGCTTCTTGCGATAATAGGAATCGGTGCCCCTGTCTGGTTCGCTTGGCTTTCAACGAAGCAAATTGGAACAACATTTCGCTTGGCCGAAGATTATGCCTTTAAGGCGTCAGTTGCTCAGGCATATGAGGGATACCGAATCGAGGCGACTGATATAGATGAAGAAATGCGTACGAGGCTATTTTCAGCGGCACTGGATAGATTCGAGGAAGCGCCAATTCGATTGGTCGATCCCAGCTATCATAGTTCTCCTCTAGAGGAGGCGCTGAGCAATCCTAATATGCGTAGTGCACTCAACAGAGTCCCGGATCTGGCTTCAAAATTGCTTGCATTGCTTCCAGCGAAGGCGGGAGCAGTGGCGGCAATCGCGGTTCCTGCCACAGTGGCGGCAGCGACGCTAGCGAATGACGACGACGAATTAGAAGTAGCTGGACGCGAGCAATAAATCCCAATCACGCCGTCTAGGAATTGGCGCGGCGGCTAAGCTATTCGGAATTGCGGTGGGAGGCACAACAGCCTCCATAATTAATGTGGTCAGCTTACGTCGGGCGCGTGACCATATTCGGAGTAGAGTTCGAGTAGCTGCTCGGGGCTAATACCGTCCCGCTGCGCAATCGCCAGTTCGTGATCCTCGTCGTCAAGGCTTATCACCGGGCGTTGCCGCCCCAATTGCGGATGGACCCAGCAGCCTCGGTTGATCGTTTCGGGAAAGCCCTTGAGACTATTCCCGAACCACCCCCACCACGGTCCCATGTCGCTATATTTTCCGTCGTCGAAGCCATCGACATAGCGGTCGAAATTCTCGCGCGAGAGGGTCGACCAGACGCCGTAGCCGAATTTCTCGGGCATGCCGTGGACGGGGATGCCGAAGACGCAGCGGACGAAGAAGTGCTCGCCGCCGATCACGCAGAAATCTTCGGACAGGAAATCGCCGTCGAGGCGCAGCGCGCCATTGGGTTCGAGCTGTTCGGCCTTGCCCCAATGGTCGGGCGCCTGCGAGCCGATGTCGAACATGCCTTCATGCTCGACATCGCAGCTCGTGCATTTCCAGCGGGCGGATTGCAGGAATTCGAGGGCGGAAGGCTGGCGCCGTCCGAACAGCTTTCCGAACAATCCCCCGCTGGCCATCAGTCGTGTTCGCGGCCACCCGCGCCCATATACAGCTCGCGCCCCGTATCCTCATAGACCTGGCTCATTTCCGCCATGCCCTTCTCGGCTTCCTCCGCCGCGATAAAGCCCGCGCTGTCCTGATTTTGCAGCTTCGCGAAGTCGCGGACTTCCTGGCTGATCTTCATCGAGCAAAATTTGGGGCCGCACATGCTGCAGAAATGCGCCGACTTGGCGCCCTCCGCCGGTAGCGTCTGGTCGTGATATTGCTCGGCGGTGTCGGGGTCGAGCGACAGGTTGAACTGGTCGCGCCAGCGGAATTCGAAGCGGGCCTTGCTCAGCGCGTCGTCGCGGACCTGCGCGGCGGGGTGGCCCTTGGCGAGGTCGGCGGCGTGGGCGGCGAGCTTGTAGGTGACGACGCCGACCTTCACATCGTCGCGGTCGGGGAGGCCGAGATGCTCCTTCGGCGTGACGTAGCAGAGCATCGCGGTGCCGTACCAGCCGATCTGCGCGGCGCCGATGCCGCTGGTGATATGGTCGTAGCCGGGCGCGATGTCGGTGGTGAGCGGCCCCAATGTGTAGAAGGGCGCCTCGCCGCATGCTTCGAGCTGCTTTTCCATATTCTCCTTGATCTTGTGCATCGGGACGTGGCCCGGCCCCTCGATCATCACCTGCACATCCTGCGCCCAGGCGCGCTTGGTGAGCTCGCCCAGCGTGTAGAGTTCGGCGAACTGCGCCTCGTCGTTCGCGTCATAGATGCTGCCGGGGCGCAGGCCGTCGCCGAGGCTGTAGGCGACGTCATAGGCCTTCATGATCTCGGTAATCTCGTCGAAGCGTTCGTAGAGGAAGCTTTCCTTGTGATGCGCGAGGCACCATTTCGCCATGATGCTGCCGCCGCGCGACACGATGCCGGTCATGCGCTTCGCCGCGAGGGGCACATAAGGCAGGCGGACCCCGGCGTGGATGGTGAAATAGTCGACGCCCTGTTCGGCCTGTTCGATCAGCGTGTCGGCGAAAATTTCCCACGTCAGGTCCTCGGCGACGCCGCCGACCTTTTCGAGCGCCTGATAGATGGGGACGGTGCCGATCGGGACGGGCGAGTTGCGGATGATCCATTCGCGCGTGTCGTGGATGTTGCGCCCGGTCGACAGGTCCATGACGGTGTCGGCGCCCCAGCGGATCGACCAGACCATCTTGTCGACCTCGCTCGCGACGTCGGACGCGACCGCGCTGTTGCCGATATTGGCGTTGATCTTGACGAGGAAGTTGCGGCCGATCGCCATCGGCTCGCTCTCGGGGTGGTTGATGTTGCTGGGGATGATCGCGCGGCCGCGCGCAACCTCGTCGCGGACGAATTCGGGGGTGACGTAATCGGGGATGCTGGCGCCGAAGCTTTCGCCGTCGCGCTTATATTCGGCGAGGCGCGCGCGGCCGAGATTTTCGCGCTCGGCGACATATTCCATCTCGGGCGTGATGATGCCGCGGCGGGCGTAGTGCATCTGGCTGACGTTCGCGCCGGGCTTGGCGCGCAGCACCTTGCGGCGGACGTTGGGGAAGGCGGGGACGCCGCCGCTGCGGTCGGGGCCGAGCTGGCCGTTATCCTCGGGCTTCACCTCGCGCTGGGTGACGTCCTCGACGTCGCCGCGGCCGCGGATCCAGTCGGCGCGGATCTCGGGCAGGCCGGCGTTGATGTCGATCGTGGCGTTCACGTCGGTGTAGGGGCCGCTGGTGTCATAGACGCGGACGGGGGGCTCGCCAGAATGCGGGTCGAGGTCGATCTCGCGCATCGCGACGCGGATGCCGCTGCCGGTCTGGGTCGCGACGTGGATCTTGCGGCTGCCGCGGATCGGGCCGGTGGTGACACCGATGGGGGTTGCGGATTCGAATTTCGAGTCGATGTCGGCCATGTGCAGTCGCTCCATTGTATCGGAGCGAAAGACGGTTTTCCGGTAGGAAATGCCGGCCCTCCCTCCGCCGGTATTACCCGGATCAGGTTCAACGGGTCGCGGGCTGTTCCGCTCTCAACCTGTTTCTGCACACAGGCTCCCCGGGGATGGCGCGGTTATAGGCGCGGGCGCGGGGGCTGTCCATCGGCGATACTGGACTCGCCCCGCAAGCGTGGCATAGTCGGCGCCGCAAGATCCGCGATCACGCGGGCGGCGGGAGAGACATATGGCGTCGGTGATGGACGAAGCGCGTGCGGTGAACCCGGTCGATGTCAGCGACATCGCGCTGTATACCGAGGACCGCTGGCGCGAGCCGTTTGCGAAACTGCGCGCCGACATGCCTGTGAGCTGGTGCCCCGACAGCCCCTATGGCGGTTACTGGTCGGTGGTGACGCATCCGCTGATCCAGCAGGTCGAGCTCAGCCCGATGATCTTCTCCTCCTCATGGGAGAATGGCAATATCGTCATCGCCGACCCGCCGCCGCAGTCGAATCTGCCGAACTTCATCGCCGCCGACCCGCCGGTGCACACCGCGCAGCGCAAGGTGATCGCGCCCGCCTTCAACCCCAGCCAGATGACCGAACGCGAGAAGACGGTGAAGCAGCGGACGCGCGAGCTGTTCGATGCGCTGCCGGTCGGTGAGACCTTCGACTGGGTCGAAAGCGTCTCGGTGCCGCTGACGATCGGGATGCTGTGCATCCTGTTCGATTTTCCGTGGGAAGAGCGCCACGACCTGAAGCGCTGGTCGGACTATGGCGGCAATGTCTCGCCCGAGACCGCGACCGAAGAATATCGCGCCGAGTGGATGGCGCAGATGACCGCGATGCTCGCGCGCTTCGACGAGGAGTTTGCCAAGCGCAAGGCGATGCCGCCGAGCGACGACCTGCTCTCGCGCATGGTGCACAGCGAGGCGATGGGGAGCCTCAATCCGATGGAACGGCTCGCGAATATCGCGCTGCTGATCGTCGGCGGCAACGACACCACGCGCAATTCGATGAGCGGGCTGATCGAGGCGTTCGACCGCTTTCCTGGCGAACTCGACCGGCTGCGCGCCGATCCGTCGCTGATCCCGAATGCGGCGCAGGAGATCATCCGCTGGCAGTCGCCGGTGACGCATATGCGGCGCACCTGCACCGAGGATGTCGAACTGGGCGGGCAGCGGCTTCGCAAGGGCGAGAAGGTGATCCTCTGGTATATTTCGGGCAATCACGACGAGAGTGTGTTTCCCGATCCCGAACGCTTTGACGTGCGCCGCGACAATGCGCGGCGGCACGTCGCCTTCGGCCATGGCATCCACCGCTGCGTCGGGGCGCGGCTGGCCGAAATCCAGCTCTGCACGCTGATCGAGGAAATCGTGTCGCGCGGAATCCGGATTGCACCGCAAGGCCCGGCAGAGCGACTGCCGAGCCCGTTCCTGCATGGCTTCGTCCATATGCCGGTGCGGATTGCCACCTGACCGCATTGCGCGCTTGTAATGTTGCGGACTCCGCACGGCCATGATGGCTGTGCGAAGGTCGAGCCTTCCCATCCACGGGATGAAAGGAAGGCCTATCATGCAGAAGACCACAATCGCCGCGCTGGGCGCTGCAGCCCTGCTCGCGCTCTCGGGGACGTCCGCCAACGCGCAGGACGCGACGCCGATCTGTTCGAAGACGGTGACCGATAATTGCCTGCAGCGCGATGGTCATGCCGCCGCGCCGCATCATGTGGTGGCCAAGCGCCATGCGGCGCCGAAGCACCGCGTCGCGGCCAGGCATCGCGCGCCGGCCAGGCATCGTGTTGCCGCGAAGCACCCGGTCGCGCCGAAGCGCAAGGTGGCCGCGAAGGCGGTACCCGCGCACAAGATGTAAGCGCTGCCGCGCGCCGCCGGAGAGGAGGCGGCGCGCGGTCAGGCGTCAGGCGGCGGTGACAGCCTCGCGCGCGCCGGCGGTCCAGCGCGTGGCGGCTTCGGCGACGCGGCGGCCCAGCGACGCGGCAGTGGCGCGGTCGCCGGCCTTCGGCGTAACCTCTGCGCTGTCGTTCGCGGCCTGCGCCATCGCGCCGATGAAGCTGCCGAGGCGGTTTTCGACATCGGTGGCGGCCGAGGTGTCGTCATTGTTGCCGGGGTTCTGGCCGGTGCCGATCCACAGCATCCCGTGCTGCGCCGCGAAGATCGCAAGGCTGGTGAGCGTGTTGAGCTTGTCGCCCGAAGGCGAGCCCGAGACGGTGAAGGCCGCGCCCAGCTTGTCCTTCCACCGCTTGGTGAAATAGACGGCAGCGCTGGCGTCCATGAACGCCTTCATCGGCGCCGAGACGGTCCCCATATAGGTCGGCGATCCGAAGATCAGCGCGTCGGATTCGTTCGCGACCGCGAAGAAGCTGTCGAAGTCGGTCTGTCCCGGCTCGATCGCGAGCAGCACGGGCGCGCCGCCCGCAGCCTCGACCCCGCGCGCGACGTCCTTTGCGAGCACTTCGGTATGGCCGAAGCCCGAATGATAGATGATGGCAACCTGCGTCATATCTCGTTCCTTTCCTGGACCTGTGCAGCCGGGGCCCGGGGGGAAGGGGCAACGGCCCCGGCTTGCGGAAGCGAACATGATGGGGTAGGAACCAAAAGTGTAGTACGCACCTTGAGGTAACTATGAAAGAAAAGGCTCCCGACTGGATAGCGAAGGTTGACCCCTGCGATGCGGGGTGCCCCTCGCGCGACATACTGGACCTGATCGGCGACCGCTGGAGCCTGCTGCTGCTGCTCGTGATCGCGCAGGGCTATCACCGCAACGGCGAGCTCAAGCGGCGCGTCGGCGGGATCAGCCAGAAGATGCTGACGCAGACATTGCGCGCACTGGAAGCCAACGGGCTGGTCGAACGGCGCGATTTCCACACGGTGCCGCCGCATGTCGAATATCATCTGCTGCCGCTGGGCGTGTCGCTCGGCCATTCGCTGACCCCGCTGTTCGAATGGATCGAACGCGAGTTCGACGCGGTGCTGGCGGCGCGCGCGGACTTTGCGGGACGCGAGGCGGCCTGATCGAAGAAGGATCTCGTCGAGGAGGGGGCTAGTCGAGGAAGGGGCCGCGCGCGCGGCGCCGTGCGGCGGTGGCTGGAACGCCGGCCAGCTCGCGAAATTCGCGCGCCATATGCGCCTGATCGGCATATCCGCGCGCCGCGGCATGGCCAGCGAGGCTCGGCTCGCCCGGAAGGCTTTCGAAGGCGCCCTGAAAGCGGACCAGACGTAGCCAGACGCGCGGGGGCAGGCCGACATGGCGCGCGAACCAGCGCTGGAGCGCGCGCGGGGCCATGCCGGTCGCATCGCACATTGTCGCAACCGTGGGTGCCGCGATCAGCGCCGCACCGATCCGGTTGAGGTCGGTCGCCGCCGCAAGACGATCCTCGACCGCCGTGAACGAGGGTGCCTCCCACGGCACCCAGCGGCCGGCAACGTCAGCGGGAGCGATGCCGCCGAGCAAGGACCACGTCCAGGGCCAGATCCGCAGCGCCTCGAACGCCGCGTCGCCGCTGATTTCGAACGGCTGCGGGCGGTCGACGAGCCCGACAACGAAACTTTCGGGCTGGTCGCCGTCCCAGCGCGAACGGCCGCGCGTGCGGCGGATCAGTTCGATACAGCCGTCGGGGGTCGCCTGCTGCGCAAGCCATGCTGCGGCATCGCCGTCGCCCGCAAGCGTCCAGCGCGCCTTGATCAGGCCCACGAGATGCGACGGCGGGGGTATCTCGCGATAGTCCATGCGGCGGTTAGACGACGGATGTCGTGTCGGTTCAAGACGCGGGATGCGGTACATGGCAGAAGGCGGGCAAAGGGAGGCGCATCATGACCATCATTCTGGCCACATTGTCGGCGCTGTTGCTCGCCGCGGCCCCACCCGCGCCCGCGTCTGCAAGGGTCGACGATCTGGCGTGGATGGCGGGAAGCTGGGTGCAGGAGAAGGACGGCCGCTGGACCGAGGAATATTGGTCGCTCCCGCGTGGCGGCGTGATGCTGGGGGCGAGCCGGTCGGGGCAGGGCGCGGTCCTACGCGAATTCGAGTTTCTGCGCGTTCAGGCCGATGCCGATGGCGCGATAGCCTATATCGCACAGCCGGGCGGCAGCGCGCCGGTGGCGTTTCCGCTCGTGCAGCATGACGCCGCGAGCGCGACCTTCGAGAATGCTGCGCATGATTATCCGCAGCGCATTCGCTATGTTCGCGAGGGCGAACGGCTGACCGCGACGATTTCGAAAATCGACGGGTCGGGCGCGCGGAGCTGGGTCTATATGCGGCGCTAGCTCGTCTTCCGCGCGAGATACACACCTGCGATCATCAACGCGATTCCCGCGACGCGCTTGGCATCGATCGCCGAACGCATCGCGCCGAACAGCCCGAAATGGTCGATCGTCGCGGCGCTGATCAGCTGGCCGACGAGGACGAAGAAGATCGCATTGCCGACGCCGAACTTCGGCGCGATGAAGGTTACCGCGATCACATAGAAAGCGACGAACAGCCCGCCGAAGTAGAATTGGGCAGGAATGTCGGAGGTGAAGCGTACCTGCCCGACCGAGCTGGTCAGCAGCGCCCCGGTGGTCGCGATCAGGAAGGCGAGGCCGAAGAGAATCATTGATGCCGCCATCGGGCTGCCGAGCCGGGCGCCGAGCCCGCCGTTCAAGGCGGCGAGGATCGGGATGCCGATGCCCGTCAGAAGCATGATCAGCGCAAAGGCGGGGGCGTTGCTCGTCGCGGTCATGGCTTTTCCTCCTTCGCGGCCTGCGCGGCGCGATAGTCAAGAACGGGCAGCCCGCCGATCCCCCAATTGTCGGTATCGACCTCGTCGATCACGACGACGGTGGTCGCGGGATTCTTGCCGAGAACATCGACCAGAAGCTTGGTGACGCCGGCGATCAGCTCGGCCTTTTGCCCGGGGGTCGCGCCCTCGCGCGTGATCTGGATGTTCACATAGGGCATAACGGCTCTCCTCAGGCGAAGGGGGTGGCGAATTCGATACGGATACCGCCGGGCATTGCGCAAACGAAATGATGCGTCGTCGCGCCTTCGCGGATGGGCTCGGGGTCGAACTCGATGATGGTGCCGGGGTGGTTCTGGACGCGCGCGAAGACGGTGCGCAGTGCATCGAGATCGGCGACGCGGAGCGCGAGATGGTGGAGGCCGATGTTCGCGCGACGGTCGAAGGGCGCGGCCCCCGAAGGATCGGCGACTTGCCACAGCGTCAGAAGCGTCGTGCCGTCGCTGACGAAGATCGCCGGATAGTCCGGGCGCTCGGCGGCGACGGCGAAGCCGAGCGCATCGACGAAGAAATCGCGCGCCTCGGCCACGTCGCGGACCGCGAGGCCGATGTGATGGGCGCCCTGGGTGTAGGGGGTGGTCATTGGTCGTCCCTTTCCGCTCTGAGCGCGGCGATTTCAGCGCGCAACTGGTTGAGTTCGGCCGCCATCGGCTTGATCGCTGCGGAAATTTCGGCCTCGGTGAAGCGCGGGGTGATGTGCTGAGAGCAATTCCATTCCCAGCCGATCACATCGATGAAGAAAGCCCGCTCGGGCGTCGCGCGATAGCCTTCGGGCATCAGCGCGGTGACCGCGGCGGGATCGTCGGCGAGCTCGATGCTCACCGCATGACCGACGAGCTTGAGCCGCTCCTTGTTCGGATAATCCATCAGGAACAGCGAGACGCGGTCGTTGCCCATCAAATTGGCCGTGCTGATATACTGCTTGTTGCCGCGATAGTCTGCGAAGCCGATCCGGTTGCCCGCGATATGGCGCAGGAAACCGGCGGGGCCGCCGCGGTGCTGCATATAGGGCCAGCCCTCGGGATTGACGCTGGCCATGTAGAAGCTGTCGCGTTCCTCGATGAAGGCGATTTCCTTTGGCGTCAGCGTGTCGGGCGCGCCGTCCGCGCCGGCGTCCATCTTTGCATAAGAGGCGCGCGAGCCATGCTGTTCCTGCAGCGTCTTCACCGCGTCGTCGAAAAGCGTGTGCCGGTAGTTGCGTGCCATCGTCGGGGCCTTTCGGGCAAAGGTGCGAGCGAAGCAGTCGGGGGAGGGGGCTTGGCTCTCCGTTCGCCACGCCGATTTATTGCATTGCTCCGATGGTGATAATCGGAAAGAACTGCATAAGTTAATTTCAGATACTGGAATAATCATGGGCCGGTTGCAGACGCTGGAGATGTTCGTCGCGGTCGCCGGCGAAGGCGGGTTCGCCGCCGCGGCGCGCAAGCTGGGCAGCTCGCCGCCCGCGGTAACGCGCGGGATCGCGGCGCTCGAAGCGCGGCTGGGGACCGCATTGTTCCACCGCTCGACGCGCGCGGTCGCGCTTACCGATGCGGGGGCGGCGTTTCTGGGCGAAGCGCGGCGGCTGCTAGCCGAACTTGCCGATGCCGAGCGCGCGGTGCGGGGTGTTCAGGCCGACCCGCGCGGGCAGCTCTATCTGACCGCGCCGGTGATGTTCGGCCGGCTGCATGTGCTGCCCGTCGTCGATGCGCTGCTGGTCGAACATGGCGAGCTGATGGTGCGGATGATGCTGATCGATCGGAATGTCCGCATCGTCGAGGAAGGGATCGATGTCGCGGTGCGGATCGGACCGCTCGCCGATTCGAGCCTGAAGGCGGTGCGGGTCGGCGCGGTGCGACAGATGCTGGTCGCAAGCCCCGCCTATCTCGCGCGGCGCGGCGCGCCGGCGACGATCGCCGACCTTAGCGGGCACGACATCGTCGGCATGGAGGGGCCACGCACGACGAACGAGTGGCAATTGGCCAGCGGGCGCTGGCGTTTCGACCGTCGGCCGCGGCTCAGCGTCAATACCGTCGATGCCGCGATGGCCGCCGCCGAGGCGGGGCGCGGGATCGCAAATCTGCTTAGCTATCAGGTCGCCGGGGCGGTCGATGCGGGGCGGCTGGTCGCGCTGTTGCCGCACGAAGCGCCGCCGCCGCTGCCGGTGCATCTGCTGTTCGAGCCGTCGCGTGCGGCGCTGCCGTCGGTGCGGCGGTTCGTCGATGCAATGAAGGCGCGGATGCGGATGGCGGGGCTTGGCGCCTAAAACTGGTACGCGACCCCGCCGCCCGCGAGGAACTGGTCCTTGCTGCCCGCGATGTCGACGATCGGCGAGTCGGCGTAGCGGCCGGTCATCCGGCCATATTGCGCGCCGCCGATCAGGACGAAGCCTTTGCGAAGGTCGCCCGACAGCGCATAGGCGCCGGCGAGGCCGATCGTATATTTGCCGAGCGTCGCCTTGCGGCTGGCGCCGGTATAGACCGGCAGGCCGCTCGCGGCGCTGCCGACCGGATCGACGTCGAAATAATAGCGGCCGAACCCCTTGCCATAGAGGTTGAACGAGGCCGACATGCCGATGTAGGCGCGCTTCGACAGCGGGGTGCCATAATCGATCGTCGGCGAGACGACCCAGCTGCCATGCTTGCCGCTGATATCCTTCAGCGCGACGACGCGTAGCCCGAGCTGGTCATAGTCGCTGGTGATGAGACCCGTCTGGGTGACCCCCGCCGACACGCCAAGCTCGACCGCCATCTTGCGGTCGCCGAGCGCCTCGACCTGCGCATCCTTGATCCGGCCGGTGCGGTCGCTGCGCAGGTTGATGATCGGGCCGAACTTGATGTCGGTTTTCTGCCCGCGCTGCTGACGGATCAGATCGACCTGGAAATTGGTGCCGCGGGTCGAGAAGCTGTAGCCCTTCAAACGGCCGCGAAAATAGAAGGCGGGCAGGATGTTGCGCTCGTCCGAACCATTGTAGCTCGGCACGGTGATGACCCCGCCAGCGATTGCGAAATAGTCGCGGGCATAGGTGCGGTTGTCGTCGTCATCGTGCGGCCGTGCGGCGGGCAGCAGGATATTCTCGTCGATGTCGCCGCTGTCCTGCAGGAACAGCACCGGCGCGTCATCGGGCGCCGGGACGGGCGGCGCGATCGGCGACGGATCGGCCACGGTCGTGGGCAAGTCATAGGGAAGCGCCGCATCTTCGGCGGCAGCGGGCGCCGCGAAAGCAACGAGAGCGGCGGCGAACGGAGCCGCACAGGCAAAGCGGAAGAGCGGCGTCAAATCGGGCATATCCATCCTATGTTCTTGCCCCCTCGCGGCGGGTGTATGGGATTGTCGCGGCAATGCAAAGACTTCGTCTTGCGGGGGGATGCTTTTCACTCCATCGTGACATTCATGCACCAGCCTCGCTTGATCCCCTGTCTAAGTCACCGGATACGCTTTGGTTCCGTAGGGATGACGGTTGCGTGGTGAGCCTGTTCGGACCGAAGCGACCGCTCGCGGCAGCGGAGTGGGAATGGCAACTAGCCGGTTTCCGCTGGTTGCTCGACGAGTTCGGGGGCGTGGAGGCGCATCGGGGACGGATGCTCGCAACGCCCGACGGCGCCTGCTTTCCGGATAGCAGGTTAAGCGGCGATGCACGTGCTTCCGAGCTTTTGGGGCAGGTGATGGCGATCGCGGGTATCGGCGACTGGCCGGCGCGGCTGGTGATGGTCGATGGGGCGCGACCGCATGTGGCGGTGTCGGATCGGCACGCGCTGGCCCACAGCGGCGAAAGCGCGGCGGGAACCTTTCAGCTCGTCGAGGATGGCGCGGGCGGCTGGCTCGCCGAAATCGTCGCCGACCGCGGCCAGCTCGAGGACGAAGGCGCGCTCGTCGCGACGCTGGGACATGAAACGGCGCATTATTGGATGACCGGAACGCGTCGCGTTGCGCCGGGCGGGGCCGAATGCGAGGAGTTGCTCACCGATCTGACCGCGGTCGCTCTGGGGTTCGGTATCTTCCTCGGCAACACGGCCCGCTATGGCTATCACACCAAGGACGACATCGGCACCTCGATCGGCGGAGGCTGGTATCTCTCGGGCTGGCAGGGCTATTTGTCCGAGCGGGCGTTGATGAGTGCTCTTGCGATCAGCGAAACGCTGGCGGGGCGCGACCCGATGGCGGCGGCACCGTATCTGAAGCGGCATCTGGCGCAGGATCTCCGCGACGCGGCGCGTTATGTCGCAAAGCGCGACCTGATTTCCGACATCATGGCGATCGATCTCGCGGACTATGGGGCGCCGCCCGGAGGCGTTGCGGCATGACGCGTGCGGGGCGCTTCGTTGGTTATGCGTTCATGGCGGCCGCGGCACTGCTCGCGGTGGCGATGCGGCGGAACGAAGTCGAGGCGCTCGGGCCGTTTCCCGTTGTGGCCGTCGCGCTGCTGCTCGGTATGGTCGGGGTTATGCTGGTGTTCACAGACCTGATGGTGCGCGGGCTTTATGCGCAGGTCGACGCGGCCAAGCGGGTCGAACAGGATAGCGAAGCGCCGTCGGACGGCGAAGGATAGAAGAGGACAGGATGCGAAAGACGGAATTTGCAGCGGCGGCGTGTGCCCTGATGTTTGCGGCGGTGCCGGTGGCGGCGAATGCGGATGCGGAGAGCGACGCCCTGTTCCTCGATATGGCGAAGGAAGCGTGCGCAAACGGCGATTTCTCGGCCTTCCTGTGGCCCTATGCCAACAGTGCGCCGGTCCGCGAACGCTATACCGCGGCGACCGTCGGGACGGGAAGCGACAGCAAGAGCCGCGACGTGCCGCGTGCCGACTATCTGGCGGCGAACGACTTTCCGATCCTGATGATCGATTACAGTTATGTCACCGGCGATTCGGCGCGGCGCTTCGACACCGACGGCGACGCGTCGAAGCTGGTTTATACCGAGGTCGAGTTCAACACCGCGCAGGACGAGCGGCAGCGCGTCGACTGGCAGCCGGGGCGTTTCGAGCCCGGCGAGGGCGACGGGCCGGGGACATTGATCGAGAAGACCGGCCCCGGCGGCTATCTGCTGTTTTCGCCGACCGCCGACTGCTGGCAGCTGACGGCGGACATTCGCGAGGCGCCCGCGGCGCGATGAGCCGCGTGCCCCTTTTCGTTCGACAGTATCGGCGGTTACCATTATGACGACGCGATGACCGACCGTCCGCATACGCCGCTGCTCGACACGGTGGATGTCCCCGCCGACCTCCGCAAGCTGAAGCCTGAAGACCTCCGCCAGTTCGCCGACGAGCTGCGCGCCGAGATGATATCGGCGGTCGGGACGACCGGCGGACATCTGGGGTCGGGGCTGGGCGTCGTCGAACTGACGGTCGCGCTTCACTATGTGTTCGAGACGCCGCGCGACAAGATCGTGTGGGACGTCGGGCACCAATGCTATCCGCACAAGATCGTCACCGGGCGCCGCGACCGAATCCGCACCTTGCGCACCGGCGGTGGCCTCAGTGGCTTCACCAAGCGCAGCGAGAGCGAGTATGACCCGTTCGGTGCCGCGCACAGCTCGACCTCGATCAGCGCCGCGCTGGGCTTTGCGGTCGCGAACAAGCTGAAGGACGAGCCGGGCCGCGCGATCGCGGTGATCGGCGACGGATCGATGTCGGCAGGCATGGCCTATGAAGCGATGAACAATGCCGCCATCGCGGGCAACCGGCTGATCGTGATCCTCAACGACAATGACATGTCGATCGCCCCGCCGGTGGGCGGCCTGTCGGCCTATCTCGCCAAGCTGGTGTCGTCGCGGCCGTTCATCGAGCTGCGCGAGATCGCACGGCGCTTTGCCCGCAAGCTGCCGCAGCCGCTGCACAAGGCGGCGAAGAAGACCGACGAGTTCGCGCGCGGTATGGCGATGGGCGGGACGCTTTTCGAGGAACTCGGATTTTATTATGTCGGGCCGATCGACGGCCATAATCTCGACCACCTGATCCCGGTGCTCGAGAATGTCCGCGACAGCGATCATGGCCCGGTGCTGATCCATGCGGTGACGATGAAGGGCAAAGGCTATGCCCCCGCCGAGGCCGCAGCCGACAAATATCATGGCGTGCAGAAGTTCGACGTGATCACCGGCGAGCAGGCGAAGGCGCCTCCGGGGCCGCCCGCCTATCAGAATGTTTTCGGCGAAACGCTTGCCAAACTGGCGGACAGCGATCCGCGGATCGTCGCGATCACCGCCGCGATGCCGTCGGGGACGGGCGTCGACAAATTCGCGAAGGCGCATCCCGAGCGGACCTTCGACGTCGGGATCGCCGAACAGCATGCGGTGACGTTCGCGGCGGGTCTTGCGGCGCAGGGGATGCGCCCGTTCGCGGCGATTTACTCGACCTTCCTCCAGCGCGCATACGATCAGGTCGTGCACGATGTCGCGATCCAGAATTTGCCGGTGCGCTTTGCGATCGACCGCGCAGGGCTCGTCGGAGCCGATGGTTCGACCCATGCGGGCTCGTTCGACGTGACGTATCTGGCGACCCTGCCGAACATGGTGGTGATGGCGGCCGCCGACGAGGCCGAGCTGGTCCATATGACCTACACCGCCGCCGAATATGACGACGGGCCGATCGCCTTCCGCTATCCGCGCGGCAATGGCACCGGCGTGCCGCTTCCCGAGGTTCCCGAGAAGCTGGAGATCGGCAAGGGCCGTATCGTGCGCGCGGGCAAGGCCGTCGCGATCTTCTCGCTCGGTACCCGGCTGGGCGAGGCGCTGAAGGCAGCCGACACGCTGGAAGCGCGCGGGCTGTCGACGAGCGTGATCGACCTGCGCTTCGCCAAGCCGCTCGACGAGGAATTGATCCGCAAGACGCTCGCGGGCCATGAGGTCTGCGTGACGATCGAAGAGAACAGCGTCGGCGGCCTCGGCGCGCATGTGCTGACCCTCGCGAGCGACGAGGGGCTGATCGACGCGGGGCTGAAGCTGCGCACGATGCGGCTGCCCGACATCTTCCAGGATCAGGACAAGCCCGAGCTGCAATATGATCAGGCGGGCCTCAACGCGCCGCAGATCGTCGACACCGTGCTAAAGGCGCTGCGACACAATAGCGCGGGCGTCGAAGAAGCCGGCGCGCGGGCATGAGCCGGTAGCCGCGCGGAAACGGGGGCGGCATGAATTTCTTCAACCTCCTGAAGTCGCTCGACGAGCTGCTCTACGAGGTCATGGCGTGGCTGATCTTTTATCCGGTCACGCTGTGGCGCGCGCTGACGCGGCCGCTGAAGATGATGGATTATTCGGACGCCGAGCAGGGCGATGCCGAGGAAAAACAATATACCGACACGCTGTCGCCGCCGCTGTTCCTGCTGCTGACTTTGGTCATCAGTCATGCGCTCGAACTGTCGACGGTCGGCGAGAGTGCGATCGTCCTCGACAAGACCGGGCTCGGCGGGCTGGTGAACGACGATTCGACCTATATCCTGATGCGCGTCGCCTTTTTCAGCCTGTTCCCGCTCGTGATGGCGGCGCGGCTGGTGAAAGCGCGGGGGCGCAAGCTCGACCGGGCGCCGCTGAAAGCGCCCTTCTATAGCCAATGCTATGTCGCTGCGCCCTTTGCGCTGATGGTGTCGGGGGCGGGCATATTGTTGCAACTGAAGCCGCTGGCGGCCGGGATCGCGGGGCTGGCGCTGCTCGCCTTCGCCCTGCTGTGGTTCGGGAGCCTGCAGATCCTGTGGTTCGCGCAGCATCTGCGGACCAGCCGCTGGCGCGCCGCGCTGCACGCCTCGCGCGCGATGGTCGAGGCGCTGGCTGTCTTCGTCGTCTTTTCGCTGATCTTCGCCTGACCCCAAAGAAAAACGGCCCGGAAAGCCGGGCCGTTGTTTCCGATTATATCTGTGCGATCAGGCGGTGGGGATCGCGGCGCTTGCGTCGCGGCCGTCGCCTTCGGGGGCGAAGATGATGTCGCGGGTGATCAGGCCCTTGTCGACGACCTGCGTGTCGGGGCTGCCGACGCTGCTGCGGATGCCGGGGTCGGCGCGCTGGCCGTCGGCGCGGCCGATGAGCGAGGTTTCGGAGGGGCTGCGCACTGCGTCGCCGCCGAAGAGCGCCTTCAGCGTTTGCTGCGCGGTCGTTTCATTGCCCGGGCGCGCGGCGCCGGGGGCCGGCGGGGTGAGCGCATAGTCGGGCGGCACGACGAGCGGGGCCTGACGCGACACGGCGAATTCGTCGGGACGGTCGCGGCTGAACAGGCTGTTTGACCCGCAGGCAGACAGCGTCGTCGCGAGAATCGAGGCGGCGAGGATGGCGGTGGTCCGGTTCACTTTACAAAATACTCCCAATTCGCCCCGTTTACCCGGCGGACGGTTTGGCGTCCGCGTTCCCGGCCTTTTCGCCCAAGAGCAGCGCGCGCGCAACCAGCAAAAGCACGCCGATCGTGATGCACGCATCGGCGACGTTGAAGATCATGAAGGGACGGAAGCCGCCGATGTGCAGATCGGCATAGTCGACGACATAGCCGAGCCGCACGCGGTCGACGATATTGCCGATCGCGCCGCCCAGAATCAGTGCGAGCGCGATCACGTCGCCCTTCGCCTTTTCGCGCGTCATCCAGAAAGCGACGGCGAGCGCGACGATCGCGGTGACCGCGACGAGCGTCCAGCGCGTGGTGTCGTTGCAGTTCGAGAACATCGACAGCGAAATGCCGCAATTCTCCGCCCAGGTGACGTTGAAGAAGGAGAAGATCCTGATCGACCCGCCGGGCTTGGCCTCGAGCGACAGCGGGACGGTGACGATCCATTTGGCGATCTGGTCGAGGATGAAGGCGACCGCCGCGACGAGGAGGCCGAAGCCGAGATGAGGAGAACGCTTGCTCATCATGCGTCCAATACCGTCTCGCAGCGATTGCACAAGCTGCCGTCCTCGGTCACCTCGGGCAGATGGCGCCAGCAACGGCCGCATTTGTGGTTTTCTGTGCGGGTGACGGTGAGCTCGTCGCCCGCGCGTGCGACCGACACGATGAACACCTCTTCGAGCGCCGCCGGATCGAGCGCCGGATCAGGGATCGTCACCTCGGCCTCAAGGCTTGAACGGATCGTCTTTTCGCGGCGATAGGGCTCGATCGCCTCGGTCACGGCTTCACGCTGAACGCGGACGCCCGCCCACTTGGTCGCGAGTGCGGCGTCATTCCATGCCGCGTCGACACTCGGCCATTCGAGGAGATGGACCGAACCGGCTTCGGGGTAACGCGTGCCCCAGACTTCCTCGGCGGTGAAGACCAGAACCGGGGTCGCGTAGCGGACGAGCGCGTGGAAGAGCACATCGAGCACGCTGCGATACGCGCGGCGCGTGTCGGTGCCGAGCGGCGCGGCGGGGCCGAGGTCGCAGTAGAGGACGTCCTTGCGGATGTCGAAATAGAAGGCCGACAGATCCTCGTTGCAGAAATCGGACAGCAGGCGCGTGTAGCTGTTGAAGTCGAAATCATCGACCGCTTGGCCCATCTTCGCGTCGAGATCGGCGAGCAGGCTGAGCATATAGCGTTCGAGTTCGGGCATCGCCGCGACGTCGGCGATGCGCTCCTCTTCCGTAAACCCGTCGAGCGCGCCGAGCAGGTAGCGGAAGGTGTTGCGGAGCTTGCGATACTGGTCGGCGACGCCCTTCAATATCTCGTCGCCGATGCGGTGGTCCTCGGTGAAGTCGACCGACAGCGCCCACAGGCGGATGATGTCGGCGCCGTTGGTTTCCATCACCTTGACCGGATCGGTCGTGTTGCCGAGCGACTTCGACTGTTTGAAGCCCTTGCTGTCCATCGTGAAGCCGTGGGTCAGGACCGCCTTGTACGGCGCCTGTCCGCGCGTGCCGCAGCTTTCGAGCAGCGACGACTGGAACCAGCCGCGATGCTGGTCGCTGCCCTCGAGATACAGGTCGGCGCTGTGCGTGCCGCCGTCGTGGCGGACGAGCGCGGGCCAGCGGCCGCTTTCGAGGACGAAGGCGTGGGTGCAGCCCGAATCGAACCAGACGTCGAGGATGTCGACGATGCGCTCGTAATCGGCGGTGTTATACGTATCGCCGAGATATTCCTGCGCGCGCGCATCGTTCCATGCGTCGACGCCGCCTTCGCGGACGGCCGCGACGATGCGGTCGTTGACGACCGGGTCGTTGAGGTACTGGCCGGTCTTGCGGTCGACGAAGAGCGTGATCGGCACGCCCCATGCGCGCTGGCGGCTGAGCACCCAGTCGGGACGGCCCTCGACCATCGACCCGATGCGGTTGCGGCCCTTGGCGGGGACGAAGCGCGTGTCGTCGATCGCCTGCATCGCCGCCTGCCGCAAGGTCGGCGCGTCGCAGAGATCCTCTTCATGCGGGTTGATCGCGCCGCCCTCATTCTCCCAGCGCTTTTCGCGCGGGGTCTTGGGTTCGATGTGCGTCATGACCTTGTCCATCGGCACGAACCATTGCGGGGTGCAGCGATAGATGACCTTGGCCTTCGAGCGCCAGCTGTGCGGATAGCTGTGCTTGTAATCGGCGCTGGCGGCGAGCAGCGCGCCGGCTTCGCGGAGGTCCGAACAGATCGGGCCGTCGGGGGCGTTGAACTTGGGGTTGATGACCGAGCCTTGTCCGCCGAGCCAGCCCCAGTCGGCGCGGTACTTGCCGTCGCCCTCGACCGCGAAAACGGGGTCGATGCCGTTCGCCTTGCAGAGGTCGAAGTCGTCCTCGCCATGGTCGGGCGACATATGGACGAGCCCGGTGCCGCTGTCGGTGGTGACGAAATCGCCCGCGAGGAAGGGACGCGGGCGCGCGAAGAAGCCGCCGAGCGCGTGCATCGGGTGGCGGGCGATGGTGCCTGCGAGGTCGGAGCCTTTAACGACCTCCCACTCGCCTTCATGGGACGAAAAGATGCCGCGATGCTGATCTCCACACCGCTTCATAAAGTCGGCGGCGAGCGGCTCGGCAACCAGATATGTGTTTACGGTTCCTCCTTCGGGAATGAGGACGTAGTTCACATCGGGACCATAGGCCAAAGCTTGGTTCACCGGGATTGTCCAGGGCGTGGTCGTCCAGATTACGGCAAAGGTTTTGAGGTGTCCTTTGTCGAGCAAGGCTTGGATCGCAGGCGACTTGGTTTCTACGATCTCGAACGCGACATCGATTTGCGTCGAGACGATATCCTCATATTCGACCTCGGCCTCGGCGAGCGCGGTCTTTTCGACTGGCGACCACATCACCGGCTTGGCGCCGCGATAGAGCATGTCGTTGGCGGCGAACTTCAGCAGTTCGCGCACGATCGTCGCCTCGGCCTCATAATCCATCGTCAGATACGGATGGTCCCAGTCGCCGCCGATGCCGAGGCGCTTCAGCTGCTCGCGCTGGGTGTCGACCCAATGCTGCGCATAGGCGCGGCATTCGGCGCGGAATTCCTCGACCGGAACCTCGTCCTTGTTCAGCTTCTTCTTGCGATACTGCTCCTCGACTTTCCACTCGATGGGCAGGCCGTGGCAGTCCCAGCCGGGCACATATGGCGCGTCCTTGCCCTTCAGCGTCTGGGTGCGGACGACCATGTCTTTCAGGATATGGTTGAGCGCATGGCCGATGTGCATGTCGCCGTTGGCATAGGGCGGGCCGTCGTGGAGGATGAACTGCTCGCGGCCCTTGCGGCTTTCGCGAATCTGGGCCTCGAGATCGCCCGCGATCCATTTGGCGAGAATCTGCGGCTCCTTCTGCGGCAGGCCGGCCTTCATCGGGAAGTCGGTCTTGGGCAGGAAGACGGTGTCGCGGTAATCGCGCTGTTCGGCGGCGGGCGTGCTCTCGGTCATGGGCGGCCGCTTAGCGCAGATTCGCGTAGGAGCAAACCTTCGGCTGCGGCTATTTCTGACGCGGGCGGAGGGCCGGGCCGACGGCGCGGATGTCTTCGACCCAGATATAGCCATTGAAGCTGGCGGGCACTTTGGCGAGTTGCTGCGGCGTCGTCAGACCCTCGTTCGACTTGCCGCTTTCATAGGGGCCGAGGACAATCACGCGCGCGCCGACGCCGTCCATCCGCTGGATCAGCCGGTCGGGCCAGCCCCAGAAGGCCCATTGATAGTTGACCGGGATCGCGATCACGCCGTTCCGGCAGCTTTCGGGAACGATGCCGGTCCAGCCGTAGAGAACATAGTCCTTGGTGCAGGCCTTCGTCTCGCGCTTCAGATCGAACGACCAGTTGTGGGGCAGCAGCTGCCGCATCCGCTTCACCGGCGCGCCGTCGCCGTAGAAGGCATCGCCGATTTTCGCGCTGTCGCGGCCGGCGGCTTTCAGAATCGCGAAAAGCTGGTCGGCTTCGGCCGGATTGCGCGACTTGAAGTTGAAGAGGATGGGGTGGACGGGGAGCGCCGCGAGGCCTTCCTCGACGGTCGGCATCTTGCCGATGCCCTTGCCGCGCAAGGGGAAGGTCTTGCCGCCGTCGGCGGTGTAGCCATAGCCGATGTCGAGCGCCTTGAGCTGTGCCAGGGTGAGGTCGCGCGTCTCGCCATGGCCGTCGGTGCGGCAGTCGACGGTCCAGTCGTGGAACAGGACCATGCGGCCGTCCTTCGTCGGCGACACGTCGACCTCGACCATGTTAGCGCCCAGCCCGACCGCCCAGCGCATCGAATCGGGGGTATTCTCGAACACCTGATGATCGGGCGGCCGGGCGTGCGCGGCGGTGCAGGTGTCGCGGCCCTTCGCGGCGCGCTTGTCATAGAGGTGATAGACGCCGCGGTGCGCGATCAGCTTCGGCTTGCCTTCGGGTGAGGGCGCCAGGAAGCTGGCGTTGCTGAGGGTGAGCCAGGCGACGAGCGCGGCGAAGAGCCAGAGTGCGATTTTGGTGCCGCGACGCATCGGCTTTTTCGGTGGGCCTTCGAGCGCGGTGGCCCAGTCGTCGGTCACAGACGCGCCAGCAATGCGCGCGCCTCGTCGCAGTCGGCGGCAATCTGCGCCATCAGAGCGTCCATGCTGTCGAACTTCGCCTCGGGGCGAATGAAGGCGTGGAAGGCGACGTCGATTTCCTGCCCGTAGAGGTCTTCGGCGAAGTCGAAGAAATGCGGTTCGAGCAATTCCTTGGGCGGGTCGAAGCTGGGGCGGATGCCGAGGTTTGCCGCGCCCTTGAGCACGCGGCCGTCAGGCAGTCGGCCGGTGACGGCATAGATGCCGTAGCGCGGGCGCAGATAATGGCCCATCTCGAGGTTCGCGGTCGGGAAGCCGAGCAGGCGGCCGTTTTTGTCGCCGTGCTGGACGACATTACGGACGGTGAAGGGGCGGGTGAGGAGACGCGTCGCGGTCGCGCAGTCCCCCGCCCGCAAGGCGTCGCGGATGCGGCTCGACGAGATGACTTCCGCCGCGTCGTCGACGGGGGCGACCATCTCGGTAAAGAAACCGAGGCGGCGGGCATGATCGGCGAGCGTGACGACATCGCCGCCGCGGCCCTTGCCGAAAACGAAGTCGGCGCCGGTGACGACGCCGGCCGCGCCATAGCGATCGAGCAGCAGTTCGGTGATGAAATCCTCGGCCGTCGTCGCCGCGAGCGCGGCGTCGAAGGGAAGGACCAGCATCGCATCGGCGCCCGCCGCGCCGAACAGCTCGATCCGCTGCGCGAGCGTGGTCAGCCGGAAGGGCGGCACGTCGGGCTTGAAGAAGCGGACCGGATGCGGGTCGAAGGTCGCGACGATCGCCGGGCGGCCCTCGTCCTTCGCGTGGCGCACCGCGCGGCCGACGACCGCCTGATGCCCGGCGTGAAAGCCGTCGAAATTGCCGAGCGCGATCACCCCGCCGCGCAGGTCGCCCTCGATCCGTAGATGGCCGTCGAGGCGGATCATTTTGCCGGCATGGCAGAGGCGGCGGGTGCCATCGGGGCGATGCCGGCGCGCAGGACGCGGATCGCATTGCCACCCATCGCGGCGCGGATCTCGTCGTCGGTGAAGCCCGCCTCGATAAGCGCCTCGGTCACCTGCACCAGCTTCGAGGTGTCGAAGCGCACCGTCGTGGCGCCGTCGTAATCGCTGCCGAGCGCGACATGCTGGATGCCGACGAGGTCGCGGACATGCTTCATCGCCTTTGCGACGCTGGCGGGCGAGGTGTCGCACACCGCCGCGTCCCAATAGCCGATGCCGATCACGCCGCCGGTCGCCGCGACGCCGCGGATCTCGTCGTCGGTGAGGTTGCGGTTGACCTTGCACGTCGCCTGCACCCCGCCATGGCTGGAGACGACGGGGCGGCGCGCGACCTTGAAGATATCGGCGACGCAGGCGTGGCTGCAATGCGCGATGTCGACGATCATGCCCTTCGCTTCCATCCGCGCGACCACCTCGCGGCCGAGCGGGGTCAGGCCGCCCTTCTTAAGGCCGTGCATCGATCCGGCGAACTCATTGTCGAAGAAATGGGTGATCCCCGCCATGCGGATGCCGGCGGCGTAGAGCTTGCCCAGATTGTCGATCCGGCCTTCGAGATTGTGGAGCCCCTCGACGCTCATCATCGCGCCGACGGGCGGCGGCGTCTTCGTCTTGCGCGCCGCGAGCAGCGCGTCGAGTTCGGCCGGGGTTGCAACCGCCACGAGCTTGCCCGCCGAGGCGGCGGCGGCGCGGTGCAGCTTTTCGGCGTGCCAGAGCGAGCGTTCGAGCAGCGAGTTCCATGTCCGCACCGGCTGAAGCTGGGCGACGACGAGGCTGGTAATATTGTCGGTGTCGCCGCTGTTCGCGTCGTAATTCTGGCCCTTGGGCGATTTGGTCGTGCTCGACAATATTTGCAGCGCGACATTGCCTTCTTCGAGGCGCGGCAGGTCCATATGGCCGCGATCGGCGCGGTCAAGGAAGTTGCGGCTCCACAGCAGGCTGTCGCTGTGCAGATCGACGATCACGAGCGACTTGTGGAGCGTCTTTGCATGATCGCTGACCGTGAGCAGCGGTTTGCCGTCGATCTTGTTCGTGCCGCGCTCGACGATGCCTGGCGCGAAGATGAAGAAAGCTGCGGCTGCAACCAGCAGCAGCGCGACGATGCCGATCAGCCAGCGACGCATCTTTTCTCTCCCCTTATCCCGCTTTGCGGGTGAATGTGACGAAGCTGTAGGCGGGGCGACCGGCGTCGTCGGCCGGATAATCCTCGCGCGCGACCTCGCGCCAGTCGGCGGGGTCGGGGTAACCGATCACGGCGTCGCCCTGCGGCTCCAGCGCCACCTCGGTCAGTTCGATCCGGGTCGCGAGCGGCAGGAAAAGGTTATGGATTTCGGCGCCGCCGATCACCATCACCTGCGGCGCATTGGCGAGCTTCAGGGCCTCTTCGATGCTCTCGACGGACTCTGCGCCCTCCTCCTGCCATTCGGTGTCGCGGGTGAGGACGATGTGCCGGCGCCCTTCGAGGATCGCGGGCAGGCTGTCGAAGGTCTTGCGCCCCATGATCATCGGCCGGCCCATGGTGAGCTGTTTGAAGCGGCGAAGATCGGCGGGGAGGTGCCAGGGCATCTTGCCGTCGGCACCGATCACGCCATTGGCCGCGCGCGCGAGAATCATTGTGATGTCGGGGCGATTCATGCGGGAGAGGCTCCGGGCGCTGCACCCGCCCATGTGGCGTGGCCGAGTTTGCGGCCTTCGCGGACTTCGGTCTTGCTGTAATGGTGGACGTGACAATTTTCGTCGGCGAGCAAATCGGGAATCGCCGCGATCTGGTCGCCGATCAGGTTGCGCATCACGACGGGCAGCGCGCGGGTTGCGGTGCTGCCGAGCGGCAGGCCGGCGATGGCGCGGATGTGGTTTTCGAACTGGCTGGCAACCGCACCCTCGATCGTCCAGTGGCCGCTGTTATGGACGCGCGGCGCCATTTCGTTGAATATGGGACCATTATCCGTTGCGAAAAATTCGCCAGTGAGGACGCCGACATAGTCGAGCGCGTCGGCGATTCCGGCCATCATCGCGCGCGCTTCGTCCTGTTGCGCCGACACGATGGCGGGCGGTGGCAGGCTGGCGGTCGCGAGGATGCCGCCCTCGTGCACGTTGACCGTCGAATCCCAATAGCGGATCTCGCCATCGATGCCGCGGACGAGGATCACCGAAAATTCATGCTCGAACGCGACGAAGCCTTCGAGGATCGCGGCGTGGCGACCGATCGTCTCCCACGCCGTATCGGCGTCCGCGGCAGAGGCGAGACGTGCCTGGCCCTTGCCGTCATAGCCCATGCGCACGGTCTTGAGGATCGCCGGCGCGCCGATCCCGGCCAGTGCGATGTCGAGCGCGGCGCGGTCGGGGACGGCTGCGAAGGGCGCGGTGCGGCCGCCAAGAGCGGCGACGAAATTCTTTTCGGCAAGCCGGTCCTGCGCGATTTCGAGTGCGCGGGCGCCGGGGTGGATGGCGACATGGCCCGACAGGAAACGGACGGTGTCGACGGGAACATTTTCGAACTCGAAGGTCACGATGTCGCACGCGGCGGCAAAGGCGGCGAGGCGCGGCTCGTCGTCCCACGCGGCCTGACTATGGTGCGCGGTGACTTCCGCCGCGACACTCTCGGCATCGGGCGCGTAGATATGGACCTTGTAGCCGAGCTGCGCGGCAGCGATCGCGAGCATGCGGCCGAGCTGGCCGCCGCCGAGGATACCGATTGTCGAACCCGGTGGCAGCAAGGGGTCAGCCCTCGCGGACGGGCGTCGGGGCGACGCTGTCGGTCTGCTTCACGCGCCAGGCGTCGAGCTTCGTCGCCAGACCGGTGTCGTTGTTGGCGAGCAAAGCGGCGGCGAACAGTCCGGCGTTGGTTGCGCCCGCCTTGCCGATCGCAAAGGTCGCGACCGGGATGCCGCCGGGCATCTGGACGATCGAATAGAGGCTGTCGACGCCGCTGAGCGCCGCCGACTGGACCGGGACGCCGAGAACGGGAACCCGCGTCATCGATGCAACCATGCCGGGCAGGTGCGCGGCGCCGCCGGCGCCTGCGATGATGGCTTTCAGCCCGCGCGTCGCGGCGCTCTTCGCATAGTCGACGAGCCGGTCGGGGGTGCGGTGCGCCGAGACGATATGGACTTCGTGCGCAATGCCGAATTCCTCGAGAATCTGGACCGCATGCGCCATCGTCGGCCAGTCGGACTGGCTGCCCATGATCACGCCCACTTGCGGGGCTGCGTCGCCCATCTTTCACCCTCCTGCCCGGCCGGCGACCGGTGAATCGCCGCCGACCCTCCCCCTAGAGCCTGCTTCCTCCAGATGGAAGCAGGCTTTCGCTTGTCCCGCGACGGGGCAGGTCTCGCGCCGGACGATGCATTTCGGCGCGCGCGTTTACCGATTGGTATCAAGTCCTGTCTAACGTTCCGCCCTGTGTAGCCGTCGGCAATCCGGCCGGCGGGGTGTCGAGGGCTCTCGGGGACTGAGAATGGATATCGCAGGGGGGGCACGGATCGCGGTCGACCGGACCGGCTTTGCATCCGTTGACTCCATTGAGGACCAGCTGCGCGAACTGCGCAGGGAGCGCGACGCCTTGCGCCGCGAGAACCGCATCCTGAAGATTGCGGTGACCGAGCTCGAGCGCGTCTCCGAGCGCGACACGCTGACCCCTCTGTTCAACCGCCGCTATTTCCTGACCGCGATCCACCAGCGGCTCGCGCGCTTCGAGCGTCATGCCGAGACGGCTGCGGTGGTGTTCATCGACGTCAACCAGCTCAAATTTATCAACGACAGTTTCGGTCACGCGGCAGGCGACTTCGCGCTGATGGAGATCGCCAAGCGGCTCGACGAATCGATCCGCGCGACCGATGTCGCGGCGCGGATCGGGGGCGATGAATTCGGGCTGATCCTGGACCAGTCGAGCGAGGATGGCGCGCGGGTTCAGGTCAACCGGTTGCGCCATGTATTGAGCGCGACGCCGGCGGTCTATGACGGGCACGATATCGCGCTGTCGGCGTGCTTCGGGATCGCGATGCTGATGGCCGGCGCGACCGAGTCCGAAATCCTCGCGGCGGCCGACCGCGACATGTATCTCATGAAACAGCAGCAGCCGGGATTGGCCGGCCAGCGCTGATAGTGACCGGCTAACCGGTCGTTAACCATATGGGCGCATCCTGGGCTCTCAGGGACATGAGGGGGCGGACGATGGCAATCCATACCGACCATTTTCAGGACATTCAGAACCGCATCAGCGGCCAGATCGGTGCGCTGGCCGAGGCGCTGCCGCATTGCGCGCTGACGCAGATCGTGCAGGGGATCGACGATATCCGCTGTCTCGCACGCGACAATGGTTTCGGCGCGGTCGAGACCCTCGCGAGCCGGCTTGAATCGGCGGTTGCCGCGGGCGGCTATCGGGCGGCGATCCTGACCTATCTCGATGCGATGAGCGACGCGGTCGCGGTGCCGCGCGGGCCGCTGCCGGCCGCCGCGCAGGAAGCGTGGCTCGCATCGGTCGCCATGCGCCTCGGCCATTGACGCCGCCGCGCTGACGTCGCAGGCCGTCAGTCATGGACGCGATCATGCTTGCCCTTGTGGCGGTTGCCCTGGCCAATGCCGACGGGCGCACGGGAGTTTTTCTTTCCGGTCTCTTGAGCGTACGCCGCGACCGGCGGGTCGTGACCGTCATCGTCTTCGGTGCGTTTCTGGCGAATGCGCTGGTCGCCGCGGCGTTTGGCGCAGCGGCGAACCGTTTGATCGGGCAGGGCGTCGTCGCGCTGCTGGTGGCAATGGCGATGCTCTCCGCTGCGGTCGCGCTGCTGTGGCGGATGCGTCCGATCGGCGCAAACGTCGCCGAGGCGTCGCCAGCAGTGTTGGCGGGCCGGATGCTCGCCGCACAGTTCGGTGACCGCAGCCATTTCCTGATCGGCGCGCTCGCGGCGACGAGCGGCGCGGGGCTCTGGGCGGCCGCAGGCGGGATGGTCGGCTGGGTGGTCGCGATGCTGCCTTTCCTCGCCTTCGGGCCCGCGCTAGCCGAACGGCGCTCGGCGCGGTTTATCCGCTGGGCAAGCGCGGCGATTCTGGCCTTGTGGGGCATCCGCACCGCGATGGGTGCGTTCGGCTTATAGGGGGAATCGTTCAACAGGGCGCCTGTCATCGCTTTTGTCGATGATAGCGACCAAATGGTTCAATGGGCGCCGGCGCTGTTCGCCTCCTATATCGCGGGGGCAACAGAAAGGATGCTCCCATGTCCGACACATCGAACAACCAGCCTGCCGTCGCCGATGCGCTCAACGCGCTGCTCGCCGACAGTTTTGCGCTCTATCTCAAGACCAAGAATTACCACTGGCACGTCCAGGGACCGCATTTTTGCGAACTGCACCTGCTGTTCGACGAGCAGGCCACGCAGATCCTTGCGACGACCGACCTGATCGCCGAGCGCGTGCGCAAGAACGGCGCGGCGACGCTGCGTTCGATCGGTGACGTCGCGCGCCGCCAGTCGATCCGTGACGATGACGCGGCTTCGGTGAAGGCCGATGCGATGGTGCAGTCGCTCGCCGCCGACAACCGGGCGCTGCTCGCGCAGATCAAGGAGGTGAAGGCTGCAGCCGAGGCTGACGGCGATATCGCGACGAGCGGACTGGTCGACGGCTGGGCCGACGAAACGCAGCAGCGGATCTGGTTCCTCGAGGCTACGCTGGGGTATTGAAGTCCGTCTGGCGGATGCTGGTGCCGTAAAGCAAAAAGGGCGCCCGAGGACGCCCTTTTCTTTTCAGCGAAGCGGTTCGCTTATTCCGGCTGCAGGTTCACGGCCGCAAACTTGCCGCGATCGTCGACCTCGATGTCGAAAGCGACGCGGTCGCCCTCGTTGAGGCCGGCCATGCCGGCGCGCTGCAGAGCGCTGATGTGAACGAAGGCATCGGCCTGTCCGTCATCGCGGGCGATAAAGCCGAAGCCCTTCGTCGTGTTGAAGAACTTCACCGTGCCCGAGGTGCGTTCACCGGTCAGCTGACGACGGCCGCGAGCGCCGCCGGGCGCCGGACGGTCACCGCGGTCATCGCGGCGCGGAGCGAATTCCTCGACCGGCATCGGTTCGCCTTCGATCTTCAGATCGATCGCCGACACCTTGCCGTTGCGTTCGACGAGCGTGAAGCCCATCGGCTGGCCCGAGGCGAGACCCTGAAGGCCGGCCTGTTCGACCGCGCTGATGTGCACGAACACGTCTTCGCCGCCATCGTCACGCGCGACGAAGCCGAAGCCCTTTGCCGCGTTGAAGAACTTTACCGTGCCATTGCCTTCGCCGACGACCTGCGCGGGCATGCCGCCGCCACGTCCGCCGCCAAAGCCACCACGATCGCCGCCGCCGAAGCCACCGCCACGATCGCCGCCGCCGAAGCCACCGCCGCGCTCGCCACCGCCGAAACCGCCGCCACGGTCATTGCCGCCGAAGCCGCCACGTCCGCCGCCGTAGCTGTCGCCGCCATAGGGTGCAGGTTCGAAGCTGTCGAAATTGCCGAAATCATCGCGCTTGCCGCGTCCGCGCGGGCCGCGCCGATCCTTGTTGAAACTCATAGTCTGATAGTCGCTTTCGGTCGTCCACACCCCATTTACCCGGCTCCTTGCGCCGGACGGGGACGCAGTTCGCCACGGGCACGGACTCGCCCCGTGCCACAAACAGCGCAAGATATAACCTAATTATCCACAGCTGCGAACAGAAAATTTCAGGAAAGCGATGCAGAATTTTGCACGCTTTACCGCAGGCTCGCGCGGGCTTTGCGGCGTTGGCGAATCCAGTCATTGAGCGGCAAGCCCGCTTGGCCTAAGGCGAGAGCCATGAGCATCTATTTCCACGAAGAAGATCTGCCCGAAGGCGCGCTGGGTCCGGGCGCCGTTGCGGTGGACACCGAGACCATGGGTCTCAACCCGCTGCGCGACCGCCTGTGCGTCGTTCAGATCAGCGACGGATCGGGCGACGAGCATCTCGTTCGCTTCAAACCCGGCAGCCCCTATGACGCGCCGGTTTTGAAGGCCGTTCTGGCAGATCCCAACCGGTTGAAAATATTCCATTTTGCTCGTTTCGACATTGCCGCGATCCAGCAGGCAATGGGAATTGTGACGGCGCCCGTCTATTGCACCAAGATCGCCTCGAAACTGGTTCGCACCTATACCGACCGCCACGGTCTGAAGGAGTTGGTGCGCGAACTTCTGGGGCAGGACGTGTCGAAGCAGCAGCAGTCGAGCGACTGGGGCGCGGCGGAACTTTCGGACGCGCAGCGCGATTATGCGGCGAGCGATGTGCGCTTCCTGCATGCGATGAAAGAGGTGCTCGACGTCCGGCTGGCGCGCGAGGGGCGTACCGGCCTTGCGCAATCCTGTTTCGATTTCCTGCCGACGCGCGCGGCGCTCGACCTCGCGGGCTGGCCCGAGGTCGATATCTTCGCGCACACCTGAACCGAGAGTGATTCGCAGCTAGACCATGTCCGAACGCGCTGACCATGATCGCACGATGCGCCGCCTGTGGGCCGCGAGCGGGTCGAGCCACGACCGGATCGTCCGCACCCTGCGCTATGGCCTGCCGCTGGTGATTGGTGTCGTGGCGGCGGTGCTCGTCTTTTCACCCTTCACCCAGCGAACCGAAATCAGCTTCCTGCTGGCCAAGGACAAGGTCCAGATGGCACAGGAGCGGATGAAGGTGACGCGCGCTGAATATCGCGGCCAGGATTCGAAAGGGCAGCCCTTTGCTCTGCTCGCGGGCAGCGCGGTGCAGAAGAGTTCGGCCGAGCCGATTGTGCGGATGCAGCAACTGTCGGGCGCGATCCGCCTGAAGGACGGCCCCGCAACGATCGCGGCGGCTGAGGGGCAATATAATATGAACACCGAGAAAGTGTCGGTCCCCGGCACGGTCAAGGTGCGCAGCGCCGACGGCTATGCCATCGATGCGAGCAATGTCGCGATCGACCTCAAGAGCCGCAGCCTCGCCGGGACCGGCGGCGTCAACGGCGCATTGAACATCGGCCGGTTTTCGGCCAACCAGCTGTCGGCCGACCTCGACCAGCGCGTGGTGCGCCTGTCAGGCAATGCGAAGCTCAGGATCAACCAGGGAGCGTTGAAGAAATGATGGGGCTTTGGACAATGAAGAGCGTCGCACTGGCAGGGGCCGGTTTCGCCTTCACCAGCCTGGCGATCCTCGCGACCGGCAGCGGCGGCACGCCCGCGCAGGCACAGGCGCTCGCCAACCATAACAGCAATGCGCCGGTCGATTTCGACGCGGGCAGCATCGAGGTGCAGGATCGCTCCGACCGCGTCGTGCTGTCGGGCGGAGTGACGGTCACGCAGGCGGGGCTGACGGTCCGCGCGCCGCGGATGACCGTCGCCTATACGCGGGCCGGCGGCACCGACGTCAACCGGCTCGACGCGACCGGCGGCGTGACGGTGAACAAGGGCGACGAGACCGCGAAGGGCAATGTCGCGATCTATGACCTCGACAAAAGGCTGATCACCATGGTCGGCAACGTCCAGTTGCAGCAGGGCGGCAATCATCTGACCGGTGGCCGGCTGGTGATCGACCTCAACAGCGGCCGCGCGACGGTCGACGGACGCGGCGCCGCGCGCGGCCCCGACGGCAATCCGGTTACGGGCGGCACGAACGGACGCGTCACGGGCACCTTCTCGGTTCCGCAAAGGAAGCAGTAACCATAGCTTTTAGTCTTTGGGTAAGGCCCGGCGCGCGAGGATCGCTGCGGGGACCAGACCCTATGCGGTGCCGGGGGGCGGCCGCGACAAGCAAGGCGTGCCCCCGATGCGTTATTCCCCCATGCTTCCCGTCCGGCGCCCGATGTTCGGCCGCCGCAAACCCGACGACATGCTGATCGAACCCACCGAGCCGACGAGCGAGGAACGGCGCCTGATCGACCGGATCATCCGCCATGTGGGAATATCGAAGGGACGCTGAGCCCCACCGCAACCGTTGCAGGTTGGCGTCGGGCCTGATCGCTCCTACATGGGGCGCGCATGCCGCCTGATACTTCCACCACCATCGACAAGCGCAGCGAGCCGCCGATCCTGGCGACGCTCGGGCGCTTCATGCCCTATCTGTGGCCCGCGGGGCAGACGGGGGCGAAGGTTCGTATCGTCCTCGCGGCGCTGATCGTGCTCGCGTCGAAGGGCGTGCAGATCTCGATGGGCTTTCTCTATGGCGCCGCGATCGACCGCATGGCGCCGGGAATGGAACAGGGCGTCGCGCTCGCGATCGGGCTGGTGCTTGCCTATGCCGGCGCGCGCTTTGCCGGGGTGCTGTTCGACAATCTGCGCAACGTGGTGTTCGAGCGGGTCGGGCAGGATGCGACGCGCGAACTGGCGATTGCGACCTTTACCCATCTCCACGCGCTGAGCCTGCGCTTTCACCTCGCACGGCGGACGGGCGAGGTCACCAAGGTGATCGAGCGCGGCACCAAGAGCATCGACACGATGCTTTATTTCCTGCTCTTCAACATCGCGCCGACCCTGATCGAACTGGTCGCGGTGATCGCGATCTTCTGGACCAAGTTCAGCGCCGGGCTGGCGGGTGCGACCGCGCTGATGGTGATCGTCTACATCATCTTCACGCGCAAGGTGACCGACTGGCGCACCGCGCTCCGCACCCGGATGAACGATCTCGACACTTTGACCGTCGGGCGCAGCGTCGACAGCCTGCTGAATTACGAGACGGTCAAATATTTCGGCGCCGAGGAGCGCGAGGCTGCGCGGTATCGCGATGTCGCCGATCAATATGCGCGCGCCGCGGTGAAGAGCGAGAACAGCCTCGCATGGCTTAACGTCGGACAGAGCTTCATCACCAACGCCGCGATGGCGGGGGCGATGGCGTACACCGTCTGGGGCTGGTCGATCGGGGAGTATAAGGTCGGCGACGTGGTGCTGGTGAACACGCTGCTCGCGCAGCTGTTCCGCCCGCTCGACCTGCTCGGCATGGTCTATCGCACGATCCGTCAGGGGCTGATCGACATGGAGGCGATGTTCCGCCTGATCGACACCCCGTCGGAGATCAGCGACGCGCCGGGCGCGCCGGCGCTGGCGGTGAACGGCGGCGCGGTAACGTTCGAGAATATCGTCTTTGGCTACGAACCCGACCGCACGATCCTGAACGGGGTGAGCTTTGCGGTCGGCGCGGGCGAGACGCTGGCAATCGTCGGGCCCTCGGGCGCGGGCAAGTCGACGATCGCGCGGCTGCTGTTCCGTTTCTATGATCCGCAGGGCGGCCGCGTGCTGATCGACGGACAGGATATCAAGGCGGTGACGCAGAAAAGCCTGCGCGGCGAGATCGGTATCGTCCCGCAGGACACGGTGCTCTTCAATGACAGCATCGGCTATAATATCGCCTATGGCCGCGCCGATGCGAGCGTCGGGGAAATTGCCGACGCCGCGAAGGGCGCCGCGATTGACGGCTTCATCGCGATATTGCCGCAAGGCTATGAGACCGAGGTCGGCGAGCGCGGGCTGAAGCTGTCGGGCGGCGAGAAGCAGCGCGTCGCGATCGCGCGCACGTTGCTCAAGAATCCGCCGATCCTGATCCTCGACGAAGCGACGAGCGCGCTCGACAGCCGCACCGAGGCGGCGATTCAGGACACGCTCGAACGCATCGCCGAGCGCCGCACGACCCTGGTGATCGCGCACCGCCTGTCGACGGTGGTCAACGCCGACCGGATCATCGTGCTGGAAAAGGGCCGCGTCGCCGAAACGGGGACGCACGACCAGTTGCTCGCGATGCGCGGGCTCTATGCCGACATGTGGGCGCGGCAGCAGGCGGAGCGGGAAGAGGGGACGGTTTAGGGGATCGCCGCTAGCGACCGTTTATGGACGTTCTATGCTACGTCTTGCTTCATACGTTTTTGCTGCGAGCGGATCGACGACATAGCCATTTGGCGTGCGAACCAAATCACTGGCCAGTGGGATGCTGCCGTTCGGCATGATCGGAAGCGAGGCTGTTTCCGGCCAACCATCTTGGATCGCTGGCATTAGCGACGCCCGGAACTGGCTCGACTGAACCGGGTCTTGTCCGCGCGAGAAAGAAATCCACACTCGTCCTAGCCGGTCTTGGAAATCCATCGCCGAAGCAATCGGTTCGTCGTCATCTTTCCCGCGCCAAACGGTCGCACTAAATGTTTGAGGCGACACTTCGGACGCCACCCTTAATTCGTCGTTGGTGGCTGCATCGACATGGAAGCCAGCAGCCTCGGCTTTCTCGGTCAGGAGCGCGAGGAAGTGGCGCTTGTCGGAAGCCGTGGGCAGAGGAACTTCGTAAGCTGCAACTGTGTCTGCTGACTTCGGCTGCTCTACAACGCCGCAGGCGGCGCATACGAGCAGCAAGATCGGGGCGACACGTAACATCACGTCACGATTGGCTTCTTAATCTGTCAAGTCAACGTCCGCTTCCCACCCCTGAGCTGCCAACTCGGCGGACTAATCGGTCTCCCAATAAGGCGGATCGCCGAACGCTTCCTTCAGATGATCCCTCAGCGCCCGCAGCTTTGCCGACGGGTCGCGGCCCTGCGAGTGGGCCATGTAGATCCACTCGTCGTCGGGTGCGAGGTCGAGAGGGATAGGGACGATCTTGCCGGCCTTGATCGCGGGGCCGGCGATGAAGGCAGGGAGCATCGCGATGCCGAGACCCGCGGCGACCGCGTCGCGGATCATGTCGCCATTGTTGACGCCGAGCGCCTGCCTTGCCTGAATCGTGACCGGGCCGTTTTCGGTGCGGAAGTGCCAGTCGCTCGCGCCGCGGTTGGTGTAGAAGATACCGCGGTGACCCTGCAGATCCTGAAGACAGGCCGGCGTGCCATGCTCGGCCAGATAGCCGGCGGACGCGGTCAGGATGCGGCGGCTCTTCGCGAGTTTCCAGACGACGAGCCGCGTGTCGTCGATCACGCCCTGCCGGATGATCGCGTCATGACCGCTCGACGCGACGTCGATGCGGCGGTCGTCGAGGTCGAGCGTCAGCTGAATGTCGGGATGGCTCTTGAGGAAGGGATAGAGCGCGGGGCCGAGGTGCATATGGCCGAAGGTAACCGGCGCGGCGATGCGCAGCGGGCCTGCGAGCGTGCCGCGGCGCTCGGCGATGTCGGCGGCGGCTTCGGTGACGTCGCGGGTGATCCGCTGCGCGCGAGGCAGGAAAGCGGTACCGTCCTCGGTCAGGCTGAGCCGGCGCGTGGTGCGGTGAAGCAGCGCGCTCCCCAGCGAGCGTTCGAGTTCGGCGAGGCGTTCGCTGACCACCGATTTCGACAGACGAAGCTGGCGCGCGGCGCCGCTGATCGAACCTTGCTCGACCGTCGCGACGAATGCGGCGATGCCCTCGATACGGATCATTGTTCGGCAATTCCGAATTATAGAAACAAGAACTGCCGTCTATTCCGAACGGCAATCAAAGTCCACTTTCTCGTCATCGACCACGGGCATCGGGCCCGCCGCCGAACAGGAGAAAAGCCATGAACCGTTTGCAGAACAAGGTCGCGATCGTCACCGGTGCCAGCGCCGGAATCGGCCGCGAAACCGCCAGGCTCTTTGCCGCCGAAGGCGCCAGCGTCGTCGTCGGAGCCCGCCGCCAGGCCGAACTCGACTCGCTCGTTGCCGAAATCACCGCAGCAGGCGGCAAGGCCGTTGCGGTCGCCGGCGACGTCCGCAGCGAAGCCTTTCACCAGGCGCTCGTCGCTGCCGCCGTCGACAATTTCGGCAAGCTCGACGTTGCGTTCAACAATGCCGGCGTGTTCGGCGAGGCCGGCCCCAGCACCGAGGTCAGCGAAGCGGGCTTCAACGATGCGCTGCAGGTGAACCTGACCGCGTCGTTCCTCGCCGCGAAGCACCAGATCGCCGAGATGGTGAAGCATGGCGGCGGCTCGGTGATCTTCACCTCGACCTTCGTCGGCTACAGCTTCTCCTTCCCCGGCAGCGCCGCCTATTCGGCGAGCAAGTCGGGACTGATCGGGCTGACGCAGGCGCTCGCCGCCGAATATGGCCCGCAGAACGTCCGCGTGAACGCCGTCCTCCCCGGCGGGGTCGCGACCGACATGTTCGAAGCGGTCAACGACAGCGCCGAAAAGCAGGATTTCGTCACCAACCTGCACGCGCTGAAGAGGGTCGCGCAGCCCGCCGAGATCGCGAAGTCGGTGCTCTATCTCGCCTCGGACGATGCGAGCTTCGTGACCGGTACCGCCTCGTTGCTCGACGGCGGCGCATCGATCACGCGCAGCTGACCCGACGATCTGGACCAAGGCGGGCGGGGAGCCGGACTCCCCGTCCGTTTTCGCGTCTGGATTGCCGCGCGACATTTACAAATTTGTAAGCGATTTCCGGCCATTGGGCGGCGGGATCAGTCCGCCTGCCGGCGGATACCGGCGCGAAAGGTGGAATTTTGATCAGGTTGGTGATGTGCATTGCGATCGAACATGATCCATGGCTCGTCGCCTTGGCGGTCGCGATCTGCGCGATCGGCGCCTTTGCGATCGTCCAGATGTTCGAACGCGTGCGCGATGCGCAGCGAATGCAGGGCATCGCATGGGCCTTTCTGGTCGCGGTCGCCGCGAGCGCGACGATCTGGTGCACGCATTTTGTCGCGATGCTCGCTTATGAGGCGAAGGCGGCGGTCACGCTCGACCCGGTGCTGACGATCGCGTCGCTGATGATCGCGATGGTGGGCTCGTTCATCGGTTTTGCGGTCGCGGCGTGGGGCAAGAGCGAGACCTATGGCGCGATCGGCGGCATGATCTTCGGCGCCGCGATCGCTGCGATGCACTTTACCGGCATGACCGCCTATCGCGTCGATGGCATTGTCGCGTGGGATGGAAGCTATATCGCCGCGGCGGTGATCTGCGGCATGGGCTTTGCCGCCGCCGCGCTGACCATGCTCAGGACCGGGCGGGTGCTGCGGCACCGCATGCTTTTGTCGACGGCGCTGATCGTGCTCGCGATCGCTTCGCTCCACTTCCTTGCGATGACCGCGATGCGGATCACCCCGATGGCGCTCGACGCGACGCCGCTGCGCCCGGCGGAATTCAATGCCCTCGCGCTGGCGACCGTTCTGGTCGGCGGCATCGTGATCGCCGCCGGAGTGTTCGCCGCGATGCTCGACCGGCAGACGCGGTCGGAGGCGCTGCGCGAGATGACACGTATGGCGATGAACGACGCGCTGACCGGCCTGCCCAACCGCGCCGCCTTTCGCGCCGAACTGGCGCGGCAGATCGGGGCCGCGATCGTCAATGGCGAGCGCGTTGGCCTCTGCGCGATAGACCTCGACCGCTTCAAGGAAATCAACGACGTCCACGGCCACAAGGCTGGCGACGAAGTGCTCGCGCGACTTGCGCAGCGGATGCGCGATACGCTGGGGCCGAACGAGTTCGTCGCGCGGCTGGGCGGCGACGAGTTTGTCGCGCTGACGCACTTCACCGATCGCGCACAGCTGACGGCGTTTGCCGCAAGGCTCGACGCCGAACTGAAGGCGCCCCTGCTGTTCGACGATTTCGAGGCGCGGCTGGGCGCGAGCATCGGTGTCGCGGTTTTCCCTGACGATGCCGCGACCGCCGAGATGCTGGCGAACAACGCCGACCTTGCGATGTACCGGGCAAAGGCCGACGCGGCGACAATGCCCTGCTATTATGACTGGCAGCTCGACGAGGCGATCCGCGACCAGCGTGAACTTGCCGCCGATCTGCGTGGCGCGATCGACCGCGACGAGCTCGACGTCCATTATCAGGTCCAGACGTCGGTCACGACGGGCGAGGTCACGGGTTATGAGGCGTTGCTGCGCTGGACGCACCCGGTTCGCGGCGCCATCCCGCCGACGACCTTCATTCCGCTAGCCGAAGCGAACGGTTTCATCCTCGCGCTCGGCGAATGGGTGATGCGCCGGGCGTGCAGCGACGCCGCGCTGTGGCCGCACAAGTCGAAGGTTGCGGTCAATGTGTCGCCGCTGCAACTCGCGCATATCGACCTGCCGCGCCTGTTTCACCAGATATTGCTCGACACCGGGCTGCCGCCGCGGCGGCTGGAAATCGAGCTGACCGAGACCGCGATCATTGCCGACCGTGAGCGCGCGCTGCACGTGCTGCGCCAGATCAAGGCGCTGGGCATCGGCGTCGCGCTCGACGATTTCGGCACCGGCTATTCGTCGCTCGAAACGCTGCGCGCCTTTCCGTTCGACAAGATCAAGCTTGACCGCTTTTTCGCCTCCGAGCTCGAGGACAATATCCAGTCGACCGCGATCCTGCGCGCGGTGCTGGCGCTGGGCAAGAGCCTGTCGATCCCGATCCTTGCCGAAGGGATCGAGACTCCCGAACAGCTTGACGTGCTGCGCCGCGAGGGCTGCGACGAGGTGCAGGGCTTCCTGATCGGCCGGCCGGGCCGAGCGGTCGCAGATGGCGAGAATGATGGCGGCGAAGCCGGGGTTCGCGCCGCCTGAGATTTAATCGCTACGAAATCGGTTGGCTTGGGTTGACCCCCGCGGCCCCCGCCCCCTAGGCAGGGGACATGCCACACGACACGACCCTTATCGGCACGGTCGTGGCCGGCCTCGGGGTTGCCTTCCTGATGGGCGCGCTTGCGCACCGGCTGCGGATTTCACCGATCGCGGGCTATTTGCTCGCGGGGGTGATGGTCGGACCCTTCACGCCGGGGTTCGTCGCCGACACCGGCCTTGCCTTGCAGCTCGCCGAGATCGGCGTGATCCTGCTGATGTTCGGCGTAGGGCTGCATTTCTCGCTCAAAGACCTGCTGTCGGTTCGCAAGATCGCGGTGCCGGGGGCGGTCCTGCAGATTGCCGTGGCGACGGCGCTGGGCGTGATGCTGGGCCTTTGGCTCGGCTGGTCGCTTGCGGGCGCCGCAATTTTCGGCCTTGCGCTGTCGGTCGCGTCGACCGTGGTGCTGCTGCGTGCGCTGCAGGCGCGCGACATGGTCGAGACCGAAAAGGGCCGCATCGCGGTCGGCTGGCTGATCGTCGAGGATCTGGCGATGGTCCTCGCGCTCGTGCTGCTGCCCGCGATGTTCGGATCGCGCGGCGACGAGGGAGCTGGGCTGGGGGGATCGGGCGCGGGCCTGCTCCAGTCGGCGGGGATCGTACTGATCAAGGTTGTCGGCTTCGTCGCCTTCATGCTGATCGTCGCGCGGCGCGTGCTGCCGTGGGTGCTGCACTGGGTCGCGCATTCGGGATCGCGCGAGCTGTTCCGGCTCGCGGTGCTGGCGATCGCACTCGGCGTCGCCTTCGGCGCGGCGGTGGTGTTCGACGTGTCGTTCGCATTGGGCGCCTTCTTCGCGGGGATGATCCTCGGCGAGACGCAGCTGTCACGCCGCGCGGCCGAGGAGACGCTGCCGCTGCGCGATGCGTTTGCGGTGCTGTTCTTCGTGTCGGTGGGCATGCTCTTCGACCCGAAGGTGCTGGTCGAGCAGCCGCTGCCGGTGCTGGCGACGGTGGCGATCATCGTCTTCGGCAAGTCGCTCGCCGCCTATGCGCTCGTCCGGGCCTTCGGGCATCCGAACCAGACCGCGATGACGGTCGCGGTCAGCCTGGCGCAAATCGGCGAATTCTCTTTCATTCTTGCCGGACTCGGCGTCGACCTGAAGGTCATGCCGGACGAGGCGCGCGACCTGATTCTGGCGGGATCGATCCTGTCGATCCTGTTCAACCCGATCTTCTTTACGCTGATGGTGAAGCGCATCCGCGCCGACGACGCGCCCGAGGCCGGGACGGAGGAGGCCGATGCGCCGGCGCCGTGCAACGCCGGCGTCGTGCTGATCGGCTATGGACGCGTCGGCAGCCATATTGGCGGCATGATCTGCGGGCGCGGCGAGGGGCTGACGGTAATCGAAGATCAGAAGGATATGGCCGCCGCCGCCGAAGCGGCCGGCGCAACCGTGATCGTCGGCGATGCGACCAAGGAAAGCGTGCTGCGCAAGGCGGGCCTCGACGAGGCGTCAACGCTGTTGATTGCCATTCCCGAGGGCGCGGAGGCGGGTGCGATCGTGCGCCGCGCGCGCGCGATCAATCCGAAGCTGGTGATCGTCGCGCGCGCGCATTCGGACGAGGAGGTCGACGATCTCGTCCGCCGCGGCGCCGACCATGTCGTGATGGCCGAACGGGAGACCGCGTCGCGGATGGCCGAGCGGGCGATGCTGGCCAAGGCTTAGGGGCTTCCCCCGCCGGGCCAAACTTCCTATCGCGACCCGCAATGTCCGCCGACGCTCTCCTTCCGCTACTCAAGTCCACTTTCGGTTTCGACGCTTTCCGCGGGAAGCAGGCCGAGGTCGTTTCGCGTGTGATGGCGCGCGAACGGACGCTCGCGGTGATGCCGACGGGGGCGGGCAAGTCGCTGACCTATCAGCTGCCTGCCGTCGCGCTCGACGGGTGCGTCGTCGTCGTGTCGCCGCTGATCGCGCTGATGCACGACCAGCTGCGCGGTGCTCGCGCGGCCGGTATCCGCGCCGCGAGCCTGACCAGTGTCGATGCCGATTTTGCCGACACGCGGCAGGCGTATCGCGACGGCGAGCTCGACCTGCTCTATATTGCGCCCGAACGCGCGACGGGCGAGGGGTTCCGCTCGCTGATGGAGGCGCGCACGCCGGCGTTGTTCGCGATCGACGAGGCGCATTGCGTGTCCGAATGGGGACATGATTTCCGCCCCGACTACCGCCTGCTGCGCCCGCTGCTCGATGCCTTTCCGTCGGTGCCGCGGCTTGCGCTCACCGCGACCGCCGACAAGCACACGCGCGAGGATATTCTCGTCCAGCTCGGTATTCCCGCGGAAGGTCTGGTGCTTGCGGGCTTTGACCGGCCGAATATCCGCTATCGCGTGACGCCGCGGATCAGCCCCGCGAAGCAGCTCACCGACTTCATCGCCGCCAATCCAGGGCCGGGAATCGTCTACTGCCCGACGCGCGACGGAACCGAACGGATGGCACAGAAGATCGCGGCAGCGACGGGGCGGAGCGTCGCGGCCTATCATGCCGGGCTGGATCCCGAGCGGCGCGCGCAGGTCCAGCATGATTTCGTTGCGTCGGAGGACGGCATCGTCACCGCGACAGTCGCCTTCGGGATGGGGATCGACAAGCCCGACGTGCGTTTCGTCGCGCATGCCGGGCTGCCGAAATCGATCGAAAGCTATTATCAGGAAACCGGCCGCGCGGGTCGCGACGGTGATCCGGCCGAAGCGCTGATGCTGTGGGGCGCGGAGGATTTCGCGCGGGCGCGGATGCGGCTCGGCGAGCTGCCCGAGGCGCGTATCGCCAGCGAGCGGGCGCGGCTGAATGCGCTCGCTGCTCTCGTTGAGACGGTCGAGTGCCGCCGCGCGCTGCTGCTCCGCCATTTCGGGGAACATCCGCCCGAACGTTGCGGCAATTGCGACAATTGCCTCGACCCGCCGGGCCAGATCGACGCGACGGTGCTGGCGCAGAAACTGCTGAGCGCGGTCTATCGCACCGGGCAAAGCTATGGCGCCGGCCATGTCGAAGCGGTGCTGACGGGCAGGAGCGACGAGCGGATCGCCCAGCGCGGCCACGACAAGCTCTCGGTGTTCGGGATCGTCGCGGGCGAGGAGGCGCGGCTGATCAAGCCGCTCGTCCGCACGCTTGTCGCCCGCGAGGCGCTCGAGACGACCGAGCATGGCGGGCTGATGTTCGGCCCCGCCGGCCGGGCGATGATGAAGGGCGAGACGCAGGTGCTGATCGCCGAGCCCCCCGTGAAGCGGACGCAGCGGTCGTCGCGCGGCACCGGGGCCGCGGCCAATCCGGTCGGTGACCCGCTGTTCGATGCGCTGCGGGCGATGCGGCGCGAGTTGGCGGCCGAGGCGAATGTTCCGCCCTATGTCATCTTTCACGATGCGGTACTGCGCGCGATGGCGAGCGAGCGGCCCGCGACGCGCAGCGCGCTTGCCGACATTCCCGGTGTCGGCGGCAAGAAGCTCGACGCGTGGGGCGACGCGTTTCTGACCGTGATCCGGCAATATTGACGGCGCGGCAATTGCCGCGACTTGCCGATTCCGAAACCGGCTAGCCGGGTTTCGAACCCGCAGCGACCCGCCGCACGAACGCCTGCATCCGACGTCCATCGACGCTCTCCCCTCTGCGGCGTCGAGCGACAAAGGAGCAAGACTCATGAAACAGATGACAATCCTCGCCATGCTCGGCGCCGCCATGCTGTCACCCGCCGCGCTCGCCTACGAGCCCGCCCAGTCGCTGCGCATTCCGCTCGACGGGCTCGACCTCGCCACGTCGCGCGGGGTGGAGTCGGCGCATCTCCGGATCGACCGCGCGGTTGGCGCCTTTTGCCGCAACGATGTCGCGCATCTGACGCTGGAAGCACGCAAGGCGGCGCGCGAGTGCCGCGAAGCGGTGCGCAGCGATGCGCTCGCGCAGCTTGCCGACAAGCGCCTGCGGCAACTGGCGGCGCGGTGATCGCCCGGGTGGCGCGCCTGCCGGTCCTGCGTTAGCACGCGGCCATGGCGGCGCTCGACATATTGGACCCGATGATTCGCGGCGGCGCGATCGCGTTGTTCCTGCTGTGGATCGCGATCCTGTGGCGCGATCATCGGGCCGTGCTGTCGGCGCGCGTCGCGATCGCGATGAATTTCACGATCATCGCCTATCTGGCCGGCAAATCCTTCAGTCACGAAGAGCCGATCGAATTTCCCTATGTGCTGCTCGACGCGCTGTCGGTGATGGTGCCGGCGCTGTTCTGGATGTTCGCGCGCACATGGTTCGACGACCGCCAGCGAATCGGTTGGCAGAGCTGGTTGGTCGTGCTGGCTTTCTGGATGCTGCCGCTGGCGCAGATCGCGTTGATCGCGGCGACGGGGCAATTCAGCCAGACGATATGGGTGGTCGTGCGCATCGGCATGTTCGCTTTTGCGCTCGCCGGTATGTGGATCGCATGGCGCGGCCGGGCGGCCGATCTGGTCGAGGCGCGGCGGGGGTTCCGGCTCGGGCTGCTCTGCGCGATCGGCGGCTTCGTCCTGCTCGTCACCTTTGTGGAGATGTTCCACAACCGCGAAAGCGGCCATGAAATCTGGCGCGCGGTGACGCTGGCGGCGATCTTCGTCGCGACCTTCATTGTGTCGGTCGGCCTCTATCGTTTTCGCGCGGCGGAGCTGTTCGCGGCGCCGGGGGTACCGGCACCGCCCGGTCGGGCCGTTCCGCCCGCCGGGCCGTCGTCGCTTGCACAGCGGTTGCAGGCGGTGATGGCGGACGAACGCGCGTATCGCGCCGAGGGCTTTTCGATCACTGCGCTTGCGGCGCGGCTTGGCGAACCCGAGTATCGGGTGCGGCGCGCGATCAACGGCGAGATGGGACATCGCAATTTCACTGCGTTCCTCAACGGCTTCCGGCTCGACGAGGTGCGCGCGGCGCTCGCCGATCCGGCGCAGCGCGAGGTGCCGATCCTGACGATCGCGCTCGACGCGGGCTTCGGATCGCTCGGGCCTTTCAACCGCGCGTTCCGCGATGCCGAGGGCATGACGCCGAGCGCATACCGCACGGCGAAACTGGCCGATTCCGGAATCGGCTAGCCGATTTTCGACAGCGCGGGGCGGAGGCCGCGCAATTCTGCTTCATGGCGGTCATCCACAACAAGGACGACGCCATGATCGATTCGCTTCCTCCCCTCGCCATCCTGCTCGAAAAGGGGCCCGCGATCTTTGCTTTCGACTTCGGCCGCTATTTCGTCGCGGCGGGCGTTACCAGCGCGATCGTCTGGGGGCTGCGCCGGTCGAGCATCGCGGCGCGCAAGATTCAGACCCGCGAGGCGACGGCCGCCGACAAGCGCCGCGAGTTCGCGCAGTCGCTGCAGACCGTCGGCGTCTATCTGTTTGTGTCGCTGTTCATCATCTGGGGCGTCGACACGGGCGTGCTGCACCGGTTCCAGGGGAGCTATGGTGTCTGGGGCGACGCCGCGCTGCTCGCCGCGATCATCGTCGCGCACGATGCCTATTTCTATTGGGCGCACCGCGCGATGCACCATCCGAAGCTGTTCAGGCATTTTCACCGCGCGCATCACCGCTCGATCACCCCGACGCCGTGGGCCGCGTACAGCTTCGCGATCCCCGAGGCGTTCGTGATGATTCTGTTCGTGCCGATCTGGCTGTTCTTCGTCGCGACTCCGGTGTGGGTGATGTTCCTGTGGATCAACTTCCAGATCATCCGCAACGCGATGGGGCATGCGGGATTCGAGCTGCACCCGCGCTGGTGGCTGTCGACGCCGCTGACGCGCTGGATCAACACGACGACGCATCACGACCTGCACCACGCGGGCGGCTTCAACAGCAATTACGGGCTCTATTTCACCTGGTGGGACAAATGGATGGGGACCGAGCATCCCAGATATGCCGAGCGCTTTCACGAAGTGGTGCGCGAGGTTGCGGTGCCTCAGGCGGGCGGCGAAATGACCGAAACGATATCGCTGCACAGCGTCCAGCCAAGCCGTTCATAGAGCGCCTTGCCGTCACGCGTGGCGACCAGCAGGCACCGGGTGGCGCCGCGGCGAGCGGCGCGGCGGCCGAGTTCGGCCATGATCGCCGACCCGAGGCCGCGGCGGCCGAACCGCGGTTCCGTTACGATCTGGTCATAGACGGCGGTGGTGCGGTGCATGCCGAGAACGCCGCGGGCGGCGAGCGCACCGTTGGCGTCCCGCGCGATGGCTTCGAAACGGTGAGCACTTTCATCGACCTCGATTGTGAAATCGGGCGTGGGCCGCGCAGACGGCATGTCCGTGCCGGCCGCCATCAGCCACATCGGATCGCGCGGCCGCCAATGCGGTGGAGCATGCGGCAGGATCGCGTCGCGCGGGGCGGCGATGTCGACAAAGATGTTCGGCGCTTCGACCGCGGCGAAGGCGACTGCTGCGGCTTCGCCCGATACGTTGCCGAGAATGAGACGGGCGGTCTGGTCGGGCTTTCCGACATCGAACCACAGCGCCGAGGGAAAAGAGGCGGCGACAGGTTGGGCGTATCCACGGGCCGCGCAATAGCCGAAGGCCCAGTCGAAATGTTCGTTCATGGTCGCGACCATAGGTGAAGCGGATGGCAAGGAAAGCGGCAACGCGCGTTCATGCCCCACCTTCATACTTGTCAGCAAGCGGGCGGCGGGAGTAGATCGCTGGCATGAGCGATTTTCGATCCCTGTCCGCCGGCTTCAGTGTCGCCCCGCAAATCTCGATCGAGGATATCGCCGAGGCCAAGGCGCAAGGCTTTGCCATGGTGATCAACAATCGCCCCGACGGCGAGGAACCCTCGGCACCGCAGGGCGAACATATCTCGACCGCCGCGGCCGCCGAGGGACTGGCCTATGCGGCGATCCCGATCGGTCATTCGGGTTTCAGTCATGCGCAGATCGACGCGCTCGACAAGCTGCTGACCGACGCGACGGGGCCGATCCTCGCCTATTGCCGGTCGGGCACGCGTTCGACGCATCTGTGGGCGCTGACCCGTGCGCGGGCAGGCGACGATATCGACGGCATCGTCGATGCCGCGGCGCAGGCAGGTTATGACCTCACCGGGCTGCGGCCGATGATGGACGCGCTCGCGGGGGAAAAATGAGTCTGAACGATGTGATCCAGCTCGGCGCCTCGCTGCTCGCAGTGTTGTTCGTCGCCTGGCTGGTCAAACGGATGGGATTGGGCAGCGATCCCCGGATCGCGGACGCCGATCATGCGATCCGGCTTGCCGACGAAGCCGAGGCGGGATTCAACGGTATCGAGGTCGCGCGCGACCGCGCCGGCTTCGCGGCGATCGTCCGTAATGCCGAAGGGCGGATGATGTTGGTGCGGGCGCACGGCAATCATTTCGCGGCGCGGCCGGTCGATGCGGCAACGGTCGGCCGGCTCGACAAGGATTTCCTTACACTGACGATGCCGGAGAAAACATTCGGGTCGGTGACGCTGCAACTGGGGAAGGATGCGGGGATGTGGGCCAGCCGGATGCGGGATCTCAACTTTGGATAAGCTGCCCGATCCCGTGGTCTATGCGGTGCCCGCCTTCATCTTGCTGCTGATCGCCGAGATGGTGATTTCGCTGCGTGCTGACAAAAGCCGGTACGAGGCGCGCGATACGCTGACGTCGCTGATGCTCGGCACGGTAAGCCAGGTTGCGGGCGCGCTCGTGGGCGCGGCGGTTATCGGCATGTCGGTGTGGGTCTATAAATTCCACCTGTTCGATATCGGCATCGCGTTTCGCCAATGGTGGTGGGCGTGGATCCTCTGCTTTTTCCTCGACGATCTTGCCTATTACGCATTCCACCGCAGCGCGCACCGCGTCCGCTGGTTCTGGGCGAGCCATGTCATCCACCATTCGAGCCAGCATTATAATCTGTCGACGGCGCTGCGGCAGACGTGGACGGGCTTTTTCAGCCTGACCTTCCTGTTCCGGCTGCCGCTGTTCCTGATCGGCTTTCCGCCCGCGATGGTCTTTTTCTGTGCGGGGCTGAACCTGATCTACCAGTTCTGGATTCATACCGAGGCGATCGGACGGATGCCGCGCTGGTTCGAGGCGGTGATGAACACGCCGTCGCACCACCGCGTCCATCACGGCGTGAACCCGCGTTATCTCGACGCCAATTATGCGGGTGTCTTCATCATCTGGGACCGGATGTTCGGCAGTTTCGTGCCCGAGCGCGACGACGAGCCGGTGCGCTATGGCATCGTCAAGCAGCTCGGCAGCTTCAACATCCTCTGGGCGGCGGTCCACGAATGGGTCGGGATCGCGAAGGACGTCTGGCACGCGCCGTGGCAGCACAAGCTTTCCTATATGTGGCGCGAGCCCGGCTGGAGCCACGACGGCAGCCGCGCGACGAGCGCGATGATCAAGGAACGTTGGGCGGCGGGGCGGCCGGTGGAGGAGCCGGCGGAGTGACGAAGGAGCGCTGGCCATATTGGGATGTGCTGGCGTTCGCGGCAGGCGCCTTGCCGCTTGTTTTGGCGATATTTGTCGGTGCTTTCGGCACGCGCGGCGAAGCGTTCTTCATGTTCGCCGGCTCGGTAGGAACGCTAGCGTGGTTGGCCGTCTGGGCCTGCGTGCCGCTGGCCCTTGCGGGCGCGGTGATGGGTTGGCGGACGGGAATCGCTTGCTGATCGTCGCGGGCACCCTGTTCCTTGCGACGAGTATGGCGCCTGTGTTTCTTTTGGTTGCGGTCTGTACATTCGGTAACTGCATCTGAAGCCGTTGCATCTGACAGCTTGCCTCGCCCCCTAATGACATTCATGTAAGCACCCGGACGACCGCTGAGCAGGCGGCGCGAGGGAGAGTCGCTTTCATGGATCAGTTCGACATCATCGTCATCGGCGGGGGCAGCGGAGGCAGCGCAGCGGCGGGGCGGCTCGCCGAAGATGGGTCGCGCACCGTCTGTCTGATCGAGGCGGGCGGGCGCAACGATACGGTCCGGGTGAAGACGCCGGGCTTCATGCCCTTCATCCCCGATGCATCAAACTATCGTTATGAGACGGTCCCGCAAAAGGGACTGAACGGCCGCACCGGATACCAGCCGCGCGGGCGCGGGCTGGGCGGGTCGAGCGCGATCAACGCGATGGTCTATATCCGCGGCCATGCGTTCGATTACGACCAGTGGGCCGCGCTTGGCGCAACCGGGTGGAGCTATGCCGACGTGCTGCCCTACTTCAGGCGGAGCGAAGGCAACGAGCGCGGGGGCGACGAATTTCACGGCAGCAGCGGCCCGTTGAATGTGATGGACCAGCGCTGGCCCAATGTGACGAGCCGGCGCTTCGTCGAAAGCGCCGCGGCGCTGCAACTGCCGCGCACCGATGATTTCAACGGCGCGCAGCAGGAGGGTTTCGGGCTTTATCAGGTGACGCAGAAGGCGGGCGAACGCTGGTCGGCGGCGCGCGCCTATGTCGAGCCGCTGCGCGGCCGCGCCAACCTCGATATCCGCACCGGAGCGCTGGTCGAGAAGATTCTGGTCGAAAACGGCCGGGCGACCGGCGTGGTGATCCGGCGCCGCGGCAAGCGCGAGACGTTGCGCGCGCGCGGCGGGGTGATCCTGTCGGCGGGTGCGTTCAACAGCCCGCAGATATTGATGCTGTCGGGGATCGGCCCCGGAGCGCATCTGAAGGACAAGGGTATCGACGTGGTCGCCGATCGCGGGGCGGTCGGCGCCGATCTGCAGGACCATATCGACTATGTGTCGAGCTGGGAGACGCGCTCGACCGATCCGCTCGGCGACAGTCTCGGCGGCACATGGCGGATGGTGAAGGCGATCCTCGAACATCGGACCAAACGCACCGGGATCATGACGACCTGCTTCGCCGAGGCGGGCGGCTTCTGGAAGTCGCGGCCCGACCTGCCCGCGCCCGACATCCAGTATCATTTCGTCCCCGCGATGCTCGAGGATCATGGGCGGACCAAGGTTAAGGGGCACGGCTTTTCGGTCCATGCCTGCGTGCTGCGTCCCGAGAGCCGCGGGTCGGTGACGCTTGCCTCCGCCGATGCCGCGGCCGCCCCGACGATCGATCCGGGTTTCCTGACCGACGAGCGCGACGTTGCGACGCTACGCGCGGGCGTGCGGATGATGCACCGCGTCGTCGGGGCGCCGCCGCTGTCCGACTATGCGGGGATCGACCGGCATCCGGTCGATATCGATGACGATGCCGCGCTCGACGCGCTGATCCGCAGCCGCGCCGACACCGTCTATCACCCCGTCGGGACGTGCCGGATGGGCAGCGACGCGGACGCCGTGGTCGATCCGACGCTTAAGCTCAATGGCATCGAGGGGCTGTGGGTCGCCGATGCGAGCATCATGCCGCGTCTCGTGTCGGGCAACACCAATGCGCCGAGCATCATGATCGGAGAGCGCGCCGCCGATTTCGTCAAGTCGGCGCTAGGCTGAGCGCGCTGGCCAGATCCCCGGGGGGGGGGAGGCGTCAGCGGACGAATTTGCAAGGAAGATTGGATGCCCCGCGAGGATTCGAACCTCGATAGGCGGTATCAGAAACCGCAGTCTTACCATTAGACGACAGGGCAGGAGCGGGGGCCAATATGCTTCGACGGATCATCTGTCAAGGCCGCCGCGACGGCTTGCAACAGCCTGCTTGCTCTGGCGCATTTCGCCGCTAGCATCACCCGGACAACAAAAGGGGGCCGCGCCCTGCGTGGACACCCCGGAGGAGTGGGCTGATGCGTCATGTCGCGATCGTCGGGTCGGGTCCGGCGGGATATTATACCGCCGAAACATTGCAGAAAGCCGATGATATGGCGGTCGACGTTATCGACCGGCTGCCGGTTCCTTATGGCCTGATCCGTACCGGGGTTGCCCCCGATCACCAGTCGATCAAGGCGGTCTCCCGCCGGTACGAAGGCGTGGCGCTGACCGACAATGTTCGCTTCGTCGGCCATGTCGCGGTCGGCAGCGACGTTTCGATCGAGGAGCTGACCGATCTCTATGACGCGGTGGTGCTCGCGACCGGGGCGCCGCACGACCGGCCGCTCGATATAGCGGGCGCGGACCTGCCGGGCGTGATCGGAAGCGCGGCGTTCGTCGGCTGGTACAATGGCCATCCCGATTTCGCGAAGCTCGACCCGCCGCTCGACGCGCCGGGGGTGGTAGTGATCGGCAACGGCAATGTCGCGCTCGACGTCGCGCGCATCCTCGCCAAGACCCCGGCCGAATTCGCGGGCAGCGACATCGTCGCACATGCGCGCGCGGCGCTCGCCGACAGCGCGGTACGCCACATCCATATCCTCGGCCGGCGCGGACCGCACCAGATTGCGATGACGCCCAAAGAGCTAGGCGAGCTTGGCCATCTCGAACGCGCGAGCCCGCGCGTCGACCCCGCCGACCTGCCGCCCGAGGGCGACGACGTGATGCTCGAGCCGGGCATGCGCAAGTCGGTCACGCATCTCCGGCAATTTGCCGCGAATCCGGTCGCCAAGCCGGTGACGATCGACTTCGATTTCTTCGCGATGCCGGTCGCGATCGAAGGGGAGGGGCGCGTCCAGCGCGTGATCGTCGAACGCACGACGCTCGATGCCGATCTGCGCAGCCACGGCACGGGCGAGACCTATGCGATCGAGGCGGGGCTGGTGGTGAGCTGCATCGGCTATCAGACGCCGCCGATCCCCGGCGTGCCGTACGAGCACGGCCGCGGGCGCTTTGCGAGCGACGACGGGCGGATCCTGCCGGGGCTCTATGCCGTCGGCTGGGCGCGGCGCGGGCCGTCGGGCACGATCGGGACGAACAAGCCCGACGGGGCGCGGATCGCCGAGATGGTGATCGAGGATATCGGCCGCGGCGCGGGTAAGGCGGGGCGCGCGGGGCTCGATGCGCTGCTCGCGAGCCGCAATGTGGTTCCCGTCACCTTCCGCGACTGGCGGCGGATCGAGGCAGCCGAGGTCGCCGCCGCGCTCGACGGCAATCCGCGCGAGAAATTCACCAGCGTCGAGGCGATGCTCGCCGCGATCGGGCGGTGAAGGCGCTGGTCCGAACCGGGCTGCGCTGGTTGCTGGCGATCGCCTATGGCTACGCAGGCTATCGCCATCTTGTAACGCCAGCGCCGTTCCTTGCGATCACGCCGCAGTGGGTGCCGCAGCCGGCGTTCGTCGTCGCCGCGACGGGTGTCGCCGAGCTGGCAGGCGCGGTGGGGCTGATGATTCCGCGGCTGCGCAAGGCGGCGGGCTGGGGGCTCGCGCTTTATGCGCTCTGCGTCTGGCCTGCGAATTTCCACCATGCGTTCGCGAACGTCGCGATCGGCCGGGAAACGTTGAGCTGGTGGTACCACGGACCGCGCCTCGCCGCGCAGCCGCTGATCATCTGGTGGGCGCTATGGGCAAGCGGCGCGACCGACTGGCCGTTCCGCCGCCGCTAGCCTATTTCGCGACCGGGGTTTCGATCGGCGGCTGGCCCTTCTGGCTGGCAGCATAGGCCTCGACCGCCTTCAGCACGCGCAGCATGTTGCCGCTGGCGATCTTTTGGAGTTCGGCCTGGGTGTAGCCGCGCTTTGCGAGTTCGGTGAACAGCGCGGGGTAGCCCGCGACATCTTCCATCCCGACCGGCGCCGAATCCATCCCGTCATAATCGCCGCCGACCCCGATATGGTCGACGCCGATCATCTTCTTCAGATAGTCGATATGTCCGGCGACCTTCCCGACATTGGTCGTCGGCACGGGGTTCGCGGCATCCCACGTCTTGAGCGCGGCGTCGGCCGCGGCCGGATCACCCGGATACATTGCCTTCAGTCGCGCCTGTTCGGCGGTGCGGGCGAGCCCCTGCGCGCGGACGTCGGCGTCGAGGAAGCCCGGCAGGAACACGACCATGACGATGCCGCCGTTTGCCTTGACCAGCGGCAGCACGCTGTCAGGAACGTTACGCGGATGCGGGTTCACCCCGCGCACGCCCGAATGGCTGAACATGACCGGCGCTTTGGCGACTTCGAGTGCGTCCTTCATCGTCGCCTCGCTGACGTGGCTCAGATCGACGATCATCCCGATGCGGTTCATCTCGCGCACGACCTGCCGTCCGAAATCGTTGAGGCCGTCCAACGCCGGCGCGTCGGTCGCGCTGTCGGCCCATGGGATGTTCTTCGAGTGCGTCAGCGTCATGTAGCGCGCGCCGAGATCGTACATCTGGCGCAGCACCGCGAGCGACGAGCCGATCGACTGGCCGCCCTCCATGCCCATCATGCCCGCGACCTTGCCCGCCTTCATCGCCTTTTCGAGTTCGGTGCTGGTCGCGGCAAGCGCGAGGTCGTTCGGGTAGCGCGCGACGAGCCGCTTGGTGACGTCGATCTGTTCGAGCGTTTGCTGCACCGCCTGCTGCTCGTTCGTGTTCGCGGGAACATAGACCGACCAGAATTGCGCGCCGACGCGGCCCTTGCGCAGCCGCATCAGGTCGGTGTGCATCGCGATCACCGGCGGTGTCGCGTCGGGCCTTGCGGTGTGGCTGGTGTCCTTGAAGTCGAAATCGTTGATCATATTGTCGACGCGGCCGCGCAGCGCCCAGGGCACGTCATTGTGGCCGTCGAACACCGGCGCTTTTTTCAGCGCCGCTTCGGCGGTCGCCTCGGGCGAGGTCTGCGCCGCAGCGGGGTTGGCGAGCAGGGCGATTGCGGCAAGGCCGGCGAGCAGGGGGGCTTTGTTCATGGACCGTGACCTTAGGTCGTTGGCGCGGCGGCGCAAGCCTCGCTTGACGCTTACGTCAATCGCGCGCAGCATCCGGGGATGACAGCTTTCGACGACTGGCGCGCCCGCTCCCCCTATTATGACGAAACCCATGAGGCGCTGGCGCAAAGCGTCCGCCGCTTCGTCGAGCGCGAGGTCGCGCCGCATATCGACCGTTGGGAAGCCGAGGGCGAACTGCCGCGCGCGCTACATAAAAAGGCCGCGGACGCGGGCATCCTCGGGCTGCGATACCCCGAACAATATGGCGGGCACAGCGACGGCTTCGACAATTTTCACGGTCTGGTGCTGACCGAGGAACTCGCCGCGGTCGGCGCGGGCGGGCTTGGCGCGTCGCTGATGACGCACGGTATCGGGCTGCCGCCGATCCTCGCGCTCGGGTCCGAAGAATTGAAGCAGCGCGTCGCACCGCCGGTGCTGGCGGGCGAGAAGATCATCGCGCTAGGCATTACCGAGGCGGGCGGCGGCAGCGATGTCGCGAGCCTCAAGACGACTGCCGTCAGGGACGGTGACCATTACATCGTCAACGGCGGCAAGATGTTCATCACCAGCGGTATGCGCGCCGACTGGCTGACTTGCGCGGTGCGGACCGGCGGGCCGGGCGCGGCGGGGATTTCGCTGTTGCTGATCGAGATGGATTCGGCGGGCGTCGAGCGCACGCGGCTCGACAAGATGGGCTGGCGCTGCAGCGATACCGCCGCGATCCACTTCGGCGACGTCCGCGTCCCGGCCGAAAATCTGATCGGGCCGGAGAATGGCGGCTTCATCGGCATCATGCGCAATTTCAACTCCGAGCGGCTCGGCATGGCGATGGGCTGCTGCGCCTACGCCCGTGTCGCGCTCGCCGAGGCGGCGGAGTGGGCGCAGCAACGCGAGACCTTCGGCAAACCGCTCGTCGGGCACCAGTCGATCCGCATCAAGCTCGCCGACATGGAACGCCAGATCGAGGCGACGCAGGCTTGGGTCGACCTCGCCGCATGGCAGGTCAAGAACGGCAAGGACCGCCCCGCCGACTTCGCGATGCTGAAGGTGCAGGCAACGCGGATGCTGGAAAGCGTCGCGCGCGAGGCCGCGCAGATACTCGGCGGCGCGAGCTATATCACCGGCAGCAAGGTCGAGCGCATCTACCGCGAGGTCCGCGTCAACGCGATCGGCGGCGGCAGCGAAGAGATCATGCTCGATCTGGCGGGGCGGCAGTTGTTCGGGGGCAAGCGCTAGCTCTCTTCGCGCTGCTTGTCGGCCAACACCCGCGATTCGGCTTTCAGCGGTCGGGACACCGGGCACACTTCCTGCACATAGCCGTTGAGGACATTGGTCAGCGCGTCGGGAATCAGGCGGTAAAATACGAACTGGCCACGCTTCTCGCTGGCGATCAGTCCGGCGTTTTCCAGCACTGACAGATGCTGCGACACGGCAGGTTTGCTCATTTCGAAGCGCGCGGCGATCTCGCCCGCCGAGAGTTCGGCATGCGCCAGATACGCGAGAATCTTGCGCCGCGGTGTCGATGCCAATGCCTGAAAAACCCGTTCCATATATCCCCAGATGGGCGTGCATTGCCGACTTGACAAGGATTTAGATATTTAAGTAAGTTCTTATTCAATTGCAGGAGTCGAGCGATGCGCCATGACGATGATCCCCATGCCGTTAACTTCCTGATCGACGAAGACGGGCCCGACCCCGTCGCGGGCAGCGTCCGGGTCGATGCGCCGAGCATTGTCTGGAACGGCGGGATGGCGCTGATCGCGCTGGTCGCGGGGCCATTGTTCGTGACGCCGGGGACGATCATGCTCTTCGTCCTGACCACCGGCGCGGCGCTGCTACTCGGTCACAGCGTTGGCTATCACCGCATGATGATCCATGGCAGCTTTGCCGGGCCGCGCTGGTTCCGGCGGGCCTTGGTATGGTTTGGCGCCATTGTCGGCATGGCCGGTCCGTATGGCATCATCCGTGCGCACGATACGCGCGACTGGGCACAACGGCAGGCGAACTGCCATCCCTTCCTGCGCCACGGCGCGACGATGCTTCGCGATGCGTGGTGGCAGATCTATTGCCGGCTCGATCTCGACGATCCTCCGCGTTTCGACTTTGGCGAACTCGACAATGATCCCTTTTATCGCTGGCTCGAGGCGACATGGCGGTGGCAACAATTGCCCGTGGCGCTCCTCTTCTTCGCGATCGGCGGTTGGGGCTGGGTCGTCTGGGGCGTTGCGGCGCGCGTCGCGGTCGCGACCCACGGCCACTGGCTCGTAGGGCACTTGGCGCACAATCGCGGGTCGCAGCACTGGACGGTCGACGCGCATGGCGTGCAGGCGTTCGATGTCCCGTGGGCGGCGATCCCGACGATGGGCGAGGCGTGGCATAATAATCACCACGCCTATCCGGGTTCGGCACGCATCGGATTGCATCCGGGGCAGAGCGATTGGGGTTATGCCTTCATTCGCCTGTGCGAGCGGTTCGGGCTGATGTGGAATGTCCGGACGCCCGAAACGATGGGCCTGCGTCCCGGACTGTCCGAGATGCCTCGACACGGGCCGGGCTTCGCGGCACATTCGCGGCATGGAAATATCTCACAGCTGGCCCGCCGAGGCCGATAATCTTCTCGACGACCTTGTCGATCTTCGCCGCGCGATTCATCGCGAGCCCGAGCTGGGGCTTCAGAACCCGAAGACGCTTGCGAAGATCAAGGCGGCGCTCGAAGGCCTGCCGCTCGAATTTCGCGAGGGGCCGTCGACGACCGGGCTGGTCGCGATCCTGCGCGGGCCCGCGAACGGCCGCACCGTGTTGCTGCGTGGCGACATGGATGCGCTGCCGCTGCTCGAGGAAACAGGGCTCGATTTCACCTCCGAGATCAGCGGCGCGATGCATGCGTGCGGGCATGATACGCATGTCGCGATGCTCGTCGGCGCGGCGAAGCTGCTGTGCGCCGCGCGCGACCGCTTGCCCGGCACCGTGATGTTCATGTTCCAGCCGGGCGAAGAGGGCCATCATGGCGCGCGCTTCATGCTCGACGACGGGATCATCGACCCGCTCCCCGACGCCGCCTTCGCGCTCCACATCATGCCCAATGCACTGCACGGAATCTTCGCGGGGCGCGCGGGGCCCTTGCTCGCTTCGTCGGACGTGCTGTCGATCACGGTCAAGGGCGCGGGCGGGCACGCCTCGATGCCGCACGACAGCATCGACCCGATTCCCGTCGCGTGCGCGATCGTCACCGCGATCCAGACGATGGTGACTCGCCGCATCTCGGTCTTCGATCCCGCGGTGATCACGATCGCGAAGATCGCCGCGGGCACGACGAACAACATCATCCCCGAGACGGCCGAGATGCTCGGCACGATCCGCACCCTGTCGCCCGAACGCCGCGCGATGGTGGCGCGCGAGCTGAAGCGGCTCGTCCCCGCGATCGCCGAGGCGCATGGCTGCACCGCCGAGGTCGATGTCATCGAAGGTTTCCCGGTCACGGTCTGCGATGCGCGCGCGGTGAGCTTTGGTCAATCGGTCGTCGAGCAGACCTTCGGCGAGGAAGCCTGGCTGACGATGGAGCATCCGGTGATGGGCGCCGAGGATTTCTCCTATGTGCTCGAAAAGGTTCCGGGGGCGATGTTCTGGCTCGGCGCGAGCGAGGCGGGCAGTGACTGGCGTCAGTGCTGCGGGCTGCACTCGAACCACATGGTGCTCGACGAAAGCGTGATGGCGCGCGGCGCCGCCCTGCATGCGGCGCTCGCCGAGCGGTTTTTGAATGAAGGATTCAACGCATGATCAACATTATCGGCGCGATCATCTCTGGCCTCGTCATTGGCGCGCTGGCGCGCTTCTTCTATCCCGGTGCGGTGCAGATGGGCTGGATCGCGACGATCCTGCTCGGCATCGGTGGATCGCTGCTCGCGGGGCTCGCGACGTCGCGCGGGCAGTCCGATTTCCACCGCGCGGGCTGCCTTGCTTCGGTCATCGGCGCGATCGTGCTGATCTTCGTCGGACGACTGCTTGGCGTCGGCGGTTAGGGCACCAGCACCGTATCAATCGCCTGCGGCAGCATTTTCGGATAGTCGAGCGTGTAATGCAGCCCGCGGCTTTCCTTGCGGTGCAGCGCGCTGCGGACGATCAGGTCGGCGCACTGGAGCAGGTTCCGGAGCTCGATCAGGTCGGTCGTGACGCGGAAGTGGCCGTAATAATCCTCGACCTCGCCGGTCATCATCTTGATCCGGTGCTGCGCGCGTTCGAGGCGCTTGGTCGTGCGGACGATGCCGACATAGTTCCACATGAAGCGGCGGATCTCGGTCCAGTTCTGCTTGATCACGACCTCCTCGTCGGAGTCGGTCACCCGGCTCGCGTCCCACGGCCGGATCGCGGGCGGCGGTTCGAGCTGGTCCCAGCGCGCGACGATGTCCTTCGCCGCCGCTTCGCCGAAGACGAAGCATTCGAGCAGGCTGTTCGACGCCAGACGATTGGCGCCATGGAGCCCGCTCTCGGTGCATTCGCCTGCCGCGTACAGCCCCGGCAGGTCGGTGCGGCCGTCGAGATCGATCAATATGCCGCCGCAGGTATAATGCTGGGCGGGCACCACCGGGATCGGCTGCTTCGTCATGTCGATGCCAAGCGTCAGCAGCTTTTCGTATATGTTCGGGAAATGGCCCGCGACGAAATCGGGGTCCTTGCGGCTGATGTCGAGATGGACATAGTCGAGGCCCGAGCGCTTGATCTGGTCGTCGTTCGCGCGCGCGACGATGTCGCGCGGCGCGAGTTCGGCGCGCTCGTCATAATCGGGCATATAGCGGTGGCCGGTGACGGGGTGCTTCAATATGCCGCCCTCGCCGCGCACCGCCTCGGTGATCAGGAAATTCTTGACCTCGAGATTGTAGAGGCAGGTCGGGTGGAACTGCATCATCTCCATGTTGGAGACGCGGGCCCCGGCGCGCCATGCCATCGCGATGCCGTCGCCGGTCGCGCCGCGCGGGGCTGTCGAGAACTGATACACACGCCCCGCGCCGCCGCTGGCGAGGATCGTCGCGCGGCCGACATGCGCGTGGACCTTGCCGCTCTTTTCATCGAGCGCATAGACGCCCCAGACGCGGCCCGAGCCCGAATAGCGTTCCTCGTGGCGGCCGGTGATCAGGTCGACGCACGCCTGCCCCGGTAACAGCGTGATGTTCGGGTGCGCTTCGGCGGTCTTCAGGAGCGCCGCTTGCACCGCCCAGCCGGTCGCATCGTCGACATGGACGATGCGGCGGTGCGAATGCCCGCCCTCGCGGGTGAGGTGCAGCGCCTCGGCCTCCTTGTTGAAGGGGACGCCCATTTCGATCAGCCGCTCGATCGCGTGCGGGGCATTCTCGACGACGAACTCGACGGTCTCGCGGCGGTTGAGGCCGGCGCCCGCGACCATCGTGTCCTCGATATGATTCTCGAAGGTGTCGCCCGCGTCGAGCACGGCGGCGATCCCGCCCTGCGCCCAGGCGGTCGACCCGCCGGTCAGCTCGCCCTTCGCGAGCACCAGGACACGGCAATGATCGGCGAGCGCGATCGCGGCGGTCAGCCCGGCCGCGCCCGAGCCGACGATGATGACGTCGTGGGGCGCCGCGTCAGCCATTCGCCGCCCGCGTCAGGTTGAGGAACACATCCTCCAGATCGGCCTCGCGCGTCGAGACGTCGACGATGCCGTGGCCCATTGCATTGACCGCGGCAAGTACCTCGCCCGCGTTCATGCGGTCCTTGTTGTAGCTGATCGCAAGGCCGCGCTCGCCCTCGCGTTCGACCTTCTCGAACGCGGGATGCGTCGGCAGCACCGTCACATCGGCGTCGAGCGTCACGACGACGATTTTCTCGCGCGCCATGTCGACCAGCTCGCGCGTCGGCTTGTTCGCGATCAGTCTGCCATGGTTGATGATCGCGATCCGGTCGCAGAGCTCCTCGGCCTCTTCCAGATAATGCGTCGTCAGCACCACGGTGACGCCGCGGTCGTTGAGGCTCTGCACATATTCCCAGAGCTGCTGGCGCAGCTCGATGTCGACACCGGCGGTCGGCTCGTCGAGGACGATGATCGGCGGCGAGTGGACCATTGCCTTCGCGACGAGCAGGCGGCGCTTCATGCCCCCCGACAGCGTGCGGGCATAGGCGTCGCGCTTGTCGCTGAGATGAACCGCGGCAAGCAGCGCGTCCGAAATGCGCTTGTCCTTTGGCACGCCATAGAGGCCCGCCTGATTCTCCAGCGTCTCGAACGGGGTGAAGAAGGGGTCGAAGACGATTTCCTGCGGCACGATACCGATCGAATATTTGGCGTTGCGCGGATCGGCGTCGATGTCGAAGCCCCAGATGCTCGCATGCCCGCTGGTCTTGTTGACGAGTCCGGCGAGGATGTTGATCAGCGTCGACTTGCCGGCGCCGTTCGGCCCGAGCAGCCCGAAGATCTGACCGCGCGGGACGTCGAAGCTGACATTGTCGAGCGCCTGCTTGCCCCCGGCATAGATTTTGGAAACGGCGTCGATGCGGATGGCGGCTTCACTCATGGCCGCCTCCATAGCCGCGACCTTGCGCCCGCGAAAGCCGCGATTGACTGATAAGCGCCGCGTTAACGCTAAATTGGAAAGTCGGCCCTATCAGGGGCTTCGTGAGGACCAGCCACATCTTTTGCCCGCTGCACACGCAGCGCGGCTTCGCCGCCCTTGTGCTTGTTATCGCGTCCGCCGCCGCATCGCCGGCGCTCGCGCAGAACAGCACGCAGGTGCAGACCGACGCCATCGTGCTTCGGCCGCTTTCCTTCTTCAAGGTCAACGACCTCGATTTCGGCAGCATCATCGCCTCGGGAACCGCGGGCACGGTGCGGATTGCCCCCGACGGGACGCGCACCCGCACCGGCGGTGCGACGATCGTCGGAAACGACGGCGAGCCGGCACGCTTCGCGGGGCTCGGCACGCCGAACCGGCAGGTCAATATCTCGCTCGGCGCGAACTCGATCTTCATCACCGGTCCCGGCACGCGGATGCGGGTGCGCGATTTCGAGATCGGGTCGACGCCGACGGCGATCCTGTCGACCACCCCGACGCGCTTCACGATCGCGACCGCGATCGGCAATTACAACTTCCCCGTCGGCGCAACGCTGGAGGTCGGGGCGAACCAGACGCCCGGCGACTATGCCGGCACCTTCACGATCACGCTGAATTACCTCTGACAGGCGATTGCGGGCGGGCACCGCGCTTGCTAAAGGCGCGTCAATGACCCAGCCTGCACCCCAGCCCGAGACGATCCGCACGCCCAAGACCCGCATTGCCTGCGACGGCACCGGCGATGGGCTCGCCAACGCCGCGCTCGGTCATCCGCGCGTGTGGCTGGAAATCGACCCCGATCAGGGCTTTGCCGACTGCGGTTATTGCGACCGGCGCTTCATCCTGACCGGCGGCGCGGCTGATCACGGCTAAAGCTTAAGCCGGGATTCACCATCCCCGCGCATCATCGATTCACGTCCTGACCCTATCAGTCTGTTCCAGACAGGAGCAGAATCGTGGGGATTCGAGGGACCAACCAACAGCGAGCGGCGCTCCGCCGTCTCGCTATCGCTGCTGCAGCGGCGGGCGCGCTCGCGTGCATTCCGGCCCATGCCGCCAACCAGACAGGCACCGCGACCACGGTGATCGTGCGCCCGAACTCGCTGGTCAAGGTTGACGATCTGGATTTCGGGACGATCGCGAGCGGCCCGACCGCAGGGACGGTGACGGTCAACGCCGTCACCGGTGCGCGCTCGACCACGGGCGGGGCAACAGCGGTTGGTGCCGTGTCGCAGCGCGCGACCTTTCAGGGCACCGGAGGCATATTGCTGATCACCGTCATCGGCGATACCAGCGTCACACTGACCCGCGCGGGCGGGGGCGGGACGATGACCGCCAGCCTCGTTCGCGCGGCGACGACCAGCGGCGGCGGGGTTGCGCTGCTCGGCGGGACATTGCTGCCCAGCGGGGTCCAGACCTATTATGTCGGCGGTACGCTCAACGTCGGGGCGAACCAGGCACCGGGCGATTACAGCGGGACGTTCCAGCTCACCGTCAATTATCTCTGAGCGCTGGCGCCGGGGCACCGGCGTGCCTATATCGGGCCGATGACAAGCCCGACCGACCCCCGCCGCTTTCTCTATCGTGCCGATGCGCTCGACCCCGATCTGGCGCAGAAGCTCGCGCGCGAAGCGCTCGCCAAGGCCGACGACGGCGAGCTGTACCTGCAATATCGCGCGACCGAGAGCTTCGGCTTCGACGACGGGCGGCTCAAGACCGCCGATTATTCGACCGACGCGGGCTTCGGCCTGCGCGCCGTATCGGGCGAGATGACGGGCTTTGCCCATGCGAGCGACGTCAGCGCAGGGGCGATCCGCCGCGCGGCCGAGACGCTCGCACTGCTCGACCCCTCCAGCCAGGCGCACGCCGCGCCGCCGCCGCGCACCAACCGCCATCTGTATGACGAAGCGAACCCGCTCGACCTCATCCCCTTTGCGAAGAAGGTCGAGCTCTGCCAGAAGGTCGACGCCGCGGCGCGGGCGCGCGATCCGCGTGTCGTGCAGGTATCGGTTGCGCTCGCGGGTAGCTGGTCGGTGGTCGAGATTGTCCGTGCCGACGGCTTCCTCGCGACCGACATCCGCCCGCTCGTCCGCCTTAACGTCTCGATCGTCGTCGAGGAGAATGGCCGCCGCGAGAGCGGCTATTTCGGCCTCGGCGGCCGCTATATGTACGACCATCTCTTCGAGGAGGCGCAGTGGAACCGCGCGATCGACGAAGCGCTGAACCAGGCGCTCGTCAATCTGCGTGCGGTCGATGCGCCCGCCGGCGAGTTCACCGTGCTGCTCGGCCCCGGCTGGCCAGGCGTGCTGCTGCACGAAGCCGTCGGCCACGGGCTCGAGGGCGATTTCAACCGCAAGGGCACCAGTGCCTTTTCGGGCCGCATCGGCGAGCGCGTCGCGGCGGCGGGCGTCACCGTCGTCGATGACGGCGCGATGGAAAGCCCGGTCGGCGGCGGCCGTCGCGGCTCGCTCAGCATCGACGATGAAGGCACCCCGACCGGCGAGACGGTGCTGATCGAGGACGGCATCCTCAAGGGCTATATGCAGGACCGCCTCAACGCGCGGCTGATGGGGGTCGAGCCGACAGGCAACGGCCGCCGCGAGAGCTTTGCGCACGCGCCGATGCCGCGAATGACCAACACCTTCATGCGCGGCGGCAACGACGATCCTGCCGAGCTCTTGAGCCGCGTCAAAAATGGTATCTTCGCCAAAAGCTTCGGCGGCGGACAGGTCGACATCGTGTCGGGCAAGTTCGTCTTCAGCTGCACCGAGGCGTACAAGATCGAGAATGGCAAGCTGGGCGATTCGATCAAGGGCGCGACGCTGATCGGCGACGGGCCGAGCGTGCTGACCAAGGTCACCGGCATCGGCAACGACATGGCGATCGACGAGGGCATCGGCATCTGCGGCAAAGGTGGCCAGAGCGTCCCCGCGGGCGTCGGTCAGCCGACGCTGCTGGTGAGCGGGCTGACGGTGGGCGGTACGGCCTGATCAACCGCGTCATTGCGTCCCTGCGAGCGCAATGACGAATGCCTGTGACTCGCCTCACTTGGCGAGGCGCGCTTTCCTGCTTATACCCCCTTCAAACAGAAGAAAATTTGGGCCGCATCGTTATCCGCGGGAGGGGTGACCCTTCCGGAACAGGGAGGATTTCATGCGTTCGAGTCTGCGTTTCATCTCCATTGCCGCGGTCGCGGCGATGCTTGCCGCCGTTCCGGGGTCGGCGCAGAAGACCAGCGGTCCCAAGGAACGCTATGAAATGGATGTCGCGACGATGTCCGGCTTCGCCGCGATGGGTGGCGGCAAGGGCGGCTTCGGCGGCGCGATGAGCATGATGTTCGGCGGCGATCCGAACAGCAAGGTTGCGTATCAGCTGCTGCTCCGCCTCGGGTCCGGGCAGGCGCCGACCGCCCCGCCGCCGAAGGGCGATCATTTCTTCCTGCCGCAGGCCAAGCTTGGCAAATCGGTGCCGCTGATCGCACCCGAGCGCAAGGAAGGCACCTATCCGACCGAGTTCGAGCGTCCGAAGGGCCGCCTGCTCCTCTATTGGGGCTGCGGCGCGAAGGCCGGGCCCGGCCAGCCGGTGGTGATCGATTTTGCCAAGGTCGCGGCGGGGCAGGTGCCGCCGAACCTGTTTTCGAGCGCGGTGCCGGTGATCCGCGAGGTCAGTCAGGCGAACAGCAAATCCTATGTCGACTGGCCGAACACGAAGGGCGGCAAGCAGCCGTCATCGGGGTCGTCGCTGCTCGGCGCGCACCGCATTGCGAGCAATATCGGCCCCGATATCAATTTCACCCTCGCACAGGATTATATGCAGGGGCTGAGCGCCTCGACCGCGATCCAGGCGGACCAGTCGGTGATGGTGCGCTGGAACTCGGTGCCGAACGCGACCGGCTATGTCGCGTGGACGATCGGCGGCATGGACCGGCAGGACAAGGGCGGCGACATCATCTGGTGGACGAGCAGCGCGTCGCAGCAGTTCGGCGGCGGGCTGTGGGACTGGCTGCCGCCGTCGGTGGTCGCGAACCTGATCACCAAGAAGATCGTGATGCCGCCCAGCCAGACGAGCTGCCAGATTCCCGCCGAGGTCAAGAAGGCGTCGGGCGAGATGATGCTCGGTAACCTCAACGCCTTCGGGCCCGAGGCGAATTTCTCCTATCCGCCGAAGCCCGCGGGCAACGCGGTCTGGAATATCGACTGGACCGCGAAAGTGCGCTTCCGTTCGCACACGATGCTGCTGATCGGTGCCGATTTCGGCGGCCTTGGTGGGGCGAGCGGCGGATCGTCGACCGGTGGCAGCACGCCGGCCGAGCCCGAAAAAAAGAAGAAGTGCAAAGGGCCGCTGGGTATTCCGCTGCCGACCTGCTGATCCGGTAAAGCGTGCCGAACGCGCGTTGAGTCAGCCCCGGTTCACGCGCGGCGGTGCAGGATGGCGGAAGGGTAGGGTATGTTGAAGACAGGAGTCGAACCATGCGTACGCTGATCCCCGCCATTCTTGCCGCCGCCGCGCTCGCGGCCTCGCCTGCGGCGGCCATCGCCAAGGAAAAACGCACCCCCGAGGAACAGCTTTCCAAGCTGCTCGATGGACGAGTCGCCGGCGAGCCGAAAGACTGCATCAGCCTGACGAGCATCGACAATTCGCAGATCATCGACAAGACCGCGATCGTCTATCGCGACGGCAGCACCTTGTGGGTCAATCGCCCGCGCAGCGGCGCCGACAGCCTCGACGATGATGATGTGCTGGTGACCAAGACGACCGGCAGCCAGCTGTGCAGCATCGACGCCGTCCAGCTTCACGACCGGACCAGCCATTTCTGGCGCGGTTTCGTCTCGCTCGGCGAGTTCGTGCCGTATCGCAAGGTCAAGGCGGCCGAATAATCCGCATGCAGGACGACGCGACTCCGCTGGCACCGCCGCCCGCCGACTGGGCGGCCGAGCTGCTTTCCTTCTGGTTCGATGCACATGGCATGGACGACTGGTATGGCGGCGGTCCCGATTTCGACGCGGCGGTGCGCGCGCTGGCGGGCGAGTGGCGCGAGGCGCTGCGCGTGCTGCCAGCGGACAGCTTCCTCACCGATCCCGACACCGCGCTCGCCGCGGTGATTCTGTTCGATCAGGTGCCGCGCAACATTCACCGTCATCAGGCCGAGGCCTTTGCGACCGACGAACTGGCGCGCGCGGTTGCGCGCGGCATCGTCGCGCAGGGCTGGGAGCAGGGTTGGCCCGATCTGCGGCGGCACTTCGTCTATCTGCCGTTCGAGCATAGCGAGGACATTGCCGATCAGCGCGAATCGGTGCGCCTGATGAGCCAGCTCGCCGATCCGATCTTCCACGATTATGCGAAGAAGCATTTCGACGTCATCGACCGGTTCGGCCGCTTTCCGCACCGTAACGCCGCGCTCGGCCGCGCGAACCGGCCGGGCGAGGAAGCGGCGATAGAAGAGGGCGGAAATTGGTGATAGGCGGGGCCGATCCCGACGGAGGACCGACATGGCCGAATTCACCGACACGCTGACCGACAAGCATATCGCCTTCATCGAAAGGCAGCCGGTCTATTTCACCGCGACGGCGGCGAGTGACGCGCGGATCAACCTGTCGCCCAAGGGCTATGCCGACAGCTTCCGCGTCCTGTCCGAACATCAGGTCGCCTATCTCGACCTTGGCGGATCGGGGAACGAGACGCACGCGCATCTGACCGCGGACGGCCGGATCACGATCATGTTTTGTGCCTTTGACCGTACCGCGCTGATCCTGCGCATCTATGGCCGCGGCCGGCCGGTGTTGCCGCAGGATGGGGAATGGGAAGCGCTGGCCGCCCACTTCACCTTGCTTCCGGGAACGCGCCAGATCTTCGTCATCGACGTCGAAAGCGTGCAGACGAGCTGCGGCTGGGGCGTGCCGATGATGGAACTGCAGCATGAGCGTGAGACGCTGCAGAAATATCACCGTCAGGCCGATCCTGACCTGTGGGTCGAGAAATTCCAGGGCCGTACCCAAAGCATCGATGGCCTGCCGACGCGCCCGACCGACCGCTTTATCGCAGGCGACGCCTGATGTCGCTGGTCGAGCTCGTCCGCCTGCCGAACGGCGTCGAGGCCGAATTGCTGCGCGGTCGGCTCGAAAGCGCGGGCGTGCATGCCGTATGCTTCGATGCGGGGATGAACATCGCCGAAAGCGTCGGATTGCTGATTCCGGTGCGCGTGATGGTGCTCGACGAGGATCTGGGCGAGGCGCGGGAACTGATGGAAGAGTTCGAGGCGGCCGGGAACGGAAACGGCGGCTGAGCGCTTGAAAAGCACGTCATGATCAAGGTCGCTTCCTATAATATGCGCAAGGGCATCGGACTCGACCGGCGCCGCGATCCGGGCCGGGTACTTTCGGTCCTGTGCGAGCTCGACGCCGATGTCGTCGCGCTGCAAGAGGCCGACCGCCGTTTCGGCACGCGGGCGAGCGCGATCCCGCCCTATATGTTCGAGGAACATAGCGACTATGTGCCGGTCGATCTGCTCGACGGGCGTCCCTATGCGATCGGCTGGCACGGCAATGCGCTGCTGGTGCGCAGGGGGGTCGAGGTCGAGGAAAGCCATGCGCTGCGCCTGCCGACCCTCGAGCCGCGCGGCGCGGTCGCCGCGACCTTGCGGATCGGCAATCAGCGACTGCGTGTCGTCGGCATGCACCTCGACATTTCGGGGCTGCGCCGCCGCCAGCAGGCGAAGGCGATCCTTCACCATGTCTCGGCGGGTGAGGCGCTGCCGACGGTGCTGATGGGCGACTGCAACGAATGGCGCAATCGTGGCGGCTGCCTTGCCGATTTCGGCGAGCACCACCGGCTGGTCGACACGGGGCACAGTTTCCACAGCCGCCGCCCAGTCGCGAAGCTCGACCGCATCTTTGCCTCGCCGGACCTCGAGCCCGTCGATGCAGGGGTGCATCGCAGTGCGCTCGCCGCGCGCGCGTCGGATCATCTGCCGATCTGGGCGCGATTCAAGGCTGTGGGCTAGGCGTCAGTCGAGGCAGGCCGCGGCGAGCAGGCGGCCGTTTCCGGTCAGATCGTAGCGACTCGCCGGCGGGCGCGTATCGAGGATTTCGCGCGTGACGAGGCCGTGTTTGCCGAGCGCGGTCAGCCCTTGCGAAAGCGCGCGCGGTGTCGCCGGCGCGAGCAGGCGCGACAAGGCGTTGAAGCGGTCGTGCCCCGCCCCGATTCCCGCGACGAGCGGCAGGCTCCAGCGCGTCGCCGCGCCGGGCGTCAGGCCGACTGCTTTCTGCGCCTCCGCGATCGTGGCGGCGCGCGCTGCGGCGGTCTCTCCCTTGTCGGTCAGGATATATTCGGGACGCAGCGGGTGGCCATGGCCCGGATTGCGCCGGACCCAGCCCGTCGCGGCGGCGGCATCGAGCGTGCGCGACAGGCTGTCGCGGGGCAGGGCGAGCCGGTGGAGCAACTCGACGAAACGCGCGCCCTTGTGCGCGGCAAGGTCGGCGAGCAGCGGCACCAGCCAACGATGGCTGCCGAGGTCGGCGAGCAGGGGATCGGGGTTGCTTGACCGCATTTGCTACTAACTATACAAACCAGACCATAAGGGCAAGCGGTTCGGAATCAGCGATTCGCCGCCCGGCCACCGTGATCGTAAAGGAGAGGGATGACATGGCACTTCAGATCGGATCCGAACTTACCTGTTCGATGGGGGTCAAGGACATGACCGCGTCGATCGTCTGGTATGAGCGGGTGATGCAGTGCAAGCTGCTCTACCGCGCCGACGAGATCGGCTGGTGCGAGCTGGCGACGCCGATGACCGGGGTGAATATCGGGCTGAGCGAGGTCGAGAGCGTCGTACAGGGCGGCGGCGCGACCAATGTGTTCGAGGTGGCCGACATCGTCGAGGCGAAGGTGCATCTCGACGCCGAAGGGGTGCGACAGGACGGCGATATCCAGCATATCCCAGGGCTGGTGAAATTGCTCACATTCTACGACCCCGACGGCAACGCTTTCATGTTCTCGCAGTCCGAGATGGCGGCCTGATGTCGATCTGGTGGGCTGCGGCGCTGGTCGCGCTCGCGGCGCCGGCTGAAGCGCCGACGCTCGCGGCCTGGCACGGGCAATGGGTGGGCGAGGGGCAGGCGTTCGGCAAGCCCGCGACCGCGACGCTTTCCATTGCGCCGGGGGAAGCGGGCACAACGGCGCTCGCGTATCGGTTGAGCATCGAGGGCGAGCCCCCGGTCCGCTATTCGGCGGATGCCGTTTACGCCCTCGACGCGAAAGGCCGTGTGCGTGGCCAATGGACCGACAACTATGGTCGCACCCGGCCGGTTTCGGGGGGTGTTGCGGGTGCAACATGGTGGGCGCATTGGGGCAGCGCCGACGTCGAGATCGGCCGCTCGATCTATGCCCTTAACGGCGATGGAACGCTGACCGTCAGCGATTCGGTCTTGCAGGACGATGGCGGCTGGCGCCTGTTCGCGATGCTGCGCTATCGGTGCACAAACGGCTGAAAATCGGGAGTTTCGGGAGGGCGCTTGCTGCGCGCGCAAAAAAAGAGGGCCGGGACTTGCGTCCCGGCCCAGCCTTTCAGGCTCTCCCCTCCTGAAACTCATGGCAGACTGAATGCCATATTAATGTCATGTTGCAAAGGCTAAATTTGCGGCACCCGAGCCCAAAATTTGTGCACCCTTTTCGTCGCGCCGAAAGGTGCGGAAAAGTGCCGGATGCTGCGCAGCACATGCACAAAAAATGGCCGGGAGCAAAAGCTTCCCGGCCAGTGGTTCGCAGGAGGAACCTGGGTAGGATCCCGCCGCCTCCGTTTGAAAGAGGAGAGAGAGCGGCGGCGACGGGTATCCTGTCTCGTTAGATATTGTAGGCGCGTTCCCCATGTTCGGCGAGGTCGAGCCCTTCCTGTTCGACCTCCGCAGACGGGCGCAGACCGATCGTATATTTGAGTGCAAGGAACAGGAGCGCGCTGACCACACCAGTCCACAGGACCGTGGTGCCGACGGCCCAGATTTGCGTCATCACCTGACCTGCCAGATCGAACTCGCCGGCCTTCGCCACGGGTGCGGTATAATCGATCCAGCCCTGACCACCCCAGGCGGGGTTGGCGACGAAGCCGGTGCCGATCGCGCCGACGATGCCGCCGACAGCGTGGATCCCGAACACGTCGAGCGAGTCGTCATATTTGAGTTTCTTCTTCACCGTGGTGACGAAGAAGAAACAGACCAGCGAAGCGACGGCGCCGAGGATGATCGCGGTACCAGGATGAGCAAAGCCCGCCGCCGGGGTGATGGCGACCAGACCGGCGACGACACCCGAAACGCCGCCCAGGAGTGAGGGTTTCTTGTGGATGATCTGTTCGATGATCGCCCAGGTTGCACCCGCTGCCGCGGTGGCGACGAGGGTGTTGATGAAGGCGAGCGCGCCGAAAGCGTTGGCTTCGAGCCCCGAGCCGGCATTGAAGCCGAACCAGCCGATCCACAGCAAGGAGGCACCGATCATCGTCATGACCAGATTGTGCGGCGGCATCGGTTCCGAATTGAAGCCAATGCGCGGGCCGATCACGAGGCAGCCGACCAGGCCGGCGATACCGGCATTGATGTGGACGACGGTGCCGCCGGCGAAGTCGAGCGCGCCCCAGCCCCACAGCAGGCCCATGTCGGTGGGCGCGGCGTGCAGGAAGTCAGGGCCGGCCCAGTACCAGACCATGTGCGCGATCGGGAAATAGGCGAGCGTCAGCCAGAGCACCGTGAAGATGATCAGCGGCGTGAACTTCACGCGCTCCGCGAACGCCCCGACGATCAGCGCCGGCGTGATGCAGGCGAAGGTCATCTGGAAGATCACGAAGACGTATTCGGGGAGATAAACCCCGTTCGAGAAGGTGGCGGCGAAGGTGTTGACATCGACCCCGGCAAGGAAGGCCTTGTCGAGTCCGCCGAACAGCGTTGGGAACGGCGAACCGGTCGAGGTGAAGGCCATCGAATAGCCCCAGCTGAACCAGACCAGCGCGGCGACGCAGACGATCGTCAGCACCTGCATCAGCACCGAAAGCATGTTCTTGGCGCGCACAAGGCCGCCGTAGAAAAGCGCCAGCGCGGGCACCGACATCATCAGCACCAGCGCCGAGGCGACGAGCATCCACGCCACGTCGCCCTTGTTGACCATCTCGGCCGTCGGCACGAACGGGGCGGGCGCCGCCGCTTCGGCGGCCGGTGCGGCAGGCGCTGCGACCGCCGTCGCCGCTTCCTGCGCCCATACGGGCAGCGCGGCGAACAGCGACAGGCCGACGGCCCCCGCGCTCGCCGCAATCTTGTTTGCGAACGTCATAGTTTCCCCCTTTGTCATTAGAGAGCGGCCTCGCCGGTCTCGCCGGTGCGGATGCGCACGGCCTGACCCACGTCGAGGACGAAGATCTTGCCGTCGCCGATCGATCCGGTTCCGGCGCTTTGCTGGAGCGTTTCGACGACCCGCGGCGCGAGCGCGTCGTCACAGACGAGCTCGATCTTCACCTTCGGAACCATGTTGGTGGCGTATTCGGCGCCGCGATAGATTTCGGTCTGCCCCTTTTGCCGGCCGAAACCCTTGACCTCGGTCACGGTCATGCCGGCGATGCCCAGCCCGGTCAGCGCTTCGCGCACCTCGTCGAGCTTGAACGGTTTGATGATAGCCAGGATCAGCTTCATGATGCCCCCTTTTGCATAGTGCACCATGTTGCACTGCAACGGCCGTGCCAGATTGCGCGAGGGCTTGGAAAGTTAACATTTTGTGACGGCCGATGGCCGTCCAATGCACGCAATCGTTCGCAGAACGGGCAGGCGAGGCAGGGGTTTGCCTAAATTTTGGGCGTCTCGGCAAGGATGTCATAGTGGCGGCCGATGCCGAAGCGGGTGAAGCGCGTGAAGCCGTTTGCGCGCAGCTGCGCCGCGATAGCATCCGCGTCGATCCAGCGTTCGTCGACCTCGTAGAAGATGGCGGCGATGCGGTTGCGGTGCGTAGACGCCATCAGGGCATCGATGACCGTTTCCTCATGCCCCTCGACATCGATCTTGACGATCATCGGCAGCGTTCCTTCGAGCAGCGCGTCGACGCCCGCTATGCCGAGGATGCTGATCGCCTCGCCCTCCGCGGGTTCCGTGCCGCGTAGGCTGGCGGTGCCGCTGTGCGCCTGATCGGTCGCAATGCGCGCGATTCCGGAGTGGAGCGAGACCGCGGCGCGAACGGGCCTGACCTTCGCATCCAGGCCGTTGAGCGCGATATTATCGCCGAGCAGCGCGAAGGTCGCGGCGACGGGTTCGAAGGCGATCGCCACCGCGCAATGGCGGTTGCGGGCGGCGAGCAGGCTGTAGAGACCCTGATTGGCACCGATATCGACGAAGACGAAGGGCTGGTCCTGAGCCGCGAGATAGTCGGACAGGGCGCGGCCATAGGTCGCATGATAGCAATAGCGAAAAGTGCGGTCCCGCCAGTTGGCGCGCATGCGGACGCCATAGCGCGACGTCACGGCCCCCGCTTCGCGGGGTAGCGGCAGGCGGCCGAGGAAGTTGGCCCAAGCTTTGGCGAGCGTCTTGCCGATGCCATAGTCGATGAAGGCGGCGAGGCGGGAGGGTGCAGCAGCGGTCATTGGCGGGCCATATAATCGAGGATCGCTTCGGCGGCGCGCTCGGACGAGGGGCGGTCCTGCAGGTCGAAGCTGTAACGGAACAGGCTTTCCTGCCGCGCGCGCAGCGGCGGAGTCAGACGCGGGACTTCGGCGAGGGCGGCGTCGAGATCGTCGAGGCTCTCGAGGACGTGGCCGGCGCGCCAGTGTCCGAAGTCGGGGTTCCCCTGCCAGGCAAGGCGGCGCGGATTGAGAAAGAAGCAGGGGCGCGGGCGGCGGATGAATTCATAGACCTGGCTGCTCGCGTCGCCGAGATAGATGTCGGCGGCATCGGTATAGCTCATGTCGAGACTGGCCGGGCTGCCGGTATCGATCAGCATATGGTCATGTTCATAATGGTCGGCGCGCGGGCCGAGATTCCAGCCGAGCGCGAAGGGCGAGAGCGAGGCGGTCATGCGCTTTTTGAACAGCATGACGTGCGGCGCGAAGATGAGGTTGTACCTGTCGCTTTTCGCGAACCAGTCGAGGATTTGCGGGCCCATGCGATACCAGGACGACAGCGCGGGCGAGGGGTGGGGGTTATAGAGGACGGTCGGCCTGTCCCTGGGAAACAGGCGCGGACGCCCCGGCGGCGCGATGTCGAATTTGGGATAGCCGACGATCGCATGGCCATCGTCTTTCAGCAGCTCGGCCTCGGCCAGCCGGTCGCGGATCTTCTCGCCCGACAGCAGCACAAGGTCGAACTGGCCGCTTGCCTTGTCGAAGCCGATCGCGCGATCGCCGGCGCCATGGCGTGTGTGGACAAGCTTCAGCGATTTGAGCCCGAACAGCGATTTCAGCAGCAGCGAGGTCTTTTCGGGGACGACCAGCGCGTCGAGCGCGCGGAACCGGTCGAGGTTGCGATGCAGCGTCGAGATGATGTCGGTGGGGATCGACCGCCCGCTCGCCCGGTTCGCGGCGCGCGCGAGCGCCGACGGCGGGCGCAGGCGGATAATCTCGGGGGTGGGGCCGGGAACGGCCGCGGCCATGCGGCGCACCTCGCCCTCGCTGCCTTCGGAGACGAGAATGCTCACCTTGGCATTGGTGCCGCGGCGGAGCAGCGCCAGCGCGACGGGCAGCGCGTGCGCGACCTGATGGCCGCCATGGTGATTGAAGAGGAAACCGATATGCATCGCGCTCACCGCCGCCAGTCCAGCACCGGCCAGCCGCGGGCCACGGCCAGCGCGCGCATCTTCGCCGACGGGTTCACCGCGACCGGATCGTCGGCCAGCTCGAACATCGGCAGGTCGGAGGGGTGGTCGGAATAAAAGCGGATATGCGCGGCTTCGCGTATGATCCCCGATCGCTCCATGAAACCTTCGACAAGCGTGCGCTTGTCGGCCCCATAGCAATTCGCCGAAGCGATCGCGGGCGTCAGCTGGCCACCCTTCCAGCTCGACGCCGTCGCGACGACATCGGCGATGCCCAGCCGGCGCGCGAGGGCGACGGTGTAGAAATGCGGCGCCGCCGTCGCGAGGACGATGCGCCGGCCGGCTTTCCGTTCGGCGTCGATCAGCGCGACGCCTTCGCCATACAGCCCGCGCGCGACCAGATGCCGTGCAAAACGGTCGGCGAGCCGTGCGGCGTCGCGTTCGGGCAGGGCGCTGCCGAGCGCAACCCAGTGCATCGCCTGTTTCATCCGGCAGCGCGGAATCAGCCTCAGCGCATAGAGAAGCGCGACGGGCAGCAGAAGCGGGAGAAGGAGCAGGCGCCACGGTGCGCGGCTGCGCACCGCAAACCACAGGAAGGGGGTGTAGGTCGGCAGGATGGTCAGCGTGCGGTCGAGGTCGAAGACCGACAGCATCGCCGATTGCGCCCGGGGGGAGGACGTCCGCGAAGAAGACGGCTGGGGGGAGGGGGATGCCGCATCCTTCGCCTGCCATTGTCCCTGTGCCATCGCCTGCTCCTTCCGGATGCGGCAGTGCCAGCGCGGTCTGACGCCCCGATTGGGCTTTCATTTGATTTTCGACATGTTGGCCGGCCGGGTGGCGATTTCGCGCGCAAGCCGGTAACGGAAAGGATGATGCAGATACTGGTGATCGAGGATGACGCCCGCGTTGCGGAGCATATTGGCAAGGGGCTGAAGGCGGCCGGGCATCTCGTCACTATCGAGGAAGATGGCCGCAAGGGGCTGCTGCGCGCGGCGTCCGAGAGTTTCGATCTGATCGTCGTCGACCGGATGTTGCCGCACGTCGACGGCCTGACCATCGTCCAGACGATCCGCGCGACGGGCGATACCACCCCGGTGCTGTTCCTGAGCGCGCTCGGCGAAGTCGACGAGCGCGTCGCCGGGCTGCGCGCCGGCGGCGATGATTATCTGACCAAGCCCTTCGCCATGTCCGAACTGCTCGCGCGGATCGACGTGCTCGGCCGCCGCGGCCCGGCGATCGTCGCCGAGACGAAGCTCAGCGTCGGCGACCTCGACATCGACCTGCTTGGCCAGCAGGTGCGGCGGCGCGGCCGGTCGATCGACCTTACCGCGCGCGAATTCCGCATCCTCGCCTATCTTGCGCGCAACGAAGGGCGGGTGGTGACGCGCTCGATGCTGCTCGAGCATGTCTGGGACTATCATTTCGACCCGCAGACCAACATCATCGACCAGCATGTCAGCCGGCTGCGGCAAAAGGTCGATCGCGGTCAGGAAGCGCCGCTGATCCACACCGTGCGCGGCACCGGCTATGTCATGCGGGCGGGCACGTGAGATCCCGGCCGCGGCGCCGTTTGTGGCGCAGTCTGACGCTGCGGCTCGGGCTGATCTATGTCGCGCTGTTCCTGACCTCGACCGCCGCGATGTTTGCCGCCGCCTATTGGTTCGGCGTCTACCGGCCGATGCTGAGGGAAGCGGCGGTGGTGCAACGCGAGGCGGGGAGTCTGGCTGCCGTCGACCGGACGGGCGGGCGCGCCGCGCTTTTGCGGGCGCTGCAGTTTCGGGGAAAAACCGGACCCCGGCGTCCCTTTCACGCGCTGGTTCTGCCGGACGGAAAGGCGGTGACGGCCAACCTGCCGAGCTGGCCCCACGGCTCTCTCGCCGATTGGCAACTTCTTGATGCGGACGTGTCCTTCCTCGGAACCGAGCAGGATTATACCGCGCTGTCGGTCGAGCGGCGCCTCGACGACGGATCACGCCTCATCATCGGCCGCGATGTCGAGGATATCGACGATCGGGACGAGATATTCTCGGCCGCGGCGGCGTGGCTGATCCTGATCGCTGCGGCGCTGGCGATCGGCGGCAGCATTGCAATGGGCCGGGCTGTCGGTCGGCGCATCGATACGGTGACGCAAACCGCGCGGCGGGTGATGGCGGGCAGTCTGACCGAGCGTATCCCGCTGCGCGGAACCGGCGACGATTTCGACGAGCTCGCAACAACGCTGAACCAGATGCTCGGACGGATCGAGGAAGCGGTCGAATCGGTGCGCCGGGTGTCGGACAATGTTGCGCATGAACTACGCACCCCGCTCGCGCGGCTGCACGCCGACCTCGACGATCTGCGAATGGCCGAAGACGAGGACGAGCGTCAGCGCCTCGCCGATCAGGCACTCGCCGAGGCGGAGCGGCTGCAGTCGATCTTCGACGCCCTGTTACGCATCGCGCGGATCGAGAGCGGGCGGCATCTGACCGGGCTGCGCCGCGTCGACCTGACGACGCTGCTTGCCGACGCGGCCGAACTGCATGTCCCCGACGCCGAAGCGCACGGGCAGCGGATCGATAGCCGGGTTGCCCCCGGGCTGGAGATCGAAGCCGATCCGAACTTGCTGTTTCAGGCGGTGTCGAACCTGCTCGACAATGCGGTCAAATATGGCGGCAAAGGTGCGGTCATCACGATCGGCGCGGCGCGCGACCAGGGGCGCATCGCCATCGAAGTCGCCGATACCGGCCCCGGGATTGCCGCCGATCAGCGCGAGCGGGTGACCGAGCGCTTCTTTCGTGGACCGCAGACCGCCGGACAGCCGGGCACCGGACTGGGGCTGGCGCTGGTGTCGGCGATCGTGGCGGCGCACAAATGGACGCTGGAGATAGATGATGCGGGTCCGGGGGCGTTGATCCGCATCCGCTGCTGACCGCGCGCTGTTGCCCATCGCGACTTTCGCGCATCCCGCCGTGTTGCATCTTGTCAATTAGATTGATTGAGTTAACTTTGGCTTCACGGGACGTATTCCGAGTCGACCGATCAGGCGCCCGAGCGGCGAGAGGAGAGACAGATGGCCAGCCTTGCCCAGATTCCCGATATTTTCGATGCTGCCCGCGTCCTCGGCATATCGATTTCGCCGTCGACCCCAACGATCGGGGCCGAGATCAGCGGGCTCGACCTCGACCGCCCGTTGACGGACGAAGAAGGCGCCTTGCTGCGCGCTGCCTGGCTGCGCTTCAAGGTGATCTTCTTTCGCGATCAGGACATCAGCCACGAAAGCCATGTCCGGCTCGGGCGTTTTTTCGGGGAGCTCGAAGGACATCCGGTGATTCCGTCGGTCGACGGCTATCCCGAGATATTGCGGATCGAGGTCGTCGAGGGCGTCCAGTTGACCGCCGAGACCGTCGCGCCGTTTCAGGCCTATAACAAATGGCACACCGATGTGACCTTCCGCGAGCGACCGTCGATCGGCTCGATCCTGCGCGCGCGCCACCTGCCGCCGCTGGGCGGCGACACGATGTGGGCCGACGCGGCGGCCGCCTATGCCGGCCTGCCGCAGGCGGTGAAGGACCGCATCGACGGGCTGGAGGCCGAGCATGACATCGTCCGCAGCTTTGGCGGCCGCGTGACAGAGGAAAAGCGCGCCCAGCTCGCACGCGATTTTCCGCCGGTGCGCCACGCGGTCGTGCGTACGCACCCCGACACGGGCGAGAAGATCCTCTATGTCAATTTTACCTTCACGACGCGCATCCTCGGCGTGAGCGAAGAGGAGAGCGACAGTCTGCTCCGCCTGCTGTTCGACCGGATCAAGGTGCCCGAATATCAGGTACGTTTCCGCTGGACCCCGAACGCGATCGGTATCTGGGACAATCGCTCGACGCAGCATTATGCGGTCGGTGATTACTGGCCAGAACCGCGCGCGCTTGAGCGCGTGACCGTCTCGGGCGATGTGGTGAGCCGGTGAATCTGATCGCGACCGAGCTTCATTCGCCGCGCCCACGCTTTCGTACCGCCACCCGCGTCGCGATCGTCGGAGCGGGCTTTTCGGGGACGATGCTGGCGCTGAACCTGCTCGAACAGGCCGATGTCGAGGTGTTGCTGATCGAGCGCGACCGTCACCGCATGGGGGCGGGGGTCGCCTATAGCAGCAGCGAGAGCGGACATCTGCTCAATGTCCGCGCCGGCAATATGAGCGCCTTTGCCGACCGGCCCGACCATTTCTGCAACTGGCTGGCCGCGCGTGGCCTTGGCTGCGACGCGGCCTTCGTAACGCGCGCGACCTATGGCCGCTATCTGCGCGAGGCACTCGCCGCAGCGATGGAGAAACATGGCCGGCGCCTGAAGCTCGTCGACGACGCGGTGCTCGATATCGAGGAGCGCGGCGGGCAAGTGACGCTCGGCCTCGTCAATGGCGGGCTGATCGAGGCCGACCGGGCGGTGCTGGCGATCGGTAACCTGCCGCCGCACGATCCGCCCGCGATCAACGGCGCCCGCCTGCCCGCGCACCGCTATATCGGCGATCCATGGGCGAGCGCGTTCGAGGACGGACTCGACAAGGATGCGAGCGTTCTGGTGATCGGCACCGGGCTGACCGCGGTCGACGTGATCCTGCGGCTGGTCGCACATGGTCATGAAGGACCGATCACCGCGCTGTCGCGCCGTGGCCTCCGCCCGCACCGCCATCTCGAAAGCCTGCCGCGCCCACAGCCGGTGCTGGCGAAGCCCGCGCCCGATCTTTCCGAGCTCGTGCGCTGGGCACGCGGGGAATCAGGGGAGCGCGACTGGCGGCTCGTCGTCGATTCGATCCGCCCGATCACCCAGATGATGTGGGCGTCTGCCGACGGGGAAAAGCGTGCCCGCTTCCTGCGCCATCTGCGCCCCTTCTGGGACGTGCACCGCCACCGGCTCGCTCCCGAGGTTGCCGACCGGATCGACGCGCTGGTCGCGTCGGGCCAGCTTCGGTTCCGCGCCGGCAAGATCGCCGACGTGACCGCCGAACGCGATGCATTGGCGGTCAGCTGGCTGCCGCGCGGCGAGGGGGGCCGGGTGGTCACCCATGTGCAGCGGATGATTAACTGTACCGGGCCGCAGGGCGACCTGCTCCGTTCGTCCGATCCGCTGGTAAAGCGGATGCTCGGTGCCAAGCGCATCCGCCCCGATGCACTGCGCCTCGGCCTCGATATCGACCGCGACGGCCATATCATCGACGCTCAGGGCCGCGCTTCGGAGCATATATTGGCGATCGGCCCTATGACGCGCGGCGATTTGTGGGAAGTCGTCGCGGTCCCCGATATCCGTATTCAGGTGAGCGCGCTCGCGCGGCGCCTCGTCAACGCGCATTGGCTGGGCGGCGAAGGGCTTTAGTCCGCCCGCACCGCAAAAATTTCCTCCCGCTGCATCCACCGGCGTCGCTGGTGCCGTCTAGGCTGTGATCGGCCTGTGCCGGTCCCGGCGGCGACTTCCCGCGCACTTGATCCGCTCCCCCGTTTGCGGATCGATATGCGCCTTGCCGGGAGTCGCCGCCTGTGGTTTCACCATGCCATGCGGCGTGAAGGAGGAAGAAGATGACCTATTTGCTTGCAGCCGCCGCTGCCGCGTCCGCGACGCCCGCGGCGACGGCGCCTGCCGCCGTCACCGTGCCCGTGACTGCCGGCCAGTCGATCAGCCCGGCCGATGTCGCCGCCTATATCGATCCGCGCGACATCGCGTCCTTCCTGCCGCCGCCGCCGCCCGCGACCGAGTTGGTCGCGGTGACCGACAGCTTTTTCGGCTGGCTCGAAAATATCACGATGGTTGCGCTGTTCGTGATCGGTTTCTTCCTGCTCGCGCGCCTGATCAACGCGTGGATGCTGCACCGGTCGATTCGCCGCGCGCTCGACGCGAAGTCGGACACTGCGCTTGCGATGATCGACAAGCTCAACAAGCCGTACGAACAATTCGGGTTCGGACGCAGCGGCGATGCGCCAGGCGACGATCGCAACGGACTCGTCCTGCTCGCGATCGGCCTCGCGATGGCCGGATTCGGCCTGATCCAAGGGCATGAGCAGCTGATCCGCGTTGCGGCAGGCGCGGCGCTTTTCCCAGCCTTCGTCGGTATTGCGCTGCTCTACCGCCGCCGCCTCGCGCGGGCTGCTGCTGCCGGGGAGCGCGACGCTGCGTGACGAGGAAGACCGGCTCCTCAATCACCGCGTCGCCGGGGGAGACCGCGCCGCCTTTCAGCTTCTCGTGCTGCGGCATGAGGGGCGGCTGCGCGGCTTTCTGTCGCGCGTCGCGGGAAGTGACGCCGACGACATCGCACAGGAGGCGTTCGTTCGCGCCTGGCAGCGCGCGGGCGATTACCGCGGACAGGGCAGCTATGCCGCATGGCTTACCGGGATCGGCTGGCGAATCTTCCTCGATCAGCGGCGCACCGCGCGGCGGCGCGAGGCGCTGGCGGCCGGTGAAGACGCCGCGACGGCGAGCGATCCCCGCCCGGGCAGCGACGCTGCGATCGACGCCGAACGGTTGCTGGCCGGACTCTCGTCACAGGAACGCGCTGCGCTCACCCTCTGCTTCGGCCATGGCTGGTCGCACGGCGAGGCGGCAGAGATCATGGGAGTGCCGCTCGGTACGCTCAAATCGCTCGTCTTGCGCGGGCGGGCAAAGGCGCAGAGGATGATCGGCGAAGGAGGCGCACCATGACGCAGCCGAATGACGCGGAACTCGATGCCATGCTGGGCGCGCTGCTCGCGCCGCCGGAGCGCGAGCAAGCGGGTGATCGAGCCTTTCTCGCTCGCGTCGAAAGGACGATCGATGCCGAGGCCGCGCTGGCGCGCGCCGAGCGCCGCTTCCTCGGCAGCTTTGTGCTTGAGGCGGCGGTGGTTGCCGCCTTGCTCGCGGCGCTGTGGTTGCTTTCGTCATCGGCGCTGCTCGCGCCGCTCGCAGGACCCGCGCAATGGGGCCTTGCGCCACCGCTGCTGCTGATCCTGTTCCTGTGGCTGGGCGGTACGCAGCGTCTGCGCACCTAGATCACTCGCCTAGATCGACGATGGATCCTCACTCTCGATGCCCTGATATTTGAGCTGGAGATAGCGTTCGCGGGTCGCAAGCTTGTCGAGTTCGCCCGCGGCCAGATTTCGCGCCGCGTCGCCGATTTCCCGTTCGAGCATCGTCAGGCCACCGACGAGGGTTTCGTCGGGGGTGCGGCCGGCGTGCGCTTCGGTGCGGAGGCCCGCAGGGATGCGTTGATAGCCTGCGACGAGCTCGGGCAGATCTTCGCCGACCAGTTTGCGGATATTCGCCGCCGCGGGGCTCGATGCGTCGAGTGTCTGGAGCTGCGGTGCGAGCAGGTCGAGTTGGACGCCGATGCCGTCGACGAGCTGACGCGCGGGCGCGGGAAGCGCGGGGCGCTGCGCTTCGAGCCAGATTTCGGTGCGACCCGCGAGCTGCTTGAGATCGGTCCTGGGTAGATCGGCCTGACGCGGCTCGGGAAACGGCGAGCGGCCGAACAGCACGGCGACGCCGATCAGCAGGATGAACAGCGCGAGCAGTCCGGTGAAGCCGAGCGGCTGGATCAGCGCGCCGAACACCGCAGCGCCGAGCAGCACGATACCGCCCGCGATCAGCATCCGGCCGAGCTTCTTGTAGAGATGCTGGCGGCGCAGCGCGACGCTCTTGGTGCCGATCGGCCGCCGGCGTTCACGCGACCGCTCGATCGCCGATGCCGCCGAAAGGCGAACCTTGTCGACTTCACTCATCGTCATCGCCTATCCTTAGCCTTCGAGCGAGGCGAGCGGGCTGTCGGCACCGCCGACGCTCGCCTGCGCCTGCGCCGCTCCCTCGGCGCGCGCGATATAGCCCTTCGACTTCGCGACCTCGCCTTCGAGCGACTGGACCGTCGTCTTCATGCTGTCGAGCGCCTTGAGCTTGAAGGTGTCGATCGCATCCATCGTGTCATAAATATTCTGGAAGGCGCGCGAGAGCGTTTCCATCGGGATCGTGCTCGAGGCCGCTTGTTCGTGGATGCGTGCGGTATTGTCCTTCAGCATCTTCGACGTGCCGTCGATGATGTTCGCGGTCGTCGTGTTGAGCGCGGTGATCTGTTCGAGCACCAGCTTCTGGTTGGTCATCGCCTGCGCGACGGTGATCGCGGTCTTGAGCGCGCCGACGGTCGTGGTCGAGGCGCGATCGACGCCCTTCACCAGCTCGACATTATTCTTCTTGACGAGGTCGAGCGCAAGATAGCCCTGCACCGTCACGGCCATCTGCGTGAGCAGATCCTGGGTACGCTGACGCGCGTAGAAGAGCGCATTTTCGCGGAGGATCTTTGCCTTCGCCGGATCGACGCCGTCGAGTTCGTTCGCCTTGGCTTCGAGCTTTTCGTCGAGCGTCTGGGCAATATGCACCATCTGCTCGAGCTTGCCCATTGCTTCCCACATCTTGCGCCGCTCGACGTCGATGGCGGCATTGTCCATCAGCAACTCGTCCTTGCCGTTGGACAGGGCGGTCAACACGCCCGATATGTGCGACTGGGCCGAGCGATATTGTGCGAAATAATTGGTGACGCTGCTGCCGAACAATTTGTCGAGAAGGCCGCGCTTGCTGAGCAGCTTGCCGTTCGCCGACGGGTCGAGCCGTTCGACGGTGTTACGCAGTTCGATCAGGTTCATGCCGATGTCGCTGTCGCGGTCCATCGCCTTGACCGGACGGTCGAGGAAGCGGTTCGAATGGCTCGCTGCCTCCAGCATCTCCTTGCGGCCCATGTTGGTGATCTGATCGACCTTTTGCCCGAAAGCCGGCGAATTGACGTCCTGCGCGACGAGGTCGTCGATGAAGCCATCGACGCGCTCTTCGAGCTTCGATTTCTGCTCGCCCGACAGCGGCACTAGCCCCGCGGCCTTTTCGGGAGCCACAGTCGGCACGGGATCGGGCGGCGTCAGCGTCAGTCCTTCGGTCGCGGTGGCCGTCACGGTCTCTTCGCTCATTCCATTTCCTTCCAACCCCAGTGCCGATTTCTATATGGCATGTGACTCTGTATTATTCAAGCACTACACCTCTTCGTGGCGCGCAAGTCCGGGCGCGATCCAGGCCGAGAGGATAAGCTGTGCAATATGATAGACGAGGATCGGGACGAGCACCACGCCCGCCGTTGCGGGAGGGAATAGCGTCGCGGCAAGCGGCGCGCCGACCGCGATGCTCTTTTGCGCGCCGGAGAAAAGCAGGGTGATGCGGTCGGGCCGCGCCAGCTTCAGTAGCGTCCCGAATCCCCAGGCGCCGCCGAAGGACGCCGCGAGCAATATTGCGACGGCGGCGAACACGATCCCGATCTCGCGCGCGTCGAGCAGGTTCCATATCCCCCCAACGACGGCGGCCGAGAACGCGACATAGACGGCAATCGCGATCGCGGTGCGGTCCATGAACGTCGCGAGGCCGCGGTTGGCGAGAACCCATGGACGCAGCCAGCGCTGGACGAGCTGGCCGGCGACGAAGGGCAGCAGCAGGATCGCGACGATCCGCAGGACGGCTTCACCATGGATCTCGCCCTCGGCGCCCGCGAGCGTCGCGAAGAGAAGGGGGGAGAGAAGCACGCCGCCAAGGTTGAGCAGCGCGGCGGCAACGACGCTGGCGGCGACGTTGCCGCCCGCCATACTGCTCGCTGCGGTTGCCGACTGGACCGTCGAGGGCAGAATGCCGAGGAAGAGGAAACCTAGCGCAAGCGTTGCGGGAAGGAAGGGCATGGTGATCCACTGCGCGGTGAGGCCCAGCAGCGCCATGATCCCGAAGCAGAAAGCGAGCGCGCCGCCCTGCAGCTTCCAGTTGCGGATGCCGTGAAGCACTTCGTCTCGCGGCAGGCGGACGCCATTCAGAAAGAAGAGAAAGACGATCGCCGCGGTCGATACGCCCTGCGCCACCGGCACGACCGCGCCGCGCACCGGCAGCAGACTGGCGAGCAGGATCGTCGCGAGCAGCACGGGGACGAAGCGGTCGGGGAAGAGGCGCGCGAGCATCGAACGAGCGATGGCGGCACCATGCCTGCTTGGCAAGGCCGCGCGAGGCGATAGAGAGGCGATATGGCCAATATCCTGATCCTCGCCGCGCTTCCCGAAGAGGGCGATGCGCTGTTTCCCGGCGAAGGCACAAAGGACGACGGACCGTTCGCTGTCCGGCAACTCGCCGCGAACGGCCATGCGCTGACCATCGCGATCTGCGGGCTTGGCAAGGTCAACGCCGCGCTGTGCATGGGTGTGTTTGGCGGCGAGGCGGATCTGCTGCTGATGAGCGGAACCTGCGGTTCACTCGGCGCCGCGCCGGGGGCCTACTGGATCGCCGAGGCAGTCCAGCATGATTATGGCGCCAGCGAACCGGGCCTTTTCCGTCGCTATCGCGCTGGCGAATGGCCGATCGGCGAAGCCGGCGAAGCCCATTTCCCCGCGATGGCCGACCCGGGCGTCGACCTGCCGCACGCGCGGATCGCGAGCGGCGACAGTTTCGTCGCCTGCCCCGATGCCGCGGCAGACCTGAAGGACAATCTGGGGGCGAGTCTCGTCGATATGGAGGTCGGCGCGGTCGCGCAGGTTGCCGCACGGCTGGGCAAGCCTTGGGCCGCGATCAAGGCCGTCACCGACGACGCGAATGGCGAGAGTGCGGGCGACTTTCATACGAATCTTGTCCGTGCGGCGGAACTCGCCGCGCGCGAAGTCGAACGGCTGGTCGACCGCCTGTGATGCGCTGGATCGCGGTCGGCCTGATCGCGCTGCTGGTTGCGGCCTTGCTTGCGACTCATATCCGCCACCGTTTCGCGCCGAGCGACGCGGACCGCTTCGCCGTCTGGCGTGCGGATCCGGCCAGAACCGACGTCGCGGCACTCGAAGCCTATCTGGCGCGCGAAGGCGTTGGTGACGTGTTGCCGCTCGCGGACATATTGCGCAGCGATGCGCGCTGGCGGCGCTGCCCGGCGATCGAACCCTTCGCGGTGCCGCCGGAAACAATGTGGCCCGCGATGGTGCCGACGCTGCGCTATGTCCGCGATCATGTCGTTCCCGCCGTCGGGCCGGTGCGTGTCGTTTCGGGCTATCGCGATTCCGTCGCCAATCGCTGCTTCAAGGGCGCAAAGGCGAGCAAGCATCTGCAATTCGCGGCGCTCGACCTGATGCCGACGGGCAAGGTCGATCGCGCCGCGCTGATCGCAAAGCTGTGTCCGCTCCACGCGCAGACCGGCGCCGCGAACCGCGTCGGGCTGGGCATTTATGTCGCGACGCGCTTCCATATCGACACGGCGGGCTTTCGCCGCTGGGGCGGCGATTATCATGCTGCCTCGTCGCCCTGTCGCTGACGCGTCGTTCGAGGCGGGCAATTTTGTTGCGATGCAGCACCTCTTCTGTTAGGGGCGCGGCGTTTCGCGGCGCTCCGGGCGCTGCCCCCTTCCATCAAGGTCCGTTTCCGCATGTCTCTGCGCAATATCGCCATTATCGCCCACGTCGATCATGGAAAAACCACCCTCGTCGATCAGCTGTTCCGCCAGTCGGGCACCTTCCGTGACAACCAGCGCGTCGAAGAGCGCGCGATGGACTCGAACGACCTCGAAAAGGAACGCGGGATTACCATCCTTGCGAAGTGCACCTCGGTCGAGTGGGGAGAAGGCGCCGACCTGACGCGCATCAACATCGTCGACACCCCGGGCCACGCCGACTTCGGCGGCGAGGTCGAACGCATCCTCAGCATGGTCGACGGTGTCATCCTGCTCGTCGACGCGGCCGAAGGCCCGATGCCGCAGACCAAGTTCGTGACCGGCAAGGCGCTCGCGCTCGGCCTCAAGCCCATCGTCGTCGTCAACAAGATCGACCGCAGCGACGCGCGCGCCGCCGAAGTGCTCGACGAAGTGTTCGAGCTTTTCCTCGCGCTCGAAGCGAATGACGAACAGCTCGACTTCCCGATCCTCTATGCCTCGGGCCGCGGCGGCTATGCCTCGGAAAGCCCCGAAGCGCGCGAGGGCACGCTCGAGCCGCTGTTCAAGACGATCGTGTCGCACGTCCCGACCCCGGGCCTGCCCGAAGACGCGCCCTTCACCTTCCTTGCGACCCTGCTCGACCGCGACAATTTCATTGGCCGCATCCTGACTGGCCGCGTCCAGTCGGGGACGGTCAAGGTCAACCAGCCGATCCACGCGCTCGACATGGACGGCAAGGTGATTGAGACCGGTCGCGCCTCGAAGCTGCTCGCGTTCCGCGGGCTCGATCGCGTTCCCGTCGAGGAAGCACGCGCGGGCGACATCGTTGCAATTGCGGGCCTGACCAACGCGACCGTCGCGAACACGATCGCCGACACGAGCGTGAGCGAGCCGATCGCCGCGCAGCCGATCGACCCGCCGACGCTGTCGATGCGCTTTGCCGTGAACGATTCGCCGATGGCGGGCCGCGAGGGCAGCAAGGTCACGAGCCGCATGATCCGCGACCGCCTGATGCGCGAAGCCGAAACCAACGTTGCGATCCGCATCACCGAAAGCGCCGACAAGGACAGCTTCGACGTCGCGGGCCGAGGCGAGCTTCAGCTCGGCGTGCTCATCGAAACGATGCGCCGCGAAGGCTTCGAACTCGGCATCAGCCGTCCGAAGGTGCTGTACGGCGAAGACGAAGCCGGCAAGCGCACCGAGCCGTATGAAACCGTCGTCATCGACGTCGACGACGAACATAGCGGTACGGTCGTCGAGAAGATGCAGATCCGCAAGGCCGACCTGACCGACATGCGTCCGTCGGGTGGCGGCAAGACGCGCATCACCTTCTCGGGCCCGTCGCGCGGCCTGATCGGCTATCATGGCGAATTCCTGTCGGACACGCGCGGCACTGGGATCATGAACCGCCTGTTCGAGAAATACGGGCCGTACAAGGGCGTGATCGCGGGTCGCCAGAACGGCGTCCTGATCTCGAACGGCAATGGCGAAGCCGTCGCCTATGCGCTCGGCCCGCTCGAAGAGCGCGGCATCCTGTTCGTCTCGCCCGGCGAGGCGCTGTACGAGGGCATGATCATCGGCGAGAATGCCAAGCCCGACGACCTCGAGGTCAACCCGATGAAGTCGAAGCAGCTCACGAACTTCCGTTCGACGGGCAAGGACGACGCGATCCGCCTGACCCCGCCGCGCCGCATGACGCTGGAACAGGCGATCGCCTATATCGACGACGACGAAATGGTCGAAGTGACCCCAAAGAATATCCGCATCCGCAAGGCGCTGCTCGATCCGCACGAGCGCAAGAAGGCGTCGCGCAAGAAGGAAGCGGCGTAAGGATCAAGAGGGGACGGTCAGCGATGGCCGTCCCTTTTCTTTTGAATCCCGTTTCCCCCTGCCGGGTTGCGCCCTAAAGGCGGGCGATGCTTCGCCTGACCGAACTCACATTGTCGCTGCACCATGCGGACGAAGAACTGCCCGCCGCGATCTGCAAGCGGCTGCGCATTTCGCCCCGCGAGCTGATCCGCTACGTCGTCGCGCGCCGCGCGAACGATGCGCGCGACAAGACCAATATCAAGCTGATCTATTCGGTCGACGTCAATGTAAAGGATGAGGGCGCGGTGCTCGCGCGCTTTCGCAAGGACCGCAACGTCCAGCAGACGCCGAACACCGCGTATAAATTCATCACGCAGGCCCCCAAGGGCATCAAGCGGCCGGTGGTCGTCGGCGCGGGGCCGTGCGGGTTGTTCGTCGGCCTGATCCTGGCGCAGATGGGATTCCGCCCGATCATCCTCGACCGCGGCAAGGTCGTCCGCGAACGCACGAAGGACACATGGGATTTGTGGCGGCGCAGCGTGCTGCACCCCGAATCGAACGTCCAGTTCGGCGAGGGCGGCGCGGGCACCTTCTCCGACGGCAAGCTGTACAGCCGGATCAAGGATCCGCGGCACCTCGACCGCAAGGTGCTGACCGAGTTCGTCAAGGCCGGCGCGCCGCCCGAAATCCTGACCGAGGCGCACCCGCATATCGGCACCTTCCGGCTGGTGACGATGGTCGAAAGCCTGCGCGAGACGATCGAGGGGCTGGGCGGCGAATATCGCTGGCAGCACAAGGTCGACGGGCTGGATATCGTCACCGACGGCGCGGGCGAGCGCCGCGTTCAGGGGGTGCACCTGTCGGGCGGCGACTATATCGAGGCCGACCGCGTCATCCTCGCGATCGGGCACAGCGCGCGCGATACCTTTGCGATGCTCCATGCGGCGGGGGTGCATGTCGAGGCGAAGCCCTTTTCGATCGGCGTCCGCATCGAGCATCCGCAATCGTGGATCGACGCCTCGCGCTTCGGCGCCGATGCGGGCAATCCCATATTGGGCGCCGCCGAATATCATATCTCGCACCACTGCAAGAACGGTCGCACCGTCTATAGCTTCTGCATGTGCCCCGGCGGCACCGTGGTCGCCGCGACGTCCGAGGAAGGCCGCGTCGCGACGAACGGCATGAGCCAATATTCGCGCAACGAGCGCAACGCCAATTCGGGCTTCGTCGTCGCGATCGACCCCGAACGCGACTATCCGGGCGACCCGCTCGCCGGCATCGCGTTCCAGCGGCACTGGGAATCGCTCGCCTTCGTCGCAGGCGGATCGAACTATAAGGCGCCCGCGCAGCGCGTCGGCGATTTCCTCGCGGGGCGCCCGTCGACCGCGCTGGGCAGCGTCGTGCCATCGTACCGCCCCGGCGTCACCCCGACCGATCTGGCGCAGTGCCTGCCCGATTTCGCGGTCGAGGCGATGCGCGAGGCGATCCCGGTGTTCGGGCGCCAGATCGCGGGATACGACCATCCCGACGTGGTGATGACGGGGGTCGAAACCCGCACCTCCTCGCCCGTGCGCTTTACCCGCGGCGAGGATTTTCAGAGCCTGAACACCGCCGGCCTGTTCCCCGCGGGCGAGGGTGCGGGCTATGCCGGGGGCATATTGTCGGCGGCGGTCGACGGGATCAAGGTCGCCGAGGCGGTCGCCCGAAGTCTTTTGGGAGCCTGATGCCATGACGCTGATCCTGTTCAACAAACCGTGGGGTGTGCTCAGCCAGTTTACCGACAAGAGCATGACCGGGGGCGGAGCGGGAGGCGATGGCGGCCCGCGCGCGACGCTGTCCGACTATATCGACGTGCCCGGCGTCTATCCGGCGGGGCGGCTCGACCGCGATAGCGAGGGCCTGCTGATCCTGACCGACGACGGCGCGCTGCAGGCGCGCATTTCGTCGCCGAAGCACAAGACGCCCAAAACCTATCTCGCGCAGGTCGAGGGCGAGCCCGACGAAGCCGCGCTGGAGGCGCTCCGTCGCGGCGTCACGCTCAACGACGGCCCGACGCGCCCCGCGACCGTCCGCCGCATCGACCCGCCGGAGCTGTGGGACCGCGACCCGCCGGTGCGATACCGCAAGAGCGTGCCCGATAGCTGGATCGAACTGACGATCACCGAAGGCCGCAACCGCCAGGTCCGCCGCATGACCGCCGCGGTCGGCTATCCGACGCTGCGGCTGGTGCGGTGGCGGATCGGGGGGTGGGAGATTGGGGAGTTGGCGGTGGGGGAGTGGCGGGCGGTTGAGCTGGGTTAGCGCGAGGAATTTCGAGATTCTTACTCTTGGCGATTCTCCCGCCAGCCTATGCAATGCCACGCTATACGGGGAAGGGTTCAAATACGTTTAGCAGCAATGCTTCAATGTGGCTGGCAACCATGTTTGGGCCAACCTTCAAGCTATTGGGATGACCGCACCCGTTCCTCAGTTTGAGGGCTGAAAGCAGAGTGTCTTTCTGATTTTTTCCAAGCGCCCCTATGCTGGCGCACCTGATCAGAAACGCTTCTTCATTCATACGACCGAGGCCATCTTCATTCGCAGCATCTTTCCACTTAGGATCGACTTTCTTGGCTTCTATGTTGAAGGCCGAAAGATGCTTCGACGCTATAGTCCTGTGGAGAACATCGACTGCGGCAATCCAAGACATCACTATAGCCGAGCGATATAGTTCGCCTTCGTAGCACTTGATTGCTTCTTCGACAAAGGCGCGGGTATTTGTATTTTGGAGCTTAGTTAAATGGGCACGAAGGTCGAAAGCCACTTGCACCGCTGCTGGGCTTAGAGAAGAAATACCCAGATTGCGAAGATGATTCCGGCCTGCATCGGTAATCTCCCATCCGTCCGGTATATTAATGGCGAGTCCTTTACTGCGGCTCATAGTCGCCGAGGGATTCCAACTCTTCCCCATTTTGAGCCCGGCTTCCGCCGCACGCTCTCTTATTCCAGCCACTTTGACCGGCACATCGAAGGTCGCAAGTATGAGAAGCAACTTGTCCAGTTGCCTAAGCTCTTTGTGGAGCCATTGCTTGAGGTCATCCTCAGTCAGCAAGCTTGCCACGTAAATCCTTAATTTCATCGCCCTTCAAAGCGTAGGAATCATTGGCGAGTTGATTGAACTTTGACCCGGTCAACGTTTTGATTATCGACGATAAGTTTGAACTCATGTTTTGATTGTAAACGTTCGTAGCCGCTTTCATGCTGTCGAGCAGTTCCTTTCGCGTGAAGCTTTGCTTCCCCTGAACAATTTGTAGGTAAGCTGCGGAAGCTACCGCGACTTCAGGCCCTGACGAGGCATTGAGTCTTTCTGCGACACTGTTCACATGGAGCTTGGGGGTGCTATCCTCCAGCAAGAGCTGACCATTTGTCGCGTTGCCAATGCTTGAACTTGGCGGTGGCGCTGTTGCTGTAGGAGGGGCTATCGATTGAGCCAATTCCTGCACTTGCGCTAAAAAATCTCTGATATCGGACACAGCAATAGGCATGTCACTCTCTAGAGTGAACTCGACCTCTCCTGCCCGCATTTGAATTTTCGTGGTCATCGCTACCCCCTATGACGATAAATTAGGAGGATAATTGCGTTCGAGTCAATTTGGTTCGTATTTCGGTAAATCTAAAGGATCATTACATTGAACATCCGGGGCAAGAGATCGAAGAGATCGCATTATGGATAGGGGCACATGACGCCGATTTTTACTTCGCCCTGTGACCTCGCGGAAAGAATACCGGCAATGGCGGCCGACTTCCTCGAACTTGAAACAAAAATTGGAAGACGATTCCGAGAAGATAGCGTTACGGACATCATTATCGCGTCGTTGCTAAAGATCGGTGGCGAGGACGCTACCGTCTTCACTCCGCCTGAGGCATCGACAGGGGGAGACTTTGATCTCGTTATCTTTCAGCCGACCACCGGCGATAGTGTCCAGTACAGGATTCAGTCGAAACGCTTGATCCCTAACCCAACCAACTGGCTCCGGGGTTCATATCGAGAGTTGGATCATCCTCACGGAACGGGCAAGCAGGCATCCACACTAATCCGGTCATCAGTCCAGGAGAAGTTGCCGACCATTCCACTTTACGCGTTCTACAATCCCTTGGGCGCCTGCGACGCTTCGCAGGGCGAGATATCGGGAATTCAACTCGCTGATGGCCGACAAATTAACGCCATCGTCCGTGCTCTGGTAAAAGCTAAAGCTGAAGGAAAGCGGCCGAGGTGGAAACGAGTAGAGTACCTGCGACACCTATTTTTCCCTTTATCGACCATCTTATGTCCAGCCGAGAATTCGCCGCCTGATTTGTCTCTAATCATTGGACCGGCGGCGTCTCGCCAGGCGGTAGTAGCCGCGATTGCCGAGCGCCAGATTGCACAGCCAAACATCGAAGATGCTCCGCCTCAGCTGGAATTCAAATCGGCTGAGGTCACTCGGCTATCACCGCCAGAAAGAAAGGCCGCACCGGCAAATTTGCCATCCTTGGTCCACGTCTCAAAGCGCGGTGAGATCCCTGCCGTGGTAGAGCGAGCAATTAATCGGCAGCCTGACGAGCCGGCGATCCAGCGCGCGAGGATCAAGCGGCCCAAGCTAGTCCTCCTGTCCCGCTAAATTTGGTCTATCAAGCTCAGAGTGTGACGCATTTCTTTTAGACGTACTTTGAAAGTGATGCGAAGGAACAAACCATAAACAAACCCCTTTCCTACATTCCTCCGCCACGTCATATCCTGTCCGGTTTGGCAGACAGGAGGGCATATCATGCAGAACCGCACACCGATCGCGGCGGAGGCTCGGCCGCCGCTTCCCGACTTTACGCCGGTGCCGCGCAAATATCGGCATGACGGGTGGACGCCCGAGCGGCAGCGGGCGTTTATCGCGGCGCTCGCAGATACGGGATCGGTCAGTCGCGCGGCGGCGATGGTCAATATGGCGCAGACGAACTGTTATACGCTGCGGCGCGCGCCCGGCGCGGAGAGCTTCCGACGGGCGTGGGAGGCGGCGCTCGATTTCGGGGTCGCGCGGCTGAAGGATATCGCGTTCGAACGCGCGATCGACGGCTATCTGGTGCCCGTCTTCGTTGCGGGCAAGCTGCTGGGGTTCCGGCGCAAGCATAATGACGCGCTGCTGATGTTCTGCCTGCGCCATTTCGGGCAGGATGCGGGCGGCAAGCGGACGACGATCAACTATTTCTCGACGCGCGCCAGTGCCGGGGCGGGCGCTGCGGTGGCCGGGAGCGGTGAGGGCGGCGCGGCGGCGGGTGCCATGGCCGAAGCCTCGACGACGACGGTGCGGACGGTGATCCATGGCGATGCCGCGACCTCGCTCGACGCGAACGGACGGCAGGACGAGGCGGCGACGCTGCTCGACGGGTTCGACGGGGTGGCGCTCGACAATCAGGCGCAGGCGGAGATCGACGCGGCGCTGCATGCGCTCGCCGAACGGCAGCGCGCGCTGATCGCCGCCGCCGACGAGGGCGGGGCCGAGGCGATTGCGATGCAGATGGGCGATCCGGGCGTGGAACTGGTACAGCTCCGCGAGCATGATGCGCCCTATCATGGGCCGCTGCAGATGTATGAAGGCGCGCCGGTCGATGCCGCGCCGGTGCAGCGCTTCGCGGGCGAGGCCGACTGGGTGTCGGCGGGCGGCGATATTCCCGAGGGCTGGCGCGAATGGATCGAGGGCGCCGAGGCGCGCGGCGAGGTGACGCCGGCGCTGCCGCTGATTCCGGCGCCGGCGGATGACGGCGTGGCCGGGGTGCGGAAGCGGCCCTCGCGGCGGCGCGCACGCACGACGGGCGGGGCGACAAGCGATTGACGGCTTGACCCCCGCGGGATCGCGCGAAATAAGGCGGCCGGCGGCCGCCGCGTTCAAAGATTGCTTCCCCTGAGTCCTTCCCCAGTCTCGCCCTATGTCGAACAGCTCAGCATCGGGGCAGGGCGGCGTGCGCTTGCGATAAGCCTGGCCGTCCTGATCACCGCGATCCTGCTGTTCCTGCTGCTGTCCTTCGGGCTCGGGTCGCCGCCCGACGTGAGGGAAGAGGTCGTCACAACCGTGGCGCTGCAGGCCAGCGAGGTGTCCGAGCAGGCGTCCGAGCCGAGCCCGCAGGAACGCCAGCAGGCCGAGAAGCCGTCGGTGGCGCCGCGGCCCCCGACCGACCAGCCGCCGACGCCGCCGCAACAGGCCTCGCCGCTTCCGCCGCCGCCGGTCAGTTCGCCCTTGCCCGCGCCGGCCCAGCCGGCCCCGGCGCCCGCGCCGACGCCGCCTGCGGTCAATGTCCGCCCGCCCGGCGGCGCGGTCTATGGCCCGCCCGATACCGGCGGATCGCCCGCCTATCGCGACACGCCGCGGGTGGGGACGGCGCCCAACGGGCAGCCGATGTACGCCGCGGCGTGGTATCGCGAGCCGAGCGACAGCGAGCTGCGCGGCTATCTGTCGACCGCGAGCGGGCCGGGCTGGGGGCTGATCGCCTGCCGCACCGCGCCCGACTATCGCGTCGAGGATTGCGTCGGCCTCGACGAATATCCGAACGGATCGCAGATCACGCGCGCGGTGCTCGCCGCCGCCTGGCAGTTCAAGGTCCGGCCGCCGCGCGTCGGGGGGCGGGTGCTGGTCGGTACGTGGGTCCGCATCCGGATCGATTACGGCACGAAGCCCTGACGGGGGCCTGACGGCCGGGCGACGTCGTTTACGGAAAAATGCTGCCGGAATGGTTTTGTTTCGCGGCGTCCGGACTACTGAAAATCCATCAGTATCAACAGGATATTAACCAAGATATTCGATTCTCCCTGCACGGTCTTTTATTTTCCATGGGGGACAAGATGCAGACGGATATGCCGGGTAGGGCGCCCATCGGTTCTTCGCTGACGGGCCAGTCGGGCTGGAGCGCGCGGCGCAAGCTGTTGCGGGCGTTGCGCAAGGCGCACCGCGCGCCGGGCATCGACCGGAAGCATCTGGCTCTTGGTAGCCTGGCCTTCGGCGCGGTCATGAGCATGGGCTTTGCCGTGCCTGCCCAGGCGCAGGACGCGGTCTGCATCGATCCTGCAACCGGCGGTCCGATTCCGTCGCAGTTACTCGAAACCGCCGCGGCGCCCGGCGATCAGGTTGTTTGCGGAGGCGGTGCCACCGCGACCGGCGAGAATGCGATCGCGATCGGCGTGAACGCGTCGGCGAGCGACGAGAGCGCGACGGCGATCGGCAGGGACGCCGTCGCGTTCGCCAAGGAATCGATTGCGATCGGCCGCTCGGTGACGGCGAGCGGCATCGGCGGCGTCGCCATCGGCGTCAATACCATGTCGGGGATCACCGGACTGAACGTCGCCATCGGCGCCGATTCATCGGCCAATGGCGCAAGTCCGAACGAGGGCGCGGTTGCCGTCGGCACCAACCAGCATGCCGAGGGCGATGGCGCGGTTGCGATCGGCGCCGCCAATACAGCGACCGGCGATGGCTCGGTCGCGATCGGGCGCGCGAGCAATGCGACAGGACCGGGCTCGCTGGCAATGGGCGACAGCGTCAATGCGCAGGGATATCGCGCGGTGGCGCTCGGTTCGACGTCGAGCGCGGGCGCCGACAGCGCCGTCGCCATCGGCAATGGCGCGTCCGCGAACATCGGTGGCAGCTCGATCGCGATCGGCCGCATCGCCTTCGCCGGAGGCTTCTCGGCCATCGCGATGGGCGAAAGCGCGCAGGCGCAGCAGGGTGGCTCTATTGCCATCGGTGACAGTACCGAAGCGTCGCAAATAGGCGCGATAGCAATGGGAACCAATGCGAGTGCCAGCGGGGAGAATTCGACCGCTCTCGGAAGCGAGGCGCAGGCAAGCGGCTATCAATCGCTTGCCAACGGTTATTCCGCGACAGCGACGGGCGGCAATGCGGTTGCCGTCGGCACCGCCGCGCAGGCGCTGGATTCGGGCGCGACCGCGATCGGCGCCAACACGATTGCCAGCGGCGCCGACAGTCTTGCCCTCGGCAGTTTCGCCTCGGCATCGGCGTCCGATGCCGCTGCAATCGGCCGCGGTGCCGTGGCCAGCGAAGACAATTCGGTCGCGCTCGGCGCGGGGTCGCAGACGGCGCCCGACGTCGGGACGTTTCAGGTCACGATCCTCGGTACGGACTATGGCTTTGCCGGGACCACGCCGATCGGAACGGTCTCGGTCGGCGCGCCGGGGGTCGAGCGAACGATCACCAATGTTGCGGCGGGCCGCATCAGTTCGGCGAGTACCGACGCGGTGAACGGATCGCAGCTTGCGGCGACGAACGAGGCGCTCGAGACGATCGGCCAGCTCGCCGCAGCAGGCTGGAACCTCACCGATATCAACGGAAATAGCGTCAATGTCGGAGCGAACGGCAACGTCACGTTCGAAGGCGATGGCAATATCAGCGTTACGCAAACGGGCGTCGACGACGACGGCCGCTTCGTGATCGCGCTCGATCCCGATATCGATCTGACCGCGGCCGGAAGCCTCCGGATCGGGAGCGCGCTGCTCAATGCCAACGGATTTTCGATTGCCGGCGGTCCGGGCGTGCTTGCCACCGGCATCGACGCGGGCAATCTGGCCATCGTCAACGTCGGCCCCGGGGTGAACGGTACCGACGCGGTCAATGTGGATCAGCTCAATGCCGTGGCGGTGGCCGCCAATGCGGGCTGGAACATCAGCGCGCAGGGCGCGAACGCCAGCAATGTCGGGACCGCCAGCGCGACCGGAACGGATGTCGATCTCAATAACAGCGACGGCAACATCGTCGTGTCGAAGACGGCCGGCAGCAATGACGTGACCTTCGACCTCGCCGACAATATCGCGCTCGACAGCGTGACGACAGGCAATACGACGCTCGATACCAATGGGGTGTCGATCGGTGGCGGACCCAATGGCACAGTCTCGCTGACCGGGGCGGGTCTCGACAATGGCGGCAATCGCGTCACCGGCGTCGCGGCGGGTGTCGATGCCACCGACGCCGTCAATGTCAGTCAGCTCAGCGCCGCAATCGGCAATGTCAATATCGGCTTCGGCGGCAATGCCGGGGGCACGGTGACGCGGTCGAGCGGGCAAGTCCTGCTCATTCAGGGCGATGCGACGACGACCGGGGCCTATTCGGGTGCCAATATCCGCACCGTGACCGATCCCGGCACCGGGGCGATCAATATCCAGCTTGCGGCGGCGCCCCGGTTCGGCACCGTGACGATCAACGATGGCGGCACGGGCAAGATCACCGGCGTGACGGCCGCGACCCTGTCGTCCACAAGCACCGAGGCGGTGAACGGCAGCCAGCTCGTCGCGCTGGGCGACAGCATGGCGGCGGCGATCGGTCCCGGCTCGACCTATGATCCCGCGACGAACCGGATCAATGCGCAGATCGTGATCGGCAGCAACGTCTATTCAAACGTTCAGGATGCGCTTCAGGCCGTCAGTGCCAACGCGGGCAGCGGCGGCGGCGGCGGTGCCTGGAACCTCACGACCGGCATGGTCGGATCGGGTGTGACGACCGGCACGTCGGTGACGCAGGTCCCCGCCGGTGCGACGGCGTCGTTCACCGCCGGCAACAACATCATGATCCATCAGAATGGCGGCGAGGTGCAGGTTGCGGTCAATCCCAATCTGACGGGGATCGAGAGTATCGCGATCACCGGCGGTCCCACGATCAACGGGAACGGCATCGACATGGGCGGCGACCGGATCACCAATGTCGGCACCGCGGTTGCCGCGACCGACGCGATCAATCTGGGGCAGCTCAACTCGGGTCTTGCCGGCACGCTGAGCCAGGCCAATCAATATACCGACGCGGCGCTTGCCGACCTGCGTTTCGACCTTCGTCGGGAACGTCGCGATTCGAACGGCGGGACCGCCGCGGCCATGGCGATGAGTCAGGTGCCCCAGGCGTTCGAGCCGGGAATGGGCATCGCGGGGGTCGGCGTGTCGACCTGGCAAGGCGAGCAGGCGGTGGCGTTCGGCTTTTCGAAGGCGTCGGACAATGGCCGCGTGGTTGTAAAGGCGACCGGCAGCTACAATTCAAGAAGCCAGGGCGGCGCTGCCGTCGGGGTCGGCTTTCAGTTCTGACGACGGAATGCCCGATGGCTCCGATCGGGCCGTCCTGCTATGGGGCGAGGCGCCGTGGTGATGGATTCCAGTATGAAAAACATGACGCTTGCTCTGTTGGTTACGCTCGGTCTGGCGGCCGTTCCCGCCGCGAGCGCGCAGCCTGTGGCTTCATCGCCGGCGACGAACCCCGCTCGCGCGGCGCCCCTCGGTCCCTCGAATTTCCTCGACGCGGCGCTGGGCGTCGTGGGCGCCGTGGATCGTTATGAAATGGCGATCGTCTGGGACGCCTCTTCCCCAGTGATGAAGGCGAGCGTGCCCAAAGATCGCTTCATTGCGAATGTCGCGCAGCGCCGGGCGGTTCTGGGCAGCATCCGCACGCGCGACTGGGTATCGGTCATGCGGGTTCCCGTCGCGAAGGCGAGCGGATCCCTGCCGGCGGGTCAATATATGTCGGTCCGCTTTGCCACGGTGGGCCAGAACGGTTCGACCATGGAGGAAGTCGTTTCCTTTAGCCTCGACAGCGACGGGCAATGGCGGCTGGCCGGCTATACCATCCAGTAATTCACTGCCAGTAGTTGGCTGATTGGCCGCCCCTTCGCACACATTCCCTCCCCGCCGCAGCGCGACGGGGAGGGACGGGAGGGGTCACTTGGTCGTGTAGCCGCCGTTGACGAGGATCGTCTGGCCGGTCATCCACCAGCCATCGGACACCAGCATGCGGATCCACGGTACGATATCGGCGATGTCGGTCAGGCCGGTCTTCGTGAAAGCCGAAAGCGCCGCGGCGCTCTTGTGATAGGCCTGCGCATCGGCGGCCTCGGCAGGGTAGAAGAAGGGCGTGTCCATCGGACCCGGGCCGATCGCGGTCACGGAAATACCGCGCTCGCCGAATTCTTTCGATGCGGCGCGGGTGTAATGCTCGACCGGCGCCTTGGTGCCGGCATAGGCGGCGTAATAGGGCGTGAAGGCGCCGAGCAGCGAGGTCACGAGGGTGCAGACCTTGCCATTGTCGTTCACATGCTTGCCTGCCTCTTTCAGGAAGAAGAAGGCGGCCTTGCTGTTGACGGCGGTCATCTCGTCATATTCGGCTTCGCTGATCTCGACGAAGGGCTTTTTCAGCACTTTGCCGACGGTGTTGATCGCGATGTCGGGACGGCCGATTGCGGCAATGGTGTCGGCGAACAGCTTTTCCATCGCCCCTGCGCTGGTGAGGTCGGCCTGGAAGGCGACCGCTTCGGCCCCTGCGGCGCGGATCGCGGCCAGCGTTTCCTCGGTCTCGGCCTTTGCGCCGGCGGTGTTGTAGTGAACCGCGATCGCCTTGGCGCCCTGCGCGGCGAGATCGCGGGCGACGAGGCCGCCGAGATTCTTGCCGCCGCCGGCGATGAGGACGGTCTTACCCTTGATGCTGTGATCCGTCATGTGCTGGTCTCCTTTGTCTGACGGGGGAGGGACGCCGCCGCAGACGCGACGACGCTATCGCGCTGGCAATAGGAGCCTTCCGGCTTGCCCGCTTTCAAATTCCGGCGCAGTTTCCAATTCAGGACGAGTCGTGAAGGAGGGGCGTCATCGGGCAGGCCATTCGGGTGTGGGACGGAATACGGCCGCTGGCGCCGCGCGATCTGGTGTCGCGCCACGAAGTCGAGATCGGGACCCTCGGCCTCGTCGCTGCGACCGAAAAGCTGGTGCGGCCGACCGACTGGGCGTTCGAGGAAGCGCATCACACCATCGTCGTGCATCTGGGCGGCCGGCTCGACCGGATGGAGTGCGAATTTTCGGTGGGCCCGTCGGGGCGCGTTTTGCCCGAGCGCGGCGATATCTGGATGATCCCGGCGGCTTGCCGCTATGCTGCGTTGGCGCAGGGCGAACGCGCCGAGTTCGTCGAATTTCGCGTGCCGACGGCGATGCTCGGCGATGCGCCGATCGAGGCGCGGGTGCAGCACCGCGACGACTTCATCTTCGGATCGGCGGCGCGGCTGGCCGAGCTGGTGCAGGGGCCGGGCGGCGACCTGTCGGACATGGCCTCGCACGCGATCGCCGACGCGCTGCAGATGCATCTGCTGGCGCGCTATGGCGCGGGCACGGCCTCGGCCCGGCGGCGCGGTCTGTCGGCATCGGACCGCGCGCGGCTGGTCGATGCAATCAAGAGCCAGCTCGATGCGCCGCACAGTCTGGACGGGCTGGCGGCGCTGGTCGGGATGGACGCGCGGCGCTTCACCGGCGCCTTTCGCGCGGCGTTCGGGCTGTCGCCCTGGCAATATGTGCTGCGCGCGCGGCTCGACGCGGCGGCGCGGATGCTGCGACAGGGCGCGGAACCGGTAACGGAAGTGGCGCTGGCGACCGGTTTTGCGACGCCGAGCCACTTCGCGACCGCCTTTGCGCGGCGCTTCGGTGCGGCCCCGTCGCGCTGGCGGGCGGCGGCGCGCTAGCCTTCATCTTTCCGCCACAAAGTCGCAGCAGATTGCGCATTGGAAGGGGAAGGGCATGAGAAAATCGATAATTGCCGTCGCGCTTGCCGCGACCTGTATCGCGCCGGTTCAGGCGCAGATGGTGAGCGCGCCGTCGCCAAGCGGGGCCGAGCCGACCCAGATGGGCGGTTTCGTCGGTGCGCGGGTGCGTATCTCGCTCGGCGGCAGCCGGAGCGAGGAGCAGAAGCTGAGCGCCGGGCTGACGATCGCGCCGATGCAATATCGCGGCGGCGGTGATTTGCAGGGCTTTCGCTCGCGGATCGGCGAAGGGCTGGAATTCGGCTTTCGCGGCAAGGATCCCGCGCCGCAGCTGTCGCTGGCCGGGATGCGGTTGACGGGGGGCACGAGCCTGCCGGGCAAGGGGCGCAACAATCTGTCCGACGTCGGAACCGTAGCGCTGGTCGTCGTCGGCGTGGCGGTCGTGGCGGGGATCGCCCTTTATGCCGCCGCCGACGAGGCTGACGACGTCTGACCGACAGCCGCGTCAGGCCCGCGACGCGAAGCTCCGGCGCTTGAGACCGGGGCTCGCGCCGCGCTTTTGACGCGCGCGCAGCTATCGGCATTCTTTCGCTCTCCCGACTCGGGGTGACCGGGATGCCGCCGCGCCCGTGCTGTGCGCAACAAGATCAATGAAGGCGCCCTATGGCCCGATAAGGCTGGTTTATGGCCCGATCGATGGCGTGTGCGCCGACGTCATTATTGCAAATCATTCGCAATTTCGATAAGCGCGAGCGCAGGACCTCTCGACAATAAGGGAATTTCATGCGCCGTTTTTCGAAGCCCGGCATCTGCCGTATCGCCCTGCTCGCCAGCGCCGCGATGCTGCCTGCCGCCGCGCAAGCGCAGGACGCTGCCCCCGCTCCGCAGGACCAGGACGAAGGCGGGATCGAGACCGTGCGCCAGGATGACGGCGGCATTGTCGTCACGGCCCGCCGCTTCGTGCCGTCGGGTGCGATCACCGCAAGCAAGACCACCGCGCCGCTGATCGAGACGCCGCAGTCGGTGTCGGTGATTTCGCGCGACCAGATCGACCTTCTGAACTTCGTCGATGTCCAGCAGGCGGTGCGTTATACTGCGGGCGTCGTCGGCGAGAATTACGGCCCCGACCTGCGCTTCGACTTTCTGACGCTCCGCGGCTTCATTCCCGTCCAATATGTCGACGGCCTGCAGGCGCCGGTCAGCTCGACGATTTCGAACGTTGGCGTCGACCTGTACGGCTTCGAGGCGGTCGATATTCTCAAAGGCCCCGCCGGCGTGCTGTACGGCACGACCCCGCCGGGCGGCATCTATAACCTGACCAGCCGCCGTCCCTCGACCCGCACCTCGGGCGAGGTGCAGATCAAATATGGCACCGACGATTTCAAGCAGATCGCCAGCACGGTGACGGGCGAGCTGACCAATGGCCTCAGCGCGCGCCTGACCGGCCTGTATCGCGACCGCGACAGCCAGACCGATTTCGTCAACGCCCGCCGCGCCTATGTCGCGCCCGCAGTCACCTATGAAATCGGCCCGGATACCAAGGTCACCGCGCTCGGCTATTATCAGTGGGACCGCGTCGAGGGCGACACCAACGGTTTCCTGCCTGCGGTCGGCGTGCTGGTTCCGAACCCGGTCGGCAAGGTCCGCCGCAGCGTCAATCTGGGCGAGCCTGATTATAATTATTACCGCCGCGAACAGTGGAGCCTGGGCTATGAGTTGACGCACCGCTTCTCGCCCGCGCTGCGCTTCACGCAGAATGCGCGCTGGAGCGATTACAGCGAATATCAGCAGATCATCTATGCGAACGGCCTGTCGGCAGACAATCGCACGGTGACGCGCTCGAACTTCCCCTTCTCGGACGATGTGCAGCAGTTTGCGGTAGATTCGCGCTTCGACGCGCAGTTCGAAACCGGCGCGATCGAGCATAATATCCTCACCGGCCTCGACTATCGCAATTACCGCGAGCAGTCGGCGTTCAACTTCCTCGCCGCGACGACCATCGACCTGTTCAATCCGGTCTATAGCAGCACGCCGATCCCCGCGCCGACCTCGCTGTTCGACTTCACCAATCAGCGGCTGAAGCAGACCGGCTTTTACCTGCAGGATCAGGCGCATATCGGCAATCTGATCCTGACGCTGTCGGGGCGTCACGACTGGATGACGATCAACAATTATGCGACCGGCGCGGCCTTCCCGAAGGTGAAGGAAAAGAAGTTCACCTGGCGCGCGGGTGCGACCTATGTCACCGACAGCGGCATCGCACCGTACATCAGCTATGCGACCTCGTTCCAGCCGCTCGTCGGCCAGACCTTCGGCGGTACCGCCTTCGATCCGAGCGAGGGCAAGCAGATCGAAGCCGGGGTCAAGTTCGACGGCCGCAACATGAGCGACGATTTCAAGATCTTCGCGACCGGCGCAATCTATCGCATCGTTCAGGGCAATGTTCTGACGCAGGACACGGTGAATCCGGGCTTCTCGGTCCAGACCGGCGAAGTCACCTCGAAAGGCCTCGAGCTCGAGGTCGTTGCGCGTATCCGGCAGCAGCTGTCGATCAACGCGTCGTACAGCTATATCGACGCGAAGGTCAGCGAGAGCAATAACCCGGCCGAAGTCGGCGCGCGGCTTGCGGCGCAGCCGCGCCACAAGGCGTCGCTGTTCGTCGACTATACGCACAGCAGCGGCTTGGGCGGCGGTGCCGGTGTGCGCTATCTCAGCAACAGCAATGGTGTTGTGGCGCTGCCGGGTGCGACGGTGGCCACGCCGAGCGGGATCGTGATCCCGGCGACCTTCACCAGCCCGGCGGTGACGCTGTTCGACGCGACGCTGCACTATGACATTCCGGGCTGGCGCTTCGCGATCAACGGCAGCAATTTGTTCGACAAGCGCTACGCCGGTCGCTGCACCGGGCTTGCAGGCTGCTTCTTTGCCGAGGGTCAGCAGATTATCGCGACGGTGACGAAAAGCTTCTGATCCCCCGTCCACGGGACCATCAAAGGGTCGCGGAGCAGCATGGCTCTGCGGCCCTTTTTTGATGACTAGCGGCGGCGCGTCGCCATCGCCCAGCCGACCGCGAGGACCGGCACGCCGAGCGCGACCCACGCCGCCGCGTCGCGCCAGCCGTCGCCGGTCAATGCGATGACAAGCCCGCCAACGCTGAGCAGCGCGAGCAGGAACGGGAAAGCGAAAACCCGGCGGAGGCCCTGCGCTTTCTTCATCGCACCGCTCCCCCGCTGTCGCCCGGGATGACGGTGCCGCCGCTCTCGACCTCGCGAACCAGTGCGTCGGTGCCGAAACGGCGCTTGCCGAGCCAGAGATAGAGGCCCGAGCCGAGGACGACGATCGTGAAGAGGGTGAGGACCGCCCACAGCAGCTTGAGCGGGAGCCCTCCATAGTCGCCGAAGTGCAGCGGCTGCGACACGAACAGCGCCTGTGCGTACCAGGGCATCGACCGCGCGGCGGTGAAGGTGCCGGTCTCCGCATCGACGAGCGCGGGGGTGAGCAATCTCTCGGTCAGCGGCGTGTCGCCCTGAAAAAAGATCGCATAATGATGCTTGCTGCTGAAACCGCCGCCGGGGAAGGCGATGAACTGTGGATTGTTGCCGGGGACCGCCTTGCGTGCCGCCGCCATCGCGCGGTCGATCGAGCCGTAGTTCTCGGGGGACAGTGCGCCCTTGCCGTCATAGGCGCGCACCATCTCGGCCAGCTCGCCATTTTGCCACTGGGCGAAGATCGGGGTTGCGAAGGCGTTGATGATTCCCGTCGCGCCGACGACGGTCATCCACGCGAGCGCCGTGATACCGAGCAGATTGTGATAGTCGAGCCATTTGAGCCGCGCGCTCCGCCTCGTGCGGAGCGTCCCGAAGTCGAGCTTTCGCATGAAAGGCGCGTAGAGGACGACGCCCGAGACGATCGCGACGACGAAGAGCAGCCCCATCACCCCGAGGAAGAGCATGCCGGGTAGCCCCAGAAACATGTCGGTATGAAGCTGGAGGATGAAATGCATCACGCCATCCTCGTCGACGGCGCCGGTCGCGAGCCCGGTCGAGCGGTCCCAGAGCTGGATCGTCATCTCGCTGTCGGGCGAGTCCGCGCGCGGCGCGGTGGTGATCGTCATCGACGGATTGTCATTGTCGAACGCCATGAACACCGGCACCTCGCCGGGCCGTGCGGCAAGCGCCCTGGCCAGCATCTCGTCGAGCGGGTGCAACCCCGGCGCCTCACCCGATGACCCCGTGCCGGGCAGGCCATAGCGCGGTGCGGTCTCGGTCAGGGCGTCGATCTCGTCGTGAAAGATCAGCGGCAGGCCGGTGAGGCACAGCATCAGCAGGAACGCCGTGCAGACGATGCTCGTCCATTTGTGGATCAGGAACCACGCCCGGATGGTCGATCGTTGCATGAAGAGGGCGGGTCCAGATTATTGCGAAAGATTATCATCGGGCCCTATGAACCGCGCGCGCATTTGGCAACCGGCTTCGATGGTCGCCGGGGGTGAGCAGAGACGATATTCAAGGCGTGGTTAACCTTCTTTTCAGGGGGGCGGGCTAGCACGGGTTCGGGGACCGTTCGTATCAGGGGTGCCCCTTGCCCAAAATGCGCGAGATCGAACGGCTGCGCGCCGAACATTCGGCGCTGGTGACGCTATCCGGATTTCTGATGGACATGGTCGCCGCGCCTTCCCCGCCGCGTTCGACCGAGCTCGCGTCGGTACGCGGGATGTTGCGCGACACGCTGACGCGGCACCTGAAGTGCGAGGACTGGGCGCTTTATCCCAAGCTGCAGTCGCGCGGCGACCCCGGGCTCAGCCGGCTGGCGAAGGAGTTCGTCGACGAAATGGGCCATATCGCGGGCGACTTCATCGCCTATGATACCCGCTGGACGCCCGACACGATCGCGGCCGACTGGGCGGGCTTCTGCGCCGAGACGACCGGTATCCTCGACGCACTGGCGATGCGGATCGAGCGCGAGGAGCAGGATCTCTACCCGGTTGCAGAACGGCTTGCGCTCAGTCGTTCGGAAGGCGCCTGACGGGTGCTCAAGGGCGGATCGACAGCTTCCAGCTGAGCGCGACGCGCCACCCCTGATCGAAGCCGGGCACCGGCTGTTTCCACGCGTCGGCGACCTCGAGTCCGATCGTCGCATTGTCGGCATAGGCGAGACGGACGCCGCCGCCCCAGCTGCCGAGCTGATAGCCGATGCGGGGATTGGTCGCGCGCGCGAGCAGGGTCACGTCGGCATAGTCGGCGAACCCATAGATTTCGCTCTGCGCGAGCTTGCCGGTGCGGAGCGGCCGCAAGGCGAGTTCGGCGAATCCGGCGCCGCCGCGATCACCTGCTACGAGGCCCTCGTCGAACGCCCGGCCGAAGGTCGCGCCGCCGACATTGAAGCGTTGCGCGGCGGGCAGGCGATCGCGCGTCCAGCGACCGGCGGCGGCAAGCCGCAGCACCATCGCCTTGCCGATCGCCTGATTCGCCTCCAGCCCCGCATCGGCATAGAGGAAACCGACCTCGCCAACGTCGGCGCCGACGTTGGCGCCCCAGATGTCGAGACCCTTCGATAGCCCCAGCCGGGCGCCGATCACGGTTCGGTCTTCGCTCATCCGGAAGGCAAGGCTGGTACCTGCGGTCCATGTCTTTTCGGCGGCCAGCGTCGAGCCGAAGAGCGCATTCTTCGAATCGAGATGGTCGAGCCGCGCCGAGAAGATGAGGTTGCGCCGCGTGCTGCGGATCAGCGGGTGGGTGACGCCGAAGCCGGCGCTCCACGCGTCGCCGTCGATCGCAAGCCCGACCGGACGGGTGCGGAGCGCGGCGGCCGACAGCTCGGCGCGTGTGCCCCCGGCGCCGATCGGGGTCGAATGCGCGGCGGCGACGTAGAGCAAGGATTTGAAATTTACCGCCGCGGCGCCGGTCAGCCGGGTCTCGTCACCCGAACGGATCAGGCTGGTGCCGCGGGCGTTCGCCTCGATGATCCCGTCTTTGACATAGGGGCTGGTGCGTGTCGAAAAGCCAAGGCCGACCGTGGGCCGCTTCGCATCGACATTGAGGTCAAGGGCGACCGCGCCGGGTTCGCCGGCGAGCGCGAGCGCCGGTTTGACGGTGACGCCCGGAAGATCGCCAATATTGCCGAGCGTGCGTTCGAAGCGCGCGCGGGGTAGCGGGCGCTTGCCGGGCAGGGTCGAGGCCATGCGGCGGATCAGCGGCGCGGGGCCGCTGTCGGCTTCGCCGCTGACGGTGACCTGCGAAATATAGCCTTCGGCCGAGGCAACCTTGACGATGCCGTCGGACAGATCCTGTTCGGGAATGACGAGCGTGAACAGCGCGACGCTCGACCGGCCATAGGCGCGCGTCATGGCTCCGGCGAGGCGCGCGAGCGTGTCGGCCGAGGCGGGTTTGCCGACGTAGCGCTGCGCGGCTCGGCCGACATTCTCGGGCACGCCGTCGCCGAGGAAGCGGATTTCGCGGATGACCACATCGGGTCGCGCGCCAAGCTTGACCTCGCCGAGTTCGACTGCGGGGGCTTTCGGATCGGGAAGGGGCTCGCGATTGTCGCCGGTGGGGGCAAGCGGCGGACGGCCGTCGATCGGCGTCGCCGCGGGCTGGGCGGCCCATGCCGCGGCGGGGAGGAGCAAAGCTCCCGCCACCGCCGCGGTACGGCCGCGACGCATCAGCGTCACGGTGCGGTGCCGCATAGGGGCCTATTGGCCGCCCTTGGGGGTGCTGCCGAGGCCGCCGAGCAGGCCGGAGACCGTGCCGGTGACGCCCTGGACCAGCCCGGTGACCGCATTGCCGCCATTGCCGGTCCCGCCGCCGGTGAGGCCTCCGGTCAGACCGCCGGTCACCTGACTGACGGCGCCGGTGGTGGTGGTGAGCACATTGCTGACCAGCGCGACGGGCGTGCCGACCGGCTGGTTGGGCGCGCCGCCGGCGAGTCCGCCGCCGGTCAGACCGCCGAGCAGATTGCCGTTGGTGCCGTTTCCGAGCGTGACGAGCTGGCCGCCCGAGCCGACCCCGACGGTCAGCAGCGAGCCGGTCTGCTGTCCGGGCGAGAGGATGCTCGCCCCGATCAGCGGCGAGGCGCCGGGCGAGCCGAGCGCGGTGGCCTTGCCGATAGTCGCGGTGATCAGCTGACCCGGTGCGGCGGTGAGGCCATCGACCAGATATTGCTTGCCTTCGCCGGTCTGGACCAGCGCGACCCCGGTGCTTTTCACGACGCCGATGACGGTGCCGACGAGGTTGGTGCCGCCGGGCACCTTGCTGTCGACGGCATTGGCGAGCAGCAGCCCCTTGTCGGCGACGACGTTGACGAGCCCGCCGGTCTTGACGAGCACGCCGCCGATCACCGGATTGACGTTTGCGGGATCGCCGGTGTTCGCCAGCAGTCCGGTGCCGGCGACGCCTCCGGGGCCGACCAGCCCGCCGACCGCCAGCGCGCCGGCGTCGCCAAGCGCGAGGCCGCTGCCGGCAGGGCCTGCAGGACCGGCCGGGCCTGCCGGACCGGTGGCGCCGGTCGGGCCCGCAGGGCCAGCCGGTCCTGCGGTGCCATTGGTTCCGACGCTGCCGACGCGATAATTGCCCGACGATTCACAGGCAGCAAGAGCAAGGCAGGCAGGAATAAGGATGAGATGGGTCGAGCGGAATCCAATACGGTGCAAGGACATGAAACCTCTCCTCCGTGGATGATCTGGTCCCTGAAGAGATAAAATCATTACTCAAGATTTGGTTCCAAATATTTTATAATTAACGCAAATTTACTTTAATTAACACAAATTATATAGCATACTAACCTTTAAATTTGATCTATGTTATTTGATTCACGCGATTTTCTTTCCTGGAGTATTCGACGCATATCGTGTCGCCTTCGATCTTTCTTCGATCCGTCATCGCCGCGTCATCCCTCCGCCGCCGTCCGGAAACCTCACCGTCCTAAATCGCCCCGCAACCCCGCCGCCATTCCGGCGTCGGGCAAAGGGGATATCCGCAATGAGGAATCAGTTCAGGACCGGCCTGCGGGCAGGCATCGCGATGGCCGCGATGATCATCGCCGCGCCGGCCTTTGCCGAGGATGACGTGAGCGCCAGTGCCGCAGCCGGTTCGGACGTGGCCGCGGACGGCGACGAAATCGTCGTGCTCGGTCGCGGCGAGGCACGGCAGGTGCAGGAACTGGGCGCCGCCGACATCGCGCTGGAAGTGTCGGGGATCAGCCCGCTGAAGGCGATCGAGAAGCTGCCCGGCGTCAATTTCCAGGCGGCCGACCCGTTCGGCGCCTATGAATGGTCGGCACGCATCTCGATCCGCGGCTTTTCGCAGAACCAGCTTGGCTTCACGCTCGACGGCATTCCGCTCGGCGATATGAATTATGGCAATCATAATGGCCTGCACATCAGCCGCGCGATCATCAGCGAGAATGTCGGCCGTGTCGAAGTCGCACAGGGCGCAGGCGCGCTGGCGGCAGCCTCAGCGAGCAATCTTGGCGGCACGATCGAATTCTTCTCGCGCGAACCGTCGGAAGAGCTGGGGATCGAAGCCTCGGGCACGTGGGGCAGCGACGAGAACAAGCGCGCCTTCGTGCGTTTCGACAGCGGCAATATCGGCGCGGGCGGTCCGCGCCTGTCGCTGAGCTATGTCTGGCAGGATGCCGACAAGTGGAAGGGCGACGGCGTCCAGCGCCAGAATCAGGTCAATGCCCGCATCGTCCAGCCGGTCGGCGACGGCCAGTTCTTTGGCTTCGTCAACTATTCGGACCGCCGTGAGAACGACTATCAGGATCTCAGCAAGGAAATGATCGATCGCCTCGGTTATAGCTGGGACAATTATGCGAAGAACTGGGACTTCGCGGTCACCATTGCCAAAATCTATCAGAATCAGGTGGCGCGCGCCGGCTATGACGCCGGGATCGCCAATGGATCGATCCCCGCCGGCACGCCCTTCACCGCGCCCTATGCCGGCTTCGGCACGACCTTCCCGGGGCCGGTTCAGACGGTCGACGATGCCTATTATGACGCGGCGGGACTTCGCAAGGACTGGCTGGCCGGCGTCGGCGTCGACGTGCCGTTCAACGAGCATTGGTCGATGAAGGTGCAGGGCTATTACCACGGCAACGAAGGCCGCGGCCTGTGGTTCACCCCCTATGTCACGACCCCCGGTGGTGCGCCGATCACGATCCGCACAACCGAATATGAGATCGAACGCTATGGCATCGTCGCCTCGAGCGTCTTCACGCTGGGCGCGAACAGCGTCGAGATCGGCGTGTGGTACGAGGATAATGACTTCAATCAGGCGCGCCGTTTCTATGGCCTCGCGGATACTGCGAACCGGCCGAGCCGCGGCAGCCTGAAGTTCCCGACCGATCCGCTCGCGACGCAGTGGGATTTCGATTTCAACACCCAGACGCTGCAATATCATGTGCAGGACACGCTCGACCTTGGCGCCTTCCAGATCAATGCGGGCTGGAAGGGGCTGCGCGTCATCAACCGCGCGACACCGCTGGTCAGCGGCGGCCTCGCCTCGGGCCGCACCGAGGCGAAGGACTGGTTCCTGCCGCAGGCGGGGCTGCTGTACCGCCTGAACGACGATAACGAGGTCTTCGCGAGTTATACGCAGAATATGCGCGCATTCGAATCGTCGGCGACCGGTGGCCCCTTCGCCACGACGCAGGCAGGCTTCGACGCGCTCGACCTGAAGCCCGAGACCTCGACCACCTACGAACTCGGCTTCCGCACCAAGTCCTCACGGTTTCAGGGCGTGATCGCGGGCTATTATGTCGACTTCAAGGACCGCATCATCGCCTTCGCCAACGGATCGGGGATCCAGGGCAATCCGGCGATCCTGCAGAATGTCGGCGACGTGCGCTCGTGGGGCGTCGAGGCCGCAGGCACGTTCCGCGTGACCCCCGACCTCTCGCTTTTCGCATCCTATGCCTACAACGACTCCCAATATCAGGACGATGTGCTGAACGCCGCGGGCGCGATCGTCGTCCCGACGGCGGGCAAGACGGTGGTCAATTCGCCCCGGCATCTCGCGAAGGGCGAGATCACCTGGGATAATGGCACGCTGTTCGCGCGGGTCGGCGCGAACTACACGTCGAAGCGCTATTACAGCTACGTCAACGACGCTTCCGTTGGCAGCTTCGTGATCGTCGATGCCAGTATCGGCTACCGCTTTACCGACAAGATCTCGGTGCAGGCGAATGCGACCAACCTGTTCGACAAGCGTTATGTGTCGACGATCGGCACCAACGGCTTTGCGAACAGCGGCGATTCGCAGACGCTGCTTGCGGGCGCGCCGCAGCAGTTCTTTGCGACGCTGAAGGTCGGTTTCTAGGCGGCCTTTCCATTGACGACGATGGCGCGGTGCCGCTAGGGCCGCGCCATCATCTTATCCGGAAGACATGCCATGACCGATACGCCCCCCGACCATCTCTCGACCAACCCGCGCTCGCCCCATTTCGACATGGAGGTGCTGCAGCGCGGCATCGGCATCCGTTTCAAGGGCAATGAACGCACCGACGTCGAGGAATATTCGATCTCGGAAGGCTGGATCCGCGTCGCGGCCGGCAAGTCGAAGGACCGCTTTGGTCAGCCGATGACAATCAAGCTGTCGGGCGAGGTCGAAGCCTGGTTCGAAGACACTGCCGAAAGCGGCGAAGCGTCGGAAGACTGAATTCCAGACCTCATTGCGAGCGCAGCGAAGCAATCTCCAGCTATCGAACTGGGGATTGCTTCGCTGCGCTCGCAATGACGTATTTCAGGTAAGGTTTCGCTCAGCGGAGCGAGGCGACGACCATTTCGAGACCGTTGCCCGGCTTCCAGTCGTTCTGGGCCCATTTGGGCTCGCCGCCACCGAAACGGTGGTCGGGCTTGGCATTGCCGCCCGCATAGATGAAGCCCTGCACCGGATTGGCGCGCAGACCAAGGTCACCGATCGGGGCGTACCACACGCGGACCATGCTCCAGTCGCCCTTGTCGCTGACGTCGACGACGCGGACGTTCCGTTCGATCTGACCGCGACGGCCGTTGATCGGCGACCAGTTGGCGTGGTCGATCAGGATTTCGCGGTCGCTGACGACCTTCTTGACGACGGCGACGTGGCCGAGCGGCATGCCGCCGGTGCCGGCAAACGCCATCACCGCGCCCTTGCGGGGTTCCTGGCCGCGATCATATTCGCCGGCGGCCTGCGCCCACCAGGTCTTTGCGTTGCCGCGGATTTCGACGCCCGATTCGGCGCGGGCAAAGGGAACGCACTGCAGATAGTCGCGGGCCACGGCGGGAACGCTGGCGAGCAGCGAAGCACACAGGGCGAACGCACCCAGAAAGCGGCGATTGAGCATTGGAAGGCGACCCCTTTGGCTTGTCTTCAAGCGTTGCAGGGTCTTTGCCGCAGCCCCCGCCGGCCACCAACCACATAGCGGTGAATTGCGCCGGTGATGCGATGAGCGGGGGAACCTTTTGTTAAGCCCTGCCATTCGTCGCGCGAGGGCTTCGGTCCGTCGCCGGATCGCCAGAATCAGGCCGCGGCGATCGCATCCGGCTGCGACGGACGGAACAGCATGAGCACGTCGCTCGCAGGCATCGGACGGCCATAATAATAGCCTTGGATATTGCTGCACCCGAGCGCACGCAGCGTATCGACCTCGACCTCGGTTTCGGCGCCTTCGGCGGTTGTCGACATGCCGAGGCTGTCGGCGAGCGCGACGACGGCGCGGATGATCGCGATCGATTCGATGCTGCCCTTGGCGGCGCCGACGACGAAGCTGCGGTCGACCTTGATCGTCGAAAATTGCGTCTTGCGCAGATAGCCGAGCGACGAATAGCCGGTGCCGAAATCGTCGAGGCTGAGCCGGATGCCGAGCCCGATGAGCTGGTCGAGCAGTTGCGCCGCGCCGCCGCCGTCGCGCAGGAACACGCTTTCGGTCACCTCGATCTCCAGCCGCTGCGGCGGCAGGCCGCTCTGCGCGAGCGCGGAAACGACGACCGAGGCGAAGGCGGGATCGGTGAGCTGTTCGGCCGAAACGTTGACCGCGACCTTAAGGTTCGACGGCCATTTCATCGCCTCGTGGCACGCGGTTCGCAGAACCCATTCGCCGATCGGCGAGATCAGGCGGCTGTCCTCCGCAAGCGGGATGAAGCGGCCGGGGGATACGTTGCCGAGCTTCTGGTTGTGCCAGCGGATCAGGCCCTCGAAGCCGTTGAGCGTGCCGTCGGCGGCGGTGACAACCGGCTGGTAGTAAAGCTCGAACTCGCCGCGATCGAGCGCGCCGCGCAGCTCCTGCTCCATCACGCGGCGCTCCTCGGCCTGCGCGTGGAGCGAGGCGACATAGCCCGCGACGACGTTGCCGCCCTTGTCCTTGGACTTGTAGAGCGCAAGGTCGGCGTTGCGGGTCAGCGTCTCGACCGTCGATCCGTCCTGCGGGCCGATCGCGAAGCCGACGCTGGCGCCGACGAACAGCTGGTGGTTGTCGACCACATAGGGCCGGCTGATCGCGGTGATGATGCGTTTTGCCAGATCCTCGGCCTCGGTCGCCGAGGGGACATTGTGGAGCACGACCGCAAATTCGTCGCCGCCGAGGCGGCCGCAGGTCATGCCGCGTTCCATCATGCCCTTGAGGCGCGCGGCGACCTGCGCGAGCAATTTGTCGCCGGTCGGATGGCCGAGCGTATCGTTGACAGCCTTGAACCGGTCGAGGTCGATCATCAGCATCGCGCAGCGCGATTTCGCCGCGATCGCCTGGGTCAGCGCACGCGAGAGATCCTCGTGCAGGCTGAGGCGGTTGGGAAGCCCGGTCAGATTGTCGAAGCGTGCCATGCGCGCGATCTGCTCGGCGGTCGCATGCTGTTCGGTGACGTCGGATCCGACGCCGCGGAAGCCGAGGAATTTGCTCGTCTCGTCGAGGCGCGGCGAGGCCGACAGCTCCCACCAGCGCGGCTTGCCGCCGATGGTGACGGGAACGATCAGGTTCGAGAAGCTTTCACGCCGCTTCATCCGCTCGGCCATGTCGTGCAGACTTTTGGGGAACTGGCCGGTTTCCCACGCATCGCCCGAGAGGGCCTGGAGCAGCGGCACGCCCTCGAGCGCCTCGGTGGTGCCGCCGAGCGCATAGGCAAGGCGCGGCGAGACGTGGATCAGGCGGCGGTTGTTGTCGGTCTGCCACAGCCAGTCGGCCGAGGTTTCCTCGAACTCGCGGAGCAGCAGGCTGACCGTTTCGGTCTTTTCGTGCAGCGTCTCCTCGGCGCGGCGGAAGCGCACGTGCGAGCGCGCAAAGCGGATGCAGAAGGCGCTGAGCAGAAAACCTGCGACCGCGGCAACCGCGGCAAGAGGCGGGCTGCCCGCGGCGAGCATCGCGCCCATCGCGGACAGGGTGACCGGGGCGATGAAGAGGATACAGGCGCGCGGCAGACTGTGCGCCGCAATCGCCAGCGTCAACATCATGAGCAGTACGATCGACCAGATCGTCAGCACATGTTCGAGCGCGGGCGGATAGCCCCCGATCCAGAAGGGGGAGCCCCAGACGACTGCGGAATAAAGCGCGTGGCGATTGCAAAGCCTGTATTCGGCAAGCCCTGCCACCCTGGGGTCGTCGAGCGGCAGCTGTTCGAAGATGCGGTACGACCAGAGGCTGAAGATCAGCGTGCAGGTGAGCCAGCCGCTGACGATCGGCCAGGGCATGTGGAGCACCATGTTGAACGCCGCGACGAGTGCCATGCCGACCCCCATCCACAGGCGCAGCTTGCCCTTGCCGCGCAGCGGCGCAAGCTGGAGCTGGCGGAGGTCGCCGATATCCTCGTCGCGCGGTCCCAGCCCCAACAGGGCCCGCACGGAAACATCGTCGGCAACAATCTGGTCGGTCAACAGGCTCTTCACCCCGCCTGCTTAGCGCCGGGGGGTTACCCGAAGGTAACTACACGCCTGTTCTGCGACGAAATTTCCGTCCCGCTGCGGGACAGGAACCGGGCGTCAGGCGGCGAGCCGGAACGGCTGGATTTCGCCCGCCAGATATTGCGCGCGCGCCTTCGACCGGCTGAGCTTGCCCGAACTGGTGCGCGGCAGCGTGCGCGGCGGAATCAGCTCGATCAGGCAGTTCATGCCGGTGATCGCCCGGACGCGGTCGCGAATCGTCTCGCGCAGCGCGACGCGTTCATGCTCGTCGCTGGTGCGGCACTGGACGAGCACGGCGGGGGTTTCCTCGCCGCCGGGTGCGGTGATCGCGAAGGCCGCGATGTCGCCCGACTTGAAGCCCGGAAGCTGCTCGACCGCCCACTCGATATCCTGCGGCCAGTGATTCTTGCCGTTGATGATGATCATGTCCTTGGCGCGGCCGACAATATAAATGTAACCGTCTGACAAATAACCCATATCGCCCGTGTCGAGCCAGCCGTCGGCCATACAGGCGGCGGTCGCTTCGGGGTCGCGGAAATAGCCGGTCATCAGCGAGGGCCCGGTGCACCACACCTTGCCGACGGTCTGATCGGGCAGGATGTTGCCGGCCTCGTCGCGGACCTCGATCACCATGTCGCGCGCGGCGCGGCCGCAGTTGACGATCGCGCGGTAGCGCGTCGGACGGCCGGCGTCGTTCGAGGCACCCGACAATTCGGTTTCCTCGACCAGTTCGACGACGATGCCTTCGCCCGGCGGCATGATGCTGACCGCGAGCGTCGCTTCGGCAAGGCCATAGCTCGGCAGGAAGGCGCTTGCCTTGAAGCCGGCGTCGGCGAAGGCGTCGACGAAATGCTGCATGACATCGGGGCGGATCATGTCGGCGCCATTGCCTGCGACGCGCCAGCGCGACAGGTCGAAGCGGTCGGCGACATGCGTCTGGCTCGACACGCGGCGCGCGCAGATGTCGTAGCCGAAGGTCGGCGAATAGCTGAGCGTCGTGCCCTGGTTGCGGCTGATCAGATCGAGCCAGGCGAGCGGACGGCGGGCGAAATCCTCGGTCTTGAGATAGTCGACCGACACCTGGTTCGCGACCGGCGAAAGCAAGCAGCCGACGAGCCCCATGTCATGATACCACGGCAGCCACGAAATGCAGCGGTCGCTGTCGCGCACTTCCATGCCGTGCGAGTGCGCGGCCAGATTGTTGAGCAGGGCGCCGTGAGTGACTGCGACGCCGTGCGGAAAGCGCGTCGAGCCGCTGCTGTACTGAAGGTAGCAGGTTTCGTCGGTCTTCTGTTCGGGCAGGTCGGCGACGGGGGCTGCGCGCATCTCGAATTCGCTCCAGTCGACGGGCTGTACCCCGCGCTGTTCGGCCGCCTCGGCCGCCATCGCGGCGATTTCGGGCGGGAAAAACAGCATCTTGGGGTCGCTGCTGGTGAGCTGGACGACAAGCTGGCCGACGTAGCTGTCGCGGCCGCCGAAGCTTGTGGGCAGGGGCAGCGGCACCGGCCAGGCGCCGGCATAAATGGTGCCGAAGAACAGCGCGGCGAATTCGGGACCGGTTTCGGCGATCAGCGCAATGCGGTCATTGGGCTGCACGCCCGCCGCGATCAGGCGATAGGCGGTGGTAAGCGCGTCGGCCTTCAGCTCGCTATACGGATAGGGTCGCGTCAGCTTGCCGCGCGGATCGTGGAAATTGAGCCCGCGCGTGCCGCTCGCGGCATAGTCGAGCGCTTCGCCGACGGTTGCGAAGTCGGAAAAGCGGCGGGGCTGGGCGCATTCGGTCGGGGTCGGGGCAAGATCTGCCTCCGCTGGGGCGATAATATCGGTCATAAAGGCTTTCGAGTCCCGGCTATCGGGACGCGCGGCAATAATCATGTCATCTTTTTGAGCCATGTCTGCGCTGCGCGATCCCGGTCAGGTGGAACAAATTGGCCCATTTCCGGGCTTTGATGCCCGATATGGCGGTTTTGATCGTTCTCAATCAGGCCCGACTGTGGCATAAACATGGCATTGTGTCCCGTCGCTTTCCGTCCGACCGCTCCCGCAAACCGCTCGGCGCAGCCAGGCTCGACGAGTTGGCGCTCGCCTATGTTGCGCGTTTCGCCACGAGTCGGGCCAAGCTGACGCGCTATCTCGCTCGAAAGGTTCGCGAATCCGAATGGGCTGACGAAAGTGACGCCATGGCGGCGTGCGAGGCGATCGCCGACCGGATGGCCCGGATGGGGTTTCTCGACGACAAGCAATATGCCGCAATGCGCGCCGGCGCGATGACCCGGCGCGGGTTGGGGGTGCGGCGCGTAAAGGCGCAGCTCTTTGTCGACGGCATCGCGCCCGACGACATCGGTGCGGCAGTCAGCGAGGCCGAAGACAAGGCGATGGCGTCTGCCATCGGTTTTGCGCGCCGCCGACGTTTCGGGCCTTTCGCGACGCGGACCAGCGACGATCCGAAGGATCGCGAGCGGCAGGTCGCCGCGTTCGCGCGTGCCGGTCATTCGCTCGCCCTTGCGCGCCGGATCCTCGCCGTCCCGTCGGGGGACGCCGACGCACTGGCGGCGCTGGACGGCGAAGCGGCGCTCGATTAGGCCGCGTAAACCTGTTTTCGGGATAAGGATTTGCCGATGCGCGCGCTGTTCACCGCTCTGGCTCTTTCGCTTGCGCTGCCGATGGCGGCGTGCAGCAAGAATGGGAGCGAGTCCGAAAACGCCGCGACGATCCCGGTGACCGTGACGATGGCGGGCAAGGCGCACCGCTTCAATGTCGAGGTCGCGCGCAGCGATGCCGAGCAGGAGCAGGGGCTGATGTTCCGCACCAGCCTGCCCAGGGATGGCGGGATGCTCTTTCCGTTCGCGAAGCCCAAGCTCGCGAGCTTCTGGATGAAGAATACGCTGATCCCGCTCGACATGATCTTCGTGCGCAGCGACGGCAGCATCGACCGCATCGCCGAAAATACGATCCCCGAATCGCTCGAGCCCGTCGTTAGTGGCGGCGAGGTGGCGGCGGTGCTCGAACTCGCGGGCGGCAGCGCCGCCGAGCTCGGCCTCGACGAGAGCGCGAAGGTGACGTGGCAGGACAAGAAATAGCCGCCTGCTGCGCGGTTTGCGGCTTGCACAGCGCGCCGCCTTGCCTGTAAACGGCCAGCCATGAGCATCCTCGGCAAGATTTTCACTTGGTGGGACGGCGCGACCGTCGGAACGCTGCTGAACAGCTGGAGCAGCGGCGAAAAGGTCGGCGAGGACAGTCTCGGCAACCGCTATTTCCGCGCGAAGAAGGGCAACCGCCGTTGGGTTCTGTATAATGGCTCGAACGACGCGAGCCGCGTGCCGCCCGAATGGCACGGCTGGCTGCACGGCACGCTCGACGAGCTGCCCGGCGACGTTCTGCCTGCCCCCCGCGCGTGGGAGCAGGAACCGAGCGCGAATCTGACCGGGAGCCTTGGCGCCTATCGCCCGGCGGGCGCGCTTGAGCGCGGCGGCCACCGCGCTGCGGCGACCGGCGATTACGAGGCGTGGCGTCCCGGCGCCGACTGAGCTTCGTGAGCGGCAATCTTTCCCGTGCCCTGCTGATGGCGCTTTTCGCGGCGACCGCGCTCAGCGCGTGTGACCGCGGCAGTAATGGCAAGCGGCCGGGGGAGACGAGCGCGCAGCTCGCCAAGACCGAAAGTGTCCCCCGGGAAGTCGGCGGGATCGAGGGGGCGACCCCGATGGACCAGCGTGTTGCTGTGCTGGGCCTGCTCAACAAGCGCAACGGCCTCGTCCGCGAGCTCGAAATGAAGCCCGGCGAGAGCGCGCGCGTCGGCCGTGCGATCGTGCGCCTGCGCGCGTGCGAACAGACGGCGCCGTGGGAAGATCCGCCCGAGACCGGCGCTTTCGTCCAGCTGACCGTGCAGGATCAGCGCGACGATAAATGGTATCGCGTCTTTTCGGGCTGGCTGTTCCGCGAGCGCCCCGAGCGCAACGTGATCCAGCACCCGATCTATGACGTCTATGTCAAAAGCTGTGCGATGACATATCCAGGCGGCGAGCCGGTCGAGCGCGCCAAGCCCAAATCGCCCTCGGCCGCGCCCAAGGCATCGAGCGCGCCCCAGTCGCCGGAAACGAACGGCGGCGAGGGAGCTGCGGCACCCGCTGCTCCGGCACCCAGGGCGGCCCCCGCCGCAGCGCCTTCGGCCAAGACCGAGTAGAGCCGCGCCAGATAGTCGGACTGCGGAATTTCGATCGCGCCCAGACTTTCCAGATGTGGCGTGATGAACTGGCAGTCGAGCAGCTTCCACCCGCCGGCGCGCAGGCGCGCGACAAGATGCGCGAGCGCGACCTTCGACGCATCGCGCGCGCGGCTGACCATCGATTCGCCGAAGAAGGCGCGGCCGAGCGACACGCCGTAGAGCCCTCCGGCGAGATCGCCGTCCAGCCATACCTCGACGCTGTGCGCGTGGCCGAGCTGGAACAGCCGTTCATAGCTCGTCTTGATCACCGGGTTGATCCACGTCGTCGGCCGGTCGTCGGCGGGCTCGGCGCAAAGCGCCATCATCTCGCGGAACGCAATGTCGGTGGTGACCCGGAAACGGTCGGAGACGATGACCTTCTTCAGGCTGCGCGACAGGTGAAAGCCGTCCAGCGGCAGGATCGCGCGCAGCCGCGGTTCGACCCAATGGACCGACGGGTCGTCCGCCCCGTCGGCCATCGGAAACAACCCCTGCGCATAAGCGCTCAGCAGCAGCGCGGGGTCGATCGATTCGAGATGGCGGCTCAGCTTGCCGGCTTCACGAATTTGATCGTCATGCGATCCGATTCGCCGATCGCCAGATATTTGTCGCGATCGACATCCTTTTTGGTCAGCGTCGGGGGCAGCGTCCACACCCCGTCGGGATAGTCGTGTGTGTCCTTGGGGTTGGCGTTGATGTCGCTCTCGCCCGCGAGCTTGAAACCGGCCGCCTCGGCAAAGGCGACGATCGACGAGCGCTTCATGTAGCCGCTCTTTTCCTCAAGCGCCGAATCCATGTCTTCGGGCAGGCGGTGCTCCTCGATGCCCAGCACACCGCCGGGTTTCAGCATCGCATAGATCTGGCGAAAGGCCTCGGCGGTGTTGTCCTTGCCGCCGAAGCGCCAGTTGTGGATGTTGCGGAAGGTCAGGACGAAATCGGCGCTGCCGTCGGGGACTTTCGGCCCGGCACCGGTCGCTGGAAATTCGGCGAGCTTGAGCGCGCCATAGACGTCGGGCTTGGCGCCCTGCCATTCCTTGAGCCGGTTCAGGCCCTTTTCCCACGGCGCGGCGGCATAGAGGGTGCCGCCGCCTGCCTTTGACAAGGGCGCGAGGATTTCGGTGTACCAGCCGCCGCCGGGCCACAGTTCGACCACCGTGTCGCCGGGCTTCACGCCGAAGAAGGCGAGCGTTCCGGCGGGGTGGCGATATTTGTCGCGCGCGATGTTCGCCGGGGAACGGGTTGGCGCGGCGACCGCGGCGGCGATCGCGTCGCCGGGCTTGGCCGCGCTGTCCTTCGCGGTCGCGTCGGGCGCGGGCGCGCTGCAGGCGGCAACGGCGGCGGTCAGCAACGCGGCTATTGCAACGGGACGAAAATGACGCATATCGGCACCTCTTTCTTGGGGGGAATATGCCCCTGTTTGCGAAGGGATGCGCGTCAATGCAAGGGTCGATGCTGACGATCGGGATCAGCGCTGCGGCGCTGTTCGGCATCGCCGAGGTCGCCAACTGGCGCCGCAACAACCGCCGCGACGTCGATAACGTCGGCTTTATGCCGTGGCGCGGGATCGCGCTCGCCTCGGCGGCGATCGCGATCTTCGCGACGGCGTTCGCGCTGAGGGGTTAGAGGCAGGCCTCAAGATACGGCTGGTCGAAGCCGTACTGGCGGGCCTTTTCCAGCGTATAGGGACGCAGGCCCATCGCGCGATATTCGCCGATGATCTTCCCGTCCTTGTCCTCGTCCTGATATTCGAACTTGAACAATTCCTGCGTGACGATGACGTCGCCTTCCATGCCGATCACCTCGGTCACGTTGGTGACGCGGCGCGAGCCGTCGCGCAGACGCTTGATCTGGACGATCAGGTCGACCGAGTCGGCGATCTGTTTCGAGATCGCTTCCTTCGGGATCTTGATGTCGCCCATGAGAACCATGTTCTCCATACGGCCAAGGCATTCGCGCGGGCTGTTGCTGTGGAGCGTACACATCGAACCGTCGTGACCGGTGTTCATCGCGGCGAGGAGGTCGAAACATTCCGCGCCACGGACTTCGCCCATGATGATGCGGTCGGGACGCATACGCAGCGCGTTCTTGACGAGGTCGCCCATGTGGATCGCGCCATTGCCCTCAAGGTTCGCGGGGCGCGTTTCGAGCGGCAGCCAGTGCGGCTGCTGCAGACGAAGTTCGGCGGCATCCTCGATGGTCAGCACGCGTTCGCCGGGATCGATCATCTTCGACAGCGCGTTGAGCATCGTCGTCTTACCCGAACCCGTACCGCCCGAGATGACGATGTTGAAGCGGCTGGCGCCCGCGATCTTCAGCGCGGTGCACATCTTCTGGCTCATCGCGCCCCACTGGCAGAGCATGTCGAGCGTGATCGGCTTGGCCGAGAATTTACGAATCGAGATCGCGGTGCCGCGCAGCGACAGCGGCGGGACGATCACGTTGACGCGGCTGCCGTCCTTGAGGCGGGCGTCGGCAAGCGGCGTGGTCTGGTCGACGCGGCGGCCGACCTGGTTGCAGATGCGCTGCGCGATCTGGAACAGATGCTGTTCGTCGCGGAACTGGATCGGCGCAATGACCAGCTGGCCCTTCTTTTCGATATAGGTCTGGTAGGGGCCGTTGACCATGATGTCGGAGATGTCGGGGTCGGACAGCAGCTCTTCGAGCGGTCCGAAGCCGAGCAGTTCGTCGACGAGAACCTTTTCGAGCGCGAATTGTTCGCGGCGGTTGAGCGTGATGCGGAGTTCGGCGAGCACTTCGAGAATGATCGGGCGGAATTCCTCGGTCAGCTCGTCCTTGCTGAGCGTCGCGGCCGCCTCGGGATCGACGCGTTCGAGCAGGCGCGGCAGCACCTGTTCCTTGATCTTGTGGACGCTCGCCTCGAACCCTTGCGCCTTTTCGGGCTCGGCCATGTCGGCGGTCGAGCGCTGGTTCAGCCGCTCCATCGCCTCTTCTTCGGGGGTCAGGTTCGACGGAATCGGCGGCGGCGCCGGCTCGGGCGTTTCGATGGCAGGGAATTGCGAGCCGCCACCCATGCCTGCGCCAGTCTGCATCGGCTTCGCCACGCCAAAGGCGGGGCGGCCAGCGGTACCGGGTCGGCGTCCGAATGCACTCATGTCATCATCCTGCTTCGAATCTGTACGAGCGGAGATTGGCCGAATTCGTGGTCAAACCCCCATCCGACACGGTGAATAAACCGGAAACTTTGACATTATCCTAATGCCGCCCGTCGTCGGTCGCGGGCACAAAAAAGCCCGCATCCTTGCGGGATGCGGGCTTCTTGATCCGCGTGGACGGCGGAAACTTCAGCTTGCGATATGCTCGGCGAGGACGGTCAGACCGGCCTCGTTCACCTCGGCAAAGCCACCTTCGACTTCGATCGTCTCGGGCGTCGCGCCATTGGTGGCATAAATCGTCAGCGGGCCGTTGCGCAGCGTCGCCATGAAGGGCGCGTGGCCTTCGAGCACCGAGAAGTCGCCCTCGCTGCCCGGCACGGTGACCATATAGACGTCGCTCGACCGCTCAAGACGGGCGGGGGTGACGAGTTCGAACTTCAGAGCCATATCAGTCTCTCAATCCCTCCCGCCGGAGCGGGAGGGCTATAGGGTTTACGCAGCGTCGGCAGCCAGCTTGGCGGCCTTGGCGACTGCTTCCTCGATGCCGCCGACCATATAGAAGGCGGCTTCGGGGAGGTGGTCGTACTCGCCGTCGACGACGGCCTTGAACGACTTCACCGTGTCTTCGATCGCGACAAACTTGCCGGGGATGCCGGTGAAGACTTCGGCGACGTGGAACGGCTGCGACAGGAAGCGCTGGATTTTGCGCGCGCGGGCGACGACCAGCTTATCTTCTTCAGACAGTTCGTCCATGCCGAGGATCGCGATGATGTCCTGCAGCGACTTGTACTTCTGCAGCGTCTCCTGAACGCGGCGGGCGGTCTCGTAATGCTCCTGACCGACGGTCGCGGCGGTCAGAACGCGCGAGGTCGAATCGAGCGGATCGACCGCGGGGTAGATGCCCAGTTCCGAAATCGCGCGGTTCAGCGTCGTCGTCGCGTCGAGGTGAGCGAACGAGGTTGCCGGCGCCGGATCTGTAAGATCGTCCGCGGGAACGTAAATGGCCTGCACCGAGGTGATCGAACCCTTGGTGGTCGAGGTGATGCGTTCCTGCAGCGCGCCCATGTCGGTCGACAGGGTCGGCTGATAGCCCACGGCCGACGGAATACGGCCGAGCAGTGCCGACACTTCCGAACCCGCCTGCGTGAAGCGGAAGATGTTGTCGACGAAGAACAGAACGTCCTGGCCTTCCTGGTCGCGGAAATATTCGGCCATCGTCAGACCCGAGAGGGCGACGCGAGCGCGGGCGCCCGGGGGCTCGTTCATCTGGCCGAACACCAGCGCAACCTTCGATCCTTCGGGGGTCGGGTTGCCGTCGGCGTCCTTGGCGATAACGCCGGCGTCGAGGAATTCGTGATACAGATCGTTGCCTTCGCGGGTGCGTTCACCGACGCCCGCGAACACCGACACGCCGCCGTGGCCCTTGGCGATGTTGTTGATCAGTTCCTGAATGAGAACGGTCTTGCCGACGCCGGCGCCGCCGAACAGGCCGATCTTGCCGCCCTTTGCATAGGGGGCGATCAGGTCGATGACCTTGATGCCGGTGACGAGGATCGCGGCTTCGGTCGACTGGTCGACGAATTCGGGAGCCTTGGCGTGGATCGGAGCCGACATGCCGGCGTTGACCGGACCGCGTTCGTCGATCGGGTCGCCGATGACGTTGAGAATGCGGCCGAGCGTCTGCGGGCCGACGGGCACGGTAATCTGCGCGCCGGTGTCGCGAACCGGCTGGCCGCGGGTCAGGCCGTCGGTCGCGTCCATCGCGATGGTGCGGACGGTGTTTTCACCGAGGTGCTGCGCGACTTCGAGAACGAGGCGGTTGCCGTTGTTGTCGGTTTCCAGCGCGTTCAGAATGGCGGGCAGGGTGCCGGTGAACTGGACGTCGACGACGGCGCCGATGACCTGCGCGACGCGGCCCGTCGCGGTGCCGGCCGTTGCAGTGGCCTTCGGAGCTGCGGCCTTCTTCGGCGCAGCAGCCTTGGGCGCGGCGGCCTTCTTGGCGGGGGCCTTCTTTTCGGGAGCGGTAGCCATTGGTTTCTTCCTTGCTTGGATAGCTTACAGCGCTTCGGCGCCAGCGATGATTTCGATGAGCTCTGTGGTGATCGCCGCCTGACGCGTGCGGTTGTAAACGATGGTCAGCTTGTTGATCAGGTCGCCCGCGTTGCGCGTCGCATTGTCCATCGCGGTCATCGACGCACCCTGCTCGGACGCGGCGTTTTCAAGGAGGCCCTTGAAGATCTGGATGGTGACGTTGCGCGGCAGCAGGTCGGCGAGGATCGCCTCCTCGTCGGGCTCATATTCGACCGCTGCACCGCTCGACGCCGGCGCTTCGGCCGGGGCGGGAACGGGGATCAGTTGCTGGCCGGTCGCTTCCTGCAGAAGCGCCGAGCGGAACTTCGAATAGAAGAGGTGCGCAACGTCGAAGGCGCCTGCTTCGAACAGCTCCATCACCTTCGCCGAAACATCATGGGCCTGCTCGAAGCCGATGTCGCGGATACCGGTGGTTTCGTACTGCTCGATGATCTGGCCGGGGAACAGGCGGGCGATCACCGGGCGACCCTTGCGGCCGATGAGGAAGAAGGCGACCTTCTTGCCCTGCGCTTGCAGCTCGAGTGCCTTGTCGCGCGCGGCCTTGACGATGTTCGAGTTGAACGCACCGGCGAGGCCGCGGTCGCTGTTGAGCACGACCAGCAGATGCGTGTCGCTCTTGCCCGAGCCCGACAGCAGCTTCGGCGCCGAATCCGACGCGCCGACCTTCGACGCGAGGCTGGCAACGACGCCTTCGAGACGCTCGGCATAGGGACGCGCGGCTTCGGCCGCGGCCTGCGCCTTGCGAAGCTTGGCGGCGGCGACCATTTTCTTGGCCTTGGTGATCTTCTGGGTCGATTTGACCGAGACGATGCGCCCTTTGAGTTCCTTAAGCGATGCCATTACGGCCCCTCTTGTTCGTCAGCCCGGCGCTGGTGGCCGGGCTCACGGTAACTTGGCTTATGCGAAAATCTTGCCGAACGCGTCGAGCGCCGCGACCAGACCCTTCTTGGCGTCGTCGCCAAGGTCCTTGGTATCGCGGATCGTCTTCAGCACATCGGCATGGTCGCTGCGCAGATAGGCGAGCATCGCCTGCTCGTAACGCGACACGTCGGTCGTCGCGACATTGTCGAGATAGCCGTTGGTGCCGGCGAAGATCGACGCGGTCTGTTCCTCGAACGGCATCGGCTGGAACTGCGGCTGCTTCAGCAGCTGCGTCAGGCGCGCGCCGCGGTTGAGCAGCTTCTGCGTTGAGGCGTCGAGGTCCGAACCGAACTGCGCGAAGGCTTCCATTTCGCGATACTGCGCGAGCTCGAGCTTGATCGAGCCCGACACCTTCTTCATCGCCTTGGTCTGTGCGGCCGAGCCGACGCGCGACACCGACAGGCCGACGTTGATTGCGGGACGGATACCGGCGTTGAACAGGTTGGTTTCGAGGAAGATCTGGCCGTCGGTGATCGAAATCACGTTGGTCGGGATGTACGCCGAAACGTCGCCAGCCTGCGTTTCGATGATCGGCAGCGCGGTGAGCGAACCCGAACCATTGTCGCTGTTCATCTTTGCAGCGCGCTCGAGCAGGCGGCTGTGGAGATAGAAAACGTCGCCCGGATAGGCTTCGCGGCCCGGCGGGCGGCGCAGCAGCAGCGACATCTGGCGATAGGCGACCGCCTGCTTCGACAGATCGTCATAAACGATGACGGCGTGCATGCCGTTGTCGCGGAAGAATTCGCCCATCGTCACCCCGGTGTAGGGTGCGAGATACTGCAGCGGAGCGGGCTCCGACGCGGTCGCGGCAACGACGATCGAATATTCCATCGCGCCATTTTCTTCGAGCTGGCGGACGATCTGCGCGACGGTCGAGCGCTTCTGGCCGACAGCGACGTAGATGCAGTACAGCTTCTTTGATTCATCGTCGCCGGCGTTGGCCTGCTTCTGGTTGATGAAGGTGTCGATCGCGACAGCGGTCTTGCCTGTCTGGCGGTCGCCGATGATCAGTTCGCGCTGGCCGCGGCCGACGGGGACGAGGGCGTCGAGCGCCTTGAGGCCGGTCTGGACGGGTTCGTGAACCGAGGTGCGCGGGATGATGCCCGGCGCCTTCACTTCGACGCGCATGCGCTTGTCGGCCTTGATCGGGCCCTTGCCGTCGATCGGATTGCCGAGGCCATCGACGACGCGGCCGAGCAGGCCCTTGCCGACGGGAACGTCAACGATCGTGCCGGTCCGCTTGACGACGTCGCCTTCCTTGATCTCGCTGTCCGAGCCGAAGATCACGATGCCGACGTTGTCGGATTCGAGGTTCAGGGCCATGCCCTTCACGCCGTTGGCGAATTCGACCATTTCACCGGCCTGGACGTTGTCGAGGCCGTGGACGCGGGCGATGCCGTCACCGACCGACAGCACCGAGCCGATCTCGCTGACCGTTGCGTCGGTGCCGAAATTGGCGATCTGGTCCTTGATGACCTTGCTGATTTCAGCGGCGCGGATTTCCATGGTTTAGCCTTTCATCGGGCAAATTGGGCGTACGGGCTTTCAGCCCTTCATCGCCTGGGCGAAACTGTTGAGACGGGTACGGATGCTGCCGTCGATCAGCTGGCTGCCCAGCTGGACGACGAGGCCGCCGAGAATGGCGGGGTCGACGGTGGTCGCGATCTGGACGTCGCGGCCGACACGGGTCTTGAGGTTGGCGGCGAGCGCTTTCAGCTGCTCGGCGCTCAGCGGATGCGCGCTGGTGACCTTTGCGGTCACTTCGCCGCGGTGGTTCGCGACGATCGCATTATAAGCGTCGATCATGCCCGCGACGTCGCCGAGGCGGCGATTCTCGGCGAGCACGCCGAGGAATTTGGTGGTCAGCGAATCGAGCTTCAGCGCCTTGGCGACGGCTTCGATCGCCTTCGCGGCGTCGGCGCGGCCAACAACCGGGCTCGACACGAGCGCGGCAAGATCGGCCGAATCGACGAGCGCCGTCTTCAGCGTCGCGAGGCTCTTTTGAACGCTGTCGATCGCGTTCGATTCGCGCGCCAGATCGAACAGCGCGCTGGCATAGCGACCCGCGAGGCCCGCCGTGATGTTGCCTTGAATGCCGCCGGAATTCTCCACGCGTGAAAGTCCTTTTCTACGATCCCTTGGGGGATGGCCGAGCGGATTTTCATGACGTCCGAAGACACCCCCGCTGTGCAGTCGCGGCGCGCGTAGCAACGATTCCGGCGCAATGCAAGGCGGGGGTGGGGACTTATCCCATACGATCCCATGTCTTCTCCATGTCCGCTTGTCGAAGGACCGTTCTTTCTTCAAAGATCAGGCGAAGGCAGGACCGGAACCCGACGCGTCCGGTCGGGACGGGAGCAGAGGAAAGACCATGGGCGAGATGATCCGGATGACGATGGACGATGGCGCCGCGATTGCCGTCTATCATGCACAGCCCGAGGGAGAGCGCCGCGGCGGGCTTGTCCTCATTCAGGAGATTTTCGGCGTCACCGACCATATCCGCGAGCTGTGCGACGAATATGCCGCCGACGGCTATGAGGTGCTGTCGCCGGCGCTGTTCGACCGCGAGCATCCGGGGTTCGAGAGCGACTATTCGGGCGACCAGTTCCAGCGCGCGGTCCAACTGGCGCGCGAGCTGCATCCGTTCGAGCAGAGCCTGAAGGATGCGCAGACCTGCATCGACGCGTTGAAAGCGAAAGGCCCGGTGTTCATCACCGGCTATTGTTATGGCGGGTCGGTTGCGTGGCGGATGGCGCAGCTCAGCCCCGACCTTGCCGCGGCGTCTTCTTATTATGGCAGCCTCGTCCCGACGATGTTCAAGGACGAGGCGCCCGTCTGCGCCACGATCGCCCATTTCGGCCGCTTCGACGATGGCATCCCGATGGAAGGCGTCGAGGCGCTGATCGCGAAGGCGCACCCCACCGCGCAGATCTTCGTCTATGAGGCGGGCCACGGGTTCAACAGCGACCGGCGCAAGGATTATCACGAGCCGAGCGAAGCGCTGGCGCGCGAGCGGACGCTGATGCTGTTCAAGGCGTGCGGGGGATAAACCTCTGATTCAATATCAGGGCGGGCAAGGACCGCATGGCCATTTTCCAAAGTTCAGGAAAGTTCAGCCTTATGCGCACGGCGGGTTTGCGACCTTGCGGCGTATCGAACGGGTCGACGCGCATTGCCGTGGCCGCGCCCGCAAACGCACCGGATCGCAATCGCTTTTGTCACCAAGTGAAAAGAGCGGGATAAAGGCTGACACAGGCGGATAATGTAGGAAAGGCCTATTTGAAGGCGATGTCGGCTTAGGGGTGGGAAGCGGCCATTGCCAAATGGCTATCGAATGGGCCAGCATAGGCAATGTCAATCAGCGACCACTCCTATGAAGTCATCGATCTCCTTGCTCACGAACGCGGTCTGACCCGTAACAAGTTGAACCTTTCAGACCGGCTGCTTCATGACTTTGGTATGGACGGCGACGATGCCGTGGACTTCTTCAACAGCGTGCATGAGCGGTTCGGGACGGACTTAACTCACCTCCACGAGCATTGGAGCGAACACTTCGGACCAGAGGGGTTTTCTCTCTGGAATGGACTGGTCATCATTCCTGCCGCAGTCATTGGCGGCGCAGTCGCAGGCATGACCGGCCTGTCCGCATTCTGGGGATTTGTCATAGCCGTCGTTCTGCTCGCGACGGGGTTCTGGGCGATGCGGCGATGGGGACCACCTGACACAACCGTCCCTATTACAGTCGCGGAAGTAGTCGCCGCTGTCGGGTCTGGATCGTGGCCCAGCCGCCCTCAACGCTAATATCCGCAACCGGTCGTTAACGGACGAACGCACCCCGCTGGTCGATATGGTTGCCGTCGGTGTCAGCGAACGCGTGCGCGTATATGCTCAGCGCCTGTCGCTCAAGGCGCGGCCGCCGGCGTAAGTCCTGCCGCCGCCTTCTGGCACTGATAGACGAGGCGCTCGTTCGGGGCGGCGGGCAGGACCGAACGGATCGCCTCCTGCTGCGTCGCGAGTCCCGCAAGCGCGTCGGCGTCGGCGGTGCAGCTTTTCAGCGTCACGCCCGCACGAATCTCGCGTGCCTTGGTCATCGTCTCGGCGTCCAGCAGATAGCGTTCGACGCGATATTCTTTACCCGTCGGATCGAGCGAGGCGACCGTTACCGTCGCTTCCTCGTTCGGAACCAGAATACGCTGCCAGTGGCCGTCGGCCCCTTGCGCATATTGGGTGCGGTCGTTGACGCAGCCGTTCGCGGCGATCTTCACCGGCACGTCGGTGGTCGCCGACACGGTGATGCGGCTGCGGTCGGGGCGGATCGTGCAGAGGAACTGGCCCCCGGCGATTTTCGGTGCCTCGGTCGGCGCCGCCGCCTTCGGATCGTCCTTGACCTCGGCATGCGCGTCGGGCCGCGTCACGAACAGGATCGCGGCGACGACGATCAGCGCCGCGCCGGCACCGCCCGCGATCTTCGCGTTGCGCATATTCTTCTGGCTATAGAACATCAGCCCCGCGCCCGCAGCGAGCGCGCCGATGACGAACAGCACGCCGGCGAGCGCGATGCGGTTCTCGCGCGCGTCGAGTGCTTCTTCCTCGGCGCGCGCCTGCTTGAGCTGGCGGTCGAGCGCGGCGGCGGCGTCTTTCGCGGCATTGGCTTCGGCGGTCTTGCGTGCATCGGCATCGAGCGCCGCGCGGTCGCGCGCGTCGGCTTCCGCCATCGACAGGCAAGGCGTGCCGATCGAGCTATATTGCTGGTCGGCATCCGCCAGGAATTGCGACAGCTCGCGGGTAGAAATCGCAAAGGCGAACGGCGAATCGCCGTCGTCGGCGCGGGTGATCGCGGTGTTGATCCCGACGATGCGGCCGCACTGGTCGACGAGCGGCCCGCCCGAATTGCCGCGCGAGATCTTGGCGGTGTGGACGAGCATCGCGACCCCGTCGACCGCCTGCATGTTCGACAGATTGCCCTCGCTGCGCACCGGGGTGCGCGGGGTGATATAGTCGTTGGCGCTGCGCGCGGTCGCCAGATCGACATTGCCCGGATAGCCCAGCGCGACGACGTCGGCGCCCGAATCGATCGGTCCCGAATAGATGGCGGCGGCGGGCAGGCGGGTGCCGCTGATCTCGATCAGCGCGAGGTCGCGCGCGGTGTCGACCGCGATCAGCTTGCCCGCATAGCTTTTCTGTCCTTCCGACGGGACGACGCCGAGCGCGACATTGCCGGGATATTTGACCGCCGATTCGACGACATGCGCGTTGGTCACGATGCGCGTCGGGGAAATCGCGATGCCGCTGCCGTGGCCGAAGCCGACAACCTCGCCATCGACCATCGCGACGGTGACGACACGCACGACGCTGCGCGAGGAAGCGCTGATATCGTCGGCGGCGCGGGCCGGAAGCGAGACGGAGACGGTGAGGAGGGCGAGCAGGAGCGCAAGGAGGCGGGTCATGGCGGCGACCCTAGCCGCTGGGCCCGCGAAGGCAAGCGAAGCTAGATATATGGACCCCACATCATCATCCACGCCCCGGCGCTGCCCGCGAGGATGACGAGGGCGCTGACCGCGAGCAGCGCCGCGACGCCTTTTTTCGCGGCGGGTGTTCCATGCGCTCCGGCGCGCAGATAGAGTTCGGTCACGGCAAGTGGCAGCAGCGAATTGGCGAAGGCGAGGAACAGGTCGAAGGGGCCGTCCATCGTCTTGCCGATCCCGGCACCGCCGGTAGCGATCCCCCACGCCATATAGCCGACGCGCATGAACCACACCGCGCTTGCGACCGCAAAGAGGCGGAGCGCCCAGCGGCGATGTTCGACGAAGCGGCGCGCGCGGGCGCTGCGATAGGCCATTACGGCGAAGGCGAGGATCAGGAACGCGTCGAGGCTGATCCCGACCGCGCCGGTCAGGTTGAGCCAGGTGCCGCGGCCCCACGTCAGCCACAGCCCGCCGAGTGCGAGCATCAGCGCGCTGGCCAGATAAAGCCGGCCGTTCCAGCGGTGGGCCGCGGGCCACCGGCTTCGGACCCGGGGCAAAAGCTGGACCAGCCCGCCGAAGGTGATGACGGCCGCCATCAGCACATGGACGGCGAAGAACAGATTGCCGCCGGCATCGCCCGCGACGAAGCCCTTGATCAGCGGCTTGCTGTTCCACGCGGCGAAATCACCCGAGAGCGACGAGGGATAATAGAAGAGCAGGATGAAGGCAGTGAAGAGCAGCTGCCCGGCCGCGATCGAAAGGTAGCAGAAGGTCGCCGCGCGTCCGAGCCAGTCGGCGCCGCGCGCGGGCCGAGATGGTGCGAAGGATGCGTCGATGGTCGCCATGGCCTGCTCCCCGATGTTGCCGCGAATGTGCCGCAACATATATGGTGAGTCAATGTTATAATACAGCAATACAGTTGGCGCTAAACTTTGAACGCAAGCATCGGGACGCGGGCCTGCGCCGGGTGTGGCAGTCATGGGTCATCGAAAGAGAAAGGATGAGACATGACCTACAGGATCCGGGGCCTCGACCCCGAACCCTTCGCCGGATTGTTCGATCTGGATGACGACGCGCTGGCCGCGATCAATGCGCGCCGCGTCACCGCGACCGCCGACCATGGCTTCCCGTGCCGGATCAGTCTGGAGAATGCTCGCGCCGGAGAAGATCTGATTCTGCTCCACCACACCAGCCACGATGTCGCGACGCCCTATCGCAGCGCCTATGCCATCTTCGTCCGGCGGGATGTGCCGGCCGCGAGCTATCGCGATGCGACGCCTTCGGTGTTCGACGACCGGGTCATCGCGATGCGCGCATTCGACGCCGATGGGTTGCTGCAGGACACAAGGCTGGCGGGGGCGGGCGAGAGCGACGGCGCGATCCGTGACCTGTTCGCCGACGACCGCATTGCCTATATCGACGCGCACAACGCCGCTGCCGGCTGTTTCGCCGCGCGGATCGAAAGGGATGCAGCATGAGCAGCGACCTGATGACCGACGACGATCGCTGGGCGGCGGTGCTGCGCCGCGACCGCGCGCTTGACGGGCGCTTCGTCACCGGCGTGCTCACGACCGGCATCTATTGCCGGCCGAGCTGCGCCGCGCGGCATCCGCTTCGCGACAATATCCGCTTCTTCGCCGACGGTGCGGCGGCGCGCGAAACGGGGCTCCGCCCCTGCAAGCGCTGCCTGCCCGACGATGTCGCGCGCGACGAGGGGGCCGTGCTTGCCGCGATTCAGGCGATCAAGGCGAGCGAGGAACCGCTCGCGCTCGCCGACCTCGCCGCGCGCACCGGCTATTCGCCGACGCATTTCCAGCGCGTATTCACCCGCCACGCGGGCCTCTCGCCCGCGGCCTATGCCCGTGCCCTCCGCGAAGAGCGCGCGCGGCAGGCGCTGAGCGAGGGCAACCGGGTGACCGACGCGATTTACGACGCGGGCTTTTCAGGGCCGTCGCGCTTCTACGAGAATATGGAGGGACGCATGGGTATGACGGCTTCGGCGTGGGTGAACGGCGGCAAGGGCGCGACGATCCATTGGGGTGTCGTGCCGACCAGTCTTGGCGAGATGTTGGTCGCGGCCACAGAGAAAGGCGTGTGCCGCCTGAGCTTCGACGAGGGGCGCGAGGCGCTCGAGGAGCGCTTCCCCGCGGCCGAGCTGGTCGAGGGCGGCGAGGCGTTTTCGGCGCTGCTGACGCAGGTCATCGAGGCGGTAGAGGCCCCGGTGAGCGGCTTCGACCATATCCCGATCGACGTGAAGGGCACCGCCTTCCAGGAAGCCGTATGGCGCGAACTGCGCAAGATTCCGGCGGGCGAGACGCGCAGCTATTCGGACATCGCCGCCGCGGTCGGCAAGCCCAAGGCGGTGCGCGCGGCGGGGAGCGCGAACGGTGCGAATAACGTGGCGGTGTTGATCCCGTGCCACCGCGTGGTACGCAGTGACGGATCGCTCGGTGGCTATGCCTATGGCCTGCCGATCAAGCGCGAGCTTCTGAAAAGGGAAAGCAAATGACTGACAAAGTGGCCCGGTTCCGCGCGCTCCATGTGCCGGGCGATCCGCTGATCCTCGTCAACATCTGGGATGCGGGGAGCGCGAAAGCGGTCGCGGCGGCGGGCGCGAAGGCAATCGCGACGGGCAGCTATGGCGTCGCGGGCGCGCAGGGCCGCAATGACGGCGAGGATTTCCCGCTCGAGGATGTGTTCGAGAATCTCGGCCGCATCCTGTCGGTCACCGACCTGCCGGTCACGATCGACATGGAATCGGGCTATGGCGCCGATCCGGCTGCGGTCGGGGTTTCGGTCGGCCGCGCGAAAGACGCTGGCGCGGCGGGGATCAACATGGAGGACCGGCTGCCGGGGCAGAATGCGCAGCTTGCGATTGCCGAAGCGGTCGCCCGCTATCGCGCTGCCGCCGATACCGGCATCTTCGTCAATGCGCGCTGCGACAGCTTTCGCGGTCAGAATGCGGCGCAGGATGGCGATGCGCTCGTCGCCGCGACGCTCGAACGCGCGCGCGCCTACGCCGATGCGGGGGCCGGGTCGCTGTTCGTGCCTTTCCTGCTCGATCCGAAGTGCATCGGCGCGATCTGCGAAGGATCGCCGCTTCCGGTCAATATCCTGCGCGGCAAGGACGGTCCGACGCACAAGGAGCTCGCAGGCCTGGGCGTCGCGCGGATCAGCCATGGCCACCAGCCCTGGGCGGCGGCGATGGCGTGGCTCACCGGGCAGGCGCAGCAGGTGCTCGGCGGCGCCGAACCCGATTATTAAGCTCTAGTCGGTGCCTTCGGCGGCGGCATCCTTGCTGCCGCCGGCGCCTCGGTCGCGGAGCTTTTCGAGCTGTGCCAGCATCACTTCGCCACGGCCATTGTCGTGCGGGTCGAAGGCGACGGTCTTGGCGAGCCGCAGCGCCGGTTCGAAATCGCCCAGATTGGCGAGCGCGAACGCGTAAGAGACGCGGATCTCGATATTCTCGGGCGTCAGCGAAAAGGCGCGTTCCAGCCCCTGGATCGCGATGTCGGGCGGGCGCTTGCCCTGCATCGTGAAGCTCTCGAAATAGGCGTAGAGCGGCACGGCGTCGTTCGGGTCGGTGCGGTTGGCAAGCGTGATCGGCTTCCGCGCCGCGCCCCACGCGGAGGGATCGTCCGAGCCTTTGTCATAGAGCTCATAGACGTTGAGTCGGCCGAGCAGCACGTTCGCGCGCACATGGTCGGGCTTCGCCGCGAGCACCTTGCCGAGTGCGATGCGGATCGCAGCGAGGTCACGATCTTCGTCGATCTCCCACTCGGCGGCAGCGAGCTCGAACTGCACGTCGGGGTTGGCGGGCAGCTTCGCCGCCAGCGCGCGCAGGGCGTCGCGCGCCTTGACCATCCGCGCCTTGTCGCCGCGTGCGTTCATCCGCTCGAGCCGCAGCAGGATCACCGCATCCTCGTCGGCCGACAGCGGCGTGATCGTGATGTTCGCCGACACCGGCACCGGATCCCGCGTCGTGCGGTAAGACAGCCTGCCTTCGATGTAGCGGTTGAGGTCCTTGTCGAGCACGGCAAGGTCGCCGAAGGCGTCGGTCGCCGCCTTTTTCGGCTCGGTCCCGGCGTTGATCGCATTGACATAGGTGCCGAGCTGGTTCGGCCGGGCGGGGTTATGAAACAGCATGTGCGTCAGGATCCACGCGCGGCCGTAATAGACGTCGGTCTGGCCATTAGTACGCATCGCACTCGGCGGTTCCATGATGACGCGCTCGACCGGAATCTTCGGCTGCATCAGCAGGCCATAGGCACGGCGATAGACCGGCTGGCCGATCATCGCGTGACCCTGTTTGTCGAAATCGACGGTCGAATAATATTCGGCGAAGCCTTCGATGAACCAGCCGGGAAAGGCGGCGCGCAGATGCCGCTTCATAAAATGGTGGCTATATTCGTGGAACAGGACTTGCTGCGAGGCCGAGGTGCCCTTGCCGAGATTGTCATTTTCGCGGTTCGACATCGCGAAGGCGCCGTCGCGGTCCTGACGATAGAAGCCGCCGATCGGCGACTTGCGCGATCCCGTCGCCAGTTCGGCGACATCCTCGCTCGCGGGGAGCAGATAGATCGGCAGCTTGCTGTCCTCGCCCTCGGTCTCGACCTTGAAGACGAGGCGGAGCGTCGAGTCGAAGCGCTGCAGATTCTGTGCGAACTCGCGCAGCGCCTTTTCATTGCTCTCGCTATAGATGATGAAGCTGTCGGTATCGGCGCGCAGCCATTTCGCCTCGGCGGGGACGGTCGTCGCCGCCAGCGCCCAAACCGTCACCACACCCCAAACGGCTCTTTTCATGTCTGCGCCCCCGCCCCAACAATCGCCGCGATGCTGCCATCGCGCCGGAGGCGAGTAAAGCCCTCGCTTCTTTACACAAAGCTGTAGGGGTCGATGTCGATCGCCAGCCGCGCCTTCGAGGGCCAGTCGATGCGGCAGACCCACTCGCGGATTGCGCCTTGCAGATCGAAGCTGCGCGGCGCGTGGAGCAGCAGGCGGAAGCGATGGCGGCCGCGGAGCATCGCGAGCGGGGCGGGGGCCGGGCCATAGACGGCGAGGCCCTCGGCGACCGGTGCCTTTTCGCCGAGGCGCTTTGCCACCCCGCGCGCGACCTCGATATCCTCCGACGAGATCACCAGCGCGGCGAAGCGGCCGTAGGGAGGGGCGCCGGCAAATTTCCGCGCTGCCGCCTCGGCGGCGTAGAAGCCGTCGCGGTCGTTGGCGACGAGTGCGGCCATCACGGGCGCATCGGGGACGCGGGTCTGGATCAGCACCTCGCCGGGCTTGACCCCGCGGCCGGCGCGGCCCGCGACCTGCGCGATCTGCTGGAAAGTGCGTTCGGAGGCGCGCAGGTCGCCGCCGTCGAGGCCGAGGTCGGCATCGACCACGCCGACGAGCGTCAGGTTCGGGAAGTGGTAGCCCTTGGTCACGAGCTGCGTGCCGATGATGATGTCGACGAGTCCACCCTCGACCGCATCGACGAATTCGGCCGCCTTCGCGGGTGACCACAAGGTATCCGAGGTGACGATCGCGGTGCGCGCTTCGGGAAACCGTAAGCTCACCTCGTCGGCGACGCGTTCGACCCCCGGGCCGCAGGCAACGAGGCTGTCCTCGCCCTCGCACTCGGGGCAGAGGCGCGGCGGCGGCATCACATGCCCGCAATGATGGCAGGCGAGGCGATGGACGAGCCGGTGCTCGACCATCCACGCGGTGCAGTTCGGGCACTGAATGCGGTGGCCACAGGTGCGGCAGAGCGTCAGCGGCGCGAAGCCGCGGCGGTTGAGGAAGAGCAGGCTTTGCTCACCCTTTGCCAACCGGTCGGCGAGCGCCTCGACGAGCGGCGGTGCGAGCCAGCGTCCGCGGTCGGGCGGATCCTGTCGCATGTCGATCGCGGCAAGGTCGGGCATCGTCGCGCCGCCGTAGCGCGCAGGGAGGACGATGTGGCGGTAGCGGCCAGCCTCGACCTGCGCGAGGCTTTCGAGCGCGGGGGTTGCGCTCGCGAGGATGACCGGCAGCCCCTCGAAATGTCCGCGCATCACCGCGACGTCGCGCGCGTGGTAATGGACGCCGTCCTCCTGCTTGAAGCTCGTCTCATGCGCCTCGTCGACGACGATCACGCCGAGATTGCCATAGGGCAGGAACAGCGCCGAGCGTGCACCGACGACGATCTTCGCCTCACCCGCGGCGATGCTGTGCCAGGCGCGGCGGCGTTCGGTCGAACGGAGGCCCGAGTGCCAGGCGACGGGCTCGCAACCGAAGCGCGCGGCGAAGCGCGTCAGCATCGGCTCGGTCAGTGCGATTTCGGGGAGCAGCACCAGCGCCTGCTTGCCGGCGTCGATCGCCGCGGCGATCGCCTCCATATAGACTTCGGTCTTGCCTGACCCGGTGACGCCGTCGAGCAGCAAGGTCTCGAACTTCGCTGCGTCGACCGCCTCGCGAAGCTGCGCCGCCGCCACGGTTTGCTCGTCGGAGAGGTCAGGAGGCGCAAAGGTCGGGTCAGGCTCCGGGTAGGGTTGGTCGGCCGACACGCTGATTGCTTCGAGCGCGCCGGTCTGGACGAGCCCGCGGATCACCGCCTCGCTGACCTCGGCCATCGCAGCGAGTTCGCGGACGATGCCTTGGCGCGTGCCGATCTTTTCGAGCGCAACCGTGCGCTGCGGCGTCATCCGCGCGGGCAGCTCGCCGGTGGCGCGATATTCGACGATGGGGCGCCGCGCATCGGCAAAGGCCGCGCCGGGCAGCACCATGCGCAGCACCGATCCGGGCGGCGCGAGATAATAGCCGCTCGTCCATTCGACGAGCTTGCGTAAGGGGGCAGGGACCGGCGGCACCGGTACGACCTCGAACAGATTACGCAGGCGATTGTCGCCGACGGGCTCGGGCGCGCCGAAGCTTTCGTCCTCCCACACGACACCGCCCATCCGCCGCGGGCCCAAGGGCACGACGACGACGCTGCCGAGCGGGGCTTCGCTGCCATAGGGCACGCGATAGTCGAGCGGGCCGAGGGCGGCGGTCAAAAGGAGGACGCGGGCGCGGGTCATGAACTGGGCAGGATATAGGGCGGCGGGTAGAATAGGAAAGCGCCGCGGGCGACCTCTCCCGTTCTTTCGTCACCCCGGACTTGATCCGGGGTCCACGGTGTCAGCGCAGCGGTGGATCCCGGATCAAGTCCGGGATGACGGGTTAGATGGATGCCAATGCCGCTTTCTTTAAGGGGCGCTTCGCGGGCTTCGGCCGCCGGAACCAGAAGGTCCACACCGCGAAGCTGCCGAGCATCGTCATCGCGAGCCCCGAGATCGTGAGCAGGATGCGCCAGGTCAAGCCGCCGACCTTCGACGCGTGGATCGGGAACGCCATGTTGAACGCCTGCGCCCCGCTCGGCAGCGCGAGCGCATCGCGCGCCGCGAGGACTTCGCCCGTCGCGGCGTCGAAGGCGATGCTCGTGCGGCCGTTGGGGAGCCATTCGCTGGGCTGTTTCATCCGCAGGCTGATCGGGTCGCCGGGCCCCCGCGGCAGGCTGAGGATGCGGAACTCGGCGTCGGGGAAGCGGCGGCGCGCTTCGGCGAGCATCGCGGTGTAATCGGGCTTATCGGCGAGCGGCCCGCCCTTGAATTTCGGCGGATCGAGCGCCTTTGCGGTTTCGGCCATCGGGCCGAACGGCGCGACGACGCCGAGCGCGAACGGCCGGAAGATCATCATCGTACCCGTGACGACCGAGATCAGCAGCAGCGGCGCGGCGATAATGCCGATGTCGCGATGGTGCCAGACGATCGACGGGCGGCTCATCCGTTTCGGCCACAGGCGAAGCTGGAAGGTCTTGCGCGTGCGCCACCACAGGATCGCGCCGGTGATCACGAAGAAGATGCCGGCAAGGCCCGCGATGCCGATCACCCATTCGCCGCTGTCGCCGGCGAAGAGATGATGGTGGAAATCGAAGATCCAGATCTCGGGCCGTTCCCACTGGCTCGCCCAGCGGGTGACGATCTCGCCCGACTGGCTGGCATAGGCGCCAGCCTCCTTGCCGAACCGGAGTTGCAGCAGACCGAAGCGCTCGTCGGCATAGATGATGCCCTGTGCGCCGGGCGTGGCCATTAGCTTTTCGGTGGTCGCGGCAACCGTCGGCAGGTCGCCGCGCAGCGGATCGCCGGTGCCCGGCAATCCGATCCACAGATGTTCATAGAGGAGGATCGTGCCCGACAGGCCCATGAGCGCGAGCACGAGGCCGATCAGGCCTCCCGTCCAGCGGTGCAGCGTGTCGAGGAGCTTCATCATGTCTAGAACCGGTAATCCCACCCCAGCATGAAGGTCCGGCCGCGTCCCGCGAAATAGGCGAGATTGTCGGTCGGCAGCCGCGTGTCGCTCGAATAGTCGATATAGAATTTATCGAACAGGTTCTGCACGCTGAAGCTGAGGCCGCCGAAGCCGGTCTGGTAACGGATGCTGGCGTCGGTGACGTTATAGCCACCGAAATTGTTGCGCTGGTCGGGGTTCGCCTTGCCGTGGAAGGTGCGGTCGAGGAAGAATTGCGTCTGGATCAGCGCCGACAGCGTGCCCTTGTTGTACGACGCGTTCAGATTCAGGCGGTCGGGCGAGATGTTGGTGCCGTCGAGGTCGGTATCGACGATCCCGTCGGGGTTCGCGCTATCGCTGTCGTATTTGCCCTTCAGATGCGCGTAGCCGACGCCGAGCTTGAGCCCGTCGATCGGCATCGCGACGCGCAGGGTGACCTCGATCCCCTCGATCTCGACCCGCTGGCGCTGGACGTCGAAGATGCGGTCGGGACGCGCGATCAGCAGCTGGCCCTTGTCGCTCGACGACCAGAAATAGGTCGCGGTCGCGTCGAGTGGGCCGCGTTTGAGCTCGACACCGATCTCGCGGTTGTTCGAGACGACGGGCGAGATGTCGAGGAAGCTGTCGATGTCGACGCCCGCAGTGCTCACCGCCCGCGTGATGCGGCCGATGTCGGGGACGGTGAAGCCCTCGGCATAGCTGGCATAGGCGCGGATGCCGTCCCACGGCTCGACGATCACGCCGCCGTTGATCAGCAGGTCCTTGAACGTCGGCTTGCCGCCCGCGACATCGACGCCGCCATAGGTTGACGGGCCGCAGTTCGTCGTCACGGTCGCCGAACAGGCGCGGAAGGTCGTCGAGGCGAGCGTGTGATAATCGTCGATCCTGATCTTCACATTCTCCCAGCGCACCCCGCCGGCGACGCGAACGAGGCCGCCCATCAGCTTGAGGTTCGCCTGCCCGAAGGGCGCGAGGCTGCGGAAATCGCTCGGCGGTACCCAGACGCGCCCGGTCGCGATCAAAGCCTGTTCGGTCTTGTCGAACAGCGCGTCGAAACCGATCGTCAGCGTCAGGGCCTCGAAGCCCGGGACTGCGCGCTCGTAACTGAATTTGCCGCCGAGCTTGCGGCTGCGGTTCTGCGACTGGTCGAACAGCGTTCCGACCGGCGCGAGCGCGGGATCCTGGAAGGTCGCCTGCGTCGCGACCTCGCCGCCAAAGGTGTCGCGGCTGCGGTTGAAGAAGATCTGGCTCACGAAATTGCCGCCGCCAAGGTCGGTGTCGGTCAGCGACAGAGCGACGCTTTCGGTGCGGTTCTGCGCCGATTCGCCTGGCGGGATGCCGCGCACCGCGCTGGTCGGAACGCCGGTCAGACGGTTGCCCGCAAGCGCGATATAGTCGCCATCGCCCTTGAGTTCGAAGCGGCTGGCGATCAGGTCGAGCCGCGCGGTCGGCGACAGCTCATAGCCGAGACGCGCGAAGAGCGAGAGTGTCTTCGAATCCTGCGTTTCGCCCTGCGTCAGGTTGAGCCCGACGCGGCGACCTTCGCCATCGTAGAAGGCGCCGCGCTTTTCGAACGCCGCACCAACCGTCGCGTCGAAGCGGCCGGCCTTGTACTGGATCAATCCGGCGATCTTGCCGCCGAGACCGTCCTTGCTGAAGCCGTCATCGGCGGTGCCCTGCAGCAGGACGCGGCCGCCGATCCCCTCTTCCTTCGGCGCACCGACAGTGACCTGATTGACGATGCCGCCGGTGCCGCCGATCCCCTGCAGCGCGTTCGAGCCGTAGATCAGCTCGACGCGGTCGACGAAAAAGCCGTCGATCGTGAAGCCGTCACGGCTGCCGTCGCGCATCGGGGTCGACTGCGGAATGCCGTTGATCGCATAGAGCGGCGAGCGCCCGCGCAGCGTCTCGCCCGCGCCCGACAGCTTCTGGCGAGTCGGCGAGAAGCTGGGGGTCAATGTCGCGACCGCGTCGGTGACCGAACCCGCGATCGCGAGTTGCTGGTCAAGCGCATCCTTGCCGATGATGTCGATCGTCAGCGGCAGCGCGTTCGGCGGCAGGATCGTGCGCGCGGCGGTGACGACGATGCTGTCGTCCTGCGCGGCGGCGTCATCGGCAGGCGCATTATCCTGCGCGAAGGCCGGGAAGGGAAGCGTGCTGGAGAGCAGCGCGGCGGCGATCCATTTGCGATTCATGATCGCTCCTGTTTTCGGAGCTGCCGCTAATGCGATCGATTCGCAAATGCAAGAGAAGAAGCCGGATGCATGTCGATAAGCCGGCGGCCGTGTAATATTCGCCACAATCGTCAAAGCGCGCTATCAGGCGCGCGATGCGCGAGAAGGAACTACGCTTCGCCCTGATCTGCTACGGCGGGATCAGCCTTGCCGTTTACATGCACGGCATCACGAAAGAGGTCTGGCGGCTTGCCGCGGCGTCGCGTGCCTTTCACGAAGGATCGCCGCAGACCGGATCGGGGCGCATCTATGGCGAGCTGCTCGCGGCGCTTGCCGACAAGGGCGGGGTCAAGCTGCGCGTGCTGGCCGACATTATCGCCGGTGCCAGCGCGGGGGGGATCAACGGCATCTTTCTGGCGCGGGCAATCGCGAGCGGTCAGTCGCTCGATCCGCTGACCGAGCTGTGGCTGAAGGACGCCGACGTCGACTATCTGCTCGATCCCGACGCGCGGCCGCTGTCGGCGGCAACCAAATTCTGGGCGGTGCCGATCGCCGGCTGGATGATGAAGAAGCGCGGCAACGTTATCGACCGCACCGTCGGCGAAGGCGCACAGGACGAGGTGCGCGCCAAGCTGTCGCGGCTGGTGCGCGCGCGCTGGTTCGAGCCGCCTTTCGGGGGCGAGACTTTTTCGGGGCTGCTGCTCGACGCCTTCGACGCGATGGACAAGGGTCCGGTCGGACCCGCGCTGGTCCCTGCGGGGCAGCCGGTCGACCTGTTCGTTTCCGTCACCGACTATGCGGGGCACCAGACGTTCCTGTCGCTCAACAGCCCGCCGCGCGTGACCGAGGAGGAGCATCGGCTGATCCTGCGCTTCCGGCAGGACGTGCGCGCGGGCAGGGGGCTGGGAGACGTCCCGTCGCTCGCCGCGGCGGCGCGCGCCACCGCAAGCTTTCCGGGTGCCTTCCCGCCCTTCACGCTCCGCGAACTCGACCGCGTGCTCGGCAAGCGCGGGATCGACTGGCCGCAGCGCGACGCCTTCATCCGCGCGCAGTTGCCCGCGGGGGGTGAGGGCGATCCGGCCGATCGCGTGCTGATCGACGGCTCGGTGCTGGCGAACGCCCCCTTCCGCCCCGCGATCGCGGCGCTCAAGCAGCGCCCGGCGCGGCGCGAGATCGACCGGCGCTTCGTCTATATCGACCCCAAGCCTGACTTCCGCTCGATCAGCTTCGGCAAGCCGGGGGAGGCGGGTGCAAATGGGGCGGCGGAAGGCGAGGAGGCGAAGCTGCCGGGCTTCCTGTCGACGATCCTCGGCGCGCTCTCGGAAATTCCGCGCGAGCAGCCGATCCGCGAGAGTGTCGAGGCGATCGAGGGCATGTCGCGCCGTATCCGCCGCATGCAGCATATCGTCGATGCGATGAAGGTCGAGGTCGAGGAACAGGTCGCCGCCCTGTTCGGCACGACCTTCTTTCTCGACACGCCGACGCCCGCGCGATTGCAGAAATGGCGCGCGAAGGCGCAGGACCAGGCTTCGGCGCGCGCGGGTTTTTCCTATGCGCCCTATGGCCATTTGAAGCTGTCTTCGGTGGTCGAGGAACTGGTCGGCGCGATCGACCGGCTGGCGCCGCCCGAGGGCGACATCCACCGCCGCAACCGCCGCGACGCGCTGTGGACCGAGATCCGGTCGCGCGGGCTCGACCGGCTGTCCGGCAAGCGGGGCATGGGAGCGAGCGACGATGCGGTAGTCTTTTTCCGCATCCATGACATCGGCTTCCGCATCCGCCGCCTCCGTTTCCTCGCGCGCGAGCTCGACCGGGTGGTCGAGGCGAAGCGCGATGCGCGCGATCCGGCGTGCGATGCGATGCGCGACGCCATCTATGATGCGCTCGGCCTGTATCTGGAGCGCGAGGGCGACGACTGGCTGGCGGACATCGATGTGCCCGCCGACGCCGATCCGGCGGCATGGATCGACGCGATCGGCGAACGCCGCGATCTGATCGGCGCCGATGCGGGCGCCGACGCGCGGGTTGCCGAGGGTCTTGCGCAGCTACCGAAGGACGACCGGCGGACGCTGCTTCTCGCCTATCTCGGCTATCCCTTTTACGACATCGCGACGCTGCCGCTGCTGCAGGGCGAGGGGTTCGACGAGTTCGACCCGATCAAGGTCGACCGCATCTCGCCGTCGGACGCGACCGCAATCCGCACCGGCGGCGCGTCGGCAATGCTGAAGGGGATCGAATTCAACAGCTTTGGCGCCTTCTTCAGCCGCGCGTACCGCGAGAACGACTATCTGTGGGGGCGGCTCCACGGCGCCGACCGGCTGATCGATATCGTCGCGAGCAGCGTCGCAGGCACGCTGACGGCCGAGGAACTGGCGGCAATCAAGCGACAGGCGTTCCACGCGATCCTCGACGAGGAAGAGGGCCGGTTGCCGAAAGTGAAGGCGCTGATCGCGGAGCTGAGGATGGAGATCGCTTAAACCCCATCATTGCGAGCGAAGCGAGGCAATCTCCAGCCATCGGCTTTGCAGGACGATAGCTGGAGATTGCTTCGTCGCTCCGCTCCTCGCAATGACGAGGAATGCCCGGAGATTACTCCGTCAGATCGTCCCACATTTCCTTGATGCGGCCGAAAAAGCCTTGGCTTGCGGGGCATTCGTCGCCGGTCTCGGTCTCGCGGAATGCCTGCAGCAATTCCTTCTGCTTGGCGCTGAGCCTGGTCGGCGTCTCGACGTCGATCTGGACGACAAGGTCGCCGGTGCCGCGGCCGTTGAGCACCGGCATGCCGGCGCCGCGCTGGCGGAGCTGCTTGCCCGACTGGATGCCCGCGGGAATGGCGATGTCGTGCTTCTTGCCGTCGAGGCCGGGGATCGAGATTGACCCGCCGAGCGCCGCGGTTGTGAAGCTGATTGGCGCGCGCGTGAACAGCGTCGTGCCCTCGCGCTCGAACACCTTGTGCCGCGCCATGTGGAGGAAGATATAGAGGTCGCCCGGCGCCGCGCCGCGCGCGCCGCTTTCGCCCTCGCCCGACAGGCGGATGCGCGTGCCTTCGTCGACCCCGGCGGGGATATTGACGGTCAGCGTCTTGCGCCGGTCGACGCGGCCTTCGCCATGGCATGAATTGCAGGGGTCGGCGATCACTTCGCCCGCGCCCTGACAGGTCGGACAGGTGCGCTCGACCATGAAAAAGCCCTGCTGCGCGCGCACCTTGCCATGGCCGGCACAGGTCGAGCAGCGGTTGGTCTGGGTGCCGGGCTTCGCGCCCGAACCGTCGCACGTATCGCAGCGTGCAGCGACGTCGACCTGAATCTCGCGCGTGATGCCGGCGAAGGCATCCTCGAGCTTGATTTCCATGTCGTAGCGCAGGTCGGCACCGCGCGCGGGGCCGCGCTGCTGGCGGCCGCCGCCGCCGAACGCCGACCCGAAGATCGATTCGAAAATATCGCCGATGTCGCCGAAATCGCCATTGCCGCCGCCGCCGAAGCCGCCCGCGCCATTGACGCCGTCCTTGCCGAAGCGATCGTATGCGGCGCGCTTCTGCGGATCCTTCAGGCAGTCATAGGCTTCGCTGATCGCCTTGAACCGCGCCTCGCTGTCACCGCATCCCGGATTCTTGTCGGGATGGTACTTCATCGCGAGCTTGCGATAGCTCGCCTTCAGCGTCGCGTCGTCGGCGGTCCGCTCGACTTCCAGCAGTTCATAATAATCGATGTCGAGCGACATTCTTCAAAGCCCCCTCAACCCCGCCGTGCCCGAAAGCGCGGCGGGGAGAGTTTCTGTCTTACTTCTTGTCGTCTTCGACTTCCGAGAATTCGGCATCGACGACATCTTCGTCGGCCTTGGTCTCGCCGGCTTCGTCGGCGCTGGGGGACGCCGCGGCCTGCTGTTCCTTCTCGTAGATCGCCTGACCCAGCTTCATTGCAACCTGCGCGAGCGCCTGCGACTTTTCGGTCATCGCCGCCGGATCGCCGCCTTCGACCGCGGTCTTGGCTTCGGCAACCGCCGCTTCGATCTCGCTCTTGAGGCCCGGGTCGACCTTGTCGCCATGCTCTTCGAGCTGGCGTTCGGTCGTGTGGATCAGGCTTTCGGCGTTGTTCTTCGCCTCGGCCGCCTCGCGGCGCTTCTTGTCCTCTTCGGCGAACTGCTCGGCGTCCTTGACCATCTGGTCGATGTCCGCGTCGCTGAGGCCGCCCGAGGCCTGGATCTTGATCTGCTGTTCCTTGCCGGTGCCCTTGTCCTTGGCGTGGACCGACACGATGCCGTTGGCGTCGATGTCGAAGGTCACCTCGATCTGCGGCACGCCGCGCGGCGCCGGCGGGATGCCGACGAGGTCGAACTGGCCCAGCGCCTTGTTGTCGGCGGCCATCTCGCGCTCGCCCTGGAACACGCGAATCGTCACTGCCGACTGGTTGTCGTCGGCGGTCGAATAGACCTGCGACTTCTTGGTCGGGATCGTGGTGTTGCGGTCGATCATGCGCGTGAACACGCCGCCCAGCGTCTCGATGCCAAGGCTCAGCGGGGTCACGTCGAGCAGCAGCACGTCCTTGACGTCACCCTGCAGAACGCCAGCCTGGATCGCGGCGCCGATCGCCACGACTTCGTCGGGGTTCACGCCGGTGTGCGGTTCCTTGCCGAAGAAATCCTTCACGACTTCGCGGACGCGCGGCATGCGCGTCATGCCGCCGACGAGCACGACTTCATCGATCTCGCTCGCCGAGATGCCGGCGTCCTTGATCGCCTTCTTGCAGGGCTCAAGCGTGCGCTTCACCAGCTCTTCGACCAGCTTTTCGAGGTCGGCGCGGGTGATCGTCTTCACAAGATGCTTCGGCCCGTTGGCGTCGGCGGTGATGAAGGGCAGATTGACCTCGGTCGTCGCGGCCGACGACAGCTCGATCTTCGCCTTTTCGGCAGCTTCCTTCAGGCGCTGGAGCGCCAGCTTGTCGCCGCGCAGGTCGATGCCTTCGTCCTTCTTGAAGCCGTCGGCCAGATATTCGACGATCTTGCTGTCGAAGTCCTCGCCGCCGAGGAAAGTGTCGCCGTTGGTCGACTTCACCTCGAACACGCCGTCACCGACTTCGAGGATCGAGATGTCGAAGGTGCCGCCGCCAAGGTCATAGACCGCGATCGTCTTGTTCTCGGTCTTGTCGAGGCCATAGGCCAGTGCGGCCGCGGTCGGTTCGTTGATGATGCGCAGCACTTCGAGGCCCGCGATCTTGCCGGCGTCCTTGGTCGCCTGACGCTGGGCGTCGTTGAAGTAAGCCGGAACGGTGATGACCGCCTGCTCGACCTTTTCGCCCAGATAGGCTTCGGCAGTTTCCTTCATCTTCTGAAGGATATAGGCCGAAATCTGCGACGGCGAATAATCCTCGCCGCCCGCCTTGACCCACGCGTCGCCGGTCGGGCCCTTGACGATGTTATAGGGGACGAGCTCCATGTCCTTCTTGGTCATGGGATCGTCGAAGCGGCGGCCGATCAGGCGCTTCACCGCGAAGATGGTGTTTTCGGGATTGGTGACCGCCTGGCGCTTTGCCGGCTGGCCGATCAGGCGCTCGCCGTCCTTCGCAAAGGCGACGATCGACGGCGTTGTGCGCGTGCCTTCGACATTTTCGATAACCTTGGGCTTGCCGCCTTCCATCACCGCGACACAGCTGTTCGTGGTGCCGAGGTCGATCCCGATCACTTTGGCCATTGGTAATACGTCCTTGTTGCTTCTTCGGCGCCCTGAAAAGGCACGCCGTCCATGGGTTTCGTTGGGGGCGATATAGGTGCGCTTTGCCTTGGCACAAGGGTTTTGACCGCGTATCGGGAACAGGAAAATTGACGCATTTCGGGAGTCCTCCACTATGAAGCCCTTCGCACGCCGCACCCTGATCGGGACCGCCCTTGCCGCCACCGCGCTGACGCTGACCGGATGCGGCGAGAATCTGGGCGCCGGGCCGCAGCTCAATGTCGTCAGCGGCTATATCCAGATGGGTGCGACCCCCGATGCTCCGGCAGCCGGCTATTTCACTGTCACCGGCGGTCCGAAGGACGTTCAGCTGATGGCGGTGACCGCCGATCTGGCGCAGCGTGTCGAGATGCACGAGAGCGTCCGGGAAAATGGCGTCGTGACAATGAAGCCGCTGGCGAGCGCCGCGGTGCCCGCCAAGGGCAAGCTGGAATTCAAGCCCGGCGGCAAGCATCTGATGATCTGGGGCATCAACGGCGCCGCGGTGCGCGCGGGCAAGCTGCCGATGGCGTTCGTCTTCACCAACAACAACAATGAACGCATCCTGTTCGACCTGCCGATCAAGCCCTCGGCCGCGGCGGGCGCCGACGGCGGCATGGCGATGGACCATGGCTCGATGGACCATGGCGCGACGGGCACGGACAAGGCAGCGGACGCCGCGAAGAAATAAGCCCGGGTGCCGCGTCCTTCGCGACCTTTGACGAACGGCGAGATCGCGCTCGCCCGCAGCGTGTTCGGCGATGCGGTCGACTATGCGCGCGTGCGGGTGCGGCATTATAAATGGATCTTCTTCCAGCCACGCCGGATCGTGATGGCGCCGATGGGCGACCTGCATTTCCATCCGAAGGGCGGCGTTTACTGCGACGATTTCTCGTGTCCCGCGGGCGGGCACGAGGCCGAGCTGAAGGCCAAGGGGCTGTTCCTGCACGAAATGACGCATGTCTGGCAGGCGCAGCAACGCGGGCGCTGGTATCTGGTGCTGATGCGCCATCCCTTCGCGACCTATGATTACAGTCTGAAACCCGGCTGGCCGCTCCATCGCTACGGCCTCGAACAGCAGGCCGAGATCGTGCGGCATTACTGGTTGCTGACGCAGGGCGTGACGGTCGGCGGGGCGGCGGGTTTCGAGGCGTATCGCGCCATTTTACCCCCCGAATGGGACGCCGCACCGTGAAAGATTTCGAGTTCGTCTTTGCACTTTACAGCCTGCTGCTCGGCCTTTCGATGGTCGAGCTGCTGAGCGGGCTCGGCCGCGCGCTCGAAACGCGCTTCGCGGCCGACGACGACCGCAAGCGGTTCACGATCGGCTGGCTCACTCCGTTGCTCGCGATCTTCGTGATGCTCGACCTTCTGTCCTTCTGGTCGGCGGCCTGGACGGTGCGCGCGGACATCGCGGTATCGAGCACCACGCTGATGGCGGTCGCGGCGTTCGCGAGCCTGTACTTTCTCGCCGCACGACTCGTCTTTCCCTCGCACCCCGAGGGATTCGCCGATCTCGACGTCCATTATTTCCGCGTCCGCCGCGCGGTGCTGGGGCTGCTGCTGGTGCTGCTCGCCGCGCAGCTCGGCTATTATCTGTCGCAGCCGGATATTGCGCCCAACCTGACGCACCCGCCCGCGCTGGGCCTGACGCTGGTCCTCGTCGCGCTGATGGTCGCGGCGATGTGGGTGAAGGACCGGCGCTGGAGCATCGCGATCCTCGCCGCGCTGGTCGCGCGCTATGTCGTGATCTATTTGCTGTAAGCCCGCCACGCGAAGGAGATGCCGATGCCCGAAATTCTCGACCGCTTCCGTTCCTCGACCTGGGGCTGGCTGCGCGGCACGCTCGTCGGCTGGCTGACCCTGCTGCTTTGTCTCGTCGGGGTCGGTTTCCTGATCATCCTCGTCCAGTGGATCCGCAATCTCGACACGACCTATGAGCTGACCGAAGACCGGCTGATCCTGCGCAAGGGCATCTTCGTCAAAAGCGTCGACGAGATCGAACTCTATCGCGTGAAGGACGTCCGCATGGATTTCACGCTCATCAACCAGTGGGCGGGTATCGGGACGATCAGCATCGATTCGTCCGACGAGACGACGCGTGGTGGCGCGCTCGTGATGCCGCATATCGACCGCGCGGCCGATCGGCGCGAGGAACTCCGCCGTCTGGTCGACGCGGCGCGGCAGAAGCGCCGCGTGCGCGAACTCGACGTCGCGAGCGATCTCCTCTGACGGGATTTTACCGCTAGCCAGGGGGGCGGTGTTCGATCTATGTTCCGCGCATGGATATTGCCGCACTCGCCATTGCTTTCGTCGCCCTCTTTCTCGGGGGGCTGATCGGCTGGCTGCTGGCCGGGCGGCAGGCGGGAGCGCTCAAGGCCGAGCGCGACGGACTGACCGAGCGGTTCCGCACCGCGGTGACCGACCTTGCCGCCGAGGCAGAGGCGCGCAAGGCGGCCGACCTGAAACTCGCCGCGCTGCTTGCCGAACAGCGCGCGCGCGACGAAGCGCAGGAGGCGCAGATCGCGCAGCTCAAGGATGCGCAGGCGGCGCTGACCGCGCAGTTTCGCGAAGTCGGGCAGGCGATGCTCGGCGAGGCGCAGAAGGCATTCCTCGAACGCGCCGACGCGCGCTTTCGTCAGAGCGAGGAGAGTGCGGGGCAGAATCTGAAGGCACTGCTCAATCCGGTCCACGACCGGTTGCAGAAATATGAGGAAGCGGTCGGCAAGGTCGAGGCCGAGCGCCAGAACGCGTTCGGCCTGCTCCACGGCCAGATCGCCGCGATGCGTGAGGGGACCGAGCGCGTCTCGAGCGAGGCGGCGAAGCTGGTCAACGCGCTGCGCAATGCGCCGAAAGCGCGCGGCCGCTGGGGCGAGCAGCAACTGCGCAACGTCCTCGAAAGCTGCGGGCTTTCCGAACATGCCGATTTCCAGACCGAGGTCAGCGTCGCCGATGGCGAAGGCGGACGGCTGCGACCCGACGTTGTCGTCAAGGTGCCCGGCGGCCAGAACCTGATTATCGACGCGAAGGTGTCGCTCAACGCCTATCAGGACGCCTTCGGTGCGGTGGACGAGAGCGAGAAGGCGATGCACCTCGCGGCGCATGCCGCCGCGATGAAGGCACATGTCAATCTGCTCGGCGCCAAATCCTATTGGAACCAGTTCGACGACACGCCCGATTTCGTCGTGATGTTCGTGCCGGGCGAGCATTTCCTTGCCGCCGCGCTCGACCAGGATGCCGAGCTCTGGGATTACGCGTTCGAGCGCAAGGTGCTGCTCGCGACCCCGACCAACCTGATCGCGATCGCGCGCACCGTCGCGGCCGTCTGGCGGCAGGAAAAGCTCGCGGGGCAGGCGCGCGAGATCGCGGCGCTCGGCAAGGAGCTTTATGCGCGCATGTCGGTGATGGGGTCGCATATCGCGAAGGTTGGCAAAAATCTCGATCAGGCGACCGGCGCCTACAACGCCTTCGTCGGCAGCTTCGAATCGCAGGTGCTGACGCAGGCGAAACGCTTCGAGGCGCTCGACGTCGAGACCGGCGACCGCGAGATTCCTGCGCTTCCCGTCGCCGAGCAGGCCGCGCGCCCGCTGGCGAAGCTGTCAGGCGGCGGCGCGAACGACTAGATCACCCGCCTCAGCACGGCCGTCTGACCGTCGACGCCGCTGATCTCCATCGTCCCGTCGGTCGGAAAGCCGATGCGGACCGGGCCCGCCATCAGCTTGAAGAAGGCCTGTTCCTGCGTCATCCCCGCACCGGGGCATGCCATTTCGGTCGCCATCAGCGGGCCGGCGGTCAGCGTCCGGCTGTCGGCGGTATAGGAGCCCGAGAAGCGATTGCAGCCCGCGCTGCCGCTGAGCCGCGCGCCGTCGAACGCCAGCGAGGTCGGGCGGCCGGCGGCGACCGGCACGCCGCCGATCGACACGAATATCCAGTTCGATCCCGCGAGCGTGTCGGGCGGCAAGATGGCGCCGCCGCAGCCGGTCAGCGTCTTGCCGTCGGCAATGACGCGCACCGTGTCGGCGTAACGCCGGTCGCTCATCCCGTCGCTGCATGTGGCGTGCTTGATCACGACCGAAAGGCGGCCACCGGCATAGGTCCTGCCGTTCATCGAGGGCGTCGCGCCGGGATTCGCCACCACGATCTTCGTCTCGCCATAGTCGCCGGCGTAATTCAGCCGTTCGGGCGTGATCTCGAGCGTCCAGCCGGGCTCGGTCCCGATCGCCATATAGACGGGTTCGCGCGGGGCGGGCGGTTGCAGGCTTTCCGCAGCGGGCGCGCAACCCGCCGCTGCGAGCGCCGACAGGCCCAAAGGAAAAAGCGGCAGCCTGGCCATTGCATGGCTCCTTTCATCGGACGCCGATACTAGCATGACGCTGGCCGAAGGCCGAACCGAAAGCGTGCGCCGGGCTCAGCTTCGCCGCTGGTTCAGCACCTCATAGGCCATCACCGCGGCTGCGACCGCGGCGTTGAGGCTGTCGGCCTTGCCCATCATCGGCATTTTCACCCGCACGTCCGCCTCGGCGGCATAGCCCGCGGGCATCCCCTGCGACTCGTTGCCGATCAGAATGAAGGTCGGCGCGGCATAGCGGACCGCCTGATAATCCTGCGTATCGTCGCCAAGCCATGTCGCGACGAGTTCGCCGGGGCCGCTGCGGAGCCAGGGCAGGAAGTCTTCCCACCGCGCCTGCACGAGCCTTTGCGTAAAGATCGCGCCCATGCTCGCGCGCACCGCCTCGACCGCATAGGGGTCGGTCGATTCGTCGAGCAGGATCAGTCCGCCGGCGCCGACGGCATCGCCGGTGCGCAGCATTGTGCCGAGATTGCCGGGATCGCGCAGCCGCTCGGCGACCAGCCAGATCGGCGCTGCGTCGCGGTCGAGATCGGCGAGCGCGGTCCTTGGCTCGGGATAGATTGCGACGATCGCCTGCGGATTATCCTTGCCCGACAGCTTCGACAGGATCGCGGGCGTCGTATCGATCACCTCGCCGCCACCCGCCAGCGTCGCATCGACGAGCGCCTTCGCCAGCGGATGCGCCGCGCCCTCTTCGGCAAGGAACAGCCATTGCGGCAATATGCCGGCGTCGCGCGCCTCGGTCGCGATCCGCAGCCCTTCCGCAAGGAACAGGCCCTCGGCTCGCCGGTGCCGCTTCTCGCGCAGCAGGCGCATCCGCTTGACCAGCGGGTTCGACAGGCTTTCGATGGTGGAACGGCGACCGGTCATCCGGTCAATCCTCGCCGAAGCTGTCCTTGACCAGCCCGACCAGCTTCAGCAGTGCCGCATCAGCGCCGTCGCCCTTCGTGTGGATCGTGATGCTGTCGCCCTTCGCGGCGCCGAGCATCATCAGCCCCATGATCGAGGTGCCGTTGACGCGCGATCCGCCCTTTTCGACCTCGACGCTCACGGTCTCGGGCAGGCGGCTGACGAAGGTGACGAACTTGGCGCTGGCGCGTGCGTGCAGCCCGCGCTGGTTGGTGATTTCCACCGTTTCGCTGTTTTCGCTCATGGCCCCACTCCCAGCATCTCCGACGCGACGGAGATATATTTCTGGCCCGCTTCCTTGGCCGCGATCACCGCGGCACGCAGGTCCATTGCCTTGCGGGCGCTTTCCAGCCGGATCAGCATCGGCAGGTTGACCCCCGCAATCACTTCGGTCCGCCCGCTTTCGAGCAGGCTGATCGCCAGATTCGATGGCGTGCCCCCGAACAGGTCGGTCAGCATGATCACGCCGCGGCCCTCGTCGACCTTGCGGATCGCATCAGCGATTTCCTTGCGGCGCATTTCCATATTGTCGTTGGGGCCGATGCACACCGTGGCGATCGCGCGCTGCGGGCCGACGACATGCTCCATCGCGCGGACCATCTCTTCGGCGAGGCGGCCATGGGTGACGAGAACCATTCCCAGCAGCGGCAGAGCTTTATCGACACCCATGAAATCGCAGACCCTTATGCTTTTCCGGCGCCGGCGGGAGATGCAGGCGGGGGCCTGCCCTCAAGCCCATCTTGCGGTGCGGAGTCAAGATTGCGGTGGGTCAGCGTTGGCTCATAACCGGACGCGCGTAGCGTTTGGGCAACACGGCTCGCCACATGGACCGACCGGTGCCGCCCGCCGGTGCAACCAAAGGCAACGGTGACATAGCTCTTGCCCTCGACGCGGTAGCGCGGGAGCAGCGTCAGGATCAGCGTCTCGATCTGCGCGACGCTGTCCTCATAGGCGGGGTCGGCCTTCACATAGGCGGCGACGTCGGCGTCGAGGCCGGTGCCGGGCTTCAGCTTCGGATCCCAGTGTGGATTGCGCAGGTAGCGCATATCGAACACCAGATCGGCGTTGCGTGGCAGGCCGCGCGCGAAGCCGAAGCTCATGACGTTGAGCACCGGCTCATCCTCGCCTGCGTCGCCGAAGCGTTGGCGGATTTCCTGCTGCAGGTCGTTGCTCGAATAGTTGGTCGTGTCGATGACATGCTCGGCCCAGCGGCGGAGCGGTTCCATCAGTTCGCGTTCGCGCGCGATGCCGTCGGCGGCGGGGCGATCCTCCGCCATCGGATGGCGGCGGCGTGTCTCCGAAAAGCGGCGCTCGAGTTCGGCGCCGGCGCAGTCGAGAAACAGCGTCTGGATGTCGCGCCCGCCATCCTCGCGCAATTCCTTGATCCGCTTGACAAGCTGCGCGGGCTGGAAACCGCGGCTGCGGCTGTCGATGCCGACCGCGATCGGGCGGTTCGCCCCGCTATGCTGCGCGGGCGCATCGATCAGCGCCTGCAACAGCGCGAGCGGCAGGTTGTCGACGACCTCCCACCCCAGGTCCTCGAGCACCTTGAGCACGGTCGACTTGCCCGCGCCCGACAGGCCGGTCACCAGAAGAAGGCGTTGCTCGGCGGCGTGGTCGCTCATCGCTCGGGCGCCAGCTGTTCGAGCGCGAGCAGGATCTTGATCGGGGCCGAGGCTTCGAAGGCCGAGAGCAGGAGCGCAGGCAGTGGATGGCCCGCCACCGTTTCGACCTGATTGACCGACGGCATACGGTCGTAACGGTCGGTCAGCCGCACCGCGAGTGCCAGCGGCACCGGTGCGGTCCACGATTTGTCGACGATGCCGATCCCGCGCACTTCCAGCTTGCCCGCCAGAATCTCCGGGGGGCGGCACCACAGCCGCTCACGGTCGTACCAGATGTCGCAGCGGTCGTCGGCGACGAGCCGCGCACCGCGATCGATCAGCCGGAGCGCCAGATCCGATTTGCCCTGACCCGGATTGCCCAGAATCAGCACGCCGCCGCTGCCCGCCGCAACGCAGCTGGCATGGATATTCTGAATCTCGGGCTTGGTCCGGCTCGGAAACATCGCGCAGGCTTACCGGCGATGCTGCGGTGCCGCAAGGCGACAAACCGTTTTCGGTCGGCCGGCGTCAGCCGTCCTCGCCCGACTTTTCGCGCGCGGGCAGGGTGATCAGCAGGCTGGCGCCCCGCCGGCCATCGTCGCGGTCGCGCGCGGAGATCGTTCCGCTATGTCCCTCGATGATCGTCCGGGCGATCGCGAGGCCGAGGCCACTGTGGCGCCCGAACGCCTCGCCGTCGGGGCGTTCGCTGTGAAAGCGCCGGAAAATCGCTTCGCGCTGCGCGGGGTCGATGCCGGGGCCGTCGTCGTCGACCCGAACATGGACCTCGTCACCAAGCAGGGTCGCCGACACGCACACAAGGCCGTCTTCGGGGGAGAAGCTGATCGCATTGTCGATGACATTGTCGATCGCGCGCTCGAGCCGGTGGCCGTCGCCCATCACCACCGTCGTGCCCTTGCGCGGCCGCGCGAAGGCGATGCGTGGCAGGGGCTTGCCCTGCTCCGCACGCGCCGCGCGTCCTGCGAGCATCGATTCGATCATCAGCCCGATATCGATCGGCTCGAACAGGGTGCGCGACAATTGCGCGTCGATCCGGCTCGCATCGCTGATGTCGGTGACCAGCCGGTCGAGCCGGCGGACATCCTCGTCGGCGATGGCGAGCAACTGCGCGCGCTGTTCGGCGGTCTTGACGCGGCCCAGCCCCTCGATCGCGGAGCGCACCGAGGCGATCGGATTCTTGAGCTCGTGCGTCACGTCGGCGGCGAAATGTTCGCCCGCATCGATGCGTTCACGCAGCGCTTGCGTCATATCGCTGAGGGCGCGGGCGAGGGTGCCGATCTCGTCGCGGCGGCTCGGCAGGCGCGGCACGACGACCTCGCGGGCGCGGCCTAGGCGGACGCGCACCGCAGCGCGCGCGAGCCTGCGCAGCGGGCGGACGATCGTGCGCGCGAGGAAGAGCGAGAGCAGCACCGAGGCGAGCAGCACCGTCGTCACGACGAGCGCGATGCGGAAGCGTTCGGCGCGCACCGTCTTGGTTATGTCGCGCGCGTTCAGCGTCATCAGCATCGCCTCGGGCGCATCGAGATCGACGATCCGCGTCGCGCTCAGCAACGGGGTGCGCTCGGGAACATAGCGGAAGCGGCTCGACGCCGTGCCGGTTTTCAGCGTCGCGGCGACCTCGGGCCATGCGTCGCCGCGATCGACCCGTGGCTCCTCGAACTCGGGATAGGTCGGCGCGCCGACGATCCAGTCAATCCCGCGGTCCATCGCGCGCGCGACGTCGCGCTTCCACGGCTGCAGGTCGGGGTCGCGCAGCGTATAGGTCGGCGGTGCGTGGTCGAAGCTGTCGTCGATCTTTCGCCCAGCCGCGTCATAGAAGCGCAGCCGCGACTCGGTCGCCTGGGTGAATTCGCTGATCAGATGCTGGCGCTGGTCGGGGCGCGCCGCCTCGAGCGCCTCGTCGAGCATCGCGAGCTGGTCGCCCATCACGTCCATGCGCGTGTCGACCAACCGGCTGCGATAGGTGTCGAGATAGAAGAAGCCGCCGCCGAACAGCACGATCGCGAGGATATTGACCGCGAGGATACGGGTCGTCAGCGACCAGCGCGCCGACCAGACGAGCGGCGCCTCCTCCTGTTCGGCAATGCTGCCTTCGGGTTTCTTCGGATCAACCATCGTCGGAAAAGCGGTAACCCGCCCCGTACAGCGTCGCGATGCCGTCGAACTCGGCATCGACCTCGCGGAACTTGCGGCGCAGGCGCTTGATGTGGCTGTCGATCGTGCGGTCGTCGATATAGACGTCGTCCTGATAGGCGGCGTCCATCAACTGGTTGCGGCTGCGCACGATACCGGGGCGCGAGGCGAGCGTTTCGAGGATCAGGAATTCGGTGACGGTCAGCGTCACATCCTTGCCGTCCCAGCTCACCTTGTGGCGCGCGGGGTCCATCTTCAGCCGTCCGCGGGTGATCGGCTCGGCCACCGGTTCGTCCTCTTCGCTGGCCGGCGCGCGGTTGAGCTCGACGCGGCGCAGGATCGCGCGGATGCGCGCGATGACCAGCCGCTGCGAGAAGGGTTTGGCGATATAGTCATCGGCCCCCATCGCAAGGCCCAGCGCCTCGTCGATTTCGTCGTCCTTGCTGGTCAGGAAGATGACCGGAAGCTGGCTTTTCTCGCGCAGGCGGCGCAGCAGCTCCAGCCCGTCCATGCGCGGCATCTTCACGTCGAAGACGGCCAGGTCGGGCGGGTTGTCGATCAGCGGCTTCAGCGCCGCCTCGCCATCCGAATAGACGCGCGTGACAAAGCCTTCGGCTTGCAGCGCGATCGACAGGGATTGCAGGATGTTGCGGTCGTCGTCGACCAGCGCGATGGTTGCCGTCATGCTCTTTCCATTGGGCGGACCCGCACGGGGACTAGCCGATAAGGGGCTCAGCGACAACCGCGTGAAGCGGTGCGGGGTTCCATGGCCGATACTCGTCGCGGAGGCCCCGCGATTCACCCTTTAATCTTTTGACCTTGCCCCCCATCACAGCTAACGCGACCGGGATTTCGGAATCGATGCCCGGTCGGCACCCCATGTTCATGCGGGCCCATCGCTTTCGCATGGCATGCGCTGCATACCTATGCAAAGATACGGTCGGGATAGAGGAAAGGCGAAGACAATGACGAAGCTTGTGATCGGCACCGACGCCGTCGAGACGAAGGCGCAGATTGCCGAAAACCTGGGCACATCGGCGCTGATCGAGGACGCGATCCGCAACGGCGAAGGTCTGCTGGCCAAGGACGGCCCGCTCGTCGTCGAAACCGGCAAGCACACCGGTCGCAGCGCCAAGGACAAGTTCATCGTCCAGGACGACGAAACGCGCGACACCATATGGTGGGGCAAGACCAACGTCCCGATGACGCCCGATCATTTTGCATCGCTCAAGGCCGATTTCTTCGCGCACCTCGCCGACCGCCCGCGCCTCTATCGCCAGCAGCTGTTCGGCGGCTCGCAGCCCGAGCACCGCGTCGCGGTGCAGGTCGTCACCGAATTCGCCTGGCACAGCCAGTTCATCCGCACGCTTCTCTGCCGCCCGACCGCGGCGGAGCTTGCGGCATTTGCGGCCGAGTACACCATCATCGACCTGCCGAGCTTCCGTGCCGACCCGGCAAAGCATGGCTCGCGGACCGAAACGGTGATCGCGGTGAACTTCACCGAGAAGCTGATCCTGATCGGCGGCACACAGTACGCGGGCGAGATGAAGAAGTCGGTGTTCGGCATCCTCAACTACCTCCTCCCCGTGAAGGGCGTGATGCCGATGCACTGCTCGGCCAACATCGGCGCGAACGGCGACACCGCGGTCTTCTTCGGCCTGTCGGGCACCGGCAAGACGACGCTGTCGGCCGACGCCTCGCGCACGCTGATCGGCGACGACGAGCATGGCTGGTCGGACACGGCAGTCTTCAATTTCGAGGGCGGCTGCTATGCCAAGATGATCCGCCTCTCGCCTGAAGCGGAGCCCGAGATTTTCGCGACGACCAAGCGCTTCGGCACCGTGCTCGAAAATGTCGTTATGGATCCCGAAACGCGCGAACTCGACTTCGACGATGCGACGCTCGCCGAGAACAGCCGCGGCAGCTACCCGATCGACTTCATTCCGAACACGTCGGAAAAGAATATGGGCCCGGTGCCGCAGACGGTGATCATGCTGACCGCCGACGCCTATGGCGTGCTGCCCCCGATCGCGAAGCTGACCCCCGATCAGGCGATGTATCACTTCCTCTCGGGCTACACCGCGCGCGTCGCGGGGACCGAGATTGGCGTGACCGAGCCCGAGGCGACCTTCTCGACCTGTTTCGGCGCGCCCTTCATGCCGCGCCACCCGTCGGTCTATGGTAACCTCCTCAAGGAGCGCATCGCCAAGGGCGGCGTCCAGTGCTGGCTGGTCAACACCGGCTGGACCGGCGGCATGGCGACGATGGACGGCATAAAGCGCATGCCGATCAAGGCGACCCGCGCGCTGCTCAACGCGGCGCTCGACGGCAGCCTGAACGACGCCGAGTTCCGCAAGGATCCCAACTTCGGCTTCATGGTTCCCGTCGCGGTTCCGGGCGTCGACAGCGGCTTGCTCGATCCGCGTGAGGCATGGGCCGACAAGGCCGCCTATGACCGCACCGCGCAAACGCTGGTCGGCCAGTTCATCGACAATTTCGCACAATTCGCGGACCATGTTGACGAAGGCGTCCGCCAGGCCGCACCGCAGGCAGCCGTCGCAGCCTGATTGACCCGGAAACTTCCGGGTGCTCATTCACCCGGAAGGACCGGACCGATGACCACCGACTATAAACCGCGCCTGTTCGAGCGCGATTCCGACATCCGCGCGATCGGTGAGGGCCTGCTCGCGCGCACATTGCCGCGCGAGGCGTGGACGCACGAGGCGCATCTCGGCGCATGCCTCTGGCTTGTCAGCGAGCGCCCCGACATCGACATCGATGCCGGGATCGCGACGATCATCAGCCGCTATAACGAAAGCGTCGGCGGCGTGAACGACGACACGCAGGGCTATCATGACAGCATCACCCGCGCCTATGTCGCGGGGGTACGCCTGTTCCTGTCCGAAACCGGCGAAACGGAGCTGGCGGCGCGCGTCAACGCGATGCTGCTGTCCGACGTCGGCCGCCGCGACTGGCCGCTGCGCTTCTACACCCGCGAGCTGCTGTTTTCGGTCGCGGCGCGGCGGGGATTCGTCGAGCCCGATCTGGCGCCGCTGCCGCGGCCCTAGGCCTTTGTCACCGCGATATATTCGTCGACATTCTTCGCCAGCACGTCGAGCGGGACGTTGCCGCCCTTGACCACCGTGTCGTCGAAATCGCGCAGGTCGTATTTCGCGCCGAGCGCGGCTTGCGCGCGGCCGCGCTGGCGGACGATCTCGCTGTGGCCGACCTTGTATCCGCACGCCTGCCCGACCCAGCTGCAATAGCGGTCGACTTCGCTCGACACCTCGAGCGGGTTCGAGCCATTCTCCTTGACGAAGAAATCGACCCCCTGTTCGCGCGTCCAGCGCTTGGCGTGGATGCCGGTGTCGACGACAAGGCGGCAGGCGCGGAAGGCGAGCGACTGGAGATAGCCGAGGCGCCCGACCTCGAAATCGTCATAAAGACCCAGTTCGTCGGCGAGCTGTTCGGCGTAGAGCGCCCACCCTTCCGAATAGGCGTTGAACGCCAGCATCGTGCGGATCAGCGGCATCTGGTTCGCATATTCGCCCTGCCAGACATGCCCCGGGATCGCCTCGTGCATCGCCAGATCAGGAAGCGAATATTTGCTATGCAGGTCGGTGGTCCGGAGGTTGATCCAGAAGCGGCCGGGGGTGCTGCCGTCGATTGATCCCGCGCCGCCATAGGCTGCGGGCGCGCCGGGTTCCTCGGCGAGCGGCAGCCGCTTCACCTCGACATTGCCCTTCACCAGCGTGCGGAAGGCGCGCGGCAGCTGGGTGCGGATCTTGCCGAGCCAAGTCTGGATGTACGCGACGATCTCGGCGCGGCCGGCGTCGTTGTCGGGGAATTTAAAGCGCGGATCCTTCGCCAGCTCGTTCATCCGGTCGCCGACCGAGCCGTTCGCGTAGCCGAGCTTCTTCAGGATCGGGTCCATCTGCCCATGCAGGTCGGCAAGCTGCTCGCGGCCCATCGCATGGACCTCGTCGGGGGTCATGCGCGTCGTCGTCGAGGCGCGGAGCGCCCAGGCGTAGAACTCGTCGCCATGCGGGCGCGCCCACATGCCGGCGTCCATCGTTGCCTTCGGCCGCTGCGCCTTCAGCTCGGCGAGCTGGCGTTCGAGCGCCGCGGCAATCGGGCCTTGCACGATCTTCGAAGATCGCGCGCTCCAATCGCCCGCGATCTTCGCGGCGGCGGTGCGGGTGGCGAGGCTTTCGACCATCCCGCCACCCGCTTTCGCATCGGCGAGCGTGGCCTCGAGCTGCTTCACGGCCTTGTCGATCAGAAAGGCAGGGGCGATCAGGCCCGTGCCGCCCGCGGCCTTCAGCCGTCCGGTTTCGCCATCGAGAACGCCGGGAAAGGCATTGAGGCGCGACAGATAGGCCTCGGCGTCGGCAGAGGTCTTGATGGGATGGTCGCTGTCGAGGAATTTCGGGACGTCCAGATAGGCGCCGACATTCTGGATCACCACATAGGGCGTGTTGCGCCAGCCGCCGACCGCGACGTCGCCATAGGGCTGCGCGAAACCGTCGAGCGCGACGCTGTAGGCGCTATCGACGACGGCGAGGCTGGTGCGGGTGGCATGGTCGAGGCCGTCGGTCTTGAACGCGCGGATGCGGGCCACATCGGCCTTCAGCGTGTCGGCGACGGCCTTCATCCCTGCCGCCGAGCGATCGCCGAGCTTGCCGCGTTCGGCCGCGCGCGCGCCGGTGTCGATGCCGAGCGCGGTCGCGCCTTCCGGCGACAGCGCGATCAGATTGTCGGCGACCGAATCGAGCAGCGTCTGCGCAGGCGATTTCGCCGCCGATCCGGTGGCGATTGTTTCGGCCGCAGCCGGACCCGCGATGGCGATGCCGGCAGCACCGGCGCCCAATGAGGCGAGTGTCTGGCGGCGGCTGATCGGAGTCGAGATGATGTGCACGGCAAAGGCTCCCCGGGCTTTGTTTCTGTTGAAACCTGTCTAGGCACCCCCGCGCGCCGGTCAACGAAAAGGGGTCGGGCGAGCCTTTGCCCACCCGACCCCCGTCGAAAATTATCGACCGTCTGTCAGTCGGTCAGATCGGCGGGCACCTTGCCCCCGTTTGCGGCGAGTTCGCGCATCACGGCCTTGTGCAGCCAGATGTTCATTTCGGCGCTGCCATCGAGCGCGCCGGTGTAGCCGAGTTCGGTCGCGAGTTCCTTGCGGTTGTCGAGGCTCGAATCGATGCCGAGCAGCTTCATCAGGTCGACGATCGATGTGCGCCAGTTGAGCGCCTGCCCCGCCTTGGCGGCCTCGGCCGACAGGATGGTTTCGACGTCGACATCGCTGATCGCAGTCGGCGCTGCGGCGGCGGCAGCCATCGCGCTGGTCGCCGCGTCGAGCGCCGAGCCGATGGGGTTGGGGGCCGGGGCGGCGGGTTCCGCAGCCTGCGCCTTGCCGAAAATCGCGTCCTTTATCTTGCCGAAAATGCTCATATTTTAGCTCCCACTATAAGCGCGGCCACTCCCGGACGGGGCGAGTCGCATGGCCGCAGGATGGACCTAGGCATTTGAAAATGACAGCGAAATGAACGACTCCTTCTCTGTCGCGCTGCTGCTATAACAATATGCACCGGTCAGGGTTTGATCCCGGCCGCAGTGGGAGCATATCTGATGAATCTGACCGACATTCTGGCGCAGGCCGGTGGCATCGACTCGATGGCGAACCAGCTGGGTATTCCGCCTGAGATGGCGAAGCAGGGGGCCGAGGCGCTGCTGCCCGCGATCCTCGGCGGGTTCAAGACGCAGGCGCAGGGCGCGGGCGGGATCGAGGGGCTCGGCGGGTTGCTCGGCCAGCTCGGCGGTGGCGGTTTGCTCGATTCTGTCCTCGGGTCGCAGCCGACGCCGGTGGATCAGGGCAACGATGTGCTCGGCCAGATTTTCGGATCGAAGGATGTCAGCCGCACGGTCGCGGATCATGCCGCGGGCCAGAGCGGGCTTGATTCGGGGCTGCTCAAGCAGATGCTGCCGATCCTCGCGATGATGGTCGCGGGCTATATGGCCAAGCAGGGTGGTCAGCAGGGCAGCGGCAGCGCCGACGGACTCGGCGACCTGATCGGCGGCGCGCTGAGTGGCGGTGGCGGATCGAGCGGCGGCCTTGGGGGCATCCTCGGCAGCGTTCTTGGCGGTAGCGGCGGCGCGTCGGGCGGGCTTGGCGGCCTCGGCAAGATGCTCGACATGGACGGCGACGGCAATCCGCTCGACGACATCATCGGCATGGCCGGGAAGCTGCGCGGGTAAGGCAGCCCCAATCCCCTCCCGCAAGCGGGAGGGGTGTTTCAGGCCGCGATCAGGCGGATTTCGTCGCGAAAGTCCGCATCGATGTCGATGCGGCCTCGCATGGGGGTGACGGCATTGCTGCCGTCACCATCGCCCTCTTCGAACAGCGCGCAGGGCGCTTCGCCGCCGCGGGCGACGCTGTAGCGTTGCGCGACCTGGCCGGTCGGCTTGAACCCCAGCTTGCGGAGCACGGCGCCCGACGCGGGATTATCGACGAAATGGCCGGCACCAAGCTTGGGCAGGTTCATCGCGCGCGCGATGCGGACGAGCTGGCGTCCGGCTTCGGTCGCAAAGCCGAGTCCCCAATAGGGCCGCGCGATCCAGTATCCCATCTCCAGCGGTCCTTCGGGGCTCGGCGAGATGCCGCAGCCGCCGACGAGGCGCGGGGCGCCGCCGGTACGGGCGAAGATCAGGAAACGCGGCTGGTCGGGGTCGACAGGCATGCTGAGGAACTTCTGCGCTTCTTCCTCACCATAGGGCCAGGGTGCGCGGGCAAGATTGCGGACCACCGCTTCTTCGCCGATCGCGCGGGCGAGCGCCGAGGCATCTTCCTGCCAGCCGGGCCGCAGCAACAGTCTTTCGGTACGCGCAAACATCGTATCACTCCCATTTGCCTGTCGCCGTGGCGCCAGATGGTGACGCTTTGACGACATTCGATAGAGAGGGAGATGGATGGCCCTGTTTTCGCGCCAGAAAATCCGGGATCGCGGATATCGGACAAGAAAAAAGGGAGTCCGGGGGTGACCCGTCTCCCTCTTTTCGAACTTTGTTCCCGCGTTGGCGGAAAGGACCGTTCCGGGTCATCCCTTGTGGACGACCCGTACGAAGTCGTCCTTTATTCGGCTGCTTCTGCCATGGCGTCGACCGACACATATTTGCGGCCAAGCTTGCCATCGTGGAATCGGACGCGGCCTTCGGCGGTGGCGAACAGGGTGTGGTCCTTGCCCATGCCGACGTTGACGCCCGCGTACACCTTGGTGCCGCGCTGGCGCACGATAATGTTGCCGCCGATCACTTCCTGACCGCCGAACTTCTTCACGCCAAGGCGCTTGGCCTGCGAGTCGCGACCGTTGCGCGACGAACCGCCTGCTTTCTTATGTGCCATGACCTAAACTCCTTGCTTCGCTTGAGGGGCCGAGCTGCGTTGCCGCGCTCAGGCTTCCTTCTTGGGGGCTGCCTTCTTGGCAGCGGGCTTCTTTTCGGCGGCAGCTTCGGCCTTGGGCGCAGCGGCCTTCTTCGGCGCAGCGGCCTTCTTCTCGGCGGCCGGTGCGGCAGCTTCGGCAGCCGGAGCGGCCTCGGCCTTCGGAGCGGCTTCCTTCTTCGGCGCAGCCTTCTTGGCTTCACCGACGGCAAGGATGCGCAGCAGCGTCAGCGACTGGCGGTGACCGTTGCGACGGCGGTAATTGTGCCGGCGGCGCTTCTTGAAGACGATGACCTTTTCGCCGCGCGTCTGGGCGATGATCTCGGCCGAAACGGTCAGGCCGTTCGCGTCCTTCACTTCGCCGCCGTCACCGGCCAGCAGAATGTCACCCAGCGACACGGTGTCACCGGCTTCACCCTCGATCTTCTCGACGGCGATCTTGTCTCCAGCGGCGACGCGATACTGCTTGCCGCCCGTGCGCACGATTGCGAACATGGTCTTCCATCCAATCAAAAAACTAGATCACCCGCACACCAGTCACCTGCCGGGGCAGGCGATTTTTCCGGCATGCGGGAAAGTCAGCGCCACTAGCGTTCAATCCCCGAGCTGTCAACCGCATATTTCCGTGCTTTTTAAGGAAATGCGCGGCGCATGGCGCGATACGGGCGACAGGCCGATTCGGCTCTTGCTGCGATGCTCTTGCGCCCATATCAGGGGCGGTGATGAAGTGCGCGTCCTTTTTTCTGCCGGCCATCGCCGCCCTGTCGCTTTCGGCCTGCGCCGCCGGCGTCGGAAATGGTGAGGCTGCGCCCTCGCTCGCGCACCGGCCGGTCGAGGGGCGTTTCAATGTCGCACCGCCGACCGTTGCGGTCACGCCGCCGGGGCCGCTGCCCACCGATCTGGCTGGGCGCCTCGCGCGCTGGGATGCCGATGCGGCCGCAGCGCAGCAGGCCTTCGCCGCCGAACGCGGCAATGCCGCCACGCTGGTGTCGGCGGCTGCGGGCTCCGCTATAGCGAGCGAGCGCTGGATCGCGGCGCAGCAGGCGATCTCGCGCCTCGTCGCGGCGCGCGCGCCGCTGACCGGGGCGCTTGCCGACATCGACCGGCTCTATCTCGACCGCAGCATCGACGAGGCGGTCGACGGACTGCCCGATATCTATGCGCTGCGCGACCGGCTGGCCGACACGGCCTCGGCCCAGGATGCGATCATCGAGGCGCTGTCGGACCAGCTTCCCGGATAGGTTATTGATTGAGCCCGTGCTTCTTCAGCGCGTGGCGAATCTGGTCGTAGCTGAGGCCGAGCGCTTCGGCCGCGACCTTCTGGTTGAAGCGGCAGCGCGCCATCGTGTCGGACAATATCTGTTTTTCATACGCGTCGACCGAGGCGCGCAGGTCGCTGACGGGCCCCGATGGCGGTGCATGCGCGGTGAGCACCGTTTCGCTGGCGGCGGCGGGCGCGGCGGCTTCGACAACAGTCGCGGGTTGGCGCGTGGCCGGCTGCCAAGGGCTGGCAAAGGGGTCGAACGTCAGCGCATCGACCGGGCGTAACGGGTCGGCCCAGCGATAGATGGCGCGCTCGATGACGTTCCTCAGTTCGCGGACATTGCCCGGCCAGTCGTGCCCCTCCATCGCCGCAAGCGCGCGCGGGCCGAAGCCTGGCCATTCGTCCCAGCCGAGCACGGCCGCCATGCGTTGGCCGAAGTAAGTGGCGAGCACCTCGATATCGCCCTCGCGGGCGCGGAGCGGGGGCAGGGTAATGACCTCGAACGACAGCCGGTCGAGCAGGTCGGCGCGAAAGCGGTTCTGTTCGACCAGCGCCGGCAGATGCTCGTTGGTCGCCGCGACGATGCGGACGTCGACGCGGGTCGGGCGCGAGGCGCCGACGCGGGTGATCTCGCCATATTCAACAGCGCGGAGCAGCCGCTCCTGTGCGCCGCTCGACATCGTTGCGAGTTCGTCGAGGAACAGGGTGCCGCCGTCGGCCTCCTCGAAGCGTCCCGCGCGGCTGCGCGTCGCGCCGGTGAAGGCGCCCGCCTCATGCCCGAACAGTTCGGCCTCGATCAGCGTTTCGGGCATCGCGGCGCAGTTCAGGATTACATAGGGCTTGTCCCAGCGCGCCGACAGGCGGTGGAGGCGTTCGGCGATCAATTCCTTGCCGGTGCCGCGCTCGCCGATGACGAGTACGGGCCGGTCGAGCGCCGCCGCCTGGCTGGCGCGATCGACCGCGTCCTGAAAGGCCGCCGACTGGCCGATAAACTGCGTTTCGCGCTCCATTCCCAATCATTGGCAAAAATTCCCGCTGATTGGCAAGTCAAATCGGTGCCGACTGGTGTTTGCAGATGAAGTTGCGCGCTTTTCTGCCCCTTTCGGCAATTGGCACGCCTCCTGCAGTGTATCACACGAACCGGCGCAACACGCTCCGGTGCAGCGAAAAACAGGAAGGTTGACCCATGAAGACGATGTTTGCCCAGGCCGCCACCTTCGCGCTCAGCGCGCTTGGAGCGCTTGCCATCTTCGTTGGCGTGATCGACCAGCCCCAGCTCGTTTACGACGCCGCTGCAGCCACCCCGGCGGTCAGCCATCTGGCCTGACCGAACACTGGTGCCGGGGCACTCTCCCCCCTTGCCCCGCCCCGGCACCAGCCATTTTTAGGACCAAGGTTTTCGACAGGAGTTTCCAAATGGGTATTTTCTCACGAACCCGCGACATCATCGCCGCCAACGTCACCGACCTGCTCGACCGCGCGGAAGATCCCGAAAAGATGATCCGCCAGATCATTTTCGAGATGAACGAAACGCTCGTCGAAGTCCGCGCTTCCGCTGCCCGCACGATTGCGGACCAGAAGGAAATGCGCCGCCACATCTCGAAGCTCGAAAGCCTGCAGGACAGCTGGAAGGAAAAGGCCGAACTCGCGCTGTCGAAAGACCGCGAAGACCTCGCCACTGCTGCGCTCGTCGAAAAGCAGAAGGCCGGTGACATGGCCGACAAGCTGAAGGCCGAAATCGCCGTCCTCGACGACGCGCTCAAGGGCTATGAGGCCGATATCGCCAAGCTGCAGAAGAAGCTGAGCGAAGCCCGCGCTCGCCAGTCGAGCGTCGTCAACCGCCTCGAAAGCGCCGAGAACCGCTACAAGCTGCGCGAGATGACCAATGGCGACCGGGTCGAAGACGCCTTCTCGCGCTTCGAGATCCTCGAACGCCGCGTCGACGAAGCCGAAGGCCGCGCCGATGCGCTGGGTCTCGGCTACAAGAAGTCGCTCGACGAGGAAATCGCCGAACTGCAGTCCGCCGACAAGGTTGCCGACGAACTCGCCGCGCTGAAGGCCGCGCAGGCCAACAAGTAAGGAGCCGGACCGATGGAAGAGGTAATCGTCCCGATTGTGGTCGTCCCTGCGATCTTCCTCGGTCTGCCCTGGCTGATCCTCCACTATGTGACCAAGTGGAAGCAGGCCAAGACGCTGACTGGGGAGGACGAGCAGCTGCTCGACGAACTGTACGACACGGCACGCCGGCTCGAAAACCGCCTGCATACCGTCGAACGCATCATCAGCGCCGACAATCCCGACTTCCGCCCGGCGGTAAGGAGCGATGAGGATCTGGCGCAACTGGAAAACATGAGCCGGAGGAACTGAGATGTCTGCCAGCCGCACGAAATTCTACCTCGACAAGCAGAACGCGAAATGGAGCGGCGTGTGCGCCGGGATCGCGGACTATACGGGCATCGACGTCCTCTGGATCCGCGTTGCGGCGGTGCTGGGCACGCTGATGGGATCGGGTGTCCTGATCATCGCCTATTTCCTGATCGCCTGGATGGGCACGCCGAAGCCGCTCGCGCTCTATGGCTCGAACGAGGAAGCGAAATTCTGGCAGGGGGTGCGGACGAACCCCAGCGCGTCGACCCGCGACATCCGCTCGCGCTTCCGCGACATCGACCGCCGCCTTGCCGATATCGAACTTTACTACACCAGCCACAACCGTCGCCTCGCCGACGAGATCGACGCTCTCCGGTAATCTGGGCGCTTACCGGACAAGGCAACAGGGAGACTTACAATGAACTTCGGTGGTCCCGCTTTCGTCCTCGCCATCATCGCTCTGTCGATCGGCGGCTGGATGTTCACCACCTGGATCCGCGCCAAGCACGGCTATCCCGTCGAGAATGAATGGGGTGGCACGGTTCATCGAACCGACGTCGACGCTGATCGAAAAATCGCTTTGCTATCGGACGAGAATGCCAAGCTCGTCGGCCAGATCGGCCGGCTCGAGGAACGCATTTCGGTTCTCGAACGCATCGCGACCGAAACCAACGGCCAGGCCGCGCAGCTCGCCGACCAGATCGACCGACTGCGCTGAGAGGAACAAGACAGATGAATCTCGACGTCCTGAACACCATTGCCCCCGTCGCCGCCATCGTTGGCCTGGCCGGGGTCGGCGGCTGGGTCTTCACTACCTGGCTGCGCGTCAAGAACGGCTACCCGCTCGAAAACAGCTGGGGCAAGGCGGTCTATCCCAAGACCAGCGACGAGGCGATGGAACGTATCAAGCTGGCCGCCCAGGAAAATGCCCAGCTGCGCGCAGAGCTTGGTTCGGTGAAGGATCGCCTCGCGGTGATCGAACGCATCGTGACCGACGAAAGCCACCGCGTGGCGAGCGAAATCGAGGCGCTGCGGCGCCCGGCGAATTGAGGAGATGAAGCATGGGTGACGCCGTCTGGGTATTGATCCCCCTCGCGCCCTTTCTGCTCGGCGGTTTCGCCATCTGGTCGAAGCATCAGCAGAAGATGATCGAGAAGCAGTCCGAAATGACCGCCGAAAAGGCCGCGCAATACGCATCGCAGACCGAACGGCTGGAGGCACGCGTCCGCGTCCTCGAACGCATCGTCACCGACAAGGGGATCGATGTCGCCGACGAGATCGAAAAGCTGCGCGACGCGCCGCCGCTCAACTGAACAACGACAAGACAAGACCGGAAGGAGCCCCCCATGAACCCGTTTGAAATGGTGATCGGCATCGTCCTGATCGTGACGATCGGCAGCATCATCCGCGCCAAGCACGGCATCCGCCGCGACCGCCGGGGCAATGAATATTTCGTCGGCAATCCGGCGAACGAGGCCGAAACGCAGGCGCTGCAGGCCGAAATCCGCGCGCTCAAGGATCGCATCCAGGTTCTCGAACGCATCGCCACCGACAACAACCGCGCCGTCACGCTCGATCAGGAGATCGAAAGCCTGCGCGACCGGACCCGTCCCTGAGACCCTGACGAAGAAGGAGCCGAACCATGGGCACCATCACTTCCGACCTTGCGACGAACCTGATCCCCGCGGCGGTTGCGCTGACCGCGCTGACGATCATCAGCCTGGTCGCGCTGCGCGGCTGGCGCGACTGGATCCAGCTGAAGCGCGAGGAACTTGCGGCCGGCCCCGTCGCCGAGATGCACGATCCCGCCGTGCCCAACGCCGGATCGCGGATCGAGATCGCCGACCTCAAGGAACGCCTCCGCAAGCTCGAAGCCATCGCGGCGGGGGTCGACCTCTGATTTGAACACAGAACGGGATCGCGCCGACAGATCGACGCGATCCCGATGGGCCATGCGGCCCGAACAGGGTGGGCGAAAAAGCCCGGACGGCCGACCGTCAGCCCTTGCAGGCCTGCTTGGTCTTGTTACCCGCCAACGAGCAATCATAGGTCACCGTCTTGCCGTTCGCGAGGCGGGCCGTGACCATGCGGCCGCGAGGCTTGGCGGCGGCGGTGCGCGCCGGCGCGGTAGCCACCTTGGTCGTCGCTGGCTTTGCCGAGGCATGCGCCACCGGCTTGGCGGCGGGCTTGGCGGTTGTCGCGGCCGCGAAGGACGGGGCGGCGATCAGCATCGTGGACGCAAGGCCGAGGCCGATGAGGGTACGAAAGCGTGCCATAGTCTTCACTCCATAGAGGTGAAATCACTGAGTCCGGTGGTCGGGGCAGGGGGATGTCTCTTCCGCGAACAATCCCTTGTTAGTCGCTTCCGTCCGACGAGGGCGTGGCCGCGCCGTGACAATGTCGTAATCTGGGTCGTAATCTTGTGGCTCAACCCGTGAGCCGGGCCTTCCAACGCGGCGTCAAACATGCGAGGGCGCGGCGATGCGCAGTCTCGACGATATTTTCGAAGAATATGACTTTCTCGACGGCGACGATCGCTATCGCCTGCTGATCGACCTCGGCCGCGAGCTCGAGCCGATGCCCGATGCGCTCAAGACCGACGCGACGCTGGTGCGCGGTTGTTCGGCGAGCGTCTGGGTCTATCCGGTGTCGCAGACGGGCGACCGCCTGCATTTTCTCGCCGACAGCAATGCCGCGATCACCAAGGGGATCGTCGCGCTGGTCCTCGCCGCGGTGCAGGACAAGCCTGCCTCCGAGGTCGCGGCGATGGATGTCTCCGCCGCGCTCGCGCCGTTCGACCTGACGCGGCAGCTCTCGTCGAACCGGACGCAGGGCGTCCCTAACATGATTGCGCTGGTGCAGGACACCGCCCGCCGCCTCGCCGCAGGCTGAGCTTTTCGCGTCCCCGCATCAGGGGCGCCGCGAAATTTCGAACGAACATGAAAAAGGGCGCGGGAGTTTCCTCCCGCGCCCGATTTCGTGCCGTTCGTGTGGGCTTAGAAGCCGACGACGATCGAGCCGATGAAGCTCCGCGGTGCGCCGATGTTGACGTTCGGGACCGTGTTGTTCGCCAGCTGGCCGTCGAAACCGCCGACATAGAGCTTGTCGAACAGGTTGCTGATGTTGAACTGGAAGTAGACCTTGTCGCCAAGACCCGCCCAGTCCATGTTCACGCGGGCATCCAGATCGACGAGCGTGTAAGCCGGAGCCTTCGCACCCCAGACGACCGTCGATTGGCCGCCGATGGTCTGATAGATCGGCGTGTTCTGGTCGTTCACGTAACGCGGACCGGTGCGCTTGATCTGCGCGCCCAGTTCGATCGGGCCGAGCTGGCCCTGCACACGGCCACCGACGGTGAAGGTCGGCGAACCCGATTCGCGCTTGCCCTTGGTCAGAGCATAGGCCTGCCCGTTGACCGCGGTGCAGAGGAAGGCGCCATCGGTGACGTTCTGCGCGGTGCAGAGGCCGTTGAGGACGTTGTCCTTGATCTTCGACTTCAGGTACGAACCGAAGAGGTAGATCGAGGCCTCGGGGATCGGACGGTACGAGATGCTCGCGTCGATGCCATATTTGTCGACGCGGCCGAGGTTGCGATACACGTTACGCTCGGTTTCGGGGTCGAACGACGAGGCCAGACGATCGTTGAAGATCGTGTACCACAGGCCAAGCTGACCCTGGATCTTGCTGGTCGTGTAGCGAACGCCGACGTCGAAGTTATCGGTCGTTTCGGGCTTCGGATTAGCCTGATCGCTGTCCGCCGGGAAGTAGAAGGCGTTGTAGAGGTTGTCCGTGCCCGGAACCTGCACACCCTTCGAATAGTTGGCGAAGATCGCGAGATCGTCGGTCGGCTTGAAGGTCAGACCGACGTTCGGCGTGAACTTGTTATACTTGCGAATGCGCTGCTGCGGACCCTGAACCGGCGCGGTGATGTTCGTCACCGGGGTCGTGCTACGGTCGACGCCGATGATGACGGTCGGGTTGGCAGCAAGCCAGGCGGCAAGGCCGGCGTCGTTGGTGCCGAAGCATTCGACGAAGCCCGTCGCGCTCGAGGTGGCGCAATAGTTGTTCAGATCGCGCTTGAACATCTTGTACGAACCACCGACCTGAACGGTCAGCTGGCCGAACTCGCCGCGATATTCACCGCCGAACAGGTTCAGCGTCGCGATCGACTTGCGGTCGCGCTTCTGCAGGATATTCCCGTTGACGTCGGCCAAGCCGTTGTTGACGGGGAACGGATCGATCGGCTGGCCGTCGAGATCAAGGAAGCCGACTTCGCCCGTCTGGCGGTGACGCGCGCGATCAAGGCTGTAGAACACGCGGAAGGTGTTCGTGTCGTCGAGCTCGTACCGCAGGCCGGTGATGACGCCATAGCGGTGGGTGCCGGTCTGGCTGGGGGCCAACAGGCGGACCTTATCCAGAATATCGCCGTCGCCGTTGAGGTCGCGGCCGAAATAGGGGACGCCGGCGATATAGCCGGTTTGAAGCGAGACGCCGGCGGTCGGATCGACGTCGCGAAGGCCTTCGCTCCCGACCACGGTGCCGCCGCCGTTGGCCTTCACGTACTGGAAGCTCGGATCGACCGTCAGGACAAGGCCTGGGGCGAGGGTGAAGCGCGAGTTGACGCGGATGTTGCCGGTGTTCGACGGGTTCATGCGTTCGTCAAAAGTCGAGCCGCACGTGTTCCCGGCGGCACCCGATGCGCCATCGTCGGTGGCGACGCCCGGCGAAGCGCCGCGGATCTGGCAGCGCGCGATGCCGTAATCGCGCTCGGCGCGAGTCAGCGGGAAGCGATTGCTCGAAGCCGAGCCGACGACGCGGTTGGCATCGTTGCGCAGCGGCACCGAACCGAAGAAGTTGTTGCGGTTTTCGTTATAGTGGCCCGACACCGCGATGAAGTCGCCGTCGTCGCCGATCGGCTGATACAGCTTGGCGTTGAACTGCTTCTTGTTGATGCGGCCGCGGTGCGCCTTGAAGGTCGGCTGGTCGACGTTGCTGAACACCGTGTCGTTGGTAGCCGAGCTGCCCGAGATGAACATGCGCGTGCCCCACGGCGTCAGAACGCCGGTGTCGATCATGCCAAAGACGCGGAAGAAGTTGAAGTCGCCGGCCGAGCCGACCAGCTTCACACCGAAATCTTCGCTCGGCGTGCGCGTGCGATAGTTGACGGTCGAACCCGAAGCGGCGGCGGTCGGGCTATCGACGTCGGTCGAGCCAAGGTTGACGTTGACCTGCTCGATCAGTTCGGGGTCGAGCTGCTGGTTCGAATAGAGCGCATAGTTACCCGAATCGTTCAGCGGGATACCGTCGAACGTCTGGCTGATGCGGGTGTTGTCGAAGCCGCGGATCGTCATCTTGCCGCCGGCCGAACCGAACGGGTCGTTGTTCTGGAAGCTGACGCCCGGAAGCTGGTTGATGATGTCGTTGACCGTCTGGCCGGGAGCCTGGCGCGAGATGAACTCCTGCGTCAGGACGACCTTCGCCTTCGTCGTGTCGGGTGCGATCACGCCGGCGACGCCGTTGCGGTTGCTGGTGCCGGTGACGACGATTTCGTTTTCGAAGTCCTGCGAGCCCGTCGACTGGGCGAAGGCAGGCGTGGAAAGCAGCGCAACCGGAATCAGCGCAGCGCTGGCGGCAAGCGTGTGACGGAATTTCATGTCAGGATGTCCCCTTGGTGATGCAATCGGCTGGCGCGCATCAAAAGGGCGCGCCTGACCTGCGAGCGCCCCTGAAGCCCGCGTGTGGCACGATTGTGACAGCAATTGTGACAGTGCAACCCGCGCCATGTGCCCGGACAGGACAAAGGTCAAAAAATCGCGAATTTCCGTCGATCGCGCCAAATTATCCACAGGGGAGGGCGCATTTTTTTCTGCAACTGTTGCTGCGATGCAACAAAAAAGCCGGCGCGGCGTTGTGGCGTGCCCCGCTTTCGGCCCGAGTCTCCGCGACTCAGCGCCAGCGGGTAGGGAAGGCGGCGAGCGCGGCGGCCGCGCGTTCGCGCACGTCGGGCGCGGCATCGGCGGGCATGCTGAAGCGCACCTTCACGGCCCATTCGCCGTGATGCGCCAGCTGGTAGTGGGTCAGATAAGGCTTGCCGCCTATGGTCGCGTCATACCATCCGCTCGCGACGCCATATTCGGGCGCGCCGAAGTCCTTTGGCGGATCGATGCGCTTGCCTTGATAATGCTCGCGGATGATGTCGTCGGTCGCCGCGGCTTCTTCGTCCAGCTGCACGTCCTTTGGATAGACATACAGGTCGATCCAGCCGTCGCCGTTAGCGCCGCCGTTCAGCGTATACTGCACCGACATGTCGCCGGGGCCATAGACGATCAGCTTGCGCGCCGGCATTGCGGCGAGACTGACGGGAAAGAGATAGCCCGAGGCGCGGTGGCGAGGCGCGTCGCCCTCGCGCTGCACGTCAGCCGAATCGACGACCTCGCCGATCGGGGTCGAAACGGGTTGCTGCTGGGCAAGAAGCGGCGGGGCGCTCGCCAAGGCCAAAGCGGCCAGGGCGAAGCATAGTCCCCGCGGCATCATGCGGCGTCGCCGGCTTCCTTCGCCTTGTCGGCATAGACGCGCACCGGATCCTTGCGGCCTTCGACGACATCCTTGTCGACGACGATTTCGACCACATCGGTGAGGTCGGGCAGGTCGAACATCGTGTCGAGCAGGATCGCCTCGACGATCGAGCGCAGCCCGCGCGCGCCGGTCTTGCGTTCGATTGCCTTCTTGGCAACCGCGACCAGCGCATCGTCGGTAAAGGTCAGCGCGACCTCTTCCAGATCGAACAGCTTGCGATACTGCTTCACCAGCGCATTCTTCGGCTCGCCGAGAATCTTCACCAGCGCGTCGATGTCGAGATCCTCGAGCGTCGCGATCACCGGCAGGCGGCCGACGAATTCGGGGATCAGACCGAATTTCAGCAGATCCTCGGGCTCGATATTCTTCAGCATCTCGCCCGTGCGGCGCTCGTCGGGGCCGGCGACATGCGCGCCGAAGCCGATCGACTTGCCCTGCAGGCGGTTGCCGATGATCTTTTCGAGGCCGGCGAAGGCGCCGCCCGCGATGAAGAGGATGTTCGTCGTGTCGACCTGCAGGAATTCCTGCTGCGGATGCTTGCGGCCGCCCTGCGGCGGGACGCTCGCGGTCGTGCCTTCCATCAGCTTGAGCAGCGCCTGCTGCACGCCTTCGCCCGACACGTCGCGGGTGATCGACGGGTTCTCCGCCTTGCGGCTGATCTTGTCGATTTCGTCAATGTAGACGATGCCGCGCTGCGCCTTTTCGACATTATAGTCCGACGCCTGCAGCAGCTTCAGGATGATGTTCTCGACATCCTCGCCGACGTAGCCGGCTTCGGTGAGCGTCGTCGCATCGGCCATGGTGAAGGGCACGTCGAGGAAGCGCGCGAGCGTCTGCGCGAGCAGCGTCTTGCCGCTGCCGGTCGGGCCGACGAGCAGGATGTTCGATTTCGCCAGCTCGACCTCGTCACCGCGGCCCGAGTTCGCAAGGCGCTTGTAGTGATTGTGGACGGCAACCGACAGGACGCGCTTCGCCTTGTTCTGGCCGATCACATAGGCGTCGAGATGCTGGCAGATTTCCAGCGGGGTCGGAACCGCGCCGTCCTTGCGCGCGGCGACGCCGCCCTTGATCTCTTCGCGAATGATGTCGTTACAAAGCTCGACGCACTCGTCGCAGATGAACACGGTCGGTCCGGCAATCAGCTTGCGGACTTCGTGCTGCGACTTGCCGCAGAAGGAGCAGTAAAGAGTGCTCTTGCTGTCCGAGCCGCTCAATTTGGTCATATTATGTCCTCTGGCAGGCGCAAAAGGCGCTCTGCCTCCTTCATCCTAATCCGCGGCCACCCAATTACAATATGGCAATTGGGTGACATGGCTTCAATGTCCTGCCTAGCGCCAAGGCGCCAAACGCGCGTCAACAAACGCGGTTACCGGCGGCAAACCGGTCCGGCGGGCCCCCCGGGAAGGCCAAGGCGATCCCTTGGCGCCAGCCGGCCGTATGGGGTTATTCGGGCGCGCCGCCGCTGCCCAGTTCCGGGGCCGCTGCGTCACCGTCGGGGCGACGGTCATAGACATGGTCGACAAGGCCGAAGGCCTTGGCTTCGTCCGCCTCGAGGAAGGTGTCGCGGTCCATCGCCTTCTCGATCTCTTTCAGCGATTTGCCGGTATATTTGACGTACAGGTCGTTCATCCGCTTGCGGATGCGCAGGATTTCCTTGGCCTGAATCTCGATATCCGACGCCATGCCGCGCGCGCCGCCCGAGGGCTGGTGGACCATGACGCGGGCGTTGGTCAGCGCGACGCGCATGCCGGGTTCGCCCGCGGCGAGCAGGAAGCTGCCCATCGACGCGGCCTGGCCGATGCACACGGTGCCAACGCGCGGGCGGATGTATTGCATCGTGTCGTGGATCGCCATGCCCGCCGTGACGACGCCGCCGGGCGAGTTGATGTACATATAGATGTCCTTCTTCGGATTCTCCGATTCGAGGAACAGCAGCTGGGCGACGATCAGCGACGCCATCTGATCTTCAACCTCTCCAGTCACGAAGATGATGCGCTCGCGCAGCAGGCGCGAGAAAATGTCGAACGCGCGCTCGCCGCGGCTCGACTGTTCAACGACGGTGGGAACAAGGGCGGCGAGCGGGTCGATCATTGGGAATTCGTCCTTCATTTTCGGGATGCCGCACCGGAGAATCCGGCGGGCTGGCCCCTCCGCCATCCTACATCGGCGCCAAGCGGAGCGGTTTCAAGGGGGCAAAAAGAAGGGGCGGGAAAGTCCCGCCCCGTTCCGATTGTCCGATTCCGGATCAGTCGCCTTCGCCGGGTTCCGGCGAGAAGAGATTCTCGAACTTGTCCGCGACGCCCTTATATTCGTCGGCGTCGGGGGGCGTGTCCTTCTTGACCGTGATGTTGGGCCATTCGGCACTGAACTTGTTGTTGAGCTCGAGCCACTTTTCGAGGCCGCTTTCGGTGTCGGGCAGGATCGCCTCGGCCGGGCATTCGGGTTCGCACACGCCGCAGTCGATGCACTCGTTCGGATTGATGACGAGCATATTCTCGCCCTCATAGAAACAGTCGACGGGGCAGACCTCGACGCAGTCCATATATTTGCACCGGATGCAGGCGTCGGTGACGACATAGGTCATGGGTATTCGCTCCCTTGGCCGGCGGCACCCTTGCCGTCCGGACGATGGTTGGACCCGCCTCTAAAACGCCCGAATATGGTGCGTCAACGCAAAGCGACAGTTGCGAATCACTCTCATTCGATAGGCCGGTTGCGGCGATTTCGGGCGACAGCTTTTCCTCGCGGGCCGAAAGCTCAGCTCGATGCGGCGGGGGCCTCGGCGCCGAGCCGGACATAGCAGGCCTGCGCCTCGGGCGCGGGACCGCGGCGCTGGGGAAGCGCGAGCAGGCGGATCACCTCGATCCGCTCGCCCACCGGCAGCACCAGCGTCGCGCCGGCATGGACCGCCGCCGAAGCGCGAACGACGCGCCGTCCGTCGAGCCGGATATGCCCCGCCGCGACCATCGCCTGCGCGATGCTGCGCGAGCGCGCGAAGCGCAGATACCAGAGCAGCTTGTCGAGCCTGAGGCTTCCTGCGGCGCCGGGACTGGACATCAGCGCGGCATCAGTCCTTGCGTGCATCCGCGAGCATCGCCGCGAGACCGGCGAAGGGGCTGTTCGGCGATGGGCCGCGACGCGGCATGCGGTCGGGGCGCGGCGGGCGAATGGCCGGTTCGACGGGTTGGCCCGTCCTGGGCTGCGGCTTGCCCGCGGGTTTGCCGCGCCGTCCCTTGGCTTGCTTTCCGGATGGGCGAGCGCGATCGCCGTGGGCGGCCGGCTGCGCGGTGCTGGCGTCCTTCTTGTCCTTCCTGCCGTGCTTGTTGTGCTTGCGCTTGTCGGCTGATTTGAGGCCCGCCCAGCGCCAGCGCTGGAGCGCAGGTTCGCCGACGGCGCGAAAGCCGAAGCTTTGCAGCAGCGCGCGGCGCGTCTCGTCGTCGAGGCCGAGCGACGTTGCGAGCGCCGGGTCGATGATGAAGCCCGGCAGCGGGGCGTGCGCTTCGCCATGATCGGCGTCATGACCATCGTGATGCTCGTCGCCGCCCGCGACCGGCGATGTCGGCGGCGCCGCGGACTGGATGCGCGCCGCATGCGCCTGACGCGCGAGCTTTTCGGCCATGTCGATCCGCAGCCATCCCGAACCGCAGCGGCGGAAGCCCGCCACACGCAGGCCGGCATGGTTCCCCGTCTTCTGCAGCACCGCGCCCTGCGGCGGCAGCACGGGCACGGGTGCGCCCTGCTGCGCGGCGAGCAGGGCGGTGCGCCAGCGTACTGCCTCGGGCTTCAGAAGCTGGTGATGAAAGATGTCGAGCGAGCCGATCGTTAGCCCGAGCTTGCGGAGCTGCGGCCGCTCTTCGGTGCTCATCGCTTCAAGCTGGGGCTCGACCACGGTACGCGGGGCCGTGCCGCCGCCATCGACGAGCGCGGCAAGCAGCGCGCGCACGCGCGGCGGGGTGAAAAGATCGCCCGCCGCTTCGCCCATCGTCGCCAGCGGCGCGGCGTGGCGCGCGAGCTGCTGCGCGACGAAAAGCTGGAGCCGCTCGGCGATCGCCTGAACCTGCTGTACGTCGAGACGGCGGAGCGAAGGATCGATCTGGATCGCCGGCTGTACCAGCGTCGGCCCGCGCGTCAGCGTCGCGACGACATGGCCGTGCCAGGCGAGACGCGGCGGCGCGCCGGCCTCGCTGACGAGCGACAGGGCGTTATCTTCGCCTGCCGCCAGCGTCGCAGCGCGGCGCGCGAGTTCGCTGCGTAGATGTTTTTCGGCAGCGGCAAGGAGAAGCCGGTGATCGCTGGCGCGCGCGCGCGCGTCGACCCGGAACGAAAAGCCCTTGAGCGTTCCGATCGCCTCGCCATCGACCGCGACGGTGCCGTCGGCGGCGACCGCGACCGGCAGCGCGGTGTGGCGCTGGCCGGCGTCGCGCAGCAGGAGCGCAAGGCGGCGATCGACGAAACGCTGCGCGAGCGCGGCGTGCAGCGCATCCGACAGGCGCGATTCCAGATCCTGCGTCCGCTCGGTCCAGCCTGCGCCGCCGGCGATCCAGTCGCCGCGCTGCGCGATGAAACAGAGCGTGCGGACCGCGGCGATGCGGCTCGCGAGCTGGTCGATGTCGCCATCGGTATCGTCGAGGCGTGCCAAGCGCCGTGCGAACCATTCGGGATCGATCATCCCGTCGCCGCTCGTGCGCCATTGCCAGAGCTTGAGCACCGTGCGGCTGTGATGCTCGGCGCCAAGCTGCTCGAAATCGGGAAGCCCGCAGACGTCCCACAGGCGCGCGACGGCTTCGGGCTCGCGGCCGCGCATCCGCACTTCCATATCGCCGATCAGATGCTTCAGCACCGCGATGTCGACCGCCTCCGGGGCGGGGCGCAGGCTTGGCTGCGACGGCGGCTGGGCAAGGTCGGCGAGCAGCGTTTCGAGCGTGTCGAAGCGCGGGATCGGGTTGCGCCAGAAGAGGCTGGAGAGTGGCGGAAAATGATGCCCTTCGATCGCCGCGATTTCTTCGGGCGTGAAGCCGCCCTGCGGAAGGCCGACGGTGCCGAAGCTGCCGTCCTGCTGGTGACGCCCGGCGCGCCCCGCAATCTGTGCCATCTCCGAAATCGTCAGACGGCGGAGGCGTCGGCCGTCGAATTTCTGCAGGCTCGCAAAGGCGACATGCTGGACGTCGAGGTTTAGCCCCATGCCGATCGCGTCGGTGGCGACGAGATAGTCGACCTCGCCCGCCTCGAACATCGCGACCTGAGCGTTGCGTGTCTTGGGGCTGAGTGCGCCCATGACCACGGCCGCGCCGCCGGAGAATCGGCGGAGCATCTCGGCGATCGCGTAGACTTCTTCCGCCGAGAAGGCGACGATCGCCGAGCGCTTGGGCAGGCGCGAGAGTTTGGATGTGCCGGCATAGCTCAGCGTCGAGAATCGCGGGCGCGTGATGATGTCGGCGTCGGGGACCAGTCCCTTGACCAGCCCCTTGATCGAGGCAGAGCCGAGGATCATCGTCTCCTCCCGGCCGCGCGCGCGGAGCAGGCGATCCGTAAAGACATGGCCACGTTCGGGGTCGGCGCCGAGCTGCGCCTCGTCGATCCCGACGAAGGCGACGTCGCGTGTCACCGGCAGCGCTTCCATCGTGCCCAGCAGATAGCGTGCCTGCGCCGGCATGATTCGCTCTTCGCCCGTTACCAGCGCGACCTCCGCCGGCCCCTTGATCGCGACGACGCGGTCGTAAACTTCGCGCGCGAGCAGGCGCAACGGAAAGCCGATCATCCCGCTGCTATGGGCGGTCAGACGCTCGACCGCCAAATGGGTTTTGCCGGTGTTGGTGGGGCCAAGGACAGCCTTGACCGGGGTGGAAGAGGATGACGTCATTGTCTTTGCTCCACGCTGGCATGACCCGCCGCCTCGCGCAACAGGCGATCGTCGAACCGCCGCAGCAAAGCGCATTTTCCGGTGCCGCTTGCATAATATCCCGGTGCCCGCACGGCCCGCCGCAAGGCTGGCGCGACGCAGGGGCGTTAAATTGACTTTAACGGCCTTTGTTTACAGACCGACGATCGAAAACATCATCGACGGCCGGGCCGGGGAGGCTCGTCGAGCGGGGGTTGCATCTTGTTTCAGCGTCACGAACCCATCGCGGGGATGTCCGGCAATGCCGCTGCCCTCACGATGTCGCAGGCGATAGGCCTGCGACTGGCGGACGACACACCCGACCTCAGGCCGTCGTGGCGCGACCGGCTGGCGCAGATCGACCTCGTCGTCGACCTTGGCGACAATATCGGATCGGCCGAATGGTGGCGTGGCCTTGCCACGCTTACCCTGGCTTGCGGTGCAGCGATTGCAACTTTCCCTGGCGTGCAGCCGCTCACTTCGCCGGAATCCACGCTCGACGCCGCCGATTTCAACGAAGCGCGCGCGCAGATGATCGTACCGCTGGCGTTCGGCGGCGACACCGGCCGCCACATGGCCGCGACCGACGCGGTGCGCCCGCTGACGCAGACACCCGAACGTCCGCAGATCGAACTCACCGCGACGCTGGGGCAGGGCGACAGTTTCGCCCGCGTACTCGAACGCTCGGGTGTCGGTAGCGGCGATGCACAGGCGCTGGCGAGCCAGGTGTCGAGCGCGGTTCCGCTCGCCGACATCGCGCCGGGCACGCGCATCGACCTGATCCTCGGTCGCCGCGCCGCGCGCACGATGCCGCGACCCGTCGATGCCCTCGCGATGCGCGCGCGTTTCGACCTCCGGATCGAGATGGAGCGCATCGACGGCCGTCTCGTGATGCGCCGCATTCCGATTGCGGTCGATGCGACCCCGCTGCGTATCCGCGGCCGCGTCGGCGACAGCCTTTATCGTTCGGCGCGCGCCGCCGGCGCCTCGCCCGAATCGATCCAGGCCTATCTCCGCGTCATCGGCCGCCAGATCTCGGTCGGCAGCGACATCCGCGCGAGCGACGAGTTCGACATCATCGTCGATCATCGCCGTGCCGAAACCGGCGAGAGCGAGACGGGCAAGCTGCTCTACGCCGGCCTCGTCCGCGCCGGAAAGCCGCGCCTGTCGATGATCGAATGGACCGTCGACGGACAGACCCAATGGTTCGAGGCTTCGGGCGTCGGCCAGCAGCGCGGCGGTATGGTCCGCCCCACGAACGGCCGCGTCACCTCGACCTTCGGCATGCGCCGTCACCCGATCCTCGGCTATACGCGCATGCACAGCGGGGTCGATTTCGGCGGCGGCTATGGTGCACCGATCTATGCCGTCAGCGACGGCCTCGTCACCATTGCCGGCCGCACGGGCGGTTTCGGCAATTATGTGAAGCTCAGCCACGGCGCGGGCCTCGGCACCGGCTATGGCCATATGAGCCGGATCGCGGTGCGTCCCGGCCAGCATGTCTCGCGCGGACAGGTGATCGGCTACATCGGGTCGAGCGGTCTGTCGACCGGCCCGCACCTCCACTATGAAGTCTATCGCAACGGCGTTCCGGTGAACCCGATGTCGGTGGCTTTCGTGACCCGCGCGCAGCTTGAAGGAAAGGCGCTCGCCGACTTCCGCGCGCGCATCCGTCAGCTGACGACAATCACGCCGGGCGGCGCACTGGCGCCGGTCGTGGCGAAGCCCGCCGAGGCGCCGAAGCTCGGCTCGCTCGCCGATGTCGCGTCGAAGCGCGCAGGCGGCGGCATCTAGCTCCGGCGGCCCGAACGGGCCAATATCCATTTGCCCTGCCGCGCTGCGCCGCTATGCACGCCGCATGACCTATGCCCCCTTTCCCGACCTTCGCCTGCGCCGCACCCGCCGCACCGGCTGGAGCCGCGCGATGGTGCGCGAACATCATCTGACGCCGTCGAACCTGATCTGGCCGCTGTTCGTCTGTGGGGGTTCGGGGACCGAGGAACCGATCGCCAGCCTGCCCGGCGTGTCGCGCTGGTCGGTCGACCGGCTTGTCGAGCGCGCGAGGGACGCGGCGGCGGCGGGTATCCCCTGCCTTGCGCTCTTTCCATATACCCAGGCCGACCGCCGCAGCGAGGACGGCTCCGAGGCGCTCAACCCCGATAATCTGATGTGCCGCGCGACCGCCGCGATCAAGGATGCGCTCGGTGACGACATCGGTGTGCTGACCGACGTCGCGCTCGATCCCTATACCAGCCACGGGCAGGACGGTCTGATCGACGGGAGCGGCTATGTTCTCAACGACGAGACGGTCGACGTCCTCGTCGGGCAGGCGCTCAATCAGGCGCGCGCCGGCGCCGACATCATCGCGCCCAGCGATATGATGGACGGCCGCGTCGGCGCGATCCGCGAGGCGCTGGAGACCGAAGGTTTCGGCCATGTCCAGATCATGAGCTATGCCGCCAAATATGCCTCGGCCTTCTATGGGCCGTTCCGCGATGCAGTGGGATCGCGCGGCCTGTTGAAAGGCGACAAGAAGACCTATCAGATGGACCCTGCCAACATCGAAGAGGCGCTGCGCGAGGTCGAGGCCGACCTCGCCGAGGGCGCCGACAGCGTGATGGTGAAGCCCGGCCTCCCTTATCTGGACGTCGTCCGCGCGGTGAAAGATCATTTCGCGGTGCCCGTCTACGCCTATCAGGTGTCGGGCGAATATGCGATGATCGAAGCGGCCGTTGCGGCGGGTGCCGGCGATCGCGACGCGCTCGTCCTCGAGACGCTGCTGGCGTTCCGGCGCGCCGGGGCATCGGGCGTACTCAGCTATCACGCTCTGCACGCCGCGCGGCTTCTGAACGGATGATCGAGACCGGGCGGCTGGTGATGCGGTCGTGGCGCGACGCGGATGTCGTGCCATTCCAGGCGATCTGCAGCGACCCCGACGTCATGGCGACGCTGGGGCCGCCGCTCGATATCGAGGCGACACGGGCGCTGATCGGGCGCGTCCGGTCGCAGGAAGCCGAGCACGGCCATACCTTTTGGGCGCTCGAACGGCGCGAGGATGCGCGGCTGGTCGGTTGGTGCGGGATCATTCGCGGCAATGCCGGGCCCGTCGATGGCAAGGCCGAAATCGGCTGGCGGCTTGCGCGCGATTGCTGGGGCACCGGCTATGCGACCGAGGCGGCGCGCGGCGCGATCGACTGGGCCTTTGCCAATCTGGCCGATGATGATGTCTGGGCAATCACCTGGCAGGGCAATGTGCGCAGCCAGGCGGTGATGGAACGGCTTGGCATGCGCCGTCATCCCGATCTCGATTTCGATCATCCGAAGCTTGCCGAGGGCGACGCGCTTCGTCCGCATGTTACCTATTCAATCGCGCGCAGCGCATGGGGGACGGTTTGACCGATCGCATTTCCGCAGGGCCGCGCCGCTGGCTGTTCGTGCTGACGATCCTCGTCGGCAGTTTCCTGCTGTTTCAGGTTCAGCCGATGGTCGCGCGCATGGTGTTGCCGCGGCTCGGCGGGGCGCCCGCGGTGTGGAACAGCGCAATGCTCGTCTATCAGGCACTGCTGCTCGGCGGCTATGCCTATGCACACTGGCTGGGGCGTTTCGAGGTTCGGCGGCAGGCGACGATCCATGTCGCGCTGCTGCTCGTCGCCGCGCTGTGGCTGCCGATCGGTATCGCGACCATCGCGCCGCCCGCCCCGGGACAGGAAGCGCTGTGGGTGCCGCTGTTGCTGCTCGCCTCGATTGGTCCCGTCTTCTTCGCGGTGTCGGCGCAGGCGCCGCTGATCCAGCGCTGGTTCGCCGCCGACACGCGCGCCGGCGATCCCTATTATCTTTATGCCGCGTCCAACCTCGGCAGCTTTGCCGGGCTGATCAGCTATCCCGCGCTCGTCGAGCCGACGCTGCCACTTGCAACGCAAAGTTGGGGATGGACGGCGGGCTATGGCCTGCTCGTGTTGCTTGTCGTAGCGACCGCAGCGGCGCGCTGGCACAGCCATGTGGCGCCCGATGTGGCCGCGTCGACCGCCGTCGAGCCGCCGCCGTCGCTGCGCCGCAAGCTGCACTGGCTCCTGATCGCAGCGGTGCCGTCGGGGCTGATGCTGTCGACGACCACGCACCTCACCACCGACATCGTCGCGATGCCGCTGCTGTGGGTGTTGCCGCTCGGCCTGTATCTGCTCAGCTTCTCGGTGGCCTTCTCGACGGCCGATCGGGTGACCCAGGTCTTCACGACCATAGCACCAGCGGTGCTGCTGTCGGTCGGCGGGATTTCGCTGCTCAGCACCGGCGGCGGGACAATGCTCGTCGCGCTCGCGGCGCTCGCGATGCTGTTCATCGTTGCCACGGCGCTGCATGGCTATCTCTATCATCTGCGCCCGGCGCCCGAACATTTGACGCTCTTCTACCTGATCATGTCGGCGGGCGGGGTGCTCGGCGGGCTGTTCGCGGCGCTCATCGCGCCGCTGATTTTCGACTGGGCCTATGAGCATCCGCTGCTCGTCCTCGCGGCCGCGCTGTTGCTGCCGCTGCCCGCGCTCTTTCCGTGGGACAAGTGGCTGAAACTGTCCCCGCTCACGACCCGCGTTATCGTCGCGCTGATGGTCGGGGTCGCGGCGTTTGCGAGCTGGAGAATGGCGAGCGAATGGACAGGGCAGGTCGAGGGGCCGGTCGCGGTCTGGGGTGCCGTGCTCCTCGCCATCGGTATACTCGTGATCGGCTGGCGCTGGGCCTATTTGCCGGTGCTGGCGCTGCTGATGCTTGGCGTCGGGGGCTGGGACACGATGCAGGAAAGCTTCGCCGGCATGCGCGTGCGCAGCTATTTCGGCGTCTATACGGTCACCGACGATCCCTATCGCCATCAGCGCCGGCTGGCGCATGGCACGACGCTGCACGGGCTGCAGCGCACCGACCCCGGGCACGAACTCGAGCCGACGACCTATTATGGCCATCAGTCGGGGGTCGGACTGGCGCTCGACAAGGCCGAGATGCTGGCAGGACCGGACGCGTCGGTCGGGGTCGTCGGGCTCGGTGCCGGTACCTTGTCCTGTTATCGCCGGCCGGGGCAGCGATGGACGATCTTCGAGATCGACCCGGCGATGGTCGAGATTGCGCGCGATCCGTCGAAATTCACCTTCATCACGCGCTGCGCGCCCGACACGCCGATCGTCATCGGCGACGCGCGGTTGCAGATTGCGAAGCTGCCGCCCGCGCAGTTCGACATTCTCGTCATCGATGCCTTTTCGTCGGATGCGATCCCGCTTCACCTGCTGACCGCCGAAGCGATCGGCATTTACGCGCGTGCGCTGAAACCGGGCGGTATCCTGCTCATCCATATTTCCAACCGCTTCTTCGCGCTCGAGCCGGTATTGTCGGCCGAGGCAAAGGCGCGCGGCTGGTCGGCTGCGATCCGGCTCGACTCGCCGCCTGAAGAAGACCCCGGTCGTCCCGACTTCAGCAATCTGACGGGATCGAACTGGGTTGCGCTGACCGCGACGCCCGAACGGCTTGCCCAATTGACGGGGCCGCTCAAGTCGCGCACCGAGGCGTCCGAACCCGGCGTGTGGGTGCCGCTGAGCAGCCGGCCGGGTTTCGAGCGCTGGACCGACGACTATGCCTCGACCCTGCCGGTCCTGCTGTGGGGCCATCTGATCGGAAATCGCGAATGACCTATAAAGACGTCAGCATCATCGCCGTGAACGGCAAGACCCCGCAGATCGACCCCAGCGCCTTCATCGCGCCGGGGTGCCGGATCATCGGCGATGTCGTGATCGGGCCCGACGTCAGCATCTGGTACAATTGCGTGCTGCGCGCCGACGTCAGCCGCATCGTCGTCGGTGCGCGCTCGAACATCCAGGACGGCAGCGTCGTCCATTGCGATGGCCCGATGCCGCACCGCCCCGACGGCTTTCCGACGATCATCGGCGAAGATGTGCTGATCGGCCATCTGGCGATGGTGCATGGCTGCATCCTCGCCGACCGGGCCTTCGTCGGGCTGAAGGCGACGGTGATGAACGGGTGCCGGATCGGCAGCGACGCGATGCTCGCGGCCGGCGCACTGCTCACCGAGAACAAGGAAATTCCGGGCCGCGAGCTATGGGCCGGATCGCCCGCGCGGCGCGTCCGCGAGATCGACGATGCGCAGGCGGCGGGCATGCAGATGGGCGTTGCGCATTATGTGATGAACGGACGCATGCACAAGGCCGCGATCGAAAGCTGAAACGAAAAGGGCGCCCCGGTTTTCCCGGAGCGCCCCCTTGACGTCGTTGCGGCAACTTAGCTGAAGTTCACCATCGCGTAGAGCATCGGGATCGACAGCAGGGTGTTGGTTCGCGAAAAGATCATCGCGGTCTTCGCGGCCTTCGCCTTGGTTGCATCGTCGGCCTCGACAATGCCCAGCGCCTTCTTCTGGTTAGGCCAGATCAGGAACCAGACGTTGAACGCCATGATCAGGCCCAGCCACATGCCGACGCCGATCAGCTTATAGGGTTCCTGAAGGCCCAATGCAGGCGCGAGATATTTGGCATGACCCGCGATCGCGAGGCCCAGCAGCACGGTGATCAGCGCGGCCCAGCGGAACCAGAACAGCGCGGCGGGTGCGATATGCTTCGACACGCCGGGCTTCAGCTCGGCCGGAATCTTGGGCATCGTCGGGATCTGGACGAAGTTGAAATAGTAAAGCAGGCCGATCCACAGCACGCCGAAGAAGGTGTGGAGCCAGCGCATCACGGCGTTGCCGGCGGCGATTCCGTCCTCGAAATTCTGGCCGTTGAGCGTCAGCATCAGGATGATTGCGAGCACGAGCCCGGTGCCGAGCACCGCGTGCAGATTACCGAAAAATTTGTCCATGGCAGTTCCCCCTCTGTTTTGCGGCGCCGCTTGCGACCCGGAGCCGGTGACGCAGCTATGCCAGCCCGATGGGGAATTGCATCAACTTTTGTCGGCGACGGCTTCGTCCGGGATGGCGAGCCCGTTCTTCAGCATGACCGGAAGCTGCGTCAGCGTGAAGAGGAAGGAGAGGGCGGTGACGCCCCACACCTTGATCGTCAGCCAGGTATCGAAGCTCATCTGTTTCGCCTGGATCATCTCGTACATGACATGATTGGCGACGCCGAGCGCTGCGAAGAAGAAGCCCCAGTTGCGCGACAGAAGCAGCCAGCCGCGTTCGGTCACGCCCTCGAGCGCCGATTGCAGCAGATATTTGAGCATCGGCTTCTTCAGCAACCAGCCGCCGAGCAGCAACGCCGCAAAGGCGGCATAGATGATCGTCGGCTTCATCACGATGAAGCGCTCGTCATGGAACCAGATGGTCAGCGCGCCGAAGCCGAGCACAAGGATGCTCGACATCCACAGCATCGGCGAAATCTTGCCGAGCTTCCATTTCGACACGACCATCGCGATCACGATCGCGATCATGAAGGCGACGGTGGCCTTGATTGCCCCGGTCGTCGCGGCAAAGGCGCCGGTGCCGCCCGAGGTGAACTTATAGGTCAGGAAGAAGACGAGCAGCGGCCCGAAATCGATCGCGAAATTCAGCCCGCCATGTTTGGCGGGCGGCGGGGCCGGGATCGGCTCGGGGCCGCCGGGAAGCTGTTCGGGTTGATCGCTCATCGGATATTTCCGGCAATGATGCCTGCAATTTCGTCGGCGTCGAAGGGGCGGAGGTCGTCGATCGTCTCGCCGATGCCGATCGCGTGGATGGGAAGGCCGTGGCGTTCGGCCGCGGCAACAAGGACACCGCCGCGCGCGGTGCCGTCGAGCTTGGTCATGACCAGACCAGTAACGCCCGCGACCTCGCGGAACACGTCGATCTGCGACAGCGCATTCTGCCCCGTCGTCGCGTCGAGGACGAGCACGACGTCGTGCGGGGCGGCGGGATTGAGACGGCCGAGCACGCGCTTGATCTTGGCGAGCTCGTCCATCAGTTCGCGCTTGTTTTGCAGGCGGCCGGCGGTGTCGACGATCAGCACGTCGATACCGGTCGCGGTCGCCTGTTTCACCGCGTCGAACACGATGCCGGCGGCGTCACCGCCCTCGGGGCCGGCCATGATCGGAATGCCGAGGCGTTCGGCCCAGACCTTGAGCTGCCCGATCGCGGCGGCGCGGAAGGTGTCGCCCGCGACGAGCATCACGCCATAATCCTGTTCCTGGAACAGGTGCGCGAGCTTGGCGATGGTCGTGGTCTTGCCCGATCCGTTGACCCCGATCACGAGGATGACCTGCGGGCGCGGGAAGGCGTCGATGTCGAGCGGCTCGGCGACGGGGCGCAGCACCGCGGCGATTTCCCCGGCGACGACACTGCGAAGTTCCTCGATGCCGTTCGCGGCGACATCGCGGCGCTCCGACAGCCGGCCGCGGATACGCGATGCCATATTGGGACCAAGGTCGGCGGTGATCAGCGCATCCTCGATCCGGTCGAGATCGTCATCGTCGAGGCGCGATTTGCCGGTGAGGCCCGACAGATTCTCGCCGAGCTTTTCCGACGTGCGCTTGAGGCCGCCGAGCAGCCGCTCGCTCCAGCTGAGGCCGCTCATGCTGCAATATCCTGTTCGATGGGGGTGGCGATCATGCGGTCTCCGTCGCGTGCGGTCATCCGCACGTCGATGATGCTGCCGGGGGCTGCAGGGGTGACAAGCGTCACGGCGGCGAAATTTTCGGCATGCCCCGTCCGGCCGTCGCGCTCGACAAGCATTGATGCGGTCCGGCCGAGCTGCGCATCGAGCCAGCGCTGGCGGCGGTGGGCATTGGCCTCGCGCAGCGTCGCGGCCCGTTCGCGGGCGATGGCGCGGCCGACCTGCGGCATGCGCGCTGCGGGTGTTCCGGCGCGGGGGCTGTAAGGAAAGATGTGGCCGAACACGATGTCGCAATCCTCAATGAGCGCGAGCGAGTTCGCAAACATCGCCTCATCCTCGGTCGGGAATCCGGCGATCAGGTCGGCGCCGATCGCGATGTCCGGGCGGGCCGTCTTGAGCCGTTCGGTAAGGCGCACGGCGTCGGCGCGGCGGTGGCGGCGCTTCATGCGCGTCAGTACCATATCGTCGCCCGCCTGCAGCGACAGGTGGACGTGCGGCATCACGCGCGCCTCCTGCGTCAACAGCGCAAACAATGGATCGTCGATGCGGTTGGGGTCGAGCGACGAGAGGCGCAGGCGCTCGACCGGAAGCGTCAGCAAGGCCTCGACCAGCGCGGCGAGACTGGTGCCGCTGTCGTCGCCATAGCTCGCAAGGTCGACCCCGGTCAGGATGATCTCGCGCTGCCCGCGGACGATCGCGATGCGTGCGGCGTCGAGGACGGCCTCGATCGTCGCCGAACGAGCAGTTCCGCGCGCGATCACCGTCGCGCAGAAGGTGCAGCTGTGCGAACACCCGGTCTGGACGCCAAGAAAGGCGCGAGCGTGATCGGCGCCGGAGAGCGCGGGGGTGTATGTGGCGGAAAGCGATGCGGCTGTGCCGCCATAGCTTTGCGCCAGCCCTTTGGCGTCGTTCGCGACGACCCGGGCGCCCATGGCGATAAAGACGTCGCGTTCGAGTTCGGCTGCGCAGCCGGTGACGACCACCTCGGTCTCGGGACGTTCGCGCAGTGCGCGGCGCACCGCCTGCCGAGCTTGCCGCACGGCTTCGTCGGTGACCGCGCAGCTGTTGAAGACGATCGTGTCGCGCGCGCCGGCATCGCGCATTGCGGTGCGAACCGCTTCGCCCTCGGCGATGTTGAGCCGGCAGCCGAAATTAACGACCTCTCGCCGGTCGGCGGCGAGGGTGGTCATCCGAATTGCGTCCAGTCGGTCTCGCCGTCGTACACGCGGGTCGCGGCGCCGCTCATCACGATCGGCTCGCCCGGCGCCCAGCGGATGACGAGGTCGCCGCCGGGCAGCGATATAGTGACGGGCGACTTGACCAGCCCGGCGCGGATCGCCGCGACCGCGGTCGCACAGGCACCGGTGCCGCACGCCTGCGTCAGGCCGACACCGCGTTCCCAGACGCGCAGCTGAAGCTGGTCTTCGCCGTCGAGGCTCGCGACGTTGACGTTGACGCGTTCGGGGAAGAGCGGGTCGGTCTCGATCCGAGGGCCGAGGTCGGCGAGCGGCACGGCGTCGGCCTCTGGCACGAAGAAGATGACATGCGGATTGCCGACATTGACCGCAGCTCCGCGCTCCAGCTCGTCCCATGCAACGGGCATGTCGCGGGTGTCCATCGGCATCGCGAGCGGGATATGCTCCCAGTCGAAGACAGGTTCGCCGAGCACGACTTCGGCGCCGCCGTCGGCGGGGGTCACGCGCAGCATCCCGCCCAGCGTCTCGATCACCGCGGGCTTGCCAAGCAGGGTCGCGACGCAGCGCGTCGCATTGCCGCACGCCTCGACTTCGCCGCCGTCGGCGTTGAAGATGCGCATCTTCACATCAGCGCTGGTTGACGGTTCGAGCAGGATCAGCTGGTCGCAGCCAATGCCGTGGCGCCGGTCGGCGATCGCATGCGCGCGCGCCGGCGTCATCGCGACCGCCTGTTCGCGCGCGTCGATGACGACGAAGTCGTTGCCGAGGCCATGCATCTTGGTGAAGCGGTCCGCCATAGCCGCGCATGTAAGGGCGCGGGGCGGGGAAGTCTAGCGATGTGGCGGTGTCAGGCGGTCTTGCGCAGCGGCTCGTCTTCGCTGGCGGGCGGTGCGCCCTGCGGCAGCACCGGGGCGCGAAGCAGGCCGCGGTCGGCAAGCAGGCGCGCGGTGTCGTCGATCGACGCGGCGCGGCCGTAATACCAGCCCTGCCCCTTGGCGCAGCCGAGGCGAGTAAGCTCGGTCGCGGTGACCTCATCCTCGACGCCTTCGGCAATGATCGGCATCGCAAGGCTTTCGCCGAGACGGACGATCGCGACGACGATCGCATGGGCGTCCGCGCTGCCGCGCATCGCGGTGATGAAGCTGCGGTCGACCTTGATCTTGTCGAACGGCAGCGCGCGCAGATGCGACAGCGAGCTATAGCCGGTGCCGAAATCGTCGAGGCTGAGCGACACGCCCTGATTCTTGAGGCTGGTGACGATCGAGCGGACTAGCGGCAAATTTTCAAACAGCGAGCTTTCGGTGATCTCGACCTCGAGCTGACTTGCGGGGAAACCCGTCTCGACCAGCAATTTGGTGAGCTTCTGGCTGAACCAGGGATCCTTGAGCTGCTGCGGCGAGATGTTCACCGCGAGGATGATCGAGGGATCCCAGCTCTTGGCAATTTCCATCGCGCGGCCGATGACCTGCAGCGACAGCTCGCCGATCAGGCCGCTTTCCTCGGCGACGGGGATGAAGCGCTCGGGCGGGATCAGGCCATATTCGGGCGATTCCCAGCGCATCAGCATTTCGAAGCCGACGAGGCGGCCGGTTGCGATATCGACCTGCGGCTCGAAATAGGGGATGAACTCGCCACGTGGCATGCCGTCGCGAATACCGGTCTCGATCTGGTTGCGGACCTGCACCGCCATTTCCATGCCCTGTTCGAACCAGATGTGGCGGTTCCGCCCCTCGTCCTTGCCGTGATACATGGCGATGTCGGCCTGACGGACCATCGTTTCCATCGTCATGCTGGCGTCGCTGGCGAGCGAGATGCCGAGCGAGGCGCCGACGCGGATCTGCTGCGAATCATGGGTGACCATGTCGTCGAGCGCGGTCACCAGCGCTGCCGCCATTGCGTCGATATTGGCGCGTGCGGCAGGCTCGAACGGCAGCATCGCGACGAATTCGTCGCCGCCCAGCCGCGCCTTGGTCGCATTGGGCGGCAGCACCGCCGTGATGCGCTCGGCCGCGACCTGCAGCACGCGGTCGCCCGCAGCATGGCCGTGGATGTCGTTGACGGTTTTGAAATGGTCGAGATCGAGCAGGAACAGGGCGATGTTGCGCTTGTCGGCGGTCGCTTCGGCGATCAGGCGCTGGCCTTTGACCAGCAGCGCGCGGCGATTGAGAAAGCCGGTGAGCGGATCGGTGTCGGCGAGATAGCGCGCGCGCTGTTCGGCTTCGGTGCGTTCGCGGATTTCGCGGTTGAGATCCTCGTAGCGGCGCCACCCGAACAGGACGAGTGCGACGTTCAGGATCAGCGCCACAGACAGCACCTTGTCGGGTCCGCCGCCGATCCCGATCAGTGTCTGCACGACCGACTGCATCACGCTGCCGCCGGTACCGACGAACAGCAATATGCCCGCGACGACGATGCCGCCCGCGACGACGTCGCGCCGGGCGGTTTCGCTCCGGTCGCGAGCCTTCGGTTCCAGCATCATTTGATTGTTCCCCACCATCGTCGCCTTTATGGACCGCCAGCGGTGAAATTTGCGTTAAGTGGCGTCGCGGTCTTCGGCGCTCCGGCCCCCGATCCACGCTTGCCTTTTCTCCCGCTTTTGCGTAATGGCGCCGCGTCCGGACGCATCTTGCGGACGGGCAGATACGACATCCGCGACGGAAAACACTGTCCACGGATACCGCTGGTTGGCGAGGTTTCGCTCACCGGCGTGTTTTGCGTTGCGGTCGTCAGAAGGGTATAAAAGGCGCATGTTCGACAGTCTGAGCAATCGGCTTGGCGATGTTTTCGGGAAGCTCCGCGGTCGCGGCGCGCTGACCGAAGCCGACGTGCGCGCGGCGATGCGCGAAGTGCGAATCGCCCTGCTCGAAGCCGACGTCGCGCTGCCCGTCGTGCGCAGTTTCGTCGACCAGGTCACCGAACTCGCGATCGGCCAGAATGTCCTGCGTTCGGTCACTCCGGGCCAGCAGGTCGTCAAGATCGTCAGCGACGCGCTGACCGAGATGCTCGGTTCCGAAACCGCCGAGCTCGACCTCAACGTCACCCCGCCCGCGATCATCATGATGGTCGGTCTGCAGGGTTCGGGCAAGACGACGACGACGGCGAAGATCGCGAAGCGGCTGAAGGACAAGGAGCGCAAGAAGGTGCTGATGGCGTCGCTCGACGTCAATCGCCCTGCCGCGCAGGAACAGCTTGCCGTCCTTGGCCAGCAGATCGACGTCGCGACTCTCCCGATCATTGCCGGCCAGCAGCCGGTCGAAATCGCGCAGCGCGCGCTGCAGGCGGCGAAGCTTCAGGGCTATGACGTCCTGATGCTCGACACCGCCGGCCGCCTCCACGTCGACCAGCAGTTGATGGACGAGATGCAGGCGGTGTCGCGCGCGGCGAACCCGGCCGAAACTTTGCTCGTCGTCGACAGCCTGACCGGTCAGGACGCGGTGCAGGTCGCGCAGCGATTTACCGATCAGGTGCCGCTCACCGGTGTCGTGCTCACCCGCATGGACGGCGATGCGCGCGGCGGTGCCGCGCTCTCGATGCGCGCCGTCACCGGCAAGCCGATCAAGTTCGCGGGCACTGGCGAAAAGCTCGACGGGCTCGAACTTTTCCAGCCCTCGCGCATCGCCGGCCGCATCCTTGGCATGGGCGACGTCGTCAGCCTGGTCGAGCGCGCCGCCGAGACGATCCAGGCCGAAGAGGCCGAGGCGATGGCGGCGAAGCTGGCCAAGGGCCAGTTCGACCTCAACGACCTTCGTACCCAGCTTAACCAGATGCGCCGCATGGGCGGGATCGGCGCTCTCGCGGGCATGATCCCCGGCCTCAAGAAGGCGCAGGCGGCGATGGCCGACAGCGGCGCCGACGACAAGATGCTGGTGCATTTCGATGCGATCATGGGGTCGATGACTCCCAAGGAGCGCGCGAAGCCCGAAATTCTGACCGCCAAGCGCAAGATCCGCATCGCCAACGGTTCGGGCACCACGGTGCAGCAGGTGAACCGGGTGCTGAAGATGCATCAGGAAATGTCCACCGCGATGAAGAAGATCCGCAAGATGGGCGGCCTGAAGGGGCTCGGCGCTCTGTTCGGCAAAGGCGGCGGCGGCATGGGTGGCATGGGCGGCGGCGGAATGGGCGGCCTCGGGGGCGGTGGCCTCGGCGGGCTGCCTGGCCTTGGCGGCGGGGCGATCCCGCCCGAACTCGCCAATCTGATGAACAAAAAGAAGTAATCGTAACTAACCCTAATATTTGAAGTAAAAGGAAAATATCATGGCTACCTCCATTCGCCTTTCGCGCGGCGGTTCGAAAAAGCGCCCCTATTACAAGATCGTCGTTGCCGACTCGCGCAGCCCGCGCGACGGCCGCTTCATCGAGCGGCTCGGCAGCTACAACCCGCTGCTCGCCAAGGATAGTCCCGAGCGCGTGAAGCTCGACGCCGAGCGCGCTGCGCACTGGCTGAGCGTCGGCGCCCAGCCGAGCGACCGTGTTGCCCGTTTCCTCGACGCCGCCGGCATCAAGGAACGCGCCGCCCGCAGCAACCCGAACAAGGGTGTCCCCGGCGAAAAGGCCAAGGAACGCGCCGAAGAAAAGGCCCAGAAGCTGGCTGACGCCGAAGAGGCAGCCGCAGCCGCCGCCGCCGCTCCGGCTCCGGAACCCGAAGTCGAAGCGCCTGCCGCTGAAGAAGCCGCTGCTCCCGAAGCCGCTGAATCGGATGCAACCGGTTCGGTGAAGAGCGAAGAAACCGCCGAAGCGGTGGCCGAAGCCGTCGCCGACGAAACTCCGGCCGATGCGACCGCCGAAGACGCGACCGCGATCGCCGAGGAAGTCGCCGAAGGCGGCCCGGTTGCCGAAGAGGCTCCGGCTGCTGAAGCTGGCGAAGAAAAGGCCGAAGGCTAAGCCTTGGCCGACGCCCATCGCCCTGTCACCCTTGCCGCCATCGCCGGCGCGCACGGGGTGCGGGGCGAGGTGCGTCTCAAGCTGTTCGGCGAAGGCGCGGAGGCTCTCCGCGCCTTTTCCGTTTTCGATGCGGGAGACCGCAAACTGACTCTGAAATCGGTGCGTCCCGCCAATCAGGGCGCGGTCGCAACCTTTGCCGAGATCGCCGACCGCAGCGCCGCCGAGGCACTACGCGGTACCGTGCTGACCGTGCCGCGCTCGGTATTGCCGACGCTCGCCGAGGGCGAATATTATCATCATGACCTGATCGGCCTGCCGTGCGTGTCGAGCGACGGTGCAGCTATCGGGCAGGTCGTGGCGGTCGAGAATTTCGGGGCCGGCGATATTCTCGAGATCGAGACGCCGGCAGAGCCGGGCAAGAAGCCCAAGCGCTTCATGGTGCCGATGACCGCCCGCGCAGTTCCCGACTGGAACGACGAGCGCGCAATCATCGACGCAGCTTTCATCGAATAGAAGCGCCCGCCGCCCCGCCACCGGCGAGGGACCACCGGGAGACGGCGCGGCAGGCGCAGACGCGGCTCAGCGAGGCTTCGCAGCGCGTGTTCGTGCCGGCGTGGTCGCGATGCGGCCGGCCGGGGCGGGGTGGGGGGTGTAGCTGTCTTCGCCCGGGGCGTGGCCCGGCGAAACCGTCTCGACGAACTGGCGTGCCCTGGCGCGCAGCCATTTGAACCCGCGGTCGAGATCCGCGCTCAGGCGGTCGTGGCTGTGGACCCAGCCGCGCATGAAATGTTCTTCCATCATCGCTTTTCTCCTTTCCGGTGTGTGGCCATCAGATGCGCCCTTCGCGGCGCCGGGGCCAACAAAACGGCTGGCATGGAATATAAGGACAGCTTATATGTATTGTATGTCCAGATTGCCGCCTCTTGCCGCCGTCCGCGCCTTTGAGGCTGCCGCCCGCTTGCAGAATTTCTCGCGCGCTGCCGAAGAGCTCGGGATGACGCAGGCTGCAGTCAGCTACCAGATCCGGCAGCTGGAGGAGCGGCTCGGCCGATCGCTGTTCGTGCGCGAGAAGGGGCGGGTGCGATTGTCCGAGACCGGTCAGCGCCTGCTCCCGGCAATAAGCGGAGCTTTTGCCGCGATGGGCGATGCCTTTGCCGCGCTCAGCAGCGACGATGCCGAGGTGCTGACGATCAGCGCCGCGATCACCTTTGGCGGCACGTGGCTCAGCGCGCGGATCGGGCGCTTCCAGCTGCGCTATCCGGACCTTGCCGTGCGGCTCCTCATGTCGAACGACCTTGTCGATTTCGACGCCACCAGCGTCGATGTCGCGATCCGTACCGGTCCCGGGCACTGGCCCGGCCTGCGCGACGATTTCCTGTTCCGCAGCCATGCCACCCCGATCTGCTCGCCGGCCTTTCTCGAGGCTAACCGTATCGAAAAGCCCGCCGATCTGTTGCGTGTCGAACGGCTGGCGCCGAACGATCCCTGGTGGGCGAGCTGGTTCGCTGCGGCGGGTATCGGCACCCCGCCGCCGCGCCAGCAGGGGATCGAGCTCGATAGCCAGCTTCAGGAAGCAATCGCGGCGCAGAGCGGTTTCGGCATCGCGTTGATGACGCCGATCTATTGGCGCGCCGAACTCGAAAGCGGCCGGCTCATCCGTCCGTTCGAGACATTATACCAGCCGGGAACGGCCAATTTCCTCGTTCACCCGGAGGGGCGGGTCGGGGTCCGCAAGATCGAACGTTTTCGCGAGTGGCTCCACGAAGAGATGGAGATGGATCGCCAGCTCGTTCCCGAGGCGCTATGGGAGCCGCTGCCATGACCTTCACCGCCGTTCCCCTGACGCTTTATCCCGACATGTTCCCCGGTCCGCTGGGGCACAGCATGGCCGGGCGTGCGCTCGAAGCAGGGGTGTGGTCGTGCGCCCCGGTGCAGATCCGCGATTTCGCCACCGACCGGCATCGCACCGTCGACGATACGCCTGCCGGCGGCGGCGCGGGGATGGTGCTGAAGGCCGATGTGCTGGCGGCCGCAGTCGATCAAGCAATCGCGGCGCATCCGAACCTCCCGGTCCTGGCGATGACGCCGCGCGGAACGCCGGTCACGCAAGGCCGCATCCGCCAGCTTTCGGCGGGTTCGGGCGCGATCATCCTCTGCGGCCGGTTCGAGGGATTCGACGAGCGGATTTTCGATGCGCGGCCGATCGAGCAGGTATCGATGGGCGACATCATATTGTCGGGCGGCGAGATGGGCGCGCTGCTGCTGCTCGACGCTTGCATTCGGCTGCTTCCCGGCGTAATGGGCGCGGCTTCAAGTGGTGATGACGAATCGTTTGAAAACGGTTTGTTGGAATATCCCCACTATACCCGACCTGTTGAATGGGAAGGGCGCACGATCCCCGAAGTGCTGCGATCGGGGGATCATGCGAAGATCGCCGCCTGGCGGAAACAACAGGCGGAGGATCATACACGGTTACGCAGGCCGGACCTTTGGGAGCGCCACGAGGGCGCTCGGGACCGACCTGCCTCTGGCGCGCGGCGAAAAGAAAAGGACTAGAGGACATGAACCTCATCCAGACGATCGAAGCCGAAGAAATTGCCAAGGCGGCAAAGACCATTCCGACGTTCCGTCCCGGCGACACGCTGAAAGTCGGCGTGAAGGTGGTTGAAGGCGAACGCACCCGCGTCCAGAATTTCGAAGGCGTGTGCATCGCACGCTCGAACAAGGGCATGGGCTCCAACTTCACCGTGCGCAAAATGTCGTTCGGCGAAGGTGTCGAGCGCGTGTTCCCGCTCTATTCGCCCAACATCGACAGCATTACCGTCATCCGCAAGGGTGCCGTGCGTCGTGCGAAGCTTTACTATCTTCGTGGCCGCACTGGTAAATCGGCGCGTATTGCGGAGCGCCGCGAATACCGGTCGGAAGCCGGCGAAGGCTAAGGAGAGCTTCTCCTCTACAAAGCCGAAACAGCTTTCAAAAACGACCGGTTCCGCCAACAGGCAGAGCCGGTCGTTTTCTTTTGGGCGAAACGAATTTGCTGCAGCCGTCTTCCTTTCTCCAGCCGACGCGGCGGGCCTTCATCGGTTCGGTGCTCGCGTTGGGATTCGCGGGCGAAGCGATGGCGACGAGCAATGCGCAGCGGCTCGTCGCGGCGGCGCGGCGGCAGGTCGGCGTCACGCTGCGCTATGACCCCGCTTACACGGTGCTTGCTTTTCCGAACGGCGATGTCGAGCGGGTGAAGGGCGTGTGCACCGATGTGGTGATCCGCGCCTTTCGCGATGCGCTGGCCCTCGACCTTCAGGCCCTTGTAAACGCCGACATGCGCGCCAATTTCGGGGCCTATCCGAAAAACTGGGGGCTCGGCCGCCCCGACCGCAATATCGACCATCGCCGCGTTCCCAATCTTGCGACCTTCTGGCGGCGCCAGAAGGCGGCGGTGCCGGTGACCGACGCCGCGGCCGATTGGCGACCGGGCGATATCTTTACGCAGATGGTCGGCGGGCGCCTGCCGCACACGGGCATCGTGTCCGACCGCAAGAACAGCACGGGCACCCCGCTCGTGATCCATAATATCGGCGGTGGTGCCCGCGAGGAGGATGCGCTGTTCGCGCATCCGCTGACCGGCCACTTTCGCTGGAAAGTCTAAGCCTACCCAATGTTTTCAACCGGGTTCTACGCTGAGGAGTGAGTAAATGGGTTATCGTATCGTTGTCGCCGGCGCGACGGGCAATGTCGGGCGCGAAGTGCTCGCCATCCTGGCCGAGCGTGAATTCCCGATCGACGAACTGGCAGCGGTCGCATCGTCGCGCAGCCAGGGCGATGAGGTCGAGATCGGCGATACCGGCAAGACCGTCAAATGCCAGAATATCGAGAATTTCGACTGGACCGGCTGGGACATGGCGATTTTCGCGATCGGCAGCGACGCGACCGCGATCCATGCGCCGAAGGCGGCGGCGGCGGGCTGCGTCGTGATCGACAATTCGTCGCTCTATCGCATGGACCCCGACGTGCCGCTGATCGTGCCCGAGGTGAATCCCGAGGCGATCGACGGATATACCGCGCGCAATATCATCGCGAACCCGAACTGCTCGACCGCGCAGATGGTCGTTGCGCTGAAGCCGCTGCACGATGCCGCGAAGATCACGCGCGTCGTTGTTTCGACCTACCAGTCGGTGTCGGGCGCGGGCAAGTCGGGCATGGACGAGCTGTGGAACCAGACGCGTCAGATCTTCGTCGGCGACGAGAAGGATATCCAGAAGTTCACCAAGCAGATCGCCTTCAACGTCATCCCGCACATCGACAAGTTCCTCGACGACGGGTCGACCAAGGAAGAGTGGAAGATGGTCGTCGAGACCAAGAAGATTCTCGATCCGAAGATCAAGGTCACCGCGACCTGCGTCCGCGTTCCCGTTTTCGTCGGCCACTCCGAGGCGATCAATATCGAGATGGAAAACGAACTGTCGGCCGAGGATGCGCAGCGCATCCTGCGCGAAGCGCCGGGGGTGATGCTCGTCGACAAGCGTGAGGACGGCGGTTACATCACGCCGGTCGAATGCGTGGGCGACTATGCGACCTTCGTCAGCCGAGTCCGCGATGACAGCACCGTCGACAATGGCCTGAACCTCTGGTGCGTCAGCGACAACCTCCGCAAGGGCGCCGCGCTGAACGCGGTGCAGATCGCCGAGCTGCTCGGCCGCCGGCACCTCAAGAAGGGCTGAGCCGACCTTCCGCCCGTTCGCATCTCGACTTCGGGTTGCGAACGGGTAGGGAAGGGGCGATGACCTCTCCCTTCGCTTTCACTCGCGCGCTTTGTCGCACACCCGCGCCGTCCGCCGTCAACGGTATCCGCGCCGGCGGAGGGCCCGATCCCGACTTCGACACGCTCGCTGCCGAGCATGAGGCCTATGTCGCGACGCTCCGCGAGCTTGGCCTGTCGGTCGATCTGCTGCCCGCGCTCGATGCGTTTCCCGACGCGCTCTTCACCGAGGATGTCGCGCTGACCTTTCCCGAAGGCGCGATCCTGCTCCGTCCCGGCGCGGAAGCTCGGGCGGGCGAGGTGGCGCATATCCGGGACGCGCTCGCCGCGCGCCATCGGGTGCTGCTCGAAATGACCGGCCCCGGCCATGTCGAGGGCGGCGACGTGCTACGGCTCGCCGACCGGATCGTTATCGGGCTGTCCGATCGGACCGACCGTGCCGGCGCGACCGAACTAGCCGGCTTGCTCGAACGGCTCGGCTATCGCGCCGAGGTGGCGGTGACGCCCGCCGGCGTGCTGCACTTCAAGACCGGATGCAGCCTGATCGACGCGCGGACCGTGCTCGCGGTGCCCGCGATGCGCGACTGCCCCGAGTTCGCAGAACTCGAAGTCGTGCTGACGCCGCCGGGCGAGGAGGGCGCGGCGAACATTCTCCGCGTTCGTGACACGGTGCTGATCGGCGAGACCTGGCGCGCGACGCAGGCGCTGCTCGCCGCGCGCGGCATCGCGGTCCGGCGGATGGCGACGGAGCATGTCGCGCGCATCGATGCGGGGCTCAGTTGTATGTCGCTGCGCTGGTGATCGCCGCGCTGTCAAAGCTGCAGCGATGGCTGCTTGGCGGGCTGCTCGCGTTGCTGCTGCTCGCGCAGATCGCGCAGCCCTATCCCGAGGTTGCGCTACTCCAGCACATTCCGACGCTGGCATTCCTGATTGCTGCGCCCTGGATCCTGCGGCGCTGGCCGCTGTCGACCGCGGCGCTCGCCTGCATTGTCGCCTTCCTCGCGCTCCACACGCTCGGCGGGCGCTATGCCTATAGCAATGTCCCCTATGACGATTGGTTGCAGGCGCTGACGGGGACGACATTGTCCGAACTATTCGGCTGGACGCGCAACCATTATGACCGGCTCGTCCATTTCGCATTTGGCGCACTGTCGGTCGTGCCTGTCGCCGAGGTCGCGCGGCGCTGGGGCGGGATGGGTCCCCGCGGCGCGGCGGTTGCGGTGCTTGGCTGGGTGCTTGCGATCTCGTGCCTCTACGAGATTTTCGAATGGCTGCTGACGATCGTCGCGGCGGGCGAGACCGCCGATCGCTACAATGGCCAGCAGGGCGATATCTGGGATGCCCAAAAGGATATGGCATTCGCCACGCTCGGTGCGATACTGGTGCTGCCCTTCGCAGGCAGGAGATAGATCATGCGGACATTTGCGGCTCTCACCCTCATTGCGCTGCTCGCGGCCTGCAAGCCGGCAACGGACAGGCCCGCTGCGGGCGAAGACAGCGTCGATGCGCCCGCGATGCCAGAAGCGAAGGCCGACGGCCCGGCCGCCGCGACGACCGCGGTCAGCCTCGACGGGGAGGGGCTCCGCTTCGTCGACAAGAATAATGGCAAGACCAGCCTGCTTGCCTTCGGCGTGCCGCGGGCGCAGGCCGAAGAGGCGCTCGCGCGCGTCGCGGGCAAGGCCGATGACCGCAGCACGAACGAGGAATGCGGCGCGGGGACGATGGAATTCACCCGCTTCGACGCGATGACGTTGAACTTTCAGGACGGCAAGTTCGTGGGCTGGTTTCTGGGTAACGAGAATGGCGCCTCCGAATATTCGACGCTGAGCGGGATCGGCGTCGGAACGACGCGCGCGAAGGCGAAGGAATCGGTGTCGATCGCCGATGTCGAGGACAGCACGCTGGGCGAGGAATTCAGCATCGGCACCGGCGACCATGTCATCGGCGGCATGTTCGCCGAGCCGGGCGACAGCGCCAAGATCGACGCGCTGTTCGCTGGCGACAATTGCTTCTTTCGCTGAGGTCCGACGATGGCGCAGGAATATCAGGGCGGCTGCCGCTGCGGCCAGCTTCGCTATCGCATCGCGCAGGACGGGCCTTTGCTCAACTATGTCTGCCACTGTCTCGATTGCCAGAAGTCGACCGCGAGCGCCTTTGCCGACCAGCTGATCGTCATGACCGATGCGCTGGCGATCGAAGGACGCAGCATGACGGTCGAATTTCCGCGCCCGGCGGGCGGGGTCAGCACGCATTATCACTGCCCCGACTGCCTGAGCCGTGTCTATAACCTCAACAGCGTGCGGCCGGGGATGGCGATCGTCCGCGCCGGAACGCTCGACGATCCGTCAATCCTCGAACCTTTTGCGCATCTGTGGGTGAAGCGGAAACGCGACTGGATCGCCGTTCCGGAAGGGATGGCAACGTTCGACGAGAATCCCGATCCGGCGGTGTTCATGGCGCTGGCGATGGCGCGCCGCGGCTGAGGCCTAGTGCCCCATGTCGGCGGCGGAGGCCTTGGGTCCGCCGGGCTTCGGCGGGCGCAGCAGCAGCACCAGCGGCAGTGCGGCGAGGGTGACCCACATCATCAACCAGAAATCGTCGAGATAGGCGATCATCGAGGCTTGCCGGTTGATCTCGGCATTGACCATCGCCATCGCGGTATCGCCGAGGACGCCGAAGCGATCGGCTGTCGACGCATCGATCATGCTGACCGAGCTGCTGGTGATATGCGTCGCCATATCCTCGTGGCTGGTCTGAATATTGACGCCGAGCAACGTCGTGACCACCGAAATGCCAACCGACCCGCCGATGCTGCGCAGCAGGTTCATCAGGCTCGACCCATCGGTCCGGAACTGCGGAGGAATGGTCGCGAAGGCCATCGTGTTGAGCGGAATGAAGACCAGCCCCATGCCGACGCCTTGAACCAGGCCGCTGACGATCACCGGCTGCATGCCCATTTCGAGCGACCAGTGGCTCATCTGCCAGAGCGACAGCGCCGCGACCGCAAGGCCGGTGCCGACCATCCAGCGAGCATCCACCTTGCCGAGCAATTGACCGGCGACCCACATCGATATCAGGATGCCGATCCCGCGAACGGCAAGCACCCAGCCGGTGTCGATCACCGGCCAGCCGAACAGATTTTGCAGCATCGGCGGCAGCAGCGCCATCGACGCGAACATCACGATCCCGATCACGATCATGAAGCCCATCGCCGTGACGAGATTGCGGTCCTGAAACATCTGGCGATTGAACAGTGTTTCGCGGCCCGTGAAGAGATGGACGAGGAACATCCACAGGCACGCGACCGACACACCGAGTTCGATCCAGATCTCCGTGCTGTGAAACCAGTCCTGCTGCGCGCCGCGGTCGAGCATGAGCTGCAAGGCGGCGAGCCCGAGCCCGAACATCGAAAAGCCGAACAGGTCGAACTTGCGGGTCCGCGTCTTCGTCGCGGGAAGCAGGGCCCACATCAGGGATAGCGTGACGAGGCCGACGGGCAGGTTGACGTAAAAGACCCAGCGCCAGTTGACCGACTCGGTCAGCCAGCCGCCGAGGATCGGCCCCAGGATCGGCCCGACCATCACCCCCATGCCCCAGATCGACATCGCGCGGGCGTGCCGTTCGGGCGGATTGATGTCGAGCATCACCGATTGGCTGAGGGGCCCGATGAATGCGCCGCTGATTCCCTGAAGAAAGCGGAAGATCACCATTTCTTCGAGATTCTGGGCGGCGCCGCAGGCCATGGAAGCAAGGATGAAGCCGGTGACCGCGCCCAGAAACAAGCGCCTGCGGCCGATACGATCGGCCAGCCACCCGGTGATCGGCATCGCGACCGCCGCGGCGATGATATAGCTGGTGAGCACCCAGTTTACGGTCTCGCTCGTCGCGCCGAGCGCCGCGCGCATGTGCGGGATCGCGACATTGGCGATCGTCGTGTCGAGGATCTGGATAACCGACGCGCCCATGACCGCGACGGTCAGCAGGCCGCGATAGCGAACCTGCTCGTACAGCGGGATCGCGTCGTCGATGGCCGCCGGGCCGGATGGCCGGCGGGGAAGGGCGCGGCTCGCCACCCGCCCGATCCTACTTGCAGCCGCCGCTGGTGAAGACGGTGACGTCGGTGGACAGGCCGGCGATCATCGGGCGCTTCGCGACCTCGTCGAACGCGATGCGGACGGGCACGCGCTGGGTTACCTTGACCCAGTTGCCGGTGGCGTTCTGCGCCGGAAGGATCGAAAATTCGCTGCCCGTGCCGGCGCCGATCGTCTTGACGTGCCCGCGCACGACAAGGCCGGGATAGGCATCGAAGCGCAGCTCGGCGCGCTGGCCGACACACATGTCGGCAAGGTCGGTTTCCTTGAAATTGGCATCGACCCACGGGTGCGCAGTGTCGACGAGGGTCACCGCCGGAAGCCCCGCGACCATCATCTGGCCGAGCTGCAGGCGATCCGATTCGGCGATCCGCCCGGCGCTCGGTGCGCGGACCTCGGTGCGGCCGAGGTTCACCTCAGCCTGCGAACGCTGGACCTTCGCGGCTTCCACCTGCGGATTGACCCCGCCGGTGCCGGTCGCGAGCTTGGCGCGGGCTTCGGCGGCGTCGGCCCTTGCCTGTGCCAGGCTGGCGCGGGCCAGTTCGACGGCGTGCTTCGAGGCGTCATAGGCGGCCTTGGTCGTGAAACCTTTTTCCATCAACGCGGCCTGGCGCGCGAAGTTCGATTCGGCGAAGCCGACGGCTTCCTGTCCGGCCTGGATATTGACGCCGGTCGACGCGAGGCTGGCCGACAGATTGCCCACGTCGACCTGCGCCGCATCGATCGCGGCGCTCGCCTGTGCGACATTCAGCGCATAGGGGCGGCCATCGATGCGAAAGAGCAGCTGGCCCTTCTGGACCTCCTGCCCCTCGCGCACCGCGACCTCGGTGATCAGGCCGCCGACTTCGGCCGCGACCGACACCTTGTCCATCTGGACATAGGCATTGTCGGTCGACACCGACCCGCCGCTCGTCAGCCAGTACCAGCCGCCCACCGCCGCGAGGATCAGCGGCAGGCCGAACATCAGGACGCGGGTGCGCCAGGCCGGCGCCGGCTTGTCGCCGCTTTCGATCGCCGACGGCGCGGCGGGAACCGGATCGGCCTTGGGCATCGCCTTCGGCCGGGCGTCTTCCGCTTTGGTGGGGGAAGGGGAGAGCTGGTCCATTATATAGCTTCTTTCAGGCATTCACGGCGCGAGAGATTGGCGCGTATCCGTTCGACCAGTTCGGCAAGCTGTTCGAGTTCGGCGGGTGTCAGGCCGTCCGTGGCTTCGGCATTCAGATCTTCGGCGGTGCGGCGCATCGCATGGAGCAGGTCGCCCGCACGGTCGGTCAGATATAATTGCCAGGCGCGGCGATCGGTCGGGTCTGCTCGGCGCTCGACCAACCCGGACTCGACCAGCCGGTCGACCATGCGAGACAGCGTAATCGGCTCGACCTCGATCAGGTCGGCGAGCGGTCCCTGCCTGATGCCTTCGTGGCGTTTCAGATAGCTGATCAACCGCCATTGCAGCGCGGTGATCCCCGTGCCTTTCGTGCGCGCGTTGAAGGCACGGCGGAAAAGCCGCGCACTGTCGTTCAGCAGAAAGCCGATCGTCTCGCTCATGGCACACGACATAATAGCAAATGCTATTATGTTCAATCACAACTATGCTGCATGTGCGAAACATCTGATATGGTGTAAAATTTTCCGACAGGGCGCTTGCGCGCGACGTCATTTTTGGCACAATGGGTGCCATGACACTGACCGCCGACCTCTTCTGGTCCTTTCGCTCGCCATATTCCTATCTGGCTATCGCACGATATCGCGCGCTCGCTGCCAGTCATGATCTGACCATCAACTTGCGTCCGGTCTATCCGCTTGCGATCCGCCAGCCCGATTTCTTCGAGCGCAACCACCCCAACTGGCTGAGCTATACGATGCGCGACATGATCCGTGTGGCGCAGTTCCACGGCATCCCTTTCGGTCCACCGCGCCCCGACCCGATCGTCCAGAATGTCACGACGCGCGCGATCGCCGCCGAGCAGCCCTATATCTACAGGCTGACACGGCTCGGCCAGGCCGCGTCGCGACGCGGCAAGAGTCTGGCCTTCGCGCACGAAGCGGCGCAGCTTATCTGGGGCGGCGCGCAGGACTGGCATCTTGGCGATCATCTGGCCGGGGCCGCGCGGCGCGCGGGGCTCGACCTCGCCGAGCTCGACGCCGAAGTCGAGGCCGACGCCGAGGCACTCGACAACGAAATCGCGGCAAATCAGGTCGCGCTCGAGATCGCGGGACATTGGGGCGTGCCGACGCTCGTCTTCGACGGCGAACCCTTTTTCGGGCAGGACCGGATCGAGATGGCCAGATGGCGGATGGAGCAGAAAGGGCTGCGGCCGCGCTGACCTGCGCGCGGCTTGCCCGCCGACGGGACGGGGCCTAAAGCGGCGCGATGACGATCGAACCCCGATTTTTCGAAGCGCGCGATGGCGTGCGGCTGGCGTGGCGCGAGCTGGGCAAGGGGTCTCCGATCCTTCTCCTCCACGGCCTGTTCTCGAATGCCGAGGTTAACTGGATCAAATTCGGCACTGCGGCACGCATCGCCGAGCAAGGCTACCGCGTGATCATGCCCGACCTGCGCGTTCACGGGTCGAGCGAAGCGCCGCAGGAGCCCGACCATTATCCGCCGGACGTGCTTGTCCACGACCTGCAGGATCTGGTCGCGCACCTCGGCCTCTCCGATTTCGACCTCGGCGGCTTTTCGCTCGGCGCGCGCACCAGCACGCGCGCCGTCGTCGCCGGCATGACGCCGAAGCGGCTGATCCTTGGCGGGATGGGGCTTGCCGGTCTGGCCGGGTGGCAGAAGCGCGGGCAGTTCTTCCAGCGCGTGATCGCCGAATATGAAACGGCGAAGCGCGGCGACGAGACCTGGATGTCGATCCAGTTTTTGAAGACGATGAAGGTCGACCGCGTCGCCGCCAGCCTGCTGCTGGACAGTTTCACCGACACGACGCCCGACATGCTCGCGGCGCTGACGATGCCGACCCTCGTCGTTTGCGGTGAGCAGGATCAGGACAATGGATCGGCTGACGAGCTGGTCGCGGTGCTGCCCGATGCACGGCTTGCGACGATCCCCGGCACGCATATGTCGAGCGTGACGCAGCCCGAACTGGGCGAGGCGATCGCGGCATTCCTCGCCGCTTGACCCGGTACGCGTCGCGGTCCAGATTGCGCGCCATAGCGCCCCCGCGCGCAATCAAAAAATCCAGAGGACGCACCCCATGAAAGCCATGATTTCAACGCTGTCGCTAGCCTTGTCGCTCGCGGTAGCCGCCCCCGCGCTCGCGCAGTCGACCCTCGAAGCGACGCCCGCCGCTGCCCCCACTGCGGCCGATGCCGACGCCTTCATCGCGTCGGTCGAAAAGGATCTGTTCGGTTATACGGTCGAGGCAAGCCAGGTGAACTGGGTCAACGCGACCTATATTACCGAGGACACCGACGCGATGGCGGCGCGGATCAACGCGGTCGGCACCGAAAAGTCGGTCAAATATGCTCTCGATGCCGCCAAATATGCCGGCGTTCCGGGCCTCAGCCCCGACACGAAGCGCAAGCTCGACATCCTGCGCACCGGCATCGTCCTGCCCGCGCCGACGACGCCGGGCGCCGCGACGGAACTCAATACGATCGCGACCGACCTGCAGTCGCAATACGGCAAGGGCCGCGGAACGCTCGACGGCAAGGAAATTTCGGGTTCGGATATCGAGGCCGAAATGGGCAACCTGCAGCGCACGCCCGCCGAATATGCCGAGATGTGGACAAGCTGGCATAACAATGTCGGCGCGCCGATGAAGGATGACTATGTCAAGATGGTCGGCATCGCGAACGAGGGCGCGAAAGAACTCGGCTTTGCCGATACCGGCGCGATGTGGCGGTCGGGTTATGACATGCCGCCCGAAGAGTTCGCCAAGCTGACCGAGAAGATCTGGCAGGACATGAAGCCGCTGTACATGGCGCTTCACACCTATGTCCGCTGGAAGCTCAACGAGAAATATGGCGATGCGGTGCAGCCCAAGACCGGCCCGATCCGCGCCGACCTGTTGGGCAATATGTGGGCGCAGGAATGGGGCAATATCTATCCGCTCGTGGCGCCTCCGGGCACCGGCGACCTCGGTTACGACATCGGTGATCTGCTCACCGAAAAAGGCAAAAAGCCGCTCGACATGGTCAAGGCGGGCGAGAATTTCTATTCGTCGCTTGGCATGGCGCCGCTGCCCGAAACCTTCTGGAAGCGCAGCCAGTTCCTGAAGCCCGCCGACCGCGAGGTCGTGTGTCACGCCTCGGCATGGGACGTCGACAACAAGGATGATCTGCGCATCAAGATGTGCATCAAGGTGAATGCCGACGACTTCATCACGATCCACCACGAGCTTGGGCACAATTATTACCAGCGCGCCTATAACAAGCAGCCGTTCCTCTATCTGAACGGCGCCAACGACGGCTTCCACGAAGCCATCGGCGATTTCGTCGCGCTGTCGATCACACCGCAATATCTGGTCGACATCGGCCTGCTCGACAAATCGAAGGTGCCGAGCGCCGATAAGGATATCGGCCTGCTGCTGCGTCAGGCGATGGACAAGGTTGCGTTCCTGCCGTTCGGCCTGCTCGTCGATCGCTGGCGCTGGGGCGTCTTCGACGGGTCGATCAAGCCCGCCGATTACAACAAGGCATGGACCGATCTGCGCCGCGAATATCAGGGCATCACGCCCCCCGGCGAGCGGCCGGCCAACGCGTTCGATGCGGGCGCGAAGTTCCACATTCCGGGTAACACGCCCTACACGCGCTATTTCCTGGCGCGCGTGCTGCAGTTCCAATTCTATCAGGCGGCGTGCAAGCAGGCGGGCTGGAAGGGCCCGCTCCACCGCTGTTCCTTCTATGGCAACAAACAGGTCGGCGCGAAGCTGAACGCGATGCTCGAAATGGGCGCGTCGAAACCGTGGCCTGACGCGCTGCAGGTGTTCACCGGCAGCCGCGAAATGTCGGGCAAGGCGATGGCCGACTATTTCGCGCCGCTCAAGAAATGGCTCGACGAACAGAACAAGGGCAAGCCGTCGGGCTGGTAAGCACATTCGGGCGGCGCGCGGGGTGCGCCGCCCATCGTCACGTGGGTCGCGATCACGTGGGGTCGAGTAAAGGGGGGGGATGTGCGTTTCATGCTTATGGCCGCGGTCGCCGCGGCATGTGTTTCGGTTCCGGCCACGGCGCAGGAGTTCAAATCCGCGCAGATACTGACGTCGCTGCGCGAGCCCGCGCTTGCGGCATCGCTGAAAGAATCGGGCGCTACCTGGACCAAATCCAAGGGCAGCGACGGGATCGAATATTACGCCATCACTTTCGCCAACGGGATCAAGGCCACGGCCTATTTTACCGTTTGCAAGCCCGAGGGCTGCATGGGGATGACGCTTTTTGCCGATTTCGATCAGCCCAAGAACAAGACGACGGCCGAGGTCGACAAGCTGATCAACACGTTCAACATGGGCCATTCAGCGGGCAAGGTGATGCGCGGCGACAACGGGGCGGTAAAGGCGCAGGCCTATGTCGTTGCCGATCACGGCATCGCGATGGGCAATTTTCAGCTGCAGATCCTGATTTTCGCGAGCATTTGCGAGAAACTGCGGACGACGCTGTACGACGCCTGAGCCGTCGTCCCCAGTCAGAGGGATGATGTTTCGACCGCTTGCTTGAAGCGTGCGAGCCGCGCCGTGGCCGCCGCCGCGTGCGGGCCGATCCAGCGATCGTGGATATCCTGGATCGGCATCGCGTTGAGATGATTCCAGCGCTCGCGCCCGCGCCGCTCGGCGATCACCAGTCCGGCGTCCTCCAATACCTTCAGATGCTGCATCACGGTGCAGCGGTCGATGTCGGCGAAATGCCCGCACAGCGCGCCGGTGGTCAGCGGCTGGTCCTTGAGATCGTCCAATATCTGCCGCCGGATCGGCGAGGCGAGCGCCTTGAAGGTCGCGTCGAACTGGTCGCGAATTGACATGTTATATAAATATAACATAAAAGGATGCGACTCAAGCGGAGAGTGATCATGGAACTGAAATTCAGGGTCGCGGCGCGGATCGCGAAGTCGGTGCACGAGGTATTCGAGGCGGTTGCCGATCCCGCGAAGCTGTCGAACTATTTCACCACCGGCGGCGCGAAGGGGCGGCTCGAGACCGGTGCGACCGTGACATGGGATTTCCACGATTTTCCGGGGGCCTTCCCGGTCTATGTGATCGAAGTGGTGCCCGACGAGAGGATCGTCCTTGAGTGGCAGGCGAACGAGGGCGAGGCGCCCAACGTCGAGGGCGGCGAACTGAAGGATGCCGATTACCGCACGCGCGTAACGATGAGCTTCAAGGCGCTCGACGACGGCCGCACGCTGGTCGAGATCGCCGAGGAAGGCTGGCGTGAGAACCAGGGTGCGCTCGGCGCCTCCTACGGCAATTGCCAAGGCTGGTCGCAGATGCTCTGCGCGCTCAAGGTCTGGATCGAGCACGGGATCAATTTGCGCGAGGGCATGTACAAATAGCGCCCTCTACACAGGATATTCGAACCTGAGCGGGCGCGAGCCCAGCGGCGCGCCGGTATTGGCGTCGATCACGACCGGGCGGATCGTTTCGCCGGTCCCGACATCGATCTGGCGCGTGAGCGCGCCTTTGCCATTATGCTTGCGTCCCCATGCACCGATCGCGGCGAGGATGGGGAGGAAGTCGCGGCCGGCTTCGGTCAGCAGATATTCGTCGCGCGGCGGCCGCTGGCTGTAGCGGCGCTTCTCGATGAGCCCTGCCTCGCTCAACGCCGACAGGCGCCGCGACAATATGTTCGGCGCAATGCCGAGGCTGGTCCGCATCTGGTCGTAACGCGTGAGTCCGCGCTCGATGTCGCGCAGGATCAATATGCTCCAGCGGTCGCCGACGCGCATCAGCCCGCGATCGACGGGGCAGGTGCCCGAATTATTTTCATCCATAGCCATTGAACTCATATGGAGTAGTAACTATCATTTTGCAAGTGACCCGCTGGCGGGCCGCCTGCAAAGGAGAATGACGATGACTATTCCCACTGGAACGGCCCTGATCACGGGCGCTTCGACCGGCCTTGGCGCCGTATACGCCGACCGCCTCGCACGTCGTGGCCACGATCTGATCCTCGTTGCGCGCAATGGGGCGCAGATGGAGGAGCTCGCCGCGAAGCTGCGCGCCGCGACGGGCGTCGCGGTCGATGTGATCGCAGCCGATCTGACCAAAAGCGACGACGTGACGCGCATCGAGCAGCGTCTGATCGACGACGCAGCGATCACGCTGTTCGTGAACAACGCCGGGATGTCGCTGAACGGCGGCACGCTGGAGAATAGCGCGGCCGAGATCGAGACGATCATCGCGCTCAACATTACCGCCGCCGCGCGGCTCGCGATCGCTGCGGGCAAGGCGTTCGGCGCGCGCGGCAAGGGCGCGATCGTCAACATCGCCTCGGTCCTCGCGCTCGCGCCCGAAACATTCGAGGGCGTGTACAGCGGGTCGAAGGCCTTCCTGCTGAACCTCAGCCATGCGCTCGCGACGACCGGCCGCGAAAAGGGTTTCCATGTTCAGGCGGTGCTTCCCGGCGCGACGCGCACCGAAATCTGGGAGCGTTCAGGCAAGGATGTCGATGCTTTTCCCGCCGAGATGGTGATGAGTGCGAGCGATCTTGTGGACGCGGCGCTGCTCGGGCTCGACCGGGGCGAGGACGTGACGATCCCGCCGCTTGCCGACGAGGGACAGTGGAAGAGCTATTATGCCGCGCGGCTGGCGATGGGCCCGAACCTGTCGAAGCGCGATCTGGCTCCGCGGTATCGGGAGGGCGCGGCGGCATAGGCCGGACACTGTCGGCATATGGAATGGCGCCATCCCGGGCAGGCTCGGGATGGCGTGTCGTGCTTAATGCTTTCTTCGAGCCGAGCTGCTATTGGCCGCGAATGACCATCGTGACGCTTTCACTCGCATTGATCGCCGCCGCCCAGGCCAGTGCCACGCCCGCCAGCCCGATTATTTTTCCTTCGGCCGCAGTCGCCTTCGAAGAGGGGATCATGGCGTGTGAGGCGGTCTATACCGGTGGGCTGAAGGGCGAAAAGTCCGACCCGGCCAAACCGGGCCCGTTTTCGCAGCGCGGCTTTTATATGTCGGCTTCGGGGGATGAGGCAAAGGTCAACATGCTCATGCTGGGGCAACGGGCCCATGTATACAAGGGCAGCGTCGACGGCGCTGCGGGCGTCGTCTACATTGTCTTTTCCCTCGCGCCGCTGGCGTGCCGTGTAGGCAGCTTTGATGCTCCGGGCAGCCATGCCGGGGCTCTGGAACAACTCAACAAACCGGGTTCGGGATGGGCGGCGCAGGCGACCTCGAGCCCGTCGCCTGCCGCGAAAATGCAATTGTTCCAGAAAGATATCGCCGGAAAACCGGCCACCCTGAATCTCAGCTGGCCCGTGTCGCAGGGCGCAGGTCCCAACGGGCTTGCCGCGATGGCCACCATGATCGTTCAGGAGGCTGCGCCCGTTCCCCGGTAACGCAAATGCTCACGCATTGCGCGCCATCAGCCCGCCGTCGACGGGGATCACCGCGCCGGTGATATAGCTTGCCGCGGGCAGTACGAGGCTCAGCGTCACATGCGCGACTTCTTCGGGCTCGCCATAGCGGCGGAGCGCGGTGCGGCGTTTGGCAAACAACGCCTTGTCTTCTTCGGGCACCTTGTCGGTCATGCCGGTGCGGATCGGGCCGGGGCAGATGCAGTTGACGGTGATGCCCTCCTTGCCGAGGTCGACCGCGAGGCCGCGGGTCAGACCGGTGACGCCGGTCTTGGCGGCCACATAGGGCGTATCGCCGGGAGTGGCGCCGAGGCCTTCGGTCGAGGCGATGTTGACGATGCGCGCGGCGTTGCTTTTGCGGAGCCACGGCAGCGCGGCGCGGACCATGCGCTGGTGCGCGGTGAGCATGACCGCGATCGCGCGGTGCCAGATCGCTTCATACTCGTCTTCGGCGTCGAGCGGTGCGAAGCTCGAGACGCCGGCGTTGTTGATCAATATGTCGATGCCGCCGAAATGTTCGGCGATGGCGACGACGGTGCGTTTGATTGCCTCGCCGTCGGCGACGTCGAGCGCGAAGGCTTTTGCGTTGGGGCCGGCTTCATCAGCCACGGCTTGGCAGGCGGTGAGGTCGAGGTCGGTAACCGCGACCTTCGCGCCTTCGCTGGCGAGCAGCAGCGCGGTCGCGCGGCCCATGCCGCTCGCGGCGCCGGTGACGATCGCGACGCGGCCCGCGACCGAGCGCGAACGGTCCGGTGTGCTGCTCAACGGAACGGCGGCTCGTTGAACGCGCGAAGCTTGCGGCTGTGGAGCTTCGCGCCCTCGTCACGCATCGTTTCGCACGCGCGAATGCCGATTTGAAGATGCGCCGCGATCGCTTCCTCATAGAAACGGTTCGCCTGTCCGGGCAGCTTGAGTTCGCCGTGGAGCGGCTTGTCACTGACGCAGAGCAGGGTGCCGTAGGGGACGCGGAAGCGGTACCCCTGCGCAGCGATCGTCGCCGATTCCATGTCGATGCCGATCGCGCGCGACTGCGAGAAACGCAGCGCACTGTCGGTGTAGCGCAGCTCCCAGTTGCGGTCGTCGGTGGTGACGACGGTGCCGGTACGCATGCGTTTCTTGAGGTCGGCGCCAGTGGCGCCAGACACCGCTTCGGCAGCGCTGGCGAGCGCGACCTGCACTTCGGCGATCGGCGGGATCGGGATTTCGGGCGGCAGGACGCTGTCGAGGATGTGATCGTCGCGGAGGTACGCGTGCGCGAGCACATAATCGCCGATGCGCTGGCTGGGGCGCAGCCCGCCGCAGTGACCGATCATCAGCCACGCCTCGGGCCGCAGCACCGCGAGATGGTCGCAGATTGTCTTCGCATTCGACGGGCCGACGCCGATGTTGACGAGCGTGATGCCGCCGCCGTCGGGCGCGATCAGGTGATAGGCGGGCATCTGGTGCCGCCGCCAGGCGCTGTCGGCGACGAGCGCACTGGCGTTGATGCCCGGCTGATCGACATAGAGGCCCGCAGCGCCCGCGAGCGCGGTATATTTGCCCTGACCGACCTGTGATCCCGCCCAGGCGACGAATTCGTCGACATAGCGGTGATAGTTGGTGAACAGGATGTAGCGCTGGAAATGCTCGGGCGCGGTGCCGGTATAGTGGCGGAGGCGCGCGAGGCTGAAGTCGGTGCGCAGCGCATCGAACAGCGCCAGCGGCTGCGACGCCGTCGGGTCGGCCCCGAACAGCCCGTCGGCCAGCTCGTCGCCGATATCGGCGAGTTCGGTGGTCGGGAAGTGGCGCGCGAGTTCGAGCGGGGTGACGCCGCCCATGTCCGACCCGTCGCTGGCGTCGAGCACATAGGGGAAGGGGATCTGCTGTCCCGTGCGCGTCACCTCCAGCGTGATGTCATAATGCTGCGCAAGCAAGGTGAGCTGATCGCGTAGATAGTCGGCGAACAGGTCGGGGCGCGTCACCGTGGTGATGAACTCGCCCGCGCGCTCGAACTGACCGAAAGCCAGATTATGTGCGGTCTGGCCTTCGCGCTGCTCACCCGTCGTGACGAGGCGGATCGCGGGATAGTCGAACAGGCCCGTCGCGGCGGCATCGGCCGGCGGCAACGTGCGGTCGCGCACATAGGCGGCGATGGCGGATTTGAGATTGGAAACCGAGGTGCGGAAGCGCTCCTGCAGCTCGGCGATGATCCCTTCAACAAGAGCGGTGGGATCGGCGATGTTCTGATTGTTCGATGCGTCTGATGTCATCGCGACGCTGTTGCACGAAAATATGACAAAAGGGAAGAGGTGGGAACCGATCCTCCCTGCGGCGAAGCCGTGGGGAGGGGGGCCATCCGAAGGATGCTGGAGGGGCCGTGGCGCCGGGCCAAAGGCCCCTCCGTCAACGCTTCGCGTTGCCACCTCCCCATGGCTGCGCCACAGGGAGGATTATGATCAGAGCTGCTCGAGCATATGGTCGGCGCTCGACACCTTGAATTCGCCGGGCGCTTCGACGTTGAGCTGTTCGACGACGCCGTCGTTGACGATCATCGAGAAACGCTGGCCTCGCTTGCCCATGCCGAAGGCGGTGCCGTCCATGGTGAGGCCGACCGCATCGGCGAAGGCGCCGTTGCCGTCGGCAAGCATCGTGACGCTGTCGCCCGCGTTGGCGCTCTTGCCCCATGCGCCCATCACGAAGGCGTCATTGACCGCGGTGCAGACGATCTCGTCGACGCCCTTGGCCTTCAGTTCGTCGGCCTTGTCGACGAAGCCCGGCAGATGCTTGGCCGAGCAGGTCGGGGTGAAGGCGCCGGGGACCGAGAAGAGCGCAACCTTGCGGCCCTTGAAATAATCGGCGGTGGTGACCTGTTCGGGACCGTTTTCGGTCACTTTCACGAAGGTCGCGTCGGGCAGCTTGTCGCCGGTGTTGATCGTCATTCAGACATCCTTTCACTCGAGGGGATTTGTCAGGGCGCGACATTGGGGCGGGAGCGCCGCGAGTCAAGCGCGGTGGATGCGATCAACTCGCCGAATGACGCTGGACCGTGCGGGCGCCACGGGGCATGGTGAACGAATGGAGACGGCTCCGACTTTTTTCACCGGCCAGTTGTTGCTCGCGCTGCCCGGGATCGGCGATCCCCGGTTCGAGCATGCGGTGATCGCGATGGTCAGCCATGATGACGAAGGCGCGATGGGGATCGGGATCGCCGACCCGATCGACGGCATGACCGTCGGCGCCGTGCTGGACCAGCTCGAAATCGGCCATGACGACCCGCTCGACCAGCCGGTGTTCCTCGGCGGCCCTGTCGAGCAGACGCGCGGCTTCGTGATCCACAGCCGTGACTGGGGCGGGCAGGAGGCGGTGCAGGTCGCCGATCGCTGGATGGTGTCGAGCTCGCACGACATATTGCGCGCGATCGGGGAGGGCCGCGGCCCGTCGCGCTGGATGGTCGCATTGGGCTATGCCGGCTGGTCGCCGGGACAGCTTGAAGAGGAAATGGTGCGCCACGGCTGGCATGTAACGCCGGGTAGCGATGCCCTGATATTCGAAACGCCGCCCGCCAGTCGCTGGCAGGCGGCGTTCGCCGAAGCGGGAGTGGACGCCCGCTTGCTCACCACCGAAGGCGGCGAGGCTTAGTTTTCTGTTTCAGCCTTGCTGAAACATTGCGGCACCGGCCCGCTCCCCCACACGGCCTTCCTGACGATAGTAGCCTATGGGAGGCCGGGCGGGGGAGCAGGTCGGTGCCGCGATTGTTATTAGCGCGCGAGCGCGAGCAGCGGCTTGCCCTGATCGAGATTGGCGAGCGCGGCGCGAGCCGCCCAGCGCGAATCCATGTAGGTGCCACCGGCGAGTTCGACGTCGTAGCGGAGCGGGCTGGTGATCGCGGCCCGATAGGCGGTGCGCGCATCGGCCTTTTTACCGAGGCGGGCATAGGCAGTGCCGAGGTTGATCAGCCGCGAGGGATCCTGAGCGTCGAGCGCGCTATGCTCCAGCTTGTCGGCCGCGGCGGCATTCTGTCCGGCCTGGAGCTCTTCATACGCCACCGACAGCGGGGCCAGACCCTCTTCGTCAGACCCGTTCACAATGATCGATTGGGCCGCAGCAGGGGTCGCGAAAGCAAGTGCGACGAGCGGCAGCAGAATTTTTTTCATTGTCTCTATCTCCCCGAAAACTTTGGCTGATTTTCTCGCTCGTCCACAGAAAAGTCAATATTTCGGGGCATGTGTAACACTGGTGTCACAAAGAGAGATTAGGCTAAGCGCCAAGGCGAATTATAAATCAGGATTTTCATAATCTTGGTATCGACGACTCGTTGTTACACAGCCGGGCGATCGGCTGTCACATTTGCGTCCGCTGAAAATTTATTTTCGCATGGGTCCGCTTTGCGGCCGCTGAGTCGTGCGCGAAGCGGGATGGGGAGCGGGCCTGGTCTTGAAGATATAAAGAAAACTTTATATTTGATTGGCGGCGCGCTTTCGGCTAGGGCGCGCACGATAATTGCATGACAATTCGTGGCCGCTCGCCTGCGGTCGTACTCGCCAGAATGGAGACTCCCCCGTGGCTACTCTCGCCGCCGACACCCGTGACTATGTGATCGCCGACATCGGCCTTGCCGACTTCGGCCGCAAGGAAATCGCGATCGCCGAAACCGAAATGCCCGGCCTGATGGCCCTGCGCGCCGAGTTCGGCGCTGCACAGCCGCTGAAGGGCGCGCGCATCACCGGTTCGCTGCACATGACGATCCAGACCGCCGTGCTGATCGAGACGCTGACCGCGCTCGGCGCCGACGTCCGCTGGGCGACCTGCAACATCTTCTCGACCCAGGACCATGCCGCTGCCGCGATCGCCGCGGGCGGAACGCCGGTCTTCGCGGTGAAGGGCGAAAGCCTCGCCGATTACTGGGACTATGTCGGCCGCATCTTCGACTGGGGCGACGAGGTTTCGAACATCATTCTCGACGATGGCGGCGACGCCACCATGTTCGCGCTGTGGGGCGCGAAGATCGAGGCCGGCGCAACGCTGCCCGCGCCCGAGAATGAAGAAGAAGTCGAATTCCAGCGCGCGCTGAAGGCGTTCGTCGCCGCGAACCCTGGCTATCTGACCAAGACCGTCAAGGCGCTGAAGGGCGTGTCGGAAGAAACGACGACCGGCGTCCACCGTCTGTACGAGATCGCGAAGAAGGGCGAGCTGCCTTTCCCCGCGATCAACGTCAACGACAGCGTCACCAAGTCGAAGTTCGACAATCTTTATGGCTGCAAGGAATCGCTGGTCGACGCGATCCGCCGCGCCACTGACGTGATGCTGGCCGGCAAGGTTGCCGCGGTCGCCGGTTTCGGCGACGTCGGCAAGGGCTCGGCCGCCTCGCTCCGCAACGGCGGTGCACGCGTGCTCGTGACCGAAATCGATCCGATCTGCGCACTGCAGGCGGCGATGGAAGGCTATGAAGTCGTGACGATGGACGAAGCCGTCGCCCGCGCCGACATCTTCTGCACCGCGACGGGCAATGCTGACGTCATCACCGCCGAGCATATGGCAGCGATGAAGCCGATGGCGATCGTCTGCAACATCGGTCACTTCGACAGCGAGATCCAGATCGCGGCGCTCGCCAACTACAAGTGGACCGAAGTGAAGCCGGGCACCGACCTGGTCGAATTCCCCGACGGCAAGCAGATCATCGTGCTCGCCAAGGGCCGTCTTGTGAACCTCGGCTGCGCCACCGGCCACCCGTCGTTCGTGATGTCGTCGAGCTTCACCAACCAGGTGCTCGCGCAGATCGAACTGTTCACCAAGGGCGAGAACTACGGCAACGACGTGTACGTCCTGCCGAAGCATCTCGACGAGAAGGTCGCGGCGCTGCACCTCGAAAAGCTGGGCGTGAAGCTGTCGAAGCTCACCCAGAAGCAGGCCGATTATATCGGCGTGCCGGTCGAGGGGCCGTTCAAGCCCGACCACTACCGCTATTGATTACAGATGCGGGGCGCCGTCTTCGGGCGGCGCCCCGCCTCCCTTGCTCCGCGTTCAGTCTTGCGGAGCGGCCGGATAGGCGTCCAGCACCGGCCCCAATGCGTCCTTCAGCGGACCCAGCCACGCCTCATAGGCGCGCCAGCGTTCCACTCCGTCGCGATTGATCGGACGGCGCACCTGCTCCGAACTTGCCGTTCGCACCGGACGGGCATTTTCGTGGAAGCGCAGACAATTTTCCTCGAATGGCAGATCGAGCGCCGCAAGCAGGCGGCGAATTTCCCCCCCGGGATCGGCGATCAGATCTTCGTGGATCACGCGGTGGACGCGGCCGGGCAGCACTTGGTCGACATGCGCCATCAGCCGCACATAGTCGCGATAGTAACGCCCCATGTCGGCAAGGTCGTAGGAAAAGGCCTGACCGCGCGCGAAATGCTGCTTGAAGTTCGAAAAGCTGCAATCGAGCGGGTGCCGGCGGGCATCGATGATCTTCGCATTGGGCATAATCAGATGGATCAGGCCTATATCGACCCAGTTGTTCGGCATCTTGTCGATGAAGAAAGGGCGGTCGGAGCTGCGATGAAAACGGGCACGATCGATGTAGCGCTGTCCGAGTTCCGCCAGCCTTTCGCCGCCCACGCCCGCCAGCAACTCGGGATAGGGCTGCCAGGTCTCCGAAACCAGATCGCGCGCAATCTCCGATATATAGGGAAGCTCGGCGGTCCCCTCGACCTCTGAGTGGCTCGCCAAAATCTGTTCGATCAGCGTCGATCCGGCGCGCGGCATGCCGAGGATGAAGATCGGCGCGGGATCGGGGTGACCGCCCCCGGCGGCCGCCCTGAACAGTTCGGGTGTCAGCGCCGCGATTGCCCGCGATACTTCGCCGGTGAAGGCCTCGGCATCGTGCGGCAGGAGTGAGCGAACGAGCGCATTGCCTTCGACGTAATGCGCGAAAGACCTCTGATAGTCGCCAGCATCCTCAAGCGCCTTGCCGAGGGCGAAATGCAGATGCGCGCGGTCGTCGGCGGACTGGCCCGGCGCCGTGATCGCTGCCTCCATCTGCCCGATATCGCTTGCGTCAAAGCGCACCGTTTTCAGGTTGGCGAGGCTCCACCAGACTTCGCCATGGCCGGGGCGCTCCGACAGGACGCGGCGATAGGCGGCGACCGCGTCCCCGGCTCGCCCGACGGTCTTGAGCATATGGCCATAGCCGACGCGCGCGACCTCGCTGCCTTCGGCGGCGGCGAGAAAGGTCTCATAGGCCGTGATCGCTTCGTCGAAGCGGCCGAGATGACCGAGTGTGGTGGCAAGCTGGCGCGTCGCCGCCTCGTTGCCGGGATACGTCTCTACGATCGCGCGGAGTTCGTCGACGGCTTCCCAGGGGCGGCCCAACCGGAACAGCACAGTCGCGATGCCGAGGCGCGGTTCTGCGAAGGCGGGCATGATCGTTGCGGCCTTGCGGAACAGCGTTTCCGCGCTGGCATAGGCGCCCATCATATTGTCGAGCTCGGCGAGCATGATCAGCGCGCCGGGCTCGTCCGGATTGCGCGCGACATGCGGCCGGAGCAGATGTTCGGCGTGTTTCAGATCGCCATGGGATAGCGCCGTAGCTGCGGCTGCAAGAACCGGGCTGCGACCGAAATTCTCGATCGCGAGACGTTCGGTTCGTTCGGCCTCCCGCGCATCGCCAAGGCGACGGAGCGCGGCGGCGCGCAGGCGGAGCGCGTCATAATTGCGCCCGTCGGCGCGCAATATCTCATGCGCCTGTTCAAGCGCGCCGCGAGGGTCGCGCGCGAGCAGGGCGCGGCCGTTGGCGAGGGCATGTTCGAGTGTTCCGAAGCCGTCGGCGGTCATGTGCGGACGATTGCGGGAAAGGGGTGGGCGGCCATCGCGGCCTTTTGCAGCCGGGGACAGGCGCGCGCCACAAAAAAAGGACCGGGAGCATGGCTCCCGGTCCTCACTTTACCCGAAGGCGATCCGTCAGAACTTGGCGACGGCGCCCACGTAGAAGAAGCGGCCGATATTGTTGTAGATGCCGCTGCCGCCGCCGATGCCGGTCAGGCCGTACGGGGGCAGGCGGTTGCCAACGTTATCGACGCCGAAATAGGCGTTGAACTTCTCGTTCACATCGACCTGCAGACGCAGGTCGTGATAGAAAACGTCCGGATAGTAGCTGATTTCGAACGCATCTTCGTTCTCGGGCGGACGGCCCTGAACCGACTGGATGTTCTCGACCGCACCCGGCGTCATCTTGCCGATGTAGCGCATCTGGTACCCGAAGGTCACCTTGCCGCGCTTCAGCTCGACGTTCCAGTTGAACGCATCCGCCGGATCGCCCAGCTCGTACCGCACGCGGTCGGCGACGGTCGGGAAAAGCGGATCGAGGAAGTTGTCGTTCTGCAGAACGTGCGTGTACTGGATGCGCGTGTTGAGCGCGAACGAACCGAAGTTCTTGCGATAGGCGGCTTCGACGTCGATCCCGCGAACCTTCAGCTTCGCGAAGTTGACCGGTCCCGACAGCAGGCTGTTCGAGATGATCTGGTACGGTGCTTCCTGGTTCGGGCCCGTGCCGTTGCCGTTACGGGTGAAGAGGCCGCAGAAGGAATTGACGGTCGATTCCGAATCATAGCAAGCATCGACGATCGTCTGCGCATCGAGCGGGACGATCACGTTGTTCACCGTGATGTTGTAATAATCGACCGATGCCGAGAAGCCGGGCAGGAAGCGCGGCTGGAAGACGCCGCCGATCGTGTAGGAATCCGACTTTTCGGCGTCCAGATCGGGGTTGCCGCCCGACAGGTAGGGCAGCGACTGCAGATACGGGATCGCGGCTCCGTTCGGAATGCCCGCAGCGGCGCAGTTGGCGGCACGGTTCGGTGCGTCGCCGATATTGTTGACGTCGCACGGATCCTGGAAGCCCGGCGCGAAGTTCTGACCGGCGGGCGTATACAGCTCGGTCAGGTTCGGCGCGCGCACCGACCGCGCATATTGCGCGCGGAAACGGATGTCCTCGATCGGCGACCATTCGACACCGCCGTTATAGGTGTAAACGGTGCCCGTCTTGCCCTTGTAGTCGGCAATACGGCCGGCGCCGGTCAGCGTCAGTTCGTGGAAGAAGGGCATGTTCGCGAGGATCGGCACGCGAAGCTCGCCATAGATTTCCTTCACCTCGAACGCCGGCGGGTTGAACGTCGGGATCGCGTTGTAGAAGGTCAGACCCGCATCGACGAGCGGATCCTGCGTGTAATCGTTCGTTTCACGGCGATATTCGGCGCCGATCGCGAAGCCGACGGGACCGCCCGGAAGCTCGAACCACTGGCTCGTGTCGCCGCTGAGGAAGCCGCTGAACACAAGCTGCGTGATCTTGCCGTGCGAGACGGTGTCCTGGATCATGTAGTTCTTGGCGTCCTGCGAGATATTCCCCTCGCCGAACATGTTCGCGGGCTTACAGGCGGCGACGTCGTTCGCCAGCTGGGCTGCTGCATAGCCGGGCAGGCGCGCGCCTTCAAAGGCGATCGCCGCGGTCGGGTCGACCTGCGCGCGGCAGACGATGTTGCCGTTGGCGACGCCGTTCTGGAACAGGCCTTGATCGACGGCATCGATCGCCAGCAGGAAGCGCTGGACGTTCAGGTTGCCGAGGATGCGGGTCGACTCGCGGAACTCGCCATAGTTACCCGAAACTTCATAGTTCCAGTCGTCATTGAACGTGCCGCGGAAACCGCCGACAATGCGGAAGGTTTCGCGCTGCGCCTTTTCTTCACGGTTGCCGAGATCGACGACATTCTTCTGGAAGTAGAAGGGAACGTCGGTTGCCGAGCCGTAATAGTCGAGCAGGAACTGGCGCGCCTGAGGGTTCAGATACGGGTTGTCGGTGTTGAACACTTCACGCGGCGAGCCGGTGGTGCCGCCCGAGAAGAAGAACGGACCGCTGGCGTTGCCGAGCGAATTGGTCCGCACATATTTGGCTTCGATGAACGGTTCGAACGCGTCGCTGACGGTGAAGTGACCGATCAGGTTGACGCTGACGCGGTCGAGGCGCGGCGAGAAGCCGGTCTGCGTGCCGTCGCGGAAGTTGTTGCCGTCGCCGCCGACGACCGTCGGATAGCTCTGAACGCCGATGAACTCGCCGGTCTGCGGCGTCAGCGTGCCGTCCGGACGGAACAGATAGGGCTGCAGATAATTGCCGCTGGCATCGCAGCAGCCGAGGAAGGTGCCGCCGTTCGAGTAGAGCCCGCTGCGGACATCGCGCGTGAACACCGAGTCGGGCACGCCGTCGCTACCGTTGGTGAGGCCCGACGGATCGCTGTCGACCTGAACCCAGGTGTTCTGCGTACGGTACGACTTGCGCTGCGAGGCATACCAGTCTTCCTGACGGGCATATTCGACGTTGACTGCGACATTGCCGCGACCTTCGGCGAAGTTGGTACCCCAGACGCCGCTGACATAATATTGGCCCGCGTCGCCGTGCTGGCTGATGCCCGACTGGCCGCGGATCTGCAGGCCTTCGAAGTCGCGCTTCAGGACGAAGTTGACCACACCGGCGATCGCGTCCGAACCGTAAATGGCCGAGCTGCCGCCCGTCACGATGTCGACGCGTTCGATGAGGTCGGTCGGGATCTGGTTGGTGTCGACCGAGACGGCGTTGCTCAGAATATCCGAACCGACGTGGCGGCGGCCGTTCTGGAGCACCAGCGTGCGCTGGGTGCCGAGGCCGCGAAGGTCGAGCAGGTTGAGGCCGGAGGTGCCGAGGAAGCGCGTCGAGTTCGACTGGCCGATCGTGCTGCGCAGCGACGGAAGGTCGTTGAGCACGTCACCGATCGCGGTGCGGCCCTGCTGGAAGAATTCATCGCCGCCGATCGACACGACCGGGACCGACGATTCAAGGTTGGGCCTGCGGATACGCGAACCGGTAACGATGATCGCGTCGCCGGAGTCGGTGCTGGCCGCTTCGTCGGCGATCTGGTCGGTCTGGACTTCGTCCTGCGCGTAGGCCGGCGTCGCCAGCATCACGGCGATGGCCGAAACACTGACCAAAGCCGAATGCCGCCGCGCCCGCGAGGCGGCTCCTTGAATTTTCATCATATGATCTTCCCTGGTTTAGACAGTCCAGGTCGCCTTTGCCCGATAGGCCTTAACACAAGGTTCAAGCCCTCTCGGAGTGAAATGGGGGGACGACCCGAGCAGCCCGAGATTTCCAAAGCTTAGAGATCAAATCAACCCGTTGACACATTTTGCGACACTTTTACGCATATGTGTGTGACTCAAATGTCACAGCGCTCTCGCCGCAGCGGTCGCCGCTCTCGCCCGCCCCGACGCCGGGTGATTGAAACCGCGGGATACAGGCGATAGGGCGGTCGGATGGCAATTCGCCCCTCGGCCCACCCTCTCTCTCCCGCGGTGACGCACCCATGACCTTGTCGTCGGGGGCGCTCTTTGCCGTTGGCCTGTTCGCGGCGCTGTGGCTGCTCGCCGGGCTGTGGGCGGTGGCGCGCGGAATCGCGATGCAGCGGCGGTCGGCGTTCGTGGCCGGACAGACCGAGCGGCTCGCCAGTCTGCTCGAAGCATCGCCGCAGCTTCCCGTCGTCGTGCGCGCCGACTGGCGCATCGAGGCGAGCGAGCGGCTCGGGCGCTGGCTGGGGCTCGATCAGGGTCCGCGCAATTTCGACGAGCTTCGCGGCATCGAGGCCGGTCTCGACCAGCCGGGGCACGAGGCGCTGCGCCAGGCAATCCTCGGCGCGCAACGCGGCGCGAAGCCTTTTACACTCAGTTTGCGGCCTGCGGGCAGCAGCCGGACGATCGTCTTTCACGGTGCCGCCGCGCCGCCCGCGGTTGCGGGTGCCGGTAGCGTGCTCCTGTGGATCAGCGATGCGACCGACGGTCAGCAATCGCTGGCCGAGGCGCGCCGTGAGCGCGACGAGGCAATGGCGGCGTTCGAGGCGCTTTCGGGGCTGATCGAGGCAGCGCCCTTCCCGATGTGGTTCCGCGAGCCCGACCTTCGTCTTGCGCTCGTCAACACCGCTTATGTCCGCGCGGTCGAGGCGAAGAGCGCTGCGGCAGTGATCGACGCCGGCATCGAACTGTGCGAGCCGGTCGCCGGCGTCAGCGCAACCGACGCGGCCGAAGCCGCACGCGCCGAAGGATCGGCGCAGCAGCGCACCGTGCCGGTGACGATCGAGGGCGAGCGGCGGATCATGCGCGTCGTCGATGTCCCGCTCGCGACCGGCGGCCGCCGCGCGATCGGCATCGCGGGCTATGCGATCGACGTTCAGGAACTGGAGAGCGAACGCGGCGCACACCGGCGTTTTGTCGATACGCAGCGCGAATTGCTCGACCGGCTGTCGGCGGCGGTCGCGCAGTTCGGTCCCGATCAGGGTCTCGTCTTCGCCAATCAGCCGTTCCGCCGGCTCTTCGAACTGTCCGCCGAGGATGTGTCGGAAGCGCGACCCTTTGCGCGGCTGCTCGACCTGTGGCGCGAGGGCGGCCGCACGCCCGAGGTGCGCGACTATCCCGAATGGCGGCAGGCGCATGTCGACTGGTTCGCGCGGCCCGGCGCCAGCGAGGAAGACTGGCTGCTGCGCGACGGCACGCATCTGCACGTCGTTGCCCAGCCGACCCCCGACGGCGGCCTGTTGCTGATCGCCGAAGACAAGACCGAGCAGGTGCAGCTCGCGGGCGCGCGCGACACGTTGCTGCGCGTTCGCACCGCGACCTTCGACAATCTGTTCGAGGCGATCGCGGTCTTCGCGCCCGACGGCCGCCTTCACCTTTGGAACCAGCGTTTCCGCCGGCTCTGGAACGTCGAGGAGCATGTGCTCGCGGCGCATCCGCGCGTCGATGTTCTGATGGGCGGTCTCGCCGACCGGCTCGCGAAGCCCAACCAGATCAGCATCGTTCAGGAAGTGATCCGCGCCGCGACGCTGGAGCGTACGCAGCGCGTCGGCGAGGTGCGTTTTGCCGACGGGCGCCATTTCGATTTCGCGTCGATCCCGCTGCCCGACGGCAACGCGCTGCTCATCATGCTCGACATCACCGCCAGCCGGAAGATGGAAGGCGCGCTGCGCGAACGCAACGAGGCGCTGGAGGCGGCCGACAAGGTCAAGACCGCCTTCCTCTCGCGGATGAGTTACGAGCTGCGCACACCGCTGACCTCGATTGGCGGGTTCGGCGAGATGCTGCAGGCGGGCTATGCCGGCGAGTTGCCGGCGTCGGCCAAGACCTATGTCGATGCGATCATGGATTCTGTCGGGGTGCTCGGGCGGCAGATCGACAATGTCCTCGACCTTGCGCAGGGCGAGGCGGGGACGCTGGCGGTCGAGCGCGCGCCGGTGGACATCCGCGCGCTGCTCGAAGGCGCGCTCGCCGATGCGAAGATTTTTGCCGACGCCGAGCGGATGGAACTTGCGGGGCAGCTGTCGGCGACGCTCGGCACTGTCGAGGGCGACGCGCAGCGACTGTCGCGGGTCGTGGCCGGACTGCTCGATAACGCCATCCGCTTTACGGCGCCGGTGAAGCGAAGCGGCGGGCGCGTGCTGCTCCATGCCGATGGCGACGAGAAGGGCGTAGAGATCGTCGTCTCCGACAATGGCCCCGGCATGCCCGACACGGTCGCCGCGGTGACGAAGGGCACGCAGGCGGGGACGCAGAGCGGCGGCATAGGCCTCGCGCTCGCGCGTCAACTCGTCGCCGCGCACGGCGGCACGATGGAGGTGATGAGCGAGAAGGGGCAGGGGACGCTGGTGCGCGTGAGCCTGCCGCGCGCATGAGCTTCGTTGCCGACTACACTCTGGCGGAGGCCGAACGCATCGGTGCGGCGATCGGCGCGGCGCTGAAGCCCGGCGACGTCGTGCTGCTGTCGGGCGATCTCGGCGCGGGCAAGACGACGCTGGCGCGCGCGATGCTGAAACAGCGCGGGCTTGCGGGGGAAGCGCCGAGCCCGACCTTTGCGATCGTCCAGCCCTATGCGCCGCCCGAGGTCGACCTGCCGATCGCGCATGTCGATCTTTACCGGATCGAGGACGCGGACGGACTGATCGAACTCGGGCTCGACGACTATCTCTACGATGGCGTTCTGCTGATCGAATGGCCCGATCGGCTGGGCACGCAGGGCTGGTCCGGCGCGCTGGACCTGACGATTTCGGGAAGCGGCGACGCGCGCGTCTTGACAGCCGGGGTGCCGGCGGCTTGGAAAGCGCGATGGCCGCTTTGATGATTCCGCCCGCCCATGCCCCGGCGTTCCTCGCCGCGCACGGCTGGGGCGACGCCCGGATTTTGCCGCTCGCGGGGGATGCATCCTTCCGTCGCTATTTTCGCGTCGTGGACGGCGACCGGCAGGCGGTGCTGATGGACGCGCCGCCGCCGCACGAAGACCCGCGCCCGTTTATCGCGGTCGCCGAATATCTGTGCGAACTCGGTCTCAATGCCCCGACGATCCTTGCCCGCGATCTGGAACAGGGGCTGCTGCTGATCGAAGATTTCGGCGACGTCCGGCTGCGCGAGACGGTCGACGAAGCCCCGCATACCGAAGCCGATTATTATACCGGGGTCACCGACCTGCTGGTCCACCTGCACGCGCGCCCGGCGATGGAGGGCCTGCCGGTTCACGGGCTGGAACAGTGGCTGGACGAGGTGATGCTGTTCACCGACTGGTATTGTCCGGCGCTGGAGATCGAGATCGACCGTGACGGCTTCCGCGCCGTGTGGGAACAGGTGCTGGCGCCCGTCGAAGCCGACGGGCTGCCGCGCGTCACCGTGCTGCGCGATTTCCATGCCGAGAATATCATGCTCGTTGGCGGCAAGGATGGGGTGGCGCATTTCGGCCTGCTCGACTTCCAGGACGCGCTCGTCGGTCATCCGGCCTATGATCTCGCCTCGGTGCTCGAAGACGCGCGGCGCGACGTAACGCCTGCGATCGAGGCGCAGATGGTCGACCGCTATGTCGCGGCAACGGGGAATGGCGATGCGTTCCGCAATGCCTATTGGGCGCTCGCGGCGCAGCGCAACACGCGCATTCTTGGCGTCTTCGTGCGGCTGTGGAAACGCGACGGCAAGGAAGGATATCGCAAGTTCCAGCCGCGCATGTGGGGCCTCCTCGAACGCGATCTGCACCATCCGGCGCTTGTCCCCGTTCGGCAATGGTTCGACGCCAATGTCCCGCCTTCGAAACGGGCGGAGGCATGGTCGTGAGTGCGAAGATCGAAAGTGCGATGGTGATGGCGGCGGGCATCGGCAAGCGGATGCGCCCGCTCACCGCGACGCGGCCGAAGCCCTTGGTGCGCGTCGCGGGCAAGGCGCTGATCGATCATAGCCTCGACCGGATCGAGGCGGCGGGGATCGGCCATGTCGTCGTCAACGTCCATTATCTGGCGGACGCGCTCGAGGCGCATCTGGCGGCACAGAAGCGGAACTTCACGATTGCGGTGTCCGACGAGCGCAGCCAGCTCTTGGAAACCGGCGGCGGGATGATGAAGGCGCTGCCGCTCCTGACCGGCGACCCGATCCTGATCGTCAACAGCGACAATATCTGGACCGACGGACCGCAGGACAGCATCCGGAATCTCGCGCGCCACTGGGACGATGCGAAGATGGACGCCCTGTTGCTCGTCATCCGGCAGGCGAGTGCCTCGGGGCACGGCGGCAAGGGCGATTTCCATATGGATCCCAATGGCCAGCTGTCGCGCCGCAAGGTGGGCCGGGTCGCGCCGTTCGTCTATACCGGCATCCAGCTGGTTTCGCGGCGGCTGCTCGTCGACGCGCCCGACGGGCCCTTTTCGACCAATATCCTCTGGGATCGCGCAATCGCGGCGGGACGCCTTTATGGCCTGTCGCATATGGGGCAGTGGTTCGACGTCGGCGCGCCCGCGGCCATCGCGCCCACCGAAGCCGCGCTGACGGATGGCTGACGCAAAGCCGACCGTCTTTTCGATTCCGGTCCACCGGGCTTTCGCCGACGCGCTCGCGTCAGGTATCATCGCGAAATATGCCGACGGGGCACTGGGCCTTGCCGAGGGGCTAATCCTGCTGCCAAGCAATCGCGCGCGAGGTGCGGTGCAGGCCGCGTTCGTGCGCGCGGGCGGGGCGGGGCTGCTGATGCCGCGGCTCGCGGTGATCGGCGATGCCGATCTCGACGAGAGCGTGGCGCTCGCGCTCGACCCGATCGATGATGAACCGATCCCCCCTGCAATCGAACCGCTCCGGCGGCGACTGCTGCTCGCTGCGCTGATCGAGCGTTATACGCCGGCCGGCGAGCCGCCGATCGCCGGGGCCGCGGCGTTCCAGCTTGCCGACGGGCTCGCGCGGGTGATCGACCAGCTCCATTATGAGGAAGTGCGCGTCGCCGACCTCGTCGACCTCGACCTCGGAGCCTTTGCCGGACATTGGCAGGCGTCGCTCGGGCGACTCCGGCTGCTTGCCGACCATTGGCCGGATGTGCTCGCGAAGACCGGAAGCGTCGATCGTGCCGAGCGGCGCAACCGGTTGCTCGACCGGGTAACGGGGGGATGGCGCGCGGCACCGCCCGCACGCTTCATCGTCGCCGCAGGTATCACGACCGCAGCGCCGGCGATTGCCCGGCTGCTGCGGACCGTCGCCGATATGGAGCGCGGGATGGTCGTGCTGCCAGGCGTCGATTGCGTGATGGCGGCGGGCGAGTGGGACGCGCTTGGACCGACGTGGCCCGATCCCGAAAATCCGGCGCGTCCGCTCGAAACGCATCCGCAATATCATCTGAAGCTGCTCCTCGACCGGATGGGCATAAGCCGCCACGAGGTCATGGAATGGAACGGCGTCTCGGCCTTCGATGGCCCCGATGCGCGGACGCCCTTTGTGTCGCTGCTCTTCGCGCCCGCCGACTATACCGCGCAATGGCAGGCGGCAGGTGACCTGTCGGCAGACGTCGCGGGGATATCCGGCGCGATCTTCGCCGACGACGGGCAGGAGGCGCAGGGTATAGCGCTGCTGATGCGCGAGGCGATCGAAACGCCGGAGCGCACCGCGGCGCTGGTGACGCCCGACCGCATGCTTGCGGAACGCGTCGCGGCAGCGCTCTCGCGCTGGGGGATTTCGGTCGACGACAGCGCCGGGCAGCCCCTGTCGCGCACGCCTCCGGGGGCCATGCTTCTGTTGCTCGCCAGGCTGGCGGCGGACTTCGACCCGGTCGCGCTGATATCGCTGCTCGGCCATCCGCTCGTCCGGAAGGGCGAGCGGCGGACGGCGTGGCTCGACCAGTTGCGGCGGCTCGACCTCATCTTGCGCGAGCCGGGCCTTTTGCCCGGCTGGGACGGGGTAGGCGCGCGGATTGCCCGGCAGGCGGCCGATCCCCAGGCGCGCGGGCATGGCCGCGCTGCCGAATTGCAACCTTGGTGGGAGGAGGTGTCGGGCGCGCTTGGCGCCATGCTCGCTCCCTTCTCGGCGCCGGCGGCGCCCGCGACCTTGCTTGCTGCGCTGCAAGCGGGCACCGAATGGCTGACCGGCGATGCGGTCTGGGCCGGGCCCGCAGGACGGATGCTCGCCGAGCTGTTCGACCAGTGGGCGTTGGCGCGCGGCGACGGGCCCGCGCTTGTCGATCCGCAGGATTTTCCGGAGATGCTGGCGCAGCTACTCGGGCAGGCGAGCGTGCGGCCGCCTTACGGGGGGCATCCGCGCCTGTTCATCTGGGGCTTGCTCGAGGCGCGGTTGCAGCGCGCCGATCTGATGATTCTGGGCGGGCTCGATGAGGGGCGCTGGCCCGCAGCGACCCAGCCCGACCCATGGCTCGCGCCGGGTATCCGCCGCCTGCTCGGCCTGCCGGCGCCGGAACGGCAGCAGGGGATGGCGGCACATGATTTTGCCAGCGCGCTCGGTGCGCGCGAGATCGTCGTCACGCGCGCGCAGCGAAGCGGCGGTGATCCGGCGGTTGCATCGCGCTTCTGGCTGCGGCTTGCGGCGCTCGCAGGCGATCTGCCCGAGCCCGCACCCGGTGGCGTCCTGTTGACGCGGCTTGCGGCCGGACTCGACGTGCCGCCGGGCCGCGCCCAGCCGGCGGGCCGGCCTGCACCGCAACCGCCCGCCGAAGATCGCCCGCGCAAGATCAGCGTGACCGGGGTCGACCGGCTCGCGCGCGATCCCTTCGCCTATTACGCGAACCAGATGCTCGGCCTGTCGGCGCTCGATCCGTTGAGCGCCGCCCCCGATCCGCGCTGGCGCGGGACGCGGGTGCATAAATTGTTCGAGGATTGGGTGCGCGGTGGTGCGACACGCGAGGGCTTCGAGGCCGAACTGACGGCACTTCGCGAGGACGCGGCGCTCGATGCGATCGCGCGTGCCTTCTGGTTGCCGCGCATCGAGCCCGCGCTGCGCTGGGCGGCAGCGCAGGTCTGGGACCGCGACGATCGCAAACCGCTCGATGTCGAGGTGAAGGGCGAGATCACCATCGACGGCGTGACGCTGCACGGCAAGGCCGACCGGGTCGACCGCGACGCCGAGGGGCGGCTGGCGATCGTGGACTATAAATCGGGCGGCGCGCCGAGCGCGAAGGCGGCCTTTGACAAGCTCGACAACCAGCTCGGGCTGCTCGGGCTGATCGCGCAGCGTGGCGGGATGAAGGACATCGCCGAAGCGCCGGTCGAGGCGCTGGAATATTGGAGCCTGCGGCCCGATCGCCGCGCCGGTGGCATCGGCAAAATCTCGAACACCTATGGATCGCGCAGCGACCTCAAGAATGCCGGGCAGGCGATCGACCATGCCGCCGATGCCTTGTCCGGACTGGCGGCAGATTATCTGTTCGGCAACGCGCCCTTCGGGCCCGGTGAGGGCGCAGGCTATGGCGATTATGATCAGCTGATGCGCCGCGATGAATGGTTCGGGCGCGGGGAGGCGGATCGATGACCAAGCCATCGGGCCTCGCCGAATTGCATCCGCAGCAGGCCGCCGCTGCCGACCCCGCAAGCCATGTCTGGCTCGGCGCGTCGGCGGGGACCGGCAAGACGCAGGTGCTGTCGGCGCGCGTGCTGCGGCTGATGCTGGACGGTGTGTCGCCCGAGGCGATCCTGTGCATCACCTTCACCAAGGCGGGCGCGGCCGAGATGGCGCATCGCATCCACGAGCGTCTTGCGGCGTGGGTGCGGATGGATGACGGCGATTTGCGGCTCGACCTTCGCGCGCTCGGGTTCGACTGGGACCGGCCCGGGGTCATGACGCGCGCGCGGTCGCTGTTCGCGACGGTGATCGACAGTCCGGGCGGCGCGATCCGCGTGCAGACGATCCACGCCTTTTGCCAGACCCTGCTCGCGAGCTTCCCGCTCGAGGCGAAACTGCTGCCGGGGTTTCGCGCGATCGAGGAGGACGAGGCGGGGGCATTGCAGCGGCAGGTGCTGGCCGATCTGCTCGAAGCCGGCGATGAACGCATGGCACTGCGCGCGGCCGCGGCAATGCTGTCGCAGCGGCTGGGGCAGGACGCCGCGCTGTCCTTCCTGTCGAGCTGTGCAGCGGTCTTCGGTGGTCCCAACGCAGCGTTGCCGCCCTCGGCCTATGACCTGCGCGCGGCTTTCGAATTGCCGGGCGGCGATCCCGAGGCCTGGATTGCGGGCGAGCTGGCGGCTGGAGCCATCGACGAAAACGACGTCAGGGCGGTCGCCACCAGCGGGGCGAACTGGGGCACCAAGACAGGACTTGCCTGTAACGACGTGATGATTGGCTGGCTGATCGCGGATTCCGCCAAACGCGCGGCGATGCTGGGCGAGCTGGTCGGATGCTTCCTCACCGGCAAGGGCGAGCTACGCGCCGACTTCGCCGGCGAGAAGGGCAAGATGACCGACTGCGTCGAGAGTGCCGTGCGGATCGTCGACGCGGTGCAGGGGCTACTCGGGACCGCGACCGCGATGCGCGTTGCCGATGATCTTGCCGCAGCATGGAAACTCGGAAGCCGTTTTGCCGAGGCTTATGCGCTCGCCAAGCGCGAGCGGGGGCTCGCCGATTTCGACGATCTGATCACGCTTGCGGGGTCGTTGCTGCGCGTCAGCAGCTTCGGCGAATGGGTGCGCTTCAAGCTCGATCAGCGCACCGACCATATTCTCGTCGACGAGGCGCAGGACACCAACATGCGTCAGTGGGGCATCATATTGTCGCTGGCCGAAGAGTTTTTCGCGGTGGCACCGGACGATGCCGAACGCACGCGTACGCTCTTCACTGTCGGCGATCGCAAGCAGGCCATTTTCGGCTTTCAGGGCACCGAGCCGAAGGCTTTCGCGACGGCGCGCGAGCTTTTTCATATCTTGGGCGAGCGCGCCGGACAGGCGTTCCGCAATGTCAATCTGGTCTCCAACTATCGTTCGACGCCCGCCGTGCTCGATGTCGTCGATACATGGCTGGCGGCGGGCGGGACCGAAGCGATGGGGCTCGATGGTGCAGAGCCGCCGCATCGACCCTTCCGGTCGGGTCATGCGGGGCAGGTCGAGCTATGGCAGCCGCTGCCGGTCGGCAAGGCACTCGACGCGGCGGCCGAAGAGAGTGACGAAGGCGAGGGTGACGGCAGTGCGCCGGCGTCCGACCCGGCCTCGATGCGGCTCGCAAAGGCGATCGCGGGCGAGGTGCAGGACTGGATCGCGCACGGCAAGGACGGCCGGCCGGTTTCGCCGGGCGATATCATGATCCTCGTCCGCCGCCGCCGCGACCTTGCGGCGCGGATCGTCGCGCGCTTGCAGGCGCTGCATGTGCCGGTGGCGGGTGTCGACCGTTTTGCGCTGACGCAGCCGCTCGCGGTTCAGGATCTGATCGCGGCAATGCGGTTCGCGGTGCAGCCGCTTGACGATCTCAACCTTGCGTCGCTGCTCGTGTCGCCGCTGATCGGCTGGACCCAGGACGAACTTTACGCGCGCGGCCACAAACGCGGGCGTGCTGCGCTGTGGGAGCATCTGCGCAGGGCGGAGGGCGATGCGCCCGCCGCGACGATGGCGGCGCTGCGGAGCCTGCTCGGCATGGCCGATTTCACGACGCCCTTCCGCTTTCTGGAAGCGGTCCTGTCGGGGCCGATCGACGGCCGGCGCAAGCTCTATATGCGGCTGGGGCGCGAAGCGCGCGATCCGATCGACGAGCTTCTGAATCAGGCGCTCGCTTTCGAGCAGCGCGAGACGGTGTCGCTGCTCGGCTTTCTTACGCAAGTGTCGGCGAGCGCGGCCGACATCAAACGCCAGACCGAGGCGCGCAGTGACGTCGTGCGCGTGATGACGGTGCACGGGTCGAAGGGGCTGCAGGCACCGATCGTCATCCTCGCCGACGCGACCGACGATCCCGGGATCGGGCACCGCCCGTTCAGCGTCGACGTCGCGGCGTGGGAGAAGCTGCCCGTCTTCGCGCTGCCCGCCGACGAACGGCAAGGCGCCTTGGCGAAAGCGTATCAGGACGCGGCAGATGCGGCAGAGCAGGAGCATTGGCGGCTCTTCTACGTCGCGATGACTCGCGCCGAGGAGATTCTGGTCGTCGCCGGCGTGACCAAAAAGGCCGACCGGACGATTCCCGATGCGAGCTGGCACGCGGCCGTCGAGGGCGCCCTGTCGGCGATTGGCAGCGAATGGGAAGACGCCGGGGCGTGGGGCCAGCGTCGCGTCCACCGCGCCAATGCCGGAAAATGGGCGAAGAAGGAGAAGACGGCGAGGGTTTTGGAACCGGCGCTTGCATTGCCCGAATGGGCCCTGCGGCCGGCGCCCGAAGAGGCGCGACCGCCACGCCCGCTCGCGCCGTCGGCGCTGGGTGAGGATGATGTCGCGGTGCCGCCGCAGGGTGGCGGCCGCGCGCAGGCGGTCGAGCGCGGCCTGTTGCTTCATGCCTTGTTCGAGCGATTGCCTCCGGTTGCGCCCGCGCGGCGGCGCGTGGTGGCGATGCAATGGCTGGCGCAGCAGGCGCCGACGCTCGACGAGGCCGCGCGCGGGGCGATGGTCGGGGAGGTGCTGACGGTGCTCGACGATCCCGCCCACGCCGCGATCTTCGGCCCCGGCAGTCTTGCCGAGGTGCCGCTGTCGGCGGTGGTCGACGGAATGGTCGTGGCGGGCATCGTCGACCGTTTGCGCGTCACCGACGATGCGGTGACGGTGATCGACTACAAGACCGGGCGCCATATGCCCGACAGCGCAGATACGGTGCAGCCGGCCTATTTGCGCCAGATGGCCGCCTATCGCGACGCGCTGCGCGTGATCTTTCCCGGCAAACGCGTCGAGGGCGCCTTGCTTTATACCGCCGCGCCGCGGCTGATCCTGCTCGATGACGCACTGCTCGACGCGCACAAGCCCGCCTTGCTGGCAACCAAGGCGAATTTGCAGGGTTGAGGCCTTGAGCCGGACGCGCCGACGCCTTAGCTTGGGGGTAACGATATTTCAGGAGTTCAGACCATGGGTACCAAAGCCATTACCGACGCCAGCTTTCAGGCCGACGTGCTCGACAGCGACACCCCCGTGCTCGTCGATTTCTGGGCCGAATGGTGCGGTCCGTGCAAGATGATCGGCCCGTCGCTCGAGGAAATCTCGGACGAACTCGCGGGCAAGGTCGTGATCGCCAAGCTCAACATCGACGATCATCCCGACGCGCCGGGCAAATATGGCGTGCGCGGAATTCCGACGATGATCCTGTTCAAGAACGGTGAGATCGCCGACACCAAGGTCGGCGCGGCGCCGAAGAGCGCGCTCAAGGGCTGGCTCGAAAGCGCACTCTGATTTCTGTTCTCCGACGCCGGAACCCGGCGTCGGAGATATTCTATCGGTCAGTCACGCCAATAGTCGTGACGTTCCGAACCATCGAAACCGGCCCGAGGACAGGCAGCAATTGCGGAAACCTCTGGCCCGATCCGCAGGGGCAGGGATCCTTGCGCCCGAGTTTCTCGATCAGCTCGACATCGCCGTGAACGAAGCGATGCCCCCGCTTGACCTGCGTTTCTGACGGATAACCTTTGCGTCGCTTAGAGCTGGGCTCGAAAGCAAGGCAGGTCGGCGAAGTCTTGCATATGTGCCATGACAGCCTCCTTTGGTTGGGCGCGCACCGATCGCGCGCTCGCGCCGCTTAGCAGAGCGCGATGTGTTCCGATAGTCGGGCGATAGCCCGATCGTCAGGTCAGTGGAATCATCACCTGTTCCATGTATCCGGGACGCGCCCTGATCCGGGAATACCAGTCCTCGACATGGGGCAGGGCGGGCCGCTCTATATCGAGCGAGAACCAGGTGTAGGCATAGACGCCGATCGGAATATCGCCGATCCCGAACTCGCCGCCCGACAGCCAGGGCGATTGCGCGAGTGCGGCGTCGAGGATCGTCATCCGCTTCGCGCAGCGCTTCGCCGACGCGGCAATCGCCGCCGGATTTCTCTGTCCGGGCTCCTTGCGAACGAGGTTCACAAAGGCATCGCGCTGGCCTTCGGCATAGTCGATCTGCCAGTCCATCCAGCGATCGGAATAGGCGCGTGTGGCGGGATCGGCGGGCCAGAACCGCTCGCCACCATGTTTCGCGGCAAGGTAACGCAAGATCGCGTTCGATTCCCACAGGATGACGCCATCGTCCTCGATCGTCGGGATCAGCGCATTGGGGTTTTTCGCCAGATAGGCGGCGTCCATGCCGAACTGGCCGCCGACATCGTGGCGTTCGAAGCCAAGGCCGAGTTCGACCGCGAACCACGCGACCTTTTTGACATTGTGCGAGTTCAGGCGGCCCCAGATGGTGAGCACCGGCTCAGCTCCGGTAATCGGCATTGATGCTGATGTAGCCGTGCGTGAGGTCGCAGGTCCACACCGTCGCGCGGCCATCGCCCAGCCCGAGATCGGCGCCGACGCGGATGTCCAGGCCCTTCAGATGCGCTGCGACCGGCGCCTCGTCATAGCCGTCGACGGGCAGCCCGTCCTTCGCCACCCAATGATCACCGAAACGGATCGCGAGGCGGTCGCGGTCGGCGGGTTCGCCGGCCTTGCCCACCGCCATCACCACGCGGCCCCAGTTCGCGTCCTCGCCCGCGATTGCAGTCTTCACGAGCGGCGAGTTGGCGATGGCAAGCGCGACGCGCTTCGCGCTGTCGTTGCTGGTCGCGCCGGTGACCTCGATCTCGATGAACTTCGACGCGCCTTCGCCGTCGCGGACAACCTGATGCGCAAGGTCGAGCGCGACTTCGCGGATTGCGGCGTAAAGCGCGTCGGCGCCCGGATCGTCGCGGGTGGTGAGCGGCGCGTTGCCCGCCTGCCCGGTCGCGAACAGCAGCACCGTGTCGCTGGTCGAGGTGTCGCTGTCGACGGTGATGCTGTTGAAGCTGCCGCCGGTCGCCTCGCTCAGCATCTCCTGCAGCAGCGCCGGTGCGACCGCGGCGTCGGTGAAGATATAGCCGAGCATCGTCGCCATGTCGGGGGCGATCATGCCGGAACCCTTGACGATGCCTGCGATGTGGACCGTGCGCTCGCCGACGATCGCGCTCGCCGTCGCGCCCTTTGCGAAGGTATCGGTCGTGCAGATGGTTTCGGCGGCGGCTTCCCACGAACAAGGCTCGGCGGTCAGCGCGGCCTCGACCCCGGCGCGCGCCTTGTCCTTGGGCAGCGGCACCCCGATGACGCCGGTCGAACTCACGAAGACTTCGCGGGCGTCGCAGCCGAGGTGGTGCGCGACCTGCTCCATGATCTGTTCGACCGCCTCGCGGCCGCGATAGCCGGTGAAGGCGTTGCTGTTGCCTGCGTTGACGATCAGCGCGCGGCCTACGCCGTCCTTGACCTGCTCGCGGCCGAGTTCGACCTCGGACGAGCAGCAGACATTGCGCGTGAAGACGCCCGCGACTGTCGTGCCGGGCGTGAGCTCGACATAGGTGAGGTCGCAGCGATCCCAATTCTTGTACTTCGCACGCGCGACGCGGCGCGTGACCCCGGCGATGTCGGGGAGGGCCGGAAAGGCATCGGGGGCGAGCGGCGAGCGGGTGGTCATGCCGCCCGCTTAACCGCTACGCCCCCGACGTCAATCAGGCTTTGGGTGCGATCAGGCGGGGATGCCGCTGATCGACTTCACTTCCATGAAATCCTTGAGGCCGAACACGCCGCCTTCGCGGCCGTTGCCCGACGCCTTGTAGCCGCCGAACGCCGCGCCCGGACCGGGGCCCCACGCGTTGACCGCGACCATGCCGGCGCGCAGCTTCGGCGCCACATCGGCTGCCTTGGCGGGGTCGCCCGAGATCACGGCCGAAAGGCCATATTCGGTGTCGTTGGCGATATCGACGGCTTCGTCGAGGTCGCCATAGGCCATGATCGTCGCGACGGGGCCAAAGATTTCCTCGTTGGCGATACGCATGTCGCGCGTCACGCCCGAGAAGACGGTCGGCTTGATATAATAGCCGCGGTTGACGTTCGAGGGCAGGCCGGTTCCGCCGGTTTCGAGCGTCGCGCCCTCGTCGATCGCCGACTGGATCAGGCCCTGGATCTTGTCGAACTGCGCCTTGTTGACGACGGGGCCGATGTGACCGCCTTCGCTCTGCGGGTCGCCGACCGAGGTGCCGTCGAACATCGCCTTGATGACGCCGACCGCTTCGGCTTCGCGGTCCTTCTGGACGAGGATGCGCGTCGGCGCGATGCAGCTCTGGCCAGTGTTGACCAGCACGCCTTGCACCGTCGGCGGCAGCACAGTTTCAAGGTCGGCGTCGGGCAGCACGATGTTCGGCGACTTGCCGCCGAGTTCCTGATGCACGCGCTTGACGGTGTCGGCTGCCGCCTTGGCGACGAGGATGCCGGCGCGGGTCGAACCGGTGAAGCTGACCATTTCGATGCCCGGATGCGACGAGATCGCGTTGCCGACGGTGGGGCCGTCGCCCTGGACGAGGTTGAACACGCCGGCGGGGACGCCCGCGGCTTCAAGGATTTCGGCGAAGATCACCGCGTTGCCGGGGCATTCTTCCGACGGCTTCAGGATCATCGTGTTGCCGGCGGCGAGCGCGGGGGCGACCTTCAGCGCGATCTGGTTCAGCGGCCAGTTCCACGGCGTGATCATGCCGACGACGCCGATCGGCTCATACGCGATGACGCCCGCGGCATATTTTTCGGTGAAGCTGAAATCCTTGAGCGCAGCGATGGTGCCGAGGAAGCCGCCGATGCCGGCGCCGACCTGCGCGGTCCCCGCGAAGCTGACCGGGGCGCCCATTTCGCTCGCCATCGACTTGGCAAGGTCGGCGCCGCGCTTCTTATATTCCTCGACGATGCGGTTCAGCAGGTCGAGCCGTTCTTCGCGGGTGGTCTGCGAGAAGGTCTTGAAGGCTTCCTTCGCTGCGGCGACGGCGTCGTCGACGTCGGCTGCGGTGCCAAGCACGACGGTCGAGGCCGCTTCTTCGGTCGCGGGGTTGATGACGTCGTGGAGCTTGCCGCCCTTCGAATCGACCCATTGGCCGCCGATGTAGTTCTGCTTCAGGTGGGTTTCGGTATCGCTCATCGTCATTCTCCCAATCGCGGTGAATCCGTCTCGGATTGCTACCTAATCACTGTGGCGTATGAATCAAGGAAAGGCCAACTGCCAATTGCGGCAGCTCAGCGCTTTTCAGCAGAAAGGCGTGACATCAGGATGGCAGCGCGCGTTGCCTGCCGCGAAATGCTCGGGATGTCGACCGCTTCGCCCGGTGCATGGTCGCCGGTGCTGTACGGCCCGAGCCCCGCGAGGCCGTCGACGTCGGCTGCGACGAAGCTGATGTCGCCGGCGCCGCGCTTCAGCGGATCGAGCGGCGCCATTTCGGCGAGGCCGAGGTCGCGGTTCACCCCGTTGAGCTTCACAAGCAGCGTCTTGTTACCCTGGGTCGGCGCCATCGGCGGATAGCCGCCGGGATCGAAGCTGATCTTTGCGTCGGTTCCCGGTGCGTGCTGGGCGACGATCGCGGTCATTTTCGTCTTCACCCGCTCGATCTGCTCGGGCGACAGCGCGCGCAGATCGCCGCGCGCGATCGCGATCGGCGCGATGATGTTCGTCTTGCCGTTCGCGGTGGCGCGGATGCCCCCCGCGTCGAGGTCGGCCTGCTGCCCGCCTGCGATCAACCCGACGTTGAAGGTCAGATTGGGTTCGGGAAGTTCGGTGCGAAAGCGATAGATGATGCGCGTCAGCTCATAGATGGCGCCATCGCCCGCCGCGGCGCTGAAGATGCCCGAGCTGTGCGCGCTCTTGCCCGTCGCGGTGACCGTCCAGCTGTCCGACGAGCGCCGCGCGATCGACCCCATGTCGGCGCCTTCATCGCGGACGAGCCCCTCGAAATCGAGCGCGACATCGGCGCGCTTGCCCGCGGCGACCAGATCGGCGCGCGCCTTTTCGATCGGGGTGCCCGAATCCTCCTCGTCACCCGTCATGTGAAACTCGATATTCGCATCCTTCAGCGTTCCCGCTGCCTGCATCGCGCGCAGCGCCGCCACGACGACGACCATCCCGCCCTTGTCATCGCCGGCACCGGGCCCTTCGCCCATATCGCCCTTGCGGGTGAATGTCTGGAATGGCGAGTCGGGTTCGAACACCGTGTCGAGGTGCGCGATCAGCAGCAGCCGCTTGGCGCCCGGCTTGCCCGTGTGCGTCGCGATCAGATGGCCGGCGCGGCCGGTGTCGCGCATCGGCTTCCATTCGACCGTGAAGCCCAGCGGTTCGAGTTCGGCGCGCATCATCTGACCGACCTTCTCGACGCCTTCCAGATTCTGCGAGCCGCTGTTCTGGTTCACCAGGCGTTCGAGCAGCGCGAGCGTGCGGCCTTTCTCGGTCTCGACGGTCTTCGTCATGCGTTGCTCGGCGGGGGTTAGCTTCGCCGCCGCAGCGGGAGCGAGCACAAGCTGAAGCGCGACGAGGGCGGCGAAAGGCAATGATTTCATGGGGGGACTCCTCTGGACGTCGCCCTTGTGGCGCGGAGACCGAGCCACGGCAAGCCGTCAGCCGGGCTGCACCATGAACACATCGCCGCCGAAGATCACGATGAACAGATTGCCGGCGCTATCCTCGCCGAAGGAGGCGATATTGGCGAGGCCGCTGACGTTCGGCAGAAAATCCTCATTGCGCCGTGCAAAGCGCGACGAGGGCAGGGTCTGCCCCGCGACGAGGCTGGAGAAGGGGACCGACCAGATGTTGTTCGAAACGAAGTCGGCGAAAATATACTGCCCCTGCAACGAGGTCACCGGGCCGCGATAGACATAGCCGCCGGTGATCGAGCTGCCCTGCCGCGGGCCGCTGCCATGGCCATATTCGGCGACGGGGTTGATCAGGCCGGCGGGCGGCGAGCCCGAATAGGTTTGCGTTCCTTCGCGGAAGCGCCAGCCGAAATTGGCGCCGGGCTGCGACGTGGTGAGCAGGTCGACCTCTTCGAGGGCATCCTGGCCGACGTCGCCGATCACCAGCGTCGATCCGTTGAAGGCAGCGCGGAATGGATTGCGGAGGCCCAGCGCATAAACATAGGGATCGCCGCCGCCGGCGATATAGGGATTGCCGGGCGCGGGAGCGTAGGTGCTGCCATTGGCACCGACGGAGAAGCGCAAGATCTTGCCGAGCCGGACGTTCGGGTTTTGGGCGTTGTTGTCGGGGTCGCCGCCGCCGCCGCCGTCACCGACGCCAACATAGACGAGGCCATCGGGGCCGAAGCCGATCCAGCCGCCATTGTGATTGTTGTTCGCTGCGTGCGGGACACTGAGCACCGTATCATAGACGGTCGAGCTGTTCGGCTGGCCGAGCGTGTAGCGGCGAACCTGTACTGCGCCGTTGGGCGCGGTCGCGACCGCGAGCAGGCGCTGCGAGGTCGCATGGTCGGGATAGGCGGCGAGGCCGAGCAGCCCGCGCTCGCCATCGGTCGCAATATCGGTGATGTCGAGAACCCGTGTCTTCGTCCCCGTGGCGGGATCGAGCCGGTATACGTCGCCGCCCTTTTCGACAACGTAGACGTTGCTGCTCCCGGGAATCGCGGTCACGTGGAGCGGCTGGTTGAAGCCGGTGCCGACGCGCACGACCGAAATACCTTCGCGGCTGTTCGTGACGGTGATGTTGACCGGCTGCGTCACGCTGTTGGTGCCGTCGCTGACGCGTAGCTGGACCGCATAGACATTGTCGCCATTGGCGTCGCCGGGCAGGTCGTAATCGGGGGCCGTGTTGAAGCGCAGCGCGCCCGCCGAAGTGATTGAAAAGAGCGTCGCGTCGGCGCCGCCGTCGATCGTGAAGGTCAGCGTCCCGCCATCGGGATCGCTCGCCGTCGCCTGATAGGCGGCGGTCTGGTTCTCGACCAGGCTGGCGGTCTGCGCCGACGTGAAGTTGGGCGGGGATGTGTTCGCGGGGGGATTGCCGCCACTGCCGCCTCCGCTGCCTCCACCGCACGAGGTCAGGATCAGCGGCGTGAGAAGAAGGGCAAGACGCTTCGGCATGGTGACACCACCTTTCGCGATCAGCCCCCCCGGATCGATCTCTCGTGCAACTGTGCCATCGTGCGGGGTACACCGCAAGCGCGGCCCGCGTCAGGCGCTTTCCTTGACCTCATCGAAAGCGTCCAGCTTTTTCAGCGCATCATATGCGATGCCGCGCAGCTTGCCGGTGTTGACGGTCAGGCCGTCGCTGTCGTGGCCGCTCAAATCGTCGACCGTGAAGGTGACGCGTGTCCGGTCGGGTGCGAGCTCCTCGAAATTGAACTTGAGCCCCGTTGCGACCGCGCCATCGTCGATGCTGTAGATCAGATGCGCCTCGCGCGGGATTTCCATCTGGACCGCGATCTTGATCTTGTGCGCGTCGGGCCGCTCCTTCGGCACGATCTGCGCCCACGCGGGATCGTTCCGGGTGATCACCAGTTCATACAGACGGTCGGAGCCGCCATTGGTGACGAGCGGCAGGCCGGCAAAGGCGCCTTCGTCACCGAACATCTTGGCGAACACCGCCTCGCGCGGCGCGGCGACGGTCTTTGTCTGGTTCGCAAGCTGAATGGCGTCGCCGCACCCGGCGAGCAGCAGCATTGCAGCGAAAAGCATCGTCGAACGAAACATGATCCCGGCCCCTGACAGCAATCGCGCCCTGCATAGCGCACGCCCGCTTACCAAAGCGTAAGCGCGGCGCGGGAAAGAAGTGTAAAGAGTGTTTGACACTTCGGCACTCTGCCATGTAAAGAGTGTTTGACAGAACGGGGAGCGGGTGTTGGAAAACCGGGTGCGCGATTGCCGCGAGCAGGCGGGCTGGAGCCAAGGCGAACTGGCCCGGCGGCTCGGGGTCTCGCGCCAGACGGTCAACGCAGTCGAAACCGACAAATATGACCCGAGCCTGCCGCTCGCGCTGCGTATGGCGCGGCTGTTCGGGCTTGAGGTGCGCGAGCTGTTTATCGATCACTGGATGCCGGAGGACGAAGGATGAACGCGATGACGCAAGATGGCGGCCCCAAGTGGAAGAAGTCGGCAGTAAAGATGCTGATCGGCGCCGCGGTCGGGCTGGGCGCGAGCGTGGCGGGGACGACACTTGCTGGCGCCCCGCTGCTCGACGCGATGGGGCCGTCGCGGCTTGCGCTTGCGGCTGTGGGTTTCGTCTATCTGCTGATGGCGGCAATGGTCGGCTTCGGTCTCGCCGCGCCGCGCGCCGGTGCGAAGCTGCTCAATGTCGGCGATGCCGAGGAGCTGCGGGAAGAACGCGCGGGCATGATGCTGTCGGTTGTCACGATGGGCGCGATCGGACTGGTGCTGATACTGCTCGCGCTTGCGAGCGCGCCGGGCTTTGCGGGGCCGGTCCCCGCAGGATTGGCTTTTGGCGGGCTTGTGCTGGCGATCGTTGGCGGCGTGATCGCGAGCCGGGCGTGGCGCGACCGCTATGACGAACTCAATCGCCAACTGGGGCTTGAGGGAAGCTTCTGGGCGTTCTGCCTGAGTTGGGTTTTGCTGACGCTGTGGGCCGCGGCAGATTTTCTGGGCTTCGGTTTCGCGCTGACGCCGATCGACGTTGTCACGACCCTCGCGGCGATGATGATCATCGGATCGTTCGTTGCGATCGGACGGCGCGGAATGATGAGCCGCTGAAACAGGTGGGGCGCCCGGTTCCCCCGAACCGGACGCCCCGCGCAAGCTGATCGCTGCAGATCAGGCGCTGTAGTACATGTCGAATTCGACCGGGCTCGGGGTCTGCTCGAACCGATAGACCTCGTCCCACTTCAGTTCGACATAGGCTTCGATCTGGTCCTTGCTGAACACGTCGCCCTTGAGCAGGAAGTCATGGTCAGCGAGCAGGCTGTCGAGCGCTTCGCGAAGGCTTCCGCAAACGGTCGGAACTTCGCTCAGTTCCTCGGGCGGCAGGTCGTAGAGGTTCTTGTCCATCGGGTCGCCTGGGTGGATCTTGTTCTGGATGCCGTCGAGGCCCGCCATCAGCAGCGCCGAATAGCAGAGATAGGGGTTCGCCATCGCGTCGGGGAAGCGGAACTCGACGCGCTTCGATTTCGCGCCCGCACCATAGGGGATGCGGCACGAGGCCGAACGGTTGCGGCTCGAGTAAGCGAGCAGCACCGGTGCTTCGAAGCCCGGGACGAGGCGCTTGTAGCTGTTCGTCGTCGGGTTGGTGAAGGCGTTCAGCGCCTTGGCATGCTTCACAACGCCGCCGATGAAATAGAGGCACATGTCCGACAGGCCGGCATAGCCGTTGCCGGCGAAGAGCGGCTTGCCCTTTTCCCAGATCGAGATGTGGGTGTGCATGCCGCTGCCGTTATCGTCCTTGATCGGCTTCGGCATGAAGGTCGCGGTCTTGCCATAGGCATGCGCGACCTGATGCACGACATATTTGTAGATCTGCATGCGGTCGGCGGTTTCGGTCAGCGTGCCGAAGGTCAGGCCCAGTTCGTGCTGCGCGGCGGCGACTTCATGGTGATGCTTGTCGCACGGCAGGCCGAGTTCGAGCATGGTCGAGACCATTTCGGCGCGGATGTCGACGGCGCTGTCGACCGGCGCGACGGGGAAGTAGCCACCCTTGGCGCGCGGACGGTGCGCGAGGTTGCCGCCTTCATAAGCGCGGCCGGTGTTGGTCGGCAGTTCGATATCGTCGATCTCGAAGCCCGACTTGTTGTAGCCGGTTTCGAAACGGACGTCGTCGAACATGAAGAATTCGGCTTCGGGGCCGACGTAGACGGTGTCGCCGATGCCGGTCGAGGCGACATAGGCCTCGGCGCGCTTCGCGGTCGTGCGCGGGTCGCGGGCATAGCCTTCGCCGGTCGAGGGCTCGACGATGTCGCAGAAGATTACGAGCATCGGGGTGGCCGAGAAGGGATCGTCGTAAACGGCGTCGAGGTCGGGCTTCAGGATCATGTCGGACTCGTTGATCGCCTTCCAGCCTTCGATCGACGAACCGTCGAACATCAGACCGTCTTCGAGTTCGTCCTCGCCGAGGACCGAGGCCACCATGGTGAGGTGCTGCCACTTGCCCTTGGGGTCGGTGAAACGCAGGTCGACCCACTCGATGTCGTTTTCCTTGATCCGCGCGATGATATCCTTGGGCTTCGTAGCCATGGTAGATACTTCCTTCTTGCGATGTTGTCCGGCTCGCGCCGGGGTCTGGTTGAACAGGATTGGAGAGCGGGCGCTTTTAGAGGGCGTCCTCGTTGCGTTCGCCGGTGCGGATGCGCAGCGCCGTTTCGACCGGGATCACGAAAATCTTGCCGTCGCCGATGCGGCCGGTCTGCGCTGCGGCGGCGATCGCCTCGACCACCCGTTCGGCCAAGCCATCCTCGACGATGACCTCCAGCTTCACCTTGGGCAGGAAGTCGACGACATATTCGGCGCCGCGATAGAGTTCGGTGTGGCCCTTTTGCCGGCCGAAGCCCTTGGCCTCGGTCACGGTGATGCCGCTGACGCCGACTTCGTGCAGGGCTTCCTTCACTTCGTCGAGCTTGAACGGCTTGATGATCGCCTCAATCTTCTTCACGCGCCTTGTCCCCCACTGGGTCTGCCTTATTTGCCCGCAGCCAAGGCCGGATCAGGCCAGCCTGTCCGGTTCGCTCCTCCATGAGTCGCTGCGAGGCCCCGTCATCTTGCACCAATCAAGACCCGTGCCAATTGGCGAATCGCAAGCATTCGGCAAGATTTGTGACAGGAAATTGCGCCGCTGCCCAAGAGGTGGGCAACGGCGTGGAATCTCTGATTAAAATATAGGCAATCGATGAGGATCCGTCATTGCGAGCGAAGCGAAGCAATCTCCAGCTATCATTATTCGACGACGATGGCCGGAGATTGCTTCGTCGCTGCGCTCCTCGCAATGACGAGTCTGTCGGCCTCCATCAGCGTCCCATCGGCGCCGCCGTGTCGGCCAGATTGGCCTTGGTCCAGTTCGACCGGTCGATGACATAGGCGCGAATCGCCTCGACGTCGGCGGGGGTCAGAACGCGTGCAAAGCTGACCATGCCGCGATCCTTCAGCGCCCCGTCGAGGATCACCGATTTCCACGCATCGGTGTTCGACAGCGCCCCCGAGACGCGAAGGTCCGGCGTGAAGCCGTTGCCGATCGCGCTGTCGCCGTGACAGACGATGCAATAGCGCCCGAAATGCGCCTTACCTGTCGCGATCTGTGCGGGCGTCCCGAACTGCGGCGGCGGGTTCCACGCAAGCGTCGTCGTCGCGGGCGGAGCGGGCAGCTTCACCGTTCCGCCGACCTTGAGCACGACGAGGCGCGGCAGATTGGGAAGCTTGCGCGTCACGCCGCCGGCGACGCCGGCGACGAGCGGGAAAGCCCCGCCCTTGCCGGTCTGGAACGCGATGTACTGGACGCCGCCGACGCGGAAGGTCGATGGCGCGCTGACGATCCCCGACTGCATGTCTAGGTCGAGCAATTGCTTGCCGGTGTCGGCGGTATAGGCGCGGAAGCGGCCGGTACTTGTCCCCTGGAAGACCAGATTGCCCGCGGTGGTCATTGTCCCGCCGTTCCATGCGGCGGGATAATCGACCCCCCATGCGACCTTGCCGGTGCGCGGGTCGAAGGCGACAAGGCGTCCGGTCGTTGCTGCGATCGCGGCCTTGAACGCCGCCTTGTCGTCGGGAAGCATCGTCTTGTTGAGCGAGGTGCCGACGTTGAAGCCCAGCACCTTGCGCTTGTCGAGCTCGTCCATGTCCTGGAGATAGCCCTGCGGGATCTGCTGCGCCGGAATATAGACGAGGCCGGTCGCGGGATTGTAGCTCATCGGATGCCAGTTATGCGCGCCGAGCGCGCCGGGGATCGCGATGAAGGGCTTGCCGGTCTTGTAGAAACGCGATTCGGGATTTTCGATCGGGCGACCGGTCGCCATGTCATAGCCGGTGGCCCAGTTGATCCCGTCGACGAAGGGTTTGGCGTCGATCAGCTTGCCGCTGATGCGGTCGATGGTGAAGAAGAAGCCGTTCTTCGGCGCGTGGTACAGCACCTTGGTCGGTTTGCCGTCCACCGCCTGCTCGGCGAGGATGATCGGCTGGGTGGCGGTATAGTCCCACGTCTCGCCGGGCGTTTCCTGATAATGCCATTTATAGGCGCCGGTCGATGCATCGAGCGCGACGACCGACGAGAGGAACCAGTTGTCGCCTTCGCCGTTCGATCGCTCGCCATGGTTCCACGGATTGCCGTTGCCGACGCCGAGGTAGATCTGGTCGAGATCCTTGTCGTAAACAATCGCGTCCCAGACGGTGCCGCCGCCGCCGGAGACCTTCCATTCGCCCTTGTCGGACCAGGTCGCATTGCCTTTCGATGCGAAGATGTCGTCGCTGGCCGCGCCGTCCTTCTTCTTCTCGGGGTTGGGGGCGGTGTAGAAGCGCCAGCGTTCCTTGCCGGTGTCGGCGTCATAGGCGGTGACATAGCCGCGCACGCCGAACTCGGCGCCGCCGTTGCCGATCAGCACCATATCCTTCACGACGCGCGGCGCACCGGTGATCGTATAGGGCTTAGAGGCGTCGAAGGTCTGTGTCGACCACAGCTCCTTGCCGGTCTTTTTGTCGAGCGCGATCAGGCGGCCGTCGAGCGTGCCGACGAACAGCTTGTCACCCCACACCGCGACGCCGCGATTGACGACGTCGCAACAGGCGCTGACCGCGCGCTCGCCGGGAACCTTGGGATCGAAAGACCAGAGCTTCTTGCCGGTCGCGGCGTCCCATGCATCGACTTTGGACCAGGCGTGGCTGACATAGAGCGTGCCGTCGACGACGACGGGCGTGGCCTCCTGTCCGCGCGCATCCTCGAGGTCGGCGAACCAGGCGATGCCGAGAGTGCCGACATTCTTGTCGTTGATGTCGGTGAGCGGGCTGAAGCGCTGTTCGTCATAACCGTAACCGATGCCGGCCCAGTTATCGCCGTTGCCGCCGGTCTTGAGCAGGGCCTCGCTGGCCTTTTCGGCATCGTCGAGTGATCCGCCGCCCGAGATGCTGTCATTCTTCGACGCGTTACACGCCGCCAGTGCCAGTGCCGCGCAGCCCAGTAGCGCGACCGAAAAGACCCGTTTCGCCATCCCATATTCTCCCGACGCCTATGCTTGACGTTAACGTCAAGACTGCGCTGGAAGTATCGCTGGCGCAAGCAGGAAAATGGGGGGCTGGTGCTACTGCCAGGGGGGGGCGTTCAGGCCCTTGGGGCTGGCGGTGAAAATCTCGCAGCCGGTTTCGGTGATGCCGATGCTGTGCTCGAACTGCGCCGAAAGCGAGCGGTCGCGGGTCACCGCGGTCCAGCCGTCGGCTAGCATCTTCACCGCATATTTGCCGGTGTTGATCATCGGCTCGATGGTGAAAAACATGCCGGGGCGGAGTTCGGGGCCGGTGCCGGGGCGACCGGCGTGGACGACCTCGGGGGCGTCGTGGAACATCTGGCCAAGGCCGTGGCCGCAGAAATCGCGGACGACCGAATAGCGGTGGCGCTCGGCGTGGCTCTGGATCGCATGCGCGACGTCGCCCATCGTGTTGCCGGGCTTCGCCTGTTCGATGCCGAGCATCAGGCATTCATAGGTGATGTCGACCAGCCGCTTTGCCTTGATCGGCACGTCGCCGACCAGATACATGCGGCTGGTGTCGCCGTGCCAGCCGTCGATGATCGTCGTGACGTCGATGTTGACGATGTCGCCCTCGCGCACCGGCTTGTCATCGGGAATGCCGTGGCAGACAACATGATTGATGCTGGTGCAGCAGCTGTGCGTGAAGCCGCGATAGCCAAGCGTCGCGGGAATGCCGCCGCCCTCGATCATCATCGTGCGGACCAGATCGTCGATCGCGCCGGTGGTCACGCCGGGCTGAACGAAGGGGACAAGCGCGTCGAGAATTTCGGCCGACAGCCGGCCCGCCTTGCGCATCCCGGCAAAGCCGGCCTCGTCATGCAGCTTGATCGTTCCATCGCGAACGCGGGCGGGGGTCGACGTTTCGTCGGCGGTTACGGAGACATAGTCGTACATGGATAAGGATATAGGCTATCTTGCGCCGGATTGCGAGGGCGGTAAGCCCCTCCCGCTTGCGGGAGGGGTTTGGGGTGGGCAAGCACCGTTGCCGGGCCCACCCCGCTGCGACTAGCGGGCAAGCCCGCAAGTCTCGCTGCCCCTCCCGCAAGCGGGAGGGGAGCTGGCTGGCTTACTCCGCCGCCTTCTCGGGCTTGGCCTTTGCCTTGCCCTTCGCGGCCTTTGGCGCCGCGGGGGTGATTTCGAAGGTCAGCGGGTTGCCGACCTTGGCGTCCTCGCCCTCCTTCATCTTCACCTTGACCTCGCCGCCATGGACTAGCTTGCCGAAGAGCAGCTCCTCGGCAAGCGGCTGCTTGATCTTTTCCTGGATCAGGCGGCCCATCGGACGCGCGCCATAAAGCTTGTCGTACCCCTTGCCGGTCAGCCATTCGCGCGCCGCGTCGTCGAGCTGGATGTGGACATTGCGGTCGGCAAGCTGCAGTTCGAGTTGCAGGATGAACTTGTCGACGACGCGCGCCACAACCTCGGGCGGCAGATAGCCGAAGGGCACGATCGCATCGAGGCGGTTACGGAATTCGGGGGTGAACATGCGCTTCACCGCCTCTTCCTGCACATCCTCGCGCGTCGTGTTGCCGAAACCGATCGACTCGCGGGTCATGTCGCTCGCGCCCGCATTGGTCGTCATGATCAGGATGACGTTGCGGAAGTCGACGGTCTTGCCGTGGTGGTCGGTCAGGCGGCCGTTGTCCATCACCTGCAGCAGGATGTTGAACAGGTCAGGGTGCGCCTTTTCGATTTCGTCGAGCAGCAGCACGCAGTGCGGGTTCTGGTCGATCGCATCGGTCAGCAGGCCGCCCTGATCATAGCCGACATAGCCCGGAGGCGCACCGATCAGGCGCGACACGCTGTGCCGCTCCATATATTCGGACATGTCGAAGCGCTGGAGCGGGATGCCCATGATCGATGCGAGCTGCTTCGCCACCTCGGTCTTGCCGACGCCGGTCGGACCGGAAAAGAGGTAGTTGCCGATCGGCTTCTCGAGATCGCGAAGGCCAGCGCGCGACAGCTTGATCGCCGACGACAGCACCTCGATCGCGGTGTTCTGACCGAAGACAACGCGCTTCAGATCGGTCTCGAGCGTTTCGAGCGTCTTCTTGTCGTCGCTCGACACCGACTTGGGCGGGATGCGGGCCATCGTCGCGATCACCGCCTCGATCTCCTTGGCGGTGATCGTCTTCTTGCGCTTCGACGGGGCGACGAGCATCTGCATCGCGCCGACTTCATCGATCACGTCGATCGCCTTGTCGGGCAATTTGCGGTCGTTGATGTAGCGCGCCGACAGGTCGACCGCGGCGTTGATCGCGTCCTGCGTATAACGCACCTGGTGATGTGCTTCGAACGCGCTGCGCAGGCCGGCGAGGATCTTTTTCGTGTCTTCCAGCGTCGGTTCGACCACGTCGATCTTCTGGAACCGGCGCAGCAGCGCGCGGTCCTTTTCGAAATGGTTGCGGAACTCCTTGTACGTCGTCGAGCCGATGCAACGGATGACGCCGCCTGAGAGGGCAGGCTTCAGGAGGTTCGACGCGTCCATCGCGCCGCCACTTGTGGCGCCGGCGCCGATCACCGTGTGAATCTCGTCGATGAACAGGATCGCGTGCGGCAGCCCTTCGAGTTCGGTGACAACCTGTTTCAGCCGCTCCTCGAAATCGCCGCGATAGCGCGTGCCCGCGAGCAGCGCGCCCATGTCGAGCGAATAGATGACTGCGGGCAGCAGCACCTCGGGCACGTCGCCCTCGATGATCTTGCGCGCGAGGCCTTCGGCGATCGCGGTCTTGCCGACGCCGGGATCGCCCACATAGAGCGGGTTGTTCTTGCTGCGGCGGCAGAGGATCTGGATCGTGCGGTCGACCTCGGCGGTGCGGCCGATCAGCGGGTCGACCTTGCCGGTCTTCGCCTTTTCGTTGAGATTGACGGTGAACTGGTCGAGCGCGGTTTCCTTCTTGGACTTGCCCTCGCTCTTGTCCTTCGCCTCTTCCTTTTCCTCAGGCTCGGCCTGCGGCGAGGGCTTGCCGCCCTTGCCGACGCCGTGGCTGAGGTAGGAGACCGCGTCGAGACGCGTCAGATCCTGCTGCTGCAGGAAATAGACGGCATAGGATTCGCGTTCGGAGAAGAGCGCGACGAGGACGTTGGCGCCCGTCACCTCATCCTTGCCCGAAGACTGGACGTGCAGGATCGCACGCTGGACGACGCGCTGGAAGCCCGATGTCGGGGAGGGGTCGCTGTGCCCCTCGACCTTCAGGCTGTCGAGTTCGGTGTCGAGATAATGGACGACCGCCGATTGCAGGTCGTCGAGCGCAACGCCGCAGGCGCGCATCACTTCGGCGGCATGATCGTCGTCGATCAGCGCGTAGAGCAGATGCTCGAGCGTCGCATATTCGTGGTGACGCTCCGAAGCGGCCTTCAAAGCGTTATGGAGGGTCTTTTCGAGGCTTTCCGAAAAGGACGGCATGGTCTTCATCTCCTTGCGGGGACCAGGCCGGGGAGAGCGGCCCCCTTAGAAAGACAACGTGGCGATGCCGCCGCCCCACCGCAAGGGAAAAGCGGAGGCGTGTGTGAAATTACGATGACAGGATTGATTCATGGTTAATGACGTGTTGAGAAATCATGGTTCGGGCCTCCCGCCCCGAATTGCGGGTTGTCCCGAAAGCAAAATCCCCGCACTTGCCCCATTTGCCGATCCGGCATATAGCCGCCCCCAATGTCCGGCCGCCCCGCGAGGGGCGGCCCTTATTATTTGCGCTTTTGGAGAGCAGTCATGGCCAATGCCGATGCAACCCCGCTGATGCCGCACGCGACCGCCGCCTGGCTGGTCGACAATACCGGCCTCACCTTCGTCCAGATCGCCGACTATTGCGGCATCCACATCCTCGAAGTCCAGGCGATCGCCGACGAGACTGCCGCGACCAAATATACCGGCCGCGACCCGGTGCGCGCGCACGAGCTGTCGATGGAAGAAATCGAGAAGGGTCAGAACGACCCGAACTACAAGCTCAAGATGAGCAAGCAGGCGCAGGACACGATCCGCCGCACCCGCGGCCCGCGCTACACCCCCGTTTCGAAGCGCCAGGACAAGCCCGACGGCATCGCCTGGATCCTGAAGAATCACCCCGAGGTTTCGGACGGTGCGATCGGCAAGCTGATCGGCACCACCCGCAATACCATCGGCGCGATCCGCGACCGCAGCCACTGGAACAGCTCGAATATCGTTCCCAAGGATCCGGTGACGCTTGGCCTCTGCTCGCAGCGCGAACTTGACGCGCTGGTTGCCAAGGCGGCCAAGAAGGCGGGCATCAAGGCCCCCGAGGACAGCCGTTTCGAGGGCGACCGCGAAGCGCTGCTCGAAGAGCTGCGCGCCGAGCGCACCGCGGCCGCCGAAGCGCGTGCGGCCGAAGAGCAGTCGGTGGGCGAAGCCTGACGCCGTGGCGAGCGGCGACGACGACAATATCCCGGCGGCCAGCGGCTCGCCGGACGCGTCGCTGACGCAGGACGACAGCTTTACCGCGACGAGCCACGCCGGGCTCACCTATCCGTGGGGCGAGGCCGCCCCCGGTGCGGGCGAGACGATCCGTATCGCCGACGGGATCAGCTGGGCGCGGCTGCCGATGCCGGGGTCGCTCGGCCATATCAACAGCTGGCTGCTCGACGACGCCGACGAGGCGGGCGAGGGCGTCGCGGTCGTCGATACCGGCATCTGCCTGACGATCTGTTCGGACGCGTGGAAGGCGCTCTATGCCGGCGCGCTTGCGGGCCAGCGCATCACGCGCGTGTTTGGCACGCATCTGCACCCCGACCATATCGGCCTCGCGGGCTGGATCGCCAAGAAACAGGGCGTGAAGCTGTGGATGACGCGCGGCGAGATGCTGACTGCGCGCGCGATCGTTGCCGATTCGAGCGACACCGCCCCCGACGAAGTGCTCGCCCAGTCGCGCGCCGCAGGGTGGGAAGAGGCGGCGATCGAGGAACAGAGGACGCGCGGCTGGAACATGTTCCAGCGCATGATCTTCGCGCTGCCGCGCAGCTATGTCCGCATGAGCGACGGCGAGCGGCTCGATTTCGGCAAGCATCAGTGGCGCGTCGTCACCGGTTCGGGGCACAGCCCCGAACATGCGTGCCTGTGGAACGAGAAGGAGGGCGTGCTCGTCTCGGGCGATCAGGTCCTGCCGCGGATCAGCTCGAACGTGTCGGTCAACATCACCGAGCCCGACGCTGATCCCTTGGGCGAATGGCTCGCGTCGATCGACAAGCTGCTCGCGACCATCCCCGCCGACGTCGTCACCTGTCCCGCGCATGGCGAACCGTTCAAGGGTCTGCACGTCCGCCTGATGGCGCTCCGCGACGAGCATCGCATGCGGCTCTACAATCTAGCCGAAGCCGCCGCCAAGGCACCGCTGCGCGCGGTCGACAGCTTTCCCTTGCTCTTCAATCGTCCGATCGGCGGGCATAATCAGGGGCTCGCGACCGGCGAGGCTTTCGCGCATCTGAAGCGGCTCGAGGTTGAAGGACGCGTCCGCAAGGAAGATCGCGACGGCGTGTGGTGGTATCACGGCGTCGCGTGAGCGGGGGGTATCGCGTGAAAACGACAGGTCTTGCGACGCTGCTGCTGGCGGCCGCGCTGACGCTGGCGCCGGGGGTGGCCGCGCAGGAACAGGATGCGACGGCGGCCGATGCGAATGACGAGATTGTCGTCATCGCGCGGCGCTCGGGCGCGCCGATGTGGACGATCGAAACCTCGGCCGGCACCGTCATCCTCGTCGGCGAGATCGCGGCGGTGCCGAAAGCGACGCCCTGGCGTCCCGAACGGCTCGAAGGCGCGACCGACCGGGCGCAGCGCGTCATCCTCGGCACCAAGGCAAAGGTTTCGCCCGGCGACATATTGCGGCTGATCTTCAAGGGCGGCGGGCTCACGAAACTGCCGAAGGGCAAGGTTGCCGCCGATTATCTGGATGCCGCCCAGCTGACGCGGCTGCGCGCGCTCGAAGCGCGGTTCGATCAGGATTATGCGCGGTCCAACTTCCTGATGACCGCGTTCGATCTGCTGTCGAAGCGGCTGTCCTTCACCAAGGACACCGCCGACGATGCGTCGGACATCGTGCGCAAGGCCGCGCGCCAGTCGAAAATCCCGATGCAGCCCGTCGGTGAAGTGCGCGGCGAGGACATGCTCGACAATCTCTTCGCCGCGGCGCCCGAAACGCATATCCCGTGTCTGGCGGCGGCGATGACCGCGACCGAGGTGGGCCCCGATGTCGTAACGGCGCGCGGCAAGGCGTGGACCGAGTTCGATGTCCGCGCGGTGATGGCGAACCCGCTTGAGGAAGCGCTCGGCCGCTGCTGGCCTTGGACGAACGATGGCTTTGGGCCCGAGATCCGCCAGCAATGGGTAAGCGCGATCGATAGAGCGGCGACGCAGCCGGGCGTGACGCTGGCCGTCGTGCCGCTTCGCGTGCTGGCCGAAAAGGACGGCGTCCTCGATCAGCTCGATCGCAAGGGGCTGCCGATCAGCGGGCCGGCTTGGTAGCGCGCGCCGGGATCCTGACCCTAGCGCGGGCGGTGCATCACCCAGCTGAACGCCATCGCGTTGAAGATGGTGTAGAGACCATAGAGCAGCAGGCCGGTGAACCAGTTGCGCGTCGCGATCGCCATCGCGCCGACCAGCAACAGGAATTCGAAGACATAGGTGATGTTCGGCCCGACCTTTTCGGCAAGCGGACGCACCATCTGCTGAATCAGCGGATCGTCGCTTTCCATGAAAGCGCGGTGCATCGCGAAATTCGCGATGCCCGCACCGAAAATAGCGATGATCGTAATCCACATGGCGCTGCAAATGGAGCGTATGGGGTGGAATTGCCAGCAAAATTGCGTCTATAAGGCCCGCGTGCCGCGCGATATCGATCCGCAGGCCGATCGAACGAAACCCCGCCCCAGCGAAGGATCCATTCGGTGAGACCTCTCCCCCGCTTCATCGCGCCCAGCCTGTTGGCCGCCCCTGTCCTCTTCGTGGGTAGTATCCAGCCGGCGCAGGCTGCCGTTTCCGATTTGACGCTGCCGTCGCTGGTCATTCCGCTGGCGACGATGCCGCTCGAACCCGAGACCCTGCCCCTGCCCGATCCGGTGCGCGCGATGATCGACGCGGCGATCGCGAGCGGCGAGCGCAAGGACGTTGAAACCGTGGTGTCGCTCGCGAAGGCGACCAATCCCAAATCGATTGGCGAGATCGAGGCGATTCTCGCCGTCTGGCAGGCGCAGAACAAGGGCGGTGCCGATACCGACCCGATCCATCAGATGCTTGCCGCCGCCATGGCGAGCAAGAAGGACGGCGATGTCGAGGCGGTGGGCGCGCTGGCGAAGAAGACGAATCCCGACCGTATTGCCGACATCGACACGATGCTGACCGACTATCGCGCCAGGCGGGCGGCAGAGAAGAAGGCGGAGGCCGACGCGGCGCGCGCGAAGCTGGCGGCCGCGAAATTCTGGCAGAACTGGAAGGGTGAGGGGCAGATCGGGGCCTCCCAGAGCAGCGGCAACACCAGGTCGGCGGGGCTCAGCCTCGGTCTGGCGCTGAACCGCAAGGGGATCGACTGGGACCAGCGCTTCCGCGCGCAGGCCGATTATCAGCGCACCAACGGCAGCACGTCGATGGAGCGCTATCTGGTCGAATATGAGCCGCAGATAAAGGTCAGTGATCGCGCCTTCGCTTTCGGTCTCGGGCGCTGGGAACGCGACCGGGTTCTGGGGTTCGGCAACCGCTGGAACGCGTCGGCCGGCTTCGGTTACCGGTTCGTCGCGGGCAAGGCGATGACGCTCAGCCTGAAAGCCGGGCCAGCATGGCGCGAGACCGATTATCTCCCCGGTCGCGGGCAGAGCGAAAGCGAACTGACCGGGCTTGCGGGGCTCGATTTCGGCTGGGCCCTGTCGCCGACGCTCAAGCTGACGCAGGTCGCCTCGACGACGATCGGCGAGCGCAACACCGCGGCCAGTTCGCTGACCGCGCTCAACGCAAAGCTGATCGGCGGGCTGTCGGCTCGCTTTTCCTATTCCGCCGAGCTCGACACCAACCCGCCGCCGGGGATCGAGAATGTCGACACGCTCACGCGCTTCACGCTCGTTTACGGATTTTAGCTGCCGTCGAACGCGTCGGCCCCGCCGATCTCCTCCCCGTCGACGAGCAGGCCGGCGCCGGGGACATGGTTGAACTCGATGCGGATTCCGTCGGGGTCTTCGAACAGGATCGAATAATAGCCGGGCGCCCATGGCTCTTCCTGCGGGGCGTGGACGATGTGGATGTCGCTCCGGCTTTTCAGGAAATCATGGATGGCATCGACGGCGGCGCGGTCGCGCATCCGGAAACAGGCGTGATGCAGGCCAGGCGCGCCCTGATCGAAACGCTTGCCGGCATTTTCGGGGCTGGGCGTGCGAATGCCGATCGCGGTGCGGCCGCCGACGCCATAGAGCATATGCTCGCTGTCGAGAACGAGCTTGAGATCGAGGTACGCGATGACGTCGCGCCAGAAGGCCGTCGAGCGCGCGAAATCGCCTGCGGTCAGGATCACATGCGCGACGCCGTTGAGGTCGCCCGTCATCCCTCGTTGCCGATGGTGAAGCCCGGGACCGGCCGGGTCTCGACATGGCCCGCATGATACATGTCCATGAAGATGGTCGAACTGGCGGGCTCGCTGCCTTCGCAACGCACATCATAGCCATCGATGATATTGTCGTACACGCCAAGGCCGTAATTGCCGATGCGCTTGAACTGCGGCGGCTTGCCGTCGGTGCAGCGCAGCGAGGCAAGATAGGCCATCTGACCCTGCGGCATTTCGACGCGCACCGGATTTTCCTTGCTGCCCAGCGGATACGCTTCGGCCTTTTCGATGGTTTTCTTCAGCTTCTTGCCCTGCATCGCCGATTTCGCGGCGAGCATGTCGGCAATCCGGTCGCGCGCCGATGCGGCTGGTGCCGATGCGATGCCAAAGCCAAGCGCGGCGATCGCCACGAGGTGCCCGATGCTCTTCATATAGTCCCCCATTTTCATTTCATCGCCGCCAGCGTGTAGAGAAATTCGGCAAAGCCCATCGTCGCGTCGACCAGCCCCGCGACCTTGGGATTAGTCGAATCGATCAGATAATATTCGTTCGGGGCGTGCGCGCCGGCGCCGTGGCCGATCCCGAAATGCCCCGCCGCGATCGACACCGGCGGCGCGGTGAAGGTCGCGCCCGGCCAGCTTCCCGCGAGGCGCGCGTTGATGTGCGCCGGGACGCCCAGCTTTTTATAGGTCGCAAGCTCGGTCCGGATCAGCATGCTGTCCTCGGCGACCTCGGTCGGGTCATAGCCGCCCGACACATTGACCTCGACGTCGGTGAATCCATGCTTGTCGAGGTGCGCGCGCAGCTTCTTCTCGGCCTCGGCGCGCGTCTGGTTGGGGACAAGCCGCAGGTCGAGCTTGGCGACCGCGCGGCCGGGCAGCACGGTCTTGCCGCCGGGGCCGGTATAGCCCGCGACGAGGCCCTCGATATTGACCGTCGGCTCCTGCGCAAGGCGGATCAGCGCGTCGTCGTAGCTGAGATTGTTGATCCAGTGCGTGACGCCCAGCGCCTTCTTCTGCTCGGCCTCGTCGCCTGCTGCTGCGGCGGCGCGGATCAGCGATTTCTCGCGCTCGGTCAGCGGGCGGACATTTTCGAACCAGCCTTCGATCGCCGGCTTGTTGCCGTCGGGGGTGACGAGCGTCTGGAGTGCCTGCACCAGCCGCCAGGCGGGCGAATCGACCATCGCCTTCAGGCTCGAATGTACGTCGCCCTTCGGCCCGCGGCCCCATTTCTCGCCGCTCGCGACCAGTTCGAGTTCGATGATGCCCTTCGATCCCAGATTGACGTCGACCGCGCCGGTCTGATCCTGCGAGGGGAAGGGAATGAAGATGCCCTCGCATTTCTTCAGCGCCGCAAGAACATTGGGCTTGGTCGCGACCTGACGGAAATGCGGCGAACCGATTTCTTCCTCACCCTCGCAGATCAGCACGATATTGACCGGCAGCGTCGCCTTTGCGGCGCGGATCGCGTGCAGCGCGGCGAGGAAGGCGGCTTCGGGGCCCTTCTGGTTGACTGCGCCGCGGCCGACCATCGACAGGCCGAAACCGGGTTTGTCGACCATCCTGCCCTCCAGCGGAGGCGACGACCATTCGGCGGGGTCGAACTGCTTCACGTCATACATGAAATAGATGCCGAGGGTGCGTTTGGCACCGACGTCGATCGTGCCGAAGACGCCGGGATGGCCGTCGGTCGGGACGATCTCGACATTGGTGAAGCCGGCGTCGCGCGCCAGATCGGCCATATAGGCCGCGCCCTCCGCCATGTTGCGGTTCTCGGCGGCGATCGAGGGGAGCGCGATCCAGTCGCGCAGCCGCTTGACCGAGGCTTCCTTGCCCGCTTCGGCCGCCTTGCGGATCGCCGCGCTCTGGCTGCTCGCCGCGAGCGCGGGCAGGGGGCTGAGTATCGCTGCTCCCGCGCCGAGCATCGCTGCGCCGCGCAGCACCCCGCGCCGCTCGAGCATCGTCCGGAACGCCTGATATTCCTCGCGCATCCTGATTCCCCTTTTTCCGCCTCTATGGCCTGACCCAATAATCCTGCATCAATTCGTGCGACCAGTCGGGCTGGCGAATGTCGCCGCGCGGCAGAAACTCTTCCATCACCGGCTTGATGTCGAGCACCGGCGTGCCGTCGATCGCGTCGAGGCCCTCGACCTCGACCGTCAGGCCGTCGACGCCGACGATGCGGCAGGTGGTGAGGCCGAGGCGGTTGGGGCGATTCTTGCCGCGCTGCGCGAAGATGCCGACCAGCGGCCAGTCGGTGCGGTTTCGCGGGTGGCGCGCGCCGGTCTCGATCTTCTCGTGCGGCACCTTGTCGAACAGGAAGATCACTTCGGCATGGCTGAAGTCGGCGAGGCCTGCGAGCGCGTCGGGGGTAAAGGCGGCCGCATCGAGGGCGATGACGGCGCGGCTCGCCCCCCAGTCGTCGTCGACCGCGTCGGCGCGGCCGCCACGGACATGGCCTATCGGCGTGAGGGTGAAGTCCATCGATGATCCCCTGCTGCGTTGACGCTGATGGCGCAGCGCGCCTAGCCTTGCAAGAAAGGAGAGGGGCCAATGTATTTTCAGGGCAAGAATGTGGTCGTCACCGGCGGCGCAACGGGGATCGGCTTTGCGCTGGCGAAGCGGATCGGCCGGGCCGGTGCGCGGTTGATCCTGTTCGAGCCGCGCGAGGACAAGCTGGCCGACGCGGTGGAAGCGCTGACAGGCTTCGGCATCGACGCCCGCGCCTTTGCCGGCGACGTCACCGACGCTGCGTCGGTCGAAGCGCTTGCCGATTTCGCCTGGACCGAATTTGGCCGCGCCGACGCGATCATCGCCAATGCCGGGGTCGGCGGCGTCCGTACCGAAATCCTCGACACCGATCCTGCGGCGGCGCGCGCGCTGATGGAGGTCAATTTCTGGGGCGTGTGGAATTGCGTCCGGACCTTCGGGCGGCGTTTCCGCGACGACGGCTTGCCCTCGGCGATCTATGCGACCGCGTCGGAGAACGGCCTGTTCAATGCGGTGCGCAGGAACGGAGGCATCTATGTCGCCAGCAAGCATGCCGTCGTCGGCCTGATGGACACGCTGCGCAACGAGGCGCCCGAGAGCGTCGAAGTCGGGGTCATCATCCCCGGCTGGGTGAAGTCCGACATGACGCGTCATGCCGCGCCCGCGATGGATGCCGATGTCTTTGCCGACCGCATCGTGCCGCAGATGGAGGCGGGTGAATTCTACCTCGTCAGCCATCCCTATAATGTCGTGCGGATGGAGGAACGCTGGGCCGAGGTCTATGCCGCCTTCGCCCGCTATGCCCCGCGCGAGCCGGGCGACGATGCGATGGACGTCGCGCTGTTCGTCGAACGGATGCGCGCCGCGCGTTAGGCGATTGGCCGCGTGTTCAGTTCACGGGTCAGGAAGCGCATGATCTCGCGGCGGTCCTCGTCATCCTTGCCGCTGCCCGATTTCATCGCGGCGCCGCCGATCACCATCATCAGGATCGGTATGCCGGCGAAGATCGCCCCGAACAGCAAGGTTCCCGGAACGAACCACGCGATCGTCACGCCGACGATCACGAAGAGCGAGAGGAAGCCGAACCAAATATAGGGGAACATGCGTCCGGCGGTCGAGCGGCCGAGGGTTCCGGTAAGGCGCGTGCCGCCTTCATAGGGCTCTATCGACGCCTCGAGCTCGGGCGCCATGCTATTCTGGACGCCGCGCCGCGCATAGCGCAGCCGCATCACATATTGATCGCCGCTACCGAAGACCCGCGCCAGCGCCTTGTCCATCGGATCGGACATGATGGCCTTGAGCTTGTGGGCGATCGCCTCTGGCGAGAGGGGCGAATAGAGATCGACTACTTCGCTCTTCGCCATCGCCCGGCTCCTTTGCTTACGCCCTCTCGAGCAATCCTTCGTCGGCGATCCGCTTCTGCCACAGCATCGGCGCGTTGACGTGGACGTTCTGGCCTTCGCTGTCGACCGCGACGGTGACGGGGAAGTCCTTCACTTCGAACTCGTAGATCGCTTCCATGCCAAGGTCGGCGAAACCGACGACCTTGCTGCCCTTGATCGCGCGCGCGACCAGATAGGCGGCGCCGCCCACCGCCATCAGATAGGCGCTCTTGTGCTTCGCGATCGCCTGCGTCGCGGCGGGGCCGCGTTCGGCCTTGCCAACGCACGCGAGCAGGCCCTGATCGAGCATCATGTCCATGAACTTGTCCATGCGCGTCGCGGTTGTCGGACCCGCCGGACCGACAATTTCTTCGCCGACCGGATCGACCGGGCCGACATAATAGATGACGCGGCCCTTGAACTCGACGGGCAGCTCTTCGCCCTTCGCGAGCATGTCGGCGATGCGCTTGTGCGCCGCATCGCGGCCGGTGAGCATCTTGCCGTTGAGCAGGATGCGGTCGCCCTGCTTCCAGCTGGCGACGACTTCCGGAGTCAGCGTGTCGAGATCGACGCTGATCGCCGCCTTGTCGGGCGCCCAGTCGATCTGCGGATAGTCGGCGAGCACCGGCGGTTCGAGATAGGCGGGGCCGCTGCCGTCGAGCGTCACATGCGCGTGGCGCGTCGCGGCGCAATTGGGGATCATCGCGACGGGTTTCGATGCGGCGTGCGTCGGCCAGTCGGCGATCTTGACGTCGAGCACGGTGGCGAGGCCGCCGAGCCCCTGCGCGCCGATGCCGAGCGCATTGACCTTTTCGTAGAGCTCGATGCGCAGTTCCTCGGTCGGCGACGACGGCCCGCGCGCGAGCAGTTCGGTCATGTCGATGGGGTCCATCAACGATTGCTTGGCGAGCAGCATCGCCTTTTCGGCGGTGCCGCCGATGCCGATGCCGAGCATGCCCGGCGGGCACCAGCCGGCGCCCATTTGCGGCACCATTTCGAGCACCCAGTCGACGATGCTGTCGCTGGGGTTCATCATCTTGAACTTCGACTTGTTCTCGCTGCCGCCGCCCTTCGCCGCGACGTCGATAACGACCTTGTTGCCGGGAACCATCTCGACGTTGAGGACCGAGGGCGTGTTGTCCTTGGTGTTGACGCGGCTGAACGCCGGGTCGGCGAGGATCGAGGCGCGCAGCTTGTTCTCGGGGTGGAGATAGGCCTTGCGCACGCCCTCGTCGACGACCTGCTGCAGGCTGCGCGGGCTGTCGAGGCGGCAGTCCATGCCCCACTTGATGAAGACGGTAACGATGCCCGTGTCCTGACAGATCGGCCGATGCCCTTCGGCGCACATGCGGCTGTTCGACAGGATTTGCGCCATTGCGTCCTTCGCGGCGGGCGATACCTCGCGCTCATAGGCGGCGGCGAGGGCGCGGATATAGTCCATCGGGTGGAAATAGCTGATGTACTGGAGCGCGTCGGCGATGGTTTCGACGAGGTCGTCCTCGCGGATGATCACGGTGTTCATGGGTGCAGTCCCCTCTTCCTGTTTCAGGATTCGGGGTCTCCCTAGACCCGCTGCGCGCGCACGGGAATAGAAACATCATTGTGCTCCCGCGAAGGCGGGGACCCATCTCCTGTCCGTTCAAAATATCACCGTCCGGAGATGGGCTCCCGCCTTCGCGGGAGCACGGGGTTTGAAAACGAGGGATATCGCCCTAGCTCCGGCGCCGTCCGAAGGTCGGGCGGGGCGGCGTGCTTGCCGCCGTAGTCGTTCGCTGACGATCGCCGGGCGGTTCGGCCTCCACCAATGGCCGTTTCCGCAGCGCGCACCAGTTCGCGATCGCGGCGGTGCCGAGCAGCGCGATCCAGCCGCCGCCGGTCGCGGCGAGCAACGTCCAGCCGTAAAGCGAGGGTATGGCGATCGCCATCAGCGCCGGAACGCAGGCGACGATGACGAGCGTTCCGGTGAGCATCCACCACCGACCGCCCAGCCGGGCCAACCCCAGGCCGATCGCGACATTGGTGAGCGCAAGCAGCACGAATTTCGCGGCGACCGGATAGGGCAGGCTAGCCATCGCGGGTGAATAATCGCCCGCCGTAAAAGCCGTCTGAATGTCGAAGAGCAGCCAATTCTCCCACGCGTCGCAGAGGGCGGCGAGGGTGGGTAGCGCGGCGGCGAACGCGATCGCTTTCAGCCCGGCCTCGCGCCCCAGCGCGATCAGCCCGCAGCCCAGAAAGCCAGCGTAGAGCAGCATGTAGAGATAGTCGCGTTCGTTGCCTGTGCGCATCGCGGCGAGGCGGCCGACCTGCCGCGGGTCGCTGTCGGGGCCGAAAATGGAGATCAGATCGTCCTGACCGCCGGCAAATTCGAACGCGAGCACTGGCGCGCCATAGCCGGGTTCGGCGGCGAAGCTGTCCTGCGGAAAACTCTGACCCAGCAGCAGGCCGAACAGGAGGACGCCGATCCCGAAAAGCAGCGTTGCATGCCACCAGCGCGCCGCCGGCAGCACGTTCGGGCTCAACTTATTGGCACTCGGCGCATTTGCCGCGCACTTCTATCACCGGGCGTTCGGCGGAAAAACCCGTCGCATCGGCGGCGGCACGGACGCCGTTCGACAGCTTGTCATTGTCGATATGCACCGCGGTGCCGCAACTGTCGCAGATCAGGAAGATACAGTCGTGGAGGCAGCCGGGGTGACTGTTCGCGACGAAGGCGTTTGCGCTCTCGACGCGGCGTACGAGGTTGTTCGCGACGAACAGGTCGAGGATGCGATAGACGCTGTTCGGCGCGACGCGCTTGCCGCGCTTCTGCGACACGATGTCGGCGATTTCGTAAGCGCTCGCGGGCTTGCCGATTTCGGCCACGGCATCGAATATCTGCGCACGCATGTCGGTCCACGCCTCGCCGGCGCTTTCGAGCGCGGTTTGCGCCGCGCCAGCGAGCGAGGCGCCGCTCGCCTCGATATGTGCATGATCATGCTTGCCCATACGCGCCAATGTAGGGTGTTTGCGCTATTCCCGCAAGCTGCGGGCAATGCGTATCATTGGCGCGCGCGGCGGTTGAGGTCGTGGCCGAGCGCGACGATCGCAACGCCGATCATCGTTGCCAGCACTTCGCTGCCGTCATGCGGCCGCGACAGCGCGCCCGCCATCATGCCAAGCCCGAAGCAGCCGACGCCGAAAGGCATCATATAACCGTGGCTGAGCACGCCCGAAACCAGCGTCACCAACGCGAAGCCGATCGCGATCGCAAGCCCGATTTCATGGAACAGATGGCTTTCGAGGAAGACGCCGCCGACCGACGCGATCGAGGCGAAAAAGACTGTCGTGGCAAGGCAATGGACCAGACAGAGCCCTGACAGGCCCATCGCCAGCTGATCGCCCGAAAGCGAGGTCAGCGGCCGCGAATCGCGCGCAGCCCGCATCATCGCGCCTAGGCGCGGCCATGCATGGCTGTGACTGGCGACTTGAGTCACCCGATTCTCCGTTGGTCCAATTGTGAACCTTGATATGGCATAACATGACCAAGGTTACAATATAACATTGTAACATTTCATTGCCGGCGCCCTCCAGAAGGATGGTGGCGTTATGCGCCGGCTTCGGCCCTGAGTGCCTTTCGGTCCAGTTTGCCGATCATCGTTTTGGGCAAGCTCTCGCGGACCTCTACGGTGCTCACACGCTCATGCTTGCCGAGCTGCGGGTTGAGCCATGCGGCGAGCGCTTCGCCCGAGACCTCGAATCCCTCTTCCAGCGTTACGAATGCCTTGGGCACTTCGCCGCGATAGGCTTCGGGCACGCCCAGTACGATCGCTTCCTTGACCGCCGGATGCTCGTGCAGATGCGCCTCGATCACGCTCGGATAGACTTTGAAGCCGCCGACCGCGATCATGTCCTTCAGCCGGTCGACGATGCGGATATAGCCCTCGTCGTCGATCGCGGCGACGTCGCCGGTGCGCAGCCAGCCGTCGTCGGTGAAGCTGTCCTTATCGGCGTCGGGGCGGTTCCAGTACCCCTGCATGATCTGCGGACCCTTGACGGCCAGCTCGCCGGTTTCGCCCGCTGATGCATCTTTCGTCGGGTCATCGCGATCGAGCAGGCGGATTCGCGTCGCGGGCAGCGGCTGTCCGATCGTCCCGGGTTTGACCAGGCCGTCATAAGGGTTCGTCGCGACGACGCCCGAACTCTCCGTCAGGCCATAGCCCTCGACGAGCGAGGCGCCGGTCGCGGCGATGAATTTCTCGCGCAGTTCGGCGGACATCGGTGCGCCGCCCGAGATGCAGACACGCAAGCTGGAAAAATCGGTCTTCGCCAGGTCGGGGTGGTCGAGCAGCGCCTGATACATGGTCGGCACGCCGGGCAGCGCGGTCGCCTTTGTCCGCGTGATCGCCTGCAGCGCCGCCCTGGCATCGAAGCGCGGTAGCATCGTGATCATCCCGCCGTTCAGCACCGTGCGGTTGAGGACGCAGGTGTTCGCGAAGACGTGGAAGAAGGGCAGCACGCCAAGGATGCGGTCGCCCGCGTCATGGTCGGGATCGATCGCATTCACCTGCCGCGCATTGGCGGTCAGATTCTGGTGCGTCAGCTTGGCGCCCTTCGGCGTGCCCGTCGTCCCGCCGGTATATTGTATGAGCGCGACGTCGGTTTCGGCGTCGATCGCGACGGGCTCGGGATGTCCGTCGTTCGCGATGAGCGCCGAGAAGCGGATGATGCGTGGATCATCGGGAAGCGCGGCGACCTCGCTCTTCTTGAACAGGCGATAGAGGATCGACTTGGCGGCGGGTAGTCCGCCGGCGATCGAGCCGACGACGAGCCGCTTGAGGCTCGATCCGTCGAGCACCGCCAGCGCGGTGGGCAGCAGCGCGGCGGCGCTCAGCGTGACCAGCGTGTCGGTCCCCGAATCCTCGACCTGCGCCTCGAGCTCGTGAACGGTATAGAGCGGCGAGAAATTGACCACCGTCGCGCCCGCGGCGAGCGCGCCATAATAGGCGGCGACATAATGCGGGACGTTGGGCAGGAATAACCCCACCCGACTCCCCTTCCCAATCCCCATCTGCTGCAGTCCGCGCGCGACGCGGGCGACGCCATCTGCAACCTCGTTGTAGGAAAAGCGCCGTCCCATGAAATCGAGCATCGGCGCATCGCCCTTCCGGGTGGCGCTGGCGGCTAGCATCTCTGGAAGCGAGAGCGGCGCGAAAGGCTGATCCCAAGGCGTTGGATGGCAGTAATCGTGCGACCAGTCGTACGCGTTGTTCATGGAGGTGGGGGGCCTTTGCGTCTCGTTACTGACATCACTCTAAGCACGCGCGCGCGCGACCGCAATCTTGCGGCGCAGCGGTACGGCGGCTAGGCAGGAGCATCTTGTTCCAGGGGATCGCCATGCCGCATATATCCTTGCGCCTGATAGCGCCGTTCATTGTTCTTGCCACCGCAGCGCCCGCCGCCGCCAAGGACAAGGAAGCGCCGCCGCGCCCGACGCAGATCCAGGAACTCTACAACTGCCGCGACATTGCCGATTCCGCCGCACGGCTTGCCTGTTTCGACCGCGAGGTCGGGGAGTTGCAGGCGGCCGATACCAAGCGGGATATCACTTTCGCCGACCGCGAGACGGTGAAGAAGACACGGCGCGGCCTCTTCGGTTTCACCCTGCCGAGCCTCGGCCTGTTCGGCGGCGATGGCGACGAGGACCAGATCAAGAGCATCGATACGACCGTCGCTTCCTCGTCACAGGTCGATGGCGGGCGCTACCGCATCACGATGGCCGACGGGTCGGTCTGGATTCAGATCGACGACCGGCGGATGGCGCTCGCGCCGCGACCAGGGCAGAAAATCCAGATCAAGACCGCATCGCTCGGCAGCTATTTTCTCAGCCTTGAAGGTCGCCCCTCTATCCGCGTCCGCCGCGAGCGTTGAGCGGGTCGGCTCTGCTATTCTGATCAACGCGTGATGCCGGAGCGGTTGGCCCTTGGCGACGACGCCACGCCCTTCGTCCTGCTCGACGATGCGCGCCGGGTCGGCGCGGCGCCGGCGCGCTTGTTTCGCGGACCGGTCGGCACACTGACGGCGGCGGGCGCGGCGGAGATTCCAGCGCTGCTCGATGCGCTTGCCGCGGCGCGGTCGCGCGGGCTCCACGCGGCCGGATATCTAACCTATGAAGCGGGCAGGGGGCTTGCGCCGGCGTGGCGCGGCGCGGTCGATACGGTAGCTGAGCAGCCTGTGCCAGCTGGCTGGTTCGGACTGTTCGAGCGTGTCGAGCGAATCGACAGCGATGCGGTTGTCGACCTTCTACCCGATCCCGCAGGTGGCTGGGTCGGTGCGCCGCGCCCGCGGATCGCGCGCGCCGACTATCTTGCCGCGGTCGAGCGGGTGCTCGGCTATATCCGCGACGGCGACATCTATCAGGCGAACCTGACCTTCCGCGCCGATGTGCCGTTCGCCGGCGACCCGCTCGCCATCTATGCGCGGCTGCGCCAGACTGCGCGCGCGGGTTACGGCGGATTTGTCTGGACCGGTGACCGCGCGATCGCATCGCTGTCGCCCGAGCTGTTCTTTGCGCTGCGCGGGAAGCAGGTCATGGCACGGCCGATGAAGGGCACGGCCGAACGACTTTCCGATCCCGAGGCCGACGCGGCTGCGGCGCGCATGCTTGCCGAAGACCCGAAGCAGCGTGCCGAGAATCTGATGATCGTCGATCTCATCCGCAACGACATGTCGCGCGTCGCGGTGCCGGGCACGGTCGCGGTGCCCGAGCTGTTCCGCGTCGAAAGCTTTCCCACGATCCATCAGCTGGTATCGGATGTCTCGGCCGATCTGCCGCCGTCGGCGGGGGCGGTGGATGTGTTGCGGGCGGCTTTTCCCTGCGGGTCGATCACCGGGGCGCCGAAGGTGCGCGCGATGGAGATCATCGACGAGCTGGAGGTCGAACCCCGCGGCCTTTACACCGGATCGATCGGTTTCATCGAGCCCGATGGGGATGCGGCGTTCAATGTCGCGATCCGCACGCTGGTCTTTCCGTCGCAGAGCGACTTGCGGGATGGCGCGGCTTGCGCCACGCTGGGACTGGGGTCCGGAATCGTTGCTGACAGCCAGCCGGCGGAAGAATGGCGCGAATGTCTGGCCAAGGGGGAATTTGTGAGCGCAGCCGGCGAAAGCTTCGATCTGATCGAAACGATGCTGTTCGATCCGGTCGAGGGCGTCCAGCGACTGGAGGGCCATCTGGCCCGATTGAAGGCGAGCGCCACCGCGCTCGGCTTTGCGTTCGACCGGCATGGCGCGCGCAACAGCCTGCAGTCGGCGACCTTTCGTCTGCGGAGCGCCGCGCGGGTGCGGATGCGGCTTGCACAGTCGGGCGCGCTCGCGGTCGAGGTGTCGCCGTTGCCGCGGCTCGCCGAACTGCCGGTCGCCGTTGCGGTGCGGCCGGTGCCGATGGCGGCCGATGATTTTCGTCTCGTGCACAAGACCAGCCTGCGCGGCGCCTATGACAAGGTGCGAGCCGAGAGTGGCGCGGCCGAGGTCGTGTTCGTTGACGAGCCGGGCTTTGTCACCGAAGGCAGCTGGAGCAATATTTTCGTCGAACGCGACGGCCAGCTCCTGACGCCGCCGCTCGCGCTCGGGCTGCTTCCCGGCGTGCTGCGCGCCGAATTGATCGACAAGGGCCGCGCGGTCGAATCGCACCTGCGCCTCGCCGATCTTGCGGACGGTTTCTTCATCGGCAATTCGCTGCGCGGGCTCGTGCCGGCGCGGCTTGTGGAGGTATAGGATGGCGAACCGGCTTACGACGCATCTTGCTCTTTTCGTTGCCGCCGCCATCTCTCTTTTTTCCGTTTCTGTCATGGCCGAAGCCGCGGCCGCAACGTCGAGCCTCAAGGGCTATTGGAACGGCATTGCCGACGATGATTCGCCGGTTACCGCGGGCGATCTGGCGATCACGCGGCTGACGGTCGACCTGGTCCAGCGTGGCGGCATGGTCGATGCGACGATCGAGGCCGAGCTTTCGCATCGCAGTCAGCAGAATGACGATCCGATCGAGGCGCGCCTGTCGCTGTTGCTGCCTCAGCAGGCGGTGATCACCGGCTATGCGCTCGATATCGACGGCACCCTGATTGCGGGCACGTTGCTCGACCAGCCCAAGGCGCGCCGGGTATATGAGGCCGAGGTCCGCAAGGGCATCGACCCCGGCCTTGCCGAAGTTTCGGGCAACCGGTTCAATACGCGCATATTCCCGATCGCGCAGGGCAAGTCGCGGACGATCCGCGTGCATTTTTCGGCCCCCGCCGATGCGTTGCAAGGCTTTGCCCTGCCGTGGATCGGGGCGCCGGTCACCGGGTCGGTTATGGTTCGTTACAGCGGCACCGCGATCAGTGGAGCGCCGCTGCTTGCGCTGCCATGGGGGACGTCGATCCAGGCGAAGCGCAGCGGCAACGCGTGGAAGGCCGAAGCCTCGGTCCCGTCGGTAGCCGTCGCGACCGGCACTCTCGCGATCACGGGCACGAAACTGTCCGACCAGCTTGTCGTTTCGGACCATACTAATGGACAGGCCTTTTTCGAACTCGCGGCAAAGTCTGACGTGGCCGGCAGCGCAAATCCCGCGGTCCCGGGACGGTTGCGCGTCTATTGGGATCGCAGCTGGTCGCGCAGCGACGATGCGCTCGACGCCGAAATAGCATTGCTCGATGCCTATCTGGCTTCCCGACCGGCGAGCGCAATCGACCTTGTCACTTTTGCCGAAGATACACCGTCGATTGCGAGCTTTGCCAACCCGGCCGACTTGCGGAAGGCGCTTGCAGGGCAAATCTATCTGGGCGCCACGCGGCTGGCCGGGCTCGACGCGCTGAAGCTTGCCGATGCCGGGCAATGCCTGTTGTTCACCGACGGCGCGCGCAGCCTTGACCCTGCAGCCGAATTCGCGCCCGACTGCCGCCTGTCGGTGATCGCGTCGGCGCCCGATGCCGATACCGCCTATCTCGGCAATCTGGCGCAGGACAGCGGCGGACGATTGTTCCAGCTGACGGCCACAAACAGCGGCGAGGTCCTGACGGCGCTGCTCAATCCCGGCCCCGGCGTGGTGCGCGTGCGCAGCGTGTCGGGACGCCGCTTGCCGTTTCGCGCGCTGGCGACGGCGGGTGGCGGCTGGCACATCGTCGCGCCGATGCATGGCGAGGAAGGCGTGTCATTGTGGATCGCCGACGCCAAGGGGCGGGTGACGATCGAGCGGTTCGAATGGGATGGTGCCGGACGCGAGCGTCACGATGGCGCCGCCGCGCTCTGGGCTGCGGGCGAGGTCGCTCGCCTAGCCGACGACCCCGCCGACCGCGACGCGATGGTCGATCTGGCGCGCAAATTTCAGGTCGCGAGCGCCTCGCTCGCCTTCCTCGTGCTCGAAAGTCCCGAGCAATATGTCGAGGCCGATGTCGCGCCGCCTGCGGCGGGGTTCGATGCCGAATGGCGCGAGACCTATCGCGAGCTCCGGAAAGAAAAGGACGAAGAGGCGCAGGAAGTATTGGCAGACCATCTCGCCATGGTTCGCGAAAACTGGCGTGAGCGAAAGGCCTGGTGGGAGACGCGCTTCAATCCCGAAAGCCGCGCGAAGAAGAGCCGGGATCAGGATGGTGGTGCCGATGCGGCGGCCGCTTTCGAAGCCGCTCCTCCGCCTCCACCAGCCCCCATGGTGGCGCCGCCGCCTCCGGCCTATCTGCCGGCCCCGACCGAAAGCGCTGCGGCGGAGATGGCCGATGACGGCTATGGTGCCGAGGTCATCGTGACCGCGCAGCGCCGTTCGTCGTCGATGCAGGATGTGCCGGTGGCGATCAGTATGCTGTCGGGCAATGCGATGGGGGACAGCAAGGTCGAGATCGCCGACCTTTTGTCCGATGGCCCCTATATCAAGGCGCTCGATGCCGCGGCGCCGGCTTCGCGCGAGGTAGTGCTGCGCGAACAGGCGAAGCAATATGGCAGTCTGGCGGGCTTCTGGCTCGACGTTGCCGAATGGTATCGCGTGAAGGGCGATGCCGCAACGGCGACGCGCCTGTTGCTCACTGCGCTCGATGCGCCGACCGCCGACGAGGAAACGCGGCAGATCGTCGCCTTCCGCCTCGAACGCGACGGGCGGATCGACGACGCGATCGCGCTTCTCGAACGCTTCGCAGCGCTCAATGCCGAACGGCCGCAGCCCCGGCGTCTGCTGGCGCTCGCGCTGGCCAAGCGGGGTCGCCCCGCCGATCTCGAACGCGCCTTTGCGCTGCTGACCGACGTCGCGCTGAAGCCCTATCCCAGCGCCTTTGAAGGCATCGACGTCGTGGCGCTGATGGAGGCGAATTCGCTTATCCCGGCGCTCGACAAGGCGGGCGCGAACTGGCGCCTCGATCCTGAATTCGTTGCCTTGCTCGATACCGACGTCCGGCTGGTGATCGAATGGACGAACGACGATGCCGACATCGACCTGTGGGTGATCGAACCGAATGGCGAACGCGTCTATTATTCGAACAAGCTGAGCGCGGCCGGCGGAACGATCTCGAACGATATGACCGACGGCTATGGCCCCGAGGAATATGTCATGCGCAGGGCGCGTTCGGGCGAATATAAGGTTCGCATTCACGGCTATTCGCCCGATCGCATCAACCCCAATGGCACGGGCCGGGTGACAGTACGCCTGATCCGCGACTTTGGTCGCGCGAGCCACAAGGAGCAGCTTGTCGACGCCGAAATCGGGTTCGGGAAGGACGAGGAGCAAAGCGACGGCAGTCGCGGGATCGCGACGCTGACCGTGCCGCAACGCCGCTGAGGTTCGCGCCTACGTATTCGGGCCGCGCGTAATTCTATTTTTTCTCGGGTGGCGGTTGCGGCAATGCAAGGTCGCGGCTATGCGCTGCGCGCGCAATTTTCTTATCGAACCAGAGGACGCCTTTCATGTCGTTGAAGCCGCATACCTCCGCCGCCCTCAATCGCATCCAGCCCTCGGCGACGCTCGCAATGACCGCGCGCGTGACCAAGCTGAAGGCCGAGGGCGTCGATGTGATCGGCCTCAGCGCCGGCGAGCCCGACTTCGACACCCCCGATTTCGTCAAGGAAGCGGCGATCGAGGCGATCCGTAACGGCCAGACCAAATATACGCTGGTCGATGGCACGGTCGCGCTCAAGGAAGCGATCCGCGGCAAGTTCCGCCGCGACAATGATCTCGACTATGGGCTCGACCAGATCAGCGTGAACGTTGGCGGCAAGCACACGCTGTTCAATGCGCTCGTCGCGACGGTCGATGCCGGCGACGAGGTCATCATCCCGGCACCCTATTGGGTGAGCTATCCCGACATCGTCGCCTTCTGCGGCGGCATGCCGGTGGTGATCGAGGCGTCGGCGGCCCAGAATTACAAGATCACGCCCGCGCAGCTCGATCAGGCGATCACGGCGAAGACGCGCTGGATCATCTTCAACTCGCCGTCGAACCCGTCGGGCGCCGCCTATTCGCCCGAAGAACTCGATGCGATCGGAGAGGTTGTCCGCCGCCATCCGCATGTGATGGTGATGACCGACGATATGTACGAGCATGTCTGGTACGCCGATTTCGCCTTCTCGACGCTGGCGCAGCGCTGCCCCGACCTGATCGACCGCATCCTCACCGTGAACGGTTGTTCGAAGGCCTATGCGATGACCGGCTGGCGCATCGGCTATGCCGGCGGCCCGGCGTGGATCATCAAGGCGATGGGCAAGCTGCAGTCGCAATCGACCTCGAACCCCTGTTCGATCGCGCAGGCCGCTGCTGCTGCCGCGCTCGGTGGTCCGCAGCAGTTCCTCGACGATCGTAACGCCGCGTTCCGCAAGCGCCGCGACATGGTCGTCGCGATGCTCAACGACGCGCCGGGGCTGAACTGCCCGACTCCTGACGGCGCCTTCTACGTCTATCCCGACGCCAGCGGCTGCATGGGCAAGAAGACCCCCGACGGAAAGCTGATCGACACTGATGAGGCGCTGATCGACTATTTCCTCGACAGCGCACGCGTCGCAGCGGTGCATGGCGGCGCATTCGGCCTGTCACCGGCGTTCCGCGTGTCCTATGCGACGTCCGAAGCGGCGTTGAAGGAAGCGTGCGTGCGCATCCAGCAGGCCTGTGCGGTCCTTAGCTAGGGCGGCAGCTTTCCTGAACCTCGGGCAACCATCCGGTTCACCGGATGGTAAGGCCCCGTAGCTTACAGGTGATTGCCATCACTGACGAACGGCAAGGGGCGCGCCATATCGTTCGGTGTAACCGGAGTTCAGGCTCCACCGAACAAATGATATGACACAAAGAGGCTCCCATGCTTTCCATGATCCGTTCCGACTGGTTTCCCTCCATGCTCACCGGCTTCGCGCTCGGCGGTCTGGCGATCCTGTTCCAGCAACCGGCCCTTATGGCCTTTTGATGCAGGGCGCGCGGCGGATCGTCGTTGCCCTGCTGGCCGCGCCGCTGCTCGCGCAATGCGCTCCGGCGCAGGCCGAGAGCGTCGTCAAGCTGCCCGCTGCGACCTATGACCCCGCCGTCAAGGCAAGCCGGGCAACAGCTGTCCTCGCCGGCGGTTGCTTCTGGGGCGTCGAAGGCGTCTTTTCGAACGTCAAGGGCGTGATCTCGGTCGAGGCCGGCTATCATGGCGGCAGCCGGGCGACCGCGAAATATGAGCTGACCCATGACGGCACCTCGGGTCATGCCGAGGCGGTGCGGATCGTCTATGATCCGACGCAGGTCAGTTACGGCACCTTGCTCCGCATCCTGTTTTCGGTCGTTGCCGATCCGACCCTCAAGAACCGGCAAGGCCCGGACACGGGGCGACAATATCGCGCCGCGATCGTCCCGATGGACGCCGGTCAGCGGCAGGTCGCGACCGCCTATCTGGCCCAGATCGGCAAAGGCGGCTATTTTGCAAAGCCGATCATCGTGCCGGTCGAAAGCTACAAGACCTTTTATCGGGCCGAAGCCAATCACCAGAATTTCATGCGATTGAACCCGACGAATCCCTATATCGTCCGCTGGGATGCTCCGAAGCTCGCGGCGCTCAAGCGGCTGTTTCCCGGCTTCGTCAGCGCCGCGCCCGCGCCCTGACCGGGCGGCGTTCCGCCGCTCATCGCGCCTCAGGAATCGTTCGTCGCAAATCGCTGGCCCGCCCGGCGCCCCTGCGGGACGACCGATCCGACCATAGGGGTCGGTATATATAGACGGCGGCAGCCGCGGGGTTGGAATGACATTGATGTTCTCGGGCAAACCTCTGCTCGGCATGATTTTCGGCGCAGCCCTGCTTGCGGGGTGCGTCAGCAGCGCGGCCGTCGTGCCGCCGCCGCGCCAAGCGCAGCCGGGGCATACCGGCTCCGGTGCCGTGACCGTTCCTATCGGCCCGCCTGTCCGCACGGCAGCGCCGCCGCCGCGCGGGACGCTCGACCCCGGCTTTCGCCGTCCCGCGCCCGGCCTCAACGATCGCATCGCAAGCTTGTGGCGCGGCTTCCCCGGCAAGACCGGGATCGCGGTGCAGCGGATCGACGGCGAATGGGCGATCTCGCAGCGCGGCAATGAGTTGTTCCCGCAGCAGAGCGTATCGAAGCTTTGGGTGTCGCTGAGTATCCTCGACGCCGTCGATAATGGCCGCGTCACCATGGACCAGAAGGTGCGGATCGGGCCCGAGGATCTGGTCGTCTTTCACCAGCCGCTCGCCGACCGCGTCCGCGCGCAGGGGTCGGTGACGATGAGCGTCCGCGACCTGATCGAGACCGCGATCACGCAGAGCGACAATCTGGCGAACGACAGCCTGCTGCGGACCGTCGGCGGCCCCAATGCGGTGCGCGCCTTCATCGCGAAAAAGGATCTGGGTTCGATCCGCTTCGGTCCCGGCGAACGGCTGCTGCAGAGCGGAACCGCCGGACTGACCTGGCAGCAAAGCTATTCGATCGCGCGCAATTTCCAGACCGCGCGCGCCGCGCTGCCGATGCCGACGCGGCAGGCGGCGATGAACAGATATCTCGCCGACCCGGTCGATGGTGCGAGCCCCGCCGCGATCGCGAGCGCGCTGACGCGGCTGGCGCGCGGGACGTTGCTCTCGCCCGAATCGACCGACTATCTGCTCGGCGTGATGAGCCGGACCAAGAGCGGACCGAAGCGTCTGAAGGCGGGGCTACCGCCCGGCTGGACCTTCGTTCACAAGACCGGAACGGGTCAGGATCTGAACGGCATGACCGCAGGCTATAATGACATCGGCATCGCGACGGCGCCCGACGGCACGCGCTATGCGATCGTCGTGATGATGGGCAGCACGACCTCGTCGATTCCCGCTCGCATGGCGTTGATGCAGGCGGTATCGGGGGCCGTTGCAGAATTTCATGGAAGATAATCGCCGATGAACCGCGCCGTCCTGCCCCTGATCGCCGCCGCGCTGATGCTCGCCGGCTGTGCGACGCCCGAGGCGCGGCTGCGCAACGGGCTGCATAACGCGGGCCTGTCGCAGGCGATGTCGGCGTGCATGGCCGAGCGGATGGTCGACCGGCTGTCGCTGGTGCAGCTCCGCCGCCTGTCGGCGCTCGGCAGCCTCAAGGACAAGCGGATCACTGATCTGTCGCTCGACCAGTTCCTCCACAAGGTCCGCGCGCTGAAGGACCCGGAGATACTGACGGTGTCGACCAGTTCGGCCGCGCTTTGCGCGCTGCGCTAACGACTTAGCTCGCGCTTTCGACAGTCCAAGTTTTTCTGGGCGCGGCAGGGGTAGCCTTGCCGCGCAACTTGTGCTTATGCGGCGCCATTCTTCTCCCCCTTCCAGAGTCGAAAGGCCCGGCAGACCTCATGAACATCCACGAATATCAGGCGAAAGAACTGCTCGCGAAATTTGGCGTTGCCGTGCCCAAGGGTATTGCCGCGATGAGCGTCGAGGAAGCCGTCGCGGCGGCGAAGCAGCTCCCCGGGCCGCTTTATGTCGTGAAATCGCAGATTCATGCGGGTGGCCGCGGCAAGGGCAAGTTCAAGGAACTCGGCCCCGACGCAAAGGGCGGCGTCCGCCTCGCCAAGACCATTGAAGAGGTCGAAGCGCACGCCAAGGACATGCTCGGCAACACGCTGGTGACGATCCAGACCGGCGAAGCAGGCAAGCAGGTCAACCGCCTCTACATCACCGACGGCGCCGACATTAAGCAGGAATTCTACCTCGCGCTGCTGGTCGATCGCGGATCGAGCCGCATCGCGGTCGTCGCCTCTACCGAGGGCGGCATGGACATCGAAACCGTCGCGCACGACACGCCGGAAAAGATCCACACCATCGTCATCGATCCGGCCACGGGCCTTCAGCCGCACCACGGCCGCAGCGTCGCCGCCGCGCTCGGCCTGTCGGGCGACCTTGCCAAGCAGGCCGCCAAGACCCTCGCCGGGCTGTACGCTGCGTTCCTCGGCACCGATGCCGAGCAGATCGAAATCAACCCGCTCGCCGTTTGCGAAGGCAAGGATGGCGACGAACTGCTGGTGCTCGACGCCAAGGTGGCGTTCGACGGCAACGCGATGTTCCGCCACAAGGATCTGGCCGAGCTGCGCGACCTGACCGAGGAAGACCCGGCCGAGGTCGAGGCATCGGAATATGACCTTGCCTACATCAAGCTCGACGGCAACATCGGCTGCATGGTCAACGGCGCCGGCCTCGCGATGTCGACGATGGACATCATCAAGCTGAACGGTGAATTCCCGGCCAACTTCCTCGACGTCGGCGGCGGCGCTTCGAAGGAAAAGGTCACCGCGGCGTTCAAGATCATCCTCAAGGATCCTGCCGTGAAGGGCATCCTCGTGAACATCTTCGGCGGCATCATGAAGTGCGACATCATCGCCGATGGCATCGTTGCCGCGGCGAAGGAAGTGAACCTGTCGGTTCCGCTCGTGGTCCGTCTCGAGGGCACGAACGTCCAGCAGGGCAAGGACATCCTTGCCAATTCGGGCCTGCCGATCGTCGCAGCCAACGATCTGGGCGACGCTGCCCGGAAGATCGTCGCCGAGGTTCGCAAGGTCGCGTGATAATTCATATCCCCTCTCCGCGAGGGAGGGGAGGGACTGCTAGTTGACGTTTACGTAAAGCGTAACTATGACGCAGCGCACAATTTGTTGAGAGGAGCTTTAGCCTCATGAAAATCCTCGTCCCCGTGAAGCGGGTGCTCGATTACAACGTCAAGCCACGGGTGAAGGCCGACGGCACGGGCGTTGATCTGGCCAATGTGAAGATGTCGATGAATCCGTTCGACGAGATCGGCATCGAAGAAGCGATCCGCCTGAAGGAAAAGGGCGTCGCGACCGAGGTGATCGCCGTTTCGGTCGGTCCCGCGAAGGCGCAGGAAACGCTGCGCACCGCGCTCGCGATGGGCGCCGACCGCGCGATCCTGGTGCAGACAGATGACGACGTCGAACCGCTCGCGCTCGCCAAGATTTTCAAGGCGATCGCCGACGCCGAACAGCCCGGCCTTGTCATCCTTGGCAAGCAGGCAATCGACGGCGACAACAACCAGACCGGCCAGATGCTGGCGGCCCTCACCGGCTGGGCGCAGGGCACTTTCGCCAGCGCCGTGAACGTCGAAGGCGATCATGTCAGCGTCACCCGCGAAGTCGACGGCGGTCTGGAAACGGTGAAGCTGAAGCTTCCCGCGATCGTCACCACCGACCTTCGTCTGAACGAGCCGCGCTATGCCTCGCTGCCGAACATCATGAAGGCAAAGTCGAAGCCGCTCGATACCAAGACCCCCGCCGATTACGGCGTCGACACCGCACCGCGCGTCAAGACGGTCAAGGTTTCGGAGCCGCCCGTCCGCTCGGCCGGCGTCAAGGTCGCCGACGTCGATGAACTGGTTGCCAAGCTGAAGGCGATGGGAGTGCACTCATGAAAACGCTCGTTTGGGTCGAACATGACGGCGCCGCCGTCAAGGATGCCACGCTCGCCGCGGTGACCGCCGCTTCGAAGCTCGGCGAAGTCCATCTGCTCGTCGCCGGTGCCGGCGTCGATGGCGTCGCCAAGGCCGCGGCCGGCATCGCTGGCGTCGGCAAGGTGCATGTCGCCGACAACGCCGCTTTCGGCCACAACCTGCCCGAGAATATCGCGCCGCTCGTCGCAGATCTCATGGGGTCGCACGACGCGTTCGTTGCGCCCGCCACCACGACCGGCAAGAATATCGCGCCGCGCGTCGCCGCGCTGCTCGATGTGATGCAGATCTCGGAAGTATTGTCGGTCGAGGGTCCGAAGACCTTCACCCGCCCGATCTATGCCGGCAACGCAATCGCGACCGTCGAAAGCTCGGACGCGAAGCTGGTCCTGACCGTCCGTGGCACCGCCTTTGAAAAGGCCGCTGCGACCGGCGGTTCGGGTGCGGTCGAAGCCGTCTCGGCTGGCGGCGACGCCGGCATCTCGAGCTTCGTTGGCGCCGAAATCGCCAAGCAGGATCGTCCCGAACTCACCTCGGCCAAGATCATCGTGTCGGGCGGCCGTGCGCTGGGTTCGAGCGAGAAATATCAGGAAGTCATCGTGCCGCTCGCCGACAAGCTCGGCGCCGCGCTGGGTGCTTCGCGCGCTGCGGTCGATGCGGGCTACGTCCCCAACGACTATCAGGTCGGCCAGACGGGCAAGATCGTCGCACCGGAAGTTTATTTCGCGATCGGCATCTCGGGCGCCATCCAGCATCTTGCCGGCATGAAGGATTCGAAGACGATCGTCGCGATCAACAAGGACGAGGACGCCCCGATCTTCCAGGTCGCGGACTTCGGCCTCGTCGCCGATCTGTTCAATGCCGTTCCGGAGCTGACCGGCAAGATCTGATCATGGCCGGCGATCATCCCGGCGTGCCCGGTATCGGCGATGCCCCCTTCAATGCGGGCGGCCGTCGGGCAACGCGGAATGACGATCTTGACGAAGCGGTCGAGGGCCATGACGCCCTCGACCGCTCGTTGATTCTGGCGAGTGTGGCGCGCGATGCGCGGCTCGACAAAAAATTCCTGCTCCTGATCATCCTCGCGGCATCCATCGCGACGCTCGGCCTGCTGCAGAGTTCGACAGCGGTCGTCATCGGCGCCATGCTTGTGTCGCCGCTGATGGGGCCGATCATGGGCATCGGCTTTGGACTCGCGACGCTCGAGCACAACCTTATCCGCCGGTCGCTTGTGACCTTGGCAGCGGGTATGGTCGTTGCCGTCCTCGTCGCGATGCTGATCATCTGGATCTCGCCGATCAGCGACGTGACCCCTGAACTGCGTGCGCGGACGCAGCCCACCTTGCTCGATCTCGGCGTGGCGGTGGTCGGCGGCATCGCCGGCGTCTATGCGATCATGCGCAAATTGTCGGGTGTCATGGTCGGTGTCGCCATTGCGACCGCGCTTGTTCCGCCATTGTCGACCGTCGGTTTCGGTCTTGTGACCGGTCGCCCCGATTTCGCGCTGGGTGCGGCGCTGCTGTTCCTTACCAACACGCTCGCGATTGCCTTTGCCGCGACCATCGTGGCGCGGCTCAATCATTTCGGCCCGTCGCTGACACCGCAGCACACGGCGGTGCAGGTGCTCGGAATCGTGGTGACGCTCGGCATCCTGTCGATTCCGCTCGCTCTGTCGCTCAACGGAATCGCGCGCGAGGTGCGGGCGCGTTCGGCAGTTCAGACCGAACTCAACCGACTGCTCGGCGAAGGCGACCGGGTAGACAGCCTGAATGTCCGGATGGAAGGCGACGACGTCGCGGTCGACGGGGTCGTCCTGGTCGATCGATATGCGGCACGGCTCAACGCTGATCTGGCCGCGAAGGTTCGCGGCGAACTGGGGGGCGCTGCGCAAGTCACCATCGTGCAGCTCAAGAAGCAGAGCAATGCTGCGGTGCAGGTCGAGGAGCGCCTCAGCGATCGTATCGCGGCGCTCGAGCAGCATGATGCCGATAGCCGGGCGATCCTTGCCGGACTGACGGTCGGCGAACTGGTGCCCCGCGACCATATCCTGATCGATACACAGGCGCGGCGTGTCGTTGTCGAACGCGACCGTGAAGCCGAGGGGGAACAGGTCGCGGCCGCGGTCGACCGTATCATGGCGTCGGTACAGGCCGATTATCCGCAATGGCTGATCCGGCAGGGCGCGCTGGCGGCGGCAGAAACCCCGGCCGCCGAATAACGCAGACCTATTCAACGCCGAAACGCGTTGACGCGGGCGCCACTATCGCATGTCATGGGCGCCACATGATGGCGTCAGACCGGACGGGAGAGAATATGCACCGCGCGCGACTGGCTTTGACATTGATGCTGGCGACCGCCGGCTCCGCGACAATTGCTTCTCCGGCGCAGGCGCAGATCGCGCCTGCCGAAATGCTTGCGATCGATACGAAGCGCATCGACGCGGCGCTCAAAGCCATGGTCGACGACGGCCGCGCCGCGGGCACCTCGGCGCTGATCTGGCGGGATGGGAAAGAGGTTTATTTCGGCACCGCCGGCATGGCCGACCGCGCGGCAAAGCGGCCGATGCGCCGCGACACGATCGCGCAGATTTTTTCGATGACCAAGCCGGTGACCGGCGTCGCGTTGATGCAGCTTTGGGAGGCGGGCAAATTCCGCCTCGACGATCCGCTCGCGAAATATCTGCCCGAATATGCGGCGATGCAGGTCTATGCAGGCAAGAATGACGACGGGACGGCGCGCTATGTTCCTGCCGATCGTCCGATCACGGTGCGCGACATTCTGCGCCACACGGGGGGTTTCGCCTATGGCGCGGGGCCGACGCCGGCGCATGATGCCTATGTTGCCGCTGACCCGCTGGCGCTCGACGTGCCGCTGGCGGAGGCAAGCCGGCGGCTCGCGAGGGTGCCACTGCTTTTCCAGCCGGGCAGCCAATGGAGCTATAGCGCCGCGGTCGATGTGCAGGCCGCGCTGGTCGAGACGCTGTCGGGGGAGCGTTTCGCCGACTATGTGCAGCGGCATATCTTCGCGCCGCTCAAGATGACCGAGACCGCGTGGCGCCAGCCCGACGCGCGACTGCCGCGCTTTGCGGCGATGAATGTGAAGAAGGACGGCGTGCTGGGTCAGATGCCCGATGCCGACGCCCGGATGCTCAACTTCCGCGACCATGCGCTGACGCCGGGCGGCTTCGGGCTCGCTTCGACGCTCGACGATTATCAGCGGTTCGCGCGAATGCTGTTGAACCAGGGCGAGCTCGATGGCGCGCGGATCCTGAAGTCCTCGACTGTGCGGCTGATGGCGACCGATCAGCTCGACCCTGCGATCACCGAACGGTTGTGGCTTCCCGAAAAGGGCGCGGTCGGTTTCGGCCTCGACTTTGCTGTGCGCAAGAAACCGCCGCAGACATCGACCGAGAATCGCGGCGCGACCGGCGAATATTTCTGGGACGGCGCTGCCTCGACCCTGTTCTGGGTCGATCCGGCCAACCGGTTGGCTGCAGTCTTCTTTGTCCAGACGATGCCCTATGACGGCACGCTCCACCGCGACTTCCGCGCCGCGGTTTACGGGAAGGATTATCGGGGGCCGGCAGGGGACTGATTGTCATAGTCCTGTCATCGGCATAGCCTTGAGCCGGTCGCAGGAGATTTCATCATGGCCCAGTCCGACAAACGCCAGCTGATTGCCGAAGGCCTCGCGGCCGGAGATGACGACGCGGCGCTTCACGCGCGGCTGGTCGGTGCGGGCGTATCGGCGGCGTCGGCGAAATATGAGATCGAACGGCTGTCCAAGGATCCGATGGCGGCGATGCTGCGACGGCAGGCGGCCCGGATGGCGAAACAGGACTGGCTATTCGCGAACCAGCAGCGGCTGGCGTTCGAGGCCGAGGGCGGCTTCGCGCTCGATACGCTGGACAAGCCCGATCCCGATCTTTTCTATCGCCATCATTATGCAGCGAACCGGCCCGCGAAGCTCACCGGCATTGTCGATCACTGGTCCGCGCTGACGCGCTGGTCGCTCGATCATTTCGGGCGCGTTGCGGGTGATGCCGCGGTCGAGGCGCAGGTCGAACGGGAGCGCGATCCCGACTATGAACTCGACAAGGACGATCATCGCCGCCTTGTCCGCTTCGGCGAGCTCATCGACTGGCTGCGCAAGGACGAGGCGAGCAACGACGTCTATCTGACCGCCTATAACAGCGGCACCAACGCTGCGGCGCTCGGACTATTGTGGGACGATATGGCGCCGATCGATCTGCTTGAAGCACGCGGTGACCGCGACGGGTTTTTCTGGCTGGGACCGCGCGGCACTCTCACCCCCTGGCATCATGATCTCACCAACAATCTGCTTGTGCAGGTGATCGGGCGCAAGCGCGTGCGGATGGCGCCGCCGTGGGCTTTCGCGCGGATGCGGAACAGCCGCCACTGTTTCTCTGACTGGGGCAACGAAGCGCTTCCGGCGGGCGAGGGCGACGCCGACACGCCGCCGATCCTTGAAACGATCATCGGGCCGGGTGAGGCGATTTTTCTCCCCGTCGGCTGGTGGCACCAGGTCGAGGCGCTCGACCTGTCGGCGAGCATGAGCTTTACCAGCTTCCGCCGGTCGAATAGCCATGTCGACGATTATCGATCGTGGGGAGATATTGCCTAATGCCGCTGGTTTTCGTTAACCGCGACGACGCCGTCGCCACCGTCACCCTCAATCGTCCCGAGGCAATGAATGCCTTGTCGCGCGCGCTGCGCGCCGAACTGGCGGCGGCGATGCGTACGCTGGCGGGTGACGAGACCGTTCGTGCGATCGTGCTGACGGGGGCGGGGAGCCGCGCGTTTACCGCCGGGCTCGACCTGAAGGAGCTGGGCGCCGACACGAGCAATCTTGGTGCGGCCAATGCGACCAATGCCGACGAAAATCCGGTGAAAGCGATCGAGCTCTGTCCGCAGCCGGTGATCGGCGCGATCAACGGGGTCGCGATCACCGGCGGGTTCGAGGTCGCGCTGGCGTGCGACATCCTGATCGCGTCGACCAATGCGCGCTTCGCCGACACGCATGCGCGGGTTGGTGTTATGCCGGGCTGGGGATTGTCGCAGAAACTGTCGCGCCTGATCGGTATCGGCCGCGCGAAGGAATTGTCGCTGACCGGCAATTTTCTGGGCGCCGAGGCGGCGCGCGACTGGGGCCTGGTGAACCGGGTTGTCGCCCCCGAGGCATTGCTGCCGGTCGCGCAAGCGCTCGCCCGGGACATCGCAAGCGCCGACCCCGCCATGGTTCGCGGATACAAGCGCCTCATCGACGATGGCTATGCGCTGCCCTTTGTCGAGGGAATCGCGCTCGAACAGGAACGCTCGAGCGCGGCGAACCGCGGCGTCAGGGCCGAAGAGGTCGAGTCGCGGCGGCTGGCGGTGATCGAGCGGGGTCGCGAACGCGCGGGCTGATGCGGATTCTTCGGGTTGGCGACCCATTGCGACGAAAATTGCGCTTTCTTGCGCTCGCATCGCCCTGACAGGATTACGGGGTTGCGGCACCCGAAAATACTTAGCAAGGGGAAGTAATGGCTGATCTGTCCGAATTGCTCGCTGCCTTCATGACGCGCGTCGCCGGTCCCGGTGACCTCGCGGACCTTGGCCGCCTGTCGGGCGGGGCGAATATGGAAAGCTGGGCGTTCGACTGGGCGGGGTCCTCCTATGTGCTGCGCCGCGCGCCTTCGGCCGAATATATGGAGGGGCGGCCCTATGGTCACCCGGTCGAGGCGGCGCTGGTCAAGGCGGCCTACGCCGGAGGGGTGAAGGCGCCCGAAGTGGTCGGCGTGCTGTCGGAATCCGACAACATCGGCACCGGTTATGTCATGCGCCGCGTGATCGCCGAGGTGAGCCCGGCGAAGATCTTGCCCGCACCGCCGCCGTCGCTCGTCGCCGATCTGGGCCGCGAACTGGCTCTGATCCACGCGCTGCCGCGCACGGCGATCCCGGCGGAGATTCCGGTGATGGACACCGCCGCGGCGCTCGCCGAACTGAAGGCGCGTTTCCTGACCTATGGCGGCGACCGGCCGGCGATCGCGCTCGCGATCAAATGGTGCGAGGACCATCTGCCCGCAGCCGCCGAGCCGGTGCTGGTGCACGGCGACTATCGCATGGGCAATGTGATGGTCGACGCGGACGGTCTGGCCGCGGTGCTCGACTGGGAGCTCGCGCATCTGGGTGACGGGCACGAGGATCTGGCGTTCGGCTGCATGACCGTCTGGCGGTTCGGCCAGCTCGACAAGCCCGCATTCGGGGTCGGTAGCCTCGACGAATATTTCGCAGCCTATGAGGCCGCCGGCGGCGCGAAGGTCGATCCCGCGCGCTTCCGCTTCTGGCTGGTCTATCGCACCCTGTGGTGGGCACTTGGCTGCCTGCAGATGGGGCAGGCCTGGCGGAGCGGCGCCGATACGACGGTCGAGCGCGTCGTCGTCGGGCGGCGCACCGCCGAACAGGAACTCGATCTGGTCCGCCTGCTCGAAGAAGAAGCCCCCGAGGCCGAGCGCGCACGCGCGCTGCCGGCGACCGGCGAGGCAGCAGCTGCGCCGACCGGCGAACCGACTAACCGCGAGATCGTGCAGGCGGTGCGCGACTGGATCGAGGGCGCAATCAAACCCAAGGCCGAGGGTCACGCCAAGTTCGAAGCGGTGGTCGCGATGAACGCGCTGGGCATCGTGCTGCGCGACCTCGATGCGGGAACGCGCGCCGAGGACAAGGTGCTGGCGGCGGCGCTGCTGGCGGGCGAGACGACGCTCGCCGAACCCGGCCTGCTTGCGAAACTGCGCCGCGCAGTTCTCGACAAATGCGCGGTCGACAGCCCCAAATATGCCGCGCTCGCCAGCGCGAGGGAGCAGTGGGGCGGCTAGAAATCACAAGGGAGAGAGACGATGGATTTTGCGGTTCCGGCCGATTTGCAGGCCTATCTGGACGAACTCGACGCCTTTATCGAGACGGAGATCAAGCCGCTGGAGTTGGCGGATGACAATATCCGTTTCTTCGACCATCGCCGCGAGCATGCGCGCACCGACTGGGACAATCAGGGCCTGCCGCGCCACGACTGGGAAGACCTGCTGAAGGCGGCGACGCGCAAGGCCGATGCCGCCGGGCACTGGCGTTTCTCGGCGCCGAAGAAGTACGGCGGCAAGGACGGCTCGAACCTATGGATGGCGGTGATCCGCGAGCATTTTGCTGCCAAGGGCCTCGGTCTCCATAACGATCTGCAGAACGAGCATAGCATCGTCGGCAATTTCCCTTTTGTGGAGATGTTCGAACAGTTCGCGACGAGCGAGGAGCAGAAGCAGGAATTCATCCTCGGCGGGTTCGAGGGCAAGCGCCGCACCGCGTTCGGCCTGACCGAGCCCGATCATGGATCGGACGCCACCCACATGGAAACGCGCGCCGTCCGCGAGACCCGCGATGGGGTCGACGGCTGGCTGATCAACGGCCGCAAGATGTGGATCACCGGCATGCATGTCGCGAGCCACTGCGCCACCTTCTGCCGCACCAGCGGGAATGACGGCGATGCGAAGGGTATCACCTGTCTGCTCGTGCCCACGGGCACCGAAGGCATGACGGTCGACGAATATATGTGGACCTTTAACATGCCGACCGACCACCCGCGCATGACCTTCACCGACGTGTGGGTGTCCGACGATGCCCGGCTCGGGCCCGAGGGCGGCGGGTTGTCGATCGCGCAGAGCTTCGTCCACCAGAACCGTATCCGTCAGGCGGCGAGTTCGCTCGGCGCTGCGGTCTTCTGTATCGAGGAAAGCGTGCGCTACGCCCGCGAGCGCAAGCCGTTCGGCGAGGCGCTGGCGAGGAATCAGGGGATCCAGTTCCCGCTGGTCGAGCTGGCGACGCAGGCCGAGATGCTGCGCCTGCTGATCCGCAAGACCGCGTGGGAGATGGACAATATGCCGCACAAGGAGGTCGAGCATCGACTCTCCGACCGCGTCAGCATGTGCAATTACTGGGCGAACCGGCTGTGCTGCGAAGCCGCAGACCGCGCGATGCAGGTGCATGGCGGCATCGGCTATTCGCGCCACAAGCCCTTCGAGCATATCTATCGCCACCACCGCCGCTATCGCATCACCGAGGGTGCCGAGGAGATCCAGATGCGCAAGGTCGGCGCCTATCTGTTCGGCTATCTTGGACCGCGGCGCGAGACGCTCGGTAAAATCTGACCGGGCTGGACTCTCCTCTTCCGATTGCGGCATGATCGCCGCAACGAAGGAAGAGGAGAGAGCCATGGCCGAGGCCGATCGCAAGCAGGACGCGGCGCCGTTCCGCATCTATCGGGGCATCGATGCCCCCGACCTCAATGAAACCGAGAAGATGACGCTCGCGGGATTGACCCCGATCGTCGAGGCCGGGATCGGCCGCTGGGTCGAGGCGGGTGTGGGCGAGGGCAATATCACCAAGGTGCTGTTCGCGCTGCCGCACATGAGCCTGACCTATGCCTGGTTCAAAAGCGGCTTTGCGCTGCCGCTGCACAGCCACGACGCCGACTGCCTCTATTATATCATCGCCGGATCGCTGAAGCTGGGCACCGAGGAACTCGGCGCGGGCGACGGCTTTTTCGTCGGACGCGATGTTCCCTATACCTACAAGCCCGGGCCGGAGGGCGTCGAGGTGCTGGAGTTCCGGACGGTCGATGCGTTCGACATGAAATTCCAGGGGCGCACCGAGGCCTATTGGGACAAGATCGTCGCCGGCATGGATGCGGCGCGTCCGAACTGGAGCGCCGAAAAGCCCCCGTCGCAGCACTGAGACTGCGTCAGCGCTTCCGCACGAATTCGGCGCGCAGCACTAGTCCCTTGATGCCGTCGTGACGGCAGTCGATTTCCTGCGCGTCGCCGGTCAGCCGAATCGATTTGATGACGGTGCCGACCTTCAGCGTCTGACCCGCACCCTTCACGGTCAGATCCTTGACCAGCACGACGCTGTCGCCGTCGGCAAGCAGGTTGCCGACCGAGTCACGCACCTCGGGACCGGCCGCGGCCGCTTCGGCACGCTCTCGCGCTTCACCGGCGGACAGCCATTCGCCGCTCGCCTCGTCATAGATATAATCGTCGTCGCTGGTCATTGCGTCGCCCTAGCGGCTCATCCGGGTTTGCGAAAGCGCAGCGTGAACTGGTCGGTCTTGCCGCGGATCGCGGCGTCGAACACGTTCGCGGTGCGCGGATCGTCCGGGCGCCGGTAAAGATCGCTCTCGGCCTCGAGCTTGAAGCCGGCCGCCGTCAGCGCCGTGACAACTGCCGCCTTGTCGATGCGATGGAGGCTGTCGGACAGGCTCGTCCCGCTGCCGTCGGCGGCGCTATGATCGACGACGACCAGCGTCCCGCCGGGCTTCAGCGCGGCGAACAGCGCCGCGCTTGCCCTGGCACCGGTCCCCTCGGGAAAGGGTTTCAGATACAGGTCGTGGAAATTCTGCACGGTGATGATCGTGTCGAGCGGCACGGGAAAGGCTGGCGCCGCGAACGGGCCGGCGACCGCATCGACATTGGCGTAGGCGGCGTCGATCGCGGCCTGATCGTCGCCATATTGTTTCTTGAAGGCAATGAACTCGGCGGGCTGGAAGGCATAGACCTTGCCCGACGCACCGACCGCGCCGGCAAGGATGCGGGTCAGATAGCCGCCGCCCATCACATAATCGCCGACCTTCTGTCCCGGCTTTACTTGCGCGAAAGCCAGAAGCTCAGCGGGTTTGCGCGCGGCGTCGCGTTCGCGGTCGGCAGCGGGACGCCCGGGATCGGCGAGCGCGGCGCTATAATCGGGGGCGGGCGCCTGTTTTGCGGCGGCCGGCGTCGCGGCGACGGCGAGCAGCAGGGCGAGGGTCAGCGGACGGATCATGGCATCGACTCCCTTTGTTCTGTCGCGGCATCATAGCGATCCGCCGCGCGCCGCGCGCGTTTATTTGCATCTGCCGCTTTTGATGATAGGTTTTTTGGTGAAACTAAAAATCGACCCGAAAGATTCGGGCGAAAAGCGTTGGGAGAGTGGACATGCATGATCTGGTGATTCGCGGCGGCATGGTCGTCGACGGTTCGGGCAGCAAACCCTACGTCGCGGACGTCGCAATCGATGGCGACCGCATCGTTGCGGTGGGCGCGAACCTTGGCGCGGGCGCCACCGAAATCGACGCGACCGACAAGATCGTCACCCCCGGCTTCGTCGACGTCCACACCCATTATGACGGGCAGGCCACCTGGGACGCCGAAATGGCGCCGTCGAGCTGGCACGGCGTCACCACGGTCGTGATGGGCAATTGCGGCGTCGGCTTCGCCCCCGCCAAGCCCGACCGCCACGAATGGCTGATTTCGCTGATGGAAGGCGTCGAGGACATTCCGGGCACTGCGCTCGCCGAAGGCATGTCGTGGGACTGGGAAACCTTTCCCGAATATATGGATGCGCTCGAAAAGCTGCCGCGCACCGTCGATGTCGCATGCCATGTGCCGCACGGCGCGGTGCGTGCCTATGTGCTGGGTGACCGTGAAAAGCCCGGCGCGATCCCGACCGATGCGGACATCGCGGAGATGTCGCGCATCGTCGAGGAAGGCGTTCGCGCCGGTGCGCTCGGCTTCTCGACCAGCCGGACCGTGCTCCACAAGTCGATCGACGGCGAGCTGGTTCCCGGCACCACCGCGACGGCCGAGGAACTGGTCGCGATCGGCCGCGCGATGGGCCGCGTCGGTTACGGCGTGTTCGAAATGGCGAGCGACATGAAGCGCGAGTGGAACGAGTTCCAGTGGATGGGCGATTTGAGCCGCGAAACCGGGCTGCCGGTGACCTTCGCCGCGCTCCAGTCGATCGCCAAGGAACTGCCGCTGGAAGAGCAGATCGAGGAGATGCGCAAGCAGAACGCGACCGGCGCGAACATCGTCGCGCAAATCGCGCTGCGCGGGAATGGCGTCATCATGGCGTGGCAGGGCACCGTGCATCCCTTCCGCTTCAAGCCCGCGTGGAACGAGATCATCGACCTGCCTTGGGACCAGCAGCTTGCGAAGCTGAAAGATCCCGCCTTCAAGACGCGCATGATCGAAGAGGCCAATGTCTGGCCCGAAAGCGACATCCTCGACTTTCTGAAGGTCGTCGCCGAGGGCTGGCCGGTCCAGTTCGAGATGGACCCGGATTTCAATTACGAGCCGAAAATGGACGAAAGCATCGCCCACCGCGCGGCCGCGTCGGGCATCAGTGCCTCCGAATATGCCTATGACCTGCTGATGAAGGACGACGGCAAGGGCTTCATCTATTTCCCGATCCTCAACTACCGCGACGGCAACCTCAATTTCCTCGAGGAGCTGCAGGCGTCGGACGACACGGTGAACAGCCTGTCCGACGGCGGCGCGCATTGCGGGACGATCTGCGACGCTGCGTCGCCGACCTTCATGCTCCAGCACTGGGTCCGCGACCGCAAGGGCGCGCGCGTCGCGCTCGAGACCGCTGTGAAGCGCCAGTGCCGCGATACGGCGCTGCTCTATGGGCTGGAGGATCGCGGCGTGCTCGCGCCGGGCTATCTCGCCGACCTCAATGTGATCGACATGGACGCGCTGAAGCTCGGCAAGCCCTGGCTCGCCTTCGACCTGCCGGCGGGCGGCAAGCGTCTGCTGCAAAAAGCCGACGGTTATGTCGCGACGATCAAGTCGGGCGTCGTCACCTTCAAGGAAGGCGAAATGCAGGGGCCGACGCCCGGCGGCGTCATCCGCGGCCCGCAACGCGTCGAAATGGCGATGGCGGCCGAATAATGCGCGCCATCCAGCTGCGGGCACCCGCGTCACTCGACAGTCTGGTGCTCGCTGACCTGCCCGGTCCCGGCGATCCGGGGCCGGGCGAGGTCCGCGTGCGGCTGGCGGCGTCGTCGCTGAACTTCCACGACTTTGCCGTCGTGGCGGGGATGATCCCGACCGCAGAGAACCGCATCCCGATGTCTGACGGCGCGGGAACGGTCGAGGCGGTGGGCGAGGGTGTCACGGACCTGAAGGTCGGCGACCTTGTCGTGTCGCTCTTCTTCCCCGAATGGGCCGACGGCGCGCCCCCGGCGAGCGCTTTCACCCAAGTGCCGGGCGACGGCATCGACGGCTATGCGCGCGAGGCGGTGGTCGTGCCGCAGCATTGGTTCACGCGTGCGCCGGCCGGATGGTCGGCGGCTGAGGCGGCGACGCTGACCTGCGCCGGGCTGACCGCCTGGCGCGCGCTGTTCGTCGACGGCACGACGCAGCCCGGATCGACCGTGCTGGTTCAGGGCAGCGGCGGCGTGTCGGTGTTTGCGCTGCAGTTCGCAAAAGCGGCGGGCGCGCGGGTGATCGCCACCAGCTCGTCCGATGCCAAGCTCGAGCGGCTGAAGGCGCTCGGCGCCGACGAACTGATCAATTACAAGTCGGTGCCCGACTGGGGCGCGCGGGCACTCGAACTGACCGGCGGACGCGGTGTTGATACTGTCGTCGAAATCGGCGGCGCGGGAACGCTCGACCAGTCGATGCGGGCGGCGCGGGTGGGCGGCCATGTCGCTCTGATCGGTGTGCTCGCGGGGATCGCCGGTCCGGTGCAGACCGCGCTTCTGATGAGCAAGAATCTGCGCGTGCAGGGGCTGACCGTGGGCAGCCGCGCGCAGCAGCTGGCGATGATCGCGGGGGTCGAGGCGAACGGCATCCGGCCCGTCATCAGCGACCATTTTCCGCTCGAAAATCTGGCCGACGCATTCCGCCACCAGATCGCGAACGCGCATTTCGGCAAGATCGTCGTCGATATCTAGGCCGCTAACTATCCGGAGGAAACGCGATGGGTTTCGCCGAATATGATCGCTACGACGCGCTTGGTCTCGCCGAACTTGTGGCAAAGGGCGAGGTGTCGGCGCTCGAACTGGTCGATAGCGCGATCGAACGGACCGAGGCGCTGAACCCGCAGCTGAACGCGGTGATCTTCACCGATTACGACGGCGCGCGTGAGCGGGCGAAGGCGCCGCTGCCCGATGGGCCGTTCAAAGGCGTGCCCTTCCTGCTCAAGGATATTCTCGGCGATCTCGCCGGATGGCCCACGCGTAACGGCTCGCGCATTTCGCCGCCGGTGCCGATGCCGTTCACCGCGACGCTGGTGCAGCGCTTCCTCGCTGGCGGGCTGGTGCCGGTCGGCAAGACGAATGTTCCCGAATTCGGCGTCGTCGCTACGACCGAGAGCAAGCTCTATGGCCCGGCCTGCAATCCATGGAATCTTGCGCATTCGACCGGCGGATCGTCGGGCGGATCAGGTGCGGCGGTTGCAGCGGGCATCGTGCCTGTTGCGCACGCCAACGACGGCGGCGGGTCGATCCGCATTCCGGCAAGCTGCAACGGGCTGGTCGGTCTGAAGCCGACCCGCGGGCGCAACCCGCTGGGGCCGATGCTCGGTGACGTCATGGGCGGGCTGGCCGCCGAACATATCGTCAGCCGGACGGTGCGTGACACCGCAGCGATGCTGGACGTTACCGCGGGCGCCGAACCCGGCGACCCGTATGCCGCGCCACCCGCGCCGCCGAGCTGGCGCCGCGCGGCCGAAGCGGCGTGCCCGAAACTGCGCATCGGCTTTGCGAAGACGCGTCCGGGCGGCGGCTCGCTCGACAGCCAAGCTGTCGCGGCGGTCGAACATGCCGCGAAGCTGTGCGAAAGCCTTGGCCATCTTGTCGAGGAAGCCTCGCCTGCGGTCGATAACGCGGCGATGGTGCCTGCCTTCATGGCGATCTGGTCAAGCGGCGCGGCGATGCAGATCGACGGCATCGCGATGATGACCGGGCAGACACCCGGCCCCGACAATCTCGAAGGGCTGACGCGTGGGCTCTACACGATGGGCAAGCAGATCAGCGCGCCGCAGCTGTGGGGCGCAATCTTCCAACTGCAGCAGATGGCGCGCGCGGTTGCCGCATGGCACGCCGATTATGACGTCTGGCTGACCCCGACCCTCGGCGCGCCGCCGCCGCGCAACGGCAGCTTCGCGCTCGACGGCGAGGATGTCGAGGCGGGCTTCGGATCGATGACCGACTATGTGCCCTTCACCGCAATCCAGAATGCGACCGGCCAGCCCGCAATCAACGTGCCGCTGTGGTGGACGCCCGACGGACTGCCTATGGGGACGCAGTTCGTAGGCCGCTTCGGCGAAGAGGCACTGTTGCTCCAACTCGCGACGCAGCTTGAGGGAGCGCAACCCTGGTTCGACCGCCGCCCGGCGCTCTAAGCGAACGCCCGTGCCGTCGCCTCTACATCGGCGGCGCTGTTGTAGCCGTGGAACGACAGGCGCAGGATCGACCCGCGAAAATCGGCTCTAAGCTTGTGTCGATCGAGGGCTTCGGCGACGCGCGGCTGGTCGGCGCCGGTGTCGATGCAGAGTGTCCCGCCGATTGCACCCGTCGGCCAGCGCCATTGTGGCGTCCTCGCCTCCAGCGCATCGCGCAGCATTGCCTGCAGCGTCTGATTGTGCGCCCGGATCGCCCCGACTCCGATCGCGGCGATCTCGTTGATCCCGGCGGTCGACAGGATGAAGGGCGCGACGTCGGGCGTGCCGCCCCACCAGCGCCGCGCGTCGGGGGCGTAGTGAAAGTCGTGGATATCCATTTCGAACGGATTGGCGTGGCTCCACCAGCCGCGGTCCATCGGATCGAGCGCGGTGCGGTCGTGCGGCGCGACCCATAGCCACCCGGCACCGGGGCCGCCGCAGAGCCATTTGACGCTGGTGCCGAGCACGGCATCGACGCCCCACGCCGCCGGCGTAACGGGCACGACCCCGACCGACTGCGCACAATCGGCGATGCAGCGTGCGCCCGCCGCCTTGGCCGCCGCCGCGCCCGCCGCGATGTCGGTCAGCGCGCCGCTGTTCGAGCTGACGTGCATCGCGATGACCAGCGCGACGTCACCGTCGAGCGCTGCGGTCCAGTTCGCGACGTCGCGAACATCGGCGTCATCAGGCAGGTAGCGCGTCTTCCAGCCTGCCGCAGCAAGGCCGCTCGCGAGATAGCCGATCGTCGGAAAGGCGCTCGGCGCGAGCAGGATCGTGCGGCGGTCGGTCGCCGCGCCGAGCGCCGATATGTAGCGTGACAGCGCGGCCGTGACGTTGGTCGCGGGGCAGAGATCGCGCGCCTCGACGCCGATCAGTCCTGCCAGCGCCACGCGCCATTCGTCGATCGCATCGAGCCAGTGCGGCCAGGCCTCGCCCGCCTCGCGCCACGGCGTTAGCAGCTTGTCCCGCAGCAGCGCTTCGGCGTCGCGCGGCTGGCAGCCGACGCTATGGCTCTTGAGGTAGATCGCGTCCGGCGGCAGATGGAAGCGGTCGCGGGTCGCCTCCGGCAGCAACGCGCCGCTCACAGGCCGCTGCCGTGTCCGGCGGCCGAATCGCCACTGATGCTGTCGCGCTTCACGCCATATTCGGCTCCCCAGCGGTCGGTCATCTCCGCACGAATGTCCCAAAGCTCGGGGAAGAAGCGATGCCGCGTGCCGGCATTGAGCAGCTCGACGGGGCGGCCCTTCAGCGACTTCGACCCCATGCCGATCGAGCGGTGGATGAGGTAGATGTGGAGCGCGCGGAAGATCTGAAACTGCTCGTCGAATTCGATCAGCGCCTCGGCGACCATATAGGCATCGTCATGCCTGTAGCCGGTGTCATAGATGTCGGCGATCGTGCGCTCCGTCGGCTCCAGATAGACCGCCTTGTAGCGCGCCCATAGCGGCTGCGGCATAGTGAGCAGCAGCTGGAAGCCCGGGCTTTCCTGCCCCGAGCCGTTGCCGAGTTGGAGGCGGATCGACTGATAGTCGAAGGGGCTCATCGTCTCGAGTAGCGACAACTGGTTCGTCATCAGCCGCATGATGCGGTTGACGCGGTCGAAGAGGGTGATGACGCGCATCGTCTCGCCCGCGGCCATATGGCCATCGATCTCGCCGAGGGTGAAGGCGATCAGCTTCATCCACAGCTCCTCGACCTGATGGACGATCTGGAACTGGAGTTCGTCGGCGGTGCAAAGTTCGGCGAGCGGCTTCTGGCATTCGAGCAGGCGATCGACCGCAAGGTAGACGCCATAATCCTTCATGTCGGGCGTCTCGATGCGGCGGTGGAGGTCGGTCTTGTCGAGCATGGTCTGCTCCTTCGGTAATGAATGGCACGGATGATGGACGGCGCGCGAGCACGCCGGGAGTATCAGCTGTGCGGCATCACCCCCGCAGGAGGGCGTCGCGGCGAGCCTGCCTGACCGAGCCAGAGAAGGGGCGCACAGGCGCTCATCGCGGCAGCAGGTCCGCGGGCAGCGTCGGTTCGCTCAAAATCCTTGCCATGCGGCGCCACATCTCCTCGCGGCTTGGCTTGCCGCGCTCGATATAGGCCTGAACGAGCTGTTCGCCGAGCCCGTAATTGATCACATAGCTGCGATATTGTTCGGTAAAGCGGACCGACTGGTCGGCGCGTTCGGGCGAGACGAGCATATATTTCTGGGTGAGTGCAACCGCGGTCGTCCGGTCTATCGCACCGTCGAGATATTGCTGCGCGATCGTCAGCCGGGCGCCCGACACCTGTTTGATCGCCTTCAATAGCTCCCAGTAACGATCGTCGGAGGGCACCGCGATTTCCGCCAGCGGCATCAGCACATCGCGCTCGGTGTCGGCGCGGCTTTCGCCGGGGAAGGCGAGGTCGATGCCGTAATTGGCGCTACCCTCGGCGATCAGGCTTTGCGGGCTGTAGAGCGGATAGACGGCGAACTCGGTCCAACCGCGTCCCTTGGTGAGCTGTTGTTCCAGCTTCATGTTGAGCAGATGGTGGCCCGGATAGCCTTCGTGGCAACCAAGGTCGAGTGCGCGTGACAAGCGGATCGGCAGGTCTGTGTTGACCTGGATCAGGCTGTGATAGCCGCCCTGATAATAATTATAGCCGCTCCAGCTTTTGCCCGTGACGAACTCGAGGCGAAAGCTCTCGTCCGCCGGCATCGGGATATAGGCGGCGCTCCGCCCGCGGCAGCGCGCGATCGCGACGTCGAAAACCTTCTGCAGCCGGTCCTTGGGGATGGTGAAGCGGTCGAGATACGCTTCGACGCGCTGCCACAGCGGGCCGTCGCCGGGGACGAGGGCTTCGATCTTCGCGAGATCGGCGTCATAACTTGCGAGCGGCTTCAGGCGCGGCAGAACGCCGAACAGCCGTTCGGCCTCGTCTGCGAAGGCGAAACGCACACCCTGCATCATCAGCAGGCGCGTCTCGGCGGCGCGAAGCTGCGCGCGAAGCGAGGCCGCGCGGCGGCGTTCCATCGGATCGGACAGGCGCCGCGCCGTCAGGTCGAGCTTCGCTATTAATTCGCGCGTTGCAGCGAGCAGGGCGGTCTTGTCGCGCGGGGCGGCTTCGACGGCCGCCTTGACCTCGGCCAGGCCGTAATAGGCGTCGATATAGCCGTCTTCGTGCGTCCCGATCTCCAGACTCAGCCGGACATAATCATTCGCAATGTCGCTTAGCGCCTGGGTCGATGCGGGACCGCGACGCACGTCGAGCGTCGGCACAGCGTTGCCGGCGACGGGCTTCGGCGGCGCACCCGCCGCGCATCCTGCAAGGAGCAGGGGAAGTAGAAGGAGGCTGAGGTGGCGCATCGGGGTTTCAGGCTGTCTTGCTGTCCGACGTATCGCGGACATCGCCGTCGCGTGCAATCTCTGCATCGGCTTCGCCTTCGATCCGGTCGTGATCGGGATGCGGTGGTGCGAAGCGGAGCAGTGCAAAACCGGCGAGCGCAGCCGCGAGCGATCCCATCAATATGCCTATCTTTGCTTCCTCGATCAGTATCGGATCGCCCGGAAACGCAAGGCCGCCGATGAACAGGCTCATCGTGAAACCGATCCCGCACAGGATCGCGACGCCATAAACCTGCAGCCAGGTCGCGCCGCGCAGCCGGCCCGCCAAGCCGAGCTTCACCGCCAGCCAGACGCTGCCGAAGATGCCGAGCTGTTTGCCGAGGAACAGGCCCGCCGCGATACCGAGGGGCAGCGGCGCGACAAGCTGGTCTGCGGTCATTGCGCGAACATCGACCCCGGCATTGGCGAAGCCGAACAGCGGGACGATCGCGAAGGCGACCCATGGGTGCAGGCCGTGCTCGAGCCGGTGGAGCGGCGAAGTCGCGCTGTCGGGCGTTCCCGGTGTGCGTTCGAGCGGGATCGTCAGGGCCGCAAGCACGCCGGCGATCGTTGCGTGCACGCCCGACAGCAGCATCGCGTACCAGAGGATCGCGAACAGAAGCAGGTAGAGCGCGAGGCTCTTTATGCCCAAGCGGTTCATCGCGAACATGATCGCCAGCAGGGCGGCGGCGGCGGCCAGCGCGACGAGGTTGATCTTCGCGGTGTAGAAGAGCGCGATGATCGCCACGGCGCCCATGTCGTCGACGATCGCCACGGTGACGAGGAACAGCTTGAGCGAGGTCGGTGCGCGCGTGCCGAGCAGGGCAAGGACGCCCATGGCAAAGGCGATGTCGGTCGCGGCGGGAATTGCCCATCCTTTTGCGAGCCCTTCGGTGCCGCCGGCAAAGGCGATGTAGATCAGCGCCGGAACTGCCATGCCCGCCGCCGCGGCGATCATCGGCAACAGTCGCCGGTCCCAGCTTGCAAGGCGGCCGTCGACGAACTCGCGCTTGATCTCCAGTCCGACGAGCAGGAAGAAAATCGCCATCAGTCCGTCGTTGATCCACAGATGGACCGTCATCGGGCCGAGCTTGTCGCTGAGGACGGGCCCGGTCACCGCGTGAATCAGATGATGGTAGGCGCCTGAGAGCGACGAATTCGCGATAATCATCGCCATAATGGCTGCGAAAATGAGCAGCATGCCTCCGGCGCTTTCGCTCTCGAGAAAGTCGCGCAGGGCGGAGCGGGGGGCGGAATTGCTGGACATAATCGAGAGTGACCCTGTTTCTGTCGCGAAAGACGGGGCATCACTAGCGCGCGGGTGGCCGGGCGTCACCCTTTACAAAAAGTAACAGCGGGTTACCGACGACCGATCGCGGCATGGCCGCGCGGGGGAGCGGGGCAAGCGGGTGGAATGGTCGTCCGCAGGACTGCAATGGCTGGTTCAGGGCGCCGGCTATGAACTGATGCTGTTCGCATCGGTCGGAATCCTGCTGATCGGAATCGACGATCTGCTGTTCGATCTCCTCTGGCTCTCCGATCGCTGGCGCAACCGTGGCCGTGGAACTGCGCCCTTTGCCTGTCAGCCGGTCGACGGCACGCTTGCGGTCTTCATTCCGGCATGGGACGAGGAACGCGTGCTGGCGACGACACTGACGCGCATGCTCGCGGCCTGGCACGGGGAGGACGTCCGCCTCTATGTCGGTTGCTATCCGAACGATATCGGGACGCTGCTCTCGGTATCGCCGCTGGTTGCGCGCGATCCGCGGTTGCGCCTTGTTGTCGGTCCAGCGGACGGGCCAACGACGAAGGGCGACAATCTTAACCGGCTATGGGCCGCGCTCGGCGAGGATGAGCGTGCCGAGGGAATGCGTTTTGCCGGGGTCGTCCTGCACGATTCCGAGGATCATGTGCACCCTGCCGAACTCGCACTTTATCGCGCGCATCTCGCCGATCACGCAATGGTGCAGATCCCGGTCGTGCCGTTCGTGACCGGCGGTTCGCGGTGGATCGGTGGCCATTATGGCGACGAATTTGCCGAGGCGCATGGCAAGGAACTGGCGCTGCGCTCGCGGCTCGGGGTTGCGCTGCCGTCGGCAGGCGTCGGCTGTGCGCTGACGCGAAGCGCGCTCGCACTGCTTGCGATCGAGCGCGGCGGTCATCCCTTCCGCGCCGACAGCCTGACCGAGGATTATGAGGTCGGGATGCTGATCGGCGCCTATGGCCTCCGGTCGTGCTTCGTCGATGCGATAACCGCCGATGGCGAACGGATCGTATCGCGTGGCGCGTTTCCGGGATCGGTCGAACGGGCGGTGCGGCAGAAATCGCGCTGGATCACGGGCATCGCGCTTGCCGGATGGGATCATCTGGGGTGGCTCGGGGTGCGCGTTTCGGGCGGGGACATACCGCCCGCGCGATTGTGGCTCGCGCGCTGGATGCTGTGGCGCGACCGCCGTTCACCACTCGCCGCGCTCGTCGTGCTGGCGGCTTATGGCGGATTGCTGCTGACCGGCCTCGCTTTGGCGGGTGAGGCGCTTTTCGGCTGGCAAACGGCCCCGACTGCCGCGGCGATGCGGCTGTTGTTCGGCCTCAACGCCGCGCTGCTGCTATGGCGGCTCGCGATGCGATTCCATTTCACCGCGCGGTGCTATGGTCTTGGCGAAGCAATGTTTGCACTGCCGCGCGCCTTCATCGCCAATGTTATCGCCATCCTCGCCGCGCGCCGCGCCGTAACGCTCTATTGGCGGATGCTGCGGTCGGGCGAGATTGTGTGGGAAAAGACCGAGCATTGGGACGGCGATGCATTGCCCGCGGTGCGGGTGGCGCCGCGATGATGATGCAGGGGGGCGGGCCACGGGCGGCAGGTCGCGCGGCATCGCTGCGCTTTCTGCTGCTGTGCCTTGGCGGCTGGATCCTGCTCCGTATCGCGATGAACTGGAACCCCGCGCTGCCGCTTCCGACATCGCCTGTTTCGCCGCCCTGGACCTTGCCGCCCGAGCGTTCGGTGCCCTCCCCTTGGGACGGCGACGACATGGCTTCTGGCGTCGCCGGGCTCGGTGCCGAAAGCCGACACGGACATGCCACCCCGGCAACCAACCGGGCGTCTGCGACTATTGGCGAAATCGGCGGAGCGTGGCCTTCGGCCGGGCCATCCGAAGGAGGCGGATTCGGAGCCGACCGGCATAGCCTGCGGCTCGCGCTGGCTGCGCGGCTTTTGCCGGGTGCACCTCGCTCGGTGCCGGGTGGGGCGCCGGCATGGCTGGCAACAGCGCCTTCGCATAGCGCCGGCGTGCCGGGGCAGGGCAAGCCATTCTGGATCCAGCGCCCGCTTGCCCAATGGTCGCTCAGCGGCTGGCTTTATCTGCGCGAGGGTTCGGCGGGAGCGCCCGAAGGCATCGCGGCGGGCGGGCAGCTTGGTGGATCGCAGGCGGGGCTGCGGCTCGCTTATGGCTTCGGAGACAATGGACGGCTGCGCGCTTATGGCCGCGCGACGATGGCGGTGCGGCAACCCGAACAGCGCGAACTGGCGTTCGGCGCGGCCTTCGCACCGATTGCGCGCCTGCCCGTCGATATCGCGGTCGAGCGGCGCGTCGCGGTCGGCAGCGAGGGGCGCAGCGCATTCGCCGCGATGGTGACGGGCGGGGTTAGCGAGGTTGCGCTCCCCGGCGGTTTCCGGCTCGACGCTTATGTGCAGGCGGGCGTCGTCGGCGCGCGACGGCGCGACGGTTTCGCCGACGGCACGGTCGTTGTCGATCGTCCGCTCGGTGATGAAGGGCACATGCCGCTGCGGCTGGGGGCACTTGCGGCCGGTGCGATTCAGCCAGGCGCGGCGCGGGTCGATATCGGTCCCCGGCTGACGATGCGCCTGCCCGACGTCGGCAAGGGCAGCCGTATCGCGGTCGATTGGCGCCAGCGCGTCGCGGGCGATACTCGCCCAGAAAGCGGTCTGGCGCTGACTCTCGCCACCGACTTCTGATCGCGCACGAAATTTAGATGGCGCTGCCGATTCCCCGCCCCCGAAAAATGCTCTAGGGTCGCGGGACTCGGCGCCGTTCTGCGCCGCGAACACGCTTCGGGGCATAGGGCCAGGACCCAGTGGATCTCTACCTTCCAGTCGCCAATCTTTCGGTCAATGCGCTGGTGATCATCCTGCTCGGCGGCGGGGTGGGCTTTCTGTCGGGCATGTTCGGCGTCGGCGGCGGGTTTCTGACCACGCCGTTGCTGATCTTCTACGGCATCCCGCCAACGGTCGCCGCCGCCTCCGCCGCGACGCAGGTGACGGGGGCCAGCGTATCGGGCGCGCTCGCGCATTTCGAGCGCGACGGCGTCGATGTGCGTATGGGTGTCGTGCTGATCGTCGGTGGCCTGCTGGGGTCGCTGATCGGCGCCGGCTTGTTCGAGCTTCTCACGGCCTGGGGCCAGATCGATACGACGATCAACATCCTGTACGTCGTGTTGCTCGGTTCGGTCGGCGGGATCATGGCGCGCGAGGCTTGGGGCGCTTTGCGGCGGATGCGTGCGGGGCTTCCCGCGCCGGCGCGCAAGCGGCGGCACCATCCGATGGTCGCTAATTTGCCGCTGCGCTGGCGCTTCTATCGGTCGGGCCTTTACATCTCGCCGCTCGCGCCGCTGCTGCTCGGCATGGCGGTCGGCATATTGACGATGCTGCTCGGCGTCGGCGGCGGTTTCATCATGGTTCCCGCGATGCTCTATCTGCTCGGCATGGGAACGCAGGTGGTCGTCGGCACCTCGCTGTTCCAGATATTGTTCGTGACGATCGCAACGACGATGGTCCATGCGCTGACCACCGGTGCGGTCGATATCGTGCTGGCGGGCCTGCTTTTGCTCGGAAGCGTGACCGGCGCGCAGTTCGGGGCGCGCTTCGCGCAAAAGGTGAAGCCCGAATATCTGCGCATGGCCCTCGCGGTGATCGTGCTGATCGTCGCGCTGCGCATGGCGGTCGATCTCTTCATCCGCCCCGAAGAAATCTATACGGTACAATGAAGCGGATCGGCGCCTTGATCTGCGCGCTGGGGCTCGCTTTGCCCGGAGGGGCTGCGCGCGCCGACGATCCGCGCCTCGTGCCCGACGTGTCGAGCCGCGCGATCGACATCCAGTACAGCTTCACTGGCGAAGAACTGCTGCTGTTCGGTGCGATCCTCTATCCCGGCCAACGCCTGCCCGACGACCGGGCCGATATCGTCGTCGTGCTCAAGGGGCCGGTGCGGCCGGTCGTGCTGCGCGAGAAAAAGCGTGTCGCGGGGATATGGGTGAATGCGAACAGCATTCGCCTGCGGACCTCGCCCGGCTTTTACGCGATCGGATCGTCGCGGCCGATCGACAAGCTGGTCGACGAACGAACCGCCGCGATCTTCGAACTCGGCCTCGACAATCTGTCGATGTCGCCGGCCGGTTTTTCGGAGGCGAAGAAGCTGGCGCGGTTCGAGGCGGGGCTGATCGATCTCTATCGGCGATCGGGTCTGTTCTATGAAAATCCCCGCGCGGTCGAAATCAGCGAGGGCGTGCTCTACCGTGCCCGCATTCCCGTGCCGGCGCGCGTTCCGGTCGGCACCTATCGCGCCGAAACCTATCTGATCAGCCGCGGCCGCGTGCTTGCGGTCGCGTCGCGCGATGTCCAGATCCGCAAGGCGGGTTTCGAGCGCTTCGTTGCGCTCGCGGCGCAGCGTCACGGCTTTCTTTACGGCCTCACCGCAGTCGCGTTGTCGCTGTTGCTCGGCTATGCGGCCTCCGCCATTTTCCGGCGCCGTTAGGCAGCTTTCCCGTCAAAGTTCACGGCCTATTTACCCTCGTCTGCGATAGCGGGGCGTGGGACAGAGAAGGCGGGGCTAAATATGGATATGCAGGGTGGCGGGTTTCCCGCCGGGGATTCGACGGCTGTTCAGCACGTTAGGTTGGCCGGAGGCGGCACCGCGACCGTCGCGCCGACCGCGACGCACCATCATCGCGACGACCTGCTGATCGGCGAAGTCATCGACATTTCCGGCTCGGACTCGCGTATCCTGCTCGACGCGGCGACGATCGGCCAGCTTTTGGGCTCGGGCGACAGCGCGGTTGCCATGGCGGGACAGGTGGGTGCGCAGGTCAAGATCCGGGTTGGCAGCACCTGGCTCGTCGCCAGCGTTCGCGACCAGCAAATGTACGAAAAAGGCGAAGGCCTGATCGTCGCGACGATCGACTTTCTCGGCGAGGGCGAGGAAGAAAAGATCACGGGCCGCATCCACAATTTCCGCCGCGGCGTGACGCGTTATCCGATCCCGGGCAGCCCGGTCTTCGCAGCGACCAGCCACGACCTTAAACAAATATATGCCGCCGACGAGCGCGCGCATGTCGAGATCGGTACCATCTATCCGACCCGCGACATCCGCGGCTCGCTCTATGTCGATGCGATGCTCGGCAAGCATTTCGCGCTGCTCGGATCGACGGGTACCGGTAAATCGACCAGCGCTGCGCTGATCCTGCATAAGATTTGCGAACTCGCTCCGCAGGGTCACATCGTGATGGTCGATCCGCACGGCGAATATTCGGCTGCGTTCAAGGGCACCGGCGCACTGTTCGACGTCGACAATCTGGCGCTTCCCTATTGGCTGATGAACTTCGAGGAGCATTGCGAGGTCTTCGTCACCGCGCAGGGCCGCGACCGTCAGGCCGACTGTGACATTCTGGCTCGCTGCCTGCTTCAGGCGCGTACCAAGAACCGTCTGGCCGAGGGCATGACCAAGCTCACCGTCGACTCGCCGATTCCCTATCTGCTCTCCGACCTGCTCAACATTCTGCAGAACGAGATGGGCAAGCTCGACAAGGCAACCTCGTCGGCGCCCTTCATGCGGATCAAGGGCAAGATCGAGGAAATGCGCGCCGATCCGCGCTATAATTTCATGTTCTCGGGCATGCTCGTTGCTGACACGATGGCGAACTTCCTCGGCAAGATCTTCCGCCTCCCGTCTGACGGCCGGCCGATCTCGATCATCGACGTGTCGGGCGTGCCGTCGGATATTACGGGTGTCGTCGTCGCGGTGCTGTCGCGCCTGACCTTCGACTATGCGATCTGGTCGCGCGGCGAACCGCAGCGCCCGATCCTGCTCGTTTGCGAAGAAGCGCATCGTTACATCCCCGCGAAGGACGTCGGCCAAGGGCAGGCGGTCCGCAAGATTCTGGAACGGATCGCCAAGGAAGGCCGTAAATATGGCGTGTCGCTGGGCCTGATCACCCAGCGTCCGTCCGACCTTGCCGAAGGCGTGCTGTCGCAGTGCGGCACGATCATTTCGATGCGCCTCAACAACGAGCGCGACCAGCATTTCGTCAAGGCCGCGATGCCCGAAGGCGCGCGCGGTTTCATCGACTCGATCCCGGCCCTCCGCAACCGCGAATGCATCGTCTGCGGCGAGGGTGTATCGATCCCGATCCGCGTCTATCTCGATACGCTCGAAGAGGACAAGCGGCCCGCGTCGAGCGACCCGCTCTTCTCGAAGCTCTGGCGCGAGACGGGCGGCGAGGCCGAAATCCTCGAGCGCGTCGTCAAACGCTGGCGCAGCCAGGGGCGGTAACAAGCTTTGTCATTGCGAGCGCAGCGAAGCAATGACGAGGGTTCTATTTCGCCGGCGGCTCCCAAAGCTCGATCGGATTGCCTTCGGGGTCGTGAACGCGCGCGAAGCGTCCGACGCTCGGATCGTCCCATTCGGGTTTGGTTATCACCTCGTCGCCCGCCTCGTGAAACGGTGCCAGCACCGCGTCGAGATCGTCGACTCGGAGGTTGAGCATGTGCTGCCTGTCGGCGGGGAAATAATCTGTGTCGGCCTTGAACGGCGCGAAGACGAGGGGGCCGGCCGTCACGTTCCAAACCCACTGGTTCGGCGGCACGCTGTCGTCGGCGCTGCAGCCGCCGCCAACACCTAGCCTTTCGCGATACCAGCTGCTCAGTTTTTCAGGATCTTTCGAGCGAAAGAAGAGCCCGCCGATACCTTTGACATGTCCCATGGCCATCTCCCTGATGGTGATCGGCAGAGACTAGGCTGCTTCGGTCAGCGAATCCACTCTCCGCTCTTGCTGAACTCTTCTTTGACCTGGCCCGACTGGCTCAGCCGCGGATCGGTATAGGCCGGCGGCGCCGTCGCAGCGGGCGCGGCAGGAACCGGTGCGGCCGGCGTGCTCATCGCGCCCGGCATCGGAGCGGCGGGACTGTCGGGAAGCGTGGCGGCCGGGCCTGCAAGCGTCGGGACCGGGCCGGCGCCGGGCGCAATGCCCTGACCCTTCAGGATCGCGAGTTGCTGCGCGACGGGCAGATAGGGCCCGGGAACAGGCTCGCGGCCCAGATAGGGGGCGCGGAACGCATCGGGCATTCCCCAGCGGCCGCGCCAGCGGTGAAAGATATGCGCGCCGACGATATTGGTCATCACCAGACTCTTGCCCCAGCGCGGCCAGATCGCGGTCGTGTGATAGTGGGTCGCGAGGCCGACCCCCGGGAAGACATAGCCATTGAGCGCTGCCGAGGCGATGCGGCTCGCGCGCAGCCAGTTTCGCTTTTCGGGCGCTCGCGCCATCGCACCGTCGCACGAGAAGGTGAACTGGCACACGCCTGCGCGCTGCGATCCCTGAAAGACGACCCCGCAGATCGTGTTCGGGAAGCTCGGATGGCGCGTGCGGTTGATGATTACCTGTGCGACGCCGCGCATCCCGTCGTCGCTTTCCGAGGCGGCCTCGTAATAGATCGCCGACGTCAGGCAATAATGCGCGCGCTCGCGGTCGAGCGCGGTCAGGCCGCGAAACACATAGGGTTTGGCGGGCGGGCCGACGAAAGCTTCCTGCTGAAGCTGTGCGGCCGTCAGCGGCGCGGTCGCGGTGGCATCGGCAAAGCCCACGCTGTCGGGGCTCGGCAGCGATGGGTCGATCTTCAGCGCATCCTCATAGGTATCGGCATTCATCACCGCCCAGCGCGCGGGATCATAGGGCCTGAAGGTCAGCGGCACCGATACGCTGTAGGGGCCGAAGCCGCGTGGGCGATACTGTCCCGTCGACAGCGTGAGCGCGAGGCAGGCGACGATCACGATCGCGACCAGCATGCCCCAATATTCGCGGCCCGGCCCCGCCGGTTTTTCCGGCACCGGGTCGCGCCACGTCGAGCGGGCTGAAAGGGTCAATTCGGGCTTCATCGCGTCGCGTCACAACCTCCGCGGCCGATTCGCATGGCCGCCGTCACCCTGCCTTATGCCCCGAAACGCCAATAAAATGTTTCACCGCATGTGCAATGTCCCGCAGCAGGACAGGATCGGGCCGCGCGTTTAACAGCCAGCCCCCGCGTTAGGCGCCTGTTGAGGCTCTTCCGCTATCAAGCATGTCATGACCGAACCCGGCCTTCCGACCTATCGTCGCAGCGCACGAACCGATTACCGGATGTGGCTGCTGCTGATCTTCGGCCTGTTCTTTTTCTGGGCCGGGTCGGTCGTCCGTCCCGAAGATAATTGCAGCGAAGACGGACGCGAATGTGCGCCTTGGCTTGTACCGCTGGCACAGGGGCTTGGTGCGATCGTGGCATTGGGGGCGGGGCTCAATATGCTCGCCAATCCGCGGCGTGGCAGCCTGTTCGATCCGGCAACCGGGGAACTCGTCTGGTGGCAGGCGCGGATCGGTAGCGGCGGGGGCGACGAAGGGCGGATCCATCTATCGAAGATCGGGAAGCTGCGGATCGTTCGCGGAGATGAAAGCGACGACGAGGTTCATCTCTATGACCGCGACGGCAACCGGCTCTTCTGGTTCGATCAGGAGGTAATCCCCTGGCCTTATGAGAGCTGGGCGAAAAAGCTCGCGCGAATGGCGCCGCAGATCGAGGTTGTGGTCGAGGACTAGCGTATCTCGACGGTCAGATGCTCGATTTCGTGCACCGGACGCAATCGCTCGCAGATCGTGCCGCGTGCCGCGCCGGTCACGCTGATGATCGCCGAATGCGCTGCCGGACCGACGCGCCAGACGTGAAGATCGAGGATTTTGGCGTCGCCCGGTCCTTCGACAAGCGCGCGGATTTCCGCCTCCAGTTTGCTATCGGTTGCATCGAGCAGCACGGCGGCGGTGTCGCGCATCAGCGACCATGACCAGACCGCGATGACGATCGCGCCGGCGACGCCCATCGCGGGGTCAAGCCAGACCCAGCCAAGATAGCGACCGCCAAGCAGCGCCGCGATTGCGAGGACCGAGGTCAGCGCATCGGCGACGACGTGCAGATAGGCCGAGCGCATATTATTGTCATGCTCGCGGTGATGGCCGCCATGGCCATGATCATGCCCGTGATCGTGCGAATGGCCATGGCTATGCCCGTGACCCAGCAACAGCGCGCTGACGATGTTGACCAGCAGCCCGACGACGGCGACGATCGTCGCTTCGCCGAATTCGACGGGGCTGGGGTCCAACAGGCGGACGACCGATTCCCACGCGATGCCGATCGCGACGATGCCGAGCACCAGCGCCGAGGCAAAGCCTGCGAGGTCGCCGACCTTGCCGGTGCCGAAGCTGTAGCGGCCGCTCGTCGCGTGGCGCCTGGCATAGCGATAGGCGAGCGCCGCGATGCCGAGCGCGCCGGCGTGGGTCGCCATATGAAAGCCGTCGGCCAGCAGCGCCATCGAATTGAAGGCGAGTCCCGCCGCAATCTCGGCGACCATCATCACCGCGGTGAGTGCGACAACCCACAAGGTGCGGCGCGCATTTTCGTCGTGCCGTTTGCCCAGATAATTATGATCGTGCGTCAATGCGTCGATCTCGTCGTCGAACGACATGCGTCCCCCTATTTCGCGTAGCGGCGGATCGCCGCGAGCAGATCGTCGCCACCTTGCGCACGTTCGGCGTCCGACAGGCCGGGCGCGACAACGTGCGATAACAAGTGGTCGGCAACCAGCTCGTCGGTCAGGCCGGCGATGGCGCCGCGCACACCCGCCACCTGATGCAGGATCGTCGCGCAGCCCGCATCCTCGCCGATCGCGCGTTCGATCGCGGCGATCTGACCCGCGATACGGCGCGTCCGGGCGAGGAGCCGGTCCTTGTTGCCTTGCGTATGCGACATAGGATACCCCCCTATCCTATATGCCGCCTTCTCGGCAAGCCATCAGTGGACGATGGCGGCGTCGTACCAGTCGCCGCGCCGTGCCACGTCGATCGGCAGGCCGAACAGGCCGGTCAACGCGTCGCCGGTGAGCAAATCCGTCTTGGCACCGTCGTGAAGGACGCGCCCGCCCTGCAGCATTACGATGCGGCCGATCTCGGGCAGGATCTCCTCGATATGATGGGTGACAAGGATTAGCGTCGTCCCGCCGCGCGCGACGCTGCGGAGCATGTCGAGGAAATGGTGACGTGCGGCGGGGTCGAGCCCGGCGCAGGGTTCGTCGAGCAGCAGCGCGCGCGGCCGGTGTGCGAGGGCGCGGGCGATCAGGACGCGGCGCGCCTCGCCGGTCGACAGGCTGGCCATGCTGCGTCCGATCAGATGCGTCGCCCCGACCTCTTCAAGTGCGGCGCGCGAGGCGTCGACCATCTCCTGCGTATAATGCTGATGCGCCCACAGACCGCGCGAGGCGAAAAAGCCGGAAACGACACAGTCGAGCGTCTCGAGCGGCGGCTCGGCGTCGAAATCGAGCTGCATCGTCGTCGAGATGATTCCGAGCAGCTTGCGCAGATCGAAGACGTTCCAGCTGTCGTGCCCGAAGATGCGTACATCGGCGCCCCATGCCGGATAGAGCTGGCGCGCGATCAGCTTGACCAGCGTCGACTTGCCCGATCCGTTGGCGCCGAGGATCGCGGTGCTTTCGCCAGCCCCGATCATGAGCGCCGGCAGATCGAGGATGCACGTCTCGTCGGCGATGACGCGGACATCCGAAAGGGCGAGCAGGGGAGAGTCGTCGATCATGGTCGCGCCTTGAGCATGGCGGGGCGCGAGAGGGAAGGGGGAATTGGCTCATTTGCGCCGCCAGGCGTGGGACGCAGCTCTGTTTTGAAATGGCGAAGCTTATCTTTCTTTCCCGCCTTTGCGGTTATGATAGAGCCGCTCGCACGGGCAACGCGGACGCCCGTTCAGACGGGGCGCCGTCCAAGTTCCGCTCCATAATCCGCGTCTGCGGTAAGGAGCGTGCTTGCAATGACGACCGAGAGCTATTCGCCTCCACGGCTTTCTCTTCTTCAGCTTTTTTTCCGCTTCCTGCGCTTCGGCTTCCTCGCCTTTGGCGGCCCGGTCGCGCAGATCGCGATGGTGAAACAGGCGCTCGTCGAGGAGGAGCGCTGGATATCCCCCGCACGCTTCAATCGCCTGCTCGCCGTGATGCAGATTTTGCCGGGACCGGAGGCGCACGAGCTGTGCGTCCATCTCGGCATGGTCGCGCGCGGGCGTATCGGCGGTCTGCTTGCGGGGCTTGGCTTCATGCTCCCCGGCTTCGGACTGATGCTGGCGGCGGCATGGCTCTACAAGGACTGGATCGTCGGCAATACGGCGATGGCGCCGATTTTTCTGGGTGTGCAGATCGCGGTGCTCGCGATCATCCTGCGTGCGGTGCAGCGGATCGGGTCGCATATTCTGGAAGACAGGCTGCTGTGGGGGCTCGCCGTGGCATCGCTTGGTGTGACGCTGGCGGGTGTGCCGTTCTGGATTCCGCTGATCGCGGCCGGGCTGATCTACAGCTTTGCGGCGCGGCCGCTCGTTGCGGGCGCGATCGCCGTCGCTGCGGCGGTGTTGGCCCTGCTCGTTTCGGGCGTCGACCCCACGGTGAAAGCAAGCGTCGCCGCAAGCGAGACGGGAATCGTTGCGCTCTTCATCGCCGGATTGAAGGGCGGGCTCTTGACCTTCGGCGGCGCCTACACGGCCATTCCCTATGTCCGCTCGGACACGGTCGGGCGCGGATGGCTCTCCGACGCGAGCTTCCTCGACGGTGTCGCGCTGGCGGGGATGCTGCCCGCGCCGCTCGTCATCTTTGCGACCTTCGCCGGCTATGTCGCGGGCGGCCTGCCGGGTGCGGTCGCGATTACGGCGGGGATGTTCCTGCCAGCCTTCGCGTTTTCGATGATCTTCTTTGAACGGCTGGAGGCGGTGGTCGAGAATCCGGCGCTGCACCGGGTGCTGGCCGGGGTGGCGGCGGCGGTGGTCGGCGTTATCGCGGCCACCCTGCTGCAGCTCGGCTGGGTGACGACGCTCCGTGTGTCGAATCCCGTCGCCGGGATCGCCATCTTCGCGGGCGCTGTGGCAGCGGTTATGATGCTCAAGGGGAAGTGGGTCGCGCCGCTGCTGGTGGTTGCAGCCGGTGTGGCGGGATCGCTGCTCGTCCCTTAGGGATTCTTCCCTTGCCGACTCTGCTGCCAAAGCCTATATGCGCCCTACTTCTTGACATGGTTAGCCAGTTGGGACGTCGGGGCCGCGGGCCGCGGCGGCAATTCCCGCATGGTTTTCCGGTCATCCGATTTGGGAAACAGACTTGGTCGATTTCGACGTCCTCAATGCGATCATCGCGCCCGAAGCCGAGGCGATGGGCCTGTCGCTCGTGCGCGTCGCCTTTTTTGGGGGCGAGAGCGACCCGACGCTGCAGGTGATGGCCGAGCGGCCCGACACGCGTCAGCTGACGATCGACGATTGCGCCGATCTGTCGCGCCGCATTTCGGCGCAGCTCGACGCGCTCGAGGAAGCGGGCAAGGATCCGATCGACCTTGCCTATCGGCTCGAGGTTTCGTCGCCCGGCATCGACCGGCCGCTGACGCGCCCCGCTGACTTCGCCGACTGGGCGGGGCACGAGGCGAAGATCGCGCTGAAGGAAAAGCTGAACGGACGTCAGCGTTTCAACGGCACGCTCGTCGGTATCGACGGCGATGTCGTCAGCATCACGGATAAGGAAGAGGTGGAGCACAAGCTGCCGTTCGACGCGATCGACACGGCGAAGCTGGTTCTCACCGACAAATTGATTGCCGCAACCGTCCCGCTCTCGATCGAGGGCGCCGACGAAATGGAAGAAGAAGGACAGGACTGATGGCCACTGCCATTTCCGCCAACAAGGCCGAACTCCTCGCGATCGCCAATAGCGTCGCCAGCGAGAAGATGATCGACAAGGGCATCGTCATCGAAGCCATCGAGGAAGCGATCCAGCGCGCCGCGCGTGCACGCTACGGCGCCGAAAACGACATTCGTGCAAAGCTCGACGCCCAGACCGGCGACCTGCGCCTGTGGCGCGTCGTCGAAGTAGTCGAACAGGTCGAGGATTATTTCAAGCAGGTCGATCTGGCTGCCGGCCAGAAGCTGCAGAAGGACGCCAAGCTTGGCGACTTCATCGTCGATCCGCTGCCCGCCGTCGATCTGGGCCGCATCGACGCCCAGTCGGCCAAGCAGGTGATCTTCCAGAAGGTCCGCGAAGCCGATCGCGAGCGCCAGTATGAAGAATTCAAGGATCGCGGCAACGAGATCATCACCGGTGTCGTCAAGTCGGTCGAGTTCGGCCACATCGTCGTCAACCTCGGCCGCGCCGAGGGCGTGATCCGCCGCGACCAGCAGATCCCGCGCGAACTGATGCGTGTCGGCGACCGCGTCCGCGCGATCATCCTGTCGGTGCGCCGCGAAAACCGCGGCCCGCAGATTTTCCTGAGCCGCGCACACCCCGAGTTCATGAAGAAGCTGTTCGCGCAGGAAGTGCCCGAAATCTATGACGGCATCATCGAGATCAAGGCCGCCGCCCGCGATCCGGGTTCGCGCGCGAAGATCGGCGTGATCAGCTATGACGGTTCGATCGACCCCGTTGGCGCCTGCGTCGGCATGAAGGGCAGCCGCGTTCAGGCGGTCGTCCAGGAAATGCAGGGCGAGAAGATCGACATCATTCCCTGGTCGGAAGATACCGCAACCTTCGTCGTCAACGCGCTTCAGCCGGCAACGGTCCAGCGCGTCGTCATCGACGAGGATGACGGCCGCATCGAAGTCGTCGTTCCCGACGATCAGCTGTCGCTTGCCATCGGCCGCCGCGGTCAGAACGTCCGTCTCGCCAGCCAGCTTACCGGCAGCCAGATCGACATCATGACCGAGGCCGACGCGAGCGAGAAGCGCCAGCGCGAATTCGTCGAACGCTCGACGATGTTCCAGGAAGAGCTCGACGTCGACGAAACGCTTGCACAGCTCCTCGTCGCCGAAGGCTTCGGTGAACTCGAAGAAGTCGCCTATGTGCCGCTCGACGAACTCGCGAGCATCGAGGGCTTCGACGATGAACTTGCCGAAGAGTTGCAGAGCCGTGCGACCGAAGCGCTCGAACGCCGCGAAGAAGCCTCGCGCGCCGAGCGCCGCGAACTGGGCGTTGAGGACGATCTGGCCGAGATTCCGCACCTGACCGAAGCGATGCTCGTCGTGCTCGGCAAGGCCGGCATCAAGACGCTCGACGATCTGGCCGACCTCGCGACCGACGAACTGATCGCCAAAAAGCGTCAGGACAACCGCCGTGGTCCGGCGCGTGGCGAACGTGCCGAGGACAAGGGCGGCGTTCTGGGCGAATATGGCCTGAGCGAAGAACAGGGCAACGAGATCATCATGGCGGCGCGCGCGCACTGGTTCGACGACGAACCGGCTGCCGAAGCGTCGCAAGCCGGGCCCGCGGCGGAGCCGCAAAACGGGGAGGCCGCCGATGCGGACCCCGCGCAATGATCAGCTAAGCCAAACCGACCGCGCGGGTAAGCGCGGAGACCACGTGCCCGAGCGGCGCTGTGTGGTGACCGGCGAAGTTGCGCCGGCCGAACGGCTCGTGCGCCTTGCGCTCGGGCCCGACGGCACGATCGCGCCCGACGTCCTCGGCAAGGCGCCGGGTCGCGGGGCATGGATCGGCGTTTCGCGCGCGGACCTCGAAACGGCGCAGGCGAAGGGCAAGCTCAAGGGCGGGCTCGCGCGGGCATTGCACGACAGCAGCTTCACGATTCCCGATGACCTTGGCGCGTCGATCGAGGCAAGGCTTCAGCGCGCGACGCTGGACCGGCTCGGCCTTGAATCGCGGTCAGGGACGCTGATTTCGGGTAACGAAAAGATCGAGCAGGCTGCGCGGCGCGGACAGGTGCGCCTGCTCCTCCACGCCAGCGATGCGGGCGAGGACGGGCGCAAGAAGCTCGCGCAGGCATGGCGTGTCGGCGAAGAGGATGAAGGCTCGGGCCGCGAGGGCGTGATCTTGCCGGTGGACCGAAACACCCTATCTATGGCATTGGGGCGTGAAAATGCGGTGCATCTGGCGGTCACGGACCCCCGCGCTGCAGACCGGGTGCTCGCGCATTTGAGCCGCTGGCAGTTTTTCACCGGATGGAGTAGGGACGCGGCCAACCGCGTTTCGACTAATGATTTCCGCTCCGCGGGGGGCACGGATTCCCGCAAAGCGGGTAATGGGACGGCGTTCACGGATTCCGACACGGATTCCGATGCTTCGGACGCGTATTGAAGGAATAAGAAGTTTCGATGAGTGACGAACAGGACAAGCCGACCCTTACCCGCAAGCCTCTGGGGCTGAAGCGGACGGTCGAGGCCGGCCAGGTGCAGCAGCAGTTCAGCCACGGCCGCCGTAATACGGTGGTGGTCGAGGTGAAGCGCCGCCGTGTGCTCGGTCGCCCCGGCGAAGCCGCGCCCGCGCCCGAAGTCGAAGAGGTTCAGGCCGCTCCTGCGCCGGTCTCCGCGCCTGCGCCCGCCCCGGCTCCCAAGCCCGCCGCGCCGAAGCCCGCCGCCGACAGCCTGATGTCGCGTCAGGAACGTCAGGCGCAGCTGCTGCGCGAGGCCGAGGAAGCGCGCATGAACGCGCTCGAGGAAAGCCGTCGCCGCGACGAGGCCGCGCGCCAGCGCGCTGTCGAGGAAGAAAAGGCCCGCGCCGAGGCACGGACCGAACAGGCCGCCGCCAAAATTGCCGAGCCGGCTCCTGCCGCGCCCGCAGCCGAACCGGCTGTCGAGGCACCCGCCGCAGCGGCCGAGCCGCAGGCCGAGGCAGCGCCCGCACCTGCGCCGCGCAGCACGACGACCAGCGCCGCCCCCGCGCCGCGCCGCTTCACCCCGGTCGAAGCGCCGAAGCGTCCCGAACCCAAGCGTCCCGAGCCCAAGACGGGCCGTAACGCCGGCGACAATCGTCGCCAGTCGGGCAAGCTGACCGTCACGCGCGCGCTGAATGATGACGAAGGCGCACGGGCACGCAGCCTCGCGGCGCTGAAGCGCGCCCGCGAAAAGGAAAAGCGTTCGCACATGGTGTCGAGCGGTCCGCGCGAAAAGCAGGTCCGCGACGTCGTCGTTCCCGACAGCATCACGGTGCAGGAACTCGCCAATCGCATGGCCGAAAAGGGTTCGGATCTGGTCAAGGCATTGTTCAAGATGGGCATGCCGGTCACCGTCAACCAGACGATCGATCAGGACACTGCCGAACTGCTCGTCACCGAGTTCGGGCACGAGATCAAGCGTGTGAGCGAAGCCGACGTCGACATCCGTCATGACGAGGACGTCGACGACGCCGCGCATCTGAAACCGCGCGCACCCGTGGTCACGATCATGGGTCACGTCGATCACGGCAAGACCAGCCTGCTTGACGCGCTTCGCGGCGCCAATGTGCAGGCGGGCGAAGCCGGCGGCATCACCCAGCATATCGGCGCCTATCAGGTGAAGACCCCTGATGGTTCGATCGTCACCTTCCTCGATACGCCGGGCCACGAAGCCTTTACCGAGATGCGTCAGCGCGGCGCGAACGTCACCGACATCGTCATCCTGGTGGTGGCGGCCGACGACGGTCTCAAGCCGCAGTCGATCGAGGCGATCGCCCATGCGAAGGCGGCCGGTGTGCCGATCATCGTCGCGATCAACAAGGTCGACAAGGAAGGCGCGAACCCGCAGCGCGTCCGCGAACGCCTGCTCGAACATGAGCTGGTGGTCGAGGAAATGGGCGGCGACGTCCAGAATGTCGAAGTGTCGGCGCTCAAGAAGACCGGTCTCGACAAGCTGCTCGACGCGATCGCGGTGCAGGCCGAGATCATGGAGCTGAAGGCCAACCCCGACCGCGCCGCCGAAGGCACGGTGGTCGAGGCGAAGCTTGACAAGGGCCGCGGTCCGGTGGCGACGATCCTCGTCCGCCGCGGCACGCTCAAGGTCGGCGACATCTTCGTCTGCGGCGCCGAAAGCGGCCGTGTCCGCGCGTTGATCGATGATCAGGGCAAGCAGGTCAAGGAAGCGGGCCCGTCGATGCCGGTCGAGGTTCTTGGCCTTGGCGGCGTTCCGATGGCGGGCGACACGCTCACCGTCGTCGAAAATGAGGCGCGCGCCCGCGAAGTCGCGGCCTATCGCCAGAGCGAAGCGCTCAAGAAGCGGACGGTGCAGGCACCGGTCAGCCTCGAGGGCATGTTCGAGGCGCTCGCCGACAAGGCGAAGGTCATCGAATATCCGGTGGTCATCAAGGGCGATGTGCAGGGCTCGGTCGAAGCGATCGTCAATGCGCTCAACAAGATATCGACCGACGAGATTCGTGTCCGCGTACTCCAGTCGGGCGCCGGCGCGATCACCGAGAGCGACGTCACGCTGGCCGCCGCCACCGGCGCGCCGATCATCGGCTTCAACGTCCGCCCGAACGCCAAGGCGCGCGAGATCGCGAAGCGCGAAAAAGTGCGCTTCATGTATCACGACGTCATCTATCACCTGACCGATGAGGTCCGGAAGGAAATGGCGGGCGAGCTGGGTCCGGAGCGCATCGAAAACGTCGTCGGCCGCGCCGAGGTGAAGGATGTCTTCCCCGCCGGCAAGCGCGACAAGGCCGCGGGTCTGCTCGTGCTCGAAGGCGTCATCCGCAAGGGGCTCCACGCGCGTCTTACCCGCGACGACGTCATCGTCTCGGCAACGACCATCGCGTCGCTCCGCCGCTTCAAGGACGACGTCGCCGAAGTGCGCGCGGGCCTGGAGTGCGGTGTCGTGCTGGCCGATACCAACGACATCAAGGCGGGCGATCACCTCGAAGTCTTCGAAGTCGAACTGCGCGAACGGACGCTGTAACAGGCGTCCGCTTCGCGCAGATCAGGAGGTGCCGGCATGGCTCGCTATGTGGCATTGTTTGGCAGCATCAACGTCGGAGGCAACCGGCTGAAGATGGCCGACCTGCGTGCGGCCTTCGAGGCCGAGGGCTTCAGTAACGTCGAAACCGTCGTGGCGAGCGGCAATGTGCTGTTCGACCATGACGCGCGGCCGACGCGCGGGCTTGAGGAAAAGCTGACATTGATGGTCCACGACCGGTTCGACATGAGCTGCGCCGCTTTGGTGCGCAGCCGTGACGAACTCGCCGCAGCGATCGCCGACAATCCGTTTGCGGGCACGAACGAGGATCGCATCATCCACACGATGTTCCTAGACGGACAGCCGACGCAGGCGCAGTTCGAGGTGCTCGCCACCGATAAGTGGATCAGGCCGAACGAGCGCCTCGCGCTCGGCGACCGGTCGATCTATATCGACTTCGGTGATGGCGCCGCCGACAGCAAATTGACCGCCCGGATGATCGAACGCCGGTTGGAGCATAAGGGCACCGCGCGAAACATGCGCTCGATCGCGCGCATCGTCGCGAAACTGGACGAAGAGGCAAAGGGTTAGGCCATGAAGACCGAAAAGGACCGGAAAAAGGACAACGGCCCCTCGGTCCGCGTGCTGCGCGTCGGCGAGCAAGTGCGTCATCTCCTGTCCGAAATCCTCGCGCGCGGCGACGTCCATGACGATGTGCTCGCGACGCACCCGGTGAGCATCACCGAAGTCCGCATGTCGCCCGACCTGCGCCACGCGACGGTGTTCGTGAAGCCGTTGCTCGGCAAGGACGAGGAAGCGGTGCTCAAGGCGCTGCGCACCAACACCGCCTATCTTCAGAAGAGCGTCGCGGCGAAGGTTCGCATGAAATATGCCGCAAAGCTGAAGTTCCTCGCCGACGAAAGCTTCGACGAGGCAAGCCACATCGAGAAATTACTGCGCGACCCGAAGGTGGTGCGGGATCTGGAGAGCGGCGAGGGCGAATGAGGCAGGTCGCTCCGCTCGTGATCGCCACGTTGGCGGCGATCGGAGTGGCTTTGTCGCCTGTCTTCCTGCCACCCCAGTTCTTGCGGCCATCGCGCGACGACGCACTCGACATCATCGGAGTCGCGGCGGATTACAGCCTGTCAGTGCAAAATGCCGAGGCCGGCGGCTTCGTTACGCCGCCTATGCCTGAGGCCGCGAAAGCGCCCCATATCGAATTCATCGAAACGAAGCCGTGTGGAGCGACGGAGGCATCCGAAGAGTGTGTGGTCCTTGATGGACAGCTAGGCCAAGAAACGGAGCGGCTGCTGGAAGCCTCTTGGCACGATGCTGCTGTGAATCTCGAAAGTTACGCGGATATCACACCCGAAAATCCATTACCGAAGACCATCGACATCAGACGCTTGCAATCGTCGAGTGCGGGCGAGATCGCGCGGCTACAGATGGCTGCTTCGCGGCAAAAGCTCGACGTTATCCCGACTTCGGGGCTTGCGATTGCCGATGTTCGGAGGCGTATATCGCTACGCGGCGACATGCCTTCCGATCACCTCTGGATTTTTTCGGCCCCTTGGGTTGCAGGCGATCTCGCTTTCGTGGAGGTGGGCTTCGTTTGTGGCAGCGAGTGCGGGCGTGGCGAGAATTATGCGTTGCGCAAGATCGACGGGAAGTGGCGCGTCATTGCAGTCCAGTCCAGCTGGGTCTCCTAGATGCCGTCTTATTTCCCCTTCTTGATCCCCGCCGCCATCTCCAGTTCCACCAACGCCTCTTCCAGATAGTCGATCATCCGCTGCGCGTGCGGCACGCTGCGGCGGCAGGCGGTGATGCCGAAGTCGATATTCTTGAAGTTCGACACTTGCGTGATGTTCATCGCCATGCCGTCGACGGGGATGCTCGCCGGATACATGCCGTCCAATCGCGCGCCGTTCCAGTACATCTGCTCGCGCGGGCCGGGGACGTTCGAGATCGTTACCGAATAGGCGGGAAATTTGTCGGCGGTCCTGGTGAGCGCGGTCAGCATCATCGGGAAGCTGGTGATCGCGGTATAGAGCTGGATCTGCGACGCGGTCATCGCGCGGAGCTGTGCCTTGGCCGAATTCATCGATTCCTGGATCGCCGCCATCCGTTCGGCGGGATCGTCGATATGCGTCGCAAGGTTCGCCGTGACCGATGCGACCGAATTGCCCGAATCGATATCGTCCTTCGGGCGGATCGAGACCGGCGCCATCGCTTTCAGCGGCTTGTCGGGCAGTTCGTTCAGCGACTGAAGATATTTGCGCATCGCGCCGGCGCACATGCCGAGCACCGCGTCGTTGATCGTGCCGTCATAGGCTTTGCCGACCGCGCGCACGCGTTCGAGCGACCAGCTTTGCGCGACGAAGCGGCGCGCGCCGGTGATGTTGCGGTTGAAGCTGGTGCGCGGCACGCCGGAGAAGGGCGTCGCGAGCCCGTCGCCGCCGAGCCCGAACATCGCGGCAAGATACTGGTTCATCGCCTTGGTCACGCCGACGCTGTTGCCCCATTGCTCCTTCAGGAAATCGCCGATCGCCTTGATATCCATCAGGCTGGGCCGCGCCGGCTTCTTCGGCGTCGGGAACTGGCGCTTGTACGCCTCATAGGCCTCGACCGAGAGCGGCGAATAGGCGCGGCGCTCCTTGGGGTCGGGCGACAGCATCGAATTATAGAAATGGATGCTCGCGGCCCCGTCCATCAATGCGTGATGGACCTTCTTGAAGGTCGCGATCTGCCGGTTCGGCAGGCCGGAGATCAGCGTGATTTCCCAGAGTGGCCGCGTGCGGTCGAGCAGCCCCGAGTGGAGCCGCGAGGCGAGCTCGAACATCTCGCGATAGCGCCCGGGCTTGGGCAATGCGGCGGCGCGGACATGATAGTGCATGTCGATGTCGCGGTCCGGCTCCAGCCGGATCGGGCCATATTGGCCGAGCGGGGTGAGTTTCAGAACCTCGCTGAACGGGCGGCGAAGGCCCTCCGACTGGCGGAGCAGCGCGAGCTGTTCGTTCAGCCATTCGGTCTCGTCGACGTCGTCGGGCAAGGTGTAGAGATTGATCCCGCCGATATGCATCGGCATCTCGCGGCTTTCGCCCACCAGGAACATCGCATCGCTGATCGGCATCAGCCGCATCGGTCGCTCTCCCCACTGTTTTGTTGCGACTTTATGCTGCGCAGCATGACAGGGGTGGTGGGCGAGTCAAGCGACCCGCGCGGAGGCGCATTGCCTGTCCCAAAACGAGCGGCTAGCAGCGGCATATGGCCAAGCTCTATTTCTATTATGCCAGCATGAACGCCGGCAAATCGACCACGCTGCTGCAGGCGGACTTCAACTATCGCGAACGCGGGATGGAGACGATGCTGTGGACCGCTTCGCTCGACGACCGTTATGGCGCGGGCCAGATCACCAGCCGCATCGGCCTGCTCGCCGAGGCGCACAAGTTCGATCCCGAAAGCGATCTGTTCGCCGCGGTCGGCGAAGAGAATCGTGAGCGTCCGCTCGCCTGCGTCCTCGTCGACGAAGCCCAGTTCCTGTCACGCGCGCAGGTGCTGCAACTCGCGCGGCTTGCCGACGAGACGAACATCCCCGTGCTTTGCTATGGCCTTCGCACCGATTTCTCGGCCGAGCTGTTCCCGGGATCGGCCGCGCTGCTCGGTATCGCCGACGCGCTCGTCGAGCTGAAGGCGGTGTGCGAATGCGGCCGCAAGGCGACGATGAACCTGCGCGTCGATGAAAGCGGCCTGGCTGTCGTGGAGGGCGCGCAGACCGAGATCGGCGGCAACGACCGCTATGTCGCGATGTGCCGCCGGCACTTCATGGCAAAGCGGCGTGAGGCGGCAGAAGCGCTGACCAATGCGTGACGCGCTTTATGTCGAACTCGCCGATGGCGATCTGCGGCTCGTCAAGCTGACCGAGGCGCATCGCGCAGCGCTGCGTGCGGCCTGCGCGGCCGATCCGGATATCTGGCCGATCTACTCGTCGAGTTTCGGCCCCGACCATTTCGATACGAGCTTCGCCGCGTTGATCGGGCACGAAAACCGCATGCCCTATGCGATCATGGGTGGCGACCGGCTGGTCGGGATGACTGCCTGGCTGCGCCCCGACTGGAGCGCGCAGACGATTGAGATCGGCAACAGCTATATCCACCCCGATGCGCGCGGCACGGGGTTCAACGGGCGGGTCAAGCGGCTGATGATCGATCATGCCTTTGGCGTCGGCGTTCGCCGCATCGAATTCCGCATCGACGAGCGCAACAAGCGGAGTCAGGCTGCGGTTACCAAGCTCGGCTGCACCAAGGAGGGCGTGTTGCGGTCGGAGCGCATCACATGGACCGGCTATCTGCGCGATACCGGGCTCTGGTCGCTGCTTTCCAGCGATTGGCAGGGCTAGGGTGCTGGCCTAGGGTCAGCACCGGTTCAGGTTGGGGGGTCTACGGACACCTTGCCAGGGCCGATAATGTGAAAGACTCGTCCCATGAAAAAGACTCTCGCACTCTCCCTGGCCGCCGCCTTGCTTCCCCTTTCAGCAGTTGCGGCGGCCGACGAGCCCGCAAGTGCCCCGCGCGCGACGGGCGTCGAATCGAGCATCACCTTCCCTAACGATACGACTATCAAGACGTGGCGCGCCGACGATGAGGACGGCATCTGGGTACAGGATCGCAAGGGCGACTGGTATTATGGCAAATTTGCTGTCCGCTGTCGTAATGTCGATTTCGCGCAGGCGATCGGCATCGACAATCGCGGCAGTTCGACGCTCGACCGCTATGCGACGATCCTCGCGGGACGCGAACGCTGCCCGCTGATCTCGTTCGTCAGTTCTGCGCCGCCGCCAACCAAGGCGGAGATCAAGGCCGCCCGCGAAGCCGAAAAGGCAGCGCGCAAAGCCGCGGACGCGAATTGACAAGCGACCCGCGCGCGGGTCAAGCGCGCGGGATGAACGGCTGGATCATTCTCGACAAACCCGTGGGGCTTGGCTCGACGCAAGCGGTGGGCGCGGTCAAGCGCGTTTGCCGCGAGGCGGGTCTTGGCAAGGTCAAGGTTGGCCACGGCGGGACGCTCGATCCGCTCGCGTCTGGCGTGCTGCCGATCGCGCTCGGCGAGGCGACGAAGCTGTGCGGACGGATGCTCGATGCGAGCAAGATTTACGACTTCACCGTGCAGTTCGGAACCGAGACTGCGGGACTGGATGTCGAGGGTGAGGTCGTCGCCACCAGCGATGTGCGGCCGGCCGCTGCGGATATCGCGGCGGTGCTTCCGCGCTTCACTGGCCCGATCGAGCAGGTGCCCCCGGCGTACTCGGCGATCAAGATCGACGGCAAGCGCGCCTATGATCTCGCTCGCAGGGGCGAAGAGGTCGAGATGAAGGCGAGGTGCGTCACGATCCACGCGCTCGACCTGCACGCCGCGCCCGACGGGCCGCTCGCCAGCGCGACGCTTACGGCTCATGTCTCGAAGGGCACCTATATCCGGAGCCTCGCGCGCGACATCGCGCGGGCGGTCGGCAGCGTCGGGCATGTCACCATGCTTCGCCGCGTGAAAGCGGGGCCGTTCGACCTGTCTCAGGCGATTTCGCTGGACAAATTGAACGCTTTCGGCCAAGGGGCCGCCCAATCAGAAATCATTCTGCCGCTCGAGGCAGGGCTGGTCGACATCCCGGCTCTGAACCTTTCCCCGGAAGCGGCAGGGGCGATCCGTCAGGGTCGCGTCTGGACCGGGGAAAGCACGTATGACGGGCTCTATTGGGGACGGGACAGCGAAATGCGACCCGTCGCGCTGATAGAGGCTTTGGCGGGAACGCTGAAAGTCGTGCGAGGCTTCAATCTATAAGCACGATGTTCGAGGAAAAAATTTATGTCGATTACCGCCGAGCGCAAAACCGAAGTGATCACCGACAATGCCCGCGCAAAGGGCGATACCGGTTCGCCGGAAGTGCAGGTCGCCATCCTGACCGACCGCATCAATACGCTGACCGCTCACTTCAAGGCGCATCACAAGGACAACCACAGCCGCCGCGGCCTTCTGATGATGGTCAACAAGCGCCGCAGCCTCCTCGATTACCTCCGCAAGAAGGACGAGGGCCGCTATCAGGCACTGATCGCGAAGCTGGGTCTGCGTAAGTAAGAGTTTCTGGCGGCCCCGGATTTCCGGGGCCGCTGTCATATTGGCGTCCGCAAATAGGCGGCGCCACAGGGCCGCTCCCGCATCCGGCGGGACCGCCATCAGGGCAGACAGACGCCCTACACCGCCCCGGGCCGGATTGCCCGGACACAGAGGCCCCGCCCGGCATAGGGCCCGGCGGGCGAAGGAAACACCATGTTTGACGTGAAAAAAGTATCGATCGAGTGGGGCGGTGAAACGCTCACTCTCGAAACGGGCAAGGTTGCCCGCCAGGCCGACGGCGCCGTGATGGCGACGCTGGGCGAAACGGTCGTTCTGTGCGCCGTGACCGCCGCAAAGAAGGTCAAGGAAGGGCAGGATTTCTTCCCGCTCACCGTCCACTATCAGGAAAAATATTCGGCCGCCGGACGCATTCCGGGCGGCTTCTTCAAGCGTGAGCGCGGCGCGACCGAAAAGGAAACGCTGGTTTCCCGTCTGATCGATCGCCCGATCCGCCCGCTGTTCCCCGAAGGTTTCTATAACGAGATCAACGCCATTGCTCAGGTTCTGAGCTATGACGGCCATAACGAGCCCGACATTCTGGCGCTGGTCGCCGCGTCGGCTGCGATGACGATTTCGGGCGTTCCCTTCATGGGCCCGATCGGCGCCGCGCGCGTCGGTTATATCGATGGCGAATATATCCTGAACCCGACCGATGCGCAGGTTGCCGAAGGCGACCTCGACCTCGTCGTTGCCGCGACCTATGACGCCGTGATGATGGTCGAATCCGAAGCCAATGAGCTGTCGGAAGAGGTCATGCTCGGCGCCGTGCTGTTCGCGCATGACGCGTGCAAGGAAGTCGTGAAGGCGATCGTCAAGCTCGCCGAACAGGCTGCCAAGGATCCCTGGGCGATGGCCGAACAGGCCGACCTGACCGCTGCCAAGGACAAGCTGAAGAAGCTGATCGGCAAGGATATTGCCGCCGCTTACAAGCTGACCGACAAGTCGGCGCGTTCGAACGCGCTGAACGAAGCGCGCAGCAAGGCCAAGGACGCCTTTGCCGATGCCGCTCCGCAGGATCAGCTGGCCGCATCCAAGCTGGTCAAGAAGCTGGAAGCCGAAATCGTTCGCGGCGCCATCCTCAAGGACGGCAAGCGCATCGACGGCCGCAAGACGACGGAAATCCGTCAGATCGTCGCCGAAACGCACTTCCTGCCCCGCGCCCATGGTTCGGCGCTGTTCACCCGCGGTGAAACCCAGACGATCGCGACTGCGACGCTGGGCACCAAGGAAAGCGAACAGATGGTCGATGGCCTGAACGGCCTGTCGTACCAGAACTTTATGCTGCACTATAACTTCCCGCCCTATTCGGTCGGCGAAGTCGGCCGCTTCGGTGCGCCGGGCCGCCGCGAAGTCGGTCACGGCAAGCTGGCATGGCGTGCGCTGCACCCCGTGCTGCCGACGAAGGACGAATTCCCCTACACGATCCGCCTCACCAGCGACATCACCGAGTCGAACGGCTCGTCCTCGATGGCGTCGGTCTGCGGCGGTTCGCTCGCGATGATGGACGCCGGCGTGCCGATCAAGCGTCCCGTCTCGGGCATCGCGATGGGCCTGATCCTCGAAGGCAAGGATTATGCGATCCTGTCGGACATCCTGGGCGACGAGGATCACCTCGGCGACATGGACTTCAAGGTCGCGGGCACGTCCGAAGGCATCACCACGATGCAGATGGACATCAAGATCGCGGGCATCACGCGCGAGATCTTCGAAGCCGCGCTCAACCAGGCCAAGGAAGGCCGCGCGCACATCCTTGGTGAGATGAACAAGGCGCTCGGCGAAACCCGCAGCGAATTGTCGGCGCACGCACCGCGTATCGAGACGATGCAGATCGACAAGTCGAAGATCCGCGACATCATCGGTACCGGCGGCAAGGTGATCCGCGAGATCGTCGCGACCACCGGCGCCAAGGTCGACATCGACGACGAAGGCCTGATCAAGATCTCGTCGAGCGACCTCGACCAGATCGAGGCTGCCCGCAAGTGGATCAGCGGCATCGTTGAGGAAGCCGAAGTCGGCAAGATTTATGACGGCAAGGTCGTCAACCTTGTCGATTTCGGGGCGTTCGTGAATTTCATGGGCGGCAAGGACGGTCTCGTCCACGTCAGCGAAATCGCCAACGAGCGCGTCGAGAAGGTGTCGGACGTCCTCAGCGAAGGCCAGGAAGTCAAGGTCAAGGTCCTCGAGATCGACCAGCGCGGCAAGGTTCGCCTGTCGATGCGCGTCGTGAACCAGGAAACCGGCGAAGAACTCGAAGACACCCGCCCGCCGCGCGAACCGCGCAGTGACCGTGGTCCGCGCCGTGACGGCGGCGACCGTGGCGACCGCGGTCCGCGTGGTGGTGGCGGTCGTGACCGCGGCCCGCGTCGTGACGGCGGCGGCGAAGGTCGTGGCGACCGCGGCCCGCGCCGCGAACGCAACGACGGTCCGGAAGATCAGGGTCATGTGCCCGACTTTCTGAAGGACTAAGTCCTTCCGATACGGTAACAGGGAAAGGGCTGCCGAAAGGCGGCCCTTTTTCTTTTGAATCAAATGACTTCGCTGTCACAAAATGCGGAAAGTGGTAACGCGCGCGTGTCCAACCCTCGGAAAACTGCGCTTTTCCGGAACAATTTTGTCGATGCGCCGTGCAAGAGCATCGACGACCCGCGCAACTTCCGGCTTTCCCGAGAGTCCATCTGGCTGACAGGGCCGGTGGAATACGCGGGACCCTGCTGATCCAATAGAAGGAGTAGCATATGGGTAGCATTTCCAGGGGTTCGGCTCTCTTCCTGACCGTCGCCATGTTCGCCATGCCCGCCACCGGCAGCCTCGCCGCGCAGGAGCAGGACACGAGCGGCGATACCGCGCAGGGCAGCGAGCCGATGGCGACCGTTTACGGCACCGCGCCTGACATTTCGCAGATGACCAAGGGGCCGAAGATCGAGGGCATCATTTCGGCGCGCAGCGGCAACCGCGTTCAGGTCACGACCGCAGATGGCAACAACCAGATCATCACCGTCGGCGAGACGACGAAGGTCAAGGCAAGCGGCGGCTTCCTCGGCCTCGGCAGCAACAAGCTTGCCACCGATTCGCTTCTCAACGGTCTGCCGGTAAGCGTCGAGACCTTGCAGTGGGACGGCGGCCTGATGGCTAGCCAGGTCGTGCTGAAGAACAAGGACCTTCGTACCGCGAACATGATCCGCAACGGTACCGACCAGCGCTTCGCCGAGCAGACGGCGGCGACCGAGGCGCTGCGCGGCCGCGTCGGCGACATCGATCAATATAATATCAAGGGCACGACGAACGTGAACTTCGACACCGGCAAGGCTGTGCTGTCGGAACAGGCGAAGGCCGATCTGTGCGCTGCGGCAAATCAGGCCAACAGCACGGACAATGCCCTGTTGCTTGTGGTGGGCTACACCGACTCGACCGGCAGCCAGGAACTGAATCAGGAACTGAGCGAAAAGCGCGCAACCCGCGTGGTGAACTATCTGCAGCAGTCCTGTGGCTGGAAGCCTTATCGCATGTTGACCCCGACCGGCATGGCCGAGGCCGATCCTGCGGCGGATAACAGCACAGCCGAAGGCAAAAGGCAGAACCGCCGTGTTGCCGTGAATATCATGGTCAGCAAGGCTGTCGACGGCCTGTAGGACCGTCGCATACTCCAGCCTTTATCGGGGGCGAAGGCTATCCTTCGCCCCCTTCTTCTTGCCCCGTCCCGTGACCCGTGCAATAGGCGCCGCCCCTCGCGACACCTCCGGCCGGAACGGGACAGAATATGGACAGCAACACGGCCGCCATCGCGCTTGGCCTCGACTTCGGCACCACGAACACCGTCGTGGCGCTTGCCGACGAGGCCGGTGGGTCGCAGCTGATCGACTTTGCCGGTGAAGATGCGGCGGGGCCGGTGTTCCGCTCGGCGCTCTGTTTCTGGGAAGAAGAGCGCGCCTGGCAGGGCATCGCATCCGAAGCAGGCCCGTGGGCGATTTCGGAATATCTGCAGTCGCCGCTCGACAGCCGTTTCGTGCAATCGTTCAAGAGCGTTGCTGCCAGCCCGCTGTTCGAGCGGGCGATGATCTGGGGCAAGCCGTTCCGGTTCGAGGATATGGGAAGGCTGTTCCTTCAGCGTCTCGTCGGCCATGCCGGCGGCCGCCTCGACGAGCGGCCGCAGCGTGTCATCGTAGGCCGGCCGGTCGAATATGCGGGCGCCCGCGCCGATCCGGTGCTGGCACGACAGCGCTACGACCAGATGCTCGACCGGTTCGGGGTCGAGCTTCACTATGTCTATGAGCCGCTGGGAGCCGCCCATAGCTATGCCGCGCGTCTGACCGACCCCGCGACAATCCTCGTCGCCGACTTTGGGGGCGGCACGACCGACTTTTCGATCGTCCGCATCGCAGCGCCGGGTGAACCGCGCCGCTGCGTGCCGCTCGCCTCTTCGGGCGTCGCGATCGCCGGCGACCGCTTCGACCAGCGCATTGTCGACAAACTCGTCCTGCCCCTGCTCGGCAAGGGCGGCAGCTATCGCTCGTTCGACAAGATTCTCGAGATTCCGGGCGGTTACTTTGCCGATTTTGCCGACTGGTCGCGGCTCGCGATGATGCGCAATCGCCGCACCATCGACGATCTGCGGCGGCTGCAGCGCGACGCGGTCGATCCCGAATCGATCGCCCGGATGATCGCGCTGATCGAACATGAGCAGGGCTTTCCGCTTTACGACGCCGTTGGGCGGGTCAAGCGCGCGCTTTCCGGGCAGGAAGAAGCCGAGTTCCAATTCAGCGGCGGCGGGGTTGATATTTCCGCCGCGGTGCGCCGCGCCGATTTCGAGGCATGGATCGCCGACGATCTTGTGCGCGTCGAAGTCGCGCTGGACGACGCGTTGGCGAAAGCCGCGATCGAGGCGGGCGCGATCGACCGCGTATTCCTGACCGGCGGCTCCTCGCTGATCCCCGCGATCCGCGCGATCTTCGACCGCCGTTTCGGCGCCGGGCGCATTGCCTCGGGCGGCGAGCTGACCTCGATCGCGCATGGTCTGGCGCTGATCGGCGCCGAACCCGACCCGGCCGAGTGGGCCGTCTGACCCGAAGCAGCGAGGGGCTGCCTTGTTGCGCGCGATGACTTGGCGAGCCCGAAAACTGCGGCTAGCCTCATCGAGGCCCCGCCTCAAATCCTTGTCCGGTCAGAGAGATATGATGATCTTCCAGCTCCTCACCCTTTCCCTTGCCACCGCAGCGCAGACCGTTCCCGCGCAAGCAACCCAGCTTCCGCCGCCGCCTGTCGCGGTTCCCGCGCCGGTAACCGCCGCGGTCGAGGTCGACACGCGCCCCTATGTCGAAATCACCACCGACGCCGGGAAGATCGTCATCCGGCTGGAAACCCGGCGCGCGCCGGTGACTACGGCGAATTTCCTGCGCTATGTCGACAGCAAGCGGATGGCGACGACCTTTAAATTCTATCGCACCACGCGCAGCTGGGGCGAGGGGAACCAGCTGGTCCAGGCGGGCAACCGCGGCGATGCGCGGCTCAATTATCCGCCGATCGCGCACGAACCCACCAATGGCACGGGGCTGACTCATTGCAAGGGGGCGGTGGCGATGGCGCGCTCGGCGCCGGGCGATGCGACGAGCGACTTTTTCATCCTTCTGTCCGACATCCCGGGTTTTGATGCCAATCCGGGTGGTAGCGGCGACAATGCGGGCTTTGCCGTGTTTGGCGAGGTGATCAGCGGGCTCGATGCCGCCGAGAAAATTTATGCTGCGCCGATTTCGCCGACGAAGGGCGAGGGGGTGATGGTCGGCCAGATGCTCGAACCCGAGTTCAAGATCCTCGCTGCCCGGCGTATTCCCGCGCCTGCGGACGCGCCGAAGGGTTGCGTCGTCAAGGCTGCGCCCTGACCGATCGTGCCGGTGCAGGAACTCGGCAAAGCGCATGATCATTTATTTTGCGTTCATCCGCGCTGTGGCTATACCGCCCGCATGACTCAACGCCCCTCCGCTCGCACCGCCGTGCGCTTTATCGCCGCCGCTCTCGTAATTTCGCCGATGCTGGCGGCTTGTGCCGGGGGTGGGGGTGTCAAGAAGGACACGCGTTACGTCGCGCGCGACGTCAACACGCTCTATCGCGCGGCGCAGGACCGGCTCGACCGCAAGCAGTACAAGCTCGCCGCCGCGCTGTTCGACGAGGTCGAACGCCAGCATCCCTATTCGCCCTGGGCCCGCCGCGCGCAGCTGATGAGCAGCTTCAGCTATTATATGGACCGCGAATATACGCCGGCGATCGAGGCCGCGCAGCGTTTCCTTGCGATCCACCCGGGCAACAAGGACGCGCCCTATGCCTATTATCTGATCGGCCTCAGCTATTATGAGCAGATCAGTGACGTCACCCGCGACCAGAAGATCACGCAGCAGGCGAAGGATGCGCTGGGTGAGGTGATCCGCCGCTATCCCGACAGCCGCTATGCGGCCGACGCGCGGCTCAAGCTCGACCTGGTCGAAGACCATCTCGCGGGCAAGGAGATGGAGATCGGGCGTTTCTATGAACGCAGCTCGAACTGGCTCGCAGCGTCGATTCGCTTCCGCGAGGTTATCGACAAGTTCCAGACGACCAGCCACACGCCCGAAGCCCTCTATCGCCTGACCGAATGCTATCTGGCGCTTGGCATTCCCGACGAAGCGAAGAAGTCGGCGGCCGTGCTTGGTGCAAACTATCCGGGCAGCAAATGGTACGATCGCGCTTACAAACTGATGCAGAAGCACGCGCCGAGCGTCTGAGCGTTCGGGGAATAGATTCGCATTTTGTTCTGCGTTAAGAGCGGGACATGCTGACGGCGCTGTCCATCGCCAATATCGTTCTGATCGAACGGCTCGACCTCGATTTCGAGGCCGGGCTGGGCGTGCTCACGGGTGAAACCGGCGCGGGCAAGTCGATCCTGCTCGACGCGCTGGGGCTCGCGCTCGGCATGCGTGCGGACAGCGCGCTCGTCCGGCAGGGGACCGACAAGGCGCAGGTCACAGCCAGTTTTACGCCGCCCGCAGCCGGGACTGCGCTCGCCGCCCTGCTCGCCGACAATGATGTGACGGTCGAACCCGGCGAGCCGCTGCTGATCCGGCGCACCCTCAAGGCAGACGGCGGCAGCCGCGCCTTCCTGAACGACCAGCCCTGTTCGGCGGCGCTGCTGCGCGAGGTCGGCAGCTATCTCGTCGAAATCCACGGCCAGCACGATGACCGCGGCCTGCTTGCGCCTGCGGGGCACCGGGCGCTGCTCGATGCCTATGCGCGCGCCGACACCGGCGCGGTGGCGCGCGAGCATGCCGCATGGCGCGCCGCCGAAGAAAGGCTGTTGGCCGCCCGCACTGCGATCTCCGAAGCCGAGCGCGATCGCGAATGGCTCGAACATTGCGTCGCCGAACTGCAGGCGCTGAACCCGCAGCCGGGCGAGGAAGCCGAACTCGCCGCGGCGCGCGCGGCGATGCAAAAGGGTGAGAAGATTGCCGGCGACCTCGGCGCGATCCTCGAAGCGTTCGACGGCAGTGCCGGCGGTCCTGCGCTACTGCGTGGCGCCGCGCGGCGGCTCGACCGGCTAGCGGGCGATCATCCCTTGCTGGCGGAGGCGCTCGCCTGCCTCGACCGTTCCATCATCGAGGCCGACGAGGCCGAAACGAAGCTGAACGACGCGGCGCGGGCGATGGAATATGACCCGGAGCGGCTCGAAGCGACCGAAACGCGCCTGTTCGAACTGCGCGCGATGGCGCGGAAGCACAATGTTCAGCCGGACGAGCTTGCCGAACTGGCGGGCGAACTCGCCGCGCGGCTCGACGCGATCGAGGGCGGTAGCGCGGGGCTTGCGAAGCTCGAGGCCGCGGTCGCCGAAACCGCTGCCGCCTATACGCACGCCGCGACGGCGCTGTCCGACCTTCGCGTCAAGGCGGCGTCGCGGCTCGACGTTGCGGTCGCCGGCGAACTCGTGCCGTTGAAGCTCGACGCCGCGCGATTCCAGACTGCCGTCGAACGTCTGCCCGCCGAGCGCTGGGGTGCCGACGGCATCGACCGCATCGAATTCCTGATCTCGACCAATCCCGGCGCGCCTTTTGCGCCGCTGGCCAAGATCGCGTCGGGCGGCGAATTGTCGCGCTTCATCCTCGCGCTGAAAGTCGCGCTTGCCGAAGAGGGCGGCGCCGACACGATCATCTTCGACGAGATCGATCGCGGCGTCGGCGGCGCGGTCGCCAGCGCGATCGGCGAACGGCTGGCGCGGCTTGCAAGCGCCGGCAAGCAGCTTCTCGCGGTAACGCACAGCCCGCAAGTGGCTGCGAAGGGTGCGGGTCATTTCGTCATCGCCAAGTCGAGCGAGGGCACCGTCACGCGCACTGGCGTCCGTGCGCTCGACGATGCCGGCCGCCGCGAGGAAATCGCACGCATGCTGTCGGGCGCCGAAGTCACCGAAGAGGCGCGCGCGCAGGCCGAGAGATTGCTGGAGACGATATGATGCAGCGGGGGCGGAGCTTGGGTCTGGGGTTTTTTGTGGTGCTCGTCGCAATCGCCGCGTTCGGTCTCTTCTTTGTCGGTCAGGGCGGCCGGACGCCGCCGGCCCGGGCAGCGATGGCTGCGGCGTCGTGGCCGGCCGACCAAGCGGGGCAGGAAGCGGAGTTCTGGAAGATCATCGACGCGACTACGCCGGCAAACCGCGGCGGGGAAAGTCAGTTGCCCGAATTGAAGGATCGGCTGATGCAACTGCCGATCGATGATCTGGAGAAGTTCATCCGCGTTTATGATCGCCTGATGGCGCGGACCTATAGCTGGGATTTGTGGGGCGCGGCCTATGTTGTGCAGGGCGGGGCGTCCGACGACGCGTTCGAAGACTTTCGCAAATGGTTGATCTCGCAAGGACGGACGGATTTCGAACGGGTTTCGCATGATCCCGACAGCCTCGCCGACGCCCTTCCCATGGGCCATGAGGGTGATGCGACGTTCGAGGAATTTTCTCACCTCTTCGCAGATATCTGGACCGAACGAACAGGCAAGCCGCTGACCGCGTTGCCCAAGGACAAGGATGCGCTCTACCCGCCCGAACCCGTCGGCGCGCCCTTTTCGGAAGACCCCAAGCAGCTTGCCGCGCGCTACCCCAAGCTCTGGCTGCGGTTCGGCGAGGAGCCACTGCAATGACCGGCGGCATGCCTGGCGATTCCTATCGCACCGAGGGCTATCTGGCGCTCCCCGGCTTCGTGCCGACCGAGGTGACGCATGCGCTGCTCAGCACGCTCAAGACCGACCTTGTCCGTGGCGGGGTCTCGTTCGATCAACTCAAGCGCAAGCACGACCTGCTCGCGGCGGAAGCGGTCGAGGTTTATGGCATGCAATATATGCCGCTCGCGACGTTCCTCTGGGGCATGACCCCGGCAATCAGCGCGCTGGTCGGGCACGACCTCCGACCGACCTACTGCTATTTTCGCATGTACCGGCAGGGCGACATCTGCCGCGTCCATTCGGACCGCTATGCCTGCGAACATAGCCTGTCGCTGCTGCTCGCTGCCAGCGATGGCAAGCCGTGGCCGCTCGATGTCGGCTCGCAGCATATCGAAACCCCGCGCCAGCGCGCCGATGCCGATTTCGGCGACGAGGCCTATGGTTCGGTGCCGATGCTGCCGGGTGATGCCGTTCTCTATCAGGGCGTCCATCGTCTGCACGGCCGGATGACGCCCAATCCGAACCGCTGGTCGGCGCATCTGTTCCTGCACTGGGTCGATCCGACGGGCCCCTATGCCGACAGCGCGTTCGAAGGCGTCCAGATACTGCCGACCGAGGCACTTGCGATGGAACGGGCCTAGCCGCGATGGCGGCGCATCCGCTCGACCGGCCGGTCTGGACCATGTTGACCGGGCGGCAGGCGCATCTGGCCGAGGGAGACGCACGCGCGGTGCGGCTCGACCGCGGATATGGCGTTTTCGGCGCGGCCGCTGATACTGGAGCCGACGCGCTTGCCGCGCTTGCCGCGCTCGTTCCCGACGGCGGCGAGATATGGCTGGTCGAGCACCGGCCTTGGCCGCTGCCCGCCGGAACGCGCGAGGTGAACCGCGTGGTACTGGCGCAGATGGTCGCCGAGGGCGCACCGCCGGCCGCGCGCGCGAGCGAACCCGCGATCGTGGCGCTTGGCGAGGCCGATGCGGCCGAGATGGGCGCGCTTGCCGGTCATGCGAAGCCCGGACCGTGGGGCCCCGCAACGCATCGTTACGGCCCCTTCTTCGGTGTTCGCGAAAACGGCCGCCTGCTTGCGATGGCGGGGCAGCGTATGCTCGTGCCCGGTATGGCCGAGGTCAGCGGCGTGTCGACGTGGGAGGATTGCCGTGGGCGCGGTCTGGCACGGGCGCTGATCGGCCATGTCATGCGCGCGATGGTGGCGCGGGGCGAAACGCCGTTCCTGCACAGCTATGCCGACAATGCGGGGGCGATCGGCCTGTATGAATCGCTCGGCTTTCGCATCCGGCGCGAAGTGCATGTGCTGATGATCGCAAAGGCATGAACCGGCGCGAGCATCTTGGCGCGCTGCTGGCGATGGCGGCGGCGATCCTGCCGACAGGCAAGCTGAAAGCGCTGGAGGCGCGAATGGAAGAACTGGTTCCCGAATATGGCCTGATCGGCCAGATGATGGCGCAGCCCGGTCAGCGCGCGGCGCTGATCGCGATCCTGTCCGAAGGGACAGACGCGATGCCCGGCAACATGGGCTATCTGATCGGCGAGGATAGCGCGAACCCCGACGCGATCTGGATCGTCGAAATCTGGGAAACGAAAGAAGCGCACGCCGCGTCGTTGCAATTGCCCGCCGTGCAGGCGGCAATAGCGAAGGGCGGCCCGCTGATCGCGGGATTTGGCACTCGCGCCGAGTTCAAGCCGGTGGCAAAGACTGCTGCATGACCGAGATTGAATCGCTTTCCCCCGCCGATGCCGCCAACGAACTGATGCGGCTTGCAAAAACAATCGCCTATCACAGCAAGCGCTATCACGCCGAGGATGCGCCGGAGATTGCGGACGCCGACTATGACGCGCTCGTGCGGCGCAACACCGAAATTGAAAATGCCTTCCCGCACCTGATCCGCGCCGACAGCCCGAACAGGCTGGTCGGCGCCGCGGTCGAAAGCTCGCCGCTCGCCAAGGTCACGCATGCGCAGCGGATGATGAGCCTCGACAACGCCTTTTCGGACGAGGATGTCGAGGAGTTCGCGACGCGCGTGCGGCGCTTCCTCAACCTCGGCGCGGACGAAAGCATCGCGCTGACCGCAGAGGACAAGATCGACGGGCTATCCTGTTCGTTGCGGTACGAGAAGGGCAGGCTTGTCCAGGCTGCGACCCGCGGTGACGGCAGCATTGGCGAGGACGTCACGCCTAACGTCGCGACGATCAAGGACATCCCGCAGGAATTGAAGGGCGAAGTCCCCGACGTCTTCGAGATCCGCGGCGAAGTCTATATGGCGAAGGCCGACTTTGCGGCGCTCAACGAGCGATTGATGGAAGAGGGTCGGGCGCTTGCGGCGCAGCGCGGGCAGGCGTTCGATCCGGCCACGGTGCGCCAGTTCGCCAACCCCCGCAACGCCGCGGCGGGTTCGCTCCGCCAGAAGGACGCAAGCGTCACCGCGTCGCGCCCGCTGCGTTTCCTCGCGCATGGCTGGGGCGAGGTAAGTGCGGTGCCCGCGGCAACGCAGTTCGATATGATGAAGCGGGTCGAGGCCTGGGGCGTCCCGGTTTCGCCGCTGCTGAAGCGGTTCGAGAGCGCCGCCGACGTGCTCGCCCACTACCGCATGATCGAGGCCGAACGCGCCGAGCTGCCTTATGATATCGACGGTGTCGTCTACAAGGTCGACCGGCTCGACTGGCAGGCGCGCCTCGGCTTTGTCGCCAAGGCGCCGCGCTGGGCGATCGCGCATAAATTCCCCGCCGAACGCGCCCAGACGACACTCGAATCGATCGATATCCAGGTCGGCCGTACCGGCAAGCTGACGCCGGTCGGGCGGCTGACCCCGGTGACCGTCGGCGGCGTCGTCGTGTCGAACGTCACGCTGCACAATCGCGACGAGATCGGCCGCCTCGGCGTGCGCCCCGGCGACCGCGTCGTGATCCAGCGCGCGGGCGACGTCATTCCGCAAGTCGTCGAGAATCTCACCCGCGACGAGGTGCGCGCGCCCTTCCTCTTCCCTGACCATTGCCCGGTGTGCGGCAGCGAGGCGGTCGCCGAGGACGGCGAGGTCGATGTGCGCTGCACCGGCGGCCTGATCTGCAATGCGCAGAAGTTCGAACGCCTGCGCCACTTCGTCAGCCGCGGCGCGCTCGATATCGAGGGGCTCGGCGAGAAGAGCATCCAGGAATTTCTCGACCTCGGCTGGCTCGACAAGGGGCCGGCCGACATCTTCCGCCTGAAACGCCATCGCGACGCATTGCTCGGCCGCGAGGGATGGAAGGAAAAGTCGGTCGACAATCTCTTCGCCGCGATCGAGGCGAAGCGCGCGCCCGACGCGGCGCGATTGCTGTTCGGACTCGGCATCCGCCATGTCGGCGCGGTAACCGCGCGCGACCTGCTCAAGGGATTGGGCGATATCGCGTTGTTGCCGGAGAAAGCGGCAGGGATTCAGGGCTATCTCGACGCCAATCCGCAGGCCGAGGGCGAATCCGACGGAAAATTCCAGACGCGCAAGATGGAGGCGATCAAGGCGATCCTCGAAGTCCGCGCCGACGGGATCGGCCCCGCGGTGGCCGAGGCGCTCGGCGATTTCTTCCACGAACCGCACAATCGCGATCTGTGGGACGATCTGCTCTCCGAAGTATCGCCACCACCCTACGTCGTCGAGACGCGCGAAAGCGAAGTGTCGGGGATGACCGTCGTCTTTACCGGCAAGCTCGAAACGATGAGCCGCGACGAGGCGAAGGCGCAGGCCGAGGCGCTCGGCGCCAAGGCCGCGGGCAGCGTAAGTGCGAAGACCGATCTGGTCGTCGCCGGTCCCGGCGCGGGTTCGAAGCTCAAGCAGGCGTCTGCGCTCGGCATCCGCGTGATCGACGAGGCCGAATGGGCCGCGATCGTCGCGGCGGCGGGTTAGGGCGATAGTAAGCCGTGCGTATCATCACAGACCGCAGGGGCAAAATGCTGTGAGGGGACCGCATGGCAAAGGGTGATTATCTTCAGACGCTGATGCACGATCTGGAATCGCACACCGAGGTGCGGCGGTTCGGGAGTGGCTGGCTTTCGGGCTTCTTCGCGCTGCTGTTCGCGATCGCGGGCTTGCTGATGGTCGTCGCGCTGCGCTTTCCCGACTGGTTCGCGACGCCGCAGCTGACCGCGGTAAAGGACTGGCCCGGCTTCCGCGGCGCGGTGCATCTGACGCTGCTGGTCAGCTATGCGCTTGCGCTGCTCAGCCTGCTGCTGCGCCCGCGCAAGGTGCTGGGGGCGACCGCGCTGATGATCGGGCTCGGCGCCGCGCTGCTTGGCGGCGCGAACGTCCAGCCGCAGGAGACGCGCGACTGGGGCATGTTCTTCGGGCTCGACTTCTTCGTCGTGAACCTGCTCGCTGCGGGCTTCATGTATGCACCACTCGAGCGTGCCTTCCCGCACCGCCGCGCGCAGCGGCTCTTCCGGCCCGAGTGGCGCGAAGATCTCTTCTATTATCTCGTGAGCTCGATGTTCGTGCAGATACTGAGCTTCCTTGCGCTGGCACCGCAGGAGTTCGTTAACGCGCACACGAGCAACTGGGATGCCTTCCGCGCCGGGGTGGCGTCGCTGCCGTGGCTCGCGCAGTTCCTGATCGTGCTCGTCGTGTCGGACCTCGCGCAATATTGGTTTCACCGGCTGTTCCACAAGATTCCGTTCCTGTGGGGGTTCCATGCCGTCCACCACAGCGCCAAATCGATGGACTGGCTCGCAGGATCGCGGATGCATTTCGTCGAAATCATCCTGCTCCGCTCGGTAACCTCGCTGCCGCTCTTCACGCTCGGTTTCGCGCCCTCGGTGATGCAGGCCTATATCGCTTTCGTCTATGTCTGGTCGGGGTTGCTTCATTCCAACGTCGGCGGCGATTTCAACCGGTTGGGGCACTGGGTCGCGACGCCGCGGTTCCACCATTGGCACCACGGGCTCGAACGCGAGGCGTTCGACGTCAATTTCGCGATCCACTTTCCTTTCCTCGACAAAGTGTTCGGGACTTTCCATTTGCCGAAGGGGCGCTGGCCCGAAAATTACGGTATCCCCGAGGATGTGCCGAAAAGCTATTGGCGCCAGATGCTCTACCCCTGGACGCGGACGGGGAAGAAGATCGACGAGCAGGCGGCCGAATAGGGCAATCTGTCCGCTTGCAAGCTTCGCCGTCGCACCATAAGGCCGCGTCCGTGAGCCTGCTCGCCGCCTTTCGCCGTCCCGGCATCCTGCTGCTGCTTCCGGTGCTGCTCGCGCTCGCCGCGCGCATGCTCGTCGCGCCGGGCTGGATGATCGAAAGCAGCGCGGGCGGCACGATCACCGTGCGCGTCTGTTCGGATCCGTCGAACCCCGGCGGCACGATGACCATCCCGCTCGAAAAGGCGGGGAGCCATGAGGGCGGTGCGCAGCAGCATTGCCCGTGGGGCGCGCTCGCGGTCGCCCCGCTTACCCCCGACACACCGGTCCTGCCCGCAGCATTCGCCCTCGTCGAACCCGCGCCGGTTGATGTGCCCTCGCTCGGTTTTGCGCCCGGCATCGCCTCGCCGCTGCCACCGAGTACCGGACCACCTGCCTTCGCCTGATCCAGACTGACCGGTCGCCCGCGTGATCAACGCGGCGCGGCCTATGCCTGCATTCACGCGAAGGATTATTCATGAAAAGCCATCTCCATGGCGCGGCGCCCCTGCTGGCGCTCGCTGCCTGTCTTGCCGCCGCGCCCGCGTCCGCGCACGCCGAAGACGCCGATTCGACGATCATCGTCACAGCGCCGCTGCAAACCGACGCCGCCGAAGCGCGCGCGGCGCAGACTCCCGGCGGCACCGATGTTGTCTCTTACGAAGACTATGCCGACAAATCGGTCGTCAGCTTGCGCGACACGCTCGCTTTCTCGCCCGGCGTCTACCTCCAGCCGCGTTACGGGCAGGAGGTGCGTATCTCGATCCGCGGGTCGGGGCTGTCGCGCGGCTTCCATATGCGCGGGCTGACGCTGCTGCAGGACGGGGTGCCGATCAACCTTGCCGACGACAATGGCGATTTCCAGGAGCTGGAGCCGATCTTCTTCGATCATCTCGAGGTCTATCGCGGCGCCAACGCGCTCCGTTTCGGGTCAGGAACGCTTGGCGGTGCGATCAACGGGGTGACCCCGACCGGGCGCAGCGCCAAGGGCGTATATCTCCGCGCCGAGGCGGGCAGCTTCGACATGCTGCGCGCGCTTGTCTCGGCAGGCGTCGCAGGCGACCGCGTCGATGCATGGGGAGCCATCAGCGCAGATACGTCGGACGGCGACCGCGATCATGCCAAGCGCCGCAGCTTCCGCTTTCAGGGTAATGTGGGGCTGGATCTGAGCGATAATATTTCGACGCGCTTCTATGCCAGCTTCAACAATATCAACCAGCAGTTGCCGGGCGCGCTGACCCGTGCGCAAGCGCTGACAACGCCGAAGATGGCGAATGCGGCGAGCGCGGCGGGCGACCAGCAGCGCGACATCGATTCGCTGCGGCTTCAGAACCGGACGCGGATCGACCTTGGCGCCGCCACGCTCGAGGTCGGCGGCTTCGTCAACGCCAAGTCGCTTTTCCATCCGATCTTTCAAGTGATCGACCAGAAATCGACCGACGTCGGCGGCTTTGCGCGGCTCGATTATGCGGCGGGTCCGGTCGAACTGACGCTCGGCGGGGAAGTCCGCAACGGCAAGACGAAGGCGAAGCAGTTCGTCAATATCGCCGGACGCCGCGGCGCGCTGACCTTCGACGCCGACCAGAAGGCGCAGACAGCGAGCCTCTATGGCGAGATGCGCGTGCGGCCCGTCGAGCGGCTTTCGCTGATCGCGGGCGGCGTCTATGCCGATGGCTGGCGAGAGCGCCGCGTCAATTTTTCCGTCTCACCGGCGGGTGACGGGCGGATCGGCTTTGATGCCTTCTCCCCCAAATTCGGGCTGCTCTTCGAGCCGTCCGACCGGGTCCAGATTTTCGCGAACTATAGCCGCTCGGCTGAATTTCCAGGGTTCGGCGAGGTGTTCCAGACGATCGGCACACTGCCGGTGAGTTCGCTCGTTTCCGACATTCGTCCCCAGCGCGCCTGGACGGCCGAAATCGGGACGCGCGGGACGGCCGGTATCGCGCATTGGGATGTCGCCTTCTATCGATCGACGCTGAAGGGCGAGATGCTGCAGTTCACCACCAACGCCAGCATTCCCGCCGCGACCTTCAACGCCGACCGCACGCTGCATCAGGGAATCGAGGCCGGGCTCGATCTTGACGTCGCCCCGTGGCTGCGCCTGCGTCAGACCTATGCCTATAGCGACTTCCGGTTCCGGAACGATGCCCAGTTCGGCGACAACCGCTTGCCGGTGGTGCCGCGGCATATGTACCGCGCCGAACTGCGCGTCGGCACCGACGCGCTGCATGTCGCGCCCAGCCTCGAATGGGTGCCGCAGGGACCGTTCGCCGATTACGCCAATCGGGTCCGCACCCCCGGCTATGCGCTGCTCGGCGTAACCGGCGGCATGACGGTTGCCGATGGGTTCGACGCCTTCGTCGATGTCCGCAATATCACGGGCAAGAAGGCGATCGGCGACATCAGCGCGGTCCTTGCCGCCAATGCCGCTTCGGCGATCTATTATCCGGTCGAACGCCGCGCCATCTCGGCCGGCGTTCGCGCGCGCTTCTAGGGGGCAGGGGGAATGGCGGACCGTATCATCCCGCTCTATCGAACGATCTGGCGCTGGCATTTCTACGCCGGGCTGTTCGTCATTCCCTTCGTGCTTTTGCTGTCGCTGACGGGCGCAGCCTATCTGTTCAAGCCGCAGCTCGACCGGTGGGAAGAGCGCGCGTGGCGCGATTTGCCGATACAAGGCGCGGTCGACGCCGATGCGCAGGTTCGCGCGGCAATGGCCGCCTTTCCCGGCGCCAGTTTCCACTATTATCGCATCCCCGAAGCTGCGGGTGACGCGGCACTCGTCCATCTCGGTCTGCCCGGCGGTGCGATGCGCGACGTCGCGGTGTCGCCGCAGGGGCGGGTGATCGGGTCGGCCGATCCCGATGCGCGTTGGTCGGCATGGCTTGCGCGCCTGCATGGCAGCCTGCTCGTCGGACGCGCGGGCAAGCTTGCCGTCGAACTGGCGGCGAGCTGGGCGATCGTGATGATCCTGACCGGTCTTTATCTCTGGTGGCCGCGCGGGCGCGGGGCGGCGGGGATAGTGTGGCCGCGGCTTTCGCTCGGCGGACGGACGGCACTGCGCGACCTGCACGCGGTCACCGGCTTCTGGGTCTCGGGTCTCGCGCTCGTCCTGCTGTTCACCGCGCTGCCGTGGACCGACGTCTGGGCCAGCGGTTTTCGCGCCGTGCGCGCCGAGATGGGGTGGGTCGCGGGGACACCCGACTGGAAGGGCGGCGCCGATCCGCACGCGGCGCACGATCATCATGCGATGGCCGCGGCCGCGCCAGCCGCTGCGCCGCCGCGCGCGTCGCTTGCCTATATCGTCATGCGCGCGCGCAGCGAGCATATGCCCGCGCCCGCGATCATCCAGCCGCCCGGCGCGCCGAATATGTTCGGGCCGCCGAACGGCGATGTCTGGACGCTGACGACGCAAACCCAGAACCGCCCGCTCGTCCGCAAGGTCAGCTACGATCCCGAAACGAGCATCGAGGTGTCGCGCAGCGGCTTTGCCGACAAGCATGTCATCGACCGTGTCGTAAATGTCGGCATCGCGTGGCACGAGGGCCAGCTGTTCGGCCTCGCCAACCAGTTGGTTGGCGTGGCGACCGCGCTCGCGCTCTTCACGCTCGCGATCTCGGGCTTCCTGATGTGGCGCCGCCGCAAGCCCGATGACGCCCTGGGCGCGCCGCCGCTGCCGCGTGATCCGGCACGGCTGAAGGGCGTGGCGGCGATCGTCCTGCTGCTCGCCGCCTTCCTGCCCTTGCTCGCGGCCTCGCTGATCTTGCTGTGGACCATCGATCGGTTCATCGTGCCGAGGCTCCCGCGCGCGGCTCGCTGGCTGGGAGTCGCACGCGCTTAGAAGGTTTCATCTGCAACTATTTCATGTTAGGCCTCGCCCCATGAAAGACGGCTTTACCCACGTCCACGAAACCCCGCCGCCCGGCGCTGCGGCCGACTGGACGATTTCGCAGAACTGGGACGCCTTCACTCCCGACGAGCATGCAATGTGGGACCGGCTGTTCGCACGTCAGTCGGAGATGCTGCCTGGCCGCGCGTCGGAGGCCTTTCTGCGCGGTATCGACGTGCTCAAGCTCGAAAAGCCCGGCATCCCCGATTACCGCGAGCTCAACGCGCGGCTGATGGCGGCGACGGGGTGGCAGGTCGTTGCGGTTCCGGGGCTCGTCCCCGACGAGGTCTTCTTCGACCATCTCGCGAACCGCCGTTTTCCCGCCGGCAATTTCATTCGCACGCCCGAACAACTCGATTATCTGCAGGAACCCGACGTCTTTCACGACGTGTTCGGCCATGTGCCGATGCTCGCCGATCCGGTTTTCGCCGACTATATGGTCGCCTATGGCGAGGGCGGACTGCGCAGCCTGAAGTTCGACGCGCTGAAACAGCTCGCGCGGCTTTACTGGTACACCGTCGAGTTCGGGCTGATCCGCGAAGCGGGCGGCCTGCGGATATACGGCGCGGGGATCGTGTCCTCCTATGCCGAGAGCGTCTTCGCGCTCGACAGTGACAGCCCGAACCGCATCGGCTTCGACCTCGCGCGCGTGATGCGGACCGATTACCGGATCGACGATTTCCAGCAGAATTATTTCGTCATCGACAGCCTCGACCAGCTTCTCGATACGACGGTCAACACCGATTTCGCACCGCTCTATGCCGCCAATGCCGCGTTGTCGCCGATCCCGATCGCCGACTTTCTGCCGCAGGATGAGGTGATTACCCGCGGCACGCAGGATTATGCGCTCGCCAAGAGCGGCTGACTTTCCGGTTGTCCGCGCGCGCCGAGCCAGCTTAGGATCGGGGCAGGAGGACCTATGTTCCGGAAGTTGCGCGATATGCTGGGCGGTGCGAAGGATGGCGGCGGCGAATCCGGCCCGCCTGATCGCATCGAGCCGATTCAGCTCGACGAAAGCGATCTCGACGATGGCGACCTGCCGCCTGATGAGCCCGACAGATCGCTCGATGCTGCCTTCCACTACCTGAGCGCGCTCACCAACGCACATGACGCGACGTGGCGCCTTGGCACGGCGAGCTGGGATGCTGATCTCGCCGCCGGCACGATCACCTTCACCAATGATCGCGGCTGGAAGATTGTTGCGCCTGTACAGGTCATCGGGACGCTGAACACAATTGACGGGACGTGGCTGTGGGGATGGGATCATCCCTCTGTGCCCGAGCCGCTGCGTGCCGACGCGGCGCTGGTTCGCGATTTTGGCGCAAAGCACGGGCTGGAGGCATTCGTGACGCGGCATATCGAGGCGAACGAAGAGGACGCCTGGCAATTTGCCGCGCTCGCCGCCTATCTGGCCAAGTCGCAGGGCGCCTATCGTGGACCGTCGGGTTCGACGATGATCTTCATGACCTTTGGCACGTTGACGATCTCTGCAGGCTGAGGCTCACCAGCTTCCAAAACTGGCGTCCGACGGGCTTGCGCGGTGGAAGGCGCGTTCCTTGCGACGCCAGCCATAGCGGCGGCGCTTGACGAGCAGCAGGCACGGCCACTCGGCGCTGCCGCCGCGTGCGGCAAGGCGAAAGCCCTGCGCGCGATAGGCCGCGAGCACCGGCTCCATCTGCCGCGCGATCAGGCCAGCGAGGATGGCATGTCCGCCGGGTGCGGTCGCCGCGCCGATATCGGGGGCAAGGGTGATCAGCGGGCCGGCGAGGATATTCGCAATGACCAGATCATAGGGCGCGCGGTGGCGGATCGCGGGGTGATCGGTCCCCGGCGCAACGGCAAGCGCAAGGCCGCCGCCGCCACGGCCCAGCGGCACGCCATTGATCGCGGCATTGTCGCGCGTGACGAAAATGCTCGCGGGGTCGATGTCCGACGCGATCATCTTTGCCGCCGGCCACAGGTGCATCGCGGCAAAGGCAAGCAGGCCGGTCCCGGTTCCGATGTCGGCAATATTGCGCGGAGCGGCACCCTGCCGCGCCAGCCGGTCGAGCATCGCGAGGCAGCCCGCGGTCGTGTCGTGCCCGCCGGTGCCGAAGGCCTGGCTCGCGTCGATCAGAAAGGGGACGGTGCCGACGGGCACCCGATCGGCATAGCTGCTCGTGTGGACGAAAAAGCGGCCTGCCCGCACGGGTTCCAGCCCCTGCTGCGACAGCGTCACCCAGTCCTCTTCGGGCAGTTCTTCGACGATGGGCGTCTTGCCCTTCGCGCTCGGGATCAGCGCCGGCAGCAGCTTGAGCAGCGCCGCGCCGGGCTTCTCATCCATATAGGCGTCGAGCTGCCACAGCCCGGCATCCTCGTCGATCTCGCGCGTCACGACGACGGGTGCCTCGGGCAGCGCGTCGAGTTCGGGGATTTCGCCCGACAGCGCTTCGGCCTCATCGCGGGTGCAGGGGAGCGATACGATCCAGCTCATCAGCGGACGTAGCTCGCGCCGTTGACGTCGAGCACCGCGCCGGTCATCGACGCGGGCGCGTCGAGGGCGCACCAGCGCGCCATTTCGCCAACTTCGCCGGGCATGGCGACGCGGCCGAGCGGAATGTCGGCAAGCAATTTGTCGCCCCCACGGCTCTCCAGATACTCCTCGGCCATGCCGGTCATCGTGAAGCCGGGGCAGATCGCGAAGGCCAGGATGTTCTCCTTCGCATAGCCGCGCGCGATCGTCTTGGTCATCGCGACCATCCCGGCCTTCGACGCCGCATAATGCCAGTGCGCCGGGCTGTCGCCGCGATAGGCGGCGCGGCTCGCGACATTGACGATGCGGCCGGCCGAACCGCGCGCTTGCCAATGCCGGACCGCGCGGCGGCAGAGCAGGGCGCTGGCGGTCAGATTGACCTGCATCGTGCGGTCCCAGCTTGCGAGCCAGTCGGCGTCGTCGCTATCGAGCGAGTTCGCCTCGAAGATGCCGGCGTTGTTGATCAGCACGTCGATGCGGCCGCCCAGCGTTGCAAGGCTAGATTGCCAGAGCGCCTCGGGCACTGCCGGGTCCGACAAATCGCCGTCGGCGCTCGACAGCGCCACGACCTTGGTCGCGTCGCTAGTCAGCGCTTCGGCAATCGCGGCGCCGATGCCGCGGCTGGCGCCGGTAATCAGGATATGGGTTGTCATGCTCCCGCCTTAGGGCAGGGGCACCGCGCTTGCCAAGCTTGCGCCCGATATCAGGCGACGCGGCGGCTGAACTCGCTCGCGGCCTTTTCCAGCGACTGGAGTCGGTCGCCCATCCTGGCAAACTCCTGGCTGAGCGTGCTGATCTCGCCCGCGACCATGCCCGAATCGTTGCGGATGCTCGCGATCGTCGACGACATCGAGTCGGCGGCCAGCGCGGTTTCGTCGACCGCGGCAGTAATCGAGGTGACCGTCTGCGCCTGCGCGTCCATCGCGTCGCGGATGCGCTGCGCCGATGTCTGCACCTCGACGATCGTCTGCTGGATCGACTGGTTGGCGTTGACCGATCCGCGCGTCGCCTGCTGGATCGCGGTGATCTTGCCCGCGATATCGTCGGTCGCGCGGGCGGTTTCGTTGGCGAGGCTCTTAACTTCCTGCGCGACGACCGCGAAGCCGCGGCCCGATTCGCCGGCGCGGGCGGCCTCGATCGTGGCGTTGAGCGCGAGCAGGTTGGTCTGGCCCGCGATCTCGCGGATCAAGCCCAGAATTGACTCGATCGATTCGGCATGACGCGACAGCGCTTCGGACATCGCGACGGCTTCGCCTGCCTGTTCGGAAGCGCGGGTCGCGATGCTCGCCGAAGCTTCCACCTCGGTGCGCGCATCCTCGATCGCGCGGATCAGGCCGGCGGCGGTCGAGGCGGCTTCGCGCATCGCCATCGCGGACTGTTCGGAGGCGGCGGCGACTTCGCTCGTCTTGGCGATCATGCCCTTCGCTGCCTGATCGGCCGAAGCGGCCTGCTTGGAAAGCTGCTGGCGTGCTGCGTCGGTGTCCTGCACCAGCGAGGCGATCGAGCGGTCGAAATCGCCTGCGAGCGACTGGCGCTCGGTCGAAATGATCGCGCGGTCGAGCTTGGTCGCATAGCGCTGCATGATGTCGAACTCGAGCAGGGCGAGCCGGTTGATCGCACTCGTCAGTCGCGCCTGGCGCTGCGTATCGCCCGCCGTGGCGTCGATGACGAATTCGATGGTCAGGCGCAGGCTTTCGGCGATGCACGACATCACCGACGCGAGCGGCAGTTTCACGCGGCGCGCCATATGGGTGTTCTGGCAGGCGATCGTGGCGACGTCCTGACCTGCGGCATCGCGATATTTGGTCTCGGTGTGACGCGCGCTGCCCTTCACATAGGATTCGAGCAGTTCGCCCTCGACCTTGCGTTCGATACCGGGCAGCGCATTGAAGGCATCCCAATAGGCGCGCGCGATATGCTCTTCGCGGCCGGCGACGATGCCGTAAATTTCGGCGGCGTCGGCGGCGAGGTGGCCGTCGAGGTCATAGAAGGGGAAGCGATCCGCCATCAGCACCGGATCTATCTGCTGCTTATGAATCGGATTTTCCTTCACCATGATCCTGCTTCCCTGACCAACCGATGGGTGTGCGAGTCTGATGCTCGCGATCATCCGGGATATGTGTCACCGGATATGCGGGGATGATGGTAAAAGCGGTGTTAACCAGCAGGAGGAATTTTAGGCTCAGCGGCTGGCTTCGCTGCGCACCGGATAACCCTCGAATGCCTTGATCGTCCGGAGCGCGAAGGCGCTGTGCATCGCCGCGACGCCGGGCAGGCGTGACAGGCAATGGCGGTGAAGCCGGTCGAAGTCGGCGACATTGCGCGCCGCGACGCGCAGGCGATAGTCCGAAGCGCCCGACAAGAGCTGGCACTCGAGGATTTCGTCGAAGCTTTTGACTGCGCTTTCAAAGGCGGTGAGTGCCTCCTCGCTCTGCGAGGTGAGGGTGATGTCGACGAAGACGTCGAGCCCCAACCCGATCGCCTCTGGATCCAGGCGTGCGGCATAGCCCGTGATGATCCCCGCCGCCTCGAGCGCGCGGATACGGCGATGGCACGCCGACGCCGAAAGACCGACGCGGTCACCGAGTTCGGCGACGGGCTTGGGGCCATCGCGTTGCAGCAGGTCGAGCAGCTTCGCGTCGATTCGATCAATCATGTCGCGTGTCCTGACAGAATGGCGCGATATTATTGCGCGATTAAGCGATAAGGAAAGATATATGCAAGCAAATCCCGGCCATTCGCTGTTATGTTTGTCCGAAGGCTAAGGATGCCCGAAAATGGGGCGCTGCGGCCGCCATTTTACGGAGAGCGCGTCATGATCATCGGCACCCCCAAGGAAATCAAGAATCACGAATATCGCGTCGGCCTGACCCCCGAAAGCGCTCGCGAACTCGTCGTCCACGGTCACCGTGTGCTGGTGCAGACCGGTGCTGGCGAAGGCATCGGCGCGCACGACCGTTATTATGTCGAGGCGGGCGCGGAGATCGTCCAGACGGCGGAAGAGATTTTCGCGACCTGCGAGATGGTCGTGAAGGTCAAGGAACCGCAGGCCGTCGAGCGCGCGATGCTGCGCCCCGGCCAGATCCTCTATACCTACCTTCACCTCGCGCCCGATCCCGAACAGACGCTCGACCTGATGAAGTCGGGCGCGGTGTGCATTGCCTATGAAACCGTGACCTCCCCGCATGGCGGCCTGCCGCTCCTGAAACCGATGAGCCAGGTCGCGGGCCGCATGTCGATCCAGGCCGGCGCGACCGCGCTCGAAAAGGCGCATGGCGGCCGCGGCGTGCTGCTCGGCGGCGTTCCGGGTGTCGCGCCCGGCAAGGTGTGCGTGATCGGCGGCGGCGTCGTCGGCTTCAATGCGGCGCAGATGGCGGCGGGCCTTGGCGCCGACGTCACGATCCTCGACCGCGACCCCGAAGTACTCGAACGCGTCGGCACTTTCTTCGAGGCGCGCGCCAAGACGCGGTTCTCGAACCGCGCGAACCTCGCCGAATGCGTTGCCGAGGCCGATCTGGTCATCGGCGCGGTGCTGATCCCCGGCGCGGAAGCGCCGAAGCTTGTCAGCCGCGACATGCTGAAGACGATGCGGCCGGGCTCGGTGCTGGTCGACGTCGCGATCGATCAGGGCGGCTGTTTTGAGACAAGCCATGCGACGACTCACGCCGACCCGACCTACATCGTCGACGGCATCGTCCATTATGCGGTCGCGAACATGCCGGGCGCGGTCGCGCGCACCAGCACCTATGCGCTCAACAATGTCACGCTGCCGCACGCGCTGCGTATCGCCGATCTGGGCTGGAAAGACGCCCTGAAGCGCGACGAGCATCTTGCGCAGGGACTCAACGTCTGGAATGGTAAGGTAACGTTCGAAGCCGTCGCCGAAGCGGTCGGAACGGACTATGTGCCTGTCGAGCAGGCACTTGCCTTATAAAAAGGACGCAGAGAGACGATGACCGACCAAGTGCCGCCTCCCCCGCAGGACGAGGAAGAAGAGAATGAAGTGATCCGCGCCGCGCGCGAATTGCAGGCGCAAAAGGAAGCCGCCGAGGCGACCGAGGCGGCTGACAAGAATGCGGCGGCTAGCGACGGAAAGAAGCGCGGCTGGAAAACCGCGGCGGCGGCCGGGATCGGCATCGGGTCGGCGGCGGTGCTCGCGGCTTTGCTCTACGCGAACCGCGACAAGCTGAAATAGAAGGAAGCCGCGTCCTTCCTGCAGGCGGGCGCGCGGCGTTTTCGATAGATCCGAAAGCCAGGGAAGGGCGGCCGCGTGCCGCCCTTTTGCTTGTTGCGACGCGCATGGTTGGCGGATCGGCATTGTTCCGGCCGATAAAGGGGTGCATCCCGTTAAAATGTCTCTATAAACTTCCTCGCGCACCCGCTGTGGATATGGGCGGATGGGCTATTCTCAGGGACCCAAAATATCATTTGGAGAAGAATGCGATGAAGAAATTCGTGACGGTTGCCGTTGTGGGCGCAGCGCTGGCGCTTGCCGGCTGCGGCAAGTCGGATGACGCCGCGGGCGCCAAGGACGGCGACACCGCCGCCGCCTCGTCGGCGCCGGTGAAGCGCGAAGCCGGCAACTGGAAGACCGAGGTCAAGCTGGTCAAGTTCGACATGCCGGGCGTTCCCGACAATGTGAAGGACCAGATGTCGAAGCAATTCGCCGCCGCAGGCGCGACCGATCAGTGCGTCACGCAGGAACAGGTCGACAAGGAAGACCTCGCCGGTGCGCTGTCGAAGGGTTATGGCGACGCCTGCACCTGGACCAAGAACCAGATCGGCGGCGGCAAGCTCGACGTTGCCGGTTCGTGCAATCAGGCCGGTCAGAAGGTCGAACTCGCCATGGCGGGCACGCTCGCTGCGAAAAAGACCGACATTCTCGTCACGACCAAGGGCAAGGCGCCGACCGGCGGCGACATGGAAATGCAGCTGCAGGTCGTCAGCACCAACACCGGCCCCTGCAAGAGCTGACTGTAACGGCTCATTGGAAACCGGAAGGGCGCGCTGCCGATAGGCCGCGCGCCCTTTTTCGTCCGGCGGCCGGCAACTCCAATAATCTGCATCCCTCAGCCCCTAAGCAATTGCATATCGCGACGGGAAGGCTTAACCCGCGCCCATCGACCGACAGAGTCATGAAACGGGGCTGATATGGCTGGCAAGGAACCGAGCGCGCGGCCGCTCTCGCCGCACCTTCAGGTGTATAAATGGTCGCCTTCGATGGCGGTCTCGATCTTTCATCGGGTCACCGGCGACGGTCTTGCGATCGTCGGCGCGCTGATGTTCCTGTGGTGGCTCGGCGCCATCGCGGCCGGACCCGAGGCCTATGCGGCGTTCGTCGCCGTGGTGTGGAAGGATCCGAGCCCCGAGATCGGTCTGTTCCATCAGATCACGAACATCCTCGGCAAGGTCGTGCTCATCGGGCTGACCTGGGCCTTTTTTCAGCATCTTTTCTCGGGCCTTCGCCACTTCGTGCTCGACGCGGGCGCGGGCTATGAACTCAAGACCAACCGGCTCTGGTCGACCTTGGTCTTTGTTGGCGCGATCCTCGCGACCGCCGCGACCTGGCTCTACATCATGAAGGAGGCGCTCAATGGGTAACGGAACGCGTCTCGGCCGTGTGCGCGGGCTCGGCTCGTCGCATCACGGCAGCGGTCACTGGCTGCAGCAGCGCCTGACCGCGCTCGCCAACATCTTTCTCGTCACCTGGTTCTTCGTCTCGATGGTGCGCCTGCCGCTCGGTGATCATGCCGCGGTGCATCGCTGGGCGTCGAATCCGACGGTCGCGCTCGCGCTGATCCTGCTCGTCGTCAGCGTCTTCTGGCACTTCCGCCTCGGCCTTCAGGTGATGATCGAGGACTATGTCCATGGCGAAGCGACGCGACTGCTCGCGATCGTCGTTCTGAATTTCTACGCGATCGGCGGCGCCGCCTATGGCATCTTCGCGATCGTCCGCATCGCGCTGGCGCCCGCCGCAATCGGCCCGGGGGGCATGTAAGATGACCGAAGCCTACAAGATCATCGATCACGTTTACGACACCGTCGTCGTCGGCGCCGGTGGCTCGGGCCTGCGCGCCACCATGGGCAGCGCCGAGGCCGGGCTCAAGACCGCCTGCATCACCAAGGTGTTCCCGACGCGCAGCCACACCGTTGCGGCGCAGGGCGGCATCGCCGCCTCGCTCGGCAACAACAGCCCCGACCATTGGCAGTGGCACATGTACGACACCGTCAAGGGCTCCGACTGGCTCGGCGACCAGGACGCGATCGAATATATGGTGCGCGAGGCCCCCGCCGCGGTCTACGAGCTCGAACATGCCGGTGTGCCGTTCTCGCGCAACCAGGACGGCACCATCTATCAGCGCCCGTTCGGCGGCCATATGCAGAATATGGGCGAAGGCCCGCCGGTGCAGCGCACTTGCGCCGCAGCCGACCGGACCGGTCACGCGATGCTTCACGCGCTCTATCAGCAGAGCCTGAAGTATGACGCGGACTTCTTCATCGAATATTTCGCGCTCGACCTGATCATGGAAAATGGCGAGTGCCGCGGCGTGATCGCGCTGTGCATGGAGGATGGCAGCATCCACCGCTTCCGCAGCCAGGCCGTCGTGCTCGCGACGGGCGGCTATGGCCGCTGCTATTTCACCGCCACGTCGGCGCATACCTGCACTGGCGACGGCGGCGGCATGGTGTTGCGCGCCGGCCTGCCGTTGCAGGACATGGAATTCGTCCAGTTCCACCCGACCGGCATTTACGGCGCCGGTGTGCTCATCACCGAAGGTGCGCGCGGCGAGGGCGGCTATCTGACCAACTCCGAGGGCGAGCGGTTCATGGAACGCTATGCCCCCTCGGCAAAGGATCTGGCATCGCGCGACGTCGTGTCGCGTTCGATGGCGCTCGAAATCCGTGAAGGCCGCGGCGTCGGTCCGCACAAGGATCACATCTATTTGCACCTCGACCATATCGATCCCGCGGTGCTCGCCGAGCGCCTGCCCGGGATTACCGAGAGCGGCAAGATTTTCGCGGGCGTCGACCTGACGCGCCAGCCGTTGCCGGTCGTGCCGACGGTCCATTACAATATGGGCGGCATTCCCTGTAACTATCACGGTGAAGTCGTCACGCTTCGCGACGGCAATCCCGACGCTGTCGTCCCCGGCCTGTTCGCGGTCGGCGAAGCGGCGTGCGTGTCGGTCCATGGTGCGAACCGCCTCGGCTCGAACAGCCTGATCGATCTTGTCGTCTTCGGCCGTGCGACCGGGCATCGCCTGAAGGAAATCGTCACTCCGGGCGCCGCGCAGCCTGCGCTGCCGAAGGACAGCGCCGACCTCGCGTTGTCGCGCCTCGACCATTTCCGCAATGCGAATGGCAGCTCGCCGACCGCCGAAATCCGCACCGAGATGCAGCGCGCAATGTCGCAGCATGCGGCGGTGTTCCGCACCGACGAGCTGATGGCCGAGGGCCGCGACAAGCTCGCCAAGACCTATCAGCGGATGAACGACGTCCACGTTACAGACCGCAGCCTGATCTGGAATACCGACCTTATCGAAACGCTCGAGCTCGACAATCTGATAGCGCAGGCGACCGTGACGATGCATTCGGCGTACAATCGCAAGGAAAGCCGCGGCGCTCACGCGCACGAGGATTTCCCGAACCGTGACGACAAGACGTGGATGAAGCACACGATCAGCTGGTTCGACGGCTGGGGCGGCAAGGGCGGCGGCGTCCGCCTCGATTACCGCCCGGTCCACGAATATACGCTGTCGGACGACGTCGAATATATCAAGCCGAAGGCGCGCGTTTATTGATCCGCGCGACTGCGGCGACGCTGCTGTGTGTCGCCGCAGCGGCGGCAGTGCCGACGGTTGATGCTGAAACGACGACGGCGGAAGCGGTCGTCGCGCGAACCAAAAGTCCACTAAGCGACTATTCGCTCTATCAATGGACGGAGGTTCGCCCGGACGACACCAGCAGATTTTCCTTCTGGGCGGCCGAGTTTCATCGTGGTTCTTTACACCGCGTCGAGACGCCGATGGATCGGCTGGTCGCTGACTGCAGCGCCATGACTGGCACGCATCTGTCGCTTGTCACGGGCGAGACAAAATCCGGCCGCGACGTGGCTGAAACGGCGTGTGGCATCGATATGATGAATGCCGCCGCGCCGGGCTATGCCGGTCGCCTGGATAGCGGCTATGGCGCGCTGGACATCATCAAGCTGCGAAAGGATCAACTCGATCGGGTGTATTGGATTAGCCCTGCCGGGCTGATTATCCAGAGCGAATTCCGGAAAGGTTCGGGCGCGAATGACTGGGTTCTCAGAAACTGGGCGATTCGCGTGGAAATGACGTCTCCCAGCGAAAAAATGTTCAGTCCGGACTCGCTGAGCGCCAGTTTTGTGCCAATCTATATCCAGGCTGGCCGTTCCGCTGAATATCCCCCGGACTTCGGGCACAGACCGTAGCTGCGGCTATTCCCCGCCGAAAATGCTCTTCATCGGATCGAGGTTGGAGAAGGGCTTGTCGACGTCCTGCCCCATCACCCAGAGCTTATGGCAGGCGATGGTGAAGAACATGATCGCGATCGTCCACACGATGATCGTCTTGATCGTCTTCCAGCGTTTCGCTTCATAGGCCGCAACCGCACGAGCCTTGTGATCGATACCCAGCTCGCCCTCGAACTCGGCGACGAGCTGCGCGCGGCGGGTGCGCGAAATGTTCGCGAGACTCGCGGCTTGCGTATCATTGATCGGACGGCGATTCGCCATAGTCTGTACCTGCGGTCCCTACAGTCCTGCATCCGGCCATAGGGGGCAGCCCCTGATAAAGGGTTAATCCGCCGCTCGGAATGCGGTCAGTCGAGCGCGATGCCGATCAATTTTATCCGCCCGGTCGCGCCGCGTAGCAGGGTCAGGTCGCGGCGAGGCCGGCCAAGTGCGGCGGCGAACAGCGCCAGCACCGCGTCGTTTGCAGCGCCATCGGCGGGCGGAGCGGTGACGCGCAGCTGGACCGCCCCGTCGACGATCCTCACCTCGTCCCGGCTTGCGCCGGGCGTCACACGCACCTCCAGCCGACCGGACGCCGCGAGGGTTCGCAGCGCCTCGGTCAAGGCAGGGTCGGGGCGATATTTCAGATGGTGACGACGAGCTTGCCGACCGCGCTGCGATCGGCGAGCTTCGCGATCGCCTTGCCGCCGTCGGCGAGGCTGTAGGAGCCGGTCACACGCGGCTGAATCTTGCCCTGTTCCCAAAGCTGGAACAGGCGAGCGATGTTCGCCCGGTTGCGCTGAGGCTCGCGCACCACGAACGCGCCCCAGAAGACGCCGGCGACGTCGCAGCTCTTGAGCAAGGTCAGGTTGAGCGGCAGGCGCGGGATGCCGGCGGGGAAGCCGACGACGAGGTAGCGGCCTTCCCACGCGATCGAGCGCAGCGCGGGTTCGGCATAATCGCCGCCGACCGCATCATAAATGACGTTGGCACCATTCGGGCCGACGGCTTCCTTGAACTTGTTCGCGAGTTCTTTCGACTGGTCCTTGTCGAACGGCTGGCGGCCATAGACGACGACCTCGTCGGCGCCGGCCTGGCGGGCGATCTCGCCCTTCTCCTCGCTCGATACGCCCGCGACGACGCGCGCGCCAAAGGCCTTGCCCAGCTCGACCGCCGCGATGCCGACGCCGCCCGAGGCGCCGAGCACGAGCAGCGTGTCGCCTTCCTTGATGTGGCCGCGATCAACGAGCGCGTGGATGCTGGTGCCATAGGTCATCAGCAGCGAGGCGCCCTCGGCGAAATCATGCGCTTCGGGCAGGTGATAGACATTGTGCACCGAAACCGCGACGGCTTCGGTCATCCCGCCATTGCCGCAGCCTGCGATCACGCGGTCGCCGACCTTGAAGTCGGTCACGCCTTCGCCGACTTCGGCGACCAGCCCCGCGACTTCGCCGCCGGGGGCGAAGGGGCGTTCGGGGCGGAACTGATATTTATCCTCGATGATCAACACGTCGGGGAAGTTGACCGCGCAGGCCTTCACATCGATCACGATCTGGCCCTTGCCTGCGGTCGGACGCGGAAGTTCGCCGAGCGTCAGCGTTTCGGGGCCGCCGGTTGCGGTCGACAAGAGAGCCTTCATCATCTTCTCCTCTTTTGAAATCTTATGCTGCTTGCGGCCGCATCCAAGGACGGTCGGCGTCGAGCTGCTTTTCATAGGCGCCGATCGCGGCGTCGCTTTTTTCAGTCAGCGAAATCTCGTCGAGTCCCTCGAGCAGGCACATTTTGCGGAACGGGTCGATCTCGAAGGTGAAGCGGTCCTGAAAGGGCGTCGTCACCGTTTGCGTGTCGAGGTCGACATGCACCGGGTCGGTCGTTGCGACCTCCATCAGCCGGTCGATCGCCGCCTGCGGCAGCACGACAGGAAGGATGCCGTTCTTGACCGCATTGCCCGAGAAAATGTCGGAGTAAGAAGGCGCGATCACGACGCGAATGCCAAGGTCGCCGAGCGCCCATGCGGCATGCTCGCGGCTCGACCCGCAGCCGAAATTGTCGCCCGCGATCAGGATCGGCGCGCCCTTATATTCGGCGCTGTCGAACAGATTGTCGGGATCCTTGCGGATCGCCTCGAATGCGCCGCGGCCCATGCCCTCGCGCGTCGTGGTCTTCAGCCAGTGCGCCGGAATGATGACGTCGGTGTCGATATTCTTCAGCCCGAACGGAATCGCGCGGCCTTCGACCTTTTCCAGCGGCGTCATGCCATCAGCTCCCGCACATCGGTGAGCTTGCCCGTCACCGCCGCCGCCGCCGCCATCGCGGGGCTGACCAGATGCGTGCGGCTGCCCGGTCCCTGACGGCCGACGAAATTGCGGTTGCTGGTGCTGGCACAGCGTTCGCCCGCGGGGACCTTGTCGGGGTTCATCGCAAGGCACGCCGAACAGCCCGGCTCGCGCCATTCGAGGCCGGCGTCGGTGAAGATGCGGTCGAGCCCCTCGGCCTCGGCCTGCGCTTTCACGAGGCCCGAACCCGGGACGACGATCGCCCATTTGACGTTGTCGGCCTTGTGACGGCCTTTGACGATCGCGGCGGCCGCGCGCATGTCCTCGATCCGGCTGTTGGTGCAGCTGCCGATGAAGATATTCTCGATCGGGACGTCCTGCATCCGCGTGCCGGGCTCGAGGCCCATATAGGCGAGCGACTTGGCGGCCGCGACCTGCTTCGACGGATCGGCGAAGCTCGCGGGATCGGGGACGGTTCCGGTGATCGGCACGACGTCCTCCGGGCTGGTGCCCCAGGTCACGCTCGGCGCGATGTTGGCGGCGTCGATGACGACGGTCTTGTCATAGGTCGCGCCGGGATCGGTCGCGAGGCTCTTCCACCAGGCGACCGCGGCATCCCAGTCGGCACCCTTCGGTGCATAGGGTCGGCCCTTGAGGTATGCAAAGGTCGTCTCGTCGGGCGCGATCAGACCGGCGCGCGCGCCACCCTCGATCGCCATGTTGCTGACGGTCAGACGGCCCTCGACCGACAGCGCGCGGATTGCGCTGCCGGTATATTCGATAACATGGCCGGTTCCGCCCGCAGCGCCGATCGTGCCGGTGATGTGGAGGATGATGTCCTTTGCCGTGACGCCGGGGCCGACTTCGCCCTCGACGCGCACTTCCATCGTCTTCGACGGCTGGAGCAGCAGCGTCTGCGTTGCGAGGACATGCTCGACCTCGCTCGTCCCGATACCGAAGGCGAGCGCGCCGATGCCGCCGTGGCACGCCGTATGGCTGTCGCCGCAAACGATGGTCGTGCCGGGCAACGAAAAGCCCTGCTCGGGGCCGACGACATGGACGATGCCCTGCTCGGGCGCGACCGCGTCGATGTAGCGGATGCCGAATTCGGGCGCGTTCTTCTCGAGCGCTGCGAGCTGCGCTGCGCTCTCGGCGTCGGCGATCGGCAGCTTGTTTCCGGCTGCATCCTTGCGCGCGGTCGTCGGCAAATTGTGGTCGGGCACCGCGAGCGTCAGGTCGGGGCGGCGCACCGTGCGACCGCTCGCGCGTAGCCCTGCAAACGCCTGCGGGCTGGTGACTTCATGAACGAGGTGGCGGTCGATGAAGATCAGGCAGGTACCGTCGGGGCGCTGTTCGACGACATGCGCGTCCCAGATTTTCTCGTAAAGGGTGCGGGGCCGAGTCATGCCGGTTCACTTACGCCTGCCGGATAACTTTGCAAGCCAGTGGCGATCAAAAACGCAATTTTCGGTCGCCGCTCTGGCGCTCTCGCCTTTTTGTGTCGTCGTCCCGGCGACGGCCGGAATCTCGCCGTCGCGTTATGCCGATAGGATGAGATCCCGGCCTTCTCCGGGATGACGGGGAGTGTGGCATCACCCGTTGAACGGGCCTATAATCCCCCCATGTCGACGTTTGCCATCATTGCTCTTGTCCTTGCCACCGTCTTGGCGATGGAGGGCGTCGCGTGGGCGAGCCACAAATATATCATGCACGGCTTCGGCTGGGCCTGGCACCGAGACCATCATGAGCCGCATGATAATATGCTCGAAAAGAACGACCTGTTCGCGATCTTCGGCGCGGCAATGAGCATTTCGATGTTCGTGATCGGCAGTCCGATGATCATGGGCGCGTCGGCATGGGAGCCGGGGACGTGGATCGGGCTCGGCGTGCTTTTCTACGGGATCATCTACACGCTGGTGCACGACGGGCTGGTCCACCAGCGCTATTTCCGCTGGGTGCCGCGACGCGGCTATGCCAAGCGGCTGGTGCAGGCGCACAAGCTCCACCACGCGACGATCGGCAAAGAGGGCGGGGTCAGCTTCGGCTTCGTCTTCGCGCGCGACCCGGCGAAGCTCAAGGCCGAGCTGAAAGCGCAGCGCGAGGCGGGGATCGCGGTGGTGCGCGAGGCGCTCGCTGACTAAGTCGTTCGGTAATCCGCTGTAATCACGCCTGCGGCGGCAAGCTCGACCTCATGGCTTTCCTCGCGCCATTCCTCGACCAGCGCCTGCCGTTCCCACTCGACCATCGCGGGGTGCGACAGGATGTGGTCGACCCATGCCTGTCCGGCGCCGACGTCGAGGCCATAGGTGCGGATGCGGAAGGCGACCGGTGCGTAAAACGCATCGGCGGCCGAAAAGTCCACGCCTGCGAGCCACGGCCCGCCGAACTTCGCCAGCCCTTCCTCGAACAGCTCGCGGATGCGCGCGACGTTCGAGCGCAGCGCGTCGGACATAGGCTTCGGCGTCACACGCACTCCGACGTTCATCGTGCAATCGTTGCGCAGCGCGGAAAAGCCGCTGTGCATCTCGGCGACCGCGCATTGAGCCCATGCGCGCGCGTCGGGATCTGCGGGCCATACACCCGTGTGCCGATCGGCGAGATAGAGGGTGATGCCGAGCGAGTCGTGGAGCGTGCGGCCCTCGTGGAGCAGCGCGGGAACCTGGCCGGTCGGGGAGAAGCTGCGGAAGGCGTCGTAATTCACGGGCTTGGTGAAGGGCTCGATTCGGTCCTCGAACGCGATGCCGAGCGCGCTCATCAGCACCCACGGGCGCAGCGACCAGCTCGAATAATTGCGGTTGGCGGTGATCAGCACATACATGCTTCGCGCTCCTGCGAAATAATGGGGGAGATGTAGGCGGGGTCATGCGCGAAAGGCAGTTCGGTGCCGTCGCGAAGCGCCGACAGCACGCTGCCGAAATCGGTTTTCGCGCGCCAGCCGAAGCGGCGTTCGGCGCGCGACGGGTCGTAGACGCGATCGATGGTGTCGGGCAGCACCCAGCCCGCAGCCGCATAAAGTCCGGCGGCGTCGGGATAGTGGCGTGCGATCACCGCGTGGGCATCGCGGGCCAGCTCCCCGGCTTCCTCGCGTGCGAAGGGCGGCGACGCCGACAGGATGAAGGTGTCGCAGCCGATCTGCGGCGCGGCCTCCAGCGCGGCGAGATGCGCCGCGGCGGCATCCTCGACCGTCAGGCGGCGGTTGAGCAGCTCGTTCGCCTTCAGGTTCGGGCCGCTCGGAACCGCATGCGTGTCGTCGTCTTCGGGAAAGAAACGCCCGGTGCGCAGAATTGCTACATTGATGCCGTGCTCACGGTGGACCAGCCGGCAAGCCTGCTCGGCGGCGAGCTTGGTGATGCCATAAATGTTGCGCGGCTCGATCGGGCCGAAATCCTCGTCCATCCACCAAGCGCCCATTTCGCCCGCGCCCGCGCGGACATCGGCGCGGACCATCAGCGAGGTGGTCGAGGTGAAGAGGAACCGGTCGTTGCCCGCCGCGACCGCAGCCTCGATCAGGTTCAGCGTGCCCGTCGTGTTGACGTCGATGAATGCCTGCCGCGGATAGCGGACGATGTCGGGCTTGTGCAGCGCGCCGCCATGAATGATCGCCTCGATCCCGTGCTCGCCCATCGTCCGCTCGATCAGTTCGCGGTCGGCGACGGTGCCGATCACCTGCGTATGCGCGCCCGGCACGACGTCGAGACCGGTAACCTGGTGGCCATTTTCGGCGAGCAGCGGCGCGAGATATCGCCCGAGCCAGCCCGATGATCCGGTCAGCAGCACGCGCATGGATGATTCTCCTCTCGCCGCGGGTGCGGCCTGATACACAGGCAGCCGGCCGGGGAGCAAGCGCGCGCCGTGCCGACCTTCACTTCTTCAGGCTGGGAGCCACGGGGCCGGCCGCCGCGGCGCCACCGCCGGTCGCCGGCGGCAATTCGCTAAGGTCGAGCCACTTGCCCTCGGCGCGCCCGTGGTAGCTGTCGATCGCGGCGAACGGAATGCGGAAGGGGAAGCCCCAGTCGCTGTTCCACAGCGCCACCACGCCGGTCTGCGTCGCGGGTTCGAAGATCATCGTCGCGCGGTATCCGGACACCGCACCCGAATGGCCCGCCAGTCGGTGCCCGTCATAGCTGAAGTTGCGCCAGCCAAGCCCATAGGAGGCGTCGCTGATCGCCTGACGTAGGCCGCTGCCATAGAGGCGTTCGGTATGGACGCGGGGTCGGTGGGCAATCTCCAGAACCGGCTTCGGCAGCACGTCGGGGCGCAGACCCATCATCGCGCGCATCCAGGTTGCGAAATCGACGATATCGCTCTCTACACCCGCGGCTGCGGGAACCCGCCAATAGGCCTCCTTGAGCGGGCGAACCTGTCCGTTGCGGTGCGGTCGCGCCCAATCCTTCGCATCGGTCAGATGCTCCATGCCATAGCCCGCGCTGACCATGCCGAGCGGCAGGAACAGGCGGTCCTCTACCTCGTCGGAAAAGGGCTTGCCCGCTGCCTTGGCGACGATCTCGCTCGCGGTGTCAAAGGCGATATTCTGATAAGTGTGGCACGTGCCGGGCTCGCACTGCAGCGGCGCGGCGGTCAGGCTCGCGCGCAGCAACTGCGGGCTCTGCCCTCCTTCCAGCTTCTCGTCATAGGCATTTTTGGTCAGACCGCTGCGCTGCGACAATATGTCGGCGGTCGAAATCCGTGTCTCGGCGCCGCCCGGCAGGCGCAGCGTCGTGTGCCACGCGGCGACCGACCGGTCGAGATCGAGGGCACCGTCCTTGGCCAGCGCGGCAGCGATTGCGCCGGTCGCGGTCTTCGATACCGAGGCCCAGCGGAACAGCGTGTGCGGAGTCACGGGGGCACCGGTTGCTGCATCGGCAACGCCATAGGTGCGAACGAAGGTCAGCTTGCCGTCCTCGATCACCGCGACCGCCAGCCCCGCCATTTCGGGACGCTGCGCCAGCGCCGCGAGCTGAGCGTCGAGCGTTCGATAGTCGATCCGCCCGTGCCACTTGTCGGGCGTGTCGGGCAGGCTTTCAGCCGCCGCAAACGGAATGGCGACGCTGGCCAGCGGCTGTCCGCCGCCACCAAAGGCACGCAACCCGAACCAACCGGTCAGCACAAGCGCGATGACCGCAAGAAGAACAACGAAAACCCGCTTCATGAACCCGTGACTAGATGGCGACCTTATAGTTGGCCGTCGTCATAGCCGCGACTTCCTCCGCCGTCACCCCCGGCGCGAGCTCGATCAGCTTGAACGGGCTCGCATGATCGTCGCGCCTGAACACCGCCAGGTCGGTGATGATCATGTCGACGACATTCTGGCCGGTCAGCGGCAGCGTGCACGCCGGGATGAACTTCGGGCTGCCGTCCTTGGCAACATGCTCCATCACGACGATGATCTTCTTGACGCCGGCGACGAGGTCCATCGCGCCGCCCATGCCCTTGATCATCTTGCCGGGGATCATCCAGTTGGCGATGTCGCCATTCTCGGCAATCTCCATCGCACCCAGCACGGTCAGGTCGATATGGCCGCCGCGGATCATCGCAAAGCTGTCCGACGAACTGAAATAGGCTGACTGCGGCACTTCGCTGATCGTCTGCTTCCCCGCGTTGATCAGGTCGGCATCCTCGTCGCCCTCATAGGGAAATGGGCCGATGCCGAGCATGCCATTCTCCGACTGGAGCGTGACCGTCATCCCGTCGGGAATATGGTTCGCGACCAGCGTCGGGATGCCGATGCCGAGGTTGACGTAATAGCCGTCCTGCAGTTCCTTCGCGGCGCGTGCCGCCATGTCGTCGCGGGTCCAGGGCATTTACTTGGGCTCCCATTGCTTGTCGGAGGGGAAGATGTCGGCAAAGCCGCCGCGTATCGACGGGCCATAAACGGGGTTGGAGAGCAGGAACCAGCCATGCCCCCACAGATCGGCGATCGGCCCGCTCGTCGCGAGCGTTTTGCGCGCCTCCACCGACAGCTCGCGCGCGTTGAACGCCTGCGCGAAATCACCGAGTTGGTCGCCGCCCATCGCGATCACGCACCAGCGCGACGCGATCAGCGCGCGGCGGCCGTCCTTGCTCGCGCCGTCGGGCGTGTCGCCCATCAGAAACAGCGTCTCGCCATGCTTGAACTCGCCGAGCCCGGCGGCGCGTAGCGTGTCCTCGCTCCCCTTCGCATTGGCGGCAGTACGGTTGGTATTGACGATCACCGTCACCCCTGCGGCGCGCATCACGTTTACCGCGTCGATCACGCCGGGCATCGCAACCGCTTTACCCGCGCCGGTTTTTTCCCACTGGTCCCAGACCGCGGGATCGAAATCCTTATGCTGTTCGGCAAAATAGCGCATCGCGCCGATGTTCCAGATGAGCGTCTCGTCGGCGTCGAAAACCGCCGCGAGCGGTTTCTCGCCGCATTCCTCGAAGCGGGGCGACGCCAGCGTCGATCCCTCGGCAAGCACGACCTGCCGGTGCGGCGCCGCCGAAATGGCGACCGCGCGAACATAGGCTGCGAGTGAACGATAGACCTGCACCGACGCGACCGCGCCTTCCGCCGAGCCATACAGCCATTGCTGCCCCGCGGGCGGCGAGGCGGAAGTTGGCTTCTCCCCGACCTGCGAAGCGACAACATCGGCGCTGAGTGGCTTCGGTGAGGTTTGCGCCGTGGTCGAAGCACAGCCTGCTAGGAGCAGCGCGGCGGTAAGGCTCAGATTACGCATCACGCGGTCTCGCGCGGGCGCGTCGTGCGGAATTCGATCTTCTTGTCGTAAGGCGCGCCGACGATCATCCGCTTCACATAGATGCCGGGCAGGTGGATGCTGTCGGGGTCGAGGCTGCCGGTCGGGACGATTTCCTCGACTTCGGCGACGCAGATCTTTGCCGCGGTCGCCATCGGCTGGTTGAAGTTGCGCGCGGTCTTGCGGAAGATGAGGTTGCCGCTCTCGTCGGCCTTCCACCCCTTGATGATCGCAAGGTCGGCAAAGATGCCGCGTTCGAGGATATAATCCTGCCCGTCGAAATTCTTCACTTCCTTGCCCTCGGCCACCAGCGTGCCGACGCCGGTCTTGGTATAGAAGCCAGGGATGCCCGCGCCGCCCGCGCGGCAGCGCTCGGCCAGCGTGCCCTGCGGGCAGAATTCGACCTCGAGCTCGCCCGCCAGATATTGCCGCTCGAACTCCTTGTTCTCGCCTACATAGGACGAGATCATCTTTTTGACCTGTTTGGTGCGAAGCAGCTTGCCGAGGCCTTCGCCGTCGATGCCGGCGTTGTTGCTGGCGATGGTCAGGTCTTTCGTGCCCGCATCGCGGATCGCGTCGATCAGCCGTTCTGGGATGCCGCAAAGGCCGAAGCCGCCCGCGCAAATCTGCATGCCGTCGAAGAGCAGACCTTCGAGTGCGGCGGCGGCGTCGGAATAGCGCTTGTTCCCCATGAAACAGCCTCCTTGATGGGTGAGTGGGTGCGACATTGGCGCATTTGATCTATCAATTCTAATTACTCTATTTTTCGATTATAGATAAGCGATGTCTATCAATCGCGTCTCGCTCTATCACCTCGAAACCTTGCTGTGGATCGACCGGCTCGGTACCTTTTCGGCTGCCGCCGAACGGCTCAACACGACGCAGCCTGCTGTGTCGGCGCGGATGCGCGAGCTGGAGCAGCGGCTCGGCACCACCCTGTTCCGCCGCGACGGGCGGACGATGTCGCTGACCGCGGCGGGGCGCAAGCTCGTGCGCGACTGCGATCCGCTGCTCCGCGATATGCAAGTCGCGCTGCTCGGCAGCGGCGGTTTCGCCGAGGCGAGCGGCGTCGTACGGATCGGCGCGGGCGAGATCGCGGCGGCGAGCTGTCTGCCCGGCTTCGTCGCCGCGCTGAAGGCCGATATGCCGAATGTCGGGCTGGAGATCGAAATCGATCTCACCGCGAATCTGATCCAGCAATTGCTGACCGGCCGCACCGACATGGCCTTCGCCGCAGGGCCGATCGCGCATCCGGCGCTCAAGACCAGCCCGATTGGCGAGGTCGAACTGGTGTGGCTTGCGAGCCCCTCGGTGGCCGCGGCCTTTGCCGGCGGGGAGGCGGCGATTCCGGTCTGGTCGCTCGCCAGCCACTCGCCGATCCACGGCCGGATGCGCGAGGCGATCGAGGCATCGCGCGTCGCGCAGAAATCGCTCAACCTCTGCAACAATGCGCGCACGATGATCGACATCGCGAAGGCGGACGGCGGGATCGGCATCTTCCCGCGTCCGATGGTGCGCGGCGAAGTGGCGCGCCGTGCGCTGGTCGAGATCGCGGGCATGCCCGCGCTCGCGTCGGTCGAGTTCCACGTCGCGATGCGCGTCACCGACACCGAGCCGGTGCTGGTGCAAATCTTCGACCGCGCGGCGAAGCTCAACCTTGCCGAGGTGGTGGTAAGCTGAACGGCAGCAAACGACCGATATCGGGCGTTCTCTGGTGATGGAGTTTCACGAAATGCGGACGTGATCCATTTTCGATTTAGTCCCACGACGCGAAGCTGATCCACCGCTGTCACTTTACGGTCGTATCAGTCCTCTGCATCTTGTCTGCGTTCGCCAGAATGTTGGGATCTTCAGTAATCAAATTAACGCTGATGAGCTCGTTGTCCGCAAACTCAAACTGAATTTTCAGCGGATATCTGGGGGGCGGAAGCGCTGAAGTACCGGCGACCTCCAGATCTTCCCAGCACGCGGTGGCTATATCTGCCCTCTTGTCGTAGCGCGACCATGCGCCGCCGCATTTCATCTGAAACTGCGAAACATATGGACTGAACTTCGGCTTCGGAACCCGAGGGGCCTGAAAATAGGTTTCGCTCAAGGCGCCCCGATAGAAATTTGTGATTCGTTTCTCTCCAAGGATACCGATGTTTTCCAGAGATTTAGGCGTTCTCACTATGTTGACCATAATGCGATTATCGATATCCAAGGGTGTATCGGAAGAGGCGTCGACCAACTTCAAATGATCGTCTATCATCGGAATCATCGCGTTATAGACTTTGATCCCCGGCTTGGAAGCTGGAGGCGTCTGACCACCAAACAGAAGTATCGCGCCGCCCGCAAACATGATCTTCAAAACTGTAGTTTTCACGACCCCGCCTTCCCGTTTTCTAGGCTCATGTTCGTCTGCTTGTTGGTCCGTTGCAACCAAAACCGGACGTGCAGCTCCCCACCCCTAAGCCGATATGCCTCTCGCCACCGAAATCGGGTCGTCAGGGTAGCGCGATTCCCAGCGCCGCCGACAGATCGGCAAGCGCCTGTTCGCCGCTCGTCACCTTGATCGCGTGCATACCGAGCTGGCTCGCCGGTTTGCAGTTGATGCCGAGGTCGTCGAGATAGATGCAGCTGGCGGGTTCGACGCCGAGTTTCTCGCACATCATCAGATAGATGGCGGGGTCGGGCTTGCGAACGCCGGCCTTGCTCGATTCGATGACATGCGTGAAGCGCGCCATGATGTCGGCGACCTCGACCGCGGCTTCCTCGCTGCGCGTCATGCCCGCGCCCTTGATGCCCATCTTGCCGCCGGGAACATTGTTCGTGATGCACGCGATGGTGAAGCCCTGCGCCTTCAGCGTGTCGAGCGCGGCGACCATCGCGGGGCGGACGGCGCCGGCGATGACCGCCAGCACGGCCTCACCCTGAAGCTCGTGCCCCAGCGCGCGCGCCTCTTCGGCGAAAAATGTGTCAAAGGTTGCAGCGTCGATGTCGGCGCGCTCGAACTTTGCCCAGGCATTGTTGTCGGGGTTCGTCGCGTTGACGCGGCGGACGAAATCGCGCGGCAGGCCGCGCTCTTCTTCAAGCCGGTTGAAGGCTTCGAAGGGCGAGGCGGTGATGACGCCGCCGAAGTCGAAGATGACATGGGTATAGCGAGACATCGCGCGGCTAGAGCGCAGATTGACGTTAACGTCAACCAATCTGCTCAGGGTTCGATGACGATCCCCGCCTTGGGATCGGCGCGACCCGACAGCATTTCTTTATAGGCTTCCAGCGCAGCCTCTCCGCCGCGGCGTTTGTCGATGCGCGCGAGGCGCGGCGCGACATCCATGAAGCCGGTCCAGGCTTCAGCAATCTTCTGTCCGAACGCCGGGCCGCCCCAGTCGGCGATGCGCTTCTGGCTGCGGCCGGGCGCAAAGAACCCCTGCCGTTCCGGCCCGTGCAGCGCGGCTTCGCCTGCGTCGGCATCCCAGTGCGATTTTCCGACGATGATCGAGGCCTTGAGGCTGTTCCCGAAATGACTGTGCACAGCGCGCGTCACCGCGCCATTGCCCGCCATGTCGACAAGCGCCGAGGGGGTGCCCGCGTTCAGCGTCATGATGTCTTCATAGGCAATGACGCGGTCGTAGATGCGCTGGGCGTCGAGGTCGGCGACATTCGCCTTCGACGTCAGCCCGATCGTTTGCGGTCGATGACCCTGCCTCTGCGCGAGCGAAAAGCCGAGCCCGATCGCCGTCTTGCTCGACGCGCTGGCGATCAGGATCTGCTCGGCGCCATAATCGCCCTCGTCCTCGAACTGGTCGGCGATCAGCCAGCCGGTCAGGAACAGCGGGCGGAACACCGGCCAATAATCATGGTCGGCGCCGCGATAGTCGTGCAGTGCCTCGATCCGCTGATAATGATTATAGATCGGCGGCAGCGTCGTGCGGCGCGGGGTAACGTCGGTGAAGCCGCCGGGGCCGACATGCCCCGCGGTCAGCACCGCCTCGCTCGCCATCGGATAATAGCCATAGAAGCGGTCGCCGGCCTCGATACCCTCGGCAGCGCTTTCGGTTACGGTCGCGAAACCCCAGACGGGGAGGCGTCCCGGCGCGCCGCGTTCGGCGAAGAAATCCCAATAGCCCTGATCGTTGCCGAACAGGCCGGCGGGCTTGCCGAACACCGCGTAAGTGATGTTGTTCGCGGTCATCGCATAGCTGTCGATCCGGACGCGGACCTGCCCGGGGGCGAGGGCCGTTGCGGGATCGCTGACCAGTGCGGCCTGCGTCACGTCGTCGCGATCGATGTCGATTGCCCAATTCATGTCCGGACCCCTCCCGATACTATTGCCCGCACGCGAGCTATGGCCGATAGTCTTGCAGATGGTGAAGTCCCTGACAATCGCGGTAAAGCGCATCCATGACACGCCCGAGGCAGGCGACGGTGCGCGCTTCCTCGTCGATCGGCTGTGGCCGCGCGGCGTGTCGAAAGAAATGGCCGCGCTCGCGGCGTGGCTGAAGCCGCTGTCGCCGAGTGAGGCCCTGCGCAAACGCTTTCATGGAGAGACCGCGGAGTCGGAGGAGGCGTGGGACGCCTTCCGGTCCGATTATTTTGCCGAGCTCGACGCCGGGGGTGACGAGGTGAAGGCGGCGCTGTTCGTCCTCGACAGCGCGGCGAATGTGGGTCCGGTAGCCCTGCTCTATGCCGCGAAGAGCGAGACGCGGAACAATGCACTCGCGCTCCGCGAATGGCTGGAACGCCGCACCTTTTAGGTCTCATTCCGGCCTTCGCCGGAACGAGGAAATTGGTCGCTAACCCACCGCCCCGAACAGCGATCCGATCGCGATCGTCGCGGCCATCGCCATCGCGCCCCAGAAGGTCACGCGCACGACCGGCCGCAGCATCGGGGCCTGTCCGACCCATGCCCCGACCGCACCGAGCAGCGCGAGGAAGACCAGCGACGCCCCCGATACGGTCCATGGCAGCGAGTTGCCGCTGTCGAGAAAGACCGTCGCCAGCGGTAGCGCCGCGCCGACAGTAAAGCTTGCTGCCGAGGCTGCGGCCGCCTGAATCGGTCGGGCCGCCGTCGCCTCGGTCATCCCCAGTTCGTCGCGCAGATGCGTATCGAGCGCGTCGTGTGCGGTCAGTTGTACCGCAACCTGCTCGGCGAGCGCCCGGTCGAGCCCGCGCTGCTCATAGATTTCCGTCAGTTCCTCGAGTTCGAATTCGGGATCAGCTGCCAAGTGGCGCTTCTCCAGCTCGACGTCCGATTTCTCGGCATCGAGCTGGGAGCTGACCGAAACATATTCGCCTGCCGCCATCGACATCGCGCCGGCGACGAGCCCCGCGGTACCGGTGACGAGGATTGAGGACTGCGACGCCCCCGCTGCGGCGACGCCCGCGATCAGGCTGGCGGTCGACACGATCCCGTCGTTCGCGCCGAGGATCGCGGCGCGCAGCCAGCCGACGCGTGTAACGGCATGGGTTTCCTCGTGCATGGTGCCCCTAATATTGCAGTTTCAGGCCAGGCCGCGCCCAGCGTGTCTTCACCAGCCGCCCACTGCCCGACAGCGTCAGATAGGCATCCTGCATATCGGCTCCGCCAAAGGCAATGTTGGTGGTGAAGATATCGTCGGTCGCGACGAATTCGACGAGTTCGCCGGTCGGCGAGACGACACTGATTCCGCATTCGCCGATCGTCGCAACGCAGATATTGCCGCTGGCTTCCATCGCGAGGCTGTCGAAGAATTTATAGCCGGCGGGACGATAGAGCGGAATGCCGGGGCCTCCGGGGCCCGCGCTGTCGTCGACCTTGCCGGGGGCGATGATGTTGAACTTCATCAGGCGGCAGGTGTAGGTTTCGGCCGCATAGAGTGTGTTGCCATCGGGCGAAAGGCCGACGCCATTGGGGTTGTTCGAGGGGAAGATCACCTCCTCGATGAAGCTGCCGTCGGCCTTGGCATAGAAGATTCCGACGATGTCGTGGGCGCGCTTCGCATAGTCGACCTTGCCATGGTCGGTGAACCAGAAGCCGCCGTGGGTATCGAACATGATGTCGTTCGGGCCGCGCAGCGTCACGCCATGGTCGCCCGACTTGTAGAGGATTTCGACCGCGCCAGTGTCGATGTCGATGCGTTCGATCCGCCCGCCCGAATAGTCGCTCGCGATGCCATGCGGCGCCAGATAGCCGTTTGCCTCGACATAGTTGAAGCCGCCGTTGTTGCAGCAATAGAGCTTGCCATCAGGGCCGATCGCGAGGCCGTTGGGGCCGCCGCCGGGGGTCGCGATGACCTCTTTCTTTCCGCCCGGCCAGCAGCGCGTGATCCGTCCCTGCTCGATCTCGACGACGATGACGCTGCCGTCGTCCATCACGACCGGCGCCTCGGGGAAGCGCAATCCGTCGGCGATCAGTTCAAACTCGGCCATACCCTCTCCCTTGCTCTTGTTCATTCGCTGTGCTTTGCGGCCATCATGCCCGTTCGCACGCTCTTCGCCACAAATTTTTACGAGGCCGACATCGGCACCCCCGACCTGCTCGAAGAGCTGGAGGACAGCTGCCGTCTGTTCGCCGACGAGGATGGTGCCGGGAAAGCGTGGAGCCGTGAGCATGGCTACAAGGGCTATACGAGCTACGCGAGCCTCGGAGATCTGCCCGAGCGCGACCCCGCGTTCTACGATCTGAAGAAGCTGCTCGACAAAGAGGTCAAGGCCTTCGCCAAGGCGAGCCACTTCGATCTCGCCAAGCCGCTGAAACTCGACAGCCTGTGGGTCAATGTCCTGAAACCCGGCGGCACGCATAGCGGCCATATCCACCCGCACAGCATCGTGTCGGGCACCTTCTATGTCTCCGTGCCGCCCGGATCGGGCGCGTTGAAACTGGAAGACCCGCGCCTCGCCATGTTGATGGCGGCACCCGGCCGCACCGACGACGCGCCCGAGCATCAGCGCCCCTTCATCTATGCCGAGCCCGCCGCTGGCCGCGTCTTCCTGTGGGAAAGCTGGCTGCGGCACGAGGTGATGCCCAACACCGGCAAGAAAGATCGCATCAGCATCAGCTTTAACTATAGCTGACGCTTCCTATATCGCCGCCATCCCCCGTTTCCTGACCAAGGATTTCTCATGACCGCGACCTATGACGCCGACCTCCAGCTCTTCATCAACGGCGCCTGGCGGAGCGGCGAGGGGCGCGAGGAACGGCCCGTGTTCAACCCCGCCACCGCCGGCACGATTGCCGAACTGCCCGTCGCGACGGCGGCCGATCTGGACGAAGCGCTCGCCGCTGCCGCGCGTGGCTGGCCGGTGTGGCGCGCGAAGACGCCCGACGAGCGCGCCGCACTGATGCGCAAGGCCGCGGGGATCATCCGCGAGCGCGTTGACCATATCGCGACGCTGCTGACACTCGAACAGGGCAAGCCTATCGCCGAGGCGCGCGGCGAAGTGCTGTCAGCGTCGTCGTTGCTCGAATATTTCGCCGAGGAAGGGAAGCGCATTTCGGGCCGCGTCGCGTCGCGCCCCGCAGGCCAGCGTGCGATGGTGCTGAAACAGCCCGTCGGCCCCGTCGCGGCGTTCAGCCCGTGGAATTTTCCGGTCAATCTGATGGTCAAGAAGATCGCGCCGGCGCTCGCCGCAGGCTGCGTCGTGATCGCCAAGGCGCCCGAGGAGACCCCGGGCTGCACCAGCGCGATCATGCGCTGCCTTGCCGATGCGGGCATCCCCGGCGATGTCGTCCAGCTCGTCTATGGCAATCCCGACATGATCAGCCGCCACCTGCTCGGTAGCGAAGTGATCCGCAAGGTGAGCTTCACCGGTTCCACCGCCGTTGGCAAACATCTGATGAAGCTTGCTGCCGATCGCGTTCAGCGGATCACGATGGAACTCGGCGGTCATGCGCCGGTGCTGATCTTCGACGATTGCGACCTTGAAGCGACGCTCGACCGCGTCGTCGCGCAGAAATTCCGCAACGCGGGTCAGGTCTGCATCTCGCCGACGCGCTTCTATGTCCAGCAGGGCATCTATGACGCGTTTGTGAAGGGCTTCGCCGAACGCACCGCCAAGGTGAAGATCGGCAGCGGTCTCGACGCCGACACCCAGATGGGCCCGCTTGCCAATGCGCGCCGTATCCCTGCGCTCGAAGCTTTGGTCTCCGATGCGAAAGCCAAGGGCGCGCGCGTGATCGCCGGCGGCGAAGCGACCGGCGACGGCTATTTCTTCCAGCCGACCGCGCTGGCCGATGTGCCGATCGAGGCCGATGCGATGAACAATGAGCCCTTTGGCCCGATGGCGCTGATCCGTCCGTTCGGTACCGAAGACGAGGCGCTGGAACAGGCGAACCGGCTGCCCTATGGCCTCGCCGCGTTCGCCTTCACCGAGAATGGTCGCCGCATCAACCGCATCGCCGACGGCGTCGAAAGCGGCATGGTCGGGATCAACAGCTTCGTGATCTCGGCGAACGACATGCCGTTCGGGGGGATCAAGGAATCGGGCTTCGGCAGCGAGAGCGGCCCCGAAGGCCTCGACGGGTATCTCGCCACCAAAGCGGTGCACATCTACTAGGCTAGTCGCGTTCCAGCGCCACGAAATCGCGGTCCATCGGTGCCAGATGGGCGCCGCCGTCGACGAAGATCGTCTGCCCGGTGACCGCTTCTGCCTTTGCTAGATAGACGACCGCATCGGCGATCTGTCCCGGCGTCGGTAGCGCGCCGAGTGGCATGCGTTGTGCCAGCCGCTCGACCTGCGTGTCCGAATAGTCCTCGGTCGCCATCGTCAGCCCCGGCGCAACGGCATTGACGCGCGCTCGTCCGCCGAATGCGACCGCCAGCGTCTGCGTCGCCTGCCACAGCGCCGATTTCGAAAGGCTATAGGCGATCTGGTCGGGCACCGGATGCAGCACGCGCTGGTCGATGATATTGACGATCGCGGGGCGCCGGCCCTCGCTCGCGGCAACCAGCGCCTTGGCGAGCATCACCGGCGCGTGGTGATTGACCTGCATCATCTCAGCGAGCGCTACGGCCGACAGGTCGGACCATTCACCCTCGGCAAAGAGCGCGGCGTTGTTGACGAGCAGATCGGGCGCGCGGCCGAATGTCCGGGTCACCGCCGGGATTAGCGCGTCGACTGCTGCCGGATCGGCAAGGTCGGCGGCGAAGCGGTGGCTCGGCGCGCCGGTTTCGGCAAGCGCGTCAGCGAGCACCGGATCGGCCTCGCCGGGGCTGCGCTTGTGGATTGCCAGCGTATAGCCTTCGCGTGCCAGTCGCGCCGAAATCGCCGCTCCGACGCGGTGGAGTCCACCGGTCACCAGCGCCAGCTTTTGCGTCATTTGCGCGCGCGCCGCATCGTGATGCCGATCTGCTCGCCCTCCTCGGCGATCGCCAGCTTCACGATCTTGACCTCGATCTCTTCGATCTTCTCGTCCTGCAGGAAAAGCGTGTCGATGATATGGTCGGCGACGCTTTCGATCAGCACGAAATGCACGTCCTTGGGGATGCCCTCGGTCGCCGCGAATTTGAGGTGCATATAGTTTTTCGAACGACTGAGCGGCGTGGTCGGATCATAATGATCGGCCATAGCCAGCTTCGCGCGCACCGAGATGCGCAGCGGCTGCGGCAGGAGCGTTTCTTCGGAATAGATGCCGGTGAGCACGTCGACGGTCAGGCCGTCCACTTCCAGCCACAATGTATCGGTCACGAGAAATTCCTGTCCGTCGGGGGTTTGCAACCGCGCCCCCGGTCCCTAAAGCGCCGCCGCATTAGCGAAAGGGTGCGCGTTGGTCGAGTTACTTCCATTGTCTGATATCGAGCCGCAGGCGGTCGAGGATCTCCTCGACGCCGCTTTCGGATCGGATCGGTTTGGCCGAACCGCGTATCGCATCCGTCAGGGCATGGATGCGGTGCCGGCGCTGAGCTTCGCGGCGGTCGAGGATGGCGTGCTGATCGGCACGATCCAGTGCTGGCCGGTCGCTCATCATGCGGCGGACGGCACTGCGACCCCGGTGGTGATGGTCGGGCCCGTCGCGGTGCGTCCCGATGTCCAGCGCGGCGGTCATGGCCGCGCGCTCATGGTGCGGATGCTGGAGGCTGCCGAAACCGAAGCCGACAGCGCATTGATGATGATCGGCGATCCCGAATATTACGGCCGCTTCTTCGGCTTCACCGCCGATGCGACGGGCAAATGGAATCTGCCCGGCCCCTATGAGAAGCACCGGCTGCTCGCGCGGGCGGTGAACGGGCACGGCCTGCCGACCGATGCGGGGATGATCGGACCGCGTTGATCCTGCGCAGGGTTGCGCAGCGCGTCCGTCCGCCTATGTCGGATGGATGGTCACCCCCGCGCCTTCGCTTCCGAAAGACTTCTCGCAGCTCTCGCTGACCGAGGCGGCCGAGTTGCTCGCGGCGCGCAAACTGCCGCCGGTCGAAAGCTGGCACCCCGAGCGCGAGGGCGACAGTTTCATGGAAATCCATGCCGATGGAAGCTGGTATCATGAAGGTGGCCGGATCAACCGCCCCGCTATGGTGAAACTCTTCTCCACGATCCTTCGCCGCGAACCCGATGGCAGCCATGTCCTCGTCACGCCCGCCGAGAAGTTGGCCATCGCGGTCGAGGACACGCCGTTCCGCGCGGTGGAGATGAAGAGCGAAGGCGAGGGGGAGGGGCGCAAGCTCGTCTTCCGTCTCGACACCGACGATCTGGTCATGGCCGGACCCGATCATCCGCTGACCTTCGGCAACGACCCCGACAACCCCGACCCGCGGCTCCATGTGCGCGGCACCGTCGGGAACGGCCTCGAGGCGCGCATCGACCGCGCGCTCTATTACGAGATTGTCGAGATGGCGCTGGCCGACGCGGGCGAACCGCCCGCGATCTGGTCGAACGGCGCGCGCTTTCCGCTGGTGGACGCCTGATGCTTTCGGAAAAATTGCGCGACGCGCTCGACAATCTGCTTCCCGAAGAAGGATCGGACGAGGGCTATCTGCTCCATGGGGAGCGGCTGCGCGATGCGGCGGTGCTGATCGCCTTCACCGATCGCGCCGATCCGGGCGTCATCCTGACGCAGCGCCCGCAATGGCTGCGCAGTCATGCGGGGCAGGTCGCCTTTCCCGGGGGCAAGATCGATCCGTGTGACCGCGACGAGGTGGACGCGGCGCTGCGCGAGGCCGAGGAGGAGATCGGACTACACCGCCGCGATGTCATGATCGCCGGGACGACCACCCCCTATCGTTCGGGCAGCGGCTATCACATCACCCCGGTGCTCGGCGTGATCCCGCCCGACCTGCCGCTCGATCCGAACCCTGACGAGGTCGAGGCCTGGTTCGAAGTGCCGCTCGACATCCTGTTCGACCCCGGCAATTATCAGCGCCATCATGCCAATTGGCAGGGGCAGGACCGCCATTATTACGACATGGACTGGCAGGGGCGACGAATCTGGGGCGTGACAGCGGATATCATCGTCAATCTGGCGCGGCGGTTGCCCGCGGGCTGGCATCGCTGAGATGGCGGTGACGACGCTCCCCGACGCCGAGTGGCGGACGGCGCCCGGCCTGAGGCGCATCGTCGCGGCGCTGCGCGCTGATGGCGGCGCGGTGAAGGTCGTCGGCGGCGCGGTGCGCGACACGCTGCTCGGGCATGGCGTGACCGACATCGATCTTGCGACGCCGCTGCTGCCCGACGAGGTGACGCGACGGCTGGAGGCGGCCGATATCAAGGTCATTCCCACCGGTATCGCGCATGGCACCGTGACCGCGATCGCGAGCGGCCATCATCACGAGATCACGACCTTGCGCCGCGACGTCGAAACCGACGGCCGCCGCGCGACGATCGCCTTCGCCGACGACTGGCGCGAGGATGCGGCGCGGCGCGATTTCACGATCAACGCGCTCTATGCTGATCCCGACAGCGGCGCTGTCGACGATTATTTCGGTGGCCTTGCCGATCTGGAGGCCGGCTGCGTCCGCTTCATCGGCGACGCGGCGACGCGGATTGCCGAGGATCATCTGCGGATCCTGCGCTTCTATCGCTTCGCGGCGCGGTTCGGGCACGGCGATCTGGAGCCCGCCAGTCATGCCGCAGTGATCGCGGCGCGCCAGTCGCTCAAAAGCCTGTCGCGCGAGCGTGTAGCCGATGAACTGCTGAAGATCTTGTCGCTGCCCGATCCGCGCGGGATCGTGGGGCAGATGGCGGCCGACGGGATCTTCGAGGTGATCCTGCCCGAACTGGCGGGTGATTTCGCGGCGACGCTTGACCGGCTACTCGCCAACGAGGCTGCAGCGGGCGTCGATCCGGCGGCGCTGCGTCGCTTCTCGGCGTTGCTGCCTGCCGACCCTGCCGTCGCCGAGCAGGTCGCAAGCCGCCTGCGGCTATCGACGCGTCAGCGCAAGCATCTCGCCGCGCTGTCGGCGCATCGCGGTGATCTGCGCCCGCCGCGCCAGCTCGCCCACGCGATCGGGGTCGAGGGTTCCCGCGACGCCTGGTTGCTGAACGGCGACGCCGCATCGGCGAAAAGTGCCGTCGATACGCTCGCCGACTGGACGGTGCCGGTGCTTCCGATGAAGGGCGGCGACATCATCGCGCGCGGCGTGACCGTGGGCCCGGAAGTCGCGCGCCTGTTGCGCGAGATCGAGGCCGCGTGGGTGGCGGAGGACTACCCCGATGCGGCGCGCGTCGCCGCACTAGCCGATCAGATGATCGGGCGCGCCAGCGACTGACGCCAATAATTGAGCGCCGCATTGGCCTCCATCGGCCGCGCGAACAGGAAGCCTTGCCCGAAATCGCAGCCGAGCGCCGACAGCAGTCGCGCCTGATCGGCGGTCTCGACGCCCTCGGCGGTTGTCCGCATGCCCAGCACCTCGGCAAGGCTCTGGATCGTGCGGACGATCGCGGCCTTGTCGCGATCCTCGACCATATGGTCGACGAAGCTGCGGTCGATCTTGAGCACGTCGAGCGGCAGGCGCTGCAGATAGGCAAGGTTCGAATAGCCGGTGCCGAAATCGTCCATCGCGACGCGCGCCTCGAGCGACTTCAGTTCGCGTAACACCGACAGCGCGAGGTCTGGATCGCCGATGATCGCGCTTTCGGTGAGCTCGATCATCAGCCGCTCACCGCCGATCGCGTTGGCGGTGAGGGCATCGCGCACCACTGCGGCGATGTCGTCGCGTACCAGCTGGATCGCCGAGACGTTGACCGAGATATAGCAGTCGACCGGCTTGCCGCCATTCTGGCGGTCCCAGTCGGCGAGCGTCGCCGCCGCCTTGCTGATCGCCCATTGGCCGAGCGGAACGATGAGCCCCGAATCTTCGGCGATCGGGATGAATTCGGTGGGAGAGACCGACTGGCCGTCACTCGTGTTCCAGCGCGCCAACGCCTCGAACCCGGCGACGGTGCCGGTCGAAAATTCGATCAGCGGCTGAAAGTCCAGACGCAGCCGGTCTTCCTCGATCGCGCTGCGCAGTTCGGTTTCGAGGCCGAAGCGATTGTCGGCAAGAATGGCGGCCTCGGGCTCGTAGATTTCGATGCGGTCGGTGCGCTTGGCGCGCTTCAATGCGATCTGCGCGTGGCGGATCTGATCGGCGATATTGGTGTCAATCGTGGGCTGAATCGCGCAGCCGATCGCGCAGTCGACGCTGACTTTCAGTTCGCCGATGCGGAACGGATGGTCGAAGCAGCCGCGGATACGGCGCGCCATTTCGCGGACGTCGGCCTTGCCGCCCGGAACCCGCGAGGAGATGGCGAACTCGTCACCCCCGGTGCGCGCGAGAATGTCACCGCTACGCAGGCTCGATTTCAGCCGGCGAGCGACGGTGATGATCAGCTCGTCCCCCGCCATCGGCCCGATATGCTCGTTGATGCGGCTGAAGCGCGCGAGGTCGAGCAACAGGATCGCATGGTCGCCGCTCCCTTCGGTGTCGCCGCGCTGCTCGACCAGCTCCTCGAAGCCGGCGCGATTGGGCAGGCCGGTCAGGCTGTCGGAGACGAGTTCGCGGCGCAAGTTGCGCTCGGTCATCATCTCCTGCGTGCGATCGATCAACGTCAGCAGGAAGAGCGAGGCTTCGCCGCACTCGTCGGCGAGCGGACCGATCGAGCCGCGCAGGTCGCGCGCGGCGACACCTTTGCCCAGCCGGCATGAAAATTCCTGCGGGCCATCGGCACTCTGTGCGGCGCGTTCGATCGCGCGGCGCAGTTCGATGGGAGCGTTCACCCCGGCGGGCGAAAGATCGAGGCGATCGAACGCGGCATTGCTCGCGTGCAGGCTGAAATTGCCGCGCGACAGGGGGCGTATCAGCGCTGCCGGCACGGGCAGGGCGTCGATCCAGCCGACAAACAAGGATGGCCGGTCTTCGCCGGTTCTATCGATTGGCATAACAGTGGGTTTGATGCGACCTTTCCCCATTGGCAGTGGCCTAAGGGGTGGGAAGTAAAGAAGGGATTTACGGCTACATCCAAATACGATCAGTTGAAGCGATTGTTCCTTGGAAAGCCCGTCGGCGGCATCCGGCCCGACGCGCTGCGGGCAACGCGCCAGGGCCCCACGTCGGTTTCGGTCCGTGTACGGCCGGTATCGCCGCCCATCGCCCAGCTCAGACCTTCGGCAAAGATGAAGCTGATCGCGTCGGACAGGCCGCCGTCGCGATATTTCTGCAATGTTACCCCTTGGCCGCGTGCCATCACGGGCATTTCGGCGATCGGGAAGATCACGAGTTTGCGGTTCTCGCCGACCACCGCGATGCTGTCGTCGGTCGGCGCGATCGGCCGGACGACAGACAGATGTGCCTTGGGCTTCAGATTGACGACGTTGCGGCCCTTGCGCGTCTCGGCAACGACATCGGACATCTGCGCGATGAAGCCGTGCCCGCTGGACGAGGCGAGGAGCAAGCGGCCTTCGGCGCTTGCCGGGATCATGGCCATGATGCGCGCCTCGGGATCGATATCGACCAACAGGCGCAGCGGTTCGCCGAACCCGCGCCCGCCGGGCAGCTTGTCGGCGCCGACGGTGTAGAAACGCCCGTCGCTCGCCGCGATCAGCAGCTTGTCGGTCGTCTGCGCATGCGCGGCAAAGGCGAGTTCGTCGCCTTCCTTGAACTTGAACTCGGCCCACTGATCGGCCGCGACATGGCCGCGCTGCGCGCGGATCCAGCCGCGCTTCGACAGGATCACCGTCACCGGTTCCTTCTCGATCATCGCGTCGAGCGGGATGTCGCGCGCCGGCGCAGCTTCGGCCAGTGTCGTGCGGCGCGCGCCGAGTGGGGTTTCGGGGCCATAGACGGTGCGGAGCGCGCCGAGGTCGCGCTTCAGGCGCGTGCGCTGGCGCGCCGGACTCTCCACCAGCTTTGCCAGATCCTCACGCTCGGCGATGAGATCGGCCTGCTCGCGTTTGAGCTCCATCTCTTCCAGCTTGCGCAGGGAGCGGAGGCGCATGTTCAGGATCGCTTCGGCCTGCCTGTCGGTCAGTTCGAACTCGGCCATCATCATCGCCTTCGGCTCATCCTCGGTACGGATGATCTCGATGATCCGGTCGAGGTTGAGGAAAGCGATCAGATAGCCGCCGACCAGTTCGAGCCGATCGTCGATCTTGCCAATACGATGCTCGGCGCGGCGGACGAGGACAATGATCTGGTGCTGCAGCCATTCGGACAGAAGCTGGTGCAGCCCCATCACCTTTGGCGTCCGCGTCGCGTCGAGGACGTTGAGGTTGAGCGCGAAGCGGCTTTCGAGTTCGGTCAGCCGATAGAGGCTTTCCTTCAGGATGTCGGCATCGACGTTGCGGCTCTTCGGCACCAGCACGATGCGCAGATCCTCGGCGCTTTCGTCGCGGACATCCTCCAGGATCGGGAGCTTCTTGTCCGCGATGAGCTGCGCGATCTGTTCGATCAGCTTGCCCTTGGCGACTCCGTACGGAATCTCGCTGATGACGAGCTGCCAGGTGCCGCCCGCCTGCTTTTCGATTCCACTCTCTTCCCACGATCCGTCGGACTGTTTTCCCGTCGAAAACCGTGAGCGGACCCGGAAGCTGCCGCGGCCGGTCTGATAGGCGTGGGCGATCGTCTCGGGGCTGTCGACGATGATGCCGCCGGTCGGGAAGTCCGGCCCTTTGACATAGGCTAGCAGGTCGGAAAGCTCCGCCTTCGGATTGTCGAGCAGCACGAGCGCGGCGTCGATCACCTCGGCGGCATTGTGCGGCGGGATGTTCGTCGCCATGCCGACCGCGATCCCGCTCGCGCCGTTCGCGAGCAGGTTCGGGAACAGCCCCGGCATGATTTCGGGCTCTTCGTCTTCGCCGTTATAGGTCGGCTTGAAATCGACCGTGCCTTCGTCGAGGCCCTGCATCAGGTCGATCGCGACGCGCGTCAGCCGCGCCTCGGTGTAACGGTAGGCTGCGGCATTATCGCCGTCGATATTCCCGAAATTGCCCTGGCCGTCGACGAGCGGATAGCGGAGTGAGAAATCCTGCGCGAGGCGGACCATCGCGTCATAGACCGCGGTGTCGCCGTGCGGGTGGAATTTACCGATGACATCGCCGACGACGCGCGCCGACTTTTTGTAGCCCTGCGACGGGTCGAGCCGAAGCGCGCGCATCGCCCACAGCAGGCGGCGGTGGACGGGCTTCAGGCCATCGCGAAGGTCGGGCAGCGAGCGCGCGGTGATCGTCGAGAGCGCATAGACCAGATACCGTTCCGACAGCGCGCTGTCGAACGGGGTGTCGATGCCTTCGCCCGGGGATTTGGGGGGCTCGGAAGGAGGAAGATCGTCGGAATTACTCGCCATTGTCTGGCGCCGATAGCAAGCGCAGCGTCACAAGGCAAAGGGCGATGATCGCCGGTGCCGCCTAATAGAGATTGTCCTTATAATCCTTGTCGAGCGCGCGTTGCATCAGGCCGGGGATCGAGACCGCGGCGCTCGCGATGCGTGCGCCAAGCCCCTTGTCGCGGTTGAGCCGCACATGCTCGGCAAACATCTTCGCCGGCTTGATGTCGGCGGGCGCGTCGGCGGCAGGCCAGAGCCGCGCGCGTTCGAGCGCCGGGCTCTTCCGAAGCGCGATCTGCGGTTCGTCGACGCGCGTGACGAGCAGCGGTGTTTTGTCCTGCACGGTGAAGGGCGCCCGCGCATCCTCGTCGCTCGTCAGCGCCGCGCTCCCGGTCAGGATCGCGACCTGACACGAACCAGGCTGCAAAAGCGCTGCCGCGATGCGCGGCTGCGCGATGATGTTGCGGAAACTGTCGGTGCGCCGGTTGCCGGGCCGGTCGGGGAAGCATAGTCGGCCTTCGTCCAGCCGCGCCATCGCGCCCGCCGGGTCGCCTTTCGGACTGAGATCCGCGCCCCCGTCGGCTCCGACCGTTGCCAGCGCGATGAAGCTGGTCGCGCCAATGAAATCGCCGATGGTATCGGGCGCGGTTTCGACGGGGGTGGCGTGCCAGAAGTCCGACCGGATCAGCGCTTTCGCGCAATGGCCGTAGCATTCGTCGACCGCGATGCCGGCCATCCCGTCCTCGGCGCCCGCCACACGGCCGTTGATGCGTAGCGTCTCGCCGACGCCGGGCAGCAGAAAGAGTGAGCTGAAGCTCGCGCTCGGCTGCAAAAGGCCCGGATCGTCGATCAGGTCCAGCGGCAGGGCGAGCATATTTGCGTCGGCGCGCGCAAAGCCGGCCGGACCTCCGGCGAGCGTGATGGCAATCGCCTCTCCCTCGCCAACTCCTGTGAACATCAGCGGTGACGAAGCAAGCCATCGCTGCGCCATGGCATCGATATGGTCGATGACCTTCAGATTGACCGCCGGCGGCTGCTTGCCGACGACGGCTTCGAGCGCATCGATACTGTCAATCGCGGCCATGGATCGTCTCTCCCGTCAAAGCTGCGGCCCGATGATCGCGTCGCGGCCGGGCTAAAGGCGGCCGGTCCGCGCGATAGGCGGTCCATTCGGCGCCGAAACGTTCGGCCATCATCCGCTCCTCGCGCGGAATGCGGAGAAACCACATGGCGGCATACTTCGGATGACGGATACGGCCGTATAAGCCGCCCGTCACTAGCGAAGGCCCGTCGCGAACCTCCAGCCCCGGGCTCCAGTTGCGGCCCAGATCGGCGTGGCTGCGCCAGAATCGCCAGAGAAAGGCGGCGCCGAAGGCGGCTGCCCAGTCGGGCAGGCGATCGTCGGCAAAGGCGAGCACCGGCGTTGCGAGGTGGACGAGCGGCAGCAAAATCATCGCGAGGAACATCGCCGAAAGCAGCAATTCCATTTTCGCGCCAGCGAAGAAGTGCGAACAACAACAGGGCCAACCCCGGCCACGGCCGTCGCGATCGACGGCAGGCTGATCGGCATCGAACGGCGGTTGTTGTCGGTCATCTCATCCTCCCTTGGCAGTTATTATGATGACATAGTTGCAAATGACTCGCAATAACTATAGACGCACAGCATCCAGCGTGGAGAATCGAACGCATGTACGCCTTTGTGGACCGCCCGGTCGAAAGCCTGTCGAACAGCGGGCGCTTCCTGTTGTGGGCGATGCGGGGCTGGGTCCACGCCGCTGCGAACGGAGCATGTCCGCCGCAGGTGCTCCGGCAGGGTTTCTCTGTAACGGGGGCGTTGTCCGCGCTGCCCGACTTCCATACCGCGATGGCGCTGATCGGCTCGCAGGCAGGTCCCATCCTCGCCTTGGCGCCCATGCCATGCCCCCGGGTTTCAGAGCATGAAGCAATTCTGCTTGGACTTTGGCAGGGCGTTGCGCTGGAAGACCGCGCGACCGCCCATGCTACCCTGACCCTGCTGACCGGCTGTCCCGATACCGGGCCGGCCGCGTGGGCGATGGGTGCGACGATCGAGCGGCTGGCTATCGCCGGATTTGACCCGTCGGCCCTGCTGGCCGGCACCTTGAAGCATCAGGAAAGTTCCAAGTGATGAGTGACCGTATTGCCGCCGCCGCGAAACTCGCGCCCTCCGCCTCGCTGACTGTCGAGGAGGTGCTGCGCGTCCGCCACTGGAACGAGCATCTGTTCAGCTTCTCGATCAGCCGCCCGGCGAGCTTCCGCTTCCGGTCGGGCGAGTTCGTGATGATCGGCCTGCCGGGCGGTGAGGGACGTCCGCTGCTGCGCGCCTATTCGATCGCCAGCCCCGCCTATTCGGACGAGCTCGAATTTCTGTCGATCAAGGTGCCCGACGGCCCGCTGACTTCGCGCCTGCAACTGATCCAGCCCGGCGACCCGATCTATCTCGGCCGCAAGCCCACCGGGACGCTGGTCGCCGACGCGCTGACCCCCGGACGGCGGCTGTTCCTGCTCTCGACCGGCACCGGGCTCGCGCCTTTCCTCAGCCTCGCGCGCGATCCGGACATCTACGAGCGCTTCAACCAGATCGTGATCGTCCATTGCGTGCGGCAGGTGAGCGATCTCGCTTTCCGCGAGGAGCTGGAAAGCCAGCTCGCCGGCGATCCGCTGGTGCAAGATCAGGCGCTGCTGCAGTTCCATTATCTGCCGACGGTGACGCGCGAGGCCTTTCGTTGCGAAGGGCGCATCGACGCGCTGATCGAGGACGGCCGGATGTTCGGCCATCCGCTGACGGGCGCCAACCATTTCGACCCCGCGACCGACCGCATCATGATGTGCGGCAGCATGGCGATGATCCGCGATCTTCAGCACCGCTTCGAGGCGCTGGGATTCAAGGAAGGCTCGAACGCCTCACCCGGCGACTTCGTCATCGAACGGGCGTTCGTGGGATGAGCCCCGCGCCTTCCCCCGGGGAAGGCTTCAAGGCTTGTCGGCGTAGGCCTTGACCAGGTCGAACATATAGTCGCGTCCGACATAGACTGACCGCACTTCCATGCGCTCGTTCAGGCCGTGCGCGCCATTGCCGTCGGGGTCGCCCCACATGCCGGGGATACCATAAGTCGGAATGCCGACCGCGCCGAGGAAGGTTGCGTCGGTATAGCCGTTCGCCATCGACGGGATGACCTTCAGCCCGGGCCAATATTTGCTGACCAGCTTCTGCATCGGGCCAATGACCTTGGGGGCGAGCGGCGGCGCGGGCGGAGCGGGGCGCTTGGGCGCCAGCTGGGTGATCGTGACGCCGCTGTCGCCGATCACCTTCGCAAGCTCGTCCCTGATCGATTCGATGCTGTGGCCCGGGAAGATGCGGCAATTGATATTCGCCCCGGCGCGCTGCGGCAGTGCGTTCGGTGCGTGCCCGCCGTCGAGCAGGGTCGCGACGCAGGTTGTCCGCAAATTGCTGTGCAGGAAGGGATCCTTGTTGGCGATCACTTCGGCCGCCTTGTCCGCGGGGTTCTTCGCGAGCGCGACCATCGCCCGGCCGGTCTCGTCATCGCGCGCCGCGCCGGCTTCGGCAAAGAAGCGCCGCGTCGTGTCGGTCATCTCGACCGGAAAATCATAGGCCTCGATCTTCGTCAGCGCGTTGGCGAGCTGATAGATCGCATTGTCGGGGACGGGGGCCGAGCTGTGGCCGCCGGGGTTGCGCGTTTCGAGGCGGAAGTTGGCAAAGGTCTTCTCGCCGACCTGCACCGACTGGCCGAGTATCTTGCCCTTGCCGTCGCTGTCACCGCCGCCGCCTTCGTTGAGCGCGAATTCGGCGTCGATCAGTTCGCGCTTGTTCGCCGCCAACCATTCGGCGCCGTTGAACGCGCCGTTCGTTTCCTCGCCGCAGGTGAGTGCGACTTTCACCGTCCGTTTGGGTTTGTACGCCTGCTGCTTGAAGCGGATCAGCGTGTCGATCCAGACCGCCGCCTGCGCCTTGTCGTCGGCTGTGCCGCGGCCATAAAAATAGCCGTTCTCCTCGACCATCACGAACGGGTCGCGCTCCCAGTCCTCACGCTTCGCCTCGACGACGTCGATATGCGCGATCAGCAGGATCGGCTTCGCACTCTTCGACGTGCCCGGATAGACGGCAACGAGGCCGCCTTCCTTGGGATGTTCGGGCGTCGCGAAAAGCGTGAGCTGATCGTCGACGAAACCCGCGGCTTTCAGCCGCGCCGCCATACGCTCGGCCGCGAGCGTGCAGCTTCCCGAAGACAGCGTCGTGTTGGTTTCGACGAGTTCCTTGTAAAGGTCGCGAAAGGCGAGCTGATCGGGGCGCGGTGCTTCCTGCGCGATACCCGGCGTCGTCACCAGCAACGCCGAGATCAGCAGCGCGGTCGCCTTCCTCATCACCCCGTTTCTCCCTTTAAAGCTGAGGAAGCTAAGGAGCAGAAAGCAGGGCAGGCTGCAAGCCGCTTGCGCGTCCGCACGCTTTCGCGCAAGTGCAGGCGAGGGAGAGAATTTTGACTGCTATCGAAGACGACCCGCCGGGGCTCGTGGCGCGCGCCGTGCGCCGGTTCCTGCTACTGCTTTACCGCATCCGCGGCTGGAAGGCGGTTGGCGAGGTGCCCGAACCGCGCCGCTTCATCATCATCGCGGCGCCGCACACCAGCAACTGGGATTTCGTGAATTATCTGGGGCTGACCGCCGACCTTGGCGTGCGGCCGCATTTCATGGGCAAGCTGTCGCTGTTCAGATGGCCGCTCGGCGGCTTCATGCGCCAGATGGGCGGGGTTCCGGTCGACCGCAGACATGCCAGCAACGCCGTGCAGCAGATCGTCGATGAATTTGCGCGCCGCGCCGAATTCATGCTGACCGTGGCGCCAGAGGGGACGCGCGGCAAGGCAAAAAGGTGGCGCACGGGCTTCTACCAGATTGCGCTCGCCGCCAAGGTGCCGATGGTCGTCGGGATGATGGATTACGGGACGAAGACCGGCGGGCTTGGGCCGCTGATCTGGCCGACGGGCGATTTTCGCGCCGACATGATGAAGGTGTTCGAGGTCTATAAGGGCTGCATCCCCAAATTTCCCGAGCGGGCGGTGCGCTCGATCGACGATATATTGGGGACCGACGAAGCGTAGGGAGGCATATGGATGAGCGATGTGCTGACAATGCTCGGGGTCAATTTCGCCGGGCTGATCGGGGTGATCCTGATCCTGTGGGCGATTGCGGTCCGCATTCGCGACGTCTCCTTCATCGACGCCTTCTGGGCGTTCGGCATGGTGCTGCTCGCCTGTGCGAGCGCGCGGCAGGCCGGGATCGCGGCGCCGCACGGCCAATGGCTGCTCGGCCTCACGACGCTGTGGGGGCTCAGGCTTGCGATCCATCTGTTCCTGCGATGGCGCGCGGCCGGCGAAGACCCGCGCTATCAGAAGATATTGGGCGGCGTGATGAAACAGCGTGGCTGGAGCTGGGCGCTGTCGGCCCTGATCATGGTCTTCCTGATGCAGGCGCCTTTGCTCTTCCTCACCTGCCTGCCCGCGCAGATCGGAATCTGGGCGAGCGCCGCCGACCCGGCATCGGCGGTCGGCATCCTTGGCTGGATCGGGATCGCGGCGGCGCTGACCGGCATCGCGTTCGAGACGATCGGCGATGCGCAGCTCCATGCCTTCCGCAAGAATTCCGCGAACAAGGGCAAGGTGCTCGACACCGGCCTCTGGCATTACACGCGCCATCCCAATTATTTCGGCGACACGCTGACCTGGTGGGGCATCTGGCTGGTGGCGGCCGACATCGGCATCGGGGTGGCGCTGGCGAGCGTCATCGGACCCATCTTCCTGACCTTCACGCTCACCCGCTGGTCGGGCAAGGCGCTGCTTGAAAAGGGCCTCCACAAATCCCGTCCCGGCTATGCCGATTATGTCCAGCGCACCTCGGGCTTCTTTCCATGGCCGCCAAAGACCAAGGCCTAGGAACTGCGGAAACTCCCGCCAACGTATCGGCGCTGGGCGATGCGCCACGCATCCGCGCGATCCTGACCGCTGCCGCGCGCGAGGGGCGCTGCGTCAGCTATTCCGAACTGCTCGGCGACCTCGGCTTCCGCTTCACGCGGCCTAAGATGCGCGCCGTGTGTCGCACGTTGGAAGAGGTCGACCGACTCTGCGCGCTCGACGGCGAACCCGATATGGCGGTGCTGGTGGTGCGTGAGAGCGACCGGCTGCCGGGGCAGGGCTGGTGGGTCGGCGGGACGGCGCTGCTGCTCGGCTACGACGGTCCGTGGGAAGGCGCGGCGGCGGCGCGTTTCATCCGCGAACAGCAACAGGCGGTGTTCGATTATTGGGAGAGGCGATAAGCATGGGCGAATGGGTCGTCGGCGTTGTCCGTATCCTGCTCAGCCTGATGCTTTTCGCCGGGCTCCATGAGTATGCGCCGCGATCATGGGGTGGACTCGCCGTACTCCTCGCGCTTGCCGTTCTCAGCTTTCTCGTCACGTTCTTTCACGAACTCGCCCACGCCCTGGCGGTCTGGTGGCAGCGGGGGACCGTGCTCGCCATTTCGGTGTTCGGTCTGACCTATGTACCCCGACAGCGGCGCCTGACCTTCGAGCCTTTACCGCGAGGCGGTGATCTTGGCGGCTTCGTCCGGTTGCGCCCGCCGGAAGGTGGCTGGACACGGTGGCAACATGCCATCGTGCTGGCTGCGGGGCCGCTTTCAGACGCCATTGCGGCTTTGCTGGCGCTGGCGGCATCGGCTGCCCTGTCGATGTCCGCTTCCTCTCCGGAGGCGCCGTTGGCGTCGATGTTGATGGTGGTCGCCTTTATCTCCTCGCTCGGCAACCTGCTTCCGTATCGTGGCAGCGACGGCGCCGGATTGCTGGCGTTGTGGCGCGGCCGCAACCGGTTTGCCCGGACGAAGAAGCCGGATAAAAAATGATGCCATAAACAATGGGAGAGCAGGATGAACGAAAGGCAGCGGGAAACGGCCGAGCGTTGCTTGGCCGGCGCGACGCGCAACGCGATGGATTTTCCGGCGATCGTCGGCGCGCTGATCGACGCGGGCTTCGAAAGCTATGAGGTCGATTTCCGGCGCGGGGAGGCGGTCTATTTCCTGCCGTCGGGCGAAAGCATTGTCCTACCGATCCACCGCGACGATACCGATATCGGAACCGCGTTCGATGTCGCCGCAGTGCAGGCCGCGATCCGCGAGGCGCAGGCGAACGCGCCCGGCTACACCTATGCGGGCTTTTGCGCGAAGGTGAAGCGCGCGGGCTGCGTCGGCTATATCGTCTCGTTTCCGGGGCACCGCGCGGTCTATCTCGGTCGCACCGCCGAGGCGCATGTCGAGCATTTCCCCGACACTGATTGAGCGCGCCTAGAGCTTTCCGATCCGCCCGATCGCATCGCGAAGGCGCGGCCGCAGCTCGGCGGCAAAGGTCTGCGTATGCTCGCGGTAGATGCGCAATATCTCGTCAGTCGGCTCACGCTCGCCGACGATCGCGGTTTCCTTTTCCAGCATCTTCGCATTGTCCTCGATCGTCATTTCGACGACCCGGACGTGGCGCCACAAGGTGACATCGTCGATCTTCGACGTGGCGCGCGCGTGCGCGAAGACCTCGCGCCCAAGATTAAGCTGTTCCAGCAGCGAGACGATGTCTGCTTTCTGCTTGTGCCGGTCGGGTTCGCCCGCATCGCCGCGCGCGATCTTGCTCAGCGTGACATCCAGATCTTCGAGCGCCCCCTTCAGCAGGTTGACGTCGTCGCGCCGCGCCGTCCGCCGCGTCCGGTCGGCAACATAGATGGCGGTGCCGGTCGCGCCGCCGATGCCGACCATCGCGCCCGCGAAGGCCAGCCAGTCGCCAGGGCCCGCGCCATGGATTGCGGCGCGGGCGATCAGATAGACGACAACGACGGCGAGCCCGGTCAGGCCCCCGACAACGGCTTCGCCGACTTTGTCCCGGATCGTCATGCGCGCCGCGTTACTTCTTCAGCCCGATCTCGCGCAGCCGCTGCTGCAAATACTCGTCGGCGGTAATCGGCGTGGGATAGAGGTTCGGATGCGACGCATCGACGCAGCTTTCCAGCGTCTCGATCGGATAGTCCGAACGGAAATGGAGGAAGAAGGGCATCGAGTAGCGCGCGACGCTGGCGCGGCCCGCGTCGGGGTTGCGGACGCGGTGCGTTGTCGAGGGCAGCTTGTTGTTGGTGAGGCGCTGCAGCATGTCGCCGACATTGACCGCCATCGCGCCCGGCGGCGGCGAAACGGGAAGCCAGCTGCCATCCTTGTCGAGGATTTCGAGCCCGGCCTCCTCGGCGCCCAGCAGGAGCGTGATCGTGTTGATATCCTCATGCGCTTCGGCGCGGATGCCCTTTGCCGGCGCCGCGACCGGCGGATAGTGGAGCAGGCGCATCACGCTGTTGCCGTCGGCGACCGTGTCGTCGAAGAAATCGGGCGCGAGGCCGAGGTAGCGGGCGATCCCCGACAGCAGGCGCGCGCCGACGCGGTCGAATTCGGCGAAAAGCTTGTCATAGACGGCGCGAAAGCCCTCGACCTCGGCCGGCCAGACATTGTTCGGCTGCTGCGCGGCGAGCCGGTGCCCGGCGGGCAGGTCGCGGCCGACGTGCCAGAATTCCTTGAGGTCGACTTCCTTCGCACCCTTGGCGATTTCGGTGCCGAACGGTGTATAACCGCGCGCACCGCCGCCGCCGGGGATATGATAGGCGCGCTTCTGATCCTCGGGCAGCGCGAAGAAGGTCTTCGCCTTCGCCCAGGCATCGTCGATCAGCGCCGGGTCGATCCCATGGTCGGTGATCATCGCAAAGCCAAAGCGCTCGAACGACGCTCCGAAATCCTTCGCGAACTGATCGGCGGGGAGCGACATGGAAATGACGGGAACGACAGCAGTCATGCGGGATAAGTCCATCTGATAAGGGGCGGCGCCGGTCAGGCGCGTCATGAGTCGCGATTTAGGCGCTGCGCGCCGACGGTTAAAGGGAAAAAGGCGGTTCCGTCGCGCGGGCGGCTCGGCTAAGCCCGCCGCCATGGCAAAGCAATATTGGCTGATGAAATCCGAACCCGACGCCTATGCGTGGGAGCAACTCGTCAAGGACGGGGCCGGGATGTGGGACGGGGTGCGCAATCACACCGCAAAGCTCAACCTGATGGCGATGAAGGTCGGTGACGAGGCGCTGTTCTATCATAGCAATATCGGCAAGGAGTGCGTGGGGATCATGACGATCACCGAAGAATCCTCGCCTGACCCCACCGCTGAAGAAGGCGCGCCCTGGGTAATCGTCCGCGTCGCGCCGGTGCGCGCGCTGAAGCATCCGGTGACGCTCGCGGCGATCAAGGCCGACCCGGCGCTGGCCGATATGGACCTGATCCGCCAGTCCCGCCTGTCGGTCGGGCGCGTTACGCCCGCCGAGTGGAAGCATATCCTGAAAAAGTCGGAAAAAGCCGGGGGTTGATAGCCCGCGGTCAGTATGTCAGCGCAGCTTCACCTGCAGATGCTGCGCGACCGACGGATATAGCGGGCGAACGAATTCGCAGCCGAAATTATTGCCTTCGCCGCGACGGACGACCGCTTCGAGCGGCTCAAGGCCGGGGAGGCTGACCCAGATCGTCTTGCCGATCTGCGGACGCGCGAAGGTCACCATGCGAAAGCCGCTCGCCGACAGGTCGAACAGTTCGACGTCGAACGGATTGAAGCCGGGTTCGCGAAAGCGTGCGCGGCCGCATACGGGTGCACGTTCGCCGCGCCGCGCCTGCGATGCGGATTTGGTATTGGTCCTTGTAAGCACGTCTTTGCGTCCCACCCCGTTTTCGATTCGGGCGAATTTAGTGCGCTATTGGTTATTCCGAAGTGAAGGAACATGGTGAATTTCAGGGGCGCGGCGGGGCGTCCCCGATCGCCATCAGATATCCGGGATAGGGGGTGACGAGCCGGCTTGCCTCGCGCCATTCGGCGGTCAGCCAGCGCTCATGATCCTCGGGGGCGAGGATCAGCGGCATCGCCCCCGGATTGAAGCGTTCGAGCAGTCCGTTCGGCTCGGTCGACAGGATCGCAAAGCCCGGCCAGTCCTCATTCTGACGCTGGATCCCGGCAAAGGCGAAGACCGGCCGGCCGGGGAGCGAGGCCCAATGCTGGCGTCGGGCTCCGGCCGTTCCCGACCACAAGGCAAAACTCGTTGCCGGGATCAGGCAGCGCAGCTCGGGGTGGCGAAGTGTCCCGATCCAGAACGGACTCGACAGGTTGCGAACGCTGGTGACGGGCTGCGTCCCCTGCGGCGGGGGCGGCACGCCCCAAAGTTTCGGACGCAGGTAACGGCGCAGACCGCCGCGGCTGTCGGGGGCGATGACGGGAGCCGGTCGGCCGGGGGTCACATAATCGCCCGTCCACGGATCGCGGCCGGCGTTGACGTCGAACGCGGCGGCGATCGCGGCGGCAGGCGCATCGAGGCGATAGAGATTCATGCGGACACGCTCGCCGGGCGATGGCGGCGTGTCAATAATGCCCTGTGCGGGCGCGCGCTGTGCCGCAGACTATTTGTCCAAGGGCGATGACGCCGGCGCCCATCATTCCGCAACCGGCGAAGCCGAGGATGCTGAGGCAACCGAGACCCATGAGGGTCGAACGGATGATATCGATCAGTGGAGGTGCCCCATGCTGGACATGAGGGGGATCATCTAAAAATAGTAAAGACAGGGTTTGCTGTGATGTCGTCTACTTAATATTTTCTAATCCATGATTGGATTTCGGATGAGAATTCGGAAACATTGTTAAAAAAACTATCTGAAATTTCTTTGTCTATACCCGCAATATTTCCCGAGAAATACATATCATCTACATAGTTCAAAGGATCTATCATAGATTTTTCGGTTTTTCTTATAGATTTTCCTGTAAATTTTCTTACGGTAATTGCACTGTACAAGCGTCTGCTGCCGAAATCTCGGTCAACATACCCGTTTCCGGCAAAAATTATTTCTATGTAGCAATATGAATTTGACAAATATGCGCGAGAATTTGACTTAATAAGTGACCTATATTTATCTATACTCATTGCTGGTTCATATTTAATATCATATCGAGATATGGGGAAGTATTTTTCTAAATCTACCTTTTTGAAGGTATTGATTTGGCTTTCGGCATCTAAAAATTTCTTTAGACGCGACGCGATCGTGTTGGGCAGATCCGGGTCACCCGGCGCGCGCGCCATTCTCTGCACTTGGGCGCCGCTTTGGCCGGTCGCTGATACGTGAAGTTCGCATTTTTCGGTGGATGGCTCCGCCGCTAAGTCGGCGCCAGGCACTATTAGGCCGGCAAGAATCGCCAAGGTGACTTTGGGTGCCTGCATATATCCCCCTGCCTGATGAAATCAGCTAGTCGCGGATTGGGTCGACGCGCCCGCGGCCGACCTTGACTGCGCTCCGCGCCTTCTTGGTATCGACGCGTTTTGCTTTGGCCGCCTTGCTCGGCTTGGTCTTGATGCGTTTTTCCGGGCGGACGAGCGCAGCGTCGACCAGTTCGTTCAGCCGCGCCCGTGCGTCGGCGCGATTGGCCTCCTGCGTGCGGAAGCTTCGGGCCAGAATGACAAGTTCGCCGGCTGCGGTCATTTTGCTTCCCGCCAGCGTCTTGAGCCGCCGATAGGCGTCGGGCGCGAGGCCCAGCGCGAAGACGTCGACGCGCAGCTGGCACGCCGTCGCGACCTTGTTGACATTCTGTCCGCCCGGCCCCGTGCCCGCGAGAAATTTCTCGCTGATCGCGCTTTCGGGGATGTCAGCCACGGGTCGGCGATGCGCCTTCGGGCGGCGAAAAGCCGAGCGCGGCAAAGCGGTCGGGGAAGGGGGCTTCGGCGATTATGGACGGCTTGACGTCACGTTTTACGACGAGCCGTTCGGCATGGAGCATCGTGCGGTCCCGCGCCCTGCCGTTGCCGTAGACGGGGTCGCCGACGATCGGAAAACCAAGTCCTTCGAGCGCATGGACGCGCAGCTGGTGGGTGCGGCCGGTCTCGGGGCGGAAGCGCAGCAACGCGCGGCCATTTTCGACCGCCAGCTTTTCCCAATGCGAAACCGACGGCTTGCCCTGCGGATCGACCACCATGCGCCACCCTGTCTCGGCCGTCGATGTCTTGCCGAGCGGCAGGTCGATCGTGCCGCCGTCATCTGCAGGCACGCCATCGATGATCGCAAGATATTGCTTCTCGACCTCGCGGCTTTCAAAGGCGCGCGTGAAGCGCCCGTGCGCCTTGGGGTTGCGTGCAAGCAGCAGGCAGCCCGAGGTGTCGCGGTCGAGGCGGTGGACGGGCAACGGCCAGCGCTTGAAGCCGAAGCGGAGGCTGTCGAGATGGTTTTCGAGGCTGAGGCTGCCGTCGCGCGGCGCGTCGACGGGCAGACCCTCGGGCTTGTCGATGACGAGAGCCTCGCCGTCGAGAAACAGGACATGGTTGGAAAGAAGCATGCCGCGCTATACGGCGACCGCCTCCTCGCCGAAAGCGTAAACGTCCATCGCGAGCACGGCGTAAGTCGTGCTGGCGTGGAGGCGCCGTGCGTGCAGGCCGCCGGCATTGGCGCCGGCGCCCATCGCAACGAACAGCGGCAGGATATGGTCCGGCGTCGGATGATTGTCGCGGCCGTGCGGCGCGCGGTCGACCGCGTGGAGCACATCATCGACGGCATTCGCTTCCATGCGTCCGGCGACCCATGCGGTGAAGTCGCTGACCCACGCCGGTGCGGGGGCACCGATCGGCGGGCGCGTCGTGAAGAAAGCGCGCAGATTATGGGTGATGCTGCCCGATCCGATGATCAGGACGCCCTCGTCGCGCATCGGTGCGAGCGCTTGTCCCAGCGCATAATGCCATTCGGGCGGGGCGTTCGAGGCGATCGAGAGCTGGACTACCGGAATGTCGGCCTCGGGGTAGGCGACCGACAGCGGCACCCATGCGCCATGGTCGAGCCCGCGATCGGGGTCCGCGGTGACGGTCAGGCCGTGGCCCGCGAAGAGTTCGACGATGCGCTGCGCGAGCGCCGGGTCGCCCGGCGCGGGATAGCGCATCGCGAACAGTTCGTCGGGAAAACCGCCGAAGTCGTGGATCGTCGGCGGCGCGGGCGAGGCGGTGACTGTCGCGGCGCCTCCCTCATACGCCGCGTCATGATGCGCTGATACGACGAGGATCGCGCGTGGACGCAATAGGCGGGTACCCAGCCCGGCGAGGAAATCCCGCGCCGGGCTGGGCTCAAGCGCCATCATCGGCGAGCCGTGCGAAACGAAAAGGCTCGGGAGACGGCGCATCGAATCAGGCCGCCAGTTTCGCCGCCGTCTTCGCGACGCGGTCGCCAAGATAGCGCGCGCCGCCCAGATCGGCCTCGCTCGGCTGGCGCGAGCCGTCCGCGCCGGCAAGGGTGGTCGCGCCATAAGGCGCACCGCCCTTGACTTCGTCGACGCCCATCTGGCCGGCATAGCCATAGTCGAGCCCGACGATCGTCATGCCGAAGTGAATGAGGTTGGTGAGGACCGAGAAGAGCGTCGTTTCCTGACCGCCATGCTGCGATCCGGTCGAGGTGAACGCTGCGCCGACCTTGCCGTTCAGCTTGCCCTGCGCCCAGACGCCGCCGGCGGTGTCCCAGAAGCTTGCCATCTGGCTCGCCATGCGACCGAAGCGCGTCGGGGTGCCGACGACAATCGCGTCATAGTTGGCGAGTTCGTTCGGATCGCTCAACAGCGGATGCGCGGTGTCGGTCTTGAAACCTGCGGCCTGCACGACGGCAGCCGGCGCGGTTTCGGCGACGCGGCGGATGTCGACCTCGGCGCCCGCTGCGCGTGCGCCCTCAGCGACGGCGTCGGCCATCTGCTCGATGTGGCCATAGCTTGAATAGTAAAGCACCAGTACCTTAGCCATCATATCGTCCTTTCGTAGTGGTCAAACGGGGAAGCCGCCGCCAGCCGGGAGGGCCGGCGGCGGCTCGTGTGTCAGGCGGCCTGCTTCAGCGCATCGATCGCGGCGGTCGCGCGGGTTACCGCTTCGCCGTCCATCATCTGCTGGCCCGCCTCGATCACGGTGACGTCGGTGATACCGACAAAGCCGAGGACATGGCGGAGGTAGCCGGTTGCGAAGTCATAGTCGCTGCCCACGGGGACGCCGCCCGAGGCGACGACCAGATAGGCCTTCTTGCCCTTCAGCAGGCCTTCGGGGCCGGTTTCGGTGTAGCGGAAGGTGCGGCGGGCGCGGGCGATCAGGTCGACCCAGGCTTTCAGCGAGGCGGGAATGCCGAAGTTGTAGAGCGGCACGCCGATGACGATCGTGTCGGCGGCTTCGAGTTCCGCGATCAGCGTGTCCGAGGCATCGAGCGAGGCTTTCTGATCATCGCTGCGGTCGCCGTCGTCGGTGAAATTGGCGCCGACCCAAGCTTCGGTCAGCAGCGCGGGCGGCGTCGCGGCGAGGTCGCGGACGGTGACGCCGGCGCCATAGCCCTGTTCGACGAGGCGGGCGACGAGCTGGTCGGTCAGCTGGCGGGTGGTGGAGCCAGCGTTGCGGGCGCTGGCATCGACGCGGAGAATATGGCTCATGATCTTGCTCCTTAGACTTGTAGGGAAGAAGGGGGGTGGGCCGCCGCCAACAGGGAGGGGGACGAGCGGCGGCCCGGGGGGTGTTACAGACTGTCGACGAGAACCAGTTCGGCGTCGTCGATGGCTTCGACTTCGATGGTGCCGACATCGCGGAGCGCAATGCCGTCACGGGGGTCGGCTTCCTCGCCATTGACGCGGATTCGGCCCTTGGCAGCGACGAGGTAGGCGTGACGCCCGCCTTCGAGGTCATAGGAGACGCGTTCGCCGGCATTCACCGTTGCCGCCGCCACACGAGCGTTGGCGCGGATCGGAAGAGCATCGTCGCCCTCGACGCCGCTCGCCAGGGTCACGAACTGACCCGAACGGTCGGCCTGCGGGAACTGGCGCGCGCCCCAACCGGGATTGCCGCCATCACGGTCGGGCATGATCCAGATCTGGAAGAGCGTCGTTTCCTCATCCTCGAGGTTGAACTCGCTGTGCGTCACGCCGGTGCCGGCGCTCATCACCTGGACGTCGCCCGCCGCGGTACGGCCGGTGTTGCCCATCGAGTCGCGGTGCGTGATTGCGCCGGTGCGGACATAGGTGATGATTTCCATGTCGCGGTGCGGGTGCGGCGGGAAGCCCGACTGCGATGCGATCGCATCGTCGTTCCAGACGCGCAATGCGCCCCAGCCCATGCGATCGGGCTCGTAATAGTTCGCGAACGAGAAGTGGTGACGGGCGTCGAGCCAACCATGGTTGGCGTGACCCAGCGTGTCGAATTTGCGGATGTCGATCATGGGCTAGTCCTTTCTCTTGGTGCCGCACCCTTTGGCATCGGTGCCGGGCGGCTCATCTGTTGAGGACAAAATAGGGACTAGGATCGTTTCGAAAATAGCGTAGATGGAAAATCATCGTTTCCATATGGAGGGCATTCGTGGCGCTTCCCGATTATGAAGGCTGGGCCTGTTTCGTCGCCGTGGCCGACGGCGGCAGCTTCACCGCCGCCGCCGCGTCGCTGGGCCTTTCGAAAGCGAGCGTGTCGAAAGCGGTAACACGGCTCGAGGCGTCGCTGGGCATCACCCTGCTGCACCGCAGCTCGCGCGTCGTCGCGGTATCGACGGCGGGCGCGGGGTTGCTCGACGAAGCGCGTGCGATGGTTGCGGCGGCGACCGCTGCGACCGAGGCGGCGCGCGTTGACCGCGTCGACCTGGCGGGGCCGATCCGTCTTGCGGCACCGATGAGTTTCGGGATCAAGGTGCTCGGCCCGCCGCTCGCTGCCTTTCTGGACAAGCATCCGGCGGTAGAGATCGAAGTGTTGCTAAGCGATGCGCGACACGACCCAGTCGCTGAGGGGATCGACCTGACGCTGCGTATCGCACCGCTCGCAGACTCGAGCTTGCTGGCGAGGACGATCGCGCCGGTTGCGGCGTCGGTGCTTGCGAGCCCCACCTATCTGGCGCAGCGCGGCACGCCGAAGCATCCGCTCGACCTCGCCGGTCACCGCCTTGTCGGCTATGGTCATCGCCAGCGCGCGATGCCCCTCCATTTTCAGCGCAAGGGCGAAGAGGCGACGGTGCTGCCATCGGGGCCACTGTTCACCAATAATGGCGACATCGTCGTGCCGCTGCTCGTCGCGGGAGGCGGGATCGCAGTCCTGCCCGACTTCATCGCCGCCGACGAACTCGCATCGGGAGCGCTCGTCCGCATCCTGACCGACTGGTCGATGCCGCAGGCGCATCTGCACTTGTTATCGCCACCATCGCGCCTGCGGCCAGCCCGTGTCCGCGCGCTTTCCGACTATCTGGTCGACAATCTGAAGCTGTCCTGCACCGGCGCCCACGAGCAACTCGCCGCGCTCGGTAACCGGTGATCGCCCTCATCTTACTGTTGCAGATAAGCCGCGACTCGTGGATTCCTGCGGGTTAAATCAAAATTAACCTTTTCCCTTCATTGCTTTCATGGTTAATGTTCCGGCAGTCCTGCAACGGGGGTGTTCGGTGGCACACGAGAGAGCCGCAGACGGGTTGCGGGTCCATCGTGGGAAACAGTCCCGGTCTTCGGGATGGATTAAGGGGTGCCTAATGCGCGTACTGCTGATCGAGGACGAGCCGACGACCGCCAAGGCGATCGACACGATGCTCACCACCGAAGGCTTCAACGTCTACACCACCGACCTCGGTGAGGAAGGCCTGGATCTGGGCAAGCTGTATGATTACGATATCATCCTGCTCGACCTGAACCTGCCGGACATGCACGGCTATGACGTGCTGAAAAAGCTCCGCACCGCCAAGGTGCAGACGCCGGTGCTGATCCTGTCTGGTATTTCGGAAATGGATTCGAAGGTGCGCTCTTTCGGCTTCGGTGCCGACGATTATGTCACCAAGCCGTTCCACCGCGACGAACTGGTCGCCCGCATCCACGCGGTCGTCCGTCGTTCGAAGGGCCACAGCCAGAGCGTCATCAAGACGGGCAAGCTGGCGGTCAACCTGGATACCAAGACGGTCGAGGTCGACAGTACCCGCGTGCACCTGACTGGCAAGGAATATCAGATGCTCGAGCTGCTCTCGCTCCGTAAGGGCACGACGCTCACCAAGGAAATGTTCCTGAACCACCTGTATGGCGGCATGGACGAGCCCGAACTGAAGATCATCGACGTCTTCATCTGCAAGCTGCGCAAGAAACTGGCGCTCGCCTGCGGCGGCGAAAATTACATCGAGACGGTCTGGGGGCGCGGCTATGTGCTGCGTGATATCGACGACGAAGGAAATGAAGTGCGCCGGGTCGCCTGACGCACCAGTCTTTAACTCCGATCAAGAGTTATACCCGAGAGCCGGCGCGGAGCGATCCGCGCCGGTTTTTCGTTGGCGGCGCGGTGCTTGGCACTTGTCGGTGGACGACGGATGGCCATATCCTTCGCCATTGCCCATCCGCAAAGGCCCGCCAGACATGGCCGCACGCAATCGATATTATCACGGTCCGGTCTCGGATCATTTCGACGGTACCCGGTTCTTGAACCCTGCGGGCGAGCCCGAGACCGACCGGTCGTTCGGAGACCTGCTGAGATGGCGGCGTGACGCCGTCGATAATGCCTGGCCTTCCGCGGTTGGCGTTGCGCCCGTCGTTCCCGATGCACGGGTCGATGGCCTGCGGCTCACCATGGTGGGCCATGCGACGCTGCTGATCCAGATCGGCGGGCTCAATCTCCTTACCGATCCTGTCTGGTCGGATCGTGCGAGCCCATTGGCGTTTGCAGGCCCGAAGCGCGTGACGGCGCCGGGCGTGGAACTGGACGCGCTGCCGCCGATCGATGCGATCCTGCTTTCGCACAATCATTATGACCATCTCGATATGGCGACGCTCGCAAAGCTCGTCGCCCGCCACGATCCGTTGATCGTGACGCCGCTCGGCAACGACCGGATCATTCATCGGCGGGTGCCGAAGGCGCGGATCGTGGCGGGCGACTGGGGCGATCATTTCGACGTTGCGCCGGGCGCGACGGTGCATATCGTGCCCGCGCTGCACTGGTCGTCGCGCGGGCCGCGCGATCGCCGCATGGCTTTGTGGGGCGGCTTCGTTCTGGAGGCCGCCGGGAAGCGGGTCTATTTCGCGGGCGACACGGGCTATGGCACCGGTGCTATCTTTCGCGACATCGGTGCTCGCTTCGGGCCGGTCGACCTCGCGATCCTGCCCATCGGCGCTTATGATCCGCGCTGGTTCATGGCCGCCCAGCATTGCGACCCCGAGGAAGCGATCCGGATCATGCTCGATGTCGGCGCGAAAGCCGCCGTCGGCATGCACTGGGGCACGTTCAAGCTGACCGATGAGGCGCGCGACGACCCCGAGCGGCGCCTTGCCGCCGGGTTGTTGGCGCGAGGGATCGAGCCAAGCCGCTTTGCGGCGCTTCATCCGGCCGATGTTGCTGACTTCGGCTAGCGAGACGTCCCTCTAACGTTTTCGACCGAAATGCCCCGGCAAGTTGGTCGCGAGCGTCAGGCCTGGACGCCAGGTGTCCATCTTGGGCGCGGGGATGATCTGGAATTCGGCAACGCTATCGGTCGTGCGCAATTCGTCGCCGTGCGCGGCGCGCAGGCGGGCGGTTTCGACCGGCTTGTCGGTTTCGACGCCAAAGCGTTTGCCCGCGACCCAGCGCACCGTGCCCACCATCGGCTCGTGCCCCGGCAACAACACCGTCATGCGTTCGCCGATCTGGAGGATGTGCGGGCCCTGACCGCCGATGCCGGTCTCGGAGACATTGCGGATCGTGACGTCGAACTGGCCGAGCCGCTGGCAGCCGAGCGCGGCCTTGACCAGCCGCGACTGGCGCGGCTGACGCTTTTCGGCAGGGGCGGGTGAGGCAACGGCCTCGGGACTCGACATGGGCGACCATCATTTCGTTCCGCCTGTCACCCACGCCAGGCGGTTATTTTGGTCCCATCACTGCCATAACGCGCGAAGGTAAATTTTCGTTTGCCGACTTTATCAATTATCGCGGCGGCGGAAGCCCGCCGAATGTGACGATGCTTTCGTGACCGTCGCCGGAAATAGCTGAAACACCGAAGAAATTATCGTCCACGATGACGCCGGGCAAAATCAGCTCGGCAGGCGTCGTCGCCGGGACGAGGCGGGAATCGGACCAGCCGCTACGGTCGGCGCGGCGCCAGTAGACGCGATATCCGGCAGCGCCGTTAACCGGTGTCCAGCGCACCGTCGTATCCGAACTCACCGCGCCGTCGATACTGACGCTTTCGGGCGCGGATGGCGCATCGGCCAGCTCGGCCGCGAGCGCGACGTTGAGCGCGGTGACCCGCGCCAGATAGGGAAAGTCCATCTCGTCGACGGTGTCGCCGTATTTGCGACCGTTTTCGGTGCGCAGATCCTGATGCTGATGGTCATAATCCTCGATCCCCACAGTGAAGCGGATCGCCGGATAGCCAAGTTCGAGCGAGGGGAGATGGTCACCGCCGCGGCGGAACCGGTCGGGACGACGCACTGCAAGCACTTCGAGGCCGATCGCCGGATTGCGTTCCGACGCACGGATCGCGGCCTTGGCGAGCGCACGCGACGGGCCGTCGTCCTCGCCGCCGATTCCGCGCCGCGCCAGTTGCGCCGCCAGATCCTCCGACGCGCGAATGCCCTCGCTGAAGACACGGACCCGGTTGTCGACGATCGTGCCGTCGGTGCCGTGAACGCCGCCGACGATGTCGTTGTTGAGCATTGCGATGACCCGCCATCCCTTGGCCTTGGCGTGCGAGGCGATCAGCTTGCCACCCCACAGTCCCTGCTCTTCGCCCGAGAGCAGGGCATAGACGATCGTCGCGCGATGCTTCTGCTTCGACAGCAGCTGTGCCGCCTCCAGCACCAGCGCGGTGCCCGACCCGTCGTCGTTCGCACCGGGCGCATCCGCGGTGAAGTTCATGACGTCGGTGACGCGGCTGTCGATGTGGCCGGCAATGATGACAACCTCGTCCGGATCGCTGCCCTTCTGAATCGCAAGGACATTTTCGACGATTACACCGTCCGGCGCGCGCGGACCTTCGAACCGGTCGCTGATCCGTTCGACGGTCAGGCACCCGCCGCATGCTTTCGACAGCCGCGCGAATTCTGAGGCGCCCCAGTTGCGCGCGGCGCCGATACCACGCTTGGGGTCGGTCGCCGACGACAGCGTATGGCGGGTGCCGAAGGAGACGAGCGTTTCGACGATTGCTTTCAATCGCGCCGGATCGGCGGCCGGCGTTTCGTCTTTCGCTTGAGCGGCGACAGGCGCGGCGAAGAGCAGCACGGCGAGCAGGCTGTATCTGAGCATGCCGCTTCATGCGGCGCGGGCAGCGCGGATGCAAGAGGCCCGTCGCGCGGGGTTTCCACGGGCGGGCCTCTCTTTACTCAGTTGGGCTGACGCTTAGCGCAGGCCCGAATAGTCGATGTCATAAACACGGCCGTAGCGGACGTCGCAGCTGAACTTGCCCTTGTCGTAAGACCCGCCGCGGCCCCAGCGACCACCGTAGCCGTCGCGGACGAGCACGCGGCCCTTGATGCGATACCCATCGCGCTTGCGGTCGATGCTCGTCACGTCGGTGACGTCGGTCCGGCCATAGCGGCTGGTGCCGCGCTCGACTGCGTTGACGCACTGGCTGACGGCGCTGCGGCTATTGCCATACCGGTTATAGTCATAGCCGTAGCCGTAGCGCGGGTCATTGTCGTAGCGACCGCGATAGCGATTATCATAACGGTCGCGGTCATTGTCGGCCGAGAGGATGGCGGCGAGGCCGCCGAGCACGACGGCACCAGCGATGATTTCACCCGCGCCGATCCCGTCACGGTCGCCGCGATCGCGGGCGGTGGCGGGGGCGGCGCTCATCAGCATCGCGCCAGCGGTGGCCGCACCAATTGCGGCCTTGCCGAGCTTGTTCATAGCCATGGTTCGGTCTCCTGAAACACGCAGGCGGCACCCTTTGCGGCCTGTTGAAACCCTTTTACCGATTCGCGGGTGACATGGTCCTGAACCCGTCGCTTATCTGGGGTTCAGCCTTGGTTTTGCTGGCGTTCATAAAGAAAAGGCCCCTCGCCGCGGGGCGAGAGGCCTTTGTCTTGAAGGGGGCGGATATTAGCTGAAACGGACGTCGACGACGCGGCCGTTCCGGTAGCTGCAGCCAAAGCTCTGCACTTCGCCGCCGAGGCGCGAGGCGGTGCCGGTGACGTACCAGCCGCCATTGTTCGGCTCGGTCCCGATGATGCTGTCGACGCGGGCGTCGTCGCCCATCTCGGCCTCGACCGCCCAGCTGCAGGCATCGGACGCGCGCGCTTCGGCTTCGCCCTTGCCATAGGGCTCGGTTCCGGCGGGCGCGGCCTGATCGTCGGCCTGCGGTTCGTAATTGGGAACATCCTGGCGCTGCTCGCGATAGGGCGGGTCGTAGCGGTCGTCGCGATCGCGGCGCTGGACCTTGTCCTTGCTTGCAGCGCCGATGACTGCGGCGATCGTGCCGAGGATGAGCAGGCCGCCGACGACTTCGCCGGTGCTGATATGGTCGCGGTCGCGATAGCCCCAGCCGCCATGGCCATAACGCCCGCGGGCTTCGGCCGGCACGGCGGCGAACGAGGTCAGGACGATCGCGGTTGCGGTCGCAAGGCTGGTGAACTTACGCATCAACGGGGCACTCCCACCCGCGGGGCCAAGGATGGTCCGGCCCGCAATGCTGCGCTGTTAGGCGCACCATGCTTTCGCAGCGCTGAACCGGTTTTCGGGCGCGACGAAGCGAAAGGCCCGCCATCCGCTGGGATGACGGGCCTTCGGGACCAGATACAGGTGACCAGACCTATTCGGGTATCAGCAGGCGCAGCGCGGCTTCGGCCGGGGCTTCCACTTTTTCTTGGCGACATAGCGCTTCCGCACCGGGACATTCTCATAATAGGTGCGCGTGGTGGTCTCGACCGTCTCGGTCACGACCGGCGGGCCGTTGATGATCGTCGTGACGACGACGCCCGGCGTGTAATAGCCATAACCATAGCCCGAGCTATAGCTGTAGCCTTGCGAATAGCCGCCCTGATAGTAGCCACCGGGATAATAGCCACTGCCATGGTGCTGGCGGCCACGGCCTTCCCACCATTCGTCGCATTTCTTCTTGTCGGCTTCGTTGCCGATCGCTGCGCCGGCAAGGGCGCCGACGCCGCCGCCGATCAGCGTGCCGGCGGTGCGATCGCCGCGGCCGGCGACGCGGTTGCCGATGACGCCACCCACGACGCCCCCGACAACCGCTCCGGTCGCTGTGCCCCCCCGGCCACAACGCCGCGCCATATCCGCATCACGCGGATCGTAGCCGCCCGCATAGGGGCCGCCATAATTGGGATCATATTCGGGCGGCGGCGGATAGCCGGCGCCGGGATGGCCTTCGACCGTGCCCTCATAGGTGCCGTCGTAACGGCGACCGTCGGGTGCCTCATAGGTTCCGTTCCAGGTGCCGGTCCAGCGCCCCTGGGCATCATAGGTGCCGCGCACTTCACGATATTCGACTTCGCTCGGCACACGGTCGGGGGCGCCGGTGTAGACGCGCGCGTCGGGTGCGGCGGGCGCACCATAATCGAGCTTCGGCGCCGATGCGTTGGGCTCGGCGCTGTTCGCATGGCCGGCCAGCAGCAGCGATCCCGCAGCCACACCCAGAAGCAAAATCGTACGCATGCCAAACTCCCTGTTACCCCGGCCGCAGCCGCCGCGCGAAGGCAGCGACTAGCGATTGGTTAACAGCCTGTTAGCAAACTGAAGCGATTCTCGCGAATCCGTTAACCCTGAGATTCGCGTCCCAATTTGGGTCAGGCAGCGAGCGCAGAGGCGATGCGTGCGACCAGCGCCTCGGCGCCAGCCTGATCGTCGGCGGTGAAACGCGCGAGCGTCGGGCTGTCGAGGTCGAGGACGCCGATCAGCCGGCCGTCCGCGACGATCGGTACGACCAGCTCGCTGCGACTGTCGGCGTCGCAGGCGATATGGCCGGGGAAGGCGTGAACATCCTCGACACGCTGCGTCTCGCGAAGGCGCGCGGCGCCGCCGCAGACGCCCTTGTCGAGCGGAATGCGGATGCAGGCGGCCTTGCCCTGGAACGGCCCGAGCACGAGTTCGGTCCCGTCGAAGCGGTAGAAGCCCGCCCAATTGAGATCGGGTATTGCTTGCCAGATCAGCGCCGCAAGGTTCGCCATGTTCGCGATCCCGTCGGGTTCCCCTGCGACGAGCGCCTCGGCGGCGTCGGCGGCCTCGGCCCAGAGCTGGGCGGGTTCGGTGGCGGAGAAGGCGAGAGTATAGGACATGGGATACTTTCAGGCAGGGCAAGTCTTGAGGGTCGTGGGCATCGGCTTTGCATCACCGCGCCAGCCGATCCGGAAGATTACATATTGGGCGGCATGGTCGGAAAGGCGAGGGCCATTTTTGCCATCGAACAGCGTCGCGACCGCGAGCGGCTCCACGGTCAGGCCATCCGAACTGCTGAAGCCAAGCAGGTCATAGGCCTGCGTCCATGCCGCAGCATCGGTCATCGGGGCGGGGCGGGCTGCGAAACCCGCGCCCTTGGCCGCGAGGCGGAACGCGGTGTCGGCGGCGAAGCGGCCGCTCTTGTCGCCGGCGCGGTAGTTATTGAAATCGCCCGCCGCGATCATCGCTGCGGATACGGGAAGCCCGGCAAGAAAGGCGTCGTTCTCGCGCGTCTGCAGAATGTGCGACGCCTCGGCGCGCGCGATCGCGACCTTGGAGGGTTCGCGCGAATTGCGGTGCGTGTTGAAGAGATAGAGTGGCTCGGGCGCGCCGGGTAGCTGGAGCGCCAGCCATTCGGCGCCCTTGTTCGACAGGCAGTCATAGCCTGCGCAGCTGTCGGCACCGAACGCTTCTCTGGCCGCGGAAGCGACGGGCAGGTCGGTCGCCACATAGAGGCCGCCGTCAAGCCATTTGCCGATGCCCTCGCCCTTCCACCCATGCGCACCATCGGCATAGTCTGCGGGCGGCGTAGCGGAAGGAAGGCTGCGCTTTGCGCCGAGCGCGGGGCCGGGGACCACCGATGCGAAACCCGCCGCGATCGGGATTCGCGAGGCTTCGGGAATGAAGGCCTTGTGCAGGATCAAGATGTCGGGACCAAGCCCCGCCTTGCGCCGCGCGGCGATCCAGTTGGCGATGGCGGCAAGTTTTGGTCCGCGCTCGCGGCGGATCGGCCAAGGCAGGCCTTCGACGTTCCAAAGCAGGACGCGCAGCCGCATCGCCTTGCGACCGTCGGCCAGCGTTTCGACCTTGGGAAGCGCGGCCGGATCATGGCAATCGGAGCGCCGCTCAACGCGCGCCAGCTTGCCGTTCGGCAGCAGCGACCAGCCGATCACCGCCAGCCCGAGCAAGGCGATGGCGGCGATCGCGAGCCGGCGGCCTATTCGACGGTCAGGCCGGTCCATTTCGCCGCGAACGCATATTTGTCGGCCGCTTCCGCGATGACCTTGTCGGTCGGCTTGCCAGATCCGTGGCCGGCGCGCGTTTCGATCCGGATCAGATGCGGCTTGGGTCCGATATCCTCATGCTGAAGTTCGGCGGTATATTTGAAGCTGTGGCCCGGCACGACACGGTCGTCGGTATCTGCGGTGGTGACGAGGATCGCCGGATAGGCCTTGCCGCTCCTGACATTATGATAGGGCGAATAGGCGAGGAGGTTCCGGAAATCGGCTTCCTTTGACGGATAGCCATAATCGTCGACCCAATAACGCCCCGCCGTGAAGCGGTCGAAACGCAGCATGTCCATCACGCCGACCGCAGGCAGCGCGGCGCCGAACAGGTCGGGGCGTTGGTTGGCCACCGCGCCGACCAGCAGTCCGCCGTTCGACCCGCCTTCGATCGCAAGCTGACCCTCGCCGGCAATGCCCTGCGCGATCAGATATTCGCCCGCGGCGATGAAGTCGTCGAAGACATTCTGTTTCTTGTCGAGGCGGCCGCCGTCGTGCCACGCCTTGCCATATTCGCCGCCGCCGCGCAGATTCGCGACCGCGAACACACCGCCGGCCTCCATCCACGCCAGCTTGGTCGGCGAAAATCCGGGAGTCATCGACACGTTGAAGCCGCCATAGCCATACAACAGCGTCGGCGAGCCCTTCGACCGGTCGAGGCCTTTTTTCATGATGACGAACATCGGCACTTGGGTACCGTCCTTCGATTTGTAGAATCGCTGTTCGACCGAATATTGCTTGGGATCGAAGGTCAGTTTCGGCGCGGCGAAAACCTCGCTCTTCCCGGTCACCGTGTCGAGCCGGTAGATCGTCGTCGGCGTCGCATAGCTTGAAAATTCATAGAAGGTTTCGGAGTCTTTGGGATTGCCGCCGAACCCCTTCGCCGACCCGATGTCGGCGAGGCGGATGGTCGAGATCGGCTTGCCGTCCAGCCCGATCAACTCGGCCTCCGACTTTGCGTCGCCAAGATAGGAGAGGATGATGCGGTTGCCGACGCGCGAGGCGCCGACCAGCGTCGCCTCATTCTCTGCGACCAGCTGCGTCAGCACGCCGGGCTTTCGGATATCGAACGACACGAGCCGAGCGCGCGGCGCATCCTTGTTGGTGAGGAAGGTGAAGCGCGTGCCCTCGTTCGCGACATATTCCCAGTTGTTCGCATAATCGTCGACCAGCGTGACAGGCTTGCCACCCTTCACCGGATAGAGCGTCAGGCCGAAGCGCTCGTCAGTCCCCTCGGACGAGACGACGAGCAGATACTGGCCGTCGTCGGTGACCATCGCCGCGTGGTTGAGCTTCGGCTTGGCGGGCGTGGCGTGGATCAACGTATCGGCGCTCTGCGGCGTGCCGAGCTTGTGAAAATAGACCGCGTGGTTCTCGTTCAGCGACTGAAAGGCTTGACCTTCCTTGGGTTCGGGAAAGCGCGAATAGAAAAAGCCGCTGCCGTCCTTGGCCCAGGCGAGGCCCGAGAATTTGACCCAGCGGATCTCGTCCCCGGTATCGTTGCCGGTCGCGACGTCTTTGACGCGCACGATGCGCCAGTCGGTGCCGCCGTCTTGCACCGAATAGAGCAGATATTTGCCGTCTTCGGACGGATCCCATTCGCCGAGCGCGGTGGCGCCGTCCTTGGCCCAGCTGTTGGGATCGATCAGCTGACGTCCTTCGCCCTTCAGTCCGTCGCGCACATAAAGCACCGACTGCGGCTGCAACCCGTCGTTGCGGGTATAGAAATAACGCGTGCCTGCTTTGCGCGGCAGGCCGAAGCGCTCGTAATTATAGAGCTCGGTCATCCGCTTCTTGAACGTGTCGCGGCCGGGCAGCGTCGCGAGATAGGCATCGGTGACCTTGTTCTGGTCGGCGACCCACGCGGCGACCTTCGGATTGACGCGGACATCGTCTTCCAGCCAGCGATAGGGGTCGGCGACATCGACGCCGAACTGCCGATCGACGGTGTTCCCGCGCTCGGTCTCCGGATAGGCGATCTTCGCGGCGGGCGTGGCTGCCGATGCGGTATCAGCGGCTTGCGCTACGGACGGCGCGGTCACGAGCAGTGCCAGCGCCAGTGGCGCGCGAAGGGGGATACGGGGCATGGCAAGGCAATCCTCATCGTCAGGGTAATATTCGTGCGCCGCACTGTAAGGATGGGACAGGGTGGAGCAAGGGGATTCGGTGCCGCGCGATCAGTCGATCGCTACCGGTTCGAGCGTGCCTCGATAGCCGACGATCAATCCGATGACCGGCGCCCTGATTTCGACGTCGAAGCGGAATTTACCGTCGGCGCCCGTTTCGAAACTCGGGCCGTCGGGCATCAGGAAATGCGGCATCGGTATCCCCAGCAACGTCCAGCGCCGCGGGACCAGCCGCAGACGATCGCCGTCGACGACAAGCGCCATCGCAAAGGCGGCGGGGCCGAAGCGTTCGACGAGCAGGCAGGCGTTCCGCCCGCGTCCTTCGCTTTGCAGCGACGAAAACCGGCGTCCCCCGAAATTCCGGGTCCAGCGCTCGCCATCGCCTTCGGGGGTGAAGGCGACGGTGACCGGGGTCGCGGTCGCGGCCTTCGGAAAGCCGACGATCGCCGCGGCGAGACGCGCAAGCAGGCCGCGACCGCGCCGAACCTCTGCCTCTCCCCGCCATTCGCGCGCGACGGCGCTGGCGTGGAGCGCGCGGACTGGCCCGGGGAGCGTGTCGAACGCGTCGCCGAGCAGGCGGCGGTAGAGCGGCGCCGCGGAGTCATGGTCGCGAAAGCCCGTATGGATGTCGCGGTTCGCGAACAATGCGTCATAATCGGCAAGATCGAGAGCGCCGACACTGGACCGCGCGCCGGGGACGGGGCGCGTTCCCGCCAGCCATTTCCGGACGATCGCCTCGATCGCCATCGAGGGGATATAGGGCCCGTCGTCGGCCTCGGCGAGCAGATGCCAGCTACGCTCGACCGGCTTGCCATCAGCCAACCCGCGCGCGCGGACAAACATGCCGCCGCGATGCTCGCCGAACTTCATCCGGTTGAGCACGGCGTAAAAGAGACCCGAAAAGGGTTCGAGCGAGGGCAGGCGAAAGGCGTGGCGTGCCTTGGCAAGCAGGTTCAGGATGCGGTGCAATATCTCGGGCACCGGACCCGCGCCCATCCAGATGTCGGTCAGGCCCGGCAAGGCGCGTGGCAGCAATTGCAGGTCGGGGACGTCGACCAGCGAAAAGTGGATGCTGCGCAGCGGCAGGCGGCCCGGCACCGCGACGGTGAAGCGCATAGTCTCGGCGAGCCCTACGCCGTGCGTGTCGCGCCCGCTGCGCCGCAGCCTGACCGGCGCGCCGGCGTAGCCGACGACCGCGCGCATCACGTTGAGACCGATGCCGGCAAAAGGCGAGGGAGCGATGCCGCCTTCGACCGAGCGGATATCCATCGTCTTGGCCATCTCGTCGAGCACGGCGGCGGTGAGGGCGGGGAAGCTGCTGACGCCCGACAGGATCGTGATGCCGGCAGCTCGGGCGGCCGCGTCGAAGCGGTCGATGCCGAAGACGAAGTCGGCGCCGTCGGCGAAATCGAGATAGTCGGTCTTCGCCGCGATACAGGCCTCGACAACGCGGTAACAGTCGGCACCATAGTCCTGAAACGGGCCCGAGGCGTCGACCACGAGATCGGGCGCGAGGCGTGCAAGCGCGTCGGCGATGTCGCGGCGGTCCAGCGCGACCGGAGTCACCGCAGGAGCACCGCGATAGCCAGCGCAGAAGGCCTCGGCGCGCTGCCGGTCGCGGCCGCAGATCAGCAGCTCGAGGCCGGGCAGGTCGGCGAGCAATTCGGCGAGGCGCCCGCCGAAGACGCCGTATCCGCCGAGGATCAAAATCTTCATCGTCACATCATGCGGTCCTTATATTCGGCCGGCGCCACCCAGCAACTCGCCCGCCGCCCGAACAGGCGATAGCGATTGCGCGCGACCCAGCGGTAGACGGGGTCGCGCAGCACGGCGGGGATAAGGCGAGCGATCCCGGCGAGTGCCCAGGGCGGACCTAACCCCTGATAAATGGCGAGGACGGCGTCGCTGTCGCGGCGCACGCGATCGCTTTCGACGACGAGCATGCTGACCGGGTCGGCGGGGTCGACCCCGTGGCGGCGGCAGAGATCGGCGCCGACCGCGCTCTGGATCGAGGCGAGGCGGAAGCGCCCGGCGCGGTCGTGGCGCAGAATAAATTGCGCATTGGCCGAGCAGAGGATGCACTCGGCATCGAACAGGATGATCGGGCCATCAGCCATCGCGAAACAGTCCGTGCTGGCTCAATATCTCGCCGAGCAATGCATGCGTGACCTTGAGATCGAAGGCGAAGCGGCCGCTGCCGAGATGCTGGTGCGTCACCAGTGTTGCGCCGGGCGCGAGCCAGCGGGGCAGGCGGAGGCGGATCCGGCCCGCCTGCCAGAAATAATGGTCCGACGCGAAGATCAGGGCGTCGGCCTCGGCGCGCACCGTCAGAGCCATGCCGAAGCCACCGCCGATATGCTCCTCTAGTCCGGTCGGCCCGGCGAAGCGTTTGGCGCTGTGGATCACCTGCGGGAAACCCCGCACGCGGCCATAAATGCGCGTCCAGATCTGGCCGCCGCTTGTTCGGTCCTCCGATACTGCCACTGCGGCAGGCGCGGGGCCGCTGGGACCGAGCGGCAGCGGGGCGCCGATCAGGCGGCAGAATTGGGCCAGCAACCGGCCGGCGCGGGAGAGACGCGTCCAGACGATCTCGCCGCTATAGGCCGCGACCCGCTGGCCGGAGAGGCGCTTGGAAAAGCGGCGACGGACATCGCCCGGGAGGGCGTCCCAATCGTGCGCGGGGACGAGGCGACGGAAGCGAGTGTCATAGAGCGCGTCGTCGCTTACGTCCGCATCGCGGCGGGGCATCTCGATTTGCTGCTGTCTTTCGCCTCGCATGATCGCCTCCTATCCCGCGTCCTTGCTCTTGCCCGGGCGCCAGTTGATCAACTTCGTCACCCCGGCGCCAAGCTTGATCAGCCGCATCAGCGCGGGCTTGGGCACGCTCAGCATCTCGTCGTGCCAGCGGCTCATCGTCGTCACGAAGTCGAGCATCGCCGAGAGGCGTTCCTTCGCGTCGTTGCTCAGCTGCGGATCGTTCGCGGCGCGGGCGACGCAGGCTTTCAGCGCTGCCTCGGCCGGCTCGACCTCGCGCGCCTTGCGCCCCGCGGCGATCCGCGTGACCATTTCCCAGATGTCCTTCTCGGCGGTGAAATGGTCGCGGCGATCGCCAAGCAGCGGCACGCGTTCGATCAACCGCCAGCCGAGCAATTCCTTGATCGAGTTGGAGACGTTCGACCGCGCGAGGCCCAGCAGGTCGGCAACCTCCTCGGCATGCAGCGGACGGTCGCTGATGAAGAGCAGCGCATGGATCTGCGCCACCGACCGATTGACGCCCCATTGCCCACCAAGGTTACCCCAGTGCAAAATGAACTCGGTCGCGGAGGGCGGCAGTCTCGAATCATGTTCGTTAATTTCTGTCATAACAGAAATATCAGATAATAGAGGCGAGATGTCAAGCCGGGGCCGCGGATGGTGGCTATCGACCGATTGCGGATAGTGTCCACTGCGTTATGGTCGTGCGATGAAACGATTAACTTTCGCACTTTTATTCGCATCCCTTGCAAGTTGCGCGACGCTACCAAAGCCACATGACATTTCGGAATACGCGGAGCTTGAGGGGGTGATCGGGCAGGACGTCACCCTAGCGGGCTTCTGGTCGAAGCAGCATGAGGCTACGGGGATTTACTTCGGCAAACGAGGGTATCGGGACGCGCCCAAGCATTGTGTCGGGGTCGATCCGCCCCTCGAAGCCGCCCACGGCAGTGGTGTGCGGATTAGCGGGACTTTAGAGAAAGGCCCCTGTGGCGATGAGCTGATTTGCCTCACCGTTTGCCAGCCCTATGTTCTTAGGAACGCTCGCGTGGCCAGATAATCAGCGGTTGTGCGCTTCCCGCCCCAATGCCGCCGCACGACAGGCCCGGCCGAGGAATGTCGTAGCGCACCGCTAGCGGCGATGTCGCAATGTGGTGCACCCGACAGGATTCGAACCTGTGGCCCCCAGATTAGGAATCTGATGCTCTATCCTGCTGAGCTACGGGTGCACGCGGGGTCCGTGTAGCGGCGCGGGGCGCGGCTGGTCAATCAATTCGCCGCTTCGGGTGGAACGATCGGCACCAGCAGCGGCATCGCGGCGATGCCGTCGTCGCGCAGTGCCTGTGCTTCGTCGGGCGAGGCCTGGCCGTGGATCATATCCTCGGCCGCACGCCCCTCGTGCATCGCGCGCGCGGCGTCGGCGAAGTCCCGGCCCACCCAGCGCGAATGCGGCAACATCTCGGCCTGCTTGGCCGCGATCTCCGCGAGCACTTTCCGCACGAGTTCGGGCGTGGGTTCGCCGGACGTCGGGGCTGGGGCGGCCGCGGTCGCCGATGCGAGCTGGTTCGACTTGGCACCGATGCGCGGCGCCATAACGGCTTTGCGGACATCGATGTCGCCGCAGACCGGGCACGCGATCAGGCCGCGCGCCTGCTGGTCGGCGAAGCTTTCGCCGCTCGCAAACCAGGCCTCGAACCGGTGGTCGCCGGTGCAGCGGAGGTCGAAAACGATCAAGGGTCAGGCGGCTCCGAGCAGCGCGTCAAGCTGGCCCTTGGCTTCCAGCGCGGCAAGATCGTCGCTGCCGCCGACATGCTGTCCGTCGATGAAGATCTGCGGCACCGTGCGCCCGCCGTTCGCGCGCTCGACCATCGCCTCGAACCCGGCGCGATCCATCGTCACGTCGAGTTCCTGATAGTCTGCGCCCTTGCGGTCGAGCAACGCCTTGGCGCGCGCGCAATAGCCGCAGAAGGCCTTGGTATAGATTTCGATCTTTGCCATGTGGCTATCCTGTCATTCTTTCGGTCATCATATCGGAATCAACGTCCGCAAAGTCAAATATGTTGCCTGTCATCAGCGCGTCGGGAACGACGCGTGCCCAGGTCAGCGCCGAAACGCGCGAGGCGCCGGCGCGCCTCAGCGTCTTTGCCGCGGCCCGCAGCGTCGCTCCGCTGGCGTGGACATCGTCGATCAGCACCAGATGTCGGCCCCCTGCCTTCGCTTTTGCGTCGGCGGCGAGCGAGAAGGCGCCCGCGACGATTTTCTGGCGCTCGCGCCTCGTCTTGCCGCGCAGCGCGACGGTGGCTTTCGGGCGGACGAGCAGATGCGGGTCGTGGGGTATGCCAGAGAGCCGCGACAGCGCATCGGCAACGAGCGCCGCCTGATTGAACCCGCGTGACCACAGCCGCCAGCGGTGCAGCGGCACGGGCACGAGCAGCATGTTTTCCGCCGGACCGATCATCGCAAGGCGGCGCGCCATCAATTGCGCCATCAGCCGGGCATGGCCGGTGCGCCGCCCATATTTCAGCCGCAGCGCGACAGTGCTCGCAACCGGGCCATAAGCGACGGCGGCGGGCGCGCCGTCGAACGGCGGCGCTTCCGCCATGCACGCGCCGCATTCGATGTCGACGCCGGGAAGCGCTGTCGGCAGCGGGATCGAGCAGCGAGCGCACGCCGGGCCATCGAGAAAGTGCAGCGAGGCCCAGCAATCGACGCAGAATTGCCGGTCTTCGCCGACGATGATCCCGCATGCGGGGCAGCGCGGCGGCAGGGCATAGTCGACCACAACTCGCCCGGCCGATCGCAGCGCGCGAAGGATGCTATCTCCCGCACGGCGAGGCTCCGTGATTTCGGCGTCCCCTGTTGCCGTCGTCATGTCGCACTTGTGAAGCATCGCCCGGGACGGCACAAGCGCGCGAATGTCGCAGCCCCCGATGCTCTTTTCCTCCGCCCGCCTCGCCGCCCAGCGCGACCGCATGGCAGGCGCACCCGCCAGCGCCAACTTCCTTGCGCCGCTGATCGCCGAAACCCTGCTTGACCGGCTGTCGATGGTGACGCGCGAATTCCGGCGCACGCTGCTGATCGGCGCCCATGACGCCCTCCTTATCGAACGGCTTCGCGCCAGCGGCACCAATCTGACGCTGTTCGAGGCCGGACGGCGGCTGGCCGGCGCGACCGGCGCGCTGACCGGCGAAGCGGATGCCATCGACTTGCCGCTCGCAAGCTTCGACCTGATTGTCTGGCCGGGCGGCCTTGAAAGCGTCAACGACGTTCCGGGTGCGCTCGTCCGGATGCGCGCACTGCTGGCGCCCGACGGCCTGCTGCTCGGCGCCTTCGTCGGCGACGGCAGCTTGGCGCGCCAGCGCCGCGCGGTGATGAGCGAGGGCGTTCGGCCGATCGCGCGGCTGCATCCGCAGATCGACCTGTCGTCGATGGGCAACCTGCTTCAGCGCACCGGCTTTACCTTGCCCGTGGTCGACGTCGATGCGCTGACCGTGCGCTATGGCGACTGGTTCGCACTCGTCCGCGACCTCAGGGCGGCCGGTCTCTCAAGCCGTCTCACTCCGCCTCCGCCTCCGCTGACGCACGAGGAGGCCGCCCGGATCGCTGCCGCTTTCGCCGCGCAGGCGGATCCCGACGGGCGCGTCGCCGAAATTTTCCGGATCATCCATTTCAGCGGCTGGGCGCCGCACCCCGATCAGCCGCAACCCGCGCGCCGTGGCAGTGCGGGCGCGTCGCTCGCCGAAGCGCTGAAACCGAAAGACTAGATCAGCGCTTCGAGCAGGCCGATCAGCGGCTCGTCGGCGGGCGGCATGTCGAGGCCGTGAAGCTCGACCGGCCGCACCCAGCGAAGCGCGGTCGCATGTTGTGCGACCGGCGTGCCGCGCCATTTCCGGCACACATAAAGCAGCAGCAACAGATGCTTGTCGCCCAGCGTGTCGCTCGCGAAGCAGGCGGGGGCCAGGCAGGCATGATCCACATCGATCGCCAGTTCCTCGCCCAGCTCGCGGATCAGCGCGCGTTCGGGGGTCTCGCCGGGCTCGACCTTGCCGCCCGGAAACTCCCACAATCCCGCCATCGGCTTGCCTTCCGGCCGTTGCTGGACGAGCAGCCGCCCGTCGCGATCGACGAGGGCCGCCGCAACGACGACAAGCATGGTTTTTGCGGCGATTCCGCCATCCGACACGGACAAATTCTTAACCTTCCTGTGCGACGCTCGGAACCCTCGGGAACTATAACTTCAGTTAGGGGCGGAACAATGAACAAGATTCATGGGCTGCTGCGGTCGACCAGGGCCGCGACAGCCGTCGAATACGGGCTGCTACTGGCCTTGATATTCCTTGCCGCGCTCGGCGCAATGACCGCAGTCGGCACATCGACAATCAACATGTGGACCAAAGTATCGGATGCGTCGGTAAACGCGATGTAGCCCGCAGCCACTGTTCGAAAACGGGACTCGGCAAAAGCCTTTTACCGGGTCCGGCCATTAAGATTTTCAAAACCTATTTCACCTAAACCCCGATTTGTTGACCCAGACCAGACCGTCAACAGGGTAAGTGAAGCATCAGGAGACCAGTCATGAAGTTCATCAAGAAATTCGTCCGCGACACCAAGGCCGCGACCGCCATCGAATACGGCCTGATCGCCGCTCTGATCGCCGTTGCCGGCATCACCGCCATGACCGCAGTTGGCGGCGGCGTGAAGAACACCTTCACCGACGTCAGCAACAACCTCAAGTAAGAGGCTGTTGGTCGGCTTTGGCCGGCAGACACGATAAAGAGAAAGGGGCGGTGGTTTCCACCGCCCCTTTTTTCTTTGCGCTCAGAGCGCAGCGACCACCCTAGCGGCTGGCATAAACGACGATCTTGACCTTCTGCCCCGGTGTTAGCCGGCTCGACGACGTCAGACGGTTGAGCACCTGAAACCGCTCGGTCTGATAGTCGCTGTAAGCCATGCGCCGCGCCAGCGTTGCGACCGTATCGCCGCGCGCTACCGTGACGACATCGACCCGACGCGGCCGTATCGCCGCCGCCTCGCTGGCGTTGAGCCGCCGGACGCTGGTAAACATCGGGTCGAACACGCTCGCGCCGCCCGCTTTGGTCAGCGCCACGAAGTGGAACGCGCTGCTCCGCGAAAATTCATAGGCGAAGACGGTGACATCGACCTGTCCCGACTGGGTATTCGCGCGCGCGACCGAATAATAAGCCGGAATGCCATTGATCGTCGTGCGCTGGATCGTGCCGGGGCTGATCGACGCATTGCCTGCTACTGCCTTGAAAACCCCGGCGATATAGGCGTTCATGTTACCGCTGTAGGCGGCCGTCGAAAATTGCGCCTGCCCGCCGTTGCCGCTGACCGACACCGCGTCGGCCCCGTTTTGCATGCCATAGCCGTTCGGGACGGTGAATTTCAGCCGCAGGTCGGGGTGCAGGAAGTCGCGCCCTTCGACCACGCCCTGCGCGGGATCGTCGCCGTAAAGTACGCCGTTGACCGAAGCGAGAAAGGCGTCGGCGTTGCGGACGCCGCCAGCTCCGACGCGCGCGGCGAGGCTTTCCGCATTGCGGACGCGCGAGGCGGGATCGGGGTGGGTGCTCGCCCATTCGGGGATCGAGCGCGCATCGCCGCCCGACAGCCGCGCTTCCAGATTGGTCTGATTGGCGAGGCTCGCGAGCATCGTCGACAGCGCCAGCGGATCATAGCCCGCCTTTTTCAGATACTGGACGCCAAGCTGATCGGCCTCCAGCTCCTGCCCGCGCGAGAAGCCCAGCGTCGCCATCTGGGCAACCTGCATGGCATTGTTCTGGAGAAGGCCGCCGAGTCCTCCAAGCAACCCGCCGTTATCGCCGATCGCGCCGCCCAGCACCGCGCCGAGCACGCCGAGGATCTGATTGCGCGTCGCCGCCGACTGGCGCTTCTTGCTATGCTGCGCCGCGACGTGCCCGACCTCGTGCCCCAGCACGCCGGCGAGTTCAGCCTCGTCGTTCATCAGCGCCATCAGCTGGCGCGTTACATAGACATAGCCGCCGGGAATCGCGAAGGCGTTGTTCACCGGCGAATTGAGCAACGTGACCGTGAAATCCTTCGGAGAACGCGACAGGCCCGACTGCACTGCGATATTCTGTCCGATGCGGTTCACATACGCAGCCTGCGGACCATTATAGGCGCCGCCGAATTCGGCGAGAAGCTGCGGATGCGCCTCGTCGCCCTGCTTGCGCTCGGCGGGGGTGATATTCGTCTGGGTGCGGATCGCCTTGAGTTGCGCGTCGGCAACCCCGGTGAACGCCAGACTGCTCACCAGCAGCGCGCCCGCAAGCCGCCTTCCGTTTTTCGGTTTCATCGAAAGTCCTCCCGCTATCCTTCGCCGCTCAGAGATATCCCCGAAACGCCGCAAGGCAAGCTACCTCAACGATGGCTTGCCGATCTGAAAAGGAAACGCCGATCGCGCGGAACGGGTTCCGGGCTATGCCCGACCCATCGCGAGGAATTTTTCTTCGCGTGCGTTCCGCAGCGTATCGCGCGGCAGACCGGCGAGCGCGTCGAGTTCCTGCGCTATCGCATCGCCCAGCGACTGGATCGCCTGCTCGGGCGCGCGGTGCGCGCCGCCAACGGGTTCGGGCACAATGCGGTCGATGACCTTGAGGCCGAGCAGATCCTGCGCCGACATCTTCATCGCGGTCGCCGCATCGGCCGCCTTGTCCGACGTGCGCCACAGGATCGAGGCGCAGCCTTCGGGCGAAATCACCGAATAGACGGCATGTTCGAACATCAGCACGCGGTTCGCGGCCGCCAGCGCGATCGCGCCGCCCGAGCCGCCTTCGCCGACGATCGCCGCGACCATCGGAACGCCGAGTGCGAGGCATTGCTCGGTCGAGCGGGCAATGGCTTCGGCCTGTCCGCGCTCCTCGGCCTGGATGCCGGGAAAGGCGCCCGACGTGTCGACGAGGGTCACCACCGGCAAGCCGAACCGGTCGGCGAGCTGCATCAGGCGGATCGCCTTGCGATACCCCTCGGGCTTCGCCATCCCGAAATTATGCTTCATGCGCGACGGAATATCGTCGCCCTTTTCATGGCCGATCACCATGACGCGGCGACCGTGAAAGCGCGCGAATCCGCCGAGGATCGCCTGATCGTCGCCGAAATTGCGATCGCCGGCGAGCGGCATCCAGTCGTCGAACATGTCGGCGACATAATGTTTGAAATGCGGTCGGTCGGGATGACGGGCGACCTGCGTCTTCTGCCAAGGCGTCAGCTTGGCATAGATTTCGCGCAGCAATTTCGAGGACTTGTCCTCCAGCCGTGCGATATCATTGTCGATGTTGAGCGAGGGATCATCCCCCATTTCGCGCAGTTCGGCGATCTGCCGATCAAGCGCCGCGACCTGTTTTTCGAAGTCCAGAAAGGCTGTCATGCGCAGTCGCTAGGCCGAAGGCGCCTTGAGGTCAACGCCATCGATTTGTGCCAGCGGATGCCGCTTGTTCACCAGCTCGACCAGCCGGCGGCTATCGACATGGGTGTAAATTTCGGTCGTCGCGATATCGGCATGCCCGAGCATCAGCTGCAACGCCCGAAGGTCAGCCCCGCCTTCGAGCAAATGGGTGGCAAAGGCGTGGCGCAGCACATGCGGGCTGATCGCCGCGGGATCGATCCCCGCACGCGCCGCCAGTTCGCGCAGAATCTGGAACAACCGTACGCGCGACAGATGCGCCTTGCTCGACGGAAACAGCCAAGGCGATGCATCGGTCAGCAGCGGCAGCCACCGGTCGAGCGCCGCGCGGGCGCGTTCCGACAAGGGCACCAGCCGCTCCTTGTCGCCCTTGCCACGGATAATCAGAAACTCGCGGCCACCCGCGACCGCGCGGCGCGGTAGCGACACCAGCTCGCTGGCGCGCAGCCCCGAACCATAAAGAAGCTCGAGCAGCAACAGCATGCGAACGGCATTTGCCGGGGGGGTCTTGCCAACAGCCTCCTCGTCCGCCTGCGCGAACAGCCGTTCGACATCGTCGTGCGTCAGGATCCGCGGCAGCGGCCGCCGCGTCGCGGGACGCGCGATGTCGAGGGCGGGGTTGTCGGGGCGGTCGCCTTCGTCGAGCAGGAAGGCAAAAAACTGGCGCAACGCCGACAATTTGCGCGCCGCGCTGCTCGCCGCGAGATCACGGTAGGATGCCATCAACGCGCGGAGATCGTCGGGCGAAGCATCACCCAATGCGCCGCGCACCGTTTCCGCGGCCTGTTCCAGATCGCGCTTGTAGGCGACCAGCGTGTTGCGCGATGCCCCGCGCTCGGCCGCCATCATCTCAAGAAAGCGGTCGATCAGAGCGCCGTCAGACATTGACGAAGGCGGCACCGGCCCGCTCCCCCACTTGGCCTCCCTGACGATAGTAGCCTATGGGAAGCCGGGTGGGGGAGCGGGCCGGTGCCGCATCCCTCAAAAGAATCTCAGACACGCACCAACGCTTCGGCGGCGATCATCCGCGCCTCCGATTCTAGGCCCACATCGCGCAGCGCGCGGACGATATAATAGAGGTGATAGGGCGGGATCTTCGACCAGTCGCCCTGCATCCCCGCTGCCGCGATCAGCGCGACCATGCCTGGTTCACGCCGTTCGGCGGCCGCCATGATCGCGCGTGACCAGCGGGTCTGCTTGCCCAGCGTCATGTCGAGATCGCCCGCGGCCGATGCCGCCTGCCCCTCGTCGATGCGGCCGAGGCCGGCGAGACCCGCGACGAGGAATTTCGAGCGCAGATAGTCGGGGCTGTCGTCGCTACCCGAAAAATTGCTGATGCTGCCCGCATCCACGCCAGTGAGCGCGCGCGGCGATCCGACCGCCATCACGCCCCAGGCGCGGCTGCCGACGTTGAGCTTTTGCACCCACGCCATCGCATTGCGGTCATAGCCTGCGGTGAGCATCGATCCGACAAGCTGCCACGGATCGTCGCCGACATCGGTGCCGGTCGGCAGGCCGGCGGCTGCCCGCGCGGTCGAAATCAGCGCGGCATACCGACCCGCGGGATCCTTTCCGGCGCCCCATAGCCCTTTCATCGCCGCATAGCGCTCCGCACCGTTCGCTGCACCGAAGGCGTTTCGCAGATCGCTCGTCTGCGCCGCGATCGCTTCGGGCGGTTCGCCTTCGCTGGAGGCTGCGCTCAGCAGCGAAATATAGGCTTCGCTCGACAGCACACCGCGCGCGGCCGCGTCGGGCGCTGCGGCGACGCGGTCGGACATCGCCGTCATCGGCGCAAGCACGGTCCAGCCGCGCATGTAAAAGGGTTCGCCGGTGCGGAGCTCGGCGGGAATGTCTATCGCGGTCGCGGTCGCCAGACCGAAACGCCAGCTCGTCAGTCGGTCGATCTTGTTCCATTCGATCGTCGTCGACCGGCGACCGGCGCCGGTCGCGCCCAGCACGCGCTCGGCGAGCAAAATGTCGAAATTGCTGATCTTGCCGCTCGACCGGACACGGCCGATCGCCCAGCCCGCCGGCCCGGCCTCACCCGACAGGCCAGCGCAAATCGCCGCCGAAAGCCGCCACGATTGTTCGTCGCCATGCGCGAGGCCGGCGGGAACATAGGGGCAAAGGCCCGCCGGATCGGCGTTGGCGAGGAAGGTCTGCTGCGCGACCTGGACCAGCCGCGGGCTCGCGCGGTCATAGTCCACCGACTGCACGATCCAGCGCGCTGCGGTCGATTCGCCCATGCGCAGCAGCAGGCCGGCACGGTCGGCGGCCAGATCAGCGCCGTTGATGGTATCCGGCGTGTCGATCGCCGACGACAGCGCGCGGCGCAGCAGGATCTGGCCCCAGCGCGACGCCAGATTGCCGTTCGTCTTGCGCATGATCGCGGCGGCATATTGGCCGCGCACGCCAAAGGCGTCGGGCGCGAGCCCCCCGGTTTCGGGGGTCAGCGGACCTACCCGCGTGAGCAGGCGCCGCGCGCCCGGCGGCAGATCATATTTGAGACCGCCCGCCGTCGTATCCTCGCCGTCGGCGACATCGCCTTCCGCACTGGTTGCGTCGGCAAGGGTCGAGGTAACCGCTGGCGGCAGGACGCCGGTGGCCGAAGGCGCCGATGCCGACGCGGGCGAAGAGGGCGTCGATGATTTGGGCGTCGCGGTTGGCGAGGGCGTGGGCGATGCCTTGGGGGTCGGGGTATCGGACGGATTGCCGAACCCTTCGGGAAGCAGCGATTCCTGTGCAAGCGCGGGCAGGACCAGCGCGGCTGCCATGGCGGTGCCCGACAGGGCGAGAGTCAGCGTCAGCAGTTTCTTCGTCATCGCGCGCCGCTTTCGGCGATCTTGTCGCTCACGTCCACAACCAATCCTCTTTGCCGGTCCTCGTTGCATCCCGGCCAAACCGGGCCGCGCAGCAAAGTGATTGTCCCGCGCGCTTGGGCGGGTATAGCCCCGCGCACCATGTCGCGAAACCCGAAAACCCCGGGCACGAACCCCGATGGCGCCCTTCCGGCGTCGATCCGCGATCGCTCGATCGTGCTCGTCGGCCTGATGGGATCAGGAAAATCGACGATCGGGCGCCGTCTCGCGCAGCGGCTGGGCATGGCCTTTGCCGACGCCGACGACGAGATCGAGCGCGCTGCGGGCATGACAATTTCGGACATGTTCTCGAAGTTCGGCGAGGGACATTTCCGCGACGGCGAGCGACGCGTCATCGCGCGGCTGCTCGCCGGGCGTCCGCACGTGCTGGCAACCGGCGGTGGCGCCTTCATCAATGACGAGACCCGCGCGCTTATCCTGCAGGACAGCCTCTCGATCTGGCTCGATGCCGATATTCCGACCCTGGTCGAGCGCGTCGCACGCCGCAGCCATCGCCCGCTGCTGAAGGATCGCGACGCGGGCGAAGTGCTCCACGAACTCGCAGCGGTCCGCAACCCCATCTATGCCGAGGCGCATATCCGCGTCAGTTCGGCGTCGAGCCCGCACGAACATACGGTGCGCGCGATATTGGAGGAATTGTCGCAGTGGAAAGCCTGACCGTCGACCTCGGCAACCGCAGCTATCCGATCCTGATCGGCGACGGGCTGCTCCGCGATATCGGCCGTCATGTCGCTCCGTTCCTGAAACGTCCGCGCGCCTTCATCGTCACCGACGAACATGTCGCCGCGCATTATCTGGTCGGCCTTGGCGCCGCGCTCGGGGCCGAGAATATCTCCTTCTCGTCGCTCGTCCTCCCCGCAGGCGAGAGCACGAAAAGCTGGGCGGGGCTTGCGCGGCTCACCGAATGGCTGATCGGCGAAGGCGTCGAGCGCAGCGATCATGTCATCGCGCTCGGTGGCGGCGTGATCGGCGACCTCGTCGGTTTCGCATGCAGCATCGTCAAGCGCGGCTGCCACTTCATCCAGGTACCGACCACCTTGCTCGCGCAGGTCGACAGCAGCGTCGGCGGCAAGACCGCGATCAATGTCGCGGCGGGCAAGAATCTGATCGGCGCCTTTCATCAGCCGGCGCTGGTGGTGATCGACCCCACAACGCTCGCCACGCTGCCGCGCCGCGAACTTGGCGCGGGCTATGCCGAAGTCGTCAAATATGGCCTGATCGACGATGCGGAGTTCTTCGACTGGTGCGAGGCGAACGGCGCCGCGTTGCTTGCGGGTGACAGTGCCGCGCGACACAAGGCCATTGCCCACAGCGTGTCCACCAAGGCGCGGATCGTCGCGGCCGACGAGCGCGAGACTCAGGACGTCCGCGCGCTCCTCAACCTCGGCCACAGCTTCGGCCACGCGCTTGAGGCAGAGACCGGCTATTCGGACCGGCTGCTGCACGGCGAGGCGGTCGCGGCGGGCATGGTCCTTGCACATCAATTCTCCGCCGCCAACGGCCTCTGCCCCGCCGCCGACGCCGAGCGCGTCCGCGACCATCTGGCCAGCGTCGACCTGCCGCACAGCCTTTCCAGCGCCGGGATCAACAGCGGCGGCGCGGCACTCGCGGCGCATATGGCGCACGACAAGAAAGTACGCGGCGGCAAGCTGCCGCTGATCCTGACGCACGGCATCGGGCAGAGCTTCGTGACCGACGCCTATGGGCTGGATGCGGTGGCGGCGTTCCTCGACAGCTGACAAATGGTCGCGGCCGCTTAGGCTAGTTCTTCCCAAAAGCAGACGTGCTCGCGACAAAGAAAAAGGGCGGCTGTCCTTGCGGACGCCGCCCTTGATCTTTGTCGTGAAAAGCCGGGCTTACGCGTCTTCGAACGCGTCTTCGTTCAGCACCGGACCCGAATCCTGGCCCTTCGCATCGACGTCGCGGTCGACGAATTCGATGATCGCCATCGGCGCCGCGTCCGAGGCGCGGATGCCGGCCTTGATCACGCGGGTGTAACCGCCGTTGCGGTCCTTGTAGCGTTCGGCAAGGACGTCGAACAGCTTCTTGAGCTGCGTGTCGTCGAGCAGGCGGCTGTTCGCGAGGCGACGGTTGGCAAGGCCGCCGCGCTTGGCGAGCGTAACCAGCTTTTCGACGTAGGGACGCAGTTCCTTCGCCTTGGCGACGGTCGTCGTGATCTGCTCATGCTTGATGAGCGAGGCCGACATGTTGCGGAACAGGGCCGTGCGGTGTGCGCTCGTGCGCTGAAGCTTACGACCACCAGATTTATGACGCATGATTTCTTCCTTCGTTTGTTAAGGGCCCGTGTGAGGTAGCCCAGACCAGGTCGATTGCGGGCCGACCCATTCCCGAAATCGTCATCCCAGCGAAAGCTGGGATCGCTCGCGGCGTGATGCCACGATAGCGGCCCCAGCTTTCGCTGGGGCGACGGCTATCTTTAACCCAGCAGCTCCTGTTCGAGCTTCTTGGCCATTTCCTCGATGTTTTCCGGCGGCCAGCCGGGGATGTCCATACCCAGACGCAGGCCCATCGACGACAGCACTTCCTTGATTTCGTTCAAGGACTTGCGGCCGAAGTTCGGCGTGCGAAGCATTTCGGCCTCGGTCTTCTGAACGAGATCACCGATGTAGATGATGTTGTCGTTCTTGAGGCAGTTCGCCGAGCGGACCGACAGTTCAAGCTCGTCGACCTTCTTGAGAAGGAAGCGGTTGAGCTGGTTGACATCCGATTCATCGGCGGTGGTCGGCGAGGCCGCCATGCCGATCATGCCGCTGTCGTTCATCGCTTCTTCGAAGTGGACGAAGACCTGCAGCTGGTCCTGAAGGATGCGCGCAGCGTAAGCGACGGCGTCTTCCGGGGTCACGGTGCCGTCGGTGTCGACGGTCAGGCTCAGCTTGTCGAAGTCCAGTTCCTGCCCGATCCGCGCATTGTCGACCTTGTAGGCGACCTGACGGACGGGCGAGAAGAGCGAGTCGACCGGGATCAGGCCGATCGGCGCATCGGCCGGACGGTTGGCGGTCGCGGGGACATAGCCCTTGCCGGTGTCGGCAACGAGTTCCATGTTCAGCGTCGCGCCTTCGTCGAGGTGGCAGATGACGTGGTTCGGGTTCATCACCTTGATGTCGCCCGATACCATAATGTCGCCGGCCTTGACGGTCGCGGGACCGGTCGCCGAAAGCTGAAGCCGCTTCGGGCCTTCGCCTTCCATCTTGAGGGCGATCTGCTTCACGTTGAGGACGATGTCGGTGACATCTTCGCGCACGCCGGCAAGGCTCGAGAATTCGTGCAGCACGTTCTCGATCTTGATCGACGTGATAGCCGCACCCTGAAGAGACGAGAGCAGCACGCGGCGCAGCGCGTTGCCAAGCGTCAGGCCGAAGCCGCGCTCAAGCGGCTCAGCGACGAAGGTCGCCTTGCGCTTGCCGTCGGTACCGGCCTTGATTTCCAGGTTGCTGGGCTTCTTCAATTCCTGCCAGTTCCGGATATTGACAGTCATAGACTTCCCTTTGCTTTAGGCGGGACAGGCTTTGGGTCGGTGGGCCGGTCCAGCGGTAGGTTTTGCGACGGCGCGGCGGCACGGGGGCCGCCGGTCCGAAAAGGCGTCAGACGCGGCGGCGCTTGGCCGGGCGGACACCATTGTGCGGGATCGGCGTCACGTCACGGATCGACGTGATGTGGAAACCGACCGCCTGCAGGGCGCGGAGAGCCGATTCACGACCGGCGCCGGGGCCCTTGACCTCGACTTCGAGCGTGCGGACGCCATGTTCGGCGGCCTTCTTGCCGGCGTCTTCGGCGCAAACCTGCGCCGCATACGGGGTCGACTTGCGGCTGCCCTTGAAGCCCATCATGCCGGCGCTCGACCAGGCAATCGCATTGCCCTGCGCATCGGTGATGGTGATCATGGTGTTGTTGAAGGTCGCGTTGACATGGGCCACACCCGACGAGATGTTCTTGCGTTCGCGCCGACGAAGGCGCTGCGGTTCACGAGCCATTGTGCTGTATCCTACCTAAATCCGTAAAGCGGCCGGGGCGCAGCCAGAAGGCGGCCGCCGGCGCAAAAAACCGGCTTACTTCTTCTTGCCGGCGATCGGCTTCGCCTTGCCCTTGCGGGTGCGCGCATTGGTGTGCGTGCGCTGGCCGCGGACCGGGAGGCCCTTGCGATGACGCAGGCCGCGATAGCAGGCGAGGTCCATCAGGCGCTTGATGTTCATCGCCGTGTTACGGCGAAGATCACCCTCGACCGTGTGGTCGGCGTCCAGCGTTTCGCGGATCTGCAGGATTTCGGCGTCCGAAAGGTCCTGAACGCGACGCGCGTGGTCGATGCCCAGCTTGTCGGCGATGTCGACGGCGGTTTTGCGACCGATGCCGTGGATGTAGGTGAGCGCAATGATAACGCGCTTGTTGGTGGGCAGATTGACGCCCGCAATACGTGCCATGTATTCTTTCTCCTGCTCCACAGGGCCACTGGCATATGGCCCCATCTCAAAGCGTCTGATTTCCAACGCAAAAAACGGACCACGAATACGCAGCTGCGCTTCGCCGTCCGGTCAGGCTGTCGGAATGGTTGCGCAATTAGGGTGAGTCGCGCCCGAAGTCAAGGGAAGTGCGGCGGATCGCACGCCCCAACCGGCGGTGGGGGTCAGGATGTAAGCGCGACCGCGCGGTCGTGCAAGCGGCCGACGACAGCCCGGTGGATTCCCGGGGCGCAGGCGATGACGCCGAAGGCCTGCGCGCGTGGGGTGTTGAAGACAAGCGGTTCGCCAAAGGCGTCAGTCACGGTCGCGCCGGCTTCGGTCGCGATCAGCGCCGCAGCGGCGACATCCCACTCAAAACCCCAGCGCAGCGTCGCGACCAGATCCGCGCGGTCGTCGGCGACGAGTGCCATGCGGAGCGCGATGCTGTTGGGCTTGGTGACCATGATGAGGTCCCGGTCAATCTTGGGCAGGCTGTCGGCGGGAACACGCGATCCGTCGAAGATCATCCGGCGGCTGGCGCGTAGGGCTTCGCCGTTCAGTGTCGCGCCTTTGCCCTTTTGCGCGACCCACAGCTCGTCGAGCGCGGGGGCATAGAGCACGCCGAGTTCGGGCTGGCCGTCGACCACAAGTGCCACCGACACACACCAGCCGGGGCGGCCGCGGATGAAGTCGCGGGTGCCGTCGATCGGATCGACGCACCACATCGCGCTGCACGACAGCCGGTCATCATTGTCTGCGGTCTCTTCGGAAAGCCAGCCCGCTTCGGGTGCGATCGCGCCGAGCACGGCTTTCAACCGCGCATCGACCGCCAGGTCGACGTCGCTGACCGGATTGTCGTGCGACTTGTTCCAGACGTCGATCGCGCGCCCTTCGCCGCGCCAGCGCGCCATCGCCATGTCGCCGACCTCGCGGGTTGCGGCGATCACGGCCTCGAGGTTGCGACCCGGCATTAGGGCCAGAACCTGACTATGGGACGGCTGAGACGGCAAAATGGCGAACATATCGGACCAAATGGCCCGCCGGGCATAGTGGTTCTACGTCCAAGGAACATTTGGTTCGAGATGGAAGCCATTTTGCCGTCCCTCCGGGATTTGATCAAATTTGTCCATTGCTGCGTCGGAGCGCCTTGGAATATTTTCATATGCCTGCGCCGCTCCTCCTTGCACTGAACAAATTTGCTTCAAACCTCAGCCGCCCCATAGTCAGGTTCTGGCCCTTAACCCGACGCGACGGTCATGCCGTCGATGCGAAGCGTCGGTGCGTTGACGGCGTGGCGGAATTCCAGGTCGTTGGCCGGGATCAGGGCGGCGAACATGTCGACCAGATTGCCGGCAATCGTGAATTCGGCGATTGGCCCGGCGATCCGACCATCGCGGATAACGAAGCCCGATGCGCCGCGGCTGTAATCACCGGTGACGGGATTGACCCCCTGACCGATCAGCTCGGTCAGATAGACGCCCTCCTTGATGTCGGCCATCAGCGCCTCGGGCGTTTGCGCGCCGGCGGCGAGGTGCAGGTTGCTTGCGGTCACGCCCGACGCGCCGCCGCCGCGGCTCGCGTGGCCGGTTGGCGTCAGACCGAGCTGTTTCGCCGAGGCGTTATCGAGCAGCCAGCCGGTGATCTTGCCGCCGGTGACGATGTCGCGCGGCGCGGTCGGCAGGCCTTCGCCGTCGAAGGCGCGGCTGCGCAGGCCGCGTGCACGGTGCGGGTCATCGTGGATGACGATACCGCTGTCGAAGAGCATCTGCTCTTCCTTTCCGAGCAGGAAGCTGGTGCCACGCGCGATCGCGGGGCCGGCGATCGCGCTCAGCAGGTGTCCGACGATGCCGCCGCTGACGCGCGGATCGAGCAAAACCGGCACCTTGCCGACGGGCGCCTTGCCTGGATTCAGCCGCGCGACGGCGCGGGTGCCCGCGCGCGACCCGATCGCCTCGACGCTCTCCAGATCCGACAGATGATGCGCGCTGTGCCAGCCATAGTCGCGTTGCATGTTCGCGCCTTCGCCCGCGATGACGCTCGCCGACAGGCTGTGCCCGCTCGATCCGTAGCCGCCCGCGAAGCCGTGGCTCGTCGCGAGTGCGAAGCGCGTGCGGCTGTGGCTGGCGCTACCGCCTTCGCTGTTGGTCACACCCTCGATGGCGCGCGCGGCCTCTTCGACCGCGCGTGCGGCTTCGCGCAGTGCTTGCGGGTCGGCTTCGCTGCCATCGTCAAGGTCGAAGTCGGGGGCCGGCCCCTTGTACAGCAGCGCTTCGGGGGCGAGTCCGGTGTAGGGATCCTCGGGCGCCTCGCGCGCCATCGCGACGCAGCGCTCGACAAGCTTGGCGAGTTCGCCTGCATCCATGTCGGCGGTCGACACGCTGGCGCTGCGCTGACCGACGAAAACACGGAGCGAGATATCCTGCCCTTCGGAGCGCTCGACATCCTCGAGCGCGCCGAGGCGCATCGAGACCGAGGTGGCAGCGTTGCAATAGTAAAGCGCGTCGGCGGCGTCGGCGCCCGCCTTGGTCGCGGCGCTGCAGAGCATTTGCGCGCGGTCGAGGGCTTCGGAAACGGTCAGCATTCCCGCGCCCTATACGGCGCGCGGGCCAGCGTCAAAATCTAAAGTCTGCCAATATCCGCTGGAGTTCAGCGCGCGATCGCGGCGATGGCGTCGGTCGCGGCCATCGCGCCGCTGACCCACAGGAAGGGGAGCGTCAGCGCGGCGACCCACAGGCGGCGAACGTCGCGGCGGAAGCGTGCATGCAGCCCCCAGCTTGCAAGCGCCTGGCGGCTGAGATGATACCAGCGGCGTTCGGTCATGCGCGCGATCGGCAGGGCGAGCGCGAGCAGCATGACAAGCGCGACGACGATGAGCATCGACGGCGCGCCGGCAGCGATCGCGCTGGTCACGAGCCAGATCTGGAGAGCGGCGAAAGCGATGAGCGCGGCAGCGGCATGAACGGTCATCCGGCGCCCGAGGCTACGTGCCGGCGGAACGCTTGCAGTCGATCGGCGCCAGAGGCGCGGTCCGAATGTTGATGCCATGTTTTCAGCCCCTCCGGCCGGCGATTCCCAGAAACGCCACGTTTTGCCCCAAAAATTCCCAAGTCAAGACACTCTGCCTGTGATTCGTTAATTTTTGCATTCGTTTCATCGCGGATTCGCAACGAAAATGCGTCGGGGTGCCCAAATCGCGGCCAGATCGGCACGATTGGCCATATTTTGTGACGATTTGGCGGCGCGTTGCCGGCTCGTCGACGCCAAAGCGGTTTCCATCGAAACCTTGCATCCAAAGCCACAGGCGATAGCGTCTAAGTCCTGTCATCCATCTTTTCGGAAAACCGGGGGAATCATCAATGCGTTATATGGCCGCTCTCGCCGCCCTGACCCTGCCGTTCGCGCCGGCGCTCGCACAGGAAGGCAGCAAGTCTGCCGTCGAGCCGAAACCGGCCGCGCTGATCGCCGATGGCGTGCCCGACGTGCCGGCGGACCTTCCCGCCGCAACGCGGCCCTATATGGAGAACCGCAGCGCGGGCTTCTCCGGCTGGAACGAAGCCGACAAGTCGATGCTGATCACGACGCGCTTCGGCAACACCAACCAGATTCACCGCGTCGCGATGCCAATGGGCGCGCGCCAGCAGCTGACGTTCGAGGCCGAACCGGTCGCCGTCGGCGTCTGGTCGCCGAAGAGCGCCGACCTGATGCTTGTCCAGAAGGATGTCGGCGGCAACGAATTCTTTCAGATCTATGCGCTCACGAACGGGCAGCTCAAGCTGCTGACCGACGGCAAGAGCCGTAACGGGCTGAATGCGTGGAGCAAGGACGGCACGCTCGTCGCCTATACCTCGACCCGCCGCAACGGCCGCGACAGCGACATCTATCTGATGAACCCCCGCGATCCCGCCTCGGGCAGGATGATCGCGCAGGTCGAAGGCGGCGGCTGGGCGGTCAATGATTTTTCGCCGGACAAGAGCTGGGCGATCGTGTCGCAATATGTGTCGGTTGAAAAGGCAGACCTGTTTCGCCTCGATATGGCGACGGGTGCGATGACGCCGATCGGCGATCACAAGCGGGTGATTTCGTACGGCGGTGCCGAATTCGCGCCCGATGGCACGATCTGGATCACCAGCGACGAGGGGTCGGATTTCCAGCGCCTCGGCACGCTCGACCCCGCGACGGGCAAGTTCACGCCGAAGGGTCCGGCCGAACAATGGGACGTGTCGAGCTTCGATGTCGCCGATGACGGCAGCTTCATCGCCTATGTGATCAACGAGGCGGGAATGTCGAAGATGCGATTGTTCGACACGAAGAGCGGGGCGGTCCGCACCGTCGACCTGCCCGCGGGCGTGATCGGCGGCGTCAGCATCGCGCCTTGGGGCGACATCGGCTTCAGCCTGACCTCGGCGCGCAGCGCGACCGACGCCTATAGCGTCGATGCGAAGACACTGAAGGTAACGCGCTGGACGCAAAGCGAGACCGGCGGCCTCGATCCGCTGAAGAATGTCGAGCCCCAGCTGGTGAAGGTGAAGAGCTTCGACGGGCTCGAAGTGTCGGGCTTTCTCTATCGTCCCGACCCCGCGAAATTCCCCGGTAAGCGCCCGCTGATCATGAACGTCCACGGCGGCCCCGAAAGCCAGTCGCGCCCGGGCTTCATGGGCCGCACCAACTATCTGCTGAACGAAATGGGGATCGCAGTCTTCTATCCGAACGTCCGCGGTTCGACCGGTTATGGCAAGCGTTTCGTCGGCCTCGACAACGGGCCGTTCAAGCGCGAGGACAGCGTCAAGGACATGGGCGCCTTCCTCGACCTGCTCGCCAAGGACAAGTCGCTGGATGCTTCGCGCTTCGGGCTGACCGGGGGCAGCTATGGCGGCTATATGTGCTACGCTGCGGCGACGCAGTACGCCGACAAGCTGCGCGCGAACCTCTGCATCGTCGCGATCTCGAACTTCGTCACCTTCCTCGAGAACACGCAGGAATATCGCCGCGACCTGCGCCGCGTCGAATATGGCGACGAGCGCGAGCCCGCGCAGCGCAAGAAGCTGATCGAAATCTCGCCGCTCACCCGCGTCGGCGACATCAGGAAGCCGCTGTTCGTGGTCACCGGCGCCAACGACCCGCGCGTCCCGGCATCGGAGGCCGATCAGATCGTCGCGGCGGTCCGCAAGAATGGCGGCACGGCGTGGCACCTCGTCGGCACGAACGAGGGGCATGGCTTCGCGAAGAAGGAAAATGCCGACTATCAGTTCTGGACGTCGCTGCTTTTCTGGAAGCAGTATCTGCTGAACTAGGGGCAGGGGATCGCCCTGCGCCTTGCGGCGCGGGCGATCCTTTCCGTCGGATACTTAGCTCTTCGGCGGAACCGGCAGCGCGCCCGCGTCCGCATCCGGGGTCGCCGGGGCAGGGCCTTGGCCGCTGGCCTGACGCTCCAGCTCTTCGGCAGCCTTCTGGCGTTCGGCGAGCGCTTTTTCTTCGGCGACGACCGCAGCTTCGACCTCATCCGACGCCGCGTCGATACCCGCGATGCGCTTGGCGCGTTCGTCGGCGATCAGCGCCTGCCAGTCGGTCTTGTCAGCCGCCTTCTGCTCGGCCTTCGCGCCTGCGACGAGCTGCTGCGTACAGCCGGTGAAGCCACCTAGCCCGACCGGCGAACAGCTGTCGGTGCCGAAGCGGCCGACGCGTTCCATCGCGGTGACGCGGTTGAGCCAGGCCTGATTGCGCGGGTCGAGCGGGTCGCCGCCGCGGAAAATCTGCGGAACGCGATAGCGCTCCCTTTCGTCGAGGCGATTACACACCACGATCTCGCCCGAGCTCGAAGGCTGGCAAGGGTCGTTGCCATAAACGATGACCTGGTTGATCTTGTCGGCGTTGCTGGTGTCGGCCTCCTGCGCGGCGGCGGGCAGCGCAGCGAAGCTGCTGGCGAGGAAAAGCGCGGCAAGCGGCAGGCGGGTCATCAGTCTATCCTTCATCCTGTTTCGGCGGGCTTGGCACCGGAAGCCTGCATCCGTGCTGAACGGGCAGGAATGATCGACGCTTATCAGATACGCTTGGACAGCGCGATGGCTGCGCGGCATCCCGCGCGGATCGCAAAGCTGAGCAGCGGATAGCCCGGCGCGCTTTCGGCGCCGGCGGCAAGCGCTGCTTCCTTATGCTCCAGTTCCTCGGCGCGGAAGTCTTCCACCGCGGCGCTGAGTTCGGGATCGCTGTCGCCAAGCTCGTCGAGCTGGTGGCTGTAATGCCGGTCGATTTCGGTCTCGACGGCGGCGGTGCACGCCATGGCGGCGCGCGGCCCCATCGCGGCGGTCACGGCGCCGAGCGCAAAGCCCGCGACATTCCAGAAGGGCTGGAGCGCGGTCGGACGCACGCCGCGTTTCGCGATCATGGCGTCGAAGAATTTGCGGTGCCGTTCTTCCTGCTCGGCCATATGCGCGATTTCGCGCGCCATCGGGTGCCGGTCGCCCATCACCGCGAGCTGGCCGGCGTAGATGCGCGTCGCACCATATTCGCCCGCCTGGTCGACGCGGATCATCGATGCGTGGCGATCCTTGCTCATGCCGCCGATGTGGTCCGGCGGCGCAGCAAGGTCAAGACGAGCGCGGCCGCGCCGAGCGAGAAAATCGCGTTGAACCCGGCCAGCGAGATACCGAACAGCCGCCATTGCGCGACGTCGCAGCGGATGATGGGTGCCGCCATGATCTCGTCGAGCGAGATCGGTCCGACGTGCGCCGAGCTGCACGTCGTCAGCCCTTCCCACAGGCCATATTCGACCCCGGCGTGGAAAATGCCGATCAAGCCGCTGATCGCGATGGCGATGGCGGCGAGCCAGGTCAGCGAGCGCATCGCCTTGTCGTTGCGGTTCAACAGCAGCGCGAGCAGGGCAAGGACGATCGCCGCCTGATGCGGCCAGCGCTGCCAATAGCACATTTCGCACGGGTGGAGGCCAAAGCCATATTGCGACACGAGCGCGCCGCCATAGAGAAGCAGCGGCGCGGCGAGCGCGACGACCGGCGCGGCGATACGCGATTTCAGCATGGGGCCCTCTTGCCGATTATCAGTTGCGCGCGGTCGGCTTGGCCGCCGGCTTTGCCGCGGGCTTGCTGCCCTCCGCCATGCGCGGCGCGGCCGGGTTGATCCGGCCGATCGTCTGCAGCGCATAATAGAGCTGATAATCCTTGATGCCCTTCGCCTTCAGCTCGTCGGCGCTCGCGGTGAAGCGCGGATCGTCCTTCTCGTCCTTTTCGAGCAGGCTGTTGTCGACCTTTTTCTCGTTGATCAGGTGACGGCGCAGATCGCTTTCGCGGAAGCGCGGGCGATCCTTGTAATCGGGATCGGACAGCTGCGGCACGCGGATGTCGGGTTCGATCCCGCCTTCCTGCACACTGCGGCCCGACGGCGTGTAATAGCGTGCGGTGGTCAGGCGGAGCGCGGTTGTGTCGGTCAGCGGCAGCACCGTCTGCACCGATCCCTTGCCGAAGCTGCGTTCGCCCATGATCACGGCGCGGTGCTGATCCTGCAGCGCGCCCGCGACGATTTCGGAGGCCGAGGCCGAACCGGCATCGATCAGCACGATCATCGGCGCGCCGGTGGCCAGATCGCCGGGCTCGGCAAAGAAGCGTTCGATATCGCCCTTCTTGCGGCCGCGCTGCGAGACGATCTCGCCGCGGTTGAGGAAGATATCGCTGACGCCAACAGCCTCGTCGAGCAGCCCGCCGGGGTTCGAACGAAGGTCGAGCACCCAGCCGCGCGGTTTGTGGCCGAGCGACTTTTCGACCGAAACCATCGCGGCCTTGAGGTCGCGGGTCGCATCGGCGGAGAAGCTGGCGATCGTCAGCACGCCGACATCGTCCTTCACTTCCCACTTCACCGGCTTCACGTCGATGATCTCGCGGGTTAGCGTCATTTCGATCGGCTTGTCCTGGCCTTCGCGAACGACGGTGATCTCGACCTGCGTGCCCGGGCGACCGCGCATCTGGTCGACCGCCTCGTCGAGCGTCATGCCGAAGATCAGCTCCTTGTTGATGTGCGTGATATAGTCGCCGGCCTTCACGCCGGCGCGATCGGCGGGGGTCTCTGCGGTGGGGGCGATCACCTTGACGACGCCATCCTCCATCGTGACCGACAGGCCAAGGCCGCCATATTCACCGTCGGTCTGGGTGCGGAGGTTCGAATAGTCGCGCGCGTCGAGATAGCCCGAATGGGGGTCGAGGCTGGCGAGCATGCCGTTGATCGCGCCTTCGATCAGCTTGTCGTCGCTGACGGGCTCGACATAGTTGGATTTGACCTCGAGGAACACGTCCATGAAGCGCGAGATTTCTTGCTGCGTCGAGGCGTCGACGGTCGCCATCGCGCCGGTCGCAAGCGGGACGAGCGCCAGCGTGGAAAGCGCGGCGGCCCCCTGCCACAGGGCGAAGCGGCGCTTGGGAGAGGCGGTGTTGGTCGAGTCGGTCATCTGCGTCTTTCATCGGGCGAGGGCAATCCGCGCCTTATAATCCCCGTCGCCCCATCGTCCTACGCTTTTGTGGGGGCGTCAAGCGGTGCTTCCCGATATGGGAAAGCGCGGGGTTACCCCAGCATCTGGGCGATATCGACCGGGCGCCCCGCGCGGCGCAGTTCGACGGTGATCCGGCTGTCACCCGATCCCGCGCGACCGATCGGCGCCCCGGCGTCCAGCGTGTCGCCGACCCCTGCCGAGAGCGCGATCATTCCGGTGACCAGCGTCGTCCAGCCCCCGCCATGATCGATGATCACGATCTTGCCATAGCCGCGATAATCGCCCGCGAAGCTGACGCGCCCCGGCGCCGGGGACACAACCTGACCGCCGGGCCGCGCTGCGATGCTGATGCCGCGCGACCGCACGCCGCTGTCGTTCACTTCGCCTAGCCCCGCGACGATGCGGCCGACGACCGGCAGACGATAGGCGCCGCGCGCGAGGTCGGCCTCGGCGGGCGCGGGCGGGGCGGCCTGGATCGCCGCGCTTGCGGGATCGCGCGGACGCGGCATCGGGCCCGCGAGTTCGGCGAGTTCGCTGCGGACCGCGCTGTCAGCCTCGAGCGTGTCCATCAGTTCGACGATGTCGCGCGCCTTTTCTCCCAGCCCGAGTGCGCGATCGGATTCGAGCTGGGCGCTGCTCATCAGCTCGCGCGAGCGCAGCCGGCCCTCATTCTCGAGCCGGGTGAGCGCGTCGCGGCGCTCGGCGAGCTGCGCCCTGCTTGCCGCGAGCGCCTGCAGCGCGATCGTCTGTTGTCGCCGCACCGTGCGCAGCTCGGCGAGTTCGCGGCGGACGCCGGCGGTCCGCTGCGCGATCACCGGCATCGCGGCGTCGAGGATCGCGCGGGCGTGGACCATGTCGGTCAACGAGCCGGGCTGGGCGAGGACGCTGACCGGCGGCTGGCGCGAAAGCTGCTGGAGCGCGGCGGTGAGTTCGAGCAGCGGCTGCTGCTGCTCGGCTAGCCGCGCTTCCTGCGCGCTCAGCCGCCGTGCGACGAGCGCGACGCGTGCTTCGCCGGCGTTGATGTCGGCTTCGGCCGACTGGATGCGCGCGGCGAGCGCCGCGCTGCGCTTCTTGAGCTTGTCGGCTTCGTCGCGCGCCGCCGTCGCCTGCGCCTCAAGCGTCGCGCTGCGCGCCATGGCATCGGCCGATTGCTGTTTCGCCGTCAGCAGTTGCTGACGCTCGCGTGCGGCGATCGCTTCGGGATCGAAGACGTCGCTCTGCGCGACGGCGAGCGCGCCGCCCGCGACCGCCAGGCCCAGCGCCAGCGCCGCCGCCCAGCGCCTCATTGCCGGCCCTCGCGGTGATAGGGGTGGTTCGCGATGATGCTGGTGGCACGCCACAATTGTTCGGCGAGCATCGCGCGCGCCATCAGGTGCGGCCAGGTCGCGCGGCCGAAGGCGATGACCTTGTCGGCGCCCTCGCGCTCCTCGGGCGTGAAGCCATCGGCGGCGCCAAGGCAAAGGCGTGCCTCGCGCACCCCGCCATCGCGCCATTTTTCCAGCAGTTTGGCAAATTCGAGGGAGGAAAGCTGCTCGCCGCCCTCGTCGAGCAGGATGGTGCGGCTATTCTCTGCCGCGGCAGGAACGCGTCCGCCGGTGTCGGGTAGCTCCGAAATCTTCTGCGCCCAGGTCACGCGCTTCATATAGCGCTCGACCAGCTCGGCCTCGGGCCCCCGCCCGATACGCCCGCGCGCGATGATGTGCAGCAACATGATTCTTTGTCCACCTTCGGTGAAAGCGGCACCAGCCCGCTCCCCCTCCCGGCCTCCCATAGGCTATTATCGTCGGGGAGGCCCGGAGGGGAGCGGGCTGGTGCCGCTTCTGTTCGGGCTTTAGGCCGAACAGAACAAAGACGTCAATTTACCGCAACGACCGGCGGTGCGTCGCCGAACGACCACATGCGCTCGAGGTTGTAGAAGCTGCGAACCTCCGGACGGAACAGGTGAATGATGACGTCGCCGGCATCGATCAGCACCCAGTCGGCGTTCGGCAGGCCCTCGACGCGGACATGGCGTCCGGCTTCCTGCTTGATCCGCTGCGCCAGCTTGTCGGCGATCGCCGAAACATGGCGCGTCGAGCGGCCGCTCGCGATCACCATATGATCGGCGATGCTGCTCTTTCCGGCAAGCGGGATGGAGATGGTTTCCTGGGCCTGATCCTCGTCCAGCTGGTGGAGGATCAGCGCGTGGAGGGCTTCCACACTGTCATTCGCAGGTGCGGCGCCGGGCGCGGCATCCTTACTGGCGGCTATCAAGCGGTTTCATTCCTTTTCATCCATGGCCAGCCGCGAATGCGTGACAGGGTCGCGCAACGCACGGCCTGCATAGCTCTCGAACCAGCGGGGGTTGGCCTGCCGTATTGCAGTTGCGGATCGCACGTCGGGCGAAAAACGCAGGAACACGAGGGCAGGCGGTCTCCAGTCCGTCCAAAGACTTTTCTGGTCCGCGGGCCGGACAAAGCGCCGCAGCCAACCCATTGCCTCTGCAGCATGGGTGCGGCCATTATAGCCCGGACGCGCGACAACCGCAATCGGCATCAATCGTGCGATCCCCCGCCAGTCGCGCCAGCGGGGCAATTGGGCGAGATTGTCGGCCCCCATGATCCAGATAAAGCGGCGATTGGGGTAGCGCCGCACGAGTTTTCGCAGCGTGTCGACCGTGTAGCGGGTGCCCGTTTCGGCCTCGATCGCGGTAGCGCGAATCGGCGAGCGCCGGGCGGCGCGCTGCGCCGAGCCGAGGCGGGCGGAAAGCGGCGCCATCCCCTTCGCGGGTTTCAGCGGATTGCCGGGGGAGACGAGCCACCACAATTCGTCCAGATCCAGTGCCTCGATCGCATTGAGGCTGATCGCACGGTGCCCGCCATGCGCGGGATTGAAGCTGCCGCCGAGGAGGCCGGTGAGGATCACGGGTGCTCGGCTTCTTCGTTGATCGAGGGAATGGTCGTGCAATGTATTTCATTGCCTTGATCATCAAGCGCGTGGCGCATGAGTCCGCGCACAACCAAATCCTGCTCAACGGCACGGGGGGCGACGCGCATGTTCTTCTCGACCTGCTCGTCGCACCATTTTGCAAAGGGGCTCGCCTTCATGCAGCCGTTGAGCGCCGCCAATTCGAATGGCGAGAGCTTCTTCTGCAGGTCTTCGATAGCCTGCCCGTTGGCTAAATATGCGTAGGAGATACCGTGAGCATTCATGCTTACAATAGACGGTTTGGATCGGAACTCTTCGTCGATTCCGTCGATCTTCCTGTTCTGCAGCCGGAATCGGGACCGTATCTGATCCTTGGCAATCGAAAAACAGCTTTCGGGTATTTCGACCTGCGCCAAGGGCTCTGGCTTGCCGAGATGAATTCGCTGATGTTCCGACGAGAGTTGCATCGCGACGGCTTTCTCAACATTCGCGGTATCTCCGTTGCGGAAAAGGAGAGGGGCCAGATCTCGAATTAGGGACCAGCAAAAGGGTGTAACGGCGAAGGCGAGCACCAGCAGGCCGAATTTGATGGATCGCTGCATCAAAGGTCTACGAGGCTGCGATTCAAGGCCGGACCTTTCCCGTGTCGCGCGCGTCGAGGCAGGATGTCGCGTGTCGTTGACGTGAAAGAGCCAGTGAGGATCATTCGGGGAAGGACTTCACGACCCTGATATGACCGATGATCGCCCGATTGAAGTTCGGGAGGTCTTCGGCCGGAATCCAATACTCCTCATGCTCGCGTCCGCCCGCCTGTTCGATTTTGTAGCCTGCAAGATATTCGGCGCTCACATCGAATTCGGTCACAAAGCCCGATCCCGATGCCGGCACATTCCAGTCGCGCGCGATTTTCACCGCATAGGCATAGGTCGTAACCGGATAGAAGATGGGCTGCTCGGGCAAACGAGGCGGAAACTCGCGCATCTTGCTCGCCGTGATTAGCGCGAGCTCGTCGGGGCCGACGGGTCGCCATAAGCGAATTGTCGCGCTCAAGGCCGGACCTGCCCCGTGCCGCGCACCAGCCATTTGTATGTCGTCAGCCCTTCGAGCGCGACCGGACCGCGCGCATGGAGGCGGCCGGTGGCGATGCCGATTTCGGCGCCGAGACCGAATTCGCCGCCGTCGGCGAACTGGGTCGAGGCGTTGTGCATCACGATCGCGCTGTCGACCTTTGCCAGGAAGCGTTCGGCGGTCGCATTGTGCTCGGTCACGATCGCATCGGTGTGGCGGCTCGAATGCGCGTCGATGTGGGCGAGCGCGCCGGCGAGGCCGTTGACGAGGGCGATCGAGACGATCGCGTCGAGATATTCGGTGTCCCAGTCGCCCTCCGAAGCCGGGTCGACGTGGGGGCTCAGCGCGGCGATTCCCTTGTCGCCTCGGACTTCGCAGCCCGCCAGCACCAGCGCATCGACGATGGCGAGCGGTGCGGGATAGGCGCGGTCGATCAGGATCGTCTCGGTCGCGCCGCACACGCCGGTCCGGCGCATCTTGGCGTTGACAGCCAGTTCGATCGCCTTCGCGGGATCGGCGGCGCCGTCGATATAGAGATGGTTGATACCGTCGAGATGCGCCAGCACGGGCACGCGTGCCTCGTCCTGCACGCGCGCGACCAGGCTTTTGCCGCCACGCGGGATGATGATGTCGATCAGGCCTTGTGCGCGAAGCAGCGCGCCGACTGCCGAGCGGTCCTGAACGGGGACAAGCTGGATCGCATCGGCGGGAAGGCCGGTCTCGGCCAGTCCCGCCGCGAGCGCGGCGTGGATCGCGCGGTTGCTGAGCACCGCCTCGCTGCCGCCGCGCAGGATAACGGCGTTGCCCGACATCAGGCCGAGCGCCGCAGCATCGGCGGTCACGTTGGGACGGCTTTCGTAGATGATGCCGACGACGCCGAGCGGCACGCGCACGCGGCTGAGTTCCATGCCGTTCGGGCGTACGGCGCGGTCGATTTGCTGTCCGACGGGATCGGGCAGCGCCGCAACCGCTTCGACCGCCTCTGCGATCGCCGCGAGCCGGCCTTCGTCGAGGCGCAGCCGGTCGAGCATGGCGGCGCTTAGGCCGGAGGCTTTTCCAGCCTCCATGTCGCGCGCGTTGGCGTCGAGAATGGCCGCTGCCTGCAAACGCAGTTGTGTCGCCGCCGCGCGCAACGCCGCAGCCTTTGCCTCGGTCGGCGCGACCGCGAGCGCCTTGGCTGCAGCGCGCGCGCGCGCGCCCATGTCGGCGATCAGGGCATCGGCATCGGCGAGGCGCGGCGCGGCGCTGAAAGAGATGGGGGCTTCGGCGTTCATGGCGCGGCCACTATCATGTTTCGCGTCCCTCCCGAAACCCCCGTTGCGCGGGGAGGGATGCCTCACTAGTCAGGGGCGCATGAGCGGGGACATCGAAAGCATCGGGGCGGCGATTACGGCGGGGCTGGCAGGCGCCGCGATCGAGCCGAAACATGGCGATACGCAGGGGCAAGGCGGTTCGCGCTGCCTCAATTGCGGGACAAGCCTGGTCGGGTCGCACTGCCATCGCTGCGGACAGCGAGTCGATGTGCATCGCAGCTTCGGCGCGATCGGGCACGATCTGGTCCACGCTATCTTCCATTTCGAGGGCAAGATCTGGAACACGCTGCCGCTGCTCGCCTGGCGGCCCGGCGATTTGACGCGCCGCTATATTCATGGCGAGCGCGCACGCTTCATCTCCCCGCTCGCATTGTTCCTGTTTGCGGTGTTCCTGACCTACGCCGTTCTGGCGATGGTCGGCAGCGGCGGTACGCTGGGATCGATGATTAACGAGGCAGCGGCCGAACAGACGCGTACGACCGCAGTGCGGGACAGCATGCAGGAGGAGGTCGACAGCGTCGATGCCGAGCTTGCAAAAAAGGATCTGCCGGCGGCGCGGCGGCAGGAATTGCTCGACGAGCGTGAAACGCTGCAGAAAAGTGCCGATTATCTTGGCGTTTCGCGCAGCCGCAGCCGGCAAGAGCGCGAGACCGACCGCGCGGCGGGGCCGCCGGTTCTGGACAATCCAGCCGAGCAGGTGAAGGTCAGCGCCGATTTCCTGAACCGGAACAAGGTCAATACCGGCGTCCCGTTCATCGATCATGGGCTGGAAAAGGCCTTCGCGAACCCTGCGCTGATTCTCTACAAATTCCAGGCGAACGCCTATAAATTCGCGTGGGCGCTGATCCCGCTGTCGCTGCCGTTCATGTGGCTGCTCTATCCGTTCAGTCGCCGCTTTCACACCTATGACCATTTCGTCTTCGTGACCTACTCAATCAGCTTCATGCTGCTGCTGTTCGTCGCGGTGCGATTGTTCAACCTGACGGTCATCGGCGGTACCGCGACGACACTGGCGCTGCTTTATGTGCCGTTCCATATGTACCGGCAGATTCGCGGCGCCTATCGTTCGTCGCGCTTCGGGGCGTTCGTGCGCGCGGCGCTGCTGCTTTTCTTCAGCCTGTTTGCGCTGCTCGCCTTCATGCTGCTGCTGCTCGCGCTGGGGGCGAGCGGCTGACGAAAAGCTGTCACAAAAGCCGGGCAAAGACCCGGCGAAAAGGAGGACTGCCATGCACCATATCTGGGGCGAGATCGATCGCCGCTTGCTCATCAAGCTCGGCACCACCGGGCTCGCCGCGATGGCGCTGCCCGGCGCGGCGCTGGCGATGGCGGCGCAGGGCTTTACCCACGGCGTCGCGAGCGGCGAGCCGGGCGCGAACAGCATCCTGCTCTGGACGCGATACGCCGCGCCGTCGGACACAAGCCTGACCGCCGAACTGTCCGAAAGCGCCGACTTCGACCGCATCGCTGGTGGCGGCACCGTGATCGCCGCGGGCGAACGTGACCACACGGCGAAGATCGTCGTCGATGGGCTGCAGCCCGGGCGCTGGTATTATTACCGATTTATCGCGCCCGACGGTTCGAAATCGCCGATTGGCCGGACGCGCACCTTGCCGCAGGGGCCGACAAGCGCCTTTACCATCGCGCTCTTCTCGTGCGCGAATATGCCCTTCGGCTGGTTCAACGCCTATGGCCATGCCGCCGCCCGCGGCGACATCGATCTTGTCGCGCACGTTGGCGACTATCTCTATGAATATAAGGTCGGCGACTATCCGTCTGCGAAGGAAGCCTTGCCCGGGCGGTTGATCCAGCCCGCCGGCGAAATCGTCGCGCTCGCCGACTATCGCCTTCGCTATGCTGCCTATCGTGCCGATCCCGATTTGCAGCGGCTGCACCAGATGTTCCCGATGATCGTCCAGTGGGACGACCATGAATTCGCCAACGACACGTGGAAGGGCGGGGCGGAAAACCACAATGAGGGCGAGGGAAGCTGGGCCGATCGCATGGCTGCCGCCGAACGGGCGCACAACGAATGGATGCCTGTCGCCGAGACGCGCTGGCGCGATTATCAGGTAGGCGACCTCGCCACGATCTTCCTTCCTGAAACACGCATCACCGCCCGCGACGAGCCCTTTGATCTGGGGGCGATTCTGAAAGGGAAGGCCAATGTCGCGGAGACGCTGAAGCAATTTGCCGAGACCGCCTATCGCGATCCCCGGCGCCAGTTGATGGGCGCCGAGCAGGAAAGCTGGCTGTTCGGCGGCTTCGCGAAATCGGTGAAAGCCGGCACGCGCTGGCAGGTTTGCGCGCAGCAGATCGTGATGGGGTCGTTGTTCACGCCGCCAGAATCGCGAAACTGGTTCGGGTCCGATCAGCCCGACTATGTGAAGCGCCGGGTCGAAGTGTCGCAACTTGCGGCCAAGGCAGGACTGCCGCTCAACATGGACAGCTGGGACGGCTATCCTGCCGCGCGTGACCGGCTGCTCGCCGCCGCGCAGCGCGCCGACGCGAATCTCGTCACGCTGTCGGGCGACAGCCATAATGCCTGGGCGTTCGACCTGACGCACGACAAGCGCGCGGCGGGGATCGAGGTCGGCGGACACAGCGTCACCTCGCCGGGTTTTGAAAGCTATACGCGCGGTATTCCGGACGCCACGCGCGTCGCGGCGCTCCGTGCGTCTTCGCCGCAACTCAAATGGGCGAACACGCAGGACCGCGGTTATGTCACCGTCGCCTTCAGTCCCGACAAGGTCACCGCCGACTGGCACAATGTCGCCTCGATCCGGACGCACGACCTGCAGCTGTCGGGCTCGCACCGCATGACGGCGGCGCGAGGCCGAAAGAAATATGACGCAATTTAATCCTCCCTGCGGCGAGCCGTGGGGAGGGGGACCGTCCGCGTAGCGGATGGTGGAGGGGCCGTGTCACGGCCCCTCCGTCAGCGCTTCACGCTGCCACCTCCCCATCGCTGCGCGACAGGGAGGATTTGGATCAACTGTAAGGCGGCACGTCCTCGAACTCGGCGAACCAGGGATAATCGTTCGCGACGCTCGCGGTGAAATTGGGCGGGCGCTTTTCAAGGAAGCTCGTGACGCCCTCCGCCGCATCGGGGCTGCGGCCGCGCGAGAAAATCACGCGGCTGTCCCAGCGGTGGGCACTCATCGGGTGCGGCGCCCCCATCATCCGCCACAGCATGTGGCGCGTGAGCGCGACCGACACCGGGGCGCTGTCTGCGGTCATCTCGCGTGCCTTGGCAATCGCGGCGTCAATCAGTTCGCCGGGCGCATGGACCGACTGGACCAGACCCTTGTCTTTCGCCTCGGCGGCCGAAATCAGGCGGCCCGAATAGCAAAGGTCGACCGCGTTCGCGATCCCGACGAGGCGCGGCAGGAACCAGCTCGATGCCGCTTCGGGCACGATGCCGCGCCGCGCGAAGACGAAGCCGTACCGCGCGGTGTCGCTCGCGAGGCGGGCGTCCATCGGCAGCGTCATCGTCGCCCCGATGCCGACCGCCGCGCCGTTGATTGCGCCGAGCACCGGCTTTTTCGCTGCGAAGATCCGCATCGAGACGCGGCCGCCGCCATCGCGGACCAGCGGGTGCGACCAGTCGATCGTTCCATCCTCGGCGACCGGGCTTGCGGCGAGACCCTCGGGCAGCTGGCGCTGCTTGTCGCTGCGCGTGTCATAGTCGAAGGTCGAGGCCCCGGCGCTGAGGTCGGCGCCCGCGCAATAAGCCTTGTCGCCATGGCCGGTGAAGATGACCGCGCGGACGCTGTCGTCGGCATCGCAATCGTCGAGCGCCGCGATGATCTCGGCCATCATGTCGGCGGTGAAGGCGTTCATCCGTTCGGGCCGGTAGAGCGTCAGGAGCGCGATGCCCTCATGCTTGTCGAGGCGAATCTCGTTGTAGCTCATGTCACTCTCCTGTTCCGGTTGCCGTTACGGTTATCGTTGCAAGCGAGGTGCGCGAAGGCAAGCTCTAGTTTACGTAAACGTAAGATAGGGGGTCGCGAAAAGATGACTGAGCCATGGTTGAAGGTCTACGTAATGCCGCTTTTCCGGAGTTTGCCGGAAAGTGTCCCGGAGCCATATGCGGGTGCAAAATAGCCGGGGATGACGCGGAGTTTCTTTGCCGCTATAGGCCCCCCGACCGCCCCGGCGCCGCGCCTCTCGTCTGAGTCGCCATCGCCGGGGCCATTCATTTGGTTCCGACAGAAAGTGTGCGCTATGTCCCGTCGCCGCCAGATTTACGAAGGCAAAGCGAAGATCCTTTACGAAGGCCCCGAACCGGGCACGCTGATCCAGTATTTCAAGGATGATGCGACCGCGTTCAACGCGCAGAAGCGCGGGACGATCAACGGCAAGGGCGTGCTCAACAACCGGATTTCGGAGCATGTCTTCACGCTGCTCGGCAACATCGGCGTTCCGACGCACTTCATTCGCCGCCTCAACATGCGCGAGCAGTTGATCCGTCAGGTCGAGATCGTACCGATCGAGGTGATCGTGCGCAACGTCGCGGCGGGCACGCTGTCGAAGCGCCTCGGGATCGAGGAGGGGACGCAGCTTCCCCGTACCCTGATCGAATATTGCTACAAGGACGATGCGCTCGGCGATCCGCTCGTCGCCGAAGAGCATATCGCCTGCTTCAACTGGTGTAGCCAGGACGAGCTTCACGACATTCAGGACATGGCGATCCGCATCAACGACTTCATGTCGGGCATGTTCGCCGCGGTCGGCATCCGCCTCGTCGACTTCAAGCTCGAGTTCGGCCGGCTCTATGAAGGCGACTTCAGCCGCATCATCCTCGCCGACGAGATCAGCCCCGACGGCTGCCGTCTGTGGGACATGACGACGAACGAAAAGCTCGACAAGGACCGCTTCCGCCGCGACCTCGGCGGCGAAGTCGAGGCCTATCAGGAAGTCGCACGCCGGCTTGGCCTGCTGCCCGAGGGCGGCGACAATGCCGTGCTCGACCTGGAAAGCCACCGCAAGAAAAAGAGCTGAGCGGCGGCGGGGTTTTTGCTCCGTCGCAAGCTTAATTCTTGATTTACCATGACTTGCTACCTCCGTCCCATGACGGGGGTCTATCAATGGTTGCGGCGGCGGATCTTTCCGCTGGTGCCGGACGATATCCGGGACGATATCGCCTTGCTGCGCGCGCATCGCGTCGAGACGCTGACGCCCGCGCTGTTCCTGACGCTCGCTGCGACGACGCCGACCGCGATCTACGCCGGCATCGCGACGGTGCATCCGTTCATCCGGATCGGCTTTCCGGTCATTCTCGCCAGCGTCTGCCTGATCGGACTGCTTGTTCTGTTTCGCAATCGTCGCCGCCGGATGAGCCCGCGCCGTGCGCGCCGCGTCATTCTGGAATCGACCGTGCTGTCGGGCGTCATGGGCGGGATGTGCAGCCTGTGGACGGTCACCAACTGGCTCGCCGCGCCGGCGGCAACGCACAGCTATTACGCGATGATCATGGCGATGGGATCGCTCGCGACCGCCTATTGCCTGTCGTCGATCCGCTTCGCGACCTTCGTCAATCTGGCGATCGGGCTGGTGCCCGTCGCTTCGCTGATGCTGACGTCGGGCAATCCGCCCGAGGTCGCGGCGGGAACCAGTCTGGTGGTCGCGACGATTTTTCTGCTGCGCATGGTGATCCAGCAGCACGGCCAGCTCGTCGATCTGCTTCAGCTTCAGCGTCAGATGCGCGAGCTGGCGCACAGCGATCCGCTGACCGCGTTGCCCAATCGCCGCGCCTTCGACCTGCGTCTCGCCGAAGAGATGGAACGCGCCGGAAAGACTGCCCGCTTCGCGATCGCCCTGCTCGATCTCGATGGGTTCAAGCCGGTGAACGATAGGCACGGCCACGCTGTCGGCGACCTGTTGCTGTGCGAGATCGCGGTGCGCCTGCGCCGCGCCTGCGGCAAGGATGCGATGGTGGCGCGGCAGGGCGGCGACGAATTCGCCATTCTGGTGCCCGCCGGATCGCCATTGCTCGCGACATCGCTGGCGGACCATATCCTTTCGGCCCTTGCCGCGCCTTACCGCATTGACGGCAAGTCGATCCGCGTCGGCGCCAGCATCGGCGTCGCGACCTGGCCCGACGGCGGGACGTCGGCGCACAAGCTGTTCGAGACAGCCGACCGCGCCCTCTATGCGGCAAAGGCCGTTGATCGCACCGACACGCCGTCTGTCGAAAGCGTCAAGCATATCGCATGAGCGCTGCTTGACCGCGCGCTCCGTCGCGGTCACATCCGGGCCATGAAGCTTCCTGCCTTTTGGCGTGCTACCGCCGCGCTGTCGCCCCTCGTCCTCCTCGCCCTGACTCCGGCGACCGTCCTGGCCAAGGAGGCTGCGAAGTCCGCCGCCACTGCGACGACGAATCCGCAAAGCGATGCGGCGAAGGCCTGGAACTTTGCCGCCAGCGACATTCCGGTCGATGCGAATATCATCTTCGGCGTTTTGCCGAACGGGATGAAATATGCGCTGCTGAAGAACAGCACGCCCAAGGACAGCGTCGTGCTGCGCATGCGGTTCGACGTCGGCAGCTTTGCCGAGGCCGACGATCAGCGTGGGCTCGCCCACTTCCTCGAACATATGGCGTTCAACGGGTCGAAGAATGTGCCCGAGGGAGAGATGATCAAGCTGCTCGAGCGCAAGGGGCTCGCCTTCGGAGCCGACACCAACGCGTCCACCGGCTTCGACCAGACCGTCTACAAGCTCGACCTGCCCAATGCCTCGGACGATCTGATCGACACCGGGCTGATGCTGATGCGCGAGACCGCGAGTGAACTGACGATCGATCAGGGCGCAATGGACCGCGAGCGCGGGGTCATCCTGTCCGAACGGCGCGCGCGCGACACTTACCAGCTGCGCAATCTCGTCGACCAGCTCGACTTCCAGATGCAGGGAATGAAGGTCGCGAGCCGCATACCCGTCGGCACCGAAGAGGTGATCAAGACCGCCCCCGCGTCGCGCATCCGCGATCTCTACGATCGATACTACCGTCCCGAACGTGCGACGCTGGTGATGGTCGGCGACTTCGACCCGGCGGCGGTCGAGGCGAAGATCAAGGCGCGCTTCGGCGACTGGAAGGGGCGCGGCCCTGCCGGCGCCGACCCCGACATCGGCAAGCCCGATTATGCGCGCGCAGAGGCTGCCGACGATTTCGTCGATCCCGCGGTGCAGGATTCGGTCAGCATCGTCGCGCTGAAACCGTGGGTGATCGAATCCGACACCAAGGCGAAGCGCGCACGCCAGCTCGCCGAGGATGTCGGCGAGTCGATCATCGGGCGCCGCCTCTCGAAAATCGCGCTCGCCGAGGATTCGCCGATCCTTGGCGGTTATTTCGGCGACTCCGAAGGCTGGAAGGTCTTCGAACAGATCGGCGCCGGCGCGGCCGCCAAGGAAGGCGCCTGGCAGGAGGCGCTGGCGCTTATCGAACAGGAAACACGCCGCGCGGTGCAGTTCGGCTTCACGCAGGCCGAGGTCGACGAGCAGCTCGCGATCCGGCGCACCGCATTGAAGACATCGGTGGCGGGCGTGACGACGCGGCGCAGCGATGGGCTGGCCGACGCCCTGATCGAGGCCGCCGATGGCGATTTCGTCTTCGTGCGCCCCGAAACCAGCCAGGCGCTGTTCGACGCGGTCGCACCGGGACTCGATGCCGACACCGTTACCGCCGCCTTCCGCAAGCGCATGCAGGGGTTCAGCGCGCCGCTGGTCCGCGTCACGACCAAGGCGCCGATCGAGGGTGGGACGAAGGCGATCCTCGCCGCGCTCGATGCCTCGCAAAAGGTTGCGATTTCCGCGCCGGCCGCCGCGACGAGCGCAAAATTCGCCTATGACAATTTCGGTACCCCCGGAAAGATCGTCAGCGACGAACGGATCGACGATCTCGGCATCCGGCGCATCCGCTTTGCGAACAATGTGATGCTCAACATCAAGACGACCGATTTCCAGAAGGACCGCGTCTATCTGTCGCTGCGCGTCGATGGCGGCAATCTGCTCGCGACCCGCGACGACCCGACCAAGGTCGCGCTGATGGGCTCGTTCGTCGTTGGCGGGCTTCAGGCGCACAGCTTTGACGATTTGCGCACGATCATGGCGGGCAAGACGGTGGGATCGAACTTCGGTTCCAGCACCGATGCCTTCGGCGGCGCCGCGCTGACCTCGCCCGAGGATTTCAGGCTGCAGGCCGACTTGATGGCGGCCTATCTGACGCATCCGGGCTATCGTGCCGACGGGTTGGCGCTGCTGCGCCGCGCGCTGCCGCAGCAATATGCCGCGAACGACGCGACCCCCGCCGCGGTGCTCGGCCGCGATGCCGGCGGTATTCTCGCGAACAACGACCCGCGGACGCAGACGCCGCCGCTCGCAGCGATGATGGCGCTCGACTGGGACAAGTTGAAGCCTGCGGTAGCCGATAGTCTGGAGCATGGCGCGATCGAGGTCGGCGTCGTCGGCGACATCGACGAGCAGGCGGCGATCGATGCGATCGCGGCGACGCTGGGCGCGCTGCCGGAGCGCCGTGCTGCCTTCGATCCGCGCGCCGATGCGCGAATCCGCACCTATGCGACCGACCGCAGCGAACGCACGCTGATCCACAAGGGCCCTGCCGAGCAGGCGGAGATTCGCGTCTATTGGCCCGCGCGCGACGACAGCGATCTGAAGGACGCGATGGGACTCAATCTGCTGGCGCGCGTGATGCAGCTGATGCTGACCGAGGAACTGCGCGAGAAGCTCGGCGAAAGCTACAGCCCCGGCGCCGCGTCGAGCCTGTCGGACGAGTTTCCGGGCTATGGCCATGTCTTCGCGGCCAGCAATGTCGATTACAAGGATCTGGCGACGACGCGTGCCGCGATCTTCGCGATCGCCAAGGATCTGCGCGACAAGCCGGTCGATGCCGATCTGATCGAGCGCGCGCGCAAGCCGCTGCTGGAGGCGATGACCAAGGCGCGGCGTGAGAATAGCTATTGGCTGCCCTATGTGTCCGAAGCGCAAAGCCGCGCCGATCGCCTGGACCGCAGTCGCCAGAGCATCGCGGTCGTCGAGGGCGTGACGCCCGCGACGCTGCAGACGCTGGCGAAGCGCTATCTGCTCGACGATCGCGCGCTGGTGATCAAGGCGGTGAGCGACAAGGCAGGGAAGTAGGGCGGACCGGTTGCGGGCGACGGAAGTTTGGTCTTAAAGATACACGCATGATCCGTGCCGGCCATATACTGTCGCTTTGGGGGCGTACCTCACGTGAGCACTACTGGATCGCGCTGACAATTCTCGGGTGCATCGTTGCTGGTATATGGGCGATTGGGAATAAGCTTGGCTTCGCGCCCTCATTCTTGCTGCTTGCATTGCTTGTAATGATCTACACTATGGTAACGGTCAGGCGCCTGCACGATGCGGGGTTTTCGCGTTGGTGGGCGGTACTCTGCCTTTTTCCGATGTCGATCACTTTTGATCTGTTCGAAATTCAGGTGGCTGCATCGACGTGGCGATTTGTCGATTTGTCGACCGTAATCAAGTTGATCCCCGCAATGATTGGCTTGGTCAGCAAGACACAAGACGCGCCACCCAAAGCGTCGGCACATATTTCGGTAACGACGAGGGGCGTCCGCTGACGCTCCCAAAGCGGGCGTCGACGCCTTCGACGCGTTGGGCTAAACCCGCCCCGGAGCCCGCGCGCGCACGAAATTCTCCAGCGCGGCGAACAGCATCGCGCGGGCGTCGCTGCCCAGCATTTCGCCGGTCAGATAGTCGAAATGCACGCGGTCGCCATGGCCTGCGGCAATCACGATATCGCCGAGCAGCACTTCATCGAAGCTGAGGCGCGGGCAGCAGGGCGGGGCGACGGCGAAGGGGTCGGGCCAGATATGGCCGATCGCCTCGACCACCAGCCGGTAGCGGCGCGCGGCGAGGATGTTGCCCCAGCGGCGTTCGAGTTCGGGCATCGGATCGCGCTCGCTCTTGCGGCAGAGGATGCAATATCGCAGCGCCAGCACCGCCTGGGCGGCATCGACGGGCAGATCGCGGACCAGTGGCTGCTCGGTGAATTTCCGGACCAGGTCGCTGCTGCTCTGCATGATATCTCCCTCGTGGCCCGCTTGCTCGTCCCGCTTCCGGTGGAAAAAGATGCCGGCCGCTCGAGTGCGCCTGAAAGGTGCAGCGGCCGGCAGGAGGGGACTGCCCGACTGTGCTATTGAGAATTAGTCGCAAATACAAGCGAAAAAAGAGGCGCTCGAAAGCGCCTCTAAATTCAGCGGTTTAGCCCGTGGACGAAGCCCCCCTCCGCCTTCGCGCCAGCGTCAGTCTTCGCTGACCGGCTTCGACTGGAGCTGGATGTAGTTTTCGATTCCCATGCGCTCGATCATCTCGAACTGCTTTTCGAGTTCGTCGACATGATGTTCTTCGCTTTCGAGAATGTCCGAGAAGAGATCGCGGCTGACATAGTCGCGCACGCTCTCGCAATGGGCGATCGCGTCCTTGAGCAGGGGGATCGCTTCTTCCTCGACCGCGAGGTCGGCGCGCAGGATTTCCTCGACCGTCTCGCCGACGCGCAGGCGACCAAGCAGCTGGAAGTTGGGGAGGCCGCCGAGGAACAGGACGCGATCGGCCAGCTTGTCGGCATGCTTCATCTCGTCGATCGACTCTTCGCGTTCGAACGCGGCGAGGCGTGCGACGCCCCAATTGTCGAGCATGCGATAGTGCAGCCAATACTGGTTGATCGCGGTCAACTCGTTCTTCAGCGCCTCGTTGAGGAAATCGATGACTTTGGCGTCGCCCTTCATGATGTCAGTCCTGTCGTTTTTCTTGGGATTGGGTTGCGCGCATCATACAGGCCCCGACCCCCTCAGGCCAAGGTGAAAAACGGCAGAAAACCAAGAAAAATCAGGCTGTCGCGGCGACGTCGCTGATGATATTGCGAGCGAATGGCAGGCACTGTCCACACTTGGGTTTGCGACCCAGTTGCGCATAGGCTGCCTTGGCGCACCGGAATTGGCCGTCGCGTGCGACGTCGCGAAGATCGCGTTCCCTTATTGCGTTGCAGACACAGACAACCATATGCGAATCCTTCTCAACAAGGATGATTTAGGGATAGTGCGACGGATTCGCAACAGGAAAGATGCGACTGACTCGCAGTCCGAAAAGCGGGATTTTTCGTCGCTGCGCCCCTTGCCCGAAAACTGATTCGCGGGCATAGGCGCGCCCATCTTCCCAAGCCTTCGAAACGCAAAGGTCCGCCCCATGAAAGTGAATGTCTATGTGACGCTCAAGCCGGGGGTTCTCGACCCGCAGGGCAAGGCGATCCATCATGCGCTCGAAGGGCTGGGCTTCGGCGGCGTCGCCGACGTCCGCGCCGGTCGCTTCATCGAACTCGACGTTGCCGACGGCACCAGCGATGCCGACCTCGACGCGATGTGCGCGAAGCTGCTCGCGAACACCGTGATCGAAAACTACCGCATCGAACGCGCGTAAGCGACGCGAAGGAGCCAAGACCCATGAAGACCGCCGTCATCGTCTTTCCCGGCTCCAACTGCGACCGCGACATGGCCGTCGCGCTCGAGACCGTCACCGGCAAGGCGCCCGCGATGGTGTGGCACCGCGAGAGCGAACTGCCCGATGGCGTCGACTTCATCGCGCTGCCCGGCGGCTTTTCCTATGGCGACTATCTGCGCTCGGGGGCGATGGCGGCGCGCTCGCCGATCCTGCGTGCGGTGACCGAGGCCGCCGGCCGCGGTGTCCCCGTGCTCGGCGTGTGCAACGGCTTTCAGGTGCTGACCGAAGCGCAGTTGCTGCCCGGCGCGCTGATGCGCAACGCCGGCCTCAACTTCGTGTGCCGCACCGTGCCGCTGACCGTCGAGAACAGCCAGTCGCTGTTCACCGCGGGCTACAAGGCGGGTGAGGCGATCGACATTCCCGTCGCGCATCACGACGGCAATTATTTCGCCGACGCCGACACGCTCGACCGGATCGAGGGGGAGGGGCGTGTCGCGTTCCGCTACGCCGACAGCGTCAACGGTTCGGCGCGCAATATTGCTGGCGTGCTCAATGGCGCGGGCAATGTGCTGGGCATGATGCCGCACCCCGAACGCGCGATCGACCGCGCGCACGGCGGCACCGACGGACTACGCCTGTTCGAGGCGGCGCTCGGCGTCCTCGCCTGAGGCCTTCTCCGCCGGCGCTTCGTCGGGTTGCATCCGGCGTCCGATGAGCAGCAGCACCGTCGGCCAGAACATCGTATTCCAGATATCGTGCCAGTGCGCGGCGTCGGGCTGGATCGCCGACCGGCTATATTCGGCGGTGAGGTCGAGCCATTCGCCGCCGCACGCCATGACGAGCACCGCCAGCCAGGCGGCCAGCCAGCCGCCCCGTCGCCGCCATGCGAATCGCACGGCAAGGAACAGCGTCAGTCCGAAATAGATATGCAGTGCGTCCTTATCGAGGCCGGTGGCTTCGATGACCGACGCCTTGCGAACCTCGAACAGCGAGGCAAGTTCGATCAGGGTCACGCGCGATCAGACCTTGGCGCCGAACGGATTGAAATCGGTGCCCTCGTCGAACACGTCGACCCCCTCGCGCCGCTTGAGCCAGACGACGGTCGCGACGGTGATCGGCAGCAGGATGATCTCCCACCCCGTCTTGATCGCCCATTGCGACAGCACGGTCTTCATCAGTTCACCCGTCGGCCAGCCTTCGAGCCCGTAAAAAGCGATCGGATAAAAGATCAGGCTGTCGAGCCCCTGACCGACGAAGGTGCTGGCAACAAAGCGCAGCCCCATGCGGCGCCCGTTATCGGCGACCTTCATTTTGGCCACGACGAAGCTGTTCGCGAATTCGCCGGCCCAAAAGGCGACCATCGATGCGATGACGATGCGCCAGCTGTTCGCGAACACCGCTTCATAGGCGGCCTGATGCGGCCAGCCCGGGGCGGGGGGCAGCGAGACGACGACCCACGCCATGAACGCGAGGAAGGCGAGCGCCGCAAAGCCTGTCCAGATGACGCGCCGCGCGCGGGCGTAGCCATAGACCTCGGTCAGCATGTCACCGATGACATAGCTCAAGGGAAAGAACATCACCCCGGCGCCAAAGGGCCATTCGCCGATGAAGGGCAGGTCGACGACTGATCGTTTCGAGGCGCCGATGATGTTGCTGAGGATCAGGATGGCGACGAAAGCCGCCATGATCAGATCATAGTAACGGAAATAGCGGACGCTTCCCGCATTGACCTGTGTGGGTTCGGACGAAGCGGCCGTGCCGGGCGGGGAAGAGTCGGTCATCGCCGTGCTGCTTAACGCGCTTTGCAGCCCACGCAAACCACGCTATTCGCGCGGTCCACAGCCTTGGTGCACGCGCCCGTAGCTCAGCTGGATAGAGCACCCGCCTTCTAAGCGGGTGGTCGCAGGTTCGAATCCTGCCGGGCGCACCACTTCGGAACAAAGCTGGGCACGGCGCCCGGCTTTGTTTCGGCGGCCCCTGCGATCAGCGCTTGCAGCAGATTGGTTTTCGAGCCGAGAATCCGCACCTCTCCGACATCGACCTCGACCCTTTGCGCCAGCGCGCGGACGTGTTCGCGACGATAGCCGCCGCCCTCGATTCGCATCCTCTGACGCGCGGTGTCGGCGAACTTCGACAGCATGTCGGGTGCGACCGCCTTTCGGCCCGCAGCACCGAGCGAGGCGGCAACGCGCTCCGCATCGGCCTTCGCCTGATCGCGTGTCGCCTTGAGCGTCGCGATACGCTCCTTGAGGTCCGGGTCGCCCACGTCGGCAATGCCGTTCTCGATTGCGTCAAAGAGCCGCTTTAGTCGCAGGTCGGTCTCAGTGGCTCGCTTGTTGAGGTCAGCCACATGGGCACGCTTGCGGTTCGCCTGTTCCTGCCGCCGATCCAGCACGGTAGAGAGAATGGCTTCCAGCCGGTCGGGCTGGAGAAGCCGTTCCTCCAGATGCTTCGCGACCAGATCGTCCAGCTTCTCCATTGGAACGCTCATCCCCGCGCAGGCGGTTGGCCCCTGCCGTGCCTTGGTCGAGCAGGCATAATAGCGATACTGCCCACCCTTGCCCGTGCGGATGGTCATGGCGCCGCCGCAATTTGCACAATGGATTAGCCCTGTAAGCAGCGTAGGGCCGCTTACGACGCGGGGCGGCACCTTCTTTGGGTTGCGAGCCTGCAAATGCGCCTGCGCCGCGTCATAGGTCTCCTGATCGATGATCGGCGGCACTTCGACCACGACCGCCTCGGACTTCGGCTTGAGTTTCCTGTCCTTGCCTCGTCGATTGAACTCGTGGCGTCCGGTGTAGGTCGAGCGGGTCAGAATCTGGTGTACCGCACCTAACCCCCAGCGCCCGCCGTCGCGGGTGCGAATGGACCTTTCGTTGAGCCAAGCCGCGATAGCCTTGACCCCCATTGAGCCTGATACGCCATCGCCCTCTAGGGCGAGCCGGAAAATGGTTCGCACGGTCTCGGCATGGAAGGGGTCTATCTCCAACCGCTTCTTGACCTTCGCGCCGCGCTGCTCGGCTGCAACCACGCGGTAGCCGATAGGCGGCAGCGATCCGTTCCAGAAGCCTTGCCGAGCATTCTCGCGCATCGCGCGCAGAACATGCTTAGCGGTCTCTTTGGACTGATACTCGTCAAACAACGCCATAATCTGGCGCATCATGACGTGCATGGGATCGTCGCCCATTTCCTGCGTGATGGAGACCAGCTTTACGCCGTTCTTGGCGAGCTTGCGGATGTAGAATTCTAGTTCGAAGTGATCGCGGAAAAAGCGCGAGAAGCTGTGGACGACCACAAGGTCGAATGGCGCCGGTTTCGATGTCCCGGCCTCGATCAGCCTTTGGAACTCAGGGCGGCGGTCATTCGTCGCGGAGGCGCCGGACTCGACATAGGTATCAACGACCTTGAACCCGCGCGCTGCACACCAGCCCTCGCCCTGCCGCCGCTGGTCCGGGATCGACACGTCATGTTCCGCCTGCCTCGCGGTCGAGACACGAAGGTAGAGGGCCGCGCGCGCCCCCGTGATGGTTTGCGGCGCAGTCATGGCAGTCTCCGTAAGGTCGGCTTAGAGGGGCGAGGAAAACAATTCGTCGAACAAGTCGCCGAACCAGCGTTCGACCACTTCGACTTCCGCCAACGTGACCGGAACGGGATCGGGCCAGTCATCGGTGACGCGCCATGTCGCGAGGTCGTGCTTCGGAGGCCGACCGGGAAAGGGCCATGGCTTGCCGAGCAGGGCTTCAAGCTGCTCCGATGCGCTGGGCGCTCGCTCGGGGGAGGGGCGGGCCATCCTGCTACCGTTGCGCGGTTCACTGCCCAACGGAACATAAATCGGCCCTGCGAGGCCGAGGGTAGGGCTCTAGCGAAGAAATACTGACTTTTGCGGAGTAGCGTTGTCGGCGCCTTGTTTTTCGCACGCCGGTTTCGCCCCGCGAAGCGAATCGAAATGCCTCCCACGGATGACCGACGACTACTCGCCTTGCTCTCGCTCATAATCGTCCCTTGCTTTGCGGATAGCGCGCAAAGTCCGAGCGATTTCCTGCTCGACCGCCTTTTCACTTATGCCGAGGCGATGCGCGATGCGGTCGTAGGGCAGATCGTCGAAACGGTGCATGAGGAAGACATCGCGGGTCTGCTCTGGCAGACAGGCAATGGCCCACTCCAGTCGCGCAATCAGCGGATCAGGATGTTCGTCGAAATCAGGGACGAAAGGCGGCGGGATGAGCAGGTTCCGAATTGTGCGCGCGAAGCGGACGGCGAGGTTGTCGTCAGCCATGCGCCTTCCCCCGCCGGGGGCGAGCATGTCCCGTCACCCCCCGAACATGATCGAGCAAATCTCGTAACAAGGGCGCAATGTCCGGTAGCGAAGCTGGAACCGGCGGGCGCGAACCTTCGAGGTCAGGATTGCGCCACACGCTGTAGGGCGACAGCACAGCGGCCAGCCGTTCGAGCGCGGGGGAGCGACAGTTGAGGCCGGTCGCATTGGCGTAGGCCAGTGCCTTGGCGATATGCAGGCCGATATGTCGGGCGCACCATCTGTCGTCAAAGCCGACATCCAGCAGATGCGATGTCAGCGCCAACTGCGCCACGATCCCGGTTTGATAGAGAAGATCGCTTGTGTCGGAGAACAGTCGTTCCTCAATCGCCAGAAAGAAGCTCTCCGCGTTGCGATAGCGGCACCGGCTAAGAAGTCGGCCTTCTCGCGTTCGGGAAACGTCCCGCATGAGCCTATCCGGCGGCGACAATACCAAGCTTGAGATCGGGCCAGAAAGAAGAGAGGTAGCTGCGAGCGCCTCTCGCCGGGAGAGGATGGCGGTTAGCTCGGCTCGGGTTTTGGTGACCATTGGACGTCTCGCAATATCTTCATAACCGATATCGGATATAGCGCACCGGACCGCATAGGACAATAACCGATATCGGTTATTAGGGTTGTGATTGCGCGGCTGGTTGGTCGGGTTAGGTCGATCCCATGGGAAGGCCTCCACTAAAGGTGAAAACCACCGTCGTCCGACTCCCGGAAGGGATGGGCGAGCGGATCGATAATCTCGTTGGTAAGCAGCGCCGCGCCGCATTCATCCGCGAGGTCGTCGAGCGAGAGGTTGAGCGGCTCGAAAAGAAACAGCGCGAGATGGGGTTGCTAAAGTAGCCACCTCAGAAACGATGGGGAGGGTGCGATGCGCACCCTCAAAACGTCCTACAAAAGCGTCGTTTTCAACATTCAGGACATCGCGCGCTGTCGGATCGCACTCTCAAAAAGTGGCGGAAATGCGCTGTGCACCCGTGCGTAAGGTGTGTGACTATAAATTGTGGGTCCGATGCGAAGCATCGCGGCCCGACAGCTTGGCGGCCCTGGACGGCTTACCTTACAGTGACTTTGCTTGCGAGTATCACAAGCGGGGCGTGATGGTGGCCCGTGTGCGAGCCAAACGCCTCTCCGTGTATGGTAACCTGTTGACCCACGCCCGCATTCAAAACTCTAGCAAGCGCGGGATCGGATGCGTTTACTTGCACACGGTCGAATAGCGTTGAATTTTCGATAAATTCGCCATCGCTCGCGCATATGCGCTTGGGTAGTTCCAAAATGAATGTTCGCTCCTCGGCATCCCCGTCAGCAATGCTCTCGTAGTTTGGAGGCCCCGCAAAAAGTTGGATCGTGAGCAGCCCAGAGATTGCCGTTTCCGCGCCCGGCGCCGTGAGATCGAGGCACCGCGTAGGCTCGTCAGCTTTCCCCTGCGGCGAACAGGCCGAGAGAGCTAAGAGCAACGAAACGGAGCAAAACATTCTCATGCTCTCATCATGACGAAGGCGTCGGTCTTCCGCAACAGATCGGTTCCTCTCATGCCCAATTTAGGACTCTCGGTGACGGAAATGCGGGGGGAAGGGCAAGATAAAAGGCCTGCCAGCTTCGCGGCAGTTTGTGGTCGGTTTTCAATCAGATATGCGTATGGCACCTCGTCGCGATGCCAGCCACTTCGCATTTTTCTCATTTGTTGCAATGCCTTATCGTGTGGCACGCTGACGATGACGGCCTTCGAACGCGATTGTTTTGCCCGCAGCTCAGATGTCCTTTCAGCAGCCGGGAAGGGGTGAGGAGAGCGAGTTTTGGGAGGGCGAGATAAAAGGCCTGCCAGCTCCACGGCCAATTGTGGCTGGTTTTCAATAAGATATGCGTACGGCACCTGCTCCCCGGTGCCAGCCGCGCTCCTATTTTTTTCTTCGATCTGAATTTCTTACGGTATGGCAGGCAGGCCGATCGGGGCGACTAGCGCGATTTTCGCGGCTAGCCGGGCCGATGGTAAAGGTGTCCTGTTGCCCTTGCCTTTATCGGCCGGGTCGCTAATCAGGGGCGGCGGAACATAAGGGGAATGCAGTCGTGCTCAGTTCGCTAGAAGTATGTGCCGGAGCTGGCGGACAGGCTCGCGGACTTGAGCTTGCTGGCTTTGATCACGCGGGCGTCGTCGAGATCGATAGCGACTGCTGCAAAACCTTACGATTGAACCGGCCGGGTTGGACCGTGCATGAGGACGATCTGAATATTTTCGATGGTCGCGCTTACAAGGGCATCGACCTCTTTGCGGGCGGCCTGCCTTGCCCGCCGTTCTCCGTTGCGGGCAAACAGCTTGGGCCTGACGATGAGCGAAATCTTTTTCCGGCGGCGCTGCGGTTGATCGACGAGACCCGCCCAAAGGCAATCATGATCGAGAATGTACGTGGTTTCCTTGATGCAGTTTTCGAGGATTATCGCACGCACCTGAAAGCCCAACTCGATTCTCTCGGATATGAGACGCATTGGAGATTGTTGAACGCCTCAGATTTTGGCGTGCCCCAGTTGAGGCCACGTGTCGTGATTGTCGCACTTAGGCATGACATCAAGGATCATTTTTCTTGGCCCATGCCCAATCCCGACGATGCTCCAACTGTTGGGGAAACTTTGGTCGATCTTATGGCCGAGCGCGGTTGGCGGGGCGCTAAGCGCTGGGCGGAAGGAGCGTCGGAGATCGCTCCGACCTTGGTAGGCGGCTCCAAAAAACATGGTGGCCCGGACCTTGGACCGACGCGCGCGAAGCGCGCTTGGGCGTCGTTAGGGGTCAATGGCGTTTCACTAGCTGACGAAGCGCCAGATCGCGACTTCGTGGGAATGCCTCGGCTTACCGTGAGGATGACTGCTCGCATTCAGGGCTTTGGCGACGATTGGTCGTTCAGCGGAAGAAAGACTGCCGCCTACCGACAGGTAGGCAATGCGTTTCCTCCACCCGTAGCCCGTGCCGTCGCGCAGCGGCTAAAAGAGGCGATGAGCGTTCGTTCTATCTTTCCGGTTCGCGCCGGAAAATGAGTGAAGTCCAGTCGGGCACAGCCTTCATAACCGAGGCTCGCAGGAGCTTTCACGCCGCGCTTATCGCTAACGGAGCACTAGCGACTAGTGACACGGGCGTTCCCTCGATCGCTGACGGTAGCTCAGCCAGCAGCGTCGCCTTTGCGTCTGGCATCATGGAACAAGTAGCTAAGGAGGCTGTCGGTGCTCGTTTGGCTGGGCAGATGGCCGGCAATAAATTTGAGATCGTCGTTGGCGAGTATCTGGAAGAAACTCTACCGAAGCTGAAGCACATTCGACCTGGCAAGTTTCAGGTCGCTAAAGGAGGAACGCGTCTCGCCATTGCAGCGTGCGAGCAGTATTTCCATCTCTCGTCCCTTGCAGAAGCGGTTTCGACGAACGCTGATTTAGCGGTCGCGATCGGGATGGATTACCTTATCAAGCCCGATGTGATGGTATTGCGCCACCCCGAGCCAGACGAGATCATCAATTCATCAGAATTGGTGGTGGACGATCAGCATGCATCTCTGGCCGGTATTAGGTCAGTAAATAGCTCCTTGCCATTGTTACACGCCAGCGTGTCATGCAAATGGACCATGCGGTCGGATCGGGCTCAGAATGCTAGGTCCGAGGCTCTGAACTTAGTGCGGAACCGGAAAGGTAGGTTGCCTCATATCGTTGTGGTGACTGGCGAACCCACTCCGGGCCGCTTAGCCTCTCTCGCGCTGGGGACCGGGGACATCGATTGTGTTTACCACATCGCGTTGAATGAACTTCGCGAGGCCGTTGCTGCTACAAAGTACACTGACTCAGCTGAACTCCTCAACATGATGATTGAAGGTCGGCGGCTTCGCGACATTGCAGATTTGCCGTTAGATCTTGCGACCTGATGGATAAAATATCTCGCGAGGCGCGCGCTGCAAACATGCGTGCGATCAAATCGCGTGATACCAAGCCGGAAATTATCGTACGACGGTTGGCGCACAGTCTAGGGTACCGGTTCAGACTTCATCGCAAGGATTTGCCCGGCAAGCCAGACATGGTTTTCGTGGCGCGAAGGAAAGCGATTTTCGTCCATGGTTGCTTCTGGCACCAGCATCCCGACGATCGTTGTCTTGATGGTCGAATGCCGCGCACGCGATTGGAGTACTGGCAACCTAAACTCGCCCGCAATCAAGAGAGAGAGATCAAGAAGCAATTCGCAAGCTCGAAAATTTGGGGTGGAGCGTGCTCATCATTTGGGAATGCGAGACGAAAGACTTGCACGAGCTTGAAACTCGATTGAAAGAGTTTCTAGAACGGCCAATTGACCATCGAAGTTAGCTCGGTGCGTTGGCCACATGGAGATTTATATGGCGACGCAACCTCACGATCAGGCCGCAGAGCAGATCGAACATATTGAGGAGCTAGAGCTTCAAGAGGCGGCAGAGGATGAAGGCGTCAACGAGACGCCGCCCTCAGATATCGTGGCGTACAATGAGCTCCGTTCATGCGCGGACCTTTTCCGCATGGCGGACGAGGGCAACCTAATCATCCAACCCGAATTCCAACGTGATTTCATTTGGAAGGGCACCGATCAGACGCGCTTCATTGACTCACTCGTGAAGCAGTTGCCAGTTCCAAGCATGTGTTTTGCGCTCGATCATCGGCAAAACAAATGGATCGTGATTGACGGTCTGCAACGCATTTCGACGATCACTCGATTTCTTGCCGGCGAAGATTGGAAGCTTGCTGCCCTGACCGACATAGACCCGCGCCTGCGCGGGAAAAATGCCGCTACGCTCAAAAATGCCAAAGATGGAGAGCTGAAGGTAATTTTCAGTCGAGTTCAAAACCAAACTTTACCGGTGAATATAATCCGATGCGACCTCACGAAGAGAAGTCACAACGAATACATATTCACTATATTCCATCGTCTAAACTCCGGCGGAATTAAACTGAATAATCAGGAAATTCGGAACTGTATATTTTCAGGACCTCTCAATGAGCTGCTTCGTGCGTTGGATAGCCGCGCAAGCTGGCGTCGGATCAACCACATGGCGCCCAATCTAAATTACCGCTTTACGAAACAAGAGGCAATTTTGCGCTTTTTTGCTTTCAGCGAACAGCTCGACAAATATAAGGGTTCAATATCTAAATTCCTTAACGACTACATGTTCGAAAACCGGCTGATTCCGAATGAGGAAGCTGAGAACAAAGCTGACTTGTTTTCTTTTGCGGCGGACACCCTGTCGGGAAGGGTCTTTAACGCAAATCCGGCACCTCGCTTTCCTGCCACTGTCATCGAGGCAGCGATGATCGGAATCGCATTCGGGAGAGTTCGCGTAGCTCAACTTTCTGACGAGGAATTGCGCAATCGTTTCGCGGAACTTCGCGCGCATGAAAGCCTGTCGGCGGAATTCCTCGCAGAGGGGCTTTCGAAGCCTGATCGCGTAGAGGCACGACTGGGGGCCGCTAAGGACATTTTTTCGCGGCCGTGATTAGCAAGACCTATATTCTTGCGAACCTGAGGCGCCTTGATGCGGCGTATAGCCAATCTACTCATCAGAAGCACGCCTTCTATTTTTCAAAGCTGGCCATTTTGGAACTTTGCGGATGGATCGAGATGTCGATGGATGACATCGTGATGTGCCATTGCCGACGGAATGTCAGAGAACAAAAATATCGGGACTATGTTCAGAGGCAGATCGTGGATCGAACCTATGGCTTTGACTACGAGCGGCATTTTAAGTCGATGCTCATCCGCCTTGTCGGAGTGATTGCATTTGAGAAAATCGAGCGGAACATTAGCGTGCCAGTCCAGACGCGGTTTATCGCGGAGTTGGGTAACTTGAAGAGCTTGCGTGACGGCCTTGCCCACACCTACGCAAAACATGTTCCGATGATCGACGCACCTTCAACCACGACCGGAAGATTTACATCGCTTTATGCCGGATTGAAGGCCTATGACGACGCTCTCCGTAGCCGCTGAGGTTTCTTAATCCTGAGTTCGAATACGTCTCGGGAATCGGGCGAATCTAACCTTAAGAAACTTCCGAAGGGCATCGCCGATCGAGAGGAAGAACTGCCGCCCAAGTGGAAGACTCTGCTGATGAGGTGTAAGATTTAATCTCAGCGTCAACGCCGTCATGTGGCTCGATTGTTGGCAAATCCTCGGTGCATAATAGGGCAGCTATCTGCCGAGTGGGCCTTGCCAGTTTGTCCCAAAATCCTTGGCGGTGTCGTTTTGGAGGCGTTTCACCATCGCACTTACCATTGCGCCCGCGCGCGCATCATCAACGTCAACGATCTCTGCGGCGTCTCTCATCACCTTTTTGAAATCAGAATCACGAATTCCCGAGGCTAGGCGAACGCCTAGCACCGAAGGAAATATCGTCCTGTAGCTGGCGCGAACCTCGGCAAGCGAAGGCAAGCTTCCAACATAAGCCATCAAAAGCTCCGGTCGCATCATGAATCCGTTACCCGCGTGCTTTACACGGGTGGCTGCGGCGGCACGTCGGACTTTGCCGTCTTGCGTCAGCCACCAAGTCTTAAAGCCGAATGGGTTGCCGGGGCTAGACTCCTTAGAAATCCGACGTCTCTCATATACCCTAAGTATTTGAAGGGCATCGTTGTAAGCGAGAATTTCATCTGTCTCAGAATCGCGGCTGGGGTGAGCCTTCGCTTCCAGAATTGAGGTTTTCAGAGCTTGCAGTTCATCTTTATCTACCCCGACTTGCGATTGAGCGGTGGACTCATAAGTGAGACCGAATCGCCGCATAAGAAATGCGGCCAACTCATTATCGCCGCGGTTGGCGCGTAGGTCTTTGTAGCTCCCGAACCTATTGATGTAAGACAGCCAGTTCTTCGGAGCTGCCACGCCCGACACTGGGGATAACCTGGCATAGAAATATGATCGAATGAGGAGGCGATCTATATACTCCACGGCATCCAAGCGCACGTGATGCTCCGCCATCGCGTATACATTTTCAAACTCAAATATTTGTCGCCTGATGTGCGTTGCTACTTCTTCCACTGTCGTCTCAGTGAGGATTAGATCAGACCCGCATTTCTTGAGAATCTCAAGGAGGTTCCCAGTTGATTGGCTTTCCGGGGAAAGGTAAATCTCAGAAAGCGCTCTTATAAGAATGTCAGACCCAACGTAGATGTTGAAACTTCCTGCCATGGAAGAAAAGTATTCCACGATTTTAGGTTCATTCTTGAGGAGCATCATCAGGACATACGTTCGACTCAACTTCCCTAGATAGAGGCGCTCTGTTTCGTCGGAAGCGTAAAATGTTCCCCTTAGAACCATCAATACGTGCCGACGTATTATGGATTTTGATTCGGAATCCACATTCAGATCGTCAACAATTTTTGTAGCAATCGACGACACATCGGTGAATGTCTCATCATCCACATCTGCATTCACGGCGAATTGAGCAACTTTTAGCCCCTGCCTCTCAAAAACTTGCTCAAGAGCCGAATGGCATGACGCGACGATGATTTGTCTCCATTGGTCCACTTCATCGCCAGATAAAGCCGTTAATCGATCTTCGAAGACACACGATACCTTAAGCTTTATTAAGTCATCCTCCGCATTCTCAACCGCTACAATCGTCCGCGTCTCAAACGGGAGGCAATATTGGTCAGTTTTTGCGTATTTTCGAAGCTGCCTACCGCCGGGAGCGTCCTTAGCGGACAGAACCAGAAGCCTTCGATCGATGCTGTTTCGGATAAAGGACTTTGCGGTCGGGAGTGCCTGCTCGATCGTCGACAGAACCTCGTCACGCGTCAATAAAATCGACTTGTCGGGATCGGTGTCTCTCAGCGCCCAAATGATCAGACTATCCGACACAGATTCAAGCAAACTTGAGCGCGAAGCCCTGCTATCGACTTCTTGTCGTAGAAAGACAGCTAATGTGCGATCAGCGTATCTATCGATTTCTTGGGCCACTTCCGAGTTGCCCGGCGAATAGGCTTCAGCGATGGCCGGTTGCAGGTAACTATAAAAGGCGCCTTGAGTGGCGGAGTTGGTGTTGATGTTGATTTCAATATAGCGTGCGTCTCGTATCGCAATCCTACAACCAAGATCATCTCCAAGCTTTTTCTCAATTTTATCAATGTCTTTTACGGTTTGTGACGTAATATAGGTAAGAACTTTTGGAGTTCTCCCATATTCACGTAGCCGATGCACGGTCTGTCTAATTTTTTGGTTTGTCGCGACCTGCTTAGACACCTGTATAAAGCTGGAGGCTTCCTCGTCGGCAGCGATTTCCGGGCCGAACGCATCATACCCTTCGGCGCCGCCGTCGTGCAGTCCTCCAAGCGGCACGAACTCACGGTCCTGCATCGCTCCGTAAAAAGTTTGGGCAAATTTCTCGAAGTTTGAGGTGTCCACGGCTTCGAGGGCGTACGCGACGAGTCGTTGATCGATCATACGCCTACTTAACCCTCAATCCGGGTCCAGTGAAGCTTACCTATCTGATCGACGGCGAGCGATCCCCTGACGCGGGATTCGTCAAGCCCCGCTTGGCACCTTATAGTGCAATAGCGAAACGGTAGTTCTCATCTTCACCGATCGCGGCGCACCATTTTCGAGTGCAGATCAGAGCCTCAGCCCGGTTCCTGTTCGGCGCGCTTCAGCTTCCGCGCTTTCTGTTCGTGGCGGACCGCCGCCTCGCGAAGGCGCCGCGAAAGGAACGGATCTTCGGACGCATTCGCCTTCAGCCGCGCCACGCGCGCCAGCTGTTCATAATAGATAGAATCGCGAATCTGGTCCATTCGGGGACAGGTATCACGATGCTGTCACAAAGGGACTAACGCTTTTCCGGCGATTTTTCCCGAATCGGGGCAGATCGTCGTTAACGCCCCTTGATCGAAATTTTCGATCAAAACTTGCGATATTTTCACTTTTCGCACTGCAGCATATGTGGCTAGGGGGAGCCTCCAACAACAAAGGAGCTCTCCCGCATGTCCGTTCTGAACACGACCCTGAAGCCTTTCAACGCCACCGCCTACAAGGACGGCAAGTTCGTCGACGTCAGCGACGAGAGCGTGAAGGGCAAGTGGGCGGTCTTCTTCTTCTATCCGGCCGACTTCACCTTCGTCTGCCCGACCGAACTCGAAGACCTCGCCGACATCTATCCGACGCTGCAAAAGATGGACGTCGAGGTCTATGCCGTGTCGACCGACACGCACTTCAGCCACAAGGCTTGGCACGACACCTCGCCGGCGATCGGCAAGATCAATTACTACATGGTCGGCGACCAGAACCACAATCTGTCGAAGAATTTCGAAGTCCTGCGTGAAGGCGTCGGCCTCGCCGACCGCGGCACCTTCGTGCTCGACCCCAATGGCGAAATCCAGCTGCTCGAAATCACCCCCGAGGGTGTGGGCCGCAACGCCGCCGAACTGCTCCGCAAGATCAAGGCGCTGCAGTATTGGGTCAGCCACCCGGGCGAAGTCTGCCCCGCGAAGTGGGAAGAAGGCGCCGAAACGCTGGCTCCCTCGCTCGACCTCGTCGGCAAGATCTAAGCTGACCGCATAAGGCCGGAGGGGCGGCGGCATGACTGCCGCCCCACGGTTTCACTCCCCCTCTCGCAGGAATTCTTCCCATGCTCGACGCCAATCTGAAGCAGCAGCTTCAAGGCCTCCTCACGAATCTTCGTGAACCGATCGAACTGATTTCGTCGCTCGGCGACGATGCCAAGTCGGCCGAGCTGGCGACCCTGCTCGACGATATCGCCGCGCTCTCGGACAAGGTAAGCGCGACCCGCGCCGACGATGATGCGCGCCGCCCCAGCTTCCTGATCCGCCGCGCCAGCGACGCCAACGTCGCGGTCCGCTTCGCCGGCATCCCGATGGGGCATGAATTCACCTCGCTCGTCCTCGCGCTGCTGCAGGTCGGCGGGCATCCCCCGAAGGTCGCGCCCGACGTGCTGGAGCAAGTGGCGGCGCTCGAAGGCGACTTCCACTTCGAAACCTATTTCTCGCTGTCGTGCCAGAATTGCCCCGACATCGTGCAAGCGCTCAACCTGATGTCGGTCGTCAATCCGCGCATCACCCACACCGCGATCGACGGCGGGCTGTTCCAGGCGGAGGTCGAGGATCGCAAGATCATGGCGGTGCCGACGATCTTCCTGAATGGCGAGAATTTTGGCCAAGGCCGCATGGAACTCGAACAGATCCTCGCCAAGCTCGACAGCGGCGCCGAAGGCAAGGCCGCCGAAAAGATCGCCGCCAAGGACGCGTTCGATATACTCGTCGTCGGCGGTGGTCCCGCCGGCGCCGCGGCGGCGATTTACGCTGCACGCAAGGGCATCCGCACCGGCATCGCTGCCGAACGCTTTGGCGGACAGGTGCTCGACACGATGGCGATCGAGAATTTCATTTCGGTCCAGCACACCGAAGGGCCGAAGCTCGTCGCGCAGCTCGAGCAACATGTAAAAGATTATGACGTCGACATCATGAACCTGCAGCGCGCCGAGAAGCTGATCCCGGCGACGGTCGAAGGGGGCCTCCACGAGGTGAAGCTCGCGAGCGGCGCGACGCTCAAGGCGCGCACCGTGATCCTCTCGACCGGCGCGCGCTGGCGCCAGCTCGGCGTGCCGGGCGAGGACCAGTATCGCAACAAGGGCGTCGCCTATTGTCCGCACTGCGACGGTCCGCTCTACAAGGGCAAGCGCGTCGCGGTGATCGGCGGCGGCAACAGCGGTGTCGAGGCGGCGATCGACCTTGCCGGACTCGTCGCGCATGTTACGCTGATCGAGTACGACAGCGAACTGCGCGCCGATGCGGTGCTCCAGCGCAAGCTCGCGAGCCTTCCGAACGTCAAAATCATTACATCGGCGCTGACCACCGAAGTGCTCGGCGACGGCGAGAAGGTGACAGGGCTCAGCTACAAGGATCGCAACAAGGACGATCTGCACCAGATCGAACTCGAAGGCATCTTCGTCCAGATCGGCCTCGTTCCGAACACCGAATGGCTGAAGGACAGCGTCACCCTGTCGCGCCACGGCGAGATCGAGGTCGATCATCGCGGCGAGACGAGCCAGCCCGGCATCTTCGCGGCCGGCGACTGCACCACCGTGCCGTACAAGCAGATCGTCATTGCAATGGGCGAAGGCTCGAAGGCCGCGCTGTCGGCGTTCGACTATATGATCCGCCTGCCGGTGGATGTGGAAGCCAAGGCGGCTTGAAAAATCCTCCCCATGCCTGCGGCACAGGGAGGAGTTTTCCGGCTCGTCATCCCGGGCTTGACCTTGGATCCGCCTTGTCTTCAGGATCAGGCAGGCCCCTGATCAGGTCCGGGGTGACGAAGGTAGAGATGACCGAAAAGAAGAACTCGCCCGCCCCGATCCCGCTCTGCCGTTTCGAGGAACTGGCCGAACGCGAGAACCGGCTGCGCGAAGAGGACGCGCGCAGGGTTAAGAGGCCGGTGCCTAAGCCCAAATAAGGATTTTATCCTGTCGTCATCCCCGCCTTCGCGGGGATGACGAATAGAGTCAGGCAGGTTGCGGCCGCTTCGATTCCAGCAATGCAGCCAGCTTCGCGACATCCTCCTCGCCGAACAGCAGGCCCAGCTTGCTGCGCCGCCAGAGAATATCCTCGACGTCGCGCGCCCATTCGCGCGTCATCATCCAGTCGACTTCGGCCACCGAAAGCCCGTGCGCGATTTCGCCGCCGAGCGCATCCCAGTCCCCGGCCTTGCCGAGCCACTGGCGCGCATCGGTGCCATAGGCCTTGACGATGCGGTCGACCGTTGCCGCGGTCAGGAAGGGGTAGGCGAGCTTGTAATCGGCCTTGAGCGCCGCGGCACCATCGGTCGGGAAATCTCCTCCGGGCAGCGGCGCCGTCGCGGTCCAGCGCTTGACCGACACAGCTTCGAGATGGTCGGAGAGCTCGTCGACCGCATGTTCGGCGACGTGGCGATAGCTGGTGATCTTGCCGCCATAGATGGTGAGCAGGGGCGCGCCTTCCTCCAGATCGACATCGATGCGGTACCCGCGCGTTGCGGACTCGGGTCGGCCCGACCCGTCCTCGATCAGCGGCCGTACGCCCGAATAGGTCCACACGACATCGGCCGGCGTCACCGGCTCCCGGAAATAGAGGCTGGCGCCTTCGCAGAGATAGTCGATCTCTCCGGCGCTCGCATGAACGCCATCGAGTGGCCCCTCATGATCCTGATCGGTCGTTCCGATCAGCGTAAAGTCGCGCTCATAGGGAATGGCGAAGAAGATACGCCCGTCGGGAAGCTGGAAGAAATAGGCGTAGTCGTGCTCGAACTTCCTGCGCACGACGATATGCGACCCGCGCACCAGCCGCATCTTGTAGTCGGGCGGTGCCGACGCGCGCTTGAGCAGGTCGAGTACCGCGGGGCCCGCCGCGTTGACCAGGCTCTTGCCGGTGAAGCGATAATTATGCCCGCGGTCGTCGCTGCCCTCGACCACCCATAGCCCGTCCTCGACGCGCATGCTCTCGGCGCGGGTGTGCGTCCTGATCCGCGCGCCCTTGTCGGCGGCATCGCGCGCGTTGAGCAACACGAGCCGCGCGTCGTCGACCCAGCCGTCCGAATATTCGAAGGCTTTGATATATTGCGACTGCAGCGGTCCGCCCGCTTCGTGGCGCTTGAGGTCGATCGAGCGCGTCGCGGGCAGCTTCTTGCGGCCGCCGATATGGTCGTAGAGGAACAGGCCGAGGCGGAGCAGCCAGCGTGGGCGAAGTCCGGTGCGATAGGGGAGGACGAAGCGCAGCGGCCAGATGATGTGCGGCGCAATGCCCCACAGGACTTCGCGTTCCTTCAGGGCTTCGCGCACCAGACCGAATTCATAATGTTCGAGATAGCGCAGCCCGCCATGGATGAGCTTCGTCGATTTCGAAGAGGTGCCTTCCGCCAGGTCGTTCGCTTCGAGGAGCAGCACCCGCGCACCGCGTCCCGCGGCGTCGCGCGCGACGCCGGCGCCATTGACACCGCCGCCGACGACGATGACATCATAAGGAGTTGCGCTGTCGGGCATGACGAATCCCTATGGCAGCGGTGTCGGATTTGCCAAGAGCCGACATCGTATGCGGCCTACGTATGCGCGTTGCATTCACCGGGCACATTCTCCAATTCGTCGAAACTGTACCAAGGGGACTGTAGTGAGCGTCAAAGTCGAAACCCTGATCCTGTTCGGCGCAACGGGCGACCTTGCGCAGCGTATGCTGTTTCCCTCGCTCTATAATCTTCATGTCGACGGATTGCTCGCAAACGAGCTGACGATCATAGCGTCGGGCCGCTCGAAGATGGATCGCTCGGCAAGCCATGCGCTGGTGCGCGAAGCCCTGAACGATCATCTTTCGACCGACCGTCTCGACGATGCGCAGATCGACGCCTTCCTCGAACGCATCGACTATTGTCCGGTCGATGCCGGCGCGGGTACCGGCTACGACGATCTCGCGGCAATGCTCGGCGACCGGATCGGTCGCCCGATCGGCGCCTATCTTTCGACCCCTCCGTCGATGTTCGGGCCGATTGCGCAGGGGCTGAAAGCGGCGGGGATCGCCTGCGCCGAATGCCGCATCGCGATGGAAAAGCCGATCGGCCACGACCTCGCCTCGTCGCGCGAGGTGAATGCCCAGGTCGGTGATGCGTTCGCCGAAGAGCATATTTTCCGTATCGACCATTATCTGGGCAAGGAAACGGTCCAGAACCTCCTCGCGTTGCGCTTTGCGAACATGCTGTTCGAGCCGCTGTGGAATGCGCAGGCGATCGACCATGTCCAGATCACCGTTGCCGAGACGGTCGGTCTCGAAGGCCGCGTTTCCTATTATGACGGCGTCGGTGCGCTGAAGGACATGGTGCAGAACCATATGCTCCAGTTGCTCGCGATCATTGCGATGGAGCCGCCCGCGAGTGTTTCAGCAACCGCGGTGCGGGACGAGAAGGTCAAACTGCTCCGGAGCCTGCGCAAGATGAGCGCCGCCGATGTGAAGGCGCACAGCGTCAAGGGGCAGTACACGAGCGGCGCGGTAAGCGGCGCTGCGGTCGCGGGTTATGCCGACGAACTCGGGCACCCGTCGAACACCGAAACCTTTGTGGCGCTCAAGGCCTATATCGATAACTGGCGCTGGAAGGGCGTGCCCTTTTATCTGCGCACCGGCAAGCGGATGCCCGAGCGCAAATCCGAAGTGCTGATCCAGTTCAAGCCGGTACCGCACAATATCTTCGCGCGTGTCGGCGCGGGCAAGCTCGACGCGAACAGCATGATCATCAACCTGCAGCCCGAGGAGAATATCCGGGTCAAGGTGATGGCAAAGCAGCCCGGGCTCGACCGCGACGGCGTGAAGCTGAAAGAAGTGACGATGGACGTCTCGCTCTCGCACAGCTTCGAGGGCGAGCGGCGGCGCATCGCTTACGAACGCCTGCTGCTCGACTTTATCGAGGGCGAGCAGACCCTGTTCGTGCGCCGCGATGAAGTCGAGGCGCAGTGGCAATGGATCGACTCGATTCTCGGTGCCTGGGCAGAGGTCGATATGGCGCCGCAGAATTACACGGCGGGAAGCTGGGGTCCGTCGAGTGCAATCGCGCTGATCGAGCGCGACGGAGCGAGCTGGCATGATTGAGCAAATCCCAAACCTTCTCCCCTTGGGGGAGAAGGATATGAAGCCTTGTCGCATCGCGACTAGGCGCAGTTGGACGAGGGTCTCTGCCGTTCCTTTCGTCGCTGCCGTTCATACCCTCACCCAGCTTCGACTAGCGAGCAAGCTCGCAAGTCTGCGCACCCCTCTCCCCCAAGGGGAGAGGGTTCTGGAACTGTCATGACAACTCTCCACCCAACCATCGCCAAGGTTACCGACCGCATCATCGCGCGCAGCGCGCCGCGCCGCGCCGCCTATCTCGATCTGATAGAGCGTCAGCGCGAGGCGGGGACAAATCGCGGCAATCTGTCGTGCGGCAATCTGGCGCACGGCTTTGCTGCCTCGGGCGAGGACAAGCCCGCGATCCGGTCCGGCGCCGAGATGAACATCGGCATCGTCACAAGCTACAACGACATGCTCTCGGCGCATCAGCCCTATGGCCGTTACCCCGAGCAAATCAAAGTATTCGCGCGCGAAGTCGGGGTCACCGCGCAGGTCGCGGGCGGCGTGCCCGCGATGTGCGACGGCGTGACGCAGGGGCAGGCCGGCATGGACCTGTCGCTGTTCAGCCGCGACAATATCGCGCAGGGTACGGTGATTGCATTGAGTCATGCGATGTTCGAGGGCGCGCTGCTGCTCGGCATCTGCGACAAGATCGTCCCCGGGCTGTTGATCGGCGCGCTGCGCTTCGGCCATCTGCCGCAGATCCTGATCCCCGCAGGCCCGATGCCGTCGGGGCTCGCGAACAAGGAAAAGCAGCGCGTCCGCCAGCTTTATGCCGAGGGCAAGGCGAGCCGCGACGAGCTGCTCGAAGCCGAAGCCGCGAGCTATCATGGCGCGGGCACCTGCACCTTCTATGGTACCGCGAACAGCAACCAGATGATGATGGAGCTGATGGGGCTGCACATCCCCGGCAGCGCCTTCACCAACCCCGGCACCAAGCTGCGGCAGGAGCTGACGCGTGCCGCCACCCACCGGATTTCGGAGATCGGCTGGGACGGCGACGATTATCGCCCGCTGTCGCGCTGTATCGATGAAAAGGCGATCGTTAACGCCGCCATCGGCCTGCTCGCGACGGGCGGCTCGACCAACCATGCAATCCATCTGCCAGCCATCGCGCGCGCGGCGGGGATTGTCATCGACTGGCAGGATTTCGACGAGCTCAGCCATGTCGTGCCCTTGCTCGCGCGCGTTTATCCCAATGGCGCGGGCGACGTGAACAATTTCCACGCCGCCGGCGGTATCGGCTATGTCGTCAAGGAACTGCTCAGCGCCGGACTGTTGCACGGCGATGTGCTGACTGTTGGCGGAACGATGGCCGATTATGCTGCCGAGCCCGTGCTCGTGAATGACGAACTCCACTGGCAGGCGGCACCGGCCGAGAGTCGCGACGATACGATGCTGCGCCCCGTTTCCGCGCCTTTCTCGCCCGACGGCGGGATGCGCCTGCTCGCGGGTAACCTTGGCCGTGCGATCATCAAGACCAGCGCGGTCGCCGAAGATCGCTGGACGATCGAGGCGCCGTGCCGGATCTTCGACGACCAGAATCAGGTGCTCACTGCGTTCAAGGCGGGCGAACTCGACCGTGACGTCATCGTCGTCGTCCGCTTTCAGGGGCCCCGCGCGAACGGCATGCCCGAACTGCACAAACTGACCCCGGCGCTAGGCGTGCTGCAGGACAAGGGCTTTCGCGTCGCGCTGCTCACCGACGGCCGCATGTCGGGTGCGAGCGGCAAAGTGCCCGCGGTCATCCACCTGTCGCCCGAAGCCTTACCCGGCACCGACGGCGTGAGTGGCCCGCTCGCCTATCTGAAAGACGGAGACGTCGTTCGGGTCTGTGCCCGCAACGGCGAAGTCTTGGCGCTCGTCGACGAAGCCATATGGGCCGCGCGCAAGCCCGCCGCCGCGCCGCCGCCCGCGCTCGGCGTCGGCCGCGAGCTGTTCGCGCTGTTCCGCATCCACGCCGACGAAGCCGAAAAGGGCGGGTCGGCGATCCTTGCCGCCATGGAGACCATCCTTTGACCCAGTCCATCGACCAGATCATGCGCCTCGCGCCCGTCATCCCGGTGATCGTCATCGACCGCGTTGAGGATGCCGTGCCGATGGCCCAAGCGCTCGTCGCGGGCGGCCTGCCGGTGCTCGAGGTCACGTTGCGTACTCCCGCCGCGCTCGATGCGCTCACGGCGATGAAGGCGGTCAAGGGCGCGGTCGTCGGCGCGGGCACCGTGCTCGACCCCGCGATGCTGAACGCCGCGATCCACGCCGGCGCCGAGTTCATCGTCTCGCCGGGTCTGACCGACAATCTCGGCAAGGCGGCGGTCGCCTGCGGCATTCCCTTCCTGCCCGGCACCGCGAACGCCGGCGACATCATGCGCGGCATGGACCTCGGCCTCTCGCGCTTCAAATTCTTCCCCGCGGCGACCAGCGGCGGCATCCCGGCGCTCAAAGCGCTCGCGGGCCCCTTCGGACAGGCGCGCTTCTGCCCCACCGGCGGGATCAGCCTTGCAACCGCGCCCGAATGGCTGGCGCTCGACGCCGTGCTCTGCGTCGGCGGTAGCTGGGTGGTTCCGTCGGGGCCGCTTGACCCGGCGCAAATCGAGACACTCGCACGCGAAGCCGCCGCGCTTTCGCGCCATTGATAAACGCCATCTTTACTGCCATCGTGCATGCGAAAGCGGCAACATAGTCGCTGGTGGGGAGATGCGCGTGCCGAGGCCGCAGCCACATTTGGAAGAAGTACTCGCGTCCGAACCCGGACCGCATATTGCCGCGCTCTTCGATTTCGATGGAACGATCATATCGGGCTATTCCGCGACCGCGATGCTGCGCGAGAAATTCCAGCGCCGCGAAATGTCGGTCGAGGAGATCGCCGAGACCGCACAGGTCGTCGCGCAGCACAGCCTTGGCCAAATCGGTTTCTCGGGGCTGATGACCGCCGCCGCCAAATTCATGAAGGGCGTCGACGAGGAAAGCTTCGTCGAGTTCGGCGAGCAGCTCTACAAGAAACATATCGCGCGGAAAATCTATCCCGAAACGCGCGCGATCATCGAGGCGCATCAGGCGAAGGGCCACCGCGTCGCGATCATCTCGTCGGCGACGATCTACCAGATCGAACCGACCGCGCGCGATCTCGGCATCAGCGACATCAAATGCTCGTCCTATGAGATCGAGGATGGCGTCTTCACGGGCGAGATCATCCGGCCGCTCTGCTTCGGCGAGGGCAAGGTGCTCGCTGCCGAGGAACTCGCCGCCGAATATGGCCTCGATTTGGATCAGAGCTTTTTCTATTCGGACAGCGACGACGATATCGAATTGCTCGAGCGCGTCGGCAAGCCGCGCCCGCTCAACCCGAACATGAAGCTGAAGGGTATCGCCGACGAGCGTAACTGGCCGGTGCAACGTTTCGCGAGCCGCGGCACCCCGTCATGGATCGATTATACGCGCACCATCTATGCCACGGGCTCGCTGGTCGGGGCGTTCGCCGCAGGCCTGCCGATCTGGGCGCTCACCCGCTCGCAGCGCGAGGCGGTCAATTTCTCGATGGGCCTGTTCGGCGACTTCGCGACCGCGATCACCGGCGTCGAGCTGGAGGTCGAGGACGAGCGCCATCTCTGGTCGTCGCGCCCCTGCGTCTTCATCTTCAACCATCAGAGCAAGGCGGACGTCATGATCCTCGCCAAGCTCATCCGCCGCGACATGGGCGGGGTAGGCAAGAAGGAGATCAAGGACATCCCCATCCTCGGCAAGCTGATGGAATGGGGCGGCACCGTCTTCGTCGACCGCGCCGACGGCAAAAGCGCGATCAAGGCGATGGAACCGCTGGTCGATGCCATTCAAAAGGAAGGCAAGTCGATCTGCATCGCTCCCGAAGGGACGCGCAGCCTGACGCCCAAGCTCGAACCGTTCAAGAAGGGCGCCTTCCACCTCGCGATGCAGGCAGGCGTGCCGATCGTCCCGATCGTGATCCATAACGCCACCGACGTGGCGCCGAAGAACGAATTCGTGATGCGTCCTGCGACGGTGCGCGTCACTGTGCTGCCGCCCGTCGATACGTCGAAATGGAACGTCAGGACGCTGAATACCCACGTCCGCGACGTGCGGAACATGTTCCTGCGCACGCTGGGGCAGACCGAGGAAAGCGCTGCGGAATCGGTTGCGACCGATGCGCCGCCGGCCAGGGCCGAAAAGGCGAAGCCGAAGAAAGCAGCGGAAAAGAAGGCCGCGCCCAAGAAAAAAGCGGCGGCGAAGAAGCCGGCACCCCGCAAGGGAAAGACCGGCTAAGCGGTGGCCGACGGAACGCCCCGCACCCCTATTTTGGCGGAGCAGGCGGCCGACCGGCTCTATATCATCGACGCGCGGCATCGGGTCGAACGGCGTATCCTGCTCGACTGGATCCATTCGACGTCGGGAGACGAAGAGCCGCAGTGGGCCAGTCTCGATATCGAGGACGGCGATCATGCGCTGCCGGTCGATGTGTTGCAGGCGCGGCTCGGTGGAGCACCGTCGCGCGAAGTGGTGCCGCTGCGCGTCGCGTGGCGCATCCCCGGTTTCGACCGCGACCGCGCGCTCAAATTCCGGCACCTGATCTTCGGCGATCCGCGCCATCCGGGGTCGCTCCGTGCGCGCCTGATCCTGCTGCGCGACCGGCGCCGTGCGCAAATCCTTGTCGGAGAGGCCGCGACGCTCGACGCGCTGCGCGACCGTTTTTGCGCGCAAACCGGCGGCGGCGATGGCGAAGGGGCCGACAGCCCCGAATTCGCGGGTTTCGTCGCCCGGCAGGCGGCGCTCGCGCTCGACGTTGCCGAGCGCGGCGTGCGCGGGACGCGCTACAAGGTGCCGCGCTTCGTCGCCGACGGCCTGCGCACCAGCCCCAAATTCAGAGCGGCGCTTGCCGATCTCGCCGAGAAGACGGGCCGACCGGTCGGCGATCTCTTCCGTGAGGCGCGGCCGCTGATGAAGGAGGTCATCGCGCGGCCATCGGCGCTGTTCCTCGACCTTCGCGCCCGCCTCGACCGGATGATGTTCGGCGGATACGCGCCCGAGATGGAAGTCGATGCGGTTGAAGTGGCGAAGCTGCGCGGCATATTGCGCGATCATCCGACCGCGATCCTGTTCACGCACAAGACCTATATCGACGGCGCGACGCCCAGTCGCCTTGCCTATGACAATGACATGCCGATGCTCCACCTTTTCGGCGGCGCGAACCTCGACTTCGCGGTCATGGGCGAATTCTTCCGCCGCTCGGGGATGATCTTCGTCCGGCGCAGCTTTCAGGACCAGCCGGTCTACAAGCTGGTGCTGCGCCACTATATCGCCTGGCTGTTCGCGAAGCGCTTTCCGCTGAGCTGGGCATTCGAGGGAACGCGCTCGCGCCTCGGCAAGCTGATGCCGCCCAAATATGGCCTGATGAAATATGTCCTCGACGCCGCGCATGCGACGGGCACGCGCGACGTGCATTTCGTGCCCTTCGTCACCAGCTTCGACCTGATCCGCGATGTCGAGGAATATGCCGCCGAGCAGACGGGGCGGAACAAGAAGCCCGAAAGCCTGTCGTGGTTCATCGGTTATATGAAGAGCCTCAGGGAGCCGTCGGGGCGCATCCGGCTCGACATCGGCGATCCCGTGGTGATCGAACAGGCGCCCGGTCCCGACGACAAGCGCGCGCTGGAAAAGATCGCCTTCGCGGTCGCGGTCGAGGCCAACCGGGTGACCCCGCTTACCGTCACCTCGGTGATGTGCCTGATCCTGCTCGGCCTCGCGCCGCGCGGCGCAACGTCGGCCGAGCTGCTCGCGGCGATCGGCGCGGTGAGCGGCTGGGCGCGCGAGCGTGGCATTCGTCTCAGCAAGGAACTCGAAAGCGGCGACGACGCAGCGCTCTCGGTTACCGTCGACACGCTGGTCGCGAGCGGGCTGCTCACCCGCTATGAGGCGGGTAGCGAGAATGTCTATTCGATCGACCCCGCCAAGCATCCGATGGCGAGCTATTATCGCAACATCATCGCGCATCACTTCCTCGATCGCGCGATGATCGAGCTGGTGCTGTTTGATCTGCGCGACGCCGACAGCGCCGACGTCACCGCTGCCTTCTGGGCGAAGATCGATCGCCTGCGCGATCTGTTCAAATTCGAATTTTTCTATCCGCCGCGCGACGAACATCGTGCCGCGATCGAGGCCGAGCTCGCGCGCATCGATCCCGTCTGGGACCGCCGTTTCGCGAGCGGCGATCGCGGCGTGGCGCAATTGCTCCGCCGCTGCCAGCCGGTCGTCGGCCACGCGATCCTGCTGCCTTTCGCGGAGGCCTATTCGGTCGTCGCCGAACTGCTGACGCGCGCGAAGCCCGGCGACGAGGTGGACCAGAAGGCGCTGCTCGATGCTGCGCTGGTCGAAGGGCGGCAGGCGTACCTGCTCCGCCGGATCAGCAGCGAAGCCGCGATCGGCAAGCTTCTGTTCGAAAACGGCCTGTCCTTGATGCGGCATATGGGTCTGGCCGAGACCGCGACCCCCGACAGCCTCGCCGCACGGCGCGCGTTGCTGGCGGAACTTCGCGGGCTCGCCAACGTGATGGAATCGATGCGCCTGTCGACGACGGCGCTGGCGGACAAAATGCCGGGAGGATCGGATGCTTAAGCAGCTCAGTGCACAGGACGCCCAGTTCCTCTACACCCAGACCGCGAACAATCTGACGCACATCATGGGGGTCTATATCTACGACCCCTCGACCGCGCCGGGTGGCTTCGTACGCTTCAAGGATATCATCCGCCACGTCGAAAGCCGCGTGCATACCTCGCCGCTGTTCAAGCGCCGGTTGCACCGGCTGCCCTTCGATCTCGACCATCCCTATTGGGTCGAGGACGAGCATTTCGATATCGAGGCGCATATGAGCCATGCGCGGCTGCCCGAACCCGGCGACTGGCGGCAGTTCTGCATCGCCGTCGCGCGCTGGTTCTCGAAGCCTATGGATATGAACCGGCCGCTCTGGGACATCTACATCATCGAGGGGCTCGACCGCATTCCGGGCATCCCGAAAGGCAGCTTCGCGATGCTTCACCGCGTCCACCACGCCGCAGTTGATGGCGCATCGGGCGCGCATGCCTTCATCGCGATGAGCGACATCGACGCCAAGGGCACGCCGGCGATTCCCGAGCCGCCGCCGGTCGAGGATCTGGGCCGTGCGCCGTCGAGCGCCGAGACGGTAACGCGCGCATGGTCGGCGTCGATGCAGTCGCCGGTCAAGTTCATGAACGCGCTGCTCAAGGTGTCGCCGGCGATCGTCGCCTCGGCGCGCAAGTCGATGGCCGATGGCGGAATGACCGCGGGTGTTCCCGAAACGCGCTTCAATGTGCCGGTCGGGCCGCACAAGATGTTCGATGCCACCACCGTCGCGCTGTCCGACGTTGCCGAGATCCGCAGGAAGGTGCCGGGCGCGACGGTGAACGACGTGGTTCTCACCACGGTCGGCGGCGCGCTGCGCAAATATCTCGCGAAGCACAAGGAGCTGCCGAAGGAGAGCGTCGTCGCGGTCGCGCCGATCAACCTTCGCGGCAAAGACGGGAAAGGGGGCGGCAAGGCCTCGACCCCCGGCAACCAAGTATCGGCGATGAGCGTGCCGATCCGCACCGATATCGCCGATCCGCTCGAACGGCTGGCCGCCGTGCGCGACTATACGGTCGAGGCGAAGGAAGCGAAAGCCGGGGTCAGCGCTCGGATCATGACCGATCTGTCGCAGCATATCCCCGGCGCAACGATGGCCGCGGTCGCGCGCATCCTGACCAGCGAACGTTTCGCGGTGCGCGGGACGAACCTCTTCATCTCGAACGTGCCGGGCGCGCAGGTGCCGCTCTATCTTGCGGGAGCGCAGCTGGTGCAGCAGCACGGCATGGCACCGCTCGCGAACAATATGGGCCTGTTCATCGCGACCCCCAGCTATAACGGGCGCATCGCCTTCTCGATCATCTGCGAACGCGCGATCATGCCCGACATTGCGTTTTTCCGTGAATGTATCGACGAAAGTTTCGCCGACCTGATGGCTGCGACGCCCAAGCCCGCGAAGGCGCCGGCCAAACCCGAAGCCGCTACGGCAAAGCCGAAAGCGGCGGCAAAACCGGCCGCCAAACCCGCGGCAAAAGCGAAACCTGCCCCGAAACCTGCCACCAAAGTCAGGGCGAAACCGGTTGCCAAAGGCAACGCAACCGGCAAGAATCCGAAGAAACAGAAATAACGCAGGACGACCGAATGATTTTTGCCCCGACGCTCAGCGCCGATGCCGAGCTTGCGAAAGCGCCCGACTATGCCGCCTGGTCGAAGGCCGCGCAGGCGCACGATGCGAAATCGGGCATGCAGGCGTGGCGCGACAGCGACGAAAGCCGGCACTTCGATTTCAAGGCGATCCGCGCGCGGCTGGAAAAGCTGCGCAAGCTGTCGGCCGCCGGCGACGTCAAGGGCCTGCTCTTCGTCCTGAACGAGGGCATCCACGGCAATATCGACGGCATGGGGCACGAGCGCCTCTATTCGAAAGCGCGCTTCGGCACGAAGACGCTGATCGAGGCCTATGTCGCCGAGGTTGTCGCGGCGCTCGACAAGATCGCCGCGTCGCGGAGCATCGGCAAAGAGGAAAAGCGCGACTTTTTCCGCCGTGCGCAGCATTGCTACGGCCGCTCGGCCCTCCTGCTTTCGGGCTCGGGCAGCTTCCTCTTCTTTCACGTTGGTGTCGTGAAGGCGCTGTGGGACGCGGGCGTGCTGCCGAATATCCTCGCGGGGTCGAGCGGTGGATCGATCGTCGCGGCGATCGTCTGCACGCGCAAGGATGCCGACGTCGGCCCCTTCCTCGACAGCAGCCGGCTGGCCAATCCCGCCCGCGATCCCGAGATGAAGCGCCTCGCGCCCGACGCGGTGCGCGCCCGGCTGGCCGAGCTGATCCCCGACCTGACGTTTCAGGAGGCCTATGAGATCAGCGGCCGCCACCTCAATGTTTCGGTCGCGCCCGCCGAAAAATATCAGAACGGCCGCCTGCTCAACGCGATCACCGCGCCGAACGTCCTGATCCGCGAGGCCGTGCTGGCCTCGTGCGCGGTTCCGGGGGTCTTCCCGCCCGTGATGCTGATGGCGCGCGACGAGGACGGCAATCGCGTTCCCTATCAGCCCGACCGGCGCTGGGTCGACGGGTCGGTGACGCACGACATTCCGACCAAGCGGCTCGAGCGCCTCTATGGCGTCAACCATCATATCGTCAGCCAGGCGAACCCGCTGGCGCTGCCCTTCGCGACCGATACGCGCAAGCAGATGGCGCCGATCGAGGCCATTCAGCACGCGTCGATGGCGACCTTCAAGGCATGGCTCAACGCGAACATGGTGATCTTCCAGAAGCCGCTCGAACTGGTGCCGCCGCTCAACAGCCTCGCCAACATGGCGCGTTCGGTGATCAATCAGGAATATACCGGCGACATCAACATCATCCGCCCGCCCAAATTCTGGTCGCCCACGAAAATCCTGTCGGATCTCGCGCAGGATGACATCGACGAACTGATCGACACCGGTCAGCGCACCGCCTGGCCGAAGGTCGAGATGGTTCGCACCCAGACGGCGATCAGCCGCGCGCTCGACGCGATCCTCGCAAAGATCGACAAGGCGGGCGACGACGGTCCTGGCCATCGCAGCTCGGCGCTCAAGAAAGCGGTCCGTTGACCGCCAATGCCGTGATCCTGCCCCCGGGTTCGGCGGGCGCCGGGGCAAAGCTGCACGTGACGCACTGGCTTCCCGAGGGGCGGCCGAAAGCAGTCATCCTCCTCGCGCACGGTTATGCCGAACATGCTGGACGCTATCAGCATGTCGCGAAGCGGCTGACCGACGCTGGCTACGCGATCTATGCCGTCGATCATTGGGGGCATGGCGCTTCGGACGGCGAGGGCGGCTATGTCCCGCGCTTCTCGGCCTTTCTCGACGGGATGAGCGAATTGCTCACGCTGGTCGAGGTCAACCATGGCGACACGCCGCGTCTGCTGCTCGGTCACAGCATGGGCGGCCTCATCGCGACGCTGTTCCTGATCGGCAATCAGCGGGCGTTCGTCGCGGCGGCGCTCTCGGGCCCCGCGATCCTTCCCGCCGAACCGCCGTCGCGCTTTACCGTATGGATCAGCCGCTTCCTGTCGCGCTTTTTCCCGCGCCTCGGCGTGCTGTCGCTCGACGCCAATGGGGTCAGCCGCGATCCGGCAGTCGTCGCGGCCTATCAGGCCGATCCGCTCGTCTATGGCGGCAAGATCGGTGCGCGGCTTGGCAAGGAGTTTATGGACGCGATGGCGGTGGCGCAGGCCGATGCGTGCCGGATCACGCTGCCGATCCTGATCCAGCACGGCGAGGCCGACCGGCTGACCGCGCCGGCGGGATCGCGCTATCTGTTCGACCATGTCGGGTCGAAGGACAAGAGGCTCGAAATCTATCCCGGCCTGTTCCACGAAATCTATAACGAACCCGAACGCGACGCGGTGCTGGACGATCTGATCGGCTGGTTCGACGCACATATCCCGGGCGGAAACTGAGCCATGAATTTCTTCATCCTCGTCATTATCTCGGCGATCGTCTTCCTGACGCTGCTCTATCTGTTCTTCCCCGAACAGATCGTCGCGCTGATGCGCTGGCTGATGCGCAAGCGCGCGCGGGTCGAGCGCAAGACGGTGACCGTCGACGGCCGCGTCTGGCCCTATCTGGAGGGCGGCGATCCGTCGAAGCCGACGCTGGTGATGGTCCACGGCTTCGGCGCCGACAAGGATCACTGGACCTTCTACGCGCCGTGGATGACGCGCGACTATCATCTGATCGCGCCCGACCTGCCCGGCTTCGGCGAAAATGACCGCAACCGCGAACTGCCGTTCGACGTCGCGAGCCAGGCGCGGCGGCTCAAGGATTTCCTCGACGCGCTCGGGATCGAACGGCCGCATCTCGGCGGCAACAGCATGGGCGGCTGGATCGCGCTGCGCTTTGCGATCGATTATCCCGATCGCCTCCGCACGCTGACGTTGATGAACAACGCCGGCATCCTCGGCGCCGACGAAAGCGAGCTGCAAAAGCTCGCGTCGAACCGCGACTATAATCCGCTCGTCATCGCCAATCTGGAGGATGCCGACCGCCTGATTGCCTTTGTTGTTCGCAAGCCGACCTTCGTCCCCGCGCGGTTGAAGCCCGTCATCTATGCCGACGCACTGAAGCACCGCGACCTGCTCGACCAGATTTTCTGGACGATCGCCGACGAGATGGAGCAAAAGCCGCTCAACAACGAACTCGGCAAGGTCACCGCGCCGACGCTGATCATCTGGGGCCGCCACGACAAGCTGATCGACGTCAGCTGCGTCGCGGTGCTCGAAAAGGGCATCGCGGGAAGCACCGCGCACATCTTCGAGGATATCGCGCACGTCCCGATGATCGAAGACCCGAAGGCGACCGCCGAGGTTCAGCGCGAGTTTCTTGCCAAGCACTGATTTCAGCGCCAGTCTCCCGTCATAACAGGGAGAGAGGCATGCGGTTGAAGGTGGGGCTGCTCGGCGGCGGCAGTTGGGGAACGACGGTTGCGTCGCTCGTGTCGCGCAACGCGCCGATCAAACTCTGGGCCCGCGATGCCGAGACGGTCGATGGCATCAACGCGGCGCACGAGAACCGCAAATATCTGCCAGGCATCAAATTGCCTGCTGCGCTGAGCGCCACGAACGACATGGCCGAGGTCGTCGCGGGCGCCGACGTGCTCGTCATGGGTGTCCCTTCGCACAGCTTTCGCGGCGTGCTGGAAGAGGCGAGGCAGCATCTTCGTCCCTGGGTGCCGGTCATCAGCCTTACCAAAGGCCTTGAACTCGCGTCCGGCAAACGGATGACCGAGCTGATCGAGGAAGTGCTGCCCGGCCACCCGGTCGGCGTGCTCACCGGGCCGAATCTGGCGCGCGAGATCATGACAGGACAGGCGGCGGCGAGCGTGCTTTCGATGGAGGACGAGATCGTCGTCCGCGCGCTTCAGCCCGTCTTCCACTCGGGACTTTTCCGTGTGTACACCAACACCGACCTGCTCGGCTGCGAGCTTGGCGGGGTGCTCAAGAATATCATCGCGATCGCGGTCGGCATGGGCGACGGGCTCGGCGCCGGCGACAACACGCGCGCGGGTCTGATGACGCGCGGGCTGGCCGAGATTACGCGCCTCGGCGTCGCGATGGGCGGCCGGCCCGAAACCTTCTCGGGCCTCACCGGCATGGGTGACCTGATCGCGACCTGCACCAGCCCCCTCAGCCGCAATCGCCATGTCGGGGTCGAACTCGGCAAGGGGCGCCATATCGACGAGATCATCGCGGGCATGAACATGGTCGCCGAAGGCGTGAAGAGCGCCCCGACGGTGATGGCGCTCGCCGAAACGCACGGCATTGCGATGCCGATTGCCAGCGATGTGTTCGACGTGACGCAAGGCAAACGCGACGCGCAGGAGGTGTTTCGCGGGCTGCTCCGGTCGAGCGTCGGCGACGAAGCGCACCCCGGCTGAGCCGATTCACCACGGGCCGTGCGGAATCGCCGCCGGGCCGTGAAGAAAAGCCGCCGCTCCTTCGTTGTTTCTCCTGACCAGCAGGGTCCACCAAGGAGACGAACGATGAAAAAATGGACGACTTTGGCGGTACTTATGGCGCTCCCCGCCAGCGCAGCCATGGCGGCGGTCCCCTATGGGTCGATGCCGACCGGCTTCGACCGCCCCGAAATCCGCATGGTTCCGATTGCGGGCGTCTACAACCAATATTGGTATAACTACAAAAGCGACATCCTCGAGGCCGAGAAGGAACTGGTCAGCGATCTGCGTCATGCCACCGACCGCGAGGATCGCTGGGACGCGTGGGACGAATGGACCACCGAGGTTACCGACGCCGACAAGGATTATGCCAAGGAAATGCGCAAGAAAGGCTATCGCACTGGCCGCGTGACGGTCGGCGGCTGATAACCCGGCCCTTGCCCGGGTAGAAGGGGGCGGATGCGTGTGGCATCCGCCCCCTTCGCTTATTTCCAGTCCTTGTCGCGCGCAGTGCGTTCGGCGTCGGCATCAAAGGCATCGCCCGCCATCATCGCCGCCGCAGCCGCCGCAAGGTCGCCCGACGACGCCTGCCGGTATGCGCCGGTATTCTGCCCGGCCGCCGTGCGTTCGAGTGCCCAGCGGCCGCCCTCGCGGCAGCCGATACCCGACAGATCGCGGCCCTCGAAGCTGCGGCAGGTCCGGCCCCGCTTGTCGCGAAAGCTGAGGGCGATGCGGATATCGGCGTCGGCCGGTTGGTTCGATGCGAGCTGCGTGTCGAGCGCATCGGCCAGCGCTCCCGACGCGATCAGCGCGCCGTTCGCGCCTGTCACGTCCGGCGCGGGCGCCCAAGGCCGGAGGCCGAGTGTCAATCCCAGTACCAGGGATGCCGCGATCGCGCCCCAATGGGCGGGTGCGAACTGCGCGCGCTTCGCCTCGCGGCGTCCGGCCAGGCTGGTGTCGACGCCGTCGCCGACCAGCAGCGCGCGCAGGCGATCGGGCACCGGCTCGTCGGCGACGGGCGCGAAATGCGCCGAGAGCTGTGCTCTCAGCGCGCGGTGGCGCGCGATCTCTGCAGCGAGCATGGCGTTGTTTTCGGCTTCGCGTTCGATCCGGCGCGCGGCCAGATCGTCGAGTTCGCCGTCGACATAGGCGGCGACGGCTGCGGGGTCGAAACTCATGCCGCCTCCCCCAAAAGATGCATCAGCGTCTCGCGCCCGCGCGCGAGCCGCGATGTCACGGTGCCGATCGGTACCTCCAGTATCTCGGCGGCCTCGCGATAGGCGTAGCCCTCGACCAGCACGAGCATCACGACCTCGCGCTGCTCGTCGGGCAGCCGCGCCATCGCGCCGTCGACATCGCCGCGCAGCGTGCCCGCCTCGACCTCGGCGATGCCGTCGCCGGCGATCTGCGTGACCGCGTCGTCGATCGGGGCGTGGACGCCGCGCCGGCCCGCGGCGCGGCGGTCGTCGATCCAGAGGTTGCGGGTGATCCGGTACATCCAGCTGTCCAGTCTCGTTCCTTGTTGCCATTGTTCACGCGATTTCAAGGCGCGCTCGATCGCCGTCTGACACAGATCGTCGGCATCGCCGGCGCTCTGTGTCAGCCCGCGCGCAAAGCGGCGCAGGCGTGGTAGCAGTTCGACCAGTTCCTCTTCGAAGCGCATTGTCGCCTTTTCGATTGTTCGAGGAAGAAACGACGCCCTTCTATCGTTTCTTCCGCATCCTGCTAAATTTTTCCGGCAGGGCGGCCTTGGCGAGAGTGATGATGCGAATTTGGACGATATTGGTGGCAGCAATCTGTCTCGCGATCGGTGGCGCAGGTCTGCGAGCACAGGCGCAGGTCTCGCTGCCATCGGCGCAATTGCCGGATACAGGGCGTGTCCTGTCGACGCTGCCCGACGTCGGCGTCCTCGATCCGCTGGCCGCGACCACCGAACGGCTGACGCAGATCCGGCTCGACCGCATCACCGCGCTGGTGCGCGACAACCGCGATAGTATCGAACTCGACGATCGCGGCGAGCCTGCGGTGCGCGGTGTCCTGATCGCCAGCGGCGTCGACGAGGCGATGATCGCGCGCGCGGCGGGTAAGGGCTTCGCGCTGATCGACCGCGAACGCATTGAGGGGCTCGATCTGGACGTCGCCCGCTTTCGTGTGCCCGAGGGGCGCAGTCTGGCCCGCGCGCGGAGGCAACTCGCCAAGCTGCTGCCTGATGCCGCGGTCGATGCCGACAATCTCTATTTCGCGAGCGGACCCTATTTCGCTGGCGGTTCGGGCGGCGCACTGCCCGCAGCGGCGCTCGCGACAGCAGCGGGCGGCGGCAAGGCCAGCCTCGGACTGATCGACGGCGGGGTCGCGGCGCATCCTTCGCTGGCGGGGCGCGTCGAGCAGCGCGGCTTTGCGAAAGGCGCTCCGTCGGCAGGCCGCCATGGCACGGCCGTCGCCTCGCTGCTCGTCGGCAGCGGCGCGATAGAGGGGGCGGCACCCGGGCAGCGCCTGCTTGCCGCCGATGTCTATGGCACTGATCCGGCGGGCGGAAACGCCAGCGCCATCGCCCGCGCGCTCGGATGGCTTGCGCAAAGCGGCGTCGCGGTGACGACGATCAGCCTCGTCGGTCCCGACAACAAGCTGCTGTCGGCGGCGGTGCTGCGCGCGCAGCAGCGCGGAATGCTGATCGTCGCGGCGGTCGGCAACGACGGGCCCGCTGCGCCGCCGGCCTATCCGGCCTCGTATCGCGGCGTTTTCGCGGCGACCGGGGTCGACGCGAAGGGGCGTGTGCTGCCCGAGGCCGGCCGCGCGCTGCACGTCGATTTCGCGGCGCCGGGCGACGCGGTGCTGGCGGCAACGGGGGCGGCCAGCACCGGCCGGCTGCGCGGCACCTCATTCGCCGCGCCGCTCGTCGCGGGGCGGCTTGCGCTTCGCTATCCGGCGCCGTCGATCGACCGCATCGGTCCGGCCGTCGCCGGACTGGTGATGGAAGCGCGCGATCTGGGCAAGACAGGGCGCGACAAAATCTATGGCCACGGCCTGATCTGCGGCACCTGCGGCGGCCGCTGACTCTTTTTCGATATTTTCGGAAGAAAGTCGAACGCGCCATCGTTCTCTCCACAGACCCACCCCCTCGGGTCGCACATTCAGGAGTAGGACAAATGGCACATCGCATTTTCATTTCGGCCATCGCGCTCGCCGCGTCGGCCATGGCATTTTCGGCCCCGGCCTCGGCGCAGCTGCTTGGTGGCGGCGGCGGACTGACCGGCGGCCTCGGTGGGTCGCTGGGCGGTACGCTCGGCAACCCGACCGATCGCATCGGCGGCACGCTCGGCAGCGCGGGCGAGCTGACCGGAACGGGGCGCGACGAGGCGAATATCGATCGCCGCTCGGGCCGCGTGCAGGGCAAGGGCAATGCCGATGCGAACGGCAAGGGTTCGGCGAACGGTAACGCCAATCTGCTCGGGAACCCTATCGGCGGAAACGCCGCCGGTTCGGGCAGCGCTTCGGGTAGCGGCAGCCTCGACGCGCAGGCCGTCGGAACCGATTTCGTCGGTCAGACCGCACGCGGCGCCGTCGGCACGGCGCAGGGCACCGCCTCGACCGTCACCGGCACGGCGCGCGGCGCGGTCGGCAATGTCCGCGATCAGGCCGGCAGCACGGCGTCGGGTCTTTCGGGCACTGCGGGCGGCGCGGGCGCGGCGGCAGGCAGCTTCCAGGGCAGCCTTGGCCAGCTTGCCGCTTCGGGCAGTGGCGCGGCCTCGGGCACCGGCATGTTCGCGGTCGAACCCGGGATGGCGGTGACCGATGCGCGCGGAAAGGTGATCGGTCATGTCCAGACCATAAGTCAGACCGGTCGCGGCGTCGTGCAGGCGGTGACGGTCGAGGTCGGCGATCGCCTCGCGACGCTTCCCGCCGCCAGCTTTGCCGGGTCGGGCGACGTCCTCGTCACCGGGATGACCAAGGGTCAGCTCAAGAAAACGGCCGAGCAGCAGGAAGACGCCGGAAGCCAGCCGGCAGCCGAGCCCGCGCCGCAGGCGGCCCAGAAGGGCGAGCGCGCCGAACGCGTCAACGCCCGCAACGATTGACGATACCAAATCCCGAAGGGGGAATACGCCGGCCATCGTGCCGGCGTATTCTTATTTGATGCCGCCTTCGGCGAGCAGCGCCTTTGCCTCGGCGCCCTGCCAGTCGATCGCGCCGACGACGCGCCACAATTCCTTCCCCTCGGCGTCATAGAAAATGCTCGTCGGCAGCGCGTCGCCGGCGGCGTCGAGCAGATGATTTTCGGGATCGAGATAGGGCTGCAGCGCTTTCAGGCCCGCCTTCTGGAACCAGGGATCGACGATGGCCGCCCCCTGAAGATCTTCGGCGACCGCAATGACGTTCATCGCCGGGCCCTGCTTCGCCGCGAGCGCATCGAGTGTCGGCATTTCGGCCACGCACGGCGCGCACCAGGTCGCCCACAGATTGACGAGCAGGGGCTTGCCGTGAAACGCGGCGAGCGTAACCGGCGCATCGTCGGGGCCGAGGAAGCCGACCGTGGGTGCCGCCTTGCCCGCCTGGCTCCGGTCGACCTTATGCGCAAAGGCGCCGATGCTGCGTGCATCCTTCGCTTCACCGACCGAAATATTTGCTTCGCTCCCTGCCGCTTGCCCCTGCGCGGCCTTTTCCCTATCGCAGCCCGCGACCGATCCGGCCAGAAAGAGGGCAAGGATCGCTAGATACGGGCTTGGAACGCGGCGAATGGCGGATACTCCGAACAGCAACAGCATGTGGGGCGGGCGCTTCGGTGGCGGACCCGCGGCGATCATGCAAGAAATTAACGCCTCGATCCCGGTCGACAAGCGCCTTTGGGAAGAAGATATCGCCGCCAGCCGCGCCCACGCCGCGATGCTGGGCGCCACCGGAATCATCGGCGCCGACGATGCGGTCCAGATCGATCGCGGCCTTGCGCAGATCGCCGACGAGTTCGCCGCGAATGGCGTGCCGGTCGATCTGGCGCTCGAAGATATCCACATGACCGTCGAATCGCGGCTGAAGGAGATCGTCGGCGAAGCGGCCGGGCGGCTGCATACCGCACGCTCGCGCAACGATCAGGTCGCAACCGACTTCCGGCTGTGGGTCCGCACTGCGACCACGCGGATCGACACCGGACTGCAGGCGATCCAGACCGCGCTGCTCGCGCGCGCCGAGGAACATGCGGGCAGCATCATGCCCGGCTTCACCCACTTGCAGGTCGCGCAGCCGGTGACACTCGGCCATCATCTCCTCGCCTATGTCGAGATGTTCGCTCGCGACCGGTCGCGCTTTGCCGATGCGCGCCGCCGCCTCAACGAATCGCCGCTCGGTGCCGCCGCGCTCGCAGGGACGGGCTTTCCGGTCGATCGCCACGCGACTGCCACCGCGCTGGGTTTCGACCGCCCGATGGCGAACAGCATCGATGCGGTGTCGGACCGCGACTTCGCGCTCGAATTCTGCGCCGCCGCCTCGATCGCCGCGATCCACCTGTCGCGGCTTGCCGAGGAAGTGGTGATCTGGGCGAGCCAGCCCTTCGGCTTCGTCAGCCTGCCCGACGCCTGGTCGACCGGCAGCTCGATCATGCCGCAAAAGCGCAATCCCGATGCCGCCGAACTCGTCCGCGGCCGCGCCGGTCTGTTGCTGGGCGCCTTCCAGCGCCTCAGCGTGATCGTCAAAGGCCTGCCGCTCACCTATTCGAAGGATTTGCAGGACGACAAGGAAACGGTGTTCGGCGCCTTCGACGCGCTCGCGCTGTCGCTTGCCGCGATGACGGGCATGGTCGAGACGCTGACCTTCCGCACCGACCGTATGCGCGCGCTTGCCGCGTCGGGCTATTCTACCGCGACCGATCTGGCCGACTGGCTGGTCCGCGAAGCGGGCGTGCCGTTCCGCGAGGCGCATCATATCGTCGGCGCCTGCGTGAAACGATCCGAGGAACTCGGCGTTGAACTGTCGGCGCTGCCCGCGGCGGACGCGGCGGCGATCCACGTCGCCGTCACGCCCGAGGCGCTTGCCGCGCTGACGGTCGAGGCTTCGGTCGCCAGCCGCCGCAGCTATGGCGGGACGGCGCCCGAACGGGTAAGGGAAGCGATTGCCGCTGCGCGCGGCGCGCTGGAAGGAACGGATTGATGGCGAAGCGCCGCATCCTCGTTACGACATTTGCTGCTGCCGCGCTGCTTGGCGCGTGCGGAGCCAAGGAAGATCTGAAGCCCGCGGCAAACCAGCCCGCCGCGGTGATACCCGTCGGCGCCACCAGTGCCCCGACAACGGAGGAGCTTACGACGCCTGACGCGCAGGCTATGCCGGCGCGCAGCGACGAACTTCTCAAACGGTCCGAAAAACGCGAACCCGACGATTTCGATTTGCCGCCTCCGGGCTGAGCCACAGGACTTCCTTCGATGGACCATTTTGAATACCGCGACGGCGTTCTCCACGCCGAAGATATTTCGCTGTCACGCATTGCCGAGGAAATCGGCACCCCCGTTTATGTCTATTCGCGCGCCACGCTCGAACGCCATGCTCAGGTGTTCGCCGATGCGCTGAAGGACATTCCGAAAAAGCACATCGCGTTTGCGATCAAGTGCAACCCCAACCTTGGCGTGCTGCGCGTTCTCGCGCGGCAGGGCTATGGCGCCGACGTCGTGTCGGGCGGCGAGCTGGAACGCGCGCTCGCGTCGGGCATGGCGCCGCAGGACATCGTCTTTTCGGGTGTCGGCAAGACGCGCGCCGAGCTGGCGCAGGGCCTCGATCGCGGCATCGGCCAGTTCAATATCGAGCATGAGCCCGAAGGCGTCGCGCTCGCCGCTATCGCACTGGCGAAGGAAATGACCGCGCCGGCGGTGCTGCGCGTCAATCCCGACGTCGATGCGGGTACGCATGCGAAGATCTCGACCGGCAAGGCCGAGAACAAGTTCGGCGTCGGCATCGACGTCGCGCCCGAAATCTTCGGCCGGCTCGCGGCGTTGCCGGGCCTCCAGATGCGCGGCATCGCGTTGCATATCGGCAGCCAGCTCACGAGCCTCGCGCCGCTCGAGGCCGCGTTCGAGCGCGTCGGTCGCCTCGTCGCCGACCTGCGCGCTGCCGGGCACAGCATCACCCACGTCGATCTCGGCGGCGGTCTGGGCGTGCCCTACAAGCCCGACGACAATCCGCCGAGCCCCGCCGAATATGGCGCGATGGTTGCGCGGGTGACGAAGGATTGGGACGTCACTTTGATGTTCGAACCCGGCCGCGTGATCGCGGGCAACACCGGCGTGCTGCTGACCGAAGTGCTGTGGGTCAAGCCCGGTGCGACCAACCCTTTCGTGATCGTCGACGCCGCGATGAACGACCTCGCGCGTCCGGCGCTCTACGACGCCTGGCACGATTTCGTCGCGGTCAAGCCGACCGGCGAGACGATGGCCGCATCGATCGTCGGCCCCGTGTGCGAGACCGGCGACACCTTCGCGCGCGACCGGGTGATCGACACCGTCGAGGCGGGTGACCTCGGCGTGTTTCGCACCGCGGGCGCTTACGGGGCGACGATGGCATCGACCTACAATAGCCGCAGCCTCGTTCCCGAGGTGCTCGTCGATGGCGACCGCTATGTCGTCGTTGCCGATCGCATCGCGGCGGGCACGATCATGGCCGCCGAACGCGTCCCCGACTGGATCGACTGATATGGAGCAGCTTCCCGTCTTCCTGAACCTGCGCGGCCGCACGGTCGTGCTGGTCGGGGAGGGGGAAGCCGCTGACGCCAAGGCGCGGCTCATCACGCGCGCCGGGGGGCGGATCGTCCCGGCGTGGGAGGAGGGCGCGACGATCGCCTTCGTCGCGCTCGCCGAGGGTGCCGAAGCGGTAGCCGCTAGCCTTCGCGCGCGAGGTCTGCTTGTCAACGTCGTCGACCGGCCCGACCTTTGCGACTTTACCACGCCTGCCATCGTCGACCGTGCGCCGGTAACGATTGCGATCGGCACCGGCGGGGCATCGGCGGGCCTCGCCAAGGCGGTGCGTCAGCGGATCGAGGCCTTGCTACCGTCGCGGCTTGGCGCGCTCGCCGCCGCGCTTCACACTGCGCGCGATGCGATGAAAACACGCTGGCCTGCCGCCGCCGATCGCCGCCGTGCCATCGATGCCGCGTTGGCGAGCGGTGGCGCGCTCGATCCGCTCGACGACGGGGCAGTCGACAGGCTGGGCCACTGGCTGACGAGCGACGTCGCCGCGCAGCCGTCGCGCCTCGAGACGATCCGGCTGACCAGCGCCGACCCCGACGACCTCACGCTGCGCGCCGCGCGCCTTCTGGGCGAGGCGGATCATATCTTCCACGCGGCCGATATTCCCGATCAAATCCTGAACCGTGCGCGCGCCGACGCGGTGCGCCATGTTGCCGATGCTGCGCCGGAATCCTTGCCGCCCGGCCTTTCTCTGTGGGTCGTCCACGCCGATTGACGAACGGTCGTCCGGGCCGATTACGATAAGTTAACTGGGACATACCGGCGGCCGCCCATAGCGAGGTAGCGGCGGCAGTCTGGCCGCCTTTCTGCAGGAGGGGGTCTATGACACTGCCCGTTATCGATATCGACGCCGTGCCTTTGCTCGACACCGCGGTCGGCCTGTTCGGTTCGCTCGCGGGAGCCGGCGCCACTGCGAGCACCCCGGTGTTCGACGTCGCGATCTCGGTGATGCTGATCATCTACGACTAACAAAGGCTTTGGCTGCGGGCGGCGATTCCGTCCGCGGCCCACAAAAGGGCGGTTTCATGCCATCGCGCCACGACCATTTTCCTCGCCATGATCGCGAACGGTGTTTCCGTACCCGGGCCGCCGCCGACGCGCTCGAAACCGGGTGGCGGGCGGCGGACGTATCGCCGCAGGGGCTGGTCGCTGCGATCGATGCGCTGCGCGATGCGCCGCCCGCGGTGGCGATGGATCGCCTCCTTCCCTGGCTTCGAGACATCAGCTGGCTGCGGGCCCGGCTGGAGCGCGCGCTTGCGCTGGTTGAGGCCGACATTTTTGCGCGACCGCCGCTGCGTCCGATCGGCGGCGGGGAGCGAATCGCTGGCTTGATCCTCGCTGAATGCGGGCCGGTACGGCTGTCGCTGCAGCTCCACCGCGTCGAGCAAGGCGGGGCGGCGTCCACGGCCGCAGTCTTTACGCCCGGTGCCGCCGTGATCCGTGTCCTCGCGAGCGGCGGTGCGATGCTGCATCGCCACCATGTCGCGCTGTCGGAAGCGGAGGCGACGGGGCTCTTTTCGGCTGCGTCCGCCGCACTCTGTCACAATGCTCCGCCGCGGCCGCTCGCCCAAGACGAAATCTTGCAGCTCGACACCGCGCGCGAAGCCTTTTCGCTGACGGATGCCAAGGGCGACGTCGTGTTGCTCGAACTGGCCGTGCAGCCGCCGTCGTCCCTGCCGATCCGTAGCTACGATATCGCGAGCGGCCGGCTCGCCCATGTGTCGGCGTCGCGCCGCGACAGCAGCTTTCGCCAGATGGCGCTCACGCTGCTCCGCAGCTTCGGCCGCACCGACGCGGCACCGCTGTTCGTCGAGGCGACGCACGACGCCGATTTCGCCACGCGCTGGTCGGCGCTGCGCGAATTGGTCGCGCTCGACCCCGCCGCCGCACGGGCGAGGGTGGAGGCGATGGCGGCGTCCGACCCGCATCCCGAGATCCGCCGCGCCGCCACAGCAACGCTGGCGCTCTATGCGCCGAAGGAAGCCGATCCATGCCCCGCCTGATCGATCCGCCCGCTGGTCCCGAGCGCGACCTCGAAGAGATCGTCGCGCGCCTCGACGAACATGGCGTCGATCTTGCCGACGAGGCCAGCATCGCGCGCTGCGCCGACCTGCTCGCCGGCCTCCAGCGCAACCGCTCGTTTCTCGCCGACCGCGTGATCGCCGAGCTCAAGGCGAGTTACGCCGACCAGCTCGCCACCAACCGCTATTCGGCGCAGGTCTTCTTGCTCCACCGCAGCCCGCGCGGCTTCTTCCTCCGCGCCAACCTATGGCCCGCCGCGACCGACGCCGCCTACACCGCCAGCGGCCCCCTCGCCTTCGCCTACGGCCTGCCGCACGACCATAATTTCCACTTCCTCACCACCGGCTACTCCGGCCCCGGTTACGTCAGCGACTATTATGACTATGACGCCGAAGCCGTCGACGGCCGCGTCGAGGAGTCGTTGAACCTGCACTTCGTCGAGCGCAGCAGCCTCGCCGAAGGCAAGATGATGCTCTACCGCGCTCACCGCGACATTCACAGCCAGCTCCCGCCCGAGCGCCTGTCGATCAGCCTCAACATCATGGACGAGGGCGAGCACGTCCCCTGGCGCGACCAGTATATCGTCGACCTCGAGCACGGCACGATCGCCCGACGCCCGACGCTGACCCCCGGAGAAATACTCCTCCGCTGCGCCGTCCACCTGACCGACAACGGCAAGGACATCGCCGAACAGTTCGCGAAGGCGCACCCGGTGCCAAGAGTGCGTGCGAACGCTATCGCGGCGCTGGCGGCCTTGGTGCGCGGAGAGGAAAAGGCTGCCTTACTGGAGCGCGGGCTCGCGGATACCGACGCACGCGTCCGTGACGATTGCGCCCGATGGCTTGCGCATAGCTAAGCCTGCTGACAGCGCGGCTTTCGGCTGCTAACGGGCCGCCATGACAACTCCTCTCTCGCATATTCGTAATTTCTCGATCATCGCGCATATCGACCATGGCAAGTCGACGCTGGCCGACCGGCTGATCCAGTTCACCGGCGGCCTGACCGCGCGCGAAATGTCGGCGCAAGTCCTTGATAATATGGACATTGAGAAGGAGCGCGGGATCACGATCAAGGCGCAGACGGTGCGCCTGAAATATACCGCAAAGGACGGCGAAACCTATGAGCTGAACCTCATGGACACGCCCGGCCACGTCGACTTCGCCTATGAAGTGTCGCGCTCGCTCGCGGCGTGCGAGGGCGCTTTGCTCGTCGTCGACGCGGCGCAGGGGGTCGAAGCTCAGACGCTCGCGAACGTCTATCAGTCGATCGAACACGACCATGAGATCGTGCCGGTCATCAACAAGATCGATCTGCCCGCAGCCGATGTCGACAAGGTGAAGGCCGAGATCGAGGATATCATCGGCCTTCCCGCCGACGAAGCGGTGCTCGCGTCGGCAAAGTCGGGCATCGGCATCGAGGAATGCCTCGAGGCGATCGTCACCAGGATTCCGCCGCCGAAGGGTGACGCCGCGGCACCGCTGCTCGCGATGCTGGTCGACAGCTGGTACGATCCGTACCTCGGCGTCGTCATCCTCGTCCGCGTCGTCGATGGCGTGCTGAAAAAGGGCCAGCAGATCAAGTTCATGCAGGCGGGCACCACCCACCTGATCGACCGCGTCGGCTGCTTCACGCCGAAGCGCGAGGAGTTGAACGAGATCGGCGCCGGCGAGATCGGCTTCATCACCGCGCAGATCAAGGACGTCGCGCAGGCGCGCGTCGGCGACACGGTGACCGACGCGAAAAAGCCCGCGGCGAACCCGCTGCCCGGGTTCAAGGAGGTCCAGCCGGTCGTTTTCTGCGGCCTGTTCCCGACGGACGCGAACGATTTCGAGAAGCTGCGCGAAAGCATCCAGAAGCTCCGCCTCAACGATGCGAGCTTCAGCTTCGAGATGGAAAGCTCGGCCGCGCTCGGCTTCGGCTTCCGCTGCGGTTTCCTGGGCCTGCTGCACCTCGAGATCATTCAGGAGCGACTGACCCGCGAATATGACCTCGACCTGATCACGACCGCGCCGTCGGTGGTCTACAAGCTGAAGCTTGGCCACACCAAGAATGAGGCGGCGAAGGAGATCGAGCTCCACAACCCGGCCGACATGCCCGACCCGAACCGCATCGACGAGATCGAGGAACCGTGGATCGAGGCGGTGATTTACGTGCCCGACGATTATCTGGGCCCGATCCTGAAACTGTGTCAGGACCGCCGCGGCGTTCAGAAGAACCTCACCTACGTGGGCGGCCGCGCACAGATCACCTATGAACTGCCGCTCAACGAAGTGGTGTTCGATTTCTATGACCGGTTGAAGAGCATCAGCCGCGGCTATGCGTCCTTCGACTATCACCAGATCGGCCACCGTGCCGGCGACCTCGTCAAGATGAGCATCCTCGTCAACAATGAGCCAGTCGATGCACTGAGCATGATCGTCCACCGCGGCAGCGCCGAAAGCCGCGGCCGCGGCATGTGCGAGCGGCTGAAGGACCTGATCCCGCGCCACATGTTCAAGATCCCGATCCAGGCAGCCATTGGCGGGAAGGTGATCGCCCGCGAAACCATCGCTGCGCTCCGCAAGGACGTGACCGCGAAATGCTACGGCGGCGACGCCACCCGCAAGAAGAAGCTCCTCGAAAAGCAGAAAGAGGGCAAAAAGCGGATGCGTGAATATGGCAACGTCAACATCCCGCAGGAAGCGTTTATCGCCGCGCTTCGCATGGGGGATGATGCCTGATCGTGACGCGCGGCGCCGCTCTGCTGCTGCGTGGCCCGCTCGCGCTGCTGCTGACGGGGCTGGGCGCGTCATCGGCATGGGCGCAGGCTGAAACCCGAACCCCCGACGACGCGGCTGCGGTGGTGATACTCCCGTCGCCCGGCGTCCGCGACAACGCCGGTACGGCGGCGGACGAACCGCCATCCGACGCGCCGATCAGCGAGGTTCGGCAGCTTGATCGCGATTGCGGCGACGAGGATGCCGACGCGTGCCGCCGGCTCGCCTATATCTATCATGAAGGCGATGGCGTCGAACGCGATGACGCCCGCGCTGTAACGCTCTTCGTTCGCGCTTGCGATCTTGGCCAGGCGTCAGGCTGCACGATGGCGGGCTATCTGTTCGGCGAAGGGAAGGGCGCCGCGCAATCGCACGAGCGCGCCGCCGCTTATTACACCCGGGCCTGCGATCAGGGCGAGCCGATGGGCTGCAACAACCTTGGCCTGTCATATATCAACGGCGATGGCGTGCCTGCCGATCCCGATCGCGCGATCGCGCTGTTCGAAAAGGCGTGCGATGGTACGGCTACAGAGGGGTGCGCGAACCTTGGCGCGTCCTATTCGCTGGGCAAGGGAGCCGCGCGCAACCAGCGCCGCGCCGTCCATGCGTTCAAGCTGGCATGCGACGCGGGCGATCTGCACGGCTGTTACAATCTGGGGGTGATGTATCGCGACGCGAAGGGTGTGAGCCGCGACCCGAAGCGCGCGGTCGGGCTGTTCGGGCGCGCGTGCGATGCGGATCACAAGGAAGCCTGCGGCAACCTTGCCTTCATGACCGACGATGGCCGCGGTACGCGCCGCAATCGCGCCCGCGCTCTGGAATTGTTCGACAAGGCTTGCACGCTCGGCGAGGCCGAGAGCTGCTTCACGCTCGGCCGCGCCTATCAACTCGGCAAGGGTGTTCCGCTCGACAAGGATCGCGCGATCGAACTGCTCGAGCGCAGTCTGTTGCTCGACGCCAAGAGCGAGTCGTCCGGCGAGGCGCGAAAGGCACTGGAAATTGCGCGGGGCCAACGGAAGGGACGGTAGCGCGCCCTCCGCATCGGTCAGCCGCGAGAAACCCACGGTCCGGCTCTTGCGCGAAATTGCAACAATTGACCTCCGCGTGGCTCTTCCGCATCGCGGATGGAGTTGCTTTGAGCGGGCGAAGCCGGGGGGCGGGCGTCTGTTTCGGGTTTTGAAACGAGGTTGCGCCCCCACTCATGAACATTTTTCAACGTCTGGCCCCGCAGGGGCATGACATCGCCATCGACCTCGGCACGGTGAACACCGTCATCTATGTCCGCGGGCAAGGCATCGTGCTCAACGAACCGTCGGTGATCGCGCTCGAGACGCGGAACGGCATCCGCCACGTCAAGGTCGTCGGCAACGACGCCAAGCTGATGATGGGCAAGACGCCCGCGAATATCGAGGCGTTGCGCCCGTTGCGGGACGGGGTGATCGCCGACATCGACGTCGCCGAGCAGATGATCAAGCATTTCATCGACAAGGCGCTCGGCGGGCCGAGCCGGCTGCGGCGGCGGAGCAATGTCGTCGTCTGCGTGCCGTCCTGTTCGACGCATGTCGAACGCCGTGCGATCCGGGACGCGGCGACCAATGCCGGGGCGATCAGCGTACGGCTGATCGAGGAACCGCTGGCCGCCGCGATCGGTGCCGGGCTGCCCGTTGCCGAGCCGCGCGGGACGATGGTGGTCGATATCGGCGGTGGCACGACCGAAGTCGCGATACTGTCGCTCGGCGGCGTCGCCCACAGCAATTCGGTGCGCGTCGGCGGCGACAAGATGGATGACATGATCGCGTCCTACATCCGCCGCAAACATAATATGATGATCGGCGAGATGACAGCCGAGCGCGTGAAACTGACGATCGGCGCTGCGGTGCGGCCACAAGGCGAGGGCATGGCGATGGCGGTGAAGGGCCGCGATCTGGTGAGCGGACGCCCGTCGGAGATCAGCGTGTCGGAGGTCGAAATGGCCGAGGCGCTTGCCGAGCCGGTGGGGCAGATCGTCAGCGCGGTGAAGGCCGCGCTGGAAGAAACGCCGCCCGAGCTGTCGGCGGACATGATCGACGAAGGGATCACACTGACCGGCGGCGGCGCGTTGCTGCGCGGGATGGATCAGGCGATCGCGAAGGCGACCGGGCTGTCGGTGCGGGTCGCCGACGACGCGCTGATTTGCGTCGCGATGGGTGCGGGACTGACTTTCGACGACCGGGCCTATCAGAATATCCTGATGGCCGCCTGAGCCGGCGACGCCGCCCAAGCTACCGCTGCGGCGTCAAATCTCGATGACGATCTTGACCTTTGCCGGAATGGTGCCTGCGGCATGAGCAATTTCGGCACGCATGCGGGCAACCATGTCCCCGAGATTTGCAGCCTGCGATTGCACACCGATCAGCGTCGAGACCGGCGTGTCGAGCAGGGCGGCGAGCGCCTGCAGGCGGGCCGACCGCGGCCGCGACCGGTCCTGCTCCCAATAGCATACCGACGTTTCGGTCACGTCCAGCCGGCGGGCAAGGTCCGCCTGTGTCCACTGCCGCGCCTTGCGCAGCCGCGCGATGCGCTGGCCGACGCTTTCGGCGTCATCGCCGGGTGGATGATTCAAAAGCGCGCCGAGCGGCACCGCGCCCGGCGTCGACGATGAGAGAGAGAAATTGCGCACGACCCTTAACTCCGCTTAACCTTTTCAGCCAACACAGGGTAACAGCTTAAGTTCCAAGCGCCTTTCAACTTTTCCCGGTTGTGTTTGCCGGGTCTTGATTGCCATGCGGCGGGTCGCGGGTTAGCCTTTGCGTCTGGATCGGCACCGGAGGAAACGATGGCGATGATCGAAACGGCATCGCGCCCGATCGGCGGTATCGTCGTCGAGAGCAGGCTGAACGATGGCACCCGGGTGTCGCTGCGTTGCATCACGCCCGCTGACGAGGAGCGGCTGCGTGCGGGCATCGCCAAGCTGTCGGCCGAATCGCGTTACCTGCGTTTCTTCTCGCCCGCGCCGACGTTGCCCGACGCAGTGGTGCAGCGGTTGGTCGATGTCGACGGTCACGACCACATCGGCTGGGGCGCGATCTGCACCGATTGTGACGACTGGCCGGCGATTGGTGCCGTGCATGCGGTGCGCTATGCCGACGGCGGTGCGGTAGGCGAATATTCGATCGCGGTACTCGACCAGTTTCAGGGCAAGGGGCTTGCGCGGATGATGACCGCGGCGCTGCTGATCCAGTGCCTTGCCGAGGATATGCTGACGCTCGACGTTCATATGTTGTCGGAAAATGACGCAGCGCGCCGGTTGGTCAAATCGCTGGGCGCGACGTGGACAGGCGAAAGCGCCGGCGTTGCCGACTATCGCCTCGACGTGGCCGCCGGAGTGGCTTCGCTGCGTGCCGACCCCGATGCGCCCGGGGTCGAGGATGTGTTCCACGCGCTGACCGGATTATGAGCTAGTCCCTCCCGCCGCGAGGGGTCGCAGCTCGCGGCGGGAGGGTGAAGGCCGTGGCGGCGCTTGGCCGTTCCTTCCCTCGCGACCCTTCTAGCGGTGGCGGCATGACGTCAGCGTGACGTGCGTCACACGGTGCGAAACTTTTATGCCGCGCACGAAAAAGGGCGCCGAAGATACTCCGGCGCCCTTCGTCAGCTGTCGGGGCGAGCTTATTTCTTCTGCGCCTCGGGAGCGGTGGGGGCGACCGTTCCGGCGGGCGGCGGCGTCGTACCATTGTCGATCGCGTCGGCCTTGGCTTCGCCGGCATCCTCGACTGCATCGGCCTTGGCCTCGGTCGCTTCCTTCGCCGGGCCTTCGGGCATGGCGTCGGCCTGGGCATCGATGGCGTCGGCCTTGGCTTCGGCCTGGTCCTCGACCTGATCGGCTGGTTTGCTCTGGCAGGCGCCGAGCGCGAGGGTCGATGCGGCGGCAAGGGCGATAATCATCTTACGCATGTCGAGTTCTCTCCAAAAGTTGACTCCGAGCCTTAACGCGGGGTGAACGCAGGGGTTGCAAGATTTTTTCAAGATATTGAAATTTAGTCTATATTTCGACCGGTCGGCTTAGTGTGCGTCGGTCGGCGCCGGGCCGCCGATCGGCGGCGGCTTGCAGAACGGCACCATGATCAGCGCCGTAAGGAAGATATAGGACATCAGGCGGAACACATCGTCGAAAGCGAGCGTCAGCGCCTCGCGCCCCACGATGCGGCCGAGCACGCCGTTCGCCATCTCTGCGGCGAGCACGGGGTCAGAGACATATTGGCCGATCCCCTGGGTCAGGCCCGCCGCGGCTTCGCGTGCGACATCACCGCCGCGGCCAAGGGCTTCGGACAGACGCAGGACATGCAGCCGCATATTGTCGCCGAGCCAGGTGTTGACGAGCGCGATGCCGATTGCGCCTCCAAGGTTGCGCATCAGGTTGAACAGGCCCGAAGCATAGCGCAGTTCCGCCCCTTCGAAATTGCCGAGCGCCAGCCCGACCGAGGGCACGATGCAGAGCATGATCGCGAAGCTGCGGACGACCTGCGGCCAGAAGAGCGCGGCAAAGCCCCACTCGGGGGTCATGAAGCTGAACATCCACAGGCCGACCGCGAAAAGCGTGAGGCCGAAGGTGATGACGATCCGCTGGTCGACTTTCTGCGAGAGCGCCGCAGCGATCGGCACACCCAGCAGTTGTGCGAGCCCGGCGACGAAGACCGTCGTTCCGATTTCCGACGCATTATAACCCTGCACACGGCCGAGATAGATGGGGATCAGATAGGTGCTGGCATAGAGGCCGAAGCCGATGACGAGGTTGAAGACGCAGGCGAAGACGAAGGTCGGTTTGCGGAAGGGCGACAATTTGACGATCGGCCCGTCGGACCGGAACGAGCGTTCGAGGAAGAGGCCGAAGGCAACGAATGACAGCCAGGCCCCGATCGCGATCTCGGGCTCGCTGAACCAGTCGTGCTTTGGCCCTTCTTCCAGCACGAATTCCAGACCCGCAAGAAACACCGCCATCGAGGCGAGATGGACCCAGTCGATCTTGCGGAGCATTGGCAGGTTCGGCTTGTCGACGCGGACGAGCGCCAGGATCATCAGCGTCACCACGGCGCCCGGCAGCACGTTGATGAAAAAGACCCAGCGCCAGCCGAGCGCGTCGGTGATCCAGCCGCCGACGGTCGGGCCGAGCGTTGGAGCGAGGACGGATACCATGCCCAGAATCGCGGGGATCATCGCGCGCTGCTTGCCCTGAAAGAGCATATAGCCCGTGGCGAAGACCGTCGGGATCATCGCGCCGCCGACGAAGCCCTGCACGGCGCGGAACAGGATCATCGATTCGATGCTCCACGCGAGCCCGCACAGGACGCTCGCAATGGTGAAGAGCGCCGCCGAAGCCGCGAACAGCCAGCGCGTCGATAGCGCCTGCGCTAGAAAGGCCGAGAAGGGGATCATCACCAGTTCGGCCATCAGATAGGCGGTCTGCACCCAGCTGATCTCGTCGGGTCCGGCGCTGAGTCCCGCCTGCACCTCGTTGAGCGATGCGGCGACGATCTGGATGTCGATCAGCGCCATGAACTGGCCGAACGCCATCACCGCAAAGATCAGATATTTCCGCGAGTTGGGCATCGCCGCCGGGTCGAACGGCGCGTCGTCGCGGGCTGGGGCGTGGCTTGGGGAAAGCGGAATGGAGGCCATGGGTCTTGTGTCCTGTCGTCTTTATATTATATGCGTCATATAAAAGGAGACGCAAGTGCGCTATGCAAGTGGTCACAAGGCCGAGACCCGCGAGCGGGTTCTGAAAGAGGCGGCGAAGGAGATTCGCGCCAAGGGACCGGACAATGTCGCGGTGTCGGGGATCATGGCGCGCGCCGGGCTGACGCATGGCGGCTTCTATGCCCATTTCCCCTCGAAAGACGCGCTGGTGAAGGAGGCGATCGGCACGATGTTCGCCGATGCCCGCGCCCGCACGGCGGCGATCGATGCGACGGGCGATCCGCGCGGCGTGCTGCGCGCTTATATTGATTTCTATTTGTCGCCTGCCCACCGCGACCGGCGCGATCGGGGCTGCCCTTTGCCGACGCTGTCGGGGGATTTCGCCCGATCGAAGCCCGAGACGCGCGAGCGCTTCGGCGCCGGGGTTGCCGGGATCGCGAGCCGCCTTGCGGCGCCGCTCGCCGCGCTGGGTTACGCCGATGCCGATGGCGAGGCTCATGCGCTGCTCGCGCAGCTTGTGGGCGGCGTCGCGTTGGCGCGCGCGGTCGGCGACGCGGCGCTTTCCGATGCCTTGCTGGCCGACACTCACGCCAGCATCACCCGCCGCTATGGACTGGAGACCGCGCAATGACGCTTGCGAAGGTGCAGGGGCTGATCGCTTCGGGCGGCAAGCCGCCGATCGGGCATACGCTGGGGTTCCAGCTCGTCGATGCCGGCGATGGCTGGGCGGCGTTCGAGGGCGTACCCGGCCCCGAACATTATAATCCGATGGGGATCGTGCACGGCGGCTATGCCGCGACGTTGCTCGATTCCGCGTGCGGCATTTCGGTCGTCACCAAGCTTGCCGACGATCAGGCGATGACGACGCTCGAGCTCAAAACCTCCTACCTCAAGGCCATGACCGAAAAGACGGGCACGGTCCGCGCCGAGGGGCGGGTCATCTCGATCGGCCGACGCGTCGCCTATGTCGAGGCGAAGCTGACCGACGAAGCGGGGCGACTATATGCCACTGCGACGTCGACGCTGCTGGTGATCCAGCAATGAACGTGCAGACCGCCATTGCCACCGATGCACCGGCTGAGGCCCCTGCGCGCCGCCGTCTGGCCCTGCCGAAAAAAGCGTGGCAGATCGGGGCGATCGCGCTGGCCGTCGCGGTGCTCGGCATCTGGTGGCTGACGGCTTCCAAGAGCGCGGAATCGACCGACAACGCCTATCTGCAGGCTGATTCGAGCGAAGTCGCGCCGCGTGTCGGCGGGTTGGTCACCGCCGTGCTGGTGAAGGACAATCAGGTCGTTCGCGCAGGCGATCCGCTCGTCCGGATCGATGTGCGCGATTATGAATCGCGGGTGATGGCGGCGGAGGCGGCGGTTGCCGACGCCGATGCGCAGGTCGCAACGGCGAGGGCGACACTCGCCTCGCTCGGTGCCGAGCAAAGGCTGGCGACCGCGCACATCCGTTCGATGACGACCCAGATCGCCGCGGCCGACGCCGAATATGCGCGCGCCGCCGCCGACCGGAAGCGATATGACGCGCTGCTTGTCGATGGTTTCGTTCCGAAGCGCGATGCCGAACAGGTGTCGGCCAACGCGGTGAGCGCGGCGTCGGCGGCGCAGCGCTCGCGCGCCGACCTTGGCGCCAGTGTCGAAGAAGCGGCGGTCACGCGCGCGCGCGGGCCGATCCTTGCCGCACAGGTGCAGGCGGCGGAAGCCGCGGCGGCGAAAGCCCGCGCCGCACTGGCGCTCGCGAAGCTCGATCGCGGTCATACGCTGGTCGTCGCGCCGATCGACGGAGTGGTGGGTAATCGCCGCATCCAGGTTGGCGATTATGTCCAGCCGGGATCGCGCCTGCTGACCGTCGTGCCGTTGAAGTCGATCTATGTCACCGCGAATTTCAAGGAGACGCAGACGCGCGAGATGCGGCCGGGACAGAAGGCTGAGGTCTATGTCGATGCGCTGGGGCAGACGCTGACCGGGACGGTCGAAAGCCTCGCGCCGGGATCGGGCAGCGAGTTCACCTTGCTGCCGTTCGAACCCGGATCGGGCAATTTCACCAAGATCGTACAGCGCGTCGGGGTGCGGATCCGGCTAGATCCCGGACAGGCGGCGCTGGCGCAGCTCCGCCCCGGCCTGTCCGTCACGGCGAAGGTGCGGCTGCGCTAATTACTCGGCGTCGAGCCCGTAAGCGGTGTGCAGAACGCGCACCGCGAGCTCGGTTTCGTCCTCGTCGATCAGCACGCTGACCTTGATCTCGCTGGTCGAGATCGCCTGAATATTGATGCCGCGATCGGCGAGGGCGCGGAACATCGTGCTTGCGACACCCGCATGGCTCTTCATACCGACGCCGACGACGCTGACCTTCGCGACCTTGTCGTCGCTGATGATGCGGTTGAAACCGATCTTGTCCTTCGCGCCCTCGAGCAGGTCGATCGAACGAAGCAGGTCGGTCGCGGGAACGGTGAAGGTCACGTCGGTCTCGCCCTTTTCGCGGCCGACGTTCTGGATGATCATGTCGACGTTGATCCCGGCCGCAGCGAGCGGGCCGAAGATGTTCGCGACTGCGCCCGGCTTGTCGGGAACGCGCGTGACGATGATCTTCGCTTCATTCTTGTCGTGGGCGATGCCGGTGATCAGCTGCCGTTCCATCTGATGTTCCTCTATTTCCTCGTCGCTGACGATCATCGTGCCTTTTTTCGGAGCCTCGTCGCCCTCGACAAAGCTGGACAGCACCTGCACGCGCACGCCCATCTTCATCGCCAGGCCGACCGAACGGGTCTGCAGAACCTTGGCGCCGACGCTCGCAAGCTCCAGCATTTCCTCATAGGTGACATAGTCGAGCTTGCGCGCGCGCGCGACGATGCGGGGGTCGGTGGTGTAGACGCCATCGACATCGGTGTAGATGTCGCAGCGATCGGCCTTCACCGCCGCCGCGACCGCGACCGCGCTGGTGTCCGACCCGCCGCGGCCGAGCGTCGAGACGCGACCGTCGTCCATCATGCCTTGGAAACCGGGGATCACCGCGACCTCGCCCTTGGCCATCGCGGCGGTCAGCGCGCCGGTGTCGATGTCGATGATGCGCGCGCGGGCGTGCGCTTCCTCGGTGCGGATCGGGAGCTGCCAGCCGAGCCAGCTACGCGCGGGCGTTCCCATCGCCTGAAGCGTCAGCGCGAGCAGGCCCGAGGTAATCTGTTCACCCGCCGCGACGACGACGTCATATTCGGCGGGGTCGTAGCGCGGGTTCGCCTCGCGGCAGAAATTGACGAGCCGGTCGGTTTCGCCGGCCATCGCCGAGACGACGACCGCGACCTCGTTGCCGTTCGCAACCTCGCGTGCGACGAGTTTCGCGACGGTGCGAATCCGCTCGGTGCCCGCCATCGACGTGCCCCCGAATTTCATCACGATCCGCGCCATGCCGCTTCGCCTTCCTGATCAAGTTTCGACCGCAGCTTTCCCTTGGATTTCTGCGGCGCCCGCTCGTTACGGAAGGGGGAGGGCGATGGCAAGACCGGCTTCGTATGCGCCGGATAGAATTTCTTGCGCCGATGAAGGCGCGGTGCCACATCGAGCGGCATGAGCGCTGCGACGATCAATCCGAATGAAGCCGCCCATTTCGGGGCGCTGGCCGCCGACTGGTGGGATCCGCACGGATCTTCGGCGATGCTGCACCGGCTGAACCCCGTGCGCCTCGCCTATATCCGCGAGCAGATCGACATGCACTGGCACGTCGACGCGCGCGAACGCCATCCGCTTGCCGGGCACAGCGCGATCGACGTCGGCTGCGGCGCTGGGCTGCTTGCCGAGCCGCTGGCACGAATGGGCGCCAGAGTGACCGGCGTCGATGCGGCGCCCGAGAATGTCGGTGCGGCACGCGATCATGCGGCGGGGCAGGGGCTGGCGATCCATTACCACGCCGGTGAGCTCGCGGCGCTGCCGCCCGCGACCTTCGATCTCGTCACTTCGATGGAGGTGGTCGAGCATGTAACCGATCCTGCGGCCTTCATCGCTGAACTCGCGGGCAGGCTGGCGCCCGGCGGGCTGATGATCCTGTCGACTCCGAACCGGACCGCGCTGTCGAAGCTGCTGCTCGTCGAGGCGGCCGAGCGGATCGGCGCGGTGCCGCGCGGGACGCACGACTGGGACCAGTTTCTGAAGCCCGGCGAACTGACCGGATTGCTCGAAGACGCAGGGTTGCAGGTCACCGACCGCACCGGCCTGGCGCCATCGGCGGCAAAGGGTTTCAAGCTCGGCGGCAGCGAGGCGCTCAACTATCTCATGACCGCCCGGCACGCGGGATGAGCCGCGACCCGCGCGTCGATGCCTATATCGCCGCGCGGCAGCCGTTCGCGCAGCCGATCCTGAACCACCTCCGCGACCTGGTGCACAGCCATGCGCCGGGCGCCGAAGAGACGCTCAAATGGGGCGTGCCGCATTTCGTGCTGAACGGGCAGAATCTCGCCGGCATGGCCGCGTTCAAGGAGCATGCGACTTTCGGCTTCTGGCGCGACGAGGAGGTGACGGGCTCGCCGCGCGACACCGGCGCAATGGGGAGCATGGGACGGCTGGCGTCGCGCTCGGACCTGCCGTCGGACAAGCAGATGGCGGCGTGGATCGAAAAGGCGGCGGCGCTCTGCGCGGCGGGCAAACCGAAACGGGAAAAGGCGGCGCCGAAAGCGGCGCTCGACCTTCCCGGGGACCTCGGCGCGGCGCTCAAGGCCGATGCGGCGGCGCAGGGGCATTGGGATGCCTTCTCGCCCGGCAAGCGCCGCGATTATATCGAGTGGGTGATCGAGGCGAAGCGCGAGGAGACGCGGGCGAAGCGGATCGAAACGATCGTCGCGCAGGTCGCCGAGGGCAAGGACCGCAACTGGAAGTACAAGAGCTGCTGACGGCGCAGCGTCAGAAGTCGACATCCTCATAATATTTCGGCGGGGTCACGATTTCCATCCGTTCGGCCAAAAGGGGGCGAAAGGAGGGTCGGGACTTCAGGCCCGAATACCAGCCCTTGGTCTGCTCGTGCCCGGTCCAGTCGATGCCGCCAAGATAGTCGGCGACCGAGATATGCGCCGCCGCTGCCAGATCGGCGAGGCTCATCGTCGCGCCGGCGAGCCAGGTGCGGTGATCGATCAGATAGTCGATATAGTCGAGATGCTGGTTCGCGGCCTTCATCGCCTCGCGCAGCGCGCCGCCGTCGGGCGGCTGGCGATGCACGATGCGCTTTTGCATCCGTTCGAACAGCAAGGGCCCGGTGACCTCGAAATAGAAATCCTGATCGAACCAGGCGACAAGACGGCGGATTTCGGCACGGTTCGCCGCCGTGCCGTTGATCATGGCCTTGCCCTCGACCGTTTCCTCGAAATATTCGGCGATCGCATTGCTGTCGATCAGCACCTGGCCGCGGCTTTGGTCGACCATCACCGGCGTGCGCCCGGCGGGGTTCAGATCGACGAATTCGTCGCGGCGTTCCCACGGCGATTCGCGCACCAATTCATAGCCGACGCCCTTCTCACCCAGCAAAAGCCGGATTTTGCGCGAAAAGGGACAAAGCGGAAATTGGTAGAGCTGCCACATGCTTCCCGCATAGCGGTAGCCGGGCGCTGCGCGCAACGCCTATGGCTGCGCCGCTGTGGATGAATGGTCTAGCGGCGCGCAGCGGCGCGTTCGCGTTCCCACTGCGCGGCGAGATCGCGCGCCATGTCCTTGAGCACGGGGGCATAAGCCTGAAGTGCCGAAGCGGCCTGACCCGCCATGCGCGTTCCGGCGCGGACGTCGTCGCCCATACGCTCGGCATAGGCGGGATCGCGACCCGCGATGTCGCCGACCGTCGCGTCTTGCGGGATATAGGCGGCGTCCGATTCGGGATCGACCTGTGCCACGGCCTTGGCGAGCGGACCGACCTGCATCTGCATCAGCGCGCCGACGAGCGCGGTGACGGTGTCGGCCATCCGTTCCTGCGCTGCCGGGTCGTTGAGCGTCGCGACAGCGCGGCTAGGATCGGCGGCCAAGGCCGGCATCGGTGCGGCGAGCGCGAGCAGCGGGAGAGCCGCTACAGTCAGTTTCGGCGTCAAGCGCATGGCTTCATCCTTCCGGGATGCGAAAATTCAAACCGCGCATATAGCCGGACGACGCTTTCGCTGCGCTGAACATCACCGGAGGGCGCGACAGAGCGCACCATCCGTGCGACAAGCTACTCCGCCGCGACGACCTCGACCTCTTCCTCGTTCAGGGAATGCGTCAGGCGGCTCAGCATTTCTTTCGGGCAAATCTGCCAGAAACGACCCTGCCAGCGATCCCAGTCGGCAAGGATTTCGGCCGACCATTTGCTGCCGGTTGCCGCCGCATGTTCGGCGACCAGATCGCGCAGTACGCCTTCCCAATGGCTGCTCGCGATGCGCTGCCAGACGATCGATTCATCGTTCGCGCGGCGTTCGAAGCTGTCGTCGGTGTCGAGCACGAACGCCATGCCACCCGTCATCCCCGCGCCGAAGTTCGACCCGACCGGACCCAAGATAACCGCAGTGCCGCCAGTCATATATTCGAGGCCGTTGGCCCCGCAGCCTTCGACGACGACCTTGGCGCCCGAGTTGCGGACCGCGAAGCGCTCGCCCGCCTGACCGGCGGCGAGCAGGGTGCCCGATGTCGCGCCATAGAGGACGGTGTTGCCGACGATGCTGTTATGCTGGCTGACCAGCGGGCTCGACACGGTGGGCCGCACGATGATGCGGCCGCCCGACAGGCCCTTGCCGACATAGTCGTTCGCGTCGCCGAACACTTCGAGCGTGATGCCGCTGCACAGGAAGGCACCGAGCGACTGGCCGGCGGTCCCGCGCAGACGTACCTGCACATGGTCGTCGGCGAGGCCCTTCATGCCGAAGCGCGCGGTGACCTCGGCCGACAGGCGGGTGCCGACGGCGCGGTGCGTGTTGCGGACATTATAGGTCAGCTGCATCCGCTCGCCGCGCTCGAACAGCGGCTTCGCATCGTTCAGGATCTGCGCGTCGAGGCTGTCGGGCACCGGATTTCGGAAGCTTGGCCCCTGCGATCGGCGCTGATCGTCGGGCGCGTCGACCTTGGCGAGGATCGGGTTCAGATCGAGGTCGTCGAGATGTTCGGCGCCGCGGCTGACCTGACGGAGCAGTTCGGTGCGGCCGATGACTTCGTCGAGGCTGCGGCAGCCGAGCTTCGCCAGAATTTCACGCACTTCCTCGGCGATGAAGGTCATCAGATTGATGACCTTCTCCGGGCTGCCGGTGAATTTCTGACGCAGCTTTTCATCCTGCGTGCAGACGCCGACGGGGCAGGTGTTGCTGTGGCACTGGCGCACCATGATGCAGCCCATGGCGACGAGGCTGAGCGTCCCGATGCCATATTCCTCGGCCCCGAGAATAGCGGCGATCACGATATCGCGCCCGGTCTTGAGCCCGCCGTCGGTGCGCAGGCGGATGCGGTGGCGAAGCCCGTTGAGGGTCAGCACCTGATTGACTTCGGACAGGCCCATTTCCCACGGCGTGCCGGCATATTTGATGCTGGTTTGCGGGCTTGCACCGGTGCCGCCGGTGTTGCCCGAGACGAGGATGACGTCCGCATGGGCTTTTGCGACGCCCGCCGCGACGGTGCCGATGCCCGCCGAGCTGACGAGCTTCACACAGACGCGCGCCTTCGGATTGATCTGCTTCAAGTCGTAGATGAGCTGTGCCAGATCCTCGATCGAATAGATGTCGTGATGCGGCGGGGGCGAGATGAGCATCACGCCCGGCGTCGAGTGCCGCAGCCGCGCGATGAACTCGGTGACCTTGAAGCCCGGAAGCTGACCGCCCTCGCCGGGCTTGGCGCCCTGCGCGACCTTGATCTCGATCTCGTCGCACGCGCCGAGATATTCGGCGGTGACGCCGAAGCGGCCCGACGCGACCTGCTTGATATTGCTGTTGGCGTTGTCGCCATTGGCATAGGGCTGGTAGCGTTCGCTGGCTTCGCCGCCTTCGCCCGACACCGCCTTGGCGCCGATGCGGTTCATCGCGATCGCGAGCGTTTCATGCGCTTCGGGCGACAGCGCACCGAGCGACATGCCGGGGGTGACGAAGCGCTTGCGGATCTCGGTGATCGCCTCGACGCTGTCGAGCGCGACGCCCTGCGCCGGAAAGTTGAACTCCATCAGGTCGCGCAGATAGACGGGCGGCAGGTCGGCGACGCCGCGCGCGAACTGGAGGTAGGTCGAATAGCTGTCGGTGGCGACCGACGTTTGCAGCAGGTGCATCAGCTGCGCCGAATAGGCGTGCGCCTCGCCGCCCGCGCGGTGGCGATAGAAGCCGCCGATGGGGAGCGTCGTCACGCGCTGATCGAACGCTGCTTCATGTTTCTCGGTCGCGTTGATGAAGAGCGATTGATAGCCCTCGCCCGAGATTTTCGCGGGCATGCCAGGGAACAGGTCGTTGACGAGCGCGCGGCTCAGGCCGACAGCCTCGAAATTATAGCCGCCGCGATAGGAGGAGATCACCGCGATCCCCATCTTCGCCATGATCTTTAGCAGCCCGTCGTCGATCGCCTTGCGGAAGCGCTTGTGGCAATCGGCGAGCGCCAGTTCGCCGCCGAACAGGCCGCGCGTCCAGCGATCTGCGATCGCAGCTTCTGCGAGATAGGCGTGGACGGTCGTCGCGCCGACGCCGACCAGCACAGCGAAAGCATGGGTGTCGAGCACCTCGGCCGAGCGGACGTTGATCGAGGCGTAGCTGCGCAGCCCCTTGCGCACGAGATGTGTGTGAACTGCGGCGGCAGCGAGAACCATCGCCACTCCGACGCGGCCTTCACCGATATTCTGGTCGGACAGGAACAGCTCGCTGCGCCCGGCCCGCACAGCTTCCTCGGCCTCGCGGCGGATGCGCGCGATTGCCTCGCGCAGCGTCGCAGCGTTGCCCCCCGCGGCGAAGGTGCAATCGATGTCGGCGACGGCATCGCCGAAATAGGCGCGCAGCCGATCCCAGTCGTCGCCAACGAGCACCGGGGAGTCGATCACGAGGACGTGGGCACTCTGGCCCTTTTCGTCGAGGATGTTCGCGAGGTTCGAGAAGCGCGTCTTCAGGCTCATCACATGCCGTTCGCGCAGGCTGTCGATCGGCGGGTTGGTGACCTGGCTGAAATTCTGGCGGAAGAATTGCGCGACATGGCGCGGCTTGTCGGAAATGACCGCGAGGGGCGTGTCGTCGCCCATCGATCCGATCGCTTCCTTCGCATCCTCGACCATCGGGCTGAGGATCAGCTCCATGTCTTCCATCGTCAGACCCGCGGCGACCTGACGGCGGAGCAATTCGGTGCGGTCCCATTGCGGCAACGTCGCCTTTCCGCCCTTGGGCAGGTCGGCCATCGTGCGGAAGCCCTTCACGCGCGCCCCATAGTCGTGCGCGTCGGCGATCTTGTCCTTGATCGCGCGGTCTTCGTAGAGCGTGCCGTCGTCGAGATCGACCGCGATCATCTGGCCGGGGCCAAGGCGGCCCTTCTTGCGGATGCTTGCTTCCGGCAACAGCACCATGCCGCTTTCGGAGCCGACGACGAGCAGGTTGTCGGCAGTGAGCGTATAGCGCAGCGGGCGGAGCGCGTTGCGGTCCATGCCCGCGACCGCCCAGCGGCCGTCGGTCATCGCGAGTGCGGCGGGGCCGTCCCACGGCTCCATGACACTGGCGAGATAATTATACATTGCCTTGTGCGCCTCGGGCATGTCTTCGTCGGTTGCCCAAGCCTCGGGGACCAGAATCAGCTTTGCGGTCGGCGCATCGCGGCCGGCGCGGCAGAGCGTCTCGAACACCGCGTCGAGAGCGGCGGTGTCCGACGCGCCCGCCGGGATCACCGGCTTTATGTCTTCCGAATGCTCGCCGAAGGCGAGGCTCGCCATCTTGATCTCGTGGCTCTTCATCCAGTTCTTGTTGCCGCGGATCGTGTTGATCTCGCCATTGTGGGCGAGGGTACGGAACGGCTGGGCGAGCCACCATTGCGGGAAGGTGTTCGTCGAATAGCGCTGATGGAAGATCGCGACGCGGCTTTCGAACAGCTTGTTCGTGAGGTCGGGGAAGAAGTCCGCGAGGCTCTCGGCGAGGAACAGGCCCTTGTAAACGATCGAACGCGCCGACAGACTGCAGACATAGAAGTCGGCAATCTGCGCCGCGATCACCTTTTTCTCGATGCGGCGGCGGGTGAGATAGAGCTGCTTTTCGAACTCGGCGATCGATTGCTCGTCGGGCAGGGGCCCTGCGATCATGATCTGCTCGATCTCGGGACGCGTCCGCTGCGCCTTGTCGCCGATCACCGACACATCGACCGGCACCTGGCGCCAGCCATAGATGGTAAAGCCCGCGTCGATGATCTCGGCCTCGACGATCGTGCGGCAGTGCTCCTGCGCGTCGAGATCGGTGCGCGGCAGGAAGACCATACCGACGGCGAGGCGGTTCGGGCGCACCTTGTGGCCCGATGCGGCGATCGCGTCGTCGAAGAAGCGGACCGGCAGGTCGACATGGATCCCGGCACCGTCCCCGGTCTTGCCGTCGGCGTCGACCGCGCCGCGGTGCCAGACGGCCCGAAGCGCCTCGATCGCCGCCTCGACAACACGGCGCGACGGCTTGCCGTCGGTCGCCGCGACCATGCCGACGCCGCAGGCATCGGATTCAAGGTCGGGGCGATACATGCCTTCGGCTTCGAGCCGCGCGTGATCGGGGGTAGGATAATGGGTCATGTCGATGTTCCTGCCGGCCTCAGCCGCTTCTATTTTGACGTCTTCTTCTTGCGGACCTTGGCGACCACCTCTTCCTGCGCGTCGTAGGCCGCAGCCGAGGCGGCGCTGGCCGCTTCCTCGAGCTGCTCGACACGGGTGCGATCGGCATCCGACCAGGTGTCGCGGTCGTAGGCGGGGTCGTCGATCGCGGCCTCGGCGGCGACCGCTGCGTCCGCCACGGCATCGGTGGCGGCGTCGGCGCTCCAGTCGTCGCCGGCGGCATCGACCGCTTCGGTCGCATCATCGGTCGAGTTCCACTGGTCGCGCTGCTCTTTCAGCTCCTTGACGCTGACCTTCATCAGCTTCGCGAGCTTGGCGAGTTCGGCGTCGGAAAGGTCGGCGAGCTGCCTCTCCTTCGGCAGGTCTTTCAGCTTGCCCTCGATCTCCGGCCCGCGGTCCATGAACTTCTCGATCAGCGGCGGCACGCCCTTGACGATCGCCAGCATCACTTCGGGATCGGCCTGCAGCGCCATCCACTCGCTTGTATAGGCCTTGCCCGACGGGGTCGCGAAAAAGGCGTTCATGTCGCCGAGCTGCTGGGCATTGAACTTGCGGGCGTAGGCATAGGCCATGCCGTTGCGCATCGGACCCTCCAGGTCGCCTAGCACTTCTTCGATCAGCGGCTTGACGACGTTGGTGATCTGCTCTTCGCGCTCCTTGCGATGCGGGTCGAACAGGTCGGCGATCGCCACCTTGCTCTTCTCGTCCAGCGCCGCGATCTTCTCGCTTTCGACCCCGGTCTTGATCGACAGCATCAGGTCCGACATGCCGCCGAACTCGCCCATGAAGCCCTTGAAGAGCTTGCCGTACATATTGTCGATCATCTTCGCGAGGCTGCCCGGCGGAACAAGCGCGGTCGTCGTCGTCTGGGCCAGCGCCAGCTGCGCGGGCGGCACGGCGGGCAGCTTGTCGACGCCGAAAATCCTTTCCATCATCTTGATGGCTTCGTCGATTTCCTTCTGCATCTTGGCCTTGGCGTCGGCCATCGCGGCCTTGCTCGTGGCCTCGCTTTGATCGCTCTCCTCATCGGCCGGTGCGACGACCTCGGCCAGCGGCGCTTCCTTGCCAGGCGCGGCGAGCGCGTGGGCGGGCGCGAAGGCCATGGCACCGGCGATCAGTACGGATTTCCAGGTCGACATGATCAATTTTCCTTCCCTGTTGGTCATGCGGCCTTCTTTTCGCTTTCCGCCTTCACTTTCAACCACTTTGCCATCTGATCGCTGACATCGCGGCCATCGCGGATGCCCCAGACCACCAGGCTGGCGCCGCGGACGATGTCGCCCGCGGCGAAAACGCCGGGCAGGCTGGTCATCATCGTCTGGTGATCGACGCGGAGCGTGCCCCAGCGCGTGACCGACAGATCGGGCGATCCGAACAGGTGCGGCAGTTCCTCGGGGTCGAAGCCCAGCGCCTTGATAACCATGTCGGCGGGGAGGTCGAACTGGCGGCCCGGATCTGGCTCGGGGCTGCGGCGGCCGCTCGCGTCGGGGGCGCCTAGGCGCATGCCCGCGACCGCGACCTGCTTCACATGCTTGTCGGCGGTGAAGCTGTCGGGCGCCGACAGCCAGACGAACTCGACACCTTCTTCCTCAGCATTGGCGACCTCGCGCTGCGACCCCGGCATATTTTCGCGGTCGCGGCGATAGAGACACTTCACCGACTTCGCGCCCTGACGCACCGCGGTACGGACGCAGTCCATCGCCGTATCGCCGCCGCCGATCACGACGACATGCTTATCCTTGGCATCGAGACGGCCGTCCTCGAATTCGGCGACGGTGTCGCCAAAGCTCTTGCGGTTCGAGGCGATCAGATAGTCGAGCGCCGCGATCACGCCGGCGGCGTCGTTGCCGGGCACGTTGATCTCGCGCGCCTTGTAGACGCCGGTCGCAACGAGGATCGCGTCATGTTTCGCGCGGAGCTGATCGAGCGTTGCATCCTCGCCGACCGCGAAGCCGAGGTGGAAGTGGATGCCGCCCTGTTCGAGCCGCTCGACGCGCCGCATCACGACGTCCTTCTCGAGCTTGAAGCCCGGAATGCCATAGGTGAGGAGGCCGCCCGCACGATCGTGCCGGTCATAGACATGCACTTCATGCCCCAGCACACGCAGATATTCGGCGGCGGTCAGGCCGGCGGGACCAGCGCCGATGATGCCAACCGACTGGCCGGTGGGCTTGCCGGCGTGAAGCGGCTCGACCCAGCCCTCGGCCCAGGCGGTGTCGGTGATATATTTCTCGACGCTGCCGATCGTCACCGCGCCGTGGCCCGAAAATTCGATCACGCAATTGCCTTCGCACAGGCGGTCCTGCGGGCAGATGCGGCCGCAGATCTCGGGCATGGTCGAGGTCGCGTTGCTGAGCTCATAGGCCTCTCGCAGGCGCCCCTCGGCGGTCAGACGCAGCCAGTCGGGGATATGATTGTGCAGCGGGCAGTGCACCGAACAATAGGGCACGCCGCACTGCGAACAGCGTGCCGCCTGTGAGTCGGCGTCGGGCGCGGCATAGCGCTCGGCAATCTCGTGAAAGTCGCGCGCGCGTTCCTCGGCCGAACGCTTGTCCGGATAGGATTGTTCACGCTCCACAAACTGGAGCATGCGATCGGAAGCCATGCAGTATCCCCTTCGTTGCGGGGCGAATGGCATGGCGCCAGACGGCCTGTCACGAAGGAATCTTGACTTATGGCAGCAATACTGACCCTAATTTTGGACTATTTTGGTAAAGATTGTCACGCGCGCAACTATCTTTCGCAATTGGTATCAATTCGGTCCTATCTCGCGGCAAGCCAAGCCAGTGCCGCCACGCCCGCAATGATTCGGTACCAGGCAAAGGGCGCGAAGCCATATCGTGTCACCACGGCGAGGAACGCCTTGATGACGGCCCAGGCGACGACGAACGAAACGAGCGCGCCCATCGCGATCAGACCGAGGTCGTTGCTGGTGATCGCGTCGCGATGCTTGGCGAGCTGCAGCACCGTCGCGCCGGTCAGCGTTGGCAGCGCGAGGAAGAAGCTGAACTCGGCGGCGGTCTTGCGATCGATGCCGAGCGACATCGCGCCCATGATCGTCGCGCCCGAGCGGCTGACGCCAGGGATCATCGCGATGCACTGTACAAGGCCGACGATGATCGACTGACGGGTCGACAGATTCGCGACGCCGCCGCTGTCCTTTGGCTTGGCAAAGCGTTCGACCAGCAGGATGCCGATGCCGCCGAGGATCAGCGCCCAGGCAACGACGACGGCATTTTCAAGCAATGCCTCGATATAGTCGCCGAAAGCGAGGCCGAGCACGACCGCGGGGATGAAGGCAAGCAGCAGGTTGCGCACGAACGCGATGGCGACGGGGTCGCGCTGGAAAAAGCCGGTGAACATGTCCCAGAACAGCTTCCGGTAGAGCACGACAATCGCAAGGATGGCACCGGGCTGGATCGCGATGTTGAAGATCGCCCATTTCGACGCATCATAGCCGAGCAATTCGGTCGCGAGGATCAGGTGGCCCGTCGAAGAAACGGGAAGAAATTCGGTCAATCCCTCGACGATGCCGAGGATGATCGCGGTCAGCCAGATGCTCATGGGGTTCCAGTATCAAGGTTGCGGTTAAGCCAAAGGGCGCCCGACCTGTGCCGGACGCCCCTGTCCTTGATCAGACCTACGCAGCGCCGGCAGATTTTTCCAGCGGCGATTTGATCGGTGTCAGGCGGTCTGGGCGAAGCGGCCGTGGCGGCGATACTGGACCAGCCAGCCGTCGGCGACCGAGCCGAGCGAGGTCGCGGCGACGCCGAGCTGGCCGAGGTCCGCGGCACCATCGGCAACGACATTGTCACGCTGGAGCATCAGCCACTGATCTTTCGTGATCGGCGCGCCGGGGGCCCAGCCGAGACCGGTTGCGAGGGCGCCCGACACGACGTCGGGCACTTCGACGAACAGGCGCTTCCGCCCGGTGGCGTCGGCAATTCCCTGCTGAAGTTCGGCCATCGTCAGGACCTCGGGCCCGCCGAGCTCGAACGTCTTGCCCGCGGCGCCGTCGCCGAGCGCCGCGACGACGGCATCGGCGACATCGCCTACATAGACCGGCTGGAATTTTGCCTTGGGTGCGATGATCGGAATGACGGGCGCGAAGCGGATCAGCGCCGCGAAACGGTTGATGAAATTGTCCTCGCGACCGAAGATGATCGACGGGCGAAGGATGGTGGCGCCTGGAAACGTCGCGCGTACCGCGGCCTCGCCAGCACCCTTGCTGCGGCCATAGGTTGACGGGCTTTCGGTATCAGCGCCGATCGCCGAGACATGGACGAGCGCGCGAACACTCGCCGCTTTCGCTGCGGCCGCGACATGGCCCGCTCCGTCGGCCTGGACCGCCTTCATATCGTCGAAGCTGCCGACAAGGTTGATCACCGCATCGCTGCCTTGGACCGCGCGCGCCACGCTCGCGGGGTCGCGGACGTCGGCGGCGACGAACTGCGTCTGGCCGAGGCCGCCGAGCGGTTTCAGGAACACGGCCTTGCGCGGTTCGCGTTCGGCGACGCGGACACGCGCGCCCAGTGCGAGCAAGCGCTGCACGACATAGCGGCCCAGAAAGCCGCCGCCGCCCAGCACGGTAATCAATTGTCCGTCGAGCTTTTTCATGATGTCCGCCTGTATCCGATTCTCTGAGGCGCGCACCGCGGCGCGATATGGCTTCCCCATGCCGCGAAGCGCTCCACGGGGCAAGGGGGAGGGCGTTCGTATCGACGCGAAACCGCGCTCCGGGTAATAAAATAGCGCCGCGTGCGGCAGCGCAGTTGACAAGCCGACCGCCGCGCCGCTAAGCGCCCGCTCCTACCCCGTGCCCAGATGGCGGAATTGGTAGACGCACCAGCTTCAGGTGCTGGCGATCGCAAGGTCGTGGAGGTTCGAGTCCTCTTCTGGGCACCATTCACTCCTCTCGTGACATCCGAGAGTCGTGAAAAAATGGCAGAAATCTGGCATATTCTTCGCGGCTCTGCCCAGAACGGGAATGGCCTGCGTTCATTCCTCCTGTCACCCGACAATGGTCTGTCGGGTATCAGAAAGTGCGCTCGAACTGGCCTGCTGACGTATGTTAGCAATTTGCGAGGCCGCCATCGCGGCAAGCGGCATGTTCTCGGCACGCATTCTTGGGGTGGAGCGCACCGACCGCGGCCCAGAAACTGTCGGGCGACAGCGTGCCGCGAATTCGTTTGAGCGACGTTGCCTTCGTGGATGTGATCGCCCGTTGATGCGCGCGAGCGCGGCATTTTTCTCCAGAGGTGTTCGGGCGGAGCCGCGTAGAAATTTCCGAATGCATTCTGCCACCGCTGCGGCGCGCGCCGAACCGGCGCCGGGCCGCGCCGGAATGCGAATTTTCGCAAAATCATATGCAAATACTACGCGAGCGGAGATTTCCGTCTCTCGAATTCAAACGCGCGCCTGTCCTAGTTGATGGTCCGCAGACGACTCATGCCACCTTTTGTGGCGGGCGCCTTGCCGGAGCAAAACCATGCAGGATCTTCTCTGGATCGGCATCATCCTCGCCCTCCTGGCCGCAAGCCTTGGCTATGCGCGCCTTTGCGACGACGCGTGAGGGGATAGCGACCATGACACTCGACCTTTGGCTTGCGGGCGCCACCGCGCTCGGCCTTCTCGTCTATCTCGTCGCCGTGCTTGCACGGCCCGAGCGCTTCTAAGGGAGGCGGCCATGACCTTTCAGGGATGGTTACTCATCATCGCGTTCGTCGCAATCCTGCTCGTGCTGACCAAGCCGGTGGGGCAATGGCTGTTCGCGCTCTATGAAGGCCGCCGTACGCCGCTGCACCGCATCCTCGGCCCGGTCGAGACGGGTTTCTATCGTTTGTCTGGCATCGACCCGAGCGAAGAACAGAGTTGGCGCCGCTATGCGGTCCACATGCTCATTTTCAACGTTGTGCTGCTGCTCTTCACCTATGGCGTGCTGCGCCTGCAGGGCGTGCTGCCGCTCAACCCGCTTGGCTTTGACGGCACCAGCGCCGATCTCGCGTTCAATACCGCAGTCAGCTTCACCACCAACACCAACTGGCAGAGCTATGGCGGCGAATCGACGATGTCGAACCTCAGCCAGATGCTCGGCCTGACGATCCACAATTTCCTCTCGGCGGCGACGGGCATCGCGCTCGCTTTTGCCCTGTTCCGCGGTTTCGCGCGGCGCGAGATGAAGACGATCGGCAATTTCTGGGCCGACATGACGCGCGTCACCCTCTATCTGCTGCTGCCGGTCTGCATCGGCTATGCGATTTTCCTGATCGCAAGCGGGGTTCCGCAGACGCTCGCCGGCTCGGTCGACGTGACGACGCTCGAAGGCGTCAAGCAGACGCTCGCGCTCGGCCCGGTCGCGTCGCAGGAAGCGATCAAGATGCTCGGCACCAACGGTGGCGGCTTCTTCAACGCCAACTCGGCGCATCCGTTCGAGAATCCGACCGCGCTGACCAACCTGGTCCAGATGCTGTCGATCTTCGTCATCGGCTTCGGCCTGACCTGGACTTTCGGCAAGGCTGTCGGCAACACGCGCCAGGGCTGGGCGATCCTCGCCGCGATGGTGACGATCTTCCTTGCCGGGGTGACGATCACCTATTGGCAGGAAGCCGCGGGCAATCCGGTCCTCCACCAGCTTGGCGCCATGGGCGGCAATATGGAGGGCAAGGAAGTCCGCTTCGGCATCCCCGCTTCGGCGCTTTTTTCGGTCGTCACCACGGCGGCCTCGTGCGGCGCGGTCAATGCGATGCACGACAGCTTCACTGCGCTCGGCGGCATGATCCCGCTGCTCAACATCCAGCTCGGCGAAGTCGTCGTCGGCGGCGTTGGCGCTGGCATATACGGCTTCCTGCTCTTCGCCGTCCTCGCGGTGTTCGTCGCCGGGCTGATGGTCGGACGCACGCCCGAATATGTCGGCAAGAAGATCGAGGCGCGCGAGGTCAAGCTTGCGGTGCTGGCGATTGCGGTGCTGCCGCTGATGATCCTCGGGCTGACCGCCATCGCTTCGGTGACTCAAGCCGGGCTCGCGGGGCCGCTCAACAAGGGACCGCACGGCTTCTCCGAGATCCTCTACGCCTTTACCAGCGCGGTCGGGAACAACGGGTCGGCCTTTGCGGGCCTCACCGCCAACACGCCCTTCTATAACGGGCTGCTGGGCGTCGCGATGTGGATCGGCCGCTTCTTCATCATCGTGCCCATGCTGGCGATCGCGGGCGGGCTTGCAGCGAAGAAATATACGCCGGCGACCGCAGGCAGCTTCCCGACCACCGGGCTGCTGTGGACGGGCCTTCTGATCGGCATCGTGCTGATCGTCGGCGGCCTGACCTTCCTGCCCAGCCTCGCGCTCGGTCCGATCGCCGATCATCTCGCGATGATCAACGGCCAGCTCTTCTAAGGAATTACGACAATGGCTCGGTCCGAAACCAAGTCTCTCTTCACGGCCGACCTGATCGCTCCGGCGATTGGTGACGCCTTCCGCAAGCTCAACCCGAAGGAACTGATCCGCAATCCGGTGATGTTCACAACCGCTGTGGTTGCGGCGCTGCTGACGGTGCTGCTCGTTGTCGGGCACGATGGCCTTGCGACGGGCTTCAAGCTCCAGCTTGTCATCTGGCTGTGGCTCACCGTGCTCTTCGGCACCTTCGCCGAGGCGCTCGCCGAAGGGCGCGGCAAGGCGCAGGCCGCCTCGCTGCGCGCGACCAAGGCCGACCTGATCGCGAAGCGCGTGACGGGCGGCAAGGCAGTCGAAAGCGTACCCGCCAGCGCGCTGCGGGTCGGCGATATTGTTCTCGTCGAGACAGGCGATCTCATCCCGTCGGACGGCGAGGTTGTTGCGGGCGTGGCGTCGGTCAATGAAGCGGCGATCACCGGCGAAAGTGCGCCGGTGATCCGCGAGGCAGGCGGCGACCGTTCGGCCGTGACTGCGGGCACGCGCGTCATCTCCGACGAGATCCGCGTCCAGGTGACGGTCAATCCGGGGCAGGGCTTCCTCGACCGGATGATTGCGCTGGTCGAGGGCGCCGAGCGGCAGAAGACGCCGAACGAGATTGCGCTGACGCTGCTACTCGTCGGGTTGACAATCATCTTCCTGATCGCGGTCGGCACGATCCCGGGCTTCGCATCCTATGCGGGTGGCAGCATCCCCGTCGCGATCCTCGCGGCACTGCTGATCACGCTCATCCCAACGACGATCGCGGCGCTGCTTTCGGCGATCGGCATTGCCGGCATGGATCGCCTCGTGCGTTTCAATGTGCTCGCCAAGTCGGGCCGGGCGGTCGAGGCGGCGGGCGACATCGATGTCCTGCTGCTCGACAAGACCGGCACGATCACCGTCGGCGACCGGCAGGCGACCGAGTTCCGCCCGGTTGGCGGCCAGTCGATGTCCGTGCTTTCGGAGGCAGCGCTGCTCGCCAGCCTCGCCGACGAAACCCCCGAGGGCCGCTCGATTGTCGCGCTCGCGCGCGAGAAATTCGGCCAGACGGCGGCGACGCTCCCCGCAGGTGCCGAAGTCATCCCCTTCACGGCGCAGACGCGCATTTCAGGGGTCAATATCGCGGGTAGCGTGATCCAGAAGGGTGCCGTGGATTCGGTCCTGAAAGCCAATCCCGGCGCAGGCGCGACCGCCGCCGCAACCGAACTCCGCCGCATCACCGACGAGATCGCGCGCGCAGGCGGAACACCGCTTGCCGTGGCGAAGGACGGCCAGCTTCTCGGCGCGATCTTCCTCAAGGATATCGTCAAGGCGGGCATCCGGGAACGCTTTGGCGAACTGCGCGCGATGGGCATCCGCACGGTCATGATCACCGGCGACAACCCGCTCACCGCCGCCGCGATCGCCGCCGAGGCGGGGGTCGACGATTTCCTCGCGCAGGCGACGCCCGAGGACAAGCTCCAGCTGATCCGCAAGGAACAGCAGGGCGGGCGCCTCGTCGCGATGTGCGGCGACGGCACCAACGACGCCCCTGCATTGGCGCAGGCCGACGTCGGGGTTGCGATGAACACCGGCACGCAGGCGGCGCGCGAGGCGGGCAATATGGTGGACCTCGACAGCGACCCGACCAAGCTGATCGAGGTCGTTGGGCTCGGCAAGCAACTCCTGATGACGCGCGGGGCGCTGACGACCTTTTCGGTCGCCAACGATGTCGCCAAATATTTCGCGATCATCCCCGCGATGTTCATCGTGCTGTATCCCGGCCTCGGCGTGCTCAATGTCATGGGGCTGACCAGCCCCGAGAGCGCGATCCTGTCGGCGATCATCTTCAACGCGCTGATCATCCCGCTGCTCGTGCCGCTCGCCCTGAAGGGCGTCACGTACAAGCCGATGGGGGCGGGGCCGCTGCTCGCGCGCAACCTTGCCGTCTATGGCCTTGGCGGTCTGGTGGCACCTTTTGTCGGCATCAAGCTGATCGACCTCGCCGTCGGCGGCCTGGGTCTCGTCTGAGGAAATGACAATGAACAAGGATTTCATCACCTCGCTGCGTCCGGCGCTTGTCATGACGCTGCTCTTCGCACTGCTCCTCGGGCTCGCTTACCCGCTGGCGCTGACCGGCATCGGGCAGGCGCTGTTCCCAAGCCAGGCGAACGGCAGCCTCGTCGAAGAGAATGGCAAGGTCATCGGTTCGACCGTCGTTGGCCAGGCCTTCACGTCGGATCGCTATTTCAACACGCGCCCGTCGGCGGCGGGCAAGGGCTATGACGGGCTCGCCTCGTCGGGCTCGAATCTCGGGCCGACCTCGCAGGCGCTCGCCGACCGCGTCAAGGGCGACGTCGCAAAGTTTTCCGAAACGGCGCCAGGGGCTAACGTCCCGCCTGACCTGGTGACGACCTCCGCCTCGGGGCTCGATCCCCATATCAGCCCCGAGGCGGCTTTTTATCAGGTCGATCGGATCGCAAAGGCGCGCGGGCTTGATCCGGCTGCGGTCCGCGGGCTCGTCGAGCAGAGCGTCGAAGGCCGGATTCTGGGCTTCCTTGGCGAGCCGCGTGTCAATGTGTTCAAGCTCAATCGACGGCTCGATACTTTTGGGGCTAAACCCGCCGCGTGACAGGAAACGACCGACCATCACCCGAGGCCTTTCTGCGTCAGGCGGCGCAGGAAGGCCGCGGCCGTCTGAAAGTCTTCCTCGGCGCGGCGCCCGGCGTCGGCAAGACATGGGAGATGCTGACCGACGGCCGCCACCGGCGTGAGGCCGGGGTCGATGTGGTTGTGGGCGTGGTCGAAACGCACGGCCGGCGCGAGACCGAGGCGCTTGTCCATGGGCACGAGATCGTCGCGCGGCGTCAGGTCGAGCATCAAGGCCACAGCCTCGGCGAGATGGACATCGACGCGATCCTCGAACGGCGGCCGCAGCTGGTGCTCGTCGACGAACTGGCGCACACCAATGCGCCGGGCAGCCGCCATCCCAAACGCTATCAGGACGTCGAGGAACTGCTCGATGCCGGGATCGACGTCTATTCGACGATCAATATCCAGCATGTCGAAAGCCTCAACGACGTCGTTGCTTCCTTCACACGTGTTCGCGTGCGCGAGACGGTACCCGACTCAATCCTCGAAAATGCCGAGATCGAGGTCGTCGATATTCCACCCGACGAACTGATCGAACGGCTTCGCGACGGGAAAGTCTATATTCCGCAGGAAGCGTCACGGGCACTGACGCACTTCTTCTCGAAATCGAACCTCACTGCACTCCGCGAACTGGCGCTGCGCCGCGCGGCGCAGGCGGTCGATGCGCAGATGCTAGAACATGTGCGCAGTCATGCCCTCGCGGGCAGCTTTGCGGTGGGCGAACGGATTGTCGTCGCGGTGAGCGAGCTCCCGGTTGCCGCCGAGCTTGTCCGTGCGGGCAAACGGCTCGCCGACGCGCTGAAGGCGCCTTGGACCGCGGTCTATATCGAAACGCGGCGCAGCCGGGCGATGACCGACGACGACCGCCGCCAGCTCGCCGACACGCTCGCACTCGCCTCGCGGCTTGGCGCATCGACGGCGACCGTGCCTGCGGCGAGCGTCGTCGAGGGGCTGTGCAGCTTTGCGCGTGACGCGCGCGCGACGCAGATCGTGATCGGCAAGTCGGCGCGTCCCTGGTGGTTCGAGCTGCGCCACGGCTCGGTCGTCGACCAGCTCGTGCGGACAATCGACGATGTTGCGGTCCATGTCCTGCCGGGCGAGTCCCAAGGAAGGGCGGGCGCGCGACCGGCGCTTGCGGTGCCGGGGCGCTGGGGCAAGCCGTCGCACTATATCGGGTCGCTCGCGATGGTCGCCTTGATGACCGCGCTCGGGCGCCTGCTGATCGAAGTCATCGACCTCGGCAATATTTCGCTGCTCTATCTCGTCCCCGTGATGTTCGCTGCGGCGACTTTCGGCTTGCGCGCCGGCCTGTTTGCCGGGCTCGCATCAAGCCTCGCCTATAACTTCTTCTTCCTGCCGCCGACCGGAACGCTGACCGTCAGCAATCCCGAAAATGTCGTCAGCATCCTCGTGTTGCTCGGCGTCGCTGTGGTCACCAGCCAGTTCGCTGCGCGCGTGCGCGCCCAAGCCGATCTGGCTCAATCGAGCGCGCGTCAGAATGCCGCGCTCGCCAGCTTCTCGCGGCAACTGACCGTCGCGCCCGATCAGGACACATTGATGCAGGCAATTTGCGCCGAGGTTGGCCGTCTGCTCGATGTCCGTACGGTACTGCTGCTTCCGTCCGCCGACGGTCCAATGCTACGTGCGGCCGTGCCGCCCGAGGACCGGCTCGAGCAGATCGAGCGAGCCGCTGCGCAATGGGCGATGGATAATGACCAGCCCGCGGGGCGGGGATCCTCGACGCTGACCGCCTCCGACTGGCTGTTCCATCCGCTGCGTACGACGCGTGGCGTGCTGGCTGTCCTCGGACTGACGCGCGATGATGCGCGCGAGCCTGTACGCTCGGACCAGGTGCCGCTCTTGATGAGTCTGCTCGATCAGGCGTCGATCGCGCTCGACCGGATGGAACTTGAAGAAGCTGCGCTGCGCTCGCGGCAAATCGACGAACGCGACCGGTTGCGTTCGGCGCTTCTGTCGTCGGTCAGTCACGACCTGCGCACGCCGCTCACGACGATCCTCTCGGCCGCGCAGGAATTGCAACGTCATCCCTCGCCCGAACTCGCCGAGACGATCGAGGCCGAAGCGAAGCGGCTCAATCGCTTCGTCTCCAATCTGCTCGACATGGCGCGCGTCGAGGCGGGTGCGCTGCCGATGAAGGTCGAGGCGACCGACCTCTTCGATGCCGCCGCGAGCGCCGCCCACGACACGCGCGGCTCGCTTGCGGGGCACGAGGTCAAGGTCGAGATCCCGTCGAACATTCCGCTCGTCCGTGTCGATCCGGTGCTCCTCCACCATTGCCTGATCAACCTTCTCGACAATGCCGGACGCTATGCCGACCCCGATACACCGATCATAATCAGGGCCGAGCGCGCCGCCGATGCGATCACATTGTCGGTCATCGACCAGGGACCGGGGATAGCTGCGGGTAACGAGAAACGCGTGTTCGACACCTTCACGCGGCTTGAGGGAAGCGACCGCGTCAAGCATGGCACCGGTCTTGGCCTCGCGATCGTCAAGGGGTTCGCCGAGGCGATGGGGCTTTCGGTCGAGGCCGGCAACAATGCGGAGCCGCACGGCGCCCGCTTCACCATCCGTATCCCCGATCCGCTGATCATCCTGCATCCAGGCGACAAGGAATAGCCATGAAAGTGCGTCACAAGGTCCTGATCGTCGATGACGAGCTCCACATCCGGCGGCTTATCCACGCTGCATTGGTGCGGAACGACTATGCGATCGTCGAGGCGGAGAATGCCCGCGAGGCGGTGGAGCAGCTTCGCGCCGAGCGGCCCGACATCGTCTTGCTCGATCTCGGGCTTCCCGACCGCGACGGGCTCGAACTGGTGCCGCTGTTCAAGCAGCAGTCCGACACCACCCTGATCGTCGTGTCGGCGCGCGATGCGATCGACCAGAAGGTCGCGGCGCTCGATCTCGGCGCCGACGATTATCTGACCAAGCCCTTCGACACCGACGAGTTGCTGGCGCGGGTGCGGGTTGCGCTCCGCAATCGGCTCACGCGTGACGGGGGCACGCTCACCCTGACCGTCGACGATGTGACCATCGATCTCGTGGCGCGCGCAGTCACCAAGGCGGGCAGGGATGTGCATCTGACGCCGAAGGAATATGCGGTCCTTGCCCAGCTGGCGCGGCACCCGGGGCGGGTCATCACGCACAACCAGATCATGGCCGAGGTCTGGCCGCACGAACATGAGCATCATGTCGAATATCTGCGGGTGCTCGTTCGCACCTTGCGGCAGAAGCTCGAAACCGAACCGCAACAGCCTCGGATCATCTGCAACGAACTCGGCATCGGCTATCGCCTGCGCCAGAGCGGCGATGCGCAGGCGGAGCCGTCAACCCAACCCGGTTAATCGCCTTTGCGCCGTGCAGAAGGTGCAATATTCCTTGCGATTCTATGCGATTCATACGCGAAACGGGAGCGCTCGCTCTCGAATTGAAATGCCGCCTTGCCCTAATGGTGGCGGATGATCACCAAAGAACCCGAGCGGGCCTCCGAGGCGTCGCGCCCGATACATGACCGCATCGTGGACTGGCTGGGCGCGCAGGGCGCGCTCAGCCTGACTATCTACATGTGCGGTATCGTCGCGCTTGTCGCCTATATCGCCGACGTGGCTGGATAGGGGTCAGATTTCGACCTGCGAACCCAGCTCGACGACCCGGTTGCTCGGCAGCTTGAAGAATTCCATCGGGCTCTCCGCATTGCGAACCATCCAGGCGAAAAGATGTTCGCGCCAGATCGCCATGCCCGGACGACTCGAGGCGATCAGTGTCTGCCGGCTGAGGAAATAGCTTGTGTCGTGGCTCGTCACCGGCCCGCCCGCTCCATCGACGCCCTTCATCGCCGCTGGAATATCGACTTCCTCCATGAAGCCGTGCCGGAGCCGGACGCGATAGAAACCTTCGCCGCAGTCGGTCACCTCGACCCGTTTGTCGGGATCGAGATGCGGGACACTTTCGGTGACAACGGTCAGGATGATGACGCGTTGGTGCAGGACCTTGTTGTGCTTTACATTGTGGAGGAGCGAAGGCGGCACGCCTTCGGACGTCGACGAGAGGAAGATCGCCGTTCCCGGTACGCGCTTTACCGAATGCGCCGTCGACTTGACGAACAGATCCATGTCCATCGCTCCGAGCTGGAGATAGCGCCGCATGATCTTGCGCCCGGTCGACCAGGTCGTGAGCAGGACGAAGGCCGTCGCCGCAACGACGAGGGGGAACCAGCCGCCATCAGGGATCTTGGTGATATTGGACGCGAAATAGGCTCCGTCGATAAGGAGGAAGGTGCCCGTGACCCCGCCCGCGAGCAGTGGATGCCAGCGCCAGACCTTGAAGGTCAGGATACCCAGCATGCAGGCGGTCAGAACCATCGTGCCCGTGACCGCAATGCCATAGGCCGCGGCGAGATTGCTGGAACTGCGAAAGCCGAGAACAAGCAGGATCACGAGGGCAAGCAGCGTCCAGTTGACGAAAGGAACATAGACCTGACCGACGGCTGACGCGCTGGTATGCAGGATCCGCAATCGCGGAAGAAAGCCCAGCTGCACGGCCTGCCGCGTCACCGAAAAGGCACCCGAGATCACCGCCTGGCTTGCGATGATGGTCGCGAGCGTCGCGAGGATCACGAGCGGCAGGCGCGCCCATTCAGGCGCTAGCAGGAAGAAGGGATTGGAGGCCGCTGCCGGACTGTCGAGAAGCAACGCGCCCTGTCCCATATAGTTGAGCATCAGGCAGGGGAGCGCGGCATAGAGCCAGGCGATGCTGATGGCCTTGCGCCCGAAATGGCCCATGTCGGCATAGAGCGCTTCCGCCCCCGTTACCGCGAGCACGACCGACCCGAGTGCGAGAAAGGCGAGCCAGGGATCGAGCGCGAAGAAGCGCACCGCCCACAGCGGGTTGACGATCGCGACGATCTCGGGATTGCGGACGATATTGGCGATCCCGAGCACGGCTAAAGTGATGAAATAGATCGCCATCACCGGGCCGAAGAGGGCGCCGACCTTGTGCGTTCCGTGACGCTGGATCAGGAACAGCCCGACAAGGATGATGATGGCGATCGGCATGACATATTGGCCGAGCGACGCTTCCACCACCGTCAGGCCTTCGACCGCGGATAGTACCGAAATGGCCGGCGTGATGATTGCGTCGCCATAGAAGAGCGCGGTCGCGAGCACGCCGAGCATGGCGATCGCAGGCGTCCAGCGCGATTCGCCCAGACTTCGCGCGATGAGCGCGAGCAGCGCCATGCTCCCGCCCTCGCCGTCATTGTCGGCGCGCATGACGATAAAAACATATTTGGCCGTGACGATCAGCATCATCGTCCAGAAGATCAGTGAGAGTACCCCGAAGATGTGAGTGGAATCGACCGTCAGCGGGTGATGGCCTACAAAACTCTCCTTGAGCGCGTAGAGCGGTGAGGTTCCGATATCGCCGAAAACGACCCCGAGCGCACCGAGCGCCAGCGTCGATAGACGGGACGAATGCGCGCCCTTCGATGAATCTGGTCTTGCGTCTGCGGTCATTCGTCGCCCCTGTTTTGCTTTCATGCAGCAATGCCATGGAGCGGCATTTTAACTCCATATGGGAAACGGGGCATTCGCATAGGAACGGCATATGATTTTGGTCGATTTCCGCGCCGATGCCGCCGATCATATGGAATCTCAACGCTTCTCGTGCGTTCCCGATCTCGAATTCCTACGCGGCTATGCGTAATTGAACGGCCTCCCGATGGAGGTTCCGATGAGAAAATGGCATGAAGGCCTTGCTGCTAATCTGGGGCTGCGCGCCGGAGGCGTCGCGCTTCTCGTGGCCGCTTGGCTGCTCGCCGTCAGGCTCCACCACCTCGCCCACGGTACGTCGGCGCGTGATGCGACTTCGCTGATGCTGCTCCTTTCGGCGATCCTGTTCCTTTGCTTGAGTGCGGGCAGCGCCCTTCTGTTCGTGGGACCCGGACTTTGGGAGACCGTCGAGGTGTCGAGGCGTTGGCAGCGCTTGCCTGCGACCGATTTCGAAGCCCTCGGGGCGCTCGACTAGCGACCGCTCGCTGCGCGGTGCACCGCTGCTGCGAAGCGTAATGAAAACACTATGCTGCCGGCCATCTGCCGCTCTCGATTTCCCATGCGGTGCCGATCTAGGTGGGCTGCCTCGCTAGCTCTCGCCACCTGTAGTGGCGGTAACATGGCACTCGACCGCATCGGCGGCTACAAGCTGCCGGTCGCTAAAAAAGCGACGCCCGATGTCGGTCTCGTCTGCCACATGTATCCGGGCGGTGCCGACGGACAGTTCGGCTGCTCGGCGTCAATGTCCGGCACCAACGCAAGCTGAAGGGCATTACCCAGGAGCAGCTAGCGGCGGCGGCGGATATGGAACGCAGCTATATCAGCGACCTTGAAAGAGGTACGCGGAATCCGTCTGTCGCTGCGTTGGGTATCCGGCTTAATGAGGTATAGCGTGGGTCGAGCCGATTTCCTTGCCCAAAGTGCCCCAAGCTGGACCCAAATCGGTTCCCTGCTGAAAGGCGCTTCCGCCGGATGTGTCGGGCTTCCCTTGTAGAAGGGATGGTGCCGCTTACAGGACTCGAACCTGTGACCCCATCATTACGAATGATGTGCTCTACCAACTGAGCTAAAGCGGCAACGAGGGGCGCCACTAGCAGCGCCGCCGTGCGATGACAAGCATCGTCGCACATTGTTTGCGACGGGGTTGGTAGCCGCTCCTAGAGCAGCTCGAACACGTCGTAGCGCACCGCGCCGCCGACGCTGGCGCCAAGGCCGACTGTGACGATGTCGTTGAGCCAGAGATAGCGCTCGTCGCCCGTCTCGAACATCGGCGTGGTGCGGAAATAGACCTCGGCCTTTTCTTCCGGCGTCTGCGGCCCTCCCTTGCGCGCGTGCTTGTGGGCCGCGGACAGCGGGCGCAGCACGCCGCGATAGGAGACATAGATCAACGCGCCGTCGTGCGTTTCCATCGTGATGCGTGCGTCGAGCCGCAAAGTGTCCCGGTCGTCTATCGTCGCCCAGTCGCCGCCGCTGGGCATCACGCGGCCGCGCAGGCGTTCACCCTCGACCTCGCCGCCGGTCAGCGCTGCGATCATCCGGCGCCCGAAATGCGCCTTGCCGATCTGTTGCTGCGGTTCGGTGAAGCTGGCCCGGTAGGAGCAGAGATAGCGGAAACGCGGTTCGTCCATCGATCATCCTTTCACAAGAGGAGGGGCTCGGGGGAAGGGCACGCGGCGGCGAACGGGGGGGCGCCACCGCGTGTCCGGTCAAATCTTGCCGGTTAAATCTTGAATGCGACGGTCACGCCATAGGTGCGCGGGGGGGCATAGGGGGTCAGGATCTGACGAAAGGCGCCGAAGTAAGTGACATAGGTCGGCGTCAGTTCGTTGGTCAGATTCTTGCCCCACAGCGAGATTTCCCACTGGTCGTCGGGGCCCGAGAGCGACAGGCGCGCGTCGAGATTCTCGTGGCTCGGCCAAAGCTGCTGCGGGATGTTCGAGGCCTCGAAAAAGGCATTGTCGACCCAGCTGTAGTCGACGCGCAGCTTGGCCGACAGATCTCCGAGCGGCGCTTCATACTGACCGCCGATGTTGAACTTGTTCTTCGGCGAGCGCGGTAGCTGGTTGCCCGTATAGGCCTGTCCAGGGATCGTATATTCGGTGAACTTCGCGTCGAGCCAGGCGTAGCTGCCGTCGAGCTGGAACCCCTCGAACGGGCGGATGACCGTCTCGACTTCGATCCCCTTGATCCGCGCCTTTGCCGCATTGCTGACGACGACGCAGCAGAGCGGAACGAGCTGCGAGATCTGGAGGTCTGAATAGTCGGTGCGGAATGCTGCGACGTTCAGGCGCAAGCGGCGATCGAACCAGTCGGTCTTCGCGCCGATCTCATAGCTCCACGCAAATTCGGGATCATAAGGCGTCGATGCGCCCGCCGCGGTGCCCGAAAGCCCCTGGAAGCCGCCGCTCTTGTAGCCGCGCGCCACTGCGCTATAGAGCAGGACATCGTCGGTCGCCTTCCAGTTGAGCGCGAAGCGCGGTGTGAAGGCCTTCCAGCTTTTCTTGCCGGTGACGTCATAGCCGGCAAGCGAGCCCAGCGGCGGCGGCAGGCCCGGACCGTCGTCGGCCTTGTAGCCGGCGAAGCGGCCACTCTTGCGCTCCCATGTCATGCGCGCGCCGGCCGTAGCGATCAGCGAGGGCAGAATTTCATAATCGAGCTGGCCAAAGACCGCGATGCTGCGTGCGTTGACCGACTGCGGATAGATGCCGGTTCCCGATCCGGCCGGCGCCGGGAAATCCTGAATCTGCCCCTCGACGCGGTCGTTGTTCTCCTTGAGGTAATAGACTCCGGTCTGGCCCTTCAGCTTGCCGTCGAACGCGTCGAAGCTCAGCCGCAGCTCCTGGCTGAACTGGCTGTTGTCTTCTTCGCCGAAGCTGGTCGATTCGATCTGGTTCGGCGGATTGATCGGGTTGCTGAAGAAGGGCGTGACGAAATTGAACTTCACCTTGCGAAGCGCGGTGAGCGAGGTGAGCGTCCCGAACGGCAGCTCCAGATTGACCTCGCCCGAATAGGTCTGGATCGTCCGTTTTACCTCGCCGTCGATATAGGCGTTCACGACGCGCGGGTCGGGGTTGATGCCGACGCAGTGGATGCCGCCCTGAAAGCTGGTGTCGCAATTATTGTGGCGCGGATTGCCCTTCTGGTCCTGATGCGACACGTCGGCGCGGAGGATGATGTCGAGCGTATCGGTGGGCACGAAGCGCAGCGCGACGCGGCCCGTCGTCAGGTTGAGGTCGTTGACGTCATGACCCGTCGTTTCGTTATATTCGAACCCGTCGCGTTGCTTGTGCGAAAGGCCGGCCGACAGATAGACCTTGTCGGTCAGCGCCATATTGCCGCGCGCGATCACGCCGACGCGGTCGTAATTGCCGTAAGTGCCCTCGAAGAAGAAGCTCGTCTCGTCGGTGGGCTTGCGGCTGACGAACTGGACGAGGCCGCCGATGGCGTTTTTCCCGAACAATGTGCCTTGCGGCCCGCGCAGCACTTCGACGCGCTCAAGGTCGAGTGCGTCGAGGTCGGGGGTGCCGCCGCGGCCGGCGTAGACGCCGTCGATGAAGACGACGACCGAGGGGTCGCCGCCGGCATTCTGGCTGATGCCGGGGGCGCTGCCGATGCCGCGCATCGCGAAGTTGGTGTTGACCGGGTCGACCGCGCTGACAGCAAGGCCCGGGGTGCGGAGCGCGATGTCCTGCACCGTTTCGATGCTGTTGTCGCGAAGCTGCTGTGCCCCGAAGGCAGTGACCGATACGGGGACGTCCTGAAGCCGCTGTTCCTGCCGCTGCGCGGTGACGATGATGTCGCCGCTGTCGCCTGCTGCATCATCCTGTGCCGCCGCCGCCGCAGGCATAGCGACGACCGTTACGCCCGCCAAAAACAGGGCACACTGCTTCCTTCCCAATTTCGCCATCTCAACTCTCCCAGCCCGTTTGTTATTTTGCGTCCCGATCACGCTTGACTCGGTCACAAATTTACTTAGTTTTCTAAGTAACTGTTTCTATATATCAGGCCGACTTGTGACGCAAGAGCGAGCGGCGTTCGGGAGAATGGGTGCGATGGCGACCGGAAACGCGATGCTGGGCGAGCGCGAAGAGCAAGCCCAAAGTGCGGGCAAAACGCCAGATTTTCCGCGCCCCGCCTATGGCTGGTACACCGTCGGCGTCCTGCTGCTCGCCTATACGCTGTCGTTCGTCGACCGGATGATCCTGAGCTTGCTCGTCGCGCCGATCCGCGCCGCGCTCGACATTTCGGATACGCAGGTCAGCCTGCTCATCGGGCTGGCCTTCGCGCTCTTCTATACCCTGCTCGGCCTGCCGATCGCATGGATTGCCGACCGCTGGAACCGGCGGAATCTGATCCTTGTCGGGGTCGCGCTGTGGAGCGTCATGACTGCAGGCTGCGGATTTGCCGGAAGCTATGCGTCCTTGTTCCTCGCGCGCATGGGGGTAGGGGTCGGCGAGGCGGCGCTGTCGCCCGCCGCCTACTCGATGCTCAGCGATACCTTTCCGCGCAATCGGCTGGCGCGCGCGATGGCGGTCTATTCGATCGGCGTGCCGCTGGGGTCGGGGGTTGCAATGATCCTCGGCTCGTTCGTTGTCCAGGCGGTGCTTGCGGCGCCGATGGTCGATCTGCCGCTGATCGGGCCGGTCGAGGCGTGGCGGACGATCTTCCTGTGGGTCGCGGCGCCGGGCATCCTCGTGTGCCTGATGCTGCTGACGCTCCGCGAACCGGTTCGGCAAGGCATCCGGCGGGCCGTCGCGCCGTCCGATGCGCCGGCGGCGCCCGGCTTCCTCGCGCATCTCAAAAGCCAGCGCGCGTCGCTTGGCGCGCTGTTCGGCGGCATGTCGCTGATCGGCCTCGTCATGTACGGCGTCATCGCGTGGGTGCCCACCTTCTTCGCGCGTACCTATGCAATGGAGGTGTCACAGGCCGGGCTGTGGTTCGGGCTGATCATGGCGATCGGCGGCGCCGCCGGCCTTGTCTTTGGCGGCACGCTCGCCGACCGCTGGTTCGGCCGCGGGGTGGCCGATGCGCACCTGCGCGTGATGCGCCTCTCGATCCTGCTCGGCGGCCCGCCGCTGCTTGCCGCCGTGCTGATGCCGGGGGCGCCGCTGGCGTTCACGATGCTCGCGCTCGCCTTTCCGATGCTAACGATGCACGGGGTCGGCACCGTGGCGCTGCAGTTCATCACCCCGAACAAATATCGCGCCCGCGTCACCGCGCTCTATTTCTTCGTCGTCAACCTGACCGGACTCGGCTTCGGGCCGATGTTGATGGCGCTGCTGACCGACCATCTTTTTGGCTATGATGGCGCGCTGCGCTACTCGATCGCGCTGGTGACCGGGATCGCGCTACCGCTGGCGGCGATCATTCTGACCTCGGGTTTCCGTGCCTTTGCCCGCGATCTGGCCAAAGCGAGCGCTCCGGCGGGCGCATGATGCGGGGCGCGAAGATCGCGCAAGAAATGTCAAATCTGATTGCAAGCGAGGCTAAAGCCAAAAGGGCATGGCCGCCCTAGTTAATCCCGGCATGAGGTTCGCAGAAGCCTCGATCTGGAGAGATGAAATGGCAAGAACGGCCTTCTCGCGCGCCCTTGTGGTCGCGCTCGCAATTACGACATCGACCACCGCCCTCGCGCAGGAAACCACCGCGCGGCCTGCCGACGAAGGCGCCGGCGACGGCGATATCGTCGTCACCGCCCAACGTCGCGAACAGTCGCTGCTCGACGTGCCGCTCGCGGTCACCGCGCTTGGCGGCGACGCGCTGGCCGAACGCGGGATCACCAATTCGGCACAGCTCGGCGAAGCGGTCCCCAATCTTCAGATCAACAGCCCCTATGGCGATACGCAGCCGAACTTCTCGCTGCGCGGCATCGGGGTCGCGAACGAATATAACAGCAACCAAGCCTCGCCGGTCGGCGTCTATCTGGACGACGTCTATCTGGCGCCGCGTACCAGCCATGGAATGGGTCTGTTCGACCTCGACCGGATCGAGGTGCTGCGCGGCCCGCAAGGGACGCTGTTCGGGCGCAACACCACCGGCGGCGCGATCAACTTCATCACCAAGAAGCCCGACCTGTCGGGCGGCGACGGCTATTTGCAGGTCGGCTACGCCAATTATAATACCTTCACCGCGCAGGGCGCCGCCGAAGTGACGCTCGCCGAGGATGTCGCGGGCCTGCGGATCGCCGGCAATTATGCGAATGGCGACGGCAAGATCAAAAACATCTTCCCCGGCGGCCGCGATGCCAATTCGGTGGATACGCTGCAGGGCCGCGCCTCGCTGCGCCTCAAGCCGACCGAGACGCTCGACATCGTGCTGCGCGCCTATGGCGGCCGCGATCGCGGCACACAGGCGGCGGTGCACGGGCTGCTGCCGTTCCGCACCGGCCTGAAATTCTTCGAGATCAACGAGAACAGCATCGGCGAGAATCGCACCGACGCGTGGGGCTTCTCCGCCAATGTCGGGCTCGAGCTCAGCGACCAGCTCAGCCTGACCTCGATCACATCCTATGACGGCGGCGGTCAGCATCTGCAGCAGGCGTCCGACGGCTCGCCGCTCGACGTGCTGAACATCACCTGGCGTTCGCGCTATCGCCAGTTCAGCCAGGAACTGCGGGGCAATTACGACGGGGAGGGCTTCAACCTCGTTGCCGGCCTCTTTTATGGCTATGACAGCAACGTCACCGACAACACGTTCAACCTGCCGCTGCCGCCAGACGGCGGTTTCTTCCAGCACTACCGGCAGGAACGACGCTCGAAGGCGGTGTTCGCGCAGGCCGATATCGACCTGACCGATCAGCTCGTCCTGACCCTCGGCGCGCGCTACACCAACGACAAGTCGCGTTACGAAGATGCGTTCGCCTATCTGTTCGTCGGTACGCTGGGCGGGCCGCAGACGCCGATCGCAACGACGGTGCCCTGTCCGGGCGTCGCCGGCACCTGCGCCTATGACCCCAATGCGCGCTTTGCGATCCGTGACACCAACAATGCGCTGACCGGCCGCGTCGCGCTCAGCTACACGCTCGACAGCGGCACCTTGCTCTATGCCAGCTACAACCGCGGCTATCGCGCCGGGGCGGTGAACGGCGGCGGCTACACGTCGTCGAGCGGCATCTATTATATCGAGCCCGAGCGGGTGAACGCCTATGAAGTCGGGATGAAGGGCAAGGCGTTCGATCGCCGGCTGACCTATGCGCTTTCTGGCTTTTACTACGATTATTCGAACCAGCAGCTTCAGGATACGCGCCCCGGCCCGGTCTCCTTCCTCGTCAACGCGCCGTCGTCGGAGGTCTACGGGATCGAACTGGAAACGACGCTGCGTGCAGCAGAGGGCTTCCGCATCGACGCCTCGCTCGGCTGGCTCCATTCCAAATATAAGGAGCTGTCGCTGCAGGGCACCGATCTGTCGGGCAATCGCCTGCCGTTCGCGCCGAAGCTGACCGCGCAGTTCGGCTTCCAGTGGGATGTCGTTCCGGTCGCCGACGGCGTGGTGACTTTCTCGCCGAACGTCGCCTATTCGAGCCAGCAATATTTCTCGCCGTTCAACGACCTCAACGCCGCCGGCACACCGCAGGACAATGCGGAACTGCAACAGGGCGCCAATGCGAAGGTGAACATGTCGCTCAGCTGGTCGAACGATCGCTTCACGCTGCGCGCCTTTGCCGACAATCTCTTCAACCGGAAGACCTATGGCTATGGTCTCGACCTGCGCGGTGCGGGCTTCCCGTACAACTTCCTCGTGCCCGCAACGCCGCGAACCTATGGCATCTCGGCACGCATGAATTTCTGATCCTCCACGATGCCCGCCCCGCAATCGATCGCGGGGCGGGTCCTTTTTTGGACAATTGAATGAGCGACGAGCAGCAAGTCCGGCACGGCGGGTGCTTGTGCGGGGCGATCCGTTACCGGGTCACCGGCGCGCCGCTGATCAGCGCGGTCTGCCACTGCCGTCATTGCCAGCGTCAGGGGGGCAGCGCCTTTTCGGTCGTCTGCGCGGTCACCGACGACAATTTCGACCATAGCGGCGAGATGCGGATCTTTGTCGATCGCGGCGACAGCGGCCTGCCCGTGCACCGTCATTTCTGCCCGACCTGCGGCTCGCCGATCGTCTCGATCGCCGAAGCGTTGCCCGGCGTGACGATCGTCAAGGCAGGGACGCTCGACGAACCCGATTCCATCCAGCTGACGCAGGAAGCCTATTGCCGTGACGCCTGGGCGGCGATCCCGCGCCTGCCGGGCACCGAATGTTTCGCGACGACCAATATAGGAGCCGATTGATGACGAACCCCTTTTGCCTCGCCGGAAAGCGCGCGCTGGTGACGGGGGCGGGGTCGGGCATCGGCCGTGCGACAGCGCTGCAGATGGCCGAGCTCGGTGCCGAATTGATCGTTACCGACATCGATGCCGATACGGCGGCGGAGACCGCCGCGACCATCGGCGGATCGGCGAGCGCGCACGCGCATGATGTGTCGAAGGCCGAGGACTGGGCGCGCGTATATCACGCGACCGGCGGCGCGCTCGACATTCTCGTCAACAATGCCGGCGTGATGATGTCGAAGCCGTTCCGCGAGGCGCCGATCGCAAACCTGCACCGCCAGCAGGCGATCAATGTCGACAGTCTCTATCTCGGCATGCAGGGCGCGCTGCCGCTGATGCGCGCTGCCGTTGCGGCAGGCGGCGAGACAGCGTCGATCGTCAACATATCGTCGGTCTATGGCATGGTCGGCGGCGCACAGTTCGCCGCCTATAGCGCGACGAAGGGCGCGGTGCGCGGACTGTCGCGCGCGGTGGCGTTCGAACTCGCCAAGGAAGGCATTCGCGTAAACACCGTACTGCCGGGGCCGGTCGGCACCAACCTCGGCGCCGATTGGGACGCCCCGACCGACGCCGACGGCAATCCGATTCCACCCGAAGCCGCGCTGGCCGCATGGTCCAGCCTGATCCCGATGGGACGGCTCGGCGAACCGCGCGATATCGCGCCGCTGGTCGCCTTCCTCGCAAGCGACGCGGCGCGCTTCATCACTGGCGCCGAATTCGTCGCCGACGGCGGCTACACCGCGGCCTGAACAACAAGGGAACGCTTATATGGCACAGTCTTTTCCGGACCTCAGCGATCCCGACCAATATCACGCCGGTCCGCCCTATGCCCTGTTCGAACAGATGCGGAGCGCCGGGCCCGTACAGTGGAACGAACAGGCGGACGACGTGGGCTTCTGGGCGGTGACGGGTTTCGACGCGATCGTCGACGTGTCCCGCCAGGCCGACCTTTTTTCCTCCGCCCATTCCAATGGCGGGCACCGCATCTTTAACGAGAATGAGGTGGGGCTGACCGGGGCAGGGGAATCGGCGATCGGCATCCCGTTCATTTCGCATGATCCGCCGACGCACACCCAATATCGCAAGTTCATCATGCCCGCGCTTTCGCCGGGCCGGCTCGAGGGGATCGAGGCGCGCATCGCCGAACGGGTGGAGCGGCTCTTCGCGGACGTTCCGCTGAACGAGACGGTCGATATCCTTCCGCTGCTCACCGTTCCGCTGCCGTTGCTGACGCTTGCCGAACTGCTCGGCGTGCCGGCCGAGACCTGGCACGATCTCCACCGCTGGACCGACGCCTTCGTCGGCGAGGATGATCCCGATTTCCGTCAGTCGCCCGAGGCCATGCAGGAAGTGCTCGGCGAATTCATGGGCTTTTCGGCGGCGCTGTTCGACGAACGTCGCGCGAACCCCGGCCCCGACATCGCCTCCCTGCTCGTCAACACCGAAATTCAGGGGAAGCCCGTCGCGCTCGGCGACTTCATCGGCAACCTGATCCTCGCGCTTGTCGGGGGCAATGAGACGACGCGCAATTCGATCAACCACAGCCTGATCGCCTTCGCGAACAATCCCGACCAGTGGGACAGGGTCCGCGCCGATCCCGCACTGCTGCCGAATGCGGTCAAGGAAATGGTGCGCTACGCGAGCCCGGTGATCCACATGCGCCGCACCGCGACGCGGGACACCGAACTGGGCGGGAAGGCTATCCGCAAGGGGGACAAGGTCGTTGTTTTCTATCCTGCGGGCAATCGCGACCCCGCGATATTCACCGACCCCGATGCCTTCGATATCGCCCGCCCGATCCGCCAGCATCTCGCCTTCGGAGCAGGAACGCACGTGTGCGTCGGTTCGCGCCTTGCCGAGATGCAATTGCGACTCGCCTTTACCGAAATGGCGCGCCATGTTCGGCGGATAGAAATCATGGGAGAGCCGAGCCGCGTGCGGTCGAACTTCATCAACGGCTTCAAGCGGCTCGATGTCAGGCTGATTGCGTGAAAACCGAAGACATCTGGGACAATAAGCGGATCATTTGCGACGTCCTTGGCCGTGCGCCGGATGTCGAGATGGGGTCGTTCGGCGACGGCTGGTCGCTGTGCCGCTGGCGCCAGTTCGTCGGCAGCTACACGCTGCCCGCGCTGCCGCAGCCGATCTTCACCGTCCATATTGCAGGCAAGCCGCAGGTGAAGACCTGGGACAAGGACGGCTGGACCGAGAGCAGCTCGATTCCCGGCTGCGCGACGATCGTTCCCGCGGGAATGCCAACCGGCTGGCTCGTCGATGGCGAACTCGACGTCGTGACCTTGTCGATGTCGTCGGACGTGCTCGCGGGTCAGCCGCACGCCGAACAGTTCGACAAGCTGCGCTTCGCCTTTGCCGATCCGCTCGGCGTCGCGCTGACGCGGCAGATCCTTGCCGAACTCTACGCGCCGCAGGCCGAAGAGCGCACGGCCTATGTGGCGGCTATGGTCAATGCACTGAAGGCGCATATCCTCTCGGGCCCGCCAGCGCATGGCAATCCGGTCGAGATTCCGGTGTCCGATTTCTCGGCCTACCGGCTCCACAAGATCATGAATGCGGTGCTCGCCAATCCGCAGCAGGAACATAGTCTGGAAGCGATGGCGGGGGTCGCGGGGGTCACGCCGTCGCATTTCTGCCGCCTGTTCAAGAAGGCGACGGGCATCTCGCCGCATCAATATGTGATGAAGGCGCGGCTCGATCGCGCGCAGCAGATGCTCGTGCAGACCGACCTCAGCCTTGCCGCCCTGTCCGAGGCGACAGGTTTCACCAGCCAGAGCCATTTCAGCCGCGCCTTTCGCGCCTGGTTCGGCATGGCGCCGAGCGATTACCGCCAGCAGGAACGCCGCGGGCTTCATTGAACGGAGAAGGATATGACACAGGCGCAGGCAGCCGTGGTGCGCCAGCCCGGCGGCGATTTTACGGTCGAGACGATCGAAGTCGAGGCGCCGCGCGCGGGCGAAGTGCGCGTGCGGATTGCCGGCGTCGGCCTCTGCCACACCGACCTGATCTTCCGCGACCAGTTCGCGCCTTTCGCGCTGCCTGGCGTGCTGGGTCATGAAGGTGCCGGCGTTATCGAGGCGATCGGCGAGGGCGTCGAAGGCCTTGCTATCGGTGACGAGGTCGTTGTCGGCTTTTCGAGCTGCGGCTCCTGCCCGCGCTGTGACGAGCATTTGCCGAGCTATTGTCAGAATTTCGTGCCGCTGAACTATGCCGGAATGCGGCTTGACGATGGGTCGACCGCTTATACCAGCGACGGCGAGCGCGTGACCTCGCATTTCTTCGGTCAGTCGTCCTTTTCGGCGCTCACCGTCACGCGTGCGCGCAATGTGGTCAAGGTCGACACGTCGAAGGTCGCGCTGGAACTGCTCGGGCCCTTGGGCTGCGGGTTTCAGACCGGTGCGGGCGGCGTGATGAACTCGCTCGCCTGTCCCGCAGGATCATCCATCGCGGTGTTCGGCGGCGGTCCGGTCGGGCTGGCGGCGGTGATGGGCGCGGTGATCCAGGGCTGTGCGACGATCATCCTCGTCGAGCCCGTGGCCGCGCGGCGCGCGATCGGACTCGAACTTGGCGCGACGCATGTCATCGATCCCGCCGAGGCGGGTGAGCTGACCGAGGCGCTGCGCGCGATCGTTCCCGCGGGGCTGGACTTCGCATTCGACACCAGCGGCGTCGTCCCGGTGATCGAGGCGGGGCTTGCCGCGCTCGGCAGCCATGGCGCGATCGGCCTCGTCGGCGTGCCGTCGAAGGCAGAGGCGTCGATCAACGTCAATATCGCAGCCCTGATGACCCCCGGCCACCGGATCATCGGGATCATCGAAGGCGACAGTGACCCGCAGAGCTTCATCCCCGAACTGATCGCGCATCATGCCGCCGGACGTTTTCCGTTCGACCGGCTCATCAAGACCTTCCCGCTCGACCAGATCAACGAGGCGCTTGGCGCGCAAGCGCGGGGTGAATGTATCAAGGTCGTGCTGATACCCTGACAAACGAACAAGGCTGGAGAGAGACGATGGATTTCGACCGTGACTATGCGATGCTGATCGGCGGCAAGCTCGATGGCGGTAGCGCCCGATTTGACGTGCAGAATCCCGCAACCGAACAGGTCATCGGCAGCGTGCCCGATGCGACGCAGGCCGACCTCGACCGGGCAATCGACGCGGCGCGCGCCGCCTTTCCCGGCTGGGCGGCGACCCCGATCGCCGAGCGCAAGGCGGCGCTCAACGCGATGGGGCAGGCGGTGCTCGCCAATGTCGACGCGTTCAAACGCCTGCTGACCGCCGAACAGGGCAAGCCGCACAGCGAGGCGGAGGGCGAGATCATGGGCGCCGGCTACTGGCTGATGGGCGCGGCGTCGCTCGATCTGCCGGTCACGGTCAACGAGGACAGCGACGAACGCTATAGCGAGACGCGCCATGTTCCCCTCGGCGTCGTCGGTGCGATCGCGCCTTGGAATTTCCCGATGATCCTCGCGATGTTCAAGGTCGGACCGGCGCTGCTCGCGGGCAATACGATGGTGCTGAAGCCGTCGCCCTTCACCCCGCTCGCGACGCTGAAATTCGGCGAGCTGGTCAAGGATCTGCTGCCGCCGGGCGTGCTCAACATCGTCACCGGCGGCGACGCGCTGGGGCCGTGGATGACGAGCCACACGGGGTTCGACAAGATCAGCTTCACCGGATCGACCGCGACCGGCCGCCGCGTCATGGAATCGGCGGCGCCGACGCTGAAGCGCGTGACGCTGGAACTCGGCGGCAATGACGCCGCGATCGTCATGCCCGACGTCGACGTCGAAAAGGTCGCCGAGGAACTGTTCTGGGCGGCGTTCCGCAACAATGGCCAGATCTGTATCGCGACCAAGCGCATGTACGTCCACAAGGACATCTACGAGCCGCTGCGCGACGCGCTTGTCGCTTATGCAAAGACGGTGAAGGTCGGCGACGGGTCCGAACAGGGGACGCAGATCGGCCCGATCAACAATGAAGCGCAATACCGCCGCGTCCTCGAGCTGATCCAGGATGCCAAGGACAAGGGCTATAACTTCCTCGTCGGCGGCGAGACGGCCGACGTGCCGGGCTATTTCATCCCGGTCACCATCCTCGACAATCCGCCCGAGGATAGCCGGATCGTTCAGGAGGAGCAGTTCGGCCCGGTGCTGCCGCTGATCAAGTTCGACGACCTCGACGATGTCGTCGCGCGCGCCAATGCGACCGACTATGGCCTCGGCGGATCTGTCTGGGGTCAGGACGAGGACAAGGCGTTCGAGATCGCGCAGCGCATCGCGAGTGGCACCGTCTGGGTCAACGAAACCCAGCATCTGTCGCCGACCGCGGCGTTCGGCGGGATGAAGCAGTCGGGCGTCGGCGTCGAAGGCGGGCTGGACGGCCTGCTCGAATATACCAACGCCCAGACGATCGTACGGCGCAAGAAGGCCGCGCAGCCCGCCTGAGCGTCAGACGGCCGCGAAGGAGTCGCGCTGCTGCGCGATTTCGACGCGGTCGCGCCCCATCGCCTTCGCGCGGAGCAGCGCGGCATCGGCGGTGCGCACCAGCCGGTCGGGCGGGCAGTGGAGCGGCGTGATCGCGACCCCGATCGAAACCGTGACGGGGCCAAGGTTGCCCGCCTCGCTGCCGAGTTGCAGGTCGGCGATACGCTGCCTGATCTCTTCGGCGCGGACGCTTGCCTGATCGGCGGAGAAGCCCGGCAGCAGGACCATGAATTCCTCTCCGCCATAGCGGAAGGCGAGCCCGGCCTCGCGCGTCGAGGTCGCCAGCACGCGCCCGACCTCGCGCAGGATCGTGTCGCCGGCATCATGGCCGTGGACGTCGTTGAAGCGCTTGAAATGATCGACATCGACCATCAGACAGCCAAGGTCGCGGCCAAGCCGTTCGGCCTGCGCGAGCTGGACTTCCAATAACTGGTCGAGCTGGCGGCGATTGGGCAGGCCGGTGAGCGGATCGGCAAGCGCCATTTCGCGCAGCGTTTCGCGGAGCTGCAGGTTCGCGACCGCCAGCCCGATATTCTCGGCCAGGATGTCGAGGTAGATTTCGGGACCGGTCAGGCTGTCGCCCTGTGCATCCTTCGGCTCCAGATAGAGCAGGCCCAGCGTCTCGCGCTGCGCGATCAGCGGCAGGCACAAGGTGTCGAGCGGCGCGCCTTCGGGGCGTTCGACATGATCGCAGGGGACGTCGATGCTGGCGCCGGCGGGCCGGTGCGGGACGCCGCGGCGCAGTGCCCAGCAGGACAGCGCCGAAAATTCGGGGCGCGAATGAACCGGCTCCAGCCAGTGGCACGCCTCGACCACCATGTTGCGGCGGCGCTCGAGCAGATAGAGGCGGCCGGCGAGCCCCGGCGCAATCTCTGGCATGAAGCGGCCGACGACCTCTTTCAGATCGTCCATGGAATCGCAGCCCTGCAGCCGCTGCGTCATCCGCGACAGAAGGTCGCGCATCGACCGGTCGGCATCGCGCTCGGCCTCCAGCCGCAGGCGTTCGAGGCCGTTCTCGCGAAAGATCCGGATGGCCTGCGCCATGTCGCCGATCTCGTCGATCTGGCCGATCTCGGGCGGCTCGGCGTCGAAATCCTGCTTGGCGAGACGGTTGACGACGTCGCTCAGCTTCACGACGGGATGCAGTACGCGCTGCTTGAAGACAAAATAGAGGACGCAGAGCACGAGCAGCGCGGTCAGCGCGAGCACGACTTCCGAAATGCGCTTCCATAGCTGCGACAGGTCGGCGGCGTTTGCGACCTGACGTTCGATGCGGGTGTCGAGCCGGTCGCGAAAGCGCTTGAGGTCCATTTCGGCGCGGTCGAGCTGGCGTTCATATTCGGGACCGAACAGCAGCTGGCGTGCGCGAACATCATCGCCCTTTTCGTGGGCCGTCAGCGCCGCGCGCTGTTCGTCGTGGAGCAGGTCGGCCAGTTTGATGGCTTCGGCCAGCGCGGCAAGTTCGCCTTCGGACGCGCCCGCGTCGCCGATATGCGCGATGCGCCCTTCGACCGACTTGAGCGCCGCTGCTTCGGCGCGATATCCGACCAGATAGGTCGCGTCACCGGTGTTCAGATACTGGCGCGCCCGGTCGCTCATCGCGAAGATGTCGTCGCCCAGCATCGTTGTCGCCTGATCGAGGCGATAGCGTTGTTCGACGGCTTCGCGTTCGCGCTGCTGTGCGTTCGAGGCGAGCAGCATCGTCGTCGACGAAGCGATCGTCAGCACGACCGTCGCGCCATAGGCCCAGTTGGTGATCGTCGCGAGACGCATGACGTCCGCTTAGTAGGATCACAATCTTATGGAAGTGGTAAATGCGCCGGATTGGCAGGTTGCGGCTCAGACCGCGGCGGTTGCCGCCATGACCTGTCGCCCGTCGCTCGCAAAAGCGCCGATTTCGACAGCGTCGCCGGCCCCTCGCAGCGCGAGGTGCAGGGCCTCGCCGCAGATTGCGGGCGAGGTGCCGCGGAAATCGAACCGTTTGAGGGCGTTGTCGCCGAAATGCCGCGCCGCGAGATCGAGGAGCAGGGTCGCGGTGAGCGGGCCGTGGACGACAAGGCCGCGATAGCCCTCGACCTCCGTCGTATAGGGCAGGTCGTAATGGATACGATGGCTGTTGAAGGTCAGCGCCGAGTAGCGGAACAGCAACGCCTCCGAAGGCACAAGTGCCCGGTGCGCGTCCCAGTCCGATGGATCGAAGCTGTCGTGGGTGGGCGGCGGCGGGGCTGGCGGCGCGCCGGCGGGCGCCGCTTCGCGAAACACGATCGACTGGATTTCGCGGACGCTCATCACCTCGGCGCAGCGGGTTTCGTGCACGACATCGACAAAGACGAGCTTGCCTGTGCCGCCCGACTTTTCGGTGATCGAAGCGATACGCGACGTGCGCGTGACGATCTCGCCCGGCAGGAGGGGCCATCCGAACTCAATCTTGCTGGCAGCCCACATCCGGCGCGGCAAAGGGATGGGCGGAAAGAAGCTGGAGACGCGGTCGTCGCGCACGGGATGACCATCGACTCCGAGCGATACGGTCGGCGCATCGGGCAAGCAGACGCACCAGTGAAAGCCTTGCGGGGTCGATCCGTCGTCGGGATCGTCTCGATCGAAGGTCGCGAGCCAAGGCGCGACGGTTGCTGCCACGATCAGTTCTTCACGCTTTTGTTCGCGGCCGATCCAGGCGTCCCAGTTGCTCATCAATTGCGTCCTCCGGTCAGCCCGCGCGCGATCACTTGGGCCTGAATCTCCGCTGCGCCCTCGAAGATGTTGAGGATGCGCGCGTCGCAGAGGATGCGGCTGATTTCATATTCGAGCGCATAGCCGTTGCCGCCGTGGATCTGCAGCGCCGCATCGGCGTTCGACCAGGCCGCGCGTGCGCCGAGCAGCTTCGCCATGCCCGCCTCGATATCGCAGCGCTTGCCCGAATCCTTGGCGCGCGCTGCGGCGTAGCTCAGCTCGCGCGCCATGATGAAATCGACGAGGCTCATCGCGAGCTTGTCCGACACGCGCGGGAAGGCAATGATCGCCCTGCCGAACTGCTTGCGGGTGAGGGCGTAGTCGAGCCCGAGTTCGAGCGCGCGGCGCGCAACACCCACGGCACGCGCGGCAGTCTGGATACGCGCGCCCTCGAAGGTGCGCATCAGCTGCTTGAAGCCCTGGCCTTCCTCGCCGCCGAGCAGCGCATCGGCGGGTGCCGTCATGCCGTCGAACTGCAGCGCATATTCGCGCATGCCGCGATAGCCGAGCACCTCGATCTCGCTGCCTGTCATGCCCGCCGCCGGGAAGGGATCGCCCTCGGTCCCGCGCGGCTTGGGAACGAGCAGCATCGACAGGCCGGCATAGCCCTTCGCGTCGGGCACGGTGCGCGTGAGCAGGGTCATGAGGTCCGAACGCGCGGCGTGGGTGATCCAGTTCTTGGCGCCGTCGATGATCCAGCTATCGCCCTCGCGCCGTGCCCTGGTTTGCAGCGAGCCGAGGTCGGAGCCGACATCGGGTTCGGTGAAGACCGCGGTGGGCAGGATTTCGCCGCTGGCGATTTTCGGCAGCCATTGGGCCTTCTGCGCGTCGGTGCCGCCGAGGACGATCAGCTCGCCCGCGATTTCGGATCGCGTGCCGAGCGAGCCGGTGCCGATCCAGCCGCGCGACAGCTCTTCGGTGACGATGCACATCACCAGCTTGCCGAGACCGAGGCCGCCAAATTCCTCGGGAATACAGACGCCAAAGGTACCGAGCTCAGCCATCGCCTGAACCGTCGCGTCGGGGATCAGATCGTTGGCGAGGTGCCAGCCGTGGGCGTGGGGGATGATCGCCGCGTCGGTGAAGCGGCGATACTGCTCGCGGATCGCGTCGAGGTCGGCGTCGTGGAGGGTGTCGCTGGGCCAGTGATTTTCGGCGAGCGCGGCTGCGACTGCGGCGCGGGTTGCGGCATGATCGGCGTCGAGCAGGCCGGCACAGGCGTCGGCAAGCGTCCGCGCCGCCGCGCCGATGCCGAGATCGGCGGGGCGGAAAATCTCGTTCTGCCCCATCGGCAGGCCGCCGGTGAGCTGACCGATGCTTTCGGCGAAGGCGAGCGTAGCGATCTGCGCGTCGAGCGGGTTTGCGCCCTTGCCCGCATCGAGCCAGTCGAGCGTCGCTTCGAGCGCCGCAACTGTCGTTGCGACCCACGCAAAGCCGTGCTCCGCGCGCTGCTCGCTGTCGATCGGGCTGGCCGCCAGCCGTTCGGCGAGCGCGGCTTGCGCCGCACCGCGATAAGCCTGCGCGGCCGTAAGGAACGGGCGCAGATCGCTCATGCTCAGGCGGCGCGCTCGAAGATCGCGGCGATGCCCTGACCGCCGCCGATGCACATGGTTTCAAGCCCGTAGCGGCCGTCCCTGCGGACAAGTTCGCGCGTCAGGTTCGCGAGGATGCGCCCGCCGGTCGCGCCGATCGGGTGGCCGAGCGAGATGCCCGAGCCGTTGACGTTGAGAATTTCGTTCCGGCTGTCGTCGTCGCTCCAGCCCCAGCCTTTGAGCACCGCGAGCACCTGCGGCGCGAAGGCTTCGTTGAGCTCGACGAGATCGATGTCGCCCCAGCCAAGGCCGTTGCGCGCGAAGAGGCGCTCGACCGCGGGGACGGGGCCGATGCCCATGCGGCTGGGGTCGCAGCCGGCGGCGGCCGAGCTGTGATACCAGGCGATCGGTTCGAGCCCGAGTTCGTCGAGCTTGTCCTCGGCGACGACGAGACACGCGGCGGCGGCGTCATTCTGCTGGCTCGCATTGCCCGCGGTGACCACGCCGCCTTCGAGCGGTTTGAGCTTGCCGAGCGATTCCAGCGTCGCGTCGGCGCGGTAACCCTCGTCGTGCGCGAAGACGACCGGATCGCCCTTCTTCTGGGCGACCGATACGGGGACGAGCTCGTCGTCGAACAGCCCGTTCGCCCAGGCGGCAGCGGCGCGCTGGTGGCTGCGGACGGCATAGGCGTCGCAGGCCTCGCGGCTGATGTCATAATCCTTCGCCAGATTTTCGGCGGTTTCGATCATGCCGGTGATGACGCCGAAACGCTCGATCGGCTGCGACATCAGGCGGCCGCGGGTGAGGCGATCGTGGAGCGTCAGATTGCCCGCGCGGATGCCCTTGCGGACATCGGTCGTATAATGTTCGACGTTCGACATCGACTCAACGCCGCCCGCGACGACGACGTCGGACATGCCGGTCTGGACCATCATCGCGGCGTTGACGACGGCCTGCAGCCCCGACCCGCAGCGGCGGTCGAGCTGGTAGCCGGGAACCTCCAGCGGCAGGCCCGCAGCGAGCCACGACCAGTGGCCGATGCTCGGCGCCTCGGCGTTGCCATAACCCTGCGAGAAGACGACGTCGTCGACGCGCGCGGGGTCGATTTTCGTGCGCTCGACCAGCGCTTTCAGGATGACCGCGCCGAGGTCGCCCGCAGTGATCGACGAGAGCGAGCCGCCGAACTTGCCGACGGCGGTACGGATCGGGGCGACGATGGCGGCGCGGCGAAGGGTCATGGGTCAGTCTCCGGTTTTGGGTGTGCCGACAATGCCGGCATCGATCAGGCGGGCGATCTCGCCCGAGGAAAGCGAAAGGCGCGAGGACAGCACTTCTTCACTATGCTGGCCGTTGAGCGGCGCGGGCCGCGGCGGTTCGCGCTCCGCCTGCGGGATGGTCGAGAAGGCGCCGGCGGCGGGGTAAGCGAAGCCGCTGGGGTTCGTGGCGCTCCCGAAGATCGGGTTGTTCGCGACGAGCGCCGGATCCTGCACCGCGTCGGCCATGGTGCGATACGCCGAATGGACGATGCCACCGGCGTCGAAGGCGGCGGCGAGGTCGGCATGATCGCGGCTCGCGATGGCCTTTTCGAACAGCGGGTAGAGCGCGTCGCGGTGGTCGAAGCGGAGGCCGTCGTCCTTGGCGAAGGACACGCCGCATTGGCTTTCGGTCGCGGCGATGGCGTCGCCGAGATTCAGCGCCGCGACGAGGTTCGCCCACTGGCGCGGGGTGACGACGACGATCATCGTCCGTTCGCCGTCGCGCGTCACGAAGTCGCGACCGAACAGGCCATAGACGGCGTTGCCGAGGCGCGGGCGGTTCTGGCCTGAATAGAGCACTTCGGCGATCCCGCCGAGGTTGGCGACGGTACCGATCGCGACATCCGACAAGGGGATGCGAACCTCGCTGCCTTCGCCGCTGACGCTCCGCCGTTGGATCGCGGCGAGCAGCGCGAAAGCGGCATAGGCGCCGGTGAGCAGATCCCAAGCGGGCAGGACGTGGTTGACGGGTTCGGGGCCCGCGCCGGTGAGCATCGGATAACCGACGCTGTTGTTCACGGTGTAATCGAGCGCGGGCGAGCCGTCGGCCCAGCCCATGACGCGCACAGTGATCAGGTCGGCGCGGCTCTCGGCGAGCTTATCGTGTGACAAGAAGCCGTCGACCGGGAAGTTGGTGATGAACTGGCCGGTTGCGCGGACCAACTCCTGCAGTAGCTCGCGTCCCTCGGGCCTGGACAGGTCCAGCGCGACCGATTTTTTCGCGCGGTTGAGATTTTCCCAATAGAGTGAGTTGTTCTCGGTCGTCACCGGCCAGCGCCGGAAATCGGGACCGCCGCCGATCTGGTCGACGCGGATCACCTCGGCGCCGAACTGTGCGCAGTATAGCCCGGCCGTGGGCGAGGCGACGAAGGACGACGCCTCGATCACCGACAGGCCGGACAGCAGTGGATACATCAGTTCGCCGCCGCAAATTCGCGCAGCATATGCTTGGCGATCTGGAGCTGCAGGATCTGCGTCGTGCCTTCGTAGATGCGATAGATGCGCGCATCGCGGAAGAAGCGTTCAGCGTCATATTCGGCGAGATAGCCGGCGCCGCCATAGACCTGGACGCAGGCGTCGACGACGCGGCCGCACATTTCGCTGGCAAAGACCTTGAACGCCGCAGCCTTGCGCAGGACATTCTCGCCCGCATCGGCGCGTCGCGTGACGTCCTCCATCATGCATTCGGCGGCATAGATGTCGATCTCGCTCTGCGCCAGCATCTGCTGGATGAGCTGGAAATTGGCGATCGGCTCGCCGAACGCCTTGCGTTCGGTCGCGTAACGCACCGCGCTGTCGAGCGCGCGGCGGGCGTAGGCGGTCGCGGCAGCGCCGACCGACATGCGGCCGTTGTCGAGGCTCATCATCGCGAACATGAAACCCTTGCCGAGTTCGCCGCCGAGCAAAGCCTCGCCGCCAACGCGGACGTCGTCCATCACGATGTCGGCGATATGGCTGCCCGACTGGCCCATCTTCTTGTCCGGTTTGCCGATCGACACGCCCGGCGCGTCGAGCGGCACGATGAAGGCCGAGACATGCGCGTTCTTTGGCAGATTCTCCTTGCTCGTCCGCGCCATGATCAGGCCGACCTTCGCGAAGGGCGAGTTGGTGATGTAGCGCTTGGTGCCGTTCAGCACCCAGCCGTTATCGGTCTGTGTCGCGGTGGTCTGAAGTCCCGCCGAGTCCGATCCCGATCCGGGTTCGGTGAGGCCGAAGGCGGCGATTTCGCCCGCGGCGACGCGCGGCAGCCATTCGGCCTTCTGGGTCTCGGTGCCACCATTCTTGAGCGCCGAGGCGAACATGCCGATGTTGATCGAGATGATCGAGCGAAACGCCGGCATCGCATAACTCAGCGTATGAATTGTCTTGATATACTGGCTGACGTTCATTCCCGCGCCGCCATGCTCCTCGGGGATCGTCAGGCCGAACAGGCCCATGTCGCGCATCTCGGACAGGATCTCGTCGGGGATCGCGTCGGTTTCGACAATCTCCTTCTCGGCGGGAAGAAGGCGATCGCGCACATAACGTTCGAGCTGTTCGATGAACTGTTCGAAGATATCGGCGTCCATGCCGGGGTTGCTCATGGGCTGTTCCTCAAATCGGGTCGTAGGGGAAGACATGCGCCGACACCTCGTCGGCGCGCGCGAAGGCGGAGCGGAAGGCGGGAATCAGCTCGTCGGCGATCGCCTCGGCGCTCCAGCCTTCAAGCTTGGCCATCGAGCGCACCGGACGCGGTTTCGAAAAGAGAAGGATCTCGTTCTTGCGGACGCTGAAGATCTGGTTCGTCACGTCCTTCGACAGGTCGGACGCGAGATAGGCGACGAGCGGCGCGATCTTGTCCGCCGACATCGACTGCAGGCGTTTGACGCGCTCCTGCTCGGCGGGGGTCGTCGCGGGGATCGAAGAGGTCATGCGGCTCCAGGCAAAGGGCGCGATGCAGTTCGAGCGCACGCCGACGCGCGCCATGTCGAGCGCGATCGACTGCGACAGCGCGACGACGCCGAGCTTGGCCGCGGAGTAATTGGCCTGACCGATGTTGCCGATCAGGCCGCTGGTCGAGGTGAAGTGGATGAAGCTCCCCGATTGCTGCTCGCGGAAATAGGGCGTCGCGGCCTTCGAGACGTTGAAGACGCCGGTCAGGTTGACCTCGATAACGCTCTTCCAGTCCTCATAGCTCATCTTGTGCCAGATGGTGTCGCGGAGGATGCCGGCATTGTTCACGACGGCGTCGATGCGGCCGAACTTCGCGACCGCATCCTCGATGATGCCCGCGGCTTCCTTGGGATCGGCGACATTGCCGAAGTTGGCGGCGGCCTTGCCGCCAGCGGCGACGATATCGTTGGCGGTGGTTTCGGCCGGGGCGGCGTCACCGCCGTCGCCCGCCTGCGCCACGCCCGGATCGTTGACGATGACCGCAGCGCCCTGTGCCGCACAATAGAGGGCCAGCTCGCGCCCGATCCCGCGTCCCGCGCCGGTGATCGCGACAACCTTTCCGTCAAGGCATCCGCTCATGGCCGTTCTCCCGTTCGATTCGTGTTGGTAGCGCGATATGCCTGTCGCCGCATCATTTCAACATTCAGAATTGATTTTTCACCATATTGAAAATATCCGATAGGCGATGACTGGCCCCGTTCGTTCTGTTTCGCAAGCTTTTGCGATCCTCCGCCTGCTCGGCGACGCGGGCGCGTTGACCTTGTCGGATATCGGACGAAGCGTCGGTCTCAGCCCGTCGAGTTGCCTCAACCTGCTGAAAACGCTTGTCGCGGAAGGCGCGATCGAGCGCGAGGACGGAACCAAACGTTATCGCCTGACCGCGCCCTGGCAGGCGACTGAAGCGCTGCGCGACAGCGTGGGGTCGCGGCTCGTTGACAGGGCGTTGCCGCGAATGGCCGCCTTTGCGCAGCGGACGGAGGCGGCGGTGGGTCTATGGAAGATTGTGTCGCGCGACCGTATGCAGCTTGCGGTGCGGGCGGAGAGCGACGCGGGTATGCGCCTCAGCCTTGCCGATGATCAGCGTCAGCCGCTCGGCAGCGGCGCGGCCGGCCGGGCGATCGCGGCGGTGCAAGGGATCGGTTCCTCCGAGCTCGCACGCCGCTATGCCCCGGTTCGGTGGCAAGCCGGGCTGCCGTTCGAAACCTATGCGCGGCAGGTCGATGAGGCAGCGGCAAGAGGGTTCGCAGTCGATCAGGGCTATACGCACCGCGGGGTCTGGACGGTCGCGGTCGGGATCGCCGGGATCGCGCCCGGCTATTGCCTGTCGGCCTCGATCGTCGCCGGATCGCGTAGCGAGGCCGAAATCGGCGCGCTGGGCGCCGCTTTGGTCGCGCTTCGTGACGAGTTGGTCGTGCAGGCCGGATAGCCAATGTTTCTTGTCTGATACACCCGCCCATGTCAGGGACCGCGCTAAGAACGAGCGTTCCGTAGCGGAGGGAATATGAAATTCGACGTGGTGATCGTGGGTGCCGGGCATGGCGGGGCGCAGGTTGCGATCATGCTGCGCACGCAGAAGTTCGAAGGCAGCATCGCGATCATCGGCGACGAGCCCGAACTTCCCTATGAACGCCCGCCGCTGTCGAAGGAATATTTTGCGGGCGAGAAGGAATTCGAACGCATCCAGCTACGCCCCGCCAAATATTGGGACGAGCGCGAAGTGACCATGCTGCTCGGCAAGCGCGTCGTGTCGGTTGATCCGGCGGGTCACACCGTCACCACCGACGGCGGCGAGACGATCGGCTATGGCAAGCTCGTCTGGGCGACCGGCGGCGCCCCGCGCATGCTGCCGATCCCCGGCGGCGATTTGCCGGGCGTGCAGGGCGTGCGGACCCGCGCCGACGCCGATGCGATGAAGGCGGCGTCGGAGACCGCGGAGCAGATCGTCGTGATCGGCGGCGGCTATATCGGGCTGGAAGCGGCCGCCGTGCTCAACAAGGCGGGCAAGAAGGTCGTGCTGCTCGAAGCGCTCGACCGCGTGCTCGCGCGTGTCGCGGGGGTCGAACTGTCGCGCTTCTATGAGCAGGAGCATCGCGATCATGGCGTCGAGCTTCACCTCGGCGTCTGCGTCGATGCGATCGAGGGCGACACGCACGTTACCGGCGTCCGGCTGGCCGACGGCGACGTGATCCCGGCGGATCTGGTGATCGTCGGCATCGGCATCGTCCCGGCGGTCGAACCGCTGATCGCGGCGGGCGCCGAGGGCGGCAACGGCGTGCTCGTCGATCGCCTCTGCAAGACGAGCCTGCCCGACATTTATGCGATCGGCGACTGCGCGGCGCATGTGAACGAGTTCGCCGAAGGCGCGACGATCCGCCTCGAATCGGTGCAGAACGCCAATGATCAGGCAAATGTCGTCGCCAAGGGCATCGTCGGCGACGAAGCGCCCTATCATGCGATTCCGTGGTTCTGGTCGAACCAATATGATCTGAAGCTCCAGACCGCGGGCCTGTCGACCGGCCATGATCAGGCAGTGTTGCGCGGCGACCCCGCAAACCGCAGCTTCTCGATCGTCTACCTCAAGGCCGGGAAGGTCATCGCGATCGACTGCGTCAACGCGACCAAGGATTATGTCCAGGGCCGGATGATCGTCACCGCAGGTCTGCGCGCAACGCCCGAGCAGCTCGCCGATACCGACAAGCCGCTCAAGGAATTGCTGCCCTCCTAGCCCGACGGCAGCGCAGGGTCGGCGGGTTCGTCGCCTAGCGTGCGTTTCAGCGTGGCCTTGATGTTGCGAAGCAAGCGGCGGAGCGCGATGATCACCACGACCGCTGCGACCAGCAGCAGGATGGCGATGACGATCGCGAGCGGCGGATAGGCGATCGCCAGCGCGAGCAGTCCGGTGGTTGCGACATCCTCTCCGGTCGAGACCGCAGCATTGCTGAACGGTTCGGGGCTGACGTTGACGACTGCGCGCGTCGTCGCCTTTGCGCCGTGGCTGAGCAGCGCGCCACCGCCGCCAAGAATGAAGGCGATGACCTGCCACGCGGGATCCGAGCTATCGACGAGTGCTAGTGCGAGCAAGGCACCGCCGAGCGGGCGGATGAGGCTGTGGATCGTGTCCCAGATCGAATCGATCCATGCGACCTTGTCGGCGAGGAACTCGGCGAGGGTGCCGACGGCCGCCACACCCAGGACCCACGGGTTCGCCAATATCTGCAACGACTGCAGATGTTCGGGCAGTGGCAGCCAGCCGAAATGCATCGCGATGCCGGTGGCGAGGATAGTGAGGTAGAGCCGCCAGCCCGCGAGAAGGCTGAGGCTGCCGGCCAGCCCTAGAATTTCCAATATCCCCATGGCCCTGCTCCCACTGGACGGCGGCATCTTGCACGCCCGGCGCCCGCACTGCAATGCCTCCGGTGACAAGCCGGATGACAAGGCGTCCGAGCGGGGTTATCGCTGGGCCATGACCCAAAAAGTGCCGCCGTCCGCCTTGCCGGACAACGCCATCCCCGCTGCCACGCTGGTAATCATGCGCCCCTCGGCCGCGGGCCCCCCCGACGAAATCCTGCTGGTAAAGCGTGCGACGACGATGGCTTTTGCGGCCGGTGCGGTAGTATTTCCCGGTGGGCGCGTCGATCCCGACGATCATGTGGTGGCGGAGCGGCACGGCTTTGCAGCGGGCGACCCTGATGGTGCGGCGCGCGTCGCGGCGCTGCGCGAGACGCTCGAGGAAACCGGCCTTGCGGTCGGCTGGCCCGGACTGGAGGAGGCGGAGGTCCCTGCGGTTCGTCAGGCGCTGCTTGGCGGTACGCTATTGTCGGACATATTGGAATCGCGCGGCGAGCGAATCGGACTGGACTCGTTCGTCCCGTTCGCGCGCTGGTGCCCGAACTTCAAGGAAGCGCGGACCTTCGACACGCGCTTCTATGCGGTCGCGGCGCCGCCGCACAGTCACGAACTCACCGTCGAGGAGGCCGAGCATAGCCACATCTTCTGGGCCAGCGCGGGCGAGACGCTGGCGATGGCGGATCGCGGCGAGATTTCGATCATCTTTCCGACCCGCCGGAACCTTGAGAAGATCGCCCAGAATCCTGACTTTTCTGCCTTTTCCAACCATGCGGACCGTTTTCCGTCAGAGCTTGTCACCCCGTGGGTGGAAGAGCGCGAAGGCGAGGCGCATCTGTGCATCCCGGGGCACCTTGGCTACCCCGTGACGAGCGAGCCTTTCGAGCGCGTGCGGCGGGGCTGATTAGTTCCGATTTGGTGCAAATTTCGCTGATTTAGCAATTTCATAACAAATGCTGCGATACAGCAAATCGTCGTTGCAATCGACGGCGACTGTGCCTACACAGGTGATGCAGATTCATGTCGGGAATTTTGTTTCGGGCGTGATTCGAGAAGACTATGTTCCAGTGGACGGAGAAAAAGATGAACCTGCTTAAGAAGGCTGCGATCTCCCTCGCGGCAACGTCGATGATCGCGGCTCCGGTTGCTGCTTCGGCTGCCACCTCGCTTGATTCGGCCCGCGCTAACTCGGCGCTTGGCGGCGAAAGCGAACTCAACGGTTCGGGCTGGATCATCGGCCTCATCGCCCTGGCTGCCATCATTGGCGGCATCATCCTGGCGTCGGACAACAACGACGACACTCCGACCAGCCCGTAATATCGGCTGATCGATAGCTATACCAAAGGGCTCCGGACGTTGTCCGGGGCCCTTTGTGCATTTTGGCGCCCGCAATTGAATGTTCCCGCAGCGGCAATGTCGCAAGCAGGCAGTGCCGTGCCGGCTGCGGACCTGGCAGACGGATTTAAAGGTCGGCGGCGCGAACGGCGCGCGAGCGTCCGAGCGGGATCGCCTGCCGCGCGCGGGCGCTGGCTTCTTTCGCGACCGGCGCGATCGTCAGGCGATAGTCGCGATCGCTCGCCGTTCCGCCAGCCTCTGCCTCCGCCAGAATCGCACCCCACGGATCGATCGCAAGGCTGTGGCCGAATGTTGCGCGGCCGTCGGCATGGGTGCCGCCTTGTGCGGCGGCAAGGATGTGGCAGGCGGTTTCGATGGCACGGGCGCGAAGCAGGATGTGCCAGTGCGCCTCGCCGGTCGAGACGGTGAAGGCCGCGGGAATTGCGACGACTTCCGCACCGTGATCGACGAGCGCCCGATAGAGTTCGGGAAATCGCAAATCATAGCAGATGCTGAGCCCGAGCCGGCCTAGCGGCGTGTCCACCACTTCGATTGCCGCGCCGCCTGCATAGGCGGCCGATTCGGTCCAGTTCTCGCCCGACGGCAAAGTGACGTCGAACATGTGGATCTTGTCATAGCGCGCGCGGATGCTGCCGTCGGCGGCGATCACATGGCTGCGGTTGACGCGCCGTTCGCCGTCATCGGTGAGCAGAGGCATCGAGCCGCTGTGCAGCCATAGCCCGTGGCGTTCGGCCATCGCCTGCAAGGCGGCGGGCCAAGGGCTGTCGACCTCGCGCGCGATGTGCGCGACCGACCGCTGGCGATCGCGGTCGAGCAGCAGCGACATTTCGGGCAGGAACGCCATCGTCGCGCCGCGATCGGCCGCCTCGGCGAGTGCGCGGTCGACGGTCGCCAGATTGACGGCGGGATCGATACCGCTCGTCATCTGGACGAGCGCGGCGAGCGGGGCGGGGGCGGTGTCCATCGTCTCCTTGGCTAGGCCGAAGCCGCGCAGAGGACAAGCGGCCCGAACGAAGCATTCACGAAGTTCAGTGGCCAGCAAGCTTTGATCGCGATAAGGTGGGGCAATGCTCTATTCTCCCGCGTCGACAAGACTTTCCGCCCTTCGATCAATCCTTCCCGCTGCAGCCGCCGCGTCGGCGCTGTTGCTGGCGCCCGTCGCTGCCGCGCAGCGCAACTCCGCTCCGGCGACATCGGCAGCGACGACGAAGGATGACAGCTGGCTTTATGAAGGCAGCGATATCCCGCGCGACACGGCGTGGCAGTTCGGAGTTTTGCCCAATGGCGTCCGCTATGCGGTGCGCAACAACGGCGTGCCGCCGGGACAGGTGTCGATCCGCGTTCGCATGGATGTCGGCTCGATGTTCGAGACCGAGCAGGAACGCGGCTTTGCCCACCTGCTCGAGCATCTGACCTTCCGTGGGTCCGAACATATTCCCGACGGCGAGACCAAGCGCATCTGGCAACGCTTCGGTGTGACCTTCGGCAGCGATTCGAACGCGCAGACCACGCCGACGCAGACCGTCTATCAACTCGACCTGCCGAGCGTCACGCCGGTCAATCTCGACGAGAGCATGAAGCTGCTCGCCGGCATGGTACGCGAGCCCCGCATTTCGGAAGCTGCGGTCACCGCCGAGCGCGGTGTCGTCCTGTCCGAACTGCGCGAATCCGACGGCCCGCAAAAGCGCATCGCCGATCAGACGACGTCGCATCTTTTTGCCGGGCAATTGCTCGGCGATCGCTCGCCGATCGGAACAGTCCAGTCGCTCGGCGCCGCGCGCGCCGACACCGTGCAGGAGTTCCACGATCACTGGTATCGTCCCGACCGCGCGGTGATCGTGATTTCGGGCGATGGCGACCCCACCGAATTTGCGCGGCTGATCGCAAAATATTACGGCGACTGGCGCGCCGACGGCCCGGCGCCCAAGCAACCTGATTTCGGCAAGCCCGATCCCAAGGCGCCGATGGCGAAGGTCATTGTCGAGGCGAACCAGCCGCTCGCGCTGACCCTTGCGATGCTCCGCCCTTGGCAGAAGCGGATCGATACGGTGGAAAATACGCGCCGGCTCTATCTGGAATTCATCGCGCAGGCCCTCGTCAATCGCCGGTTGGAAAATCGCGCTCGCGCCGGCGGCAGTTATCTCGTCGCCACGGTCGAGCAGCAGTATATCAGCCGCAGCGTCGATGCGACGATGGCGTCGATCGTGCCGCTGAGCGACTGGAAGGCGGCGCTTGCCGACGTGCGCGGGGTGATCGCCGATGCGGTGACGACACCGCCGTCACAGGCCGACATCGACCGCGAAGCGAACGAGATTCAGGCCTTTCTGCTCAAGGAGCTGGAAAACGCCCGCAACGAACCCGGCGCGCGACTTGCCGACGATATGGTGCGCGCGGTCGATATCGGTGAGACAGTGACCAGCCCGCAGGGGCAGGTCGATATGTTCAAGTCGATCCGCGCCTCGGCGACCCCGAAGGTGATGCTGGATATCAGCAAGGCGATCTTCGGCGCGCCGGTGACGCGCGTGGTGCTGACCGCCCCGGCCCCCATTGCCGGCGGCGACGGCGCGCTGCTTGCCGCGCTGGCCGCGCCGGCCAAGATCCGCGACGACCGGCTGACCGACAGCAACGTCGATTTCACGCAACTGCCCGCAGTCGGCAAGCCGGGGGCGATCCTGTCTTCGTCGCCGCTCGCGGGATTGCGCGCCGAACGGATCGAGTTCGCGAACGGTGTCACTGCGCTCGTTTCGAACAATCAGGTCGAACCCGGCAAGGTGCGCGTGAACATACGCTTCGGTACGGGCAACCGCAGCGTCGCCGCCGACGCGCCGAATCTGTTGTGGACGGGTGACTATGCCCTGATCGCGAGCGGGATCGGGCCTTGGGGGCAGAATGAGCTCGACCAGCTCACCAACGGCCGTCAGATCCAGATGAACTTCTCGGTCGAGGATGACGCGTTCGAGCTTTCGGCCGAGAGCAAGCCCGCCGACCTTGCTGACCAGATGAAGCTCATGGCGGCCAAGCTCTCCAATCCGCGCTGGGATCCGGCGCCGGTCGAGCGGCTCCGCGTCGGCTATCTGACCGGTTATGACCTCAACGACGCAACGCCCAACGCCGTGCTCGATCGCAATTTGCGCGGTTGGCTGAGCAATGACGACGCGCGCTGGGCAGCACCGGAAAAGGCGCAGATTTCGGCGCTGACCCCGGCGGCGTTCCGCGCCTTCTGGGAACCGCGGCTTGCGAGCGGCCCGGTAGAGGTCCAGATCTTCGGCGACCTGTCGACGGTCGATTACAAGAAGATCCTCGCCGAAACCTTGGGCGCTTTGCCGCCGCGCAAGGAAATCGCGCCGCCGACCGGGCAGAAGGTCGCCTTTGCCAAGCATAATGTCGCGCCGATGATCGCCTATCACACGGGCGAGAAGGGGCAGGCCGCGGCGATGACCGCCTGGCCGACGAGCGGTGGGCTCGGCAATCCGCGCGATGTGCGCGGGCTCGAGATCCTGGCCGCGATCTTCAACGACCGGCTGTTCGATCGCCTTCGCGCCGAACAGGGGGCGAGCTATGGGCCGGTTGTCGACAGCCACTGGCCGACCGGTTTCGACGGCAGCGGCGGTTACCTGCTCGTGGGCAGCCTGCTCGCGCCAAAGGATATCGATCGCTTCTATGGTATTGCGAAGGACATCGCCGCCGATCTGGTGACCAAGCCGGTGGATGCCGACGAACTGGCGCGCAATGCGGGCCCGATCCGCGAGCAGGTCGCGCGCGCCTCGACCGGCAATGTCTACTGGATGTTCCTGCTAGAGGGGGCGACGCGCGATCCGCGCGTGACCGCGGCGGCGCTCTCGATCGAGCAGGATATTTCGTCGGTTACCCCAGCGGACATCCAGCGGCTGGCGAAGGCCTATCTGCTGCCTTCGCGCCAGTGGTCGCTGGCGATCCTGCCCAAGGGAATGACGCTTGCCGACGCCGCAGCGCTCGACAAGGTGGCGAGCGGGACGTCGGGCGGACGCTAGCTACCAGGTGTCCTGAGCTTGCGGATGCGCGGCTCGTGTTCGAGATCGCCCTTGGTCATGATGTCGTGGCGCATCTTGGCGCGGACATCATGGATCGAGGCGATCACCGGCCCCATCGCGACGCCCAGGTCGATCAGCACCGCTTCGGCAAGCTGGAGCGAGCTTTCGAGTGTTTCGGGCACCGCATCGTTCGCGCCCGCCCGATAGAGCGCGGCGGCGTGATCGGCGTCGCGGGCGCGGCTGATGATCGGCAGATCGGGATATTTCTGTTTCAACTGGCGCGTCATGCGGAGCTGCTGGACAGGGTCGTCCATCGTCAGCACGATGGCCTGGGCATTCTCGATCCCCAGCTTGTCGAGGCTGCCGGGCCGCGCGACGTCGGCAAAGCGTACCGAAAAGCCGTCGCGGCGGGCTGCTGCGACGGTGTCGATGTCGGCATCGACCGCCACATAGGGACGGCCATGTTCGCGCAGAAGTTCGGCCACCGTGCGGCCGACGCGGCCGAAGCCGACGATAACCGTGCGCCCCTCGGGTGTTTCCTCTGGCTGTGCTTCGCCGGTACGCATCTCGATCCGCCGCGCAATGTCGTGGCCGACGCGGGCAAGCAGCGGGGTGATCGTCAGCCCGATCGCGGTGACCAGTTGCCAGAACTCGGCCGTGCTGCGGCTGATGAGTTGCGCCTGCAGGGCGGTCGCGAGCACGATCAGGGTCGTTTCTGAGGGGCTCGACATCAGCAGACCGACCTCGGCGGCGGTGCCGCGGCGGGCAACCCCCGAAAAGCGGAGCAGCGCGGCGGTGACGACCGCCTTGACCAACACGACGCCGACCACCGCCGCGATCAGTTGCGGCCACAATGCGGCGATGCTCTTGAGGTTGAGCCCCATGCCGACGCTGATCAGGAACACCCCGAGCGCGAGCCCCTTGAACGGCGCCGTGATCGCCTCGACCTCTTCATGATATTCGGTCTCGGCGATCATCAGGCCGGCGAGCAGCGCGCCGACGATCGGCGACAGGCCGACCGCCGCGGTTGCGAGCGCGGCCACGATGACGACGAGCAGGCTGGCGGCTAGGAACAGTTCGGGATCCTTGGCGCGCGCGGCCTGCGCGAAAATCTTCGGCAGCAGGAACCAGCCGCCGATCGCGAGTGCGGCGACGACGAGCACCCCCTGCCACAATGTCGTCAGCAGCAGTTCGGCGCTGTCCCCTGAGGCGGCAGGCGAGAGCGCGGCGAGGACGAAGATGATCGGGACGAGGGCCAGATCCTCGAACAACAGCATCGAAAAGGCCGATTTGCCAACAGCCGATTTGGTGCCTGCGATCGGCAGCACAAGCGCGGTCGAGGACAGGGCGAGGGCGATGCCGAGGCCATAGGCGGCGGGGGTCGACAGATCGCCGAGCAGCAACAATGCGGTGCCGAGGATCAGGCCGCAAAGCGTCAGTTCGGCGGCGCCGATCCCGAACACCAGCTTGCGGAGCTGCCACAGGCGGCGGAACGACAGTTCGAGCCCGATCGAGAAAAGCAGCAGGACGATGCCAAGCTCGGCAAAGAGCGCGATCTCCTCCGCCGATCCGATCGTAACGTGGCGGAGCCAGGGATAATCGCCGGTCAGCGACCCGAGCCCGGAGGGGCCGACGAGCAGTCCGACGAGGATGAAGCCGATCACGGGCGGCAGGCGGAAGCGGGCGAATGCCGGGATCACGATGCCCGCGGCGCCCAGCACCACCAGCGCATCGCCGATAAGCGAGGTTTCTGTCTCCGATACCATAAGGGCCGACCTTATGCAGGCCGGCCCCGATTGGCTAGACGTCTAACCCAACCTTTTCAGTTGTTTTTCAGGCACCCATTTTCTTTTCGAGATTTTCGACGATCGCCTCGAAGAAACCTTCGGTCGTCAGCCAGTTCTGATCGGGGCCGATCAGCAGCGCGAGATCCTTGGTCATCTTGCCGCTTTCGACCGTCGCGACGCAGACTTTTTCAAGGTCGTCGGCGAACTTGATCAGTGCAGCATTGTCGTCGAGCTTGCCGCGATGCTTGAGGCCCCCGGTCCAGGCGAAGATCGACGCGATCGGGTTGGTCGACGTCGCCTTACCCTGCTGATGCATGCGATAGTGACGCGTGACGGTGCCGTGCGCGGCTTCCGATTCCACGGTCTGGCCGTCGGGGGTCATCAGCACGCTGGTCATCAGGCCGAGCGAGCCGAAGCCCTGCGCGACGGTGTCCGACTGGACGTCGCCGTCGTAATTCTTGCAGGCCCAGACGAACTTGCCGCTCCATTTGAGCGCCGAGGCGACCATGTCGTCGATCAGGCGATGCTCGTACACGATGCCGATTTCGTCGAACTTCGCCTTGAACTCGGCGTTGAAGACTTCTTCGAAGAGGTCCTTGAAGCGGCCGTCATAGGCCTTGAGGATTGTGTTCTTGGTCGACAGATACACCGGCCACTGGCGCGCGAGGCCGTAGTTCAGGCTGGCGCGCGCGAAGTCGCGGATCGAATCGTCGAGATTGTACATCCCCATCGCGACGCCCGACGACGGGAACTGGAACACTTCCTCGTCGATCAGCGTGCCGTCTTCGCCCTCGAACACAAGGCGCAGCTTGCCGGGACCGGGGACGCGGAAGTCGGTCGCCTTATACTGGTCGCCGAATGCGTGGCGGCCGACGACGATCGGGTCGGTCCAGCCGGGAACGAGGCGCGGGACGTTTTTCATGACGATCGGTTCGCGGAACACGACGCCGCCGAGGATGTTGCGGATCGTGCCGTTGGGCGACTTCCACATCTTTTTGAGGCCGAACTCTTCGACACGGGCTTCGTCGGGAGTGATCGTGGCGCACTTCACGCCGACGCCATATTTCTTGATCGCGTTCGCGGCTTCGACGGTGATCTTGTCGTCGGTGCGGTCGCGTTCCTCGATGCCGAGGTCGTAATAGTGCAAATCGACATCGAGATAGGGAAGAATCAGGCGCTCGCGGATCCATTGCCAGATGATCCGGGTCATTTCGTCGCCGTCGAGTTCGACGACCGGGTTGGCTACCTTGATCTTGCCCATGCGTTTCAGCCTTTTTCCTTGGGGAGTCGGAGTTGCAGCGGGCCTTAAGCAAAGCCGCGCGATTGTTCAACTGCCCCGTGGCACCCCTGACCGGTCGTGATCGCGGTGTCTTATTCCGTTGTCACGGCGGAATCGCCCCCCTAGAAGATGGGCCATGTCGACAACCATCTCTTCGAACCGTCCCGGCGGCGGCATCAAGTGGCGCTGGCCATCGGTGCACCCCGAGGGCCGAAAATTCCTTCTCATTGCGGGAATCATCACGCTCTGCTTCTGGCTCCTTGGCTGGGAGATAGTGGGCTGGCTGATGCTAGGTATCACCGTCTGGGTCGCGGCCTTTTTCCGCGATCCGGTACGGGTCACGCCGACCGGCAGCGACGTGATCGTCGCCCCCGCCGACGGGCTGGTGACCCAGATCGCGGAGGTTGCACCGCCGCCCGAGATCGCCGGCCCCGACGGCCTATCCGATGCGACAATGCTGCGCGTCTCGATCTTCATGAGCGTCTTCGACGTCCACATCAATCGCACCCCTGTTGCGGGGACGCTGCGCAAGCTCGTCTATATTCCTGGGAAATTCCTGAACGCCGACCTCGACAAGGCGAGCGAGGAGAATGAGCGCCAGCATTTCGTCGTCGAGCGCGCCGATGGTGTCCGGATCGGCTTCACCCAGATTGCCGGGCTGGTCGCACGGCGCATCATGCCCTTCGTCAGCATGGGGACCGAGCTTGGCACCGGCCAGCGTGTCGGGCTTATCCGTTTCGGCAGCCGCGTCGACGTCTATCTGCCTGGTGGCACCACGCCGCAAATCCTGCTCGGCCAGCGCGCGCTGGCGGGCGAGACGGTGATTGCGCGCATCGGCAAGTCCGAAATTCTCGACGGCGTCGGTCAATAATATGGCGGACGCGCCGCAGAGGGATGCAGGGCGCGAGCAGCGCCGGCTGGCCGGCATTCCGCTCCGTGCGTTCGCGCCTAATGCGATCACGGCGCTCGCGCTCTGCTTCGGGCTGACCGGCGTCCGTTTCGCGATCGGCGAGGAATGGGAAAAGGCGCTGGCGGCGGTGATCTTTGCCGGCGTGCTCGACGGGATGGACGGACGGATCGCGCGCCTGCTGCGTGCGCAGAGCAAATTCGGCGCCGAGCTCGATTCGCTTTCCGACGTGATCGCCTTCGGCGTCGCGCCAGCGATGATCCTGTTTCTCTGGTCGCTCGACAATGCGCCGAAGTTCGGTTGGACCGCAGCGTTGGCGCTCGCGGTCTGCTGCGCGCTGCGGCTTGCGCGCTTCAACTCGCGCCTCGACGCCGAGATCCAGCCGCACAAGGCCGCCGGCTTCATGACCGGCATTCCTGCGCCAGCGGGGGCGGGGCTGTCGTTCGTTCCCGTCTATCTGTGGCTGACCACTGGCAACGATCTGTTCCGAGAATGGTATGTCGTTATGCCATGGGCACTGGGCGTTGCGATGCTGATGATTTCCGCGATCCCGACCTATAGCTGGTCTTCGATACGCATCCGCAGATCCTGGCGGCTTTTCGCGCTTGCTGGGATTGGTCTGCTCGGAGCTGCGCTCGTCACTGCGCCCTGGCTGACGTTGCTCGCGATTTGCGCGCTCTATGTCGCGCTCCTGCCCTTTGGCATCGCAAGCTATACGAAAGTCAGGCGGCGCGGCTGAGCTGCGGTCGGGTGTAATCCGAACGAACCGCGCGCGACGCATCACGGCGCGCGGGTGAGCGGCGCAGTGTGATGACCTGCGATGCGGGGCCGGGCTGCGGCGCGGCATCGGCCGGGAAGGCACCTTCACCTAGCAGGGCCGAAAGAATCGCATTCTCGTTATTCTTCAACATCGCGAGGATGACGGTAAGGCCGAGCCCTGCGGCGACGGCAAAGAGGAGAGCGGCAGCGACCTGAACCATGATCTTGTCCTTCCGGCTTCTGTGTGCGAAACCTTTTGTTAACCAGCGACGGTTTCGTTGAGCATTTGGTTCCATGTTCTCGGTTTGTTCTCAAGCAAAATGCGACGAACGGAGTCGCTTTGTCGTCGGACCGAGTTTTCGGCGTGGCGGTCAACAAGCGCCTGAATCGCTGTTCGCCCTTGCGTTTCGCGGGCGAGCGGTCTAACGGGCCGCCCATTCCACATGGAAGGCGCACATACCGGTGCCGGGATATTCCGCTAGCGGATAGCTCGGTTCTTGCCTTTCAGAGGACTAACCGGAAGGAGAAAGACTATGGCGGCACCTGTCGTCACGATGCAGAATCTTATCGAAGCTGGCGCCCACTTCGGCCACCAGACCCACCGTTGGAACCCGCGCATGAAGCCGTATATCTTCGGCGCGCGCAACGGCATCCACATCCTCGACCTGTCGCAGACCGTGCCGCTCTTCGCGCGCGCGCTGGACTTCATCGCCTCGACCTCGGCCGCCGGCGGCAAGGTGCTGTTCGTTGGCACCAAGCGTCAGGCGCAGAGCCCGATCGCCGATGCGGCCCGTGCTTCGGGTCAGCACTTCGTCAACCACCGCTGGCTGGGCGGCATGCTCACCAACTGGAAGACGATCTCGAACTCGATCAAGCGCCTCAAGACGCTCGAAGAGCAGCTTTCGGGCGACACCTCGGGCCTCACCAAGAAGGAAGTCCTCAACCGCACCCGCGAACGTGACAAGCTGGAAATGTCGCTCGGCGGCATTCGCGACATGGGCGGCATTCCCGACGTGATGTTCGTGATCGACGCGAATAAGGAAGAGCTGGCGATCAAGGAAGCCAACGTTCTGGGTATCCCCGTCGTTGCGATCCTCGATTCTAACGTCTCGCCCGACGGCATCGCTTTCCCGGTTCCGGCGAACGATGACGCGGCGCGTGCGATCCGTTTGTACTGCGATGCGGTTGCCCAGGCGGCGACCCGTGGCGGCCAGCAGGCCCGCGCGAACCGTGGCGAGGATCTTGGCGCCGCTGTCGAGCCCGCCGCCGAAGCCGTGCTGACCGAAGAAGCCGCTCCGGCTGCCGAGGTTGCTGCGCCGGTGACCGAGGACGAACAGGTTCCGGCCGAAGCCGCTGCTGAAACCGAACGTCAGAGCGACGCCTAATCCGCTCCGTGAATGACGGGACGGCGCGGCATCCGCTGGCGCCGTCCCCTGTCATTCCTTTGACTTATCGCCCCGCCATGCGCGCGGGCGTCTCGCGGGCCGAAACGGGCCCGCCCTTTTGGAAAGGAATATCCCATGGCTGAGATTACGGCCGCTCTCGTCAAGGAATTGCGCGACCGCACTGGCGCCGGCATGATGGACTGCAAAAAGGCGCTCTCCGAAAACAACGGTGACATCGAAGCGTCGATCGACTGGCTGCGTACCAAGGGTCTCGCCGCCGCCGCCAAGAAGGCCGGCCGCGTCGCCGCCGAAGGTCTCGTCGGCTTTGCGACCGATGGCACCAAGGGCGCGCTCGTCGAGGTGAACAGCGAAACCGATTTCGTCGGCAAGAATGAGCAGTTCCAGGAATTCGTCCGCGAGGTGACCCAGGTCGCGCTCGCCGGCAATCTTTCGGACATCGAAGCGCTCGCCGCCGCTGCCTATCCCGGCGGTGGTACGGTCGCCGAGAAGCTGACCAGCAACATCGCGACGATCGGTGAAAACCAGTCGCTGCGCCGCAGCGTCATCGTCTCGGTGAACTCGGGCGTCGTCACGGGCTATGTCCATAACGCCGCCGCTCCGGGCATGGGCAAGATCGGCGTGTTGATCGCGCTCGAATCGACCGCCGGTGCCGACGTCCTCGAACCGCTGGGCAAACAGCTGGCGATGCATGTCGCCGCCGCGAACCCGCTGGCGCTGAACGGCGATGATCTCGACGCCGACCTCGTCGCCCGCGAACGCGCGATCGCAGAGGAGAAGGCGGCCCAGTCGGGCAAGCCCGCCGATATCGTCAGCAAGATGGTCGATGGCTCGATCGCGAAGTTCCGCAAGGAAAACGCGCTGCTGTCGCAGCTGTTCGTGATGGACGGCAAGACCCCGGTCGCCGAAGTCGTTGCCGCTGCCGGCAAGGATGTCGGCGCGACGATCACGCTCAAGGGCTTCGTCCGCTTCCAGCTCGGTGAAGGCATCGAGAAGGAAGAAAGCGATTTCGCGGCGGAAGTCGCGGCGGTCGCCGGCGTCTAAAAAGAAGAACCGGATTGCTGCGCTTCGGCGTGGCAGTCCGCTTGGCAATGGCGCGCGCCTTCACTAGGGTGCGCGCCATTCGCGTATGTAGAGTTTGCAAGAGGTTCCCCCCGACATGGCTTTGCCCGGCATGAAACGCATTTTGCTCAAGCTGTCGGGCGAGGCGCTGATGGGATCGACCCCCTTCGGTATCGACCCTGAAACGGTCGCGAGCATGGCGGCCGAGGTCAAGGGCGCGAAGGACAGCGGGCTCGAAATCTGCCTCGTCATCGGCGGTGGCAATATCTTTCGCGGGATGGCGGGCGCTGCCAAGGGCATGGACCGCGCGCAGGCCGATTATATGGGTATGCTCGCGACCGTGATGAACGCCCTGGCGATGCAGAATGCGCTCGAACAGCTCGGCGTCGAAACGCGCGTCCAGTCGGCGATCGAGATGGACAAGGTGTGCGAGCCGGTGATCCGCCGCCGCGCCGAACGCCATCTCGAAAAGGGCCGCGTCGTGATCTTTGCTGCCGGTGTCGGCGCGCCCTATTTCACCACCGACAGCGGCGCCGCGCTGCGCGCCGCCGAGATGAAGTGCGACGCGCTTCTGAAGGGCACTAGCGTCGATGGCGTTTACAATGCCGATCCCAAGAAGGACGCGAGCGCGGTGCGCTATGACAGCCTCAGCTACGACCGTGTGCTTGCCGACAATCTGAAAGTGATGGACGCGAGTGCGGTCGCGCTTTGCCGTGACAACAATATCCCGATCGTTGTGTTCAATATCCGCGAAGCCGGCAATCTGGCGCGCGTGTTGACGGGTGAGGGCGTTGCTACGATCGTCCGCGCCCACGCCTGAAAAGATCAAGAGAGGAAAGACAGATGGCGAAATATGACAAGGCCGACCTCGAGCGCCGCATGCACGGCGCCGTCGAATCGCTGAAGAGCGACCTGTCGGGCCTGCGCACGGGCCGCGCGCACACCGCGCTGCTCGATCCGGTAACGGTCGAGGTCTATGGCAGCCATATGCCGCTCAACCAGGTCGCCTCGGTCAGCGCCCCCGAACCGCGCATGCTGTCGGTGCAGGTGTGGGACAAGTCGAACGTCGGTCCGGTCGACAAGGCGATCCGATCGGCGGGCCTTGGTCTCAACCCGATCGTCGACGGTCAGACGCTTCGCCTGCCGATCCCCGAAATGACGCAGGAGCGCCGCAAGGAGCTGTCGAAGCTTGCCGGTCAATATGCCGAAAAGGCGCGCGTCGCGGCTCGCAACGTCCGCCGTGACGGCATGGACAATCTGAAGGCCGACGAGAATAAAAAGGAAATCAGCGAGGACGATCGCAAGCGCCACGAGACCGAGGTGCAGAAGCTGACCGACAGCACGATCGCCGAAATCGACGCCGCTGCGACCGCCAAGGAAAAGGAAATTCTGGGCTAGTGGACCCAATGGTCGCCCGGACCCGGTATCTGACATGACGACGCCAGCCGCCCCCCACGGCGCCCGCCACGTTGCCATCATCATGGATGGCAACGGCCGCTGGGCCAAGAAGCGCTTTCTGCCGCGCGTCGCGGGTCATAAGGCAGGGGTCGATGCGGTACGCACGATCGTGCGCGAGGCAGCGAAAATGGGACTGGAGGCAATGACTCTCTATGCCTTTTCTTCGGAAAACTGGAAACGGCCCGAGGAAGAGGTCAGCGACCTGATGGGGCTGATGAAGCGCTTCATCCTCAGCGATCTCGAAGAATTTGCGGCGAACGACGTCCGGCTCCAGATCATCGGCGACTGGCGCGCGCTGGCGCCCGATGTCGTCGAGCTGATCCAGGGGGCGCTCGACCGCACCGCCGGGAACAAGCGCACGACGCTGGCGGTCGCGCTCAACTATGGCGCGCAGGACGAACTGGTGCGCGCGGCCAACGCCGCTGCGGCGGGCGGTGCGATCACGGCGGAGACGATCGAGGCCAACCTCGATACCGCCGACCTGCCGCCGCTTGATCTGCTGATTCGCACCTCTGGCGAGGTGCGGCTGTCGAACTTCCTGCTCTGGCAGTCGGCCTACGCCGAACTCTATTTCACCGACACATTATGGCCCGACTTCGGGCCCGCCGACCTTCAAGCGGCACTCGATCATTTTGCACGGCGTGAACGCCGCTACGGGGGGCTTTGAACTATGGCAGCGGGCAAGTCTGACCTCTGGACGCGCGTGGGATCGGCGATCGTGATGTTCGCGATCGCGGGGACCGCGCTGTGGTTCGGCGGGATCGCCTTCGGCTTGCTTCTGCTCGTGGGCGGCGCGCTCGTCATCGTTGAATGGCTCGCGCTCGTGCGCGCGATGGGGCTGGGCGGCGGCGCCAAGGCGGCGCTCACCGTGCTGGGTCCGGTCGCGATCCTCGGCGCGATGACTGGTCTCTGGTTCATCCGCGACGCGCTCGGCATGACGGCCGCGCTATGGGTGTTCGGCATGGTCTGGGCGACCGACATCGGCGCCTATTTCGCCGGCCGGGCCTTTGGCGGAGCGCGCCTTGCGCCGAAAATCAGCCCGTCAAAGACTTGGTCGGGTCTGATCGGCGGCATGATCGCGGCGCTCGTCGTGGGTTCGACGATCGCTGACCGCGGCGGGATTCTCGGCGTGCCGTTGTGGATCGGCCTGATCATGGGGCTGATCGCGCAGCTCGGCGACCTCGGTCAAAGCTGGATGAAGCGCAGCGCGGGGGTCAAGGATTCGGGCAAGCTTATCCCCGGCCATGGCGGACTTTTCGATCGCGTCGACGGATTGCTGCCTGTGGCGCTCATCCTCGGTGGACTGGCCTTTGCCGGGCAGCTCGCCGTGCGGGCGGCCGGCTGACATGCGGCGCCTCTCGCTGTTCGGCGCCACGGGATCGGTCGGGCAATCGACCCTCGATCTTGTCCGGCGCGACGGTGATACCTGGCGGGTCTCCGTGCTGACCGCCAATTGCGACGTTGTCGAACTCGCAAAGCTCGCTAAGGAATTCCGTCCCGATATCGCCGTCGTCGCCGATGAAAGCTGCCACGACGCGCTGAAGAATGCGCTCGCCGGAACCGGAATCGAGACCGCGGCGGGTGCCGCCGCGCTTGTCGAGGCGGCGCGGCGCCCGACCGACCTTGTCTTGGCGGCGATCGTCGGCATCGCCGGGCTCGCCCCGACGATGGCGGCGCTTGAGGCGGGCACCAACGTCGCGCTCGCCAACAAGGAGGCGCTCGTCTCGTCGGGCGAGTTGATGACCGCCGCCGCGAAGAAATCGGGCGCGACGATCCTGCCGATCGACAGCGAGCATAATGCGATCTTCCAGTGCCTCGCGGGCGGCAGGATCGAGCAGGTCCGCCGGATCATCCTGACCGCCAGCGGCGGGCCGTTCCGCACGATGAGCGCCGCTGACATGGCGCGCGTCACCCCCGCGCAGGCGGTCGCGCACCCGAACTGGTCGATGGGCGCCAAGATCAGCGTCGATTCGGCGACGATGATGAACAAGGGCCTCGAACTGATCGAGGCGCACCATCTGTTCCCTGTCGGGCTCGACCGCATCGAAATCCTCGTCCACCCGCAATCGGTGATTCACAGCCTCGTCGAATATATCGACTGCTCGACCCTCGCCCAGCTCGGTTCGCCCGATATGCGGATTCCGATCAGCAGTGCGCTCGCCTGGCCGGAGCGGATGGCGACGCCGTGTGCGCCGCTCGACCTCGCAAGCATCGCGCGGCTCGATTTCGAAGCGCCTGACGAAGTGCGCTTTCCCGCTACCGCGCTGTGCCGCGCCGCAATTGCAGAGGGCGGTGCGCGCCCGGCTCAGCTCAACGCGGCTAATGAGGTGGCTGTGGCGGCATTTCTCGCCGGGCGCATCGCGTTTCCGGCGATCGTCGATACGGTGCGCCGCGTGATCGATGCCGGGGCGCCGGCAGTACCGGCTTCGCTTCAGGACATATTCAGCGTGGATGCCGCATCGCGCGCGGCTGCCCAGCAATTTGTGGACCAATACGAACATGCATAATGTGCCGCTCTGGCTCTATCTTGTCGGCTTCCTGCTGGTTCTCGGCCCCCTCGTCTTCGTGCACGAATATGGCCATTATATCGTCGGGCGCTGGTGCGGGGTGAAGGCGGACGCGTTTTCGATCGGTTTCGGGCGCAGGATCGTCGGCTGGACCGATAAGCGCGGGACCGAATGGAAGATCGGCTGGCTGCCGCTGGGCGGCTATGTCCAGTTCGCGGGCGACCGCGACGCAGTGAGCCAGCCTGACGCAGAATGGCAGCAACTGCCCGAAGACCAGCGTTCGCACACCTTTCCCGCCCAACCGGTCTGGAAGCGCGCGCTCATCGTGCTGGCGGGACCGCTCACCAATTTCCTTTTCGCGATCCTGATATTTGCAGCGTTCGGCATGGCCTATGGCGTGCCCCAGACCCCACCGGTCATTGGCAGCATCGCCCCGAAAAGCGCCGGGGCGGCGGCCAAGCTGCAAGTCGGTGATCGCATCGTCGCGATCAACGGCCAGACCATGGAAAATTTCGAGGATATCCGGATGGCGGTCAGTTACGACCTCGGCAAGCCGGCGCGTCTAGATATCCAGCGCGGTCAGGATCGTTTCGATCTGACGCTGCGTCCGCAGATCATCACCGAAACGGACCCGTTCGGAAACAAGTCCGAACGCGCGATCATCGGCATCCTGCCGGCCAATCCCGTCTACACGACCGTCGGCCCGATCGACGCGGTGCAGGCTGCGACGAGCCAGACGTGGGCGCTGGTGCGGATGACGGGCAATATCCTCGGCCAGTTCGTGACCGGTCAGCGATCGGTGAAGGACATGGGCGGACCGGTTCGGATCGCCAAGCAATCGGGTGAAATGGCCAGCCTCGGGCCGGAAGCGCTGATCTTCTTCATCGCGTTCGTCTCCATCAATCTGGGGTTCATAAATTTGTTGCCATTGCCGATGCTCGATGGAGGACATCTGGCTTTCTACGCCTATGAGGCGGTTCGGCGGCGTCCGGCGCCTGCTGCGGCGCAGGAATGGGCGTTTCGAGTCGGCTTTATGGCGCTCGTGACGCTGATGCTGGTCGTGACTTTCAACGATTTGGGCTCAATCGGGGTCTGGGACCGGATCGCGCGCTTGATTGGTTAGGCGGACTGGGGCAGGAGTGCGCGCGGACCCGTAAGCGGGCGGGTCTGTCGCTTTTGAGTTATTTTTGCGGGATGAACAGCGTGGCTTCACAAAAAATCCGGGCGCGGACCCAGCTATCGGCGCTTCTTATGGCTGGAACCATGCTCGCCTGGCCGGCAGCGGCGCTCCAGGCTCAGGAAGTCCAGCCGACTGCGGCGCCCGCGGCGAACGTTCCGGCGCCCGCCGGCGAGGCGACCCCGACTGCGACGACGGTGAAGTCGATCACGGTCGTCGGAAACCAGCGCCTCGAGGCGCAGACGATCCTGTCGTATCTGCGTCTGCGCGTGGGCCAGAACTATAATCGTGCAATGCTTGATCAGGCATTGAAGGATCTTGCCGCCACCGAGCTGTTCAAGGATTACCAGATCAGCGACGACAATGGCGCGCTGACGATCCAGGTCACCGAAAACCCGGTGATCAACCGCGTCATCCTGGAAGGCAACAAACGCCTGAAGGAAGACAAGATCCGGCCCGAGATCAAGCTCGCGCCGCGCCAGATATTTACCCGCTCGAAGGTCCGCGCCGACGTCGCGCGCATCATCGAACTGTACAAGCGTCAGGGCCGCTTCGCCGCGACTGTCGAGCCGAAGATGGTGTCGCTCGACCAGAACCGCGTCGACGTGGTGTTCGAAATCAACGAAGGGCCGAAGTCGAAGGTCCGCCAGATCAACATCATCGGCAACGAAAAGTTCAGCGATGGCGATCTCAAGGACGAGATGGCGACCAAGCAGTCGAGCCTGATGACGATCCTGTCGTCGAACACCAGCTACGACCCTGATCGCCTCGCTTACGACCAGCAGAAGCTCCGTCTTTTCTACCTGCAGAACGGCTATGCCGACTTCCGCGTCATTTCGGCGGTCGCCGAGCTGACCAGCAACAAGCAGGACTTCATCATCACCTATGTCGTTGAGGAAGGCGAACGCTACAAGTTCGGCAACGTCGACGTGAAGAGTGAACTGCGCGACTTCAAGCCGGAGATGCTGCAGAAGCTGCTGCCGATGAAGACCGGCGACTGGTATAATGCCAAGCAGGTCGAGGACACGGTCGAAAGCCTCAGCGAGACCGCGGGCCTGTTCGGCTATGCCTTTGCCGACATCAACCCCGAATTCCATCGCAATCCCGATACGCGCACGATGGATATCACTTTCGATGTCGGCGAAAGCCCGCGTACCTACGTGGAGCGCATCGACGTCAACGGCAACACGCTGACCCATGACAAGGTCGTGCGCCGCGAGTTCCGTCTGAACGAAGGCGATGCCTTCAACAGCTTTGCTGTCAAGCGCACCGAAAACCGCCTCAACAGCCTTGGTTATTTCCAGGAAAATCTGGAGATCGATCGCAAGGAAGGCTCGACCCCCGATCGCATCATTCTCGAAACCAATGTCGAGGAAAAGCCGACGGGCGAACTGTCGCTGTCGGCCGGCTTCTCGTCGATCGAGAATTTCCTGCTCCAGGGCTCGATCCGCCAACGCAACTTTCGCGGCCTTGGTCAGCAGCTTCAGGCGTCGGTCAACTATTCGAGCTATTCGAAGTCGATCGAGCTCGGCTTTACCGAGCCCTATCTGTTCGACCGCAACATCTCGATCGGGGGCAGCGTTTATCGCCGCGACCTTAATTCGTTCAACTTCATCAATAACGACCGTCAGACGACCTTCCAGCAGACGACGACGGGTGCCCAGATCAATATCGGCGTGCCGCTCACCGAGTTTATGTCGTTCTTCGGCCGTTACACGCTGAATTTCGACGATGTTTCGCTCGACAAGGGGCTGTATTACTTCGGCGGCCAGTGCGATCCGCTCGTCGCGGGCCGTTATCTCTGCGACGCGATCGGCAAACGCACGACCTCGCTGCTCGGCTATACGCTGGCTTATGACGATCGCGATAACCGCCTGCGCCCGACGCGCGGCCAGTCGCTCTCGCTCAGCCAGGATTTTGCGGGCCTTGGTGGCAGTGTGAAATATGCGCGTACCCGCGTTCAGGGCAGCAAGCACTTCAATCTCGGAAACCGGTTCATCCTGAACGTCTCGGGTGAGGGCGGCTATATCTACCCCTTCGGCGGACGCCCGACCCCGACGAGCGACAAGGTCCGCCTCGTCGACCGCTTCCAGCTCGGCGAGCCGCAGATGCGCGGTTTCGACATTCGCGGTATTGGTCCGCGCGTCATCCGCTTCACCGACGTCAATCTCGATAATCCGGCAGCTCCGGTGTTGAATGCCGATCTTTCGAACCGGAACAACCTGATCGACGATGCACTGGGCGGGCGCGCATATTATCAGGGCCGTATCGAGATGGATATTCCGCTCGGTACCGGTGCCAAGGAAATGGGCCTGCGCCCGTCGATCTTCCTCGACGTTGGCTCGGTGTGGAGCGTGAAGCGTCCGACGCTGACCACGCTCGCCGATTTCAAAGATCCGTCGGACAATCTGACCAAGTACAAGTGCCGCAACGCGACCACCGGCGACGTCAAGTTTGCGACGCTGACCCCGGGCAGCACGACGCTATATTCGACCTGCGACATCGCCAACGGCTATTCGTCGCTCGCCCCGTTCGAAGAGCGCTTCTATGGCGACAGCTGGATGCCGCGTGTCGCGATCGGCGCGGGTGTCAACTGGAACTCTCCCTTCGGCCCCTTCCGGATCGATTTCGCTTATGCCCTCCGCAAAGAAGAGGGTGACGATACAAAACGCTTCTCATTCAACGTAGGAACCCAATTCTGATGAAGAAAATTCTCACCGCTTCGGCGCTCGCAATCGCAGCGCTGTCGGTCTCGCCAATGCTCGCCGCTCCTGCGGCTGCGCAGGCGAAGGCCGTCGCCATCGCCGACGTTCGTGTGGCCGCCGCCCGGTCGAACGCCTTCACGGTCGCCTCGCAGCAGATTCAGACGACCTACAAGGCCCAGCTCGATCAGCAGGAAACCCGTGGTCAGACGCTGCAGGCCGAAATGAACGTCCTCATCGCCAAATATAACGAAGAGGCGAAGAAGAATCCGCAGAACCAGACCACGCTGCAGGCAGCGGCTAAGGCCGTGCAGGACAAGCGTCAGGCGGCGTCGGCCGAACTCGAGCAGATCGGCGCGCCGGTTGAACTCGCGCTTGCCTATGTCGAGGATCAGATCAGCGTTCGCATGAACGATGCGATCAAGGCCGCGATGACCGCCAAGAAGGTTGATCTGCTGCTTCAGCCCGACGCGGTGCTGGCGCGCGAGAACAACGTCGACCTCACCGACGCCGTCGTCGTCGAACTCAACAAGATCCTGCCGTCGGTCACGATCACGCCGCCGGCGGGTTACAAGCCCGGCCAGCTCGTCCAGCAGCGCAATCAGCAGCTGATGGACGCGGCGCGCGCGGCACAGCCCGGTGCGGCTCCGGCCACGGCACCCGCCGGCACCCCGGCGCCCACGCGCTAAGTGCTGTGAGCGACGGAGAAACGACAGGCGAAGCTTTGGGCTCGGCGGATATCCGCCGGGTCCTCAGCCTGCTGCCGCATCGCTATCCGATGCTGCTCGTCGACCGTGTGGTATCGATGGTGAAAGACACCTCGATCCATGCGGTCAAGGCGGTGACGATGAACGAGCCCTTCTTTCAAGGGCATTTTCCCGGCCGGCCGATCATGCCCGGCGTCCTCATCGTCGAGGCGCTGGCACAGGCTGGCGGCGTTCTGGCGATCGAATCGCTGGGCCTCGCCGGATCCGGAAAGCTCGTCTATTTCATGGGCATCGACGGCGTGAAGTTCCGCAAACCCGTGGAACCCGGCCACCTGCTCGACCTGCACGTCTCGATCCTTCAGGCGAAGCGGAATATCTGCAAGTTCGAAGGGCGTGCAATGCTCGACGGCCAGCTGGCTACCGAGTGCCAGTTTACCGCGATGATCGCCGACCCGCCCAGCGACTAAGCAAGACTTGCAAAATCAGGCTTTCGCCGTTAGGGGCAGCCGCTTCGCGGGCCCCGTGACGGGGAAAGCATCGACTCAAGCCTGCCGGTCGGAACCGGCGGCACAGGAGCCAAGAGATGAAAAAAGACGTTCACCCCGACTATCACATGATCACGGTCAAGATGACCGATGGCACCGAATATCAGACGCGCTCGACCTGGGGCAAAGAGGGCGACGTGATGACGCTCGAAATCGACCCGACGGCGCACCCGGCATGGACCGGCGGCACGGGTCGTCTGCTCGACGCGGGCGGTCAGGTTGCGAAGTTCAACAAGCGCTTCGGTGGTCTCACCCTCAAGCGCTAATTCGCTTCCTCAGCCGAGGACTTTTGCAAGCGCGCTTTGCCAGCCGGCAAGGCGCGTTTTGCGTTTCTGGGCGTCGAGTGCCGGCGTGAACCGCGTCGCGGTGCCACGCATGGTCTTCGCCGCACTCGCCAGATCGGTGTAAATCCCGGCGCCGGTCGCTGCGAGCATCGCGGCGCCCAGCGCCGTGCTTTCGACAAAGGCGGGCCGCTCGACCGATATGTCGAGCATGTCGGCCAGATCCTGCGCCATCCAGTCGTTCGCGGCCATGCCGCCGTCGATACGAACCTCGGCCCAGTCGACGCCATCGGCGGCGAACGCCGATTTCAGGTCATGCGCCTGATAGGCCTGTGCCTCCAGCGCGGCGCGCGCGACGTGCGCCTTGCTGCTGGCAAAGCTGAGGCCCGACAGCGCGGCGAGCGCATCGGGCCGCCAGTGCGGCGCGCCGAGTCCGGCGAGGGCCGGGACCAGATAGACCCCGCCATTGTCGAGCACTGAGCGCGCAAGGCCTTCGCTCTCGCTGGCGCTCGCCAGCAGACCCAGCCCATCGCGCAGCCATTTGATCAGGCTGCCTGCGACGAAGACCGACCCTTCGAGCGCGTAGGAGCGCGTATCGCCTTCCTGCACCAGCACGGTGGCGAGCAGGCGGTTGGTCGATACCGGACGCGTCGTTCCGCTCGCCGACAGAATGAAGGCGCCGGTGCCGAAAGTCGCCTTGGTCTGTCCGGGCAAAAGGCACGCCTGGCCGATGGTCGCGGCCTGCTGGTCGCCGGCCATGCCCGAGATCGGGATCGCGCCGCCGAACAGCGCCGGGTCGGTCATACCGACGGTCGTGGTGCAGCCGGTGATTTCGGGGAGCAGGCCCATCGGTACTCCGAGCAAGTCGCAAAGCTCCGCATCCCAGCCGCCGTCGCCGTTGATATCCATCAGCAGCGTGCGCGACGCATTGCTGGCATCGGTCACGTGAACGCCGCCGGTCAGGCGATAGATCAGATAGGATTCGACCGTGCCCACGGCAAGCCGGTCCCCGACTTCCTTCAGCTGCGGCCAATGTTTCAGCGCCCAGCCGATCTTGGTGCCCGAGAAATAGGGATCGAGGAGCAGGCCGCTCTTCGCCTGCGCCATCGGCTCGTGCCCGGCCTCCTTGAGCGCCGCGCAGTCGGCCGCCGAGCGCCGGTCTTGCCAGACGATTGCGGGGGCGAGGGGTTCGCCGGTCCTGCGGTCCCAGAATACGACGGTCTCGCGCTGGTTGGTGATACCGATCGCGGCGACGGCGCTTGCGCCGCCGGCCTGCTCGATCATCTCGCGCGTGCAGGCGAGGGTGGCGTCCCAGATTTCGGCCGCGTCATGCTCGACCAGACCGGGGCCGGGATAATGTTGCCGGAACTCGCGCTGTGCGCTGCCAAGCGGCGTGCCGTCGGCAGCGAAAAGCATCGTGCGGGTCGACGTCGTGCCTTCGTCGATAACGATGATCTTCTCGGCCATATTGCTCTCCCTCTTTCGCATTTGATGACGAAAGAAAGGCGCGGCGACAAGGCGTGCGACACTTACATTCGTAACCACCTTGCAAAATTGCGCCGGCTGTGCCATATCTTGTGCAGCGCAGCATGGCGGACCGATCCGCCGCAACCACCGGCAGCGTGATTTTCCCGCCCGAAACAGGCGCGGGACGAGCCGGACCAGCGCTTTGTCCCCAGAGGCACCCTTTCACGCGGGTCGTTTCGAACCCGCGGCCGTGCGCCGTCCGTTCGATGCGAACGGATGCGCCTGCGCGTCGCTCTATGTGAGTATATTATGACGACTTTCAACGACTTTGGCCTGCACGCCGACATCAGCCGTGCGCTCGCCGCCAAGGATTACACCACCCCGACCCCGATCCAGACGCAGGCGATTCCGCCGCTGATGAAGGGCCGCGACCTGTGCGGTATCGCGCAGACGGGCACCGGCAAGACCGCGGGCTTTTCGCTGCCCTCGATCCATCACCTGATCACCTATCCGCACAAGACCAACCCGCGCAGCTGCCGCATGCTCATACTCGCGCCGACGCGCGAACTCGCGGCGCAGATCGCGCAGAGCTGCCGCGACTATGGCCGCTTCACCAAGCTGCGCGTATCGACCGTTTTCGGCGGCGTGCCGATCAACAAGCAGATCCGCGACCTCGCGCAGGGCGTCGAAATCCTCGTCGCCACGCCCGGCCGCCTGCTCGACCTGATCGACCAGCGCGCGCTGCGCCTCGACGATGTCGAGATCTTCGTCCTCGATGAAGCCGACCAGATGATGGACATGGGTTTCATCCACTCGCTGCGCCGTATCGCCAAGCTGCTGCCCTCGCGCCGCCAGAACCTGTTCTTCTCGGCGACGATGCCCAAGGAAATCGCGCATCTTGCCGAACAGTTCCTCGAGGATCCGGTCACCGTGTCGGTGACGCCGGCGGCGACGACCGTGGAAAAGATCAGCCAATATTCGACCTTCGTCGAGCAGAAGGAAAAGCAGGCGCTGCTCCATTCGGTGATCGCGAGCGAGGACATCGACCGCGCGCTGATCTTCACCCGCACCAAGCATGGCGCCGACCGCGTCGTGCGTCATCTGGCGGGCGCGGGCATCAAGGCGATGGCGATCCATGGCAACAAGAGCCAGTCGCAGCGCACCCACGCGCTGCAGGCCTTCCGCTCGGGCGAGATCAAGCTGCTCGTCGCGACCGACATTGCCGCGCGCGGCATCGACGTGTCGGGCGTCAGCCATGTGATCAACTTCGAGATCCCGAACGTTCCCGAGCAATATGTCCACCGCATCGGCCGCACCGCGCGCGCCGGCGCCGAGGGTAAGGCAATCAGCTTCATTGCGCCCGACGAGCGTCCGTACATGCGCGATATCGAGCGCGTCACCCGGTCCAAATCCGAGCCGATGCCGCTGCCCGAGAATTTCAACGAGCTGGTACGCAATCTGCCGAAGCCGGCGCAGCCGCCGCGCGATACCGGCAGCAAGGGACGCAATCCCCAGCGCCAGCGCGACGAAGCGACGCGTGGCCGCGGCGGTCAAAAGCCGGGCGGCGATCGCGGCCCGCGCCGTGACGCTGCGCCCGCCGGCGAAGGGGCGGAGGGTCAGCGCAAGCGCCGCTTCCGCCCGCGCAACAAGAGCGTCGGCGCACACAAGGGTGCGGTCAAGCGCGTCGGTTGACGCTAGTCGTCCATCCGCTACCCTCGCCGCCATAACAGGGAGAGGGTAGCGGATGACGGACGGCGCGGGCGCAGCAACACCGCCAGTCGGTAGCGGGCAAAGCGAACGCAAGGTCATCCTTGCCTCGTCGCTCGGCACCGTTTTCGAATGGTATGATTTCTACCTCTACGGCCTGCTCGCGACGATCATCTCGGCGCAATTCTTTTCGGGCGTCAACGAAACAACCGGCTTCATCTTCGCGCTAGCGGCCTTTGCTGCAGGCTTTGCGGTCAGGCCGTTCGGCGCGCTCGTCTTCGGGCGCATCGGCGATCTTGTCGGTCGCAAGAACACCTTCCTCGTGACGATGGGTCTGATGGGCGCCTCGACCTTCCTCGTCGGCGTGCTGCCAAGCTATGCGACGATCGGCGTCGCGGCACCGGTGCTGCTCGTCCTGCTCCGTCTGGTGCAGGGCCTCGCGCTCGGCGGCGAATATGGCGGCGCTGCCACTTATGTTGCCGAGCACGCGCCTGAGGGGAAGCGCGGCCTCTTCACCAGCTTCATCCAGACCACTGCCACACTCGGCCTGTTCGCGGCGCTGCTCGTCGTCATCGCGACGCGCTCGCTCCTCGGCGAAGAAGTGTTCGCCGACTGGGGCTGGCGCATCCCCTTCCTGATTTCGGTCATCCTGCTCGGCGTCTCGCTCTGGATCCGCCTTCAGCTCGAGGAAAGCCCCGTCTTCAAACAGATGAAGGAGGAGGGGACGACCTCGAAGGCGCCGCTGACCGAAGCGTTCGGCCGCTGGGTGAACCTCAAATGGGTGATTGTGGCGCTGGTCGGTGCCGTCGCGGGGCAGGCGGTCGTCTGGTACACCGGGCAATTCTATGCCCTTTTCTTCCTTGAAAAGATGCTGAAGGTCGATGGCGCGACCGCGAACATCCTGATCGCCGTCGCGCTCGCGCTCGGCACGCCCTTCTTCATCCTCTTTGGCTGGCTTAGCGACAGGGTTGGCCGCAAGCCGATCATTCTGGCCGGCTGTGCGCTTGCCGCGCTCACCTATTTTCCGGCATTCCAGATGCTGACCAGCGCCGCCAATCCGGCACTCGCGCAGGCGCAGGCGAGGGCGCCGGTGACGGTGATTGCCAACCCGGCAGCTTGCTCATTCCAGTTTGATCCGGTGGGCAAGAACAAGTTCGATCAAACAGCCTGCGATGTTGCGAAATCCTATCTGGCCAAGGCTGGCATTCCATATGTTTCGCAAGGCGCGGCGAACGACCGCGCGGCAGTGGTGATCGGGGAAGCCAGGATCACGATCTCTAGTCCGCAGGGAGGCGTAGGCCCCGGCATGAATGCGGCAGGCATTCCTTACCGCCTGACCGAGTTGCAAGCCGCTCTCGAAGCCGCAGGCTACCCCGCCAAGGCGGACCCCGCGCGGATCAACAAGCCGCTCGTCGTCGCGATCCTGTTCTGGCTCGTTCTGCTCGTGACGATGGTCTACGGCCCGATCGCCGCGCTGCTCGTCGAACTGTTTCCCAGCCGCATCCGCTACACCGCCATGTCGCTGCCCTACCATATAGGCAACGGCTGGTTCGGCGGCTTCCTGCCGACAACGGCTTTCGCTATGGTCGCTGCGACGGGTAACATCTATTACGGTCTCTGGTATCCGGTCGTCGTCGCGGTGATCACCGTCATAGCGGGGCTGCTGTTCCTGCCAGAAACATTCCGCCGGCCCATCCACCAATAGGACAGATTGACGGCACGCCCCCAGGGGTTAGGCTTTGACAGCTCTGAGGGGGGCGTGATGCAGACGATCGACGAGGATGATTTCGAGACCACGCCGCCGCCGCGGCCGCTGTTCCGGCGCAAGCGGGTGCTCATCCCGCTCGTGCTGCTGCTCGCTATCGTCGCCATCTTCCTTGCGCTGCGCACATCGGACACCGACCGCGACGAGATGATCGCCAAATATGGCGGTCCGAACGCGGCCTTTGCCGCCGGGCCCGCAGGGCAGCAAATTCATTACCGCGATCAGGGGCGCCGCGACGGCCCCGCGATCATTCTTCTTCATGGCGCGAATTCCAGCCTCCAGACGTGGGAGCCGCTCGCGAAGCGGCTGGGCGCGACCTATCGCATCGTGACGCTTGACCTGCCGGGGCATGGGCTGACCGGCGGCACCCCCGACAAGGACTATGATGCCGACGGCATGATCGCGGCGGTCGATGTCGTTGCGGCCAAGCTCGGCCTCGACCATTTCACGCTCGGCGGCAATTCGATGGGCGGTTGGGTCGCTTGGCGTTATGCGCTGGCGGAGCCCGAACGCGTCGATGCGCTGCTGCTCCTCGACGCCGCCGGCATGCCGCTCCGCAAGGGGGAGAAAGCACCGCCGTCGAACATCGGCTTCCGCATCCTGCAATATCCGCTGGGCCGCTGGCTCGCGACGCAGATCACGCCGCGCTCGCTGGTCGAGGAATCGCTGCGCGGCTCGGTTGCGAAGCAGGATATCGTCGATGACGCGATGATCGATCGCTATTGGGAGCTGCTGCGCTTTCCCGGCAATCGTGAGGCCACGGTGCTGCGCGCGCGGATCGACCGCGAACCCGCAATGGCGGCCCGGGTAGGCGAGATCAAGGCGCCCACTTTGATCCTCTTCGGCAAGCAGGACCGGCTGATCAACCCGACCGCGGCCGAGACTTTCCAAGAACGCATCGCCGGGTCAGAGGTCGTGCTTCTCGATGGCATCGGCCATCTGCCAATGGAGGAAGCGCCCGACGCGACCGCCGCGGCGATCGCCAATTTCCTCAAGCGGCGGCTTGTTCCGCGGCCGGCGCGTCCAGAAACGCACTGATCCTCGCCGCGATGGCGGCGGCGTGGGTAAAGGGGAACAGGTGCGAACCCGGCACCACCTCCAGCACCGCGCCGTCGATCAGGTCGGCGATCGTCTGGCCATGGCATGCGGGCACGACCCCGTCGCGCTCGCCCATCAGGATCAGCACGGGGACATTTTTGAGGTGCGGCAGCATCGCGGCGCTCGTCCACCCCGCCATCGCCATCGTCTGATAGGCGAGGCCCAGCGGCGTCGCAGTCGGCAGCTTCAGCCCGCTGGCGAGCATGTCGTCGTCCAGAAGCGCCGCCCAGCCGATCCCCGGTGCACTGACGGACGGCGTCGTCGCCATGAGCACCAGCCGGCGCACGCGGCCGGGAAACTGCACCGCGACCTGCTGCGCCAGCGCGCCGCCCCAGCTGAACCCCGCGACGTCGATCTGCTTGTGACCGAAACGGTCGGCGATCTCCATGACGACCGCCGCCATCGTCGGCGCGCCATAGGGGAGCAGCGCATCGGGCGAGCCGCCGACGCCGGGCATGTCGAGCGTCCAGACTTCGCGGTCATGGATCTGCGCGAGCAGCGGTGCCGCGGTGGCAATATCGGCGCCAATGCCATTGAGGAACAGCAGCGGCGTTCCGGGTGCGCCAGCGCGCCAACGCGCGACGCGAAGTTGCATCCCGTAAACATGCTCGGTGCCGAGGGTGGGGTTGCCGCTGATCCTGCTCATGCCCCAGCCTTGGCACAAGCGGATGACGGACGGAAGTCCGCCGAACGCTACGCTTTCGCTTCGGCGGCCGCCTTTGCCGCCTGTTCATAGCGCAGGCAGTCGAAAATCTTGGCGCCCGCGAGGAAGACCGACCCGCTGCACGCCGCCATCAACAGATGGCCGCCAAAGCCCGGAAACTGGTCGAGATAGGCGTGGCCGCGGGCCATGGCGCCGACCGCGAGGGCATAGATGATCAGGCACGCTTCGAAGCGGGTCTTGATAACGAACAGGCGTCCGATTTTCTTCAGCATCACCGTCATCCAAAGCAAGGGATGTGCCAGTGGCGCAAATCGGGGATTCGACACCAGCGGCTTATGGTAAACTGTAAATTAACCCGACAGATCGGGGAAGAGTGCCGTTCAAAAAGGGGGCGGGCTCAGAAAAAGCGCGGGATCGGTCCGATCTGCGGCGTCTGGTCGGGCAGGTCGACGACGACATCGTCGATATAGCACCAGCCCCACCCCTCGGGCGGGTCATAGCCCTCGATGATCGGATGGCCCGTCTCGTGAAAATGCGCGCGGGCGTGGCGAGACGGCGAATCGTCGCAGCAACCGACATGGCCGCAGCTGCGGCAGAGCCGAAGATGAACCCAGATGCCCCCGGTTCGCAGGCAATCCTCGCAACCCTTGGCGCTCGGCGTGACCTCCTGAATGGCGGCTTCATGCGAACAGGCTGACATGGCGCCTCCTTTGCGCCGTCATATTACGCCGTTGGCGGCGGCGGGCAAGGTCAGCCGGCGACCGCGAACCAGATGACGTGCCGGGCGCCCTTGCCATTGCTTCGCGCGCGGACGGCGACCTCGTCGACCCGGAAGCCCGCGGCCGCCAGCCGGCGGGTGAAGCGCGCGTCGGGCGCCGCCGACCAGATCGCAAGGACGCCGCCGGGACGCAGCGCGGCCTGCGCGGCGGCGAGTCCGGCTGGCGAATAGAGGCCGTCATTGGCTTCGCGCACCAGCCCGTCGGGGCCGTTATCGACGTCGAGCAGGATCGCGTCATAGCGCGCCCGCCCGTCCGCGATCGTTTCCGCGACATCATCGACCACCAGATCGACGCGGGGATCCTCGAGGCAGCCAGATGTCAGCTCCACCATCGGCCCGCGCGCCCAGTCGATGATCGCGGGGACAAGCTCGGCGACGGTGATCCTCGCCTTCGGACCGAGCGCCGCCAGTGCGGCACGCAGGGTAAAGCCCATCCCGTAGCCGCCGATCAGCAGATGCGCGCTGTCGGGCGCGCGCAGCCGGTCGCAGCTCATCACCGCCAGCGCCTCTTCGGAACCGCTCATCCGGCTGTTCATCAGCTCGTTGCCGCCGATCGCGATGATGAAGTCATCACCTCGCCGATACAGCCGCAGCTCGTCGCCGCCCGGGATTCGGGCCGTGTCGATCAGTTCGCGGATCTTCAACGAGCCAGCCCGGTCAGGTCGAGTTCGGCCAGCAGCGCCGCGCGCGCCTTGCGGACGTCGTTAACAAGCGCGGGCGAGGCCAAGTCGCCCGGCGCTATCGCTTCGGGCCAGTGCGCGGCAACGACCGACGCAATGCGGTCGAGCCTCGCGTCGTCGGCGAGGAAGCGGGGATCGACCGTCGCCGGATCGGCAACGACGCGCAGGCGCAGACAGGCGGGGCCGCCGCCATTCGCCATCGACTGGCGGACATCGACCGGCAGCAGGCGGCGGATCGGGCCGTTGCCGGCGATATGATCCTCCAGCCAGTTCCAGACGGGCGCCATCTCACGCGCTTCGGTCGGCAGGACCAGCCCCATGCCGCCGCCGTCGGGCAGGCTGACGAGCTGGGCGTTGAACAGATAGGATTTGATTGCCTCGGGCAGGCTCACCGCGCTTGCGGGCACCTCGACGATCTCGACCTCGGGGAAGGCGGCGCGGATCTGGGCATGCGCCTCTTCGCGGTTCTCGAAGGCAGTTTCGTGGGTGAACAGCACGCGTTCGTTCGCCACCGCGACGACGTCGTTGTGAAAGGCGCCGCCCTGGATCGCGGTGTCCGACTGGCGGATGAAGAGCGTGCGCGCCGGATCGAGCCCGTGCTTGCGCGCGATCGCCTTCGACGCATCGAGATGCTGGCGCGCCGGAAAGCGGCCCCCTCCGACACCATAGACAAAGATTTCGACCCCCGCCGAACCATGGCCGTCGCACAGCCGCATATGGTTCGCCGCGCCTTCGTCGCCGAAGGGCGCGGGCACGGGCCCGTGCACGACGAAGGCGGGATCGGCGAAGGCGAGACGGAGCTGCGCCAGCGTGCCCTGCCATTCATGACTGCGGTGCGGCATGGTGACGAGGTTGGCGACGGTCAGGTGGCACTTGCCATCGGCGCTGTCGGGCGCGGGCGAGACGGTCGCGGCATTCGCTGCCCACATCGATGACGCCGACCAGGCCTGCGCGCGCAAGTGCGTCTCGGCGGCTTCGAGCGAGGTGCCGAGCGTTTCGAGCCAAGGCGCATCGGGCCGGTCGAGCGGCATGAAAAAGCCTTGGGGGAGCCCGAGCGCGATATTGTGGCGCATCTTCTCGATGCCCTGCAACGCTGCCGCGCGTGGCTGCGACACGTCGCCGGCGTTGCTCGCCGAGGCGATGTTGCCGCGGCTAAGGCCCGCATAATTATGGCTCGGGCCGATGAGGCCGTCGAAATTGATTTCGGTGATCATGGCTTAACGCCCGATCCAGCTGATCTGGTCGCCTGCGCCGATGCCCAATATGCGCGCCGTGTCGGCGTCGATGGTGCCGCCATCGCCGACGGTACCGAAACAGCAACGGAAGTCGGCAAGCCGGCCGGTCGCGATCAGCGCGTCGCTGCCGCCTTCGGCGATTCCCGTCACCTCGATATGCTTGGCGTCGCGAATGCTCGCGACCTGATCGGTGCGCGCGGTCATCGTCGGGCCGCCGTCGAAGATGTCGACGTAATTTTCGAACGCGAAGCCTTCATTCTCCAGCATCCGCATCGCGGCGCGGCCGGTCGGGTGGGGCACGCCGATGACGCTGCGCGCATGGTCGCCAAGCATCGCGATATAGACGGGATGCTTGGGCATCAGATCGGCGATGAACTGGTTGCCGTGGACCGCGTTGAACTGGTCGGCTTCCTGGAAATTCATCCCGAAGAATTTGCCCGCGACCCCGTCCCAGAAGGGCGAGCCGCCGGCCTCGTCGATCACGCCGCGCAGCTCGGCAAGGATGCGGTCACCGAAACGCGCACGGTGACGGGCGATGAACAGATAGCGCGATCGCGCAAGCAGCAGCCCGAGCCCGCCGGCGCGCGCCGCGGGGTGCAGGAACAGTCCGCCGACCTCGCTCGCGCCGTTGAGGTCGTTGCTCAGCATCAGCACCTGGGCGTGAAAGGTGCGGTCGAGCTGCTCGCTATGCTTGCTGTCGGTTCCGATACGGTAAGAGTAGAAGGGCCAGCGCTGGCCGACTTGCCCGAATATCTGGCAGGTGCCGCGGACTTCGCCGCTGTCCAGATCCTCGAGCACCATCAGATAGAGTTCGTCCGCCGGATATTCCTTCTCGGACCTGAAGCCTGCATCGGCACGTTCCAGCTTGGCGCGCAGCGCTTGCCTGTCGGGGGGCAGGTTGGTGAAGCCGCCACCGGTCAGCTTCGCCATCTCGTAAATGCTCTGCAGGTCGCCCGGCTTGGCCGCCCGGATCACATAATTCACACAGTCCCCCGTTCCGCTATTTTTATCATGGTCAGCGCCGACAGCTGTGCGCGCTCGGCAAGGCTGTCGACGATCAGAAATTCGTCCGACGAATGGATGGCGCCGCCGCGCGGGCCCATCGTGTCGACCACCGGCACGCCGCACGCGGCGATATTGTTGCCGTCGCAGACGCCGCCCGTCGCGTTCCAGCTGATCGGCGGCAGGCCGAGCGCGGCGCCGCAGTCGCGGACCAGCTCGAACAGGCGCGTTGCGGCCGCATCGAGGGGCTTCGGCGGGCGATTGAAGCCGCCGTAGAGATGGCAATGCACGTCATGGTCGCGCGAGATCGCGCCGATTGCATCGCGCAGCGCCGCTTCGGCCGCCGCCATCGCGTCGGGCGTCATCGGTCGCATGTTGACGCGCAGGATGGCCTGGTCGGGGACGACATTGTTCGGCCCGCCGCCATCGATCTTCGCGGGATTGACCTTGAGATCGGCGGATTTCAACGCATTGAGCCGCAGAGCCAGATCGGCTGCGGCGACCAGTGCGTTGCGGCCCTCCTCGGGGTTGCGCCCGGCGTGCGCCGAACGGCCGTGGATCAGGACCGAGAAATTGCCGCTTCCAGGCCGCGCCCCCGCGAGCGTGCCGTCGGGCAGCGCGGGTTCATAGGTCAGCGCCGCAGTCTTGCCCTGCGCAAGGTCTGCGATCAGCCCGGCCGATGCCTGGCTTCCGGTTTCCTCGTCGCTGTTGATCATCACGTCATAGCCGATACGGCCCGCGAACGGCGAGGTTTCGAGCGCGGTGAGCGCGGCGAGAATCACTGAGATGCCCGCCTTCATGTCGGCGGTTCCGGGACCGTTGAGCACGCCGGGCTCGAGCCATTTGAGCGTCTGAAACGGATGATCGGCGGCGAACACCGTATCCATATGGCCGGTGAGCAACAGCTGCACAGGCGCTTCGGGGCGGACGCGAAGATGCAGATGGTCGCCGCGCTGGATCGTCTTCACGGTGCCGGCGGCATCGACGCTTTCGATCGGATCGGGCGCAACAAGTCGCACCGCGCCGGGCAGCGCTGCAAAGGCATCGGCGAGTTGGCCCGCCACGGTTTTCAGGCCGGCGAGGTTGCCGGTGCCGCTGTTCACCGCAGCCCATTGCTCGACCTGATCGAGCATCGGGGCGTCGGCCGCGCGTTCGAGCGTTGCGCTTTCGCTTGCGGTTAGGATCGTCATCGCACGGCTATAGCGATGGGCGAGTGTCTTTGGCACCCCCCGGCCCGGCATTTTGTCGTCACGATACCGTAAGTCACTGATATCTGCGCCGCGCGCGCGTCATGACACGCGCGAATCATTTTGGGGTGCGGGGGCATTAACCGAAATTTTGTGGCCGCGTCGCTACGCCGGTCGAATAATGACGAGTGGGTCGATGACTGCTGCCTTTGTGCTTGGCATCAATATGTCCGTGGCCGGCATTTTTGCCGTGGCCTTCGCTGTGGTAGCCGTAACCAACCGGCTGGCCCGCGGGGCCTGGTGGCTTGCGCTTGGCTGCGGCATGGGAATCGTCAACGTCGGGCTGGAATTCCTGCTGCGGCAACAGAGCGATCCGGTGCCGGTCAGCATCGCCCTCTTCCTCGTTTTCCTTTCGGCGCTCAGCTTCGCGCTGATCGGGGTCGCGCGCCATTATCGCGCCGAGCCGCCCTGGACCGCGATGACGGCGATCTGGATCTTGACGGTCTTGCTGGTGCCCGCGATCTTCAGCATGCCCTATGGCTCGCTGCCCCGGCTGGCGCTCTATCAGCTTCCCTATTTTGCCATGCAGGCGCTGTTCGGGATCATGATCTGGCGCTCGCGACGCCGGCAGCCGCTCGATCTGCTGCTCGTCGCGCTGCAGGCGATCTCGGCGACGATTTATCTGCTCAAGCCGCTGTTCGCCATGATGGTGGGGACGGCGCGGACGCCGCAGGACTATATGGAGACGACCTACGCCGCGATCTCGCAAAGCGGCAGCGTGGTGGTGTTGATGGCGACCGGGCTCGTCATGCTGTTGGTGATCATGCGCGATACAACGGCCGAGATGATCGCCCGCTCCGAAACCGACCCGCTGTCGGGTGTCCTCAACCGTCGTGGTTTCGAACGTCATGCCGAGGTCGCGCTCGCACGGGGAGAGGGCGATGCGGTCCTGATCGCCGCCGATCTCGACCATTTCAAACAGATCAATGACAGTTTCGGCCATGCCGCAGGCGACGGCGTTATCGCACATTTTGCTGCGATGCTGACCGAGGCGGCGCCTCCCGAAGCGATTGTCGGGCGAGTCGGCGGCGAGGAGTTCGCGGTCCTCCTGCCCGCGGCGCTGCTCTCCGACGGACGGCTCTATGCCGAAGCGGTCCGCGCTGCCTTTGCGACGGCGCAGTTGCCGGTGCTTGGCGTCGATCGCCGGTTCACCGCTTCGTTCGGGGTCGCGCAACTGGTGCCGCCGGAACAGCTGTCGGACCTGCTGCATCGCGCAGACACCGCGCTCTATCGGGCAAAGGCGGGCGGGCGAAACCAGGTCCGCGTTGCGCTCGCTGATCTGCCATCGATCGCGGTGTCCGGCGTCGCCAAACGGCGAGAAGCGGTCTGAACCCCATCGGGGCCATTGCCATTCCCCGTCATTCACGCCATAGGGCGGCGGCCCTTTCCTCCCCGGATCCACTGGCGCAATCGCGCTGACCAAAGGGTGCTTTAATGACTGACTTCCTGGGCCGCAGCGGCATTTCCGTTGATTCGCGCCTCGTCGCCTTCATCGAAGAAAAGGCTCTTCCGGGCACCGGGGTCGAACCGCAGGCATTCTGGGCCGATTTCGCAACATTGCTCGGCACATTCGCGCCCGAAAACGCCGCGCTGCTCGCAAAGCGCGAAGACCTGCAGGCCAAAATCGATGCCTGGCATCAGGCGCGGGAAGGGCAGGCGCATGACGCCGCCGCCTATCAGGCCTTCCTCCGCGAGATTGGCTACCTCGTCCCCGAACCCGCGCCGTTCAAGGTCGGCACCGAAAATGTCGATGCCGAGATCGCGGCGATGGCGGGGCCGCAGCTCGTCGTGCCCGCATTGAACGCCCGCTTTGCGCTCAACGCCGCCAACGCGCGTTGGGGCAGCCTGTACGACGCGCTGTACGGCACCGACGCCCTCGACGCGCCGCAAGCGACGCCGGGCGGCTATGACGCTGCTCGTGGTGCGGCGGTGATCGCGCGTGCAAAGGCGTTCCTCGATGAGGCGGTGCCGCTCGCTACGGGCAGCTGGGCCGACTGGCAGGGTGGCCAACTCACGCTCGCCGATCCGGCGCAATTGGCAGGCAACAAGCCGGGCGGTATCCTGCTCAAGCATAATGGCCTGCACATCGAACTGGTGATCGACCCGGACAGCGCGATCGGCAGGACCGACCCGGCGGGTATCGCCGACGTCATACTCGAAGCCGCGCTGACAACGATCATCGATCTCGAGGACAGCGTCGCGGCGGTCGATGGTGAGGACAAGGCGCTCGGCTACACCAACTGGCTCGGCCTGATGCGCGGCGACCTTGTCGAAAGCTTTGCGAAGGGCGGGCAGACCGTCACCCGCGCGATGGAAGGTGACCGCGAATGGACCTCGCCGTCGGGAGAGGCTTTCACGCTGCACGGCCGGAGCGTGATGTTCGTCCGCAACGTCGGCCATCTGATGACGACGCCGATGATCAGGCTTCCGAACGGTGCCGAAGCGCCCGAAGGGCTGTGCGACGCGGTGATCACCAGCCTTTGTTCGCTGCACGACCTCAAGGGCCTCGGCAAACTGAAGAACAGCCGCGCCGGCAGCATCTATATCGTGAAGCCGAAGCAGCATGGGCCGGAGGAGTGCGGTTTCACCGATCGCCTCTTCAACGCCGTCGAGGATATGCTTGGCCTCGCGCGTCACACGATGAAGGTCGGCGTGATGGACGAGGAGCGCCGTACCAGCGCGAACCTCGCCGCGTGCATCGAGGCGGTGAAGGACCGCATCGTGTTCATCAACACCGGTTTCCTCGACCGCACGGGCGATGAAATCCATACCAGCATGCGCGCGGGCCCGATGATCCCGAAGGGCGAGATGAAGGCGTCGGACTGGATCGCGTCCTATGAGGATCGCAACGTCCGCATCGGTCTGGCCTGCGGGCTTTCGGGCAAGGCGCAGATCGGCAAGGGTATGTGGGCGATGCCTGATCTGATGCGCGTGATGCTCGAGGCCAAGATTGGCCATCCGAAGAGCGGCGCGAACACCGCTTGGGTGCCGTCGCCGACCGCCGCGACGCTTCACGCGCTGCACTATCATCAGGTCGACGTCTTCGCGCGGCAGAAGGAGATCGCGAGAGAGGCCGTGCCGTCGCTCGACCGGCTGCTCAACATTCCGGTCGCGACGGGGCGCAATTGGAGCGAAGCCGAAATTACGCGCGAGCTCGACAATAATTGCCAGGGCATCCTCGGCTATGTCGTGCGCTGGATCGATCAGGGCGTGGGCTGTTCGAAGGTGCCCGACATCGACGATGTTGGCCTGATGGAGGACCGCGCGACCTTGCGCATCGCCAGTCAGGCGCTCGCCAACTGGCTGCTCCACGGCGTCTGCAGCGAGGCGCAGGTCGATGCCGCGCTGGCGCGTATGGCGGTGAAGGTCGATGCGCAGAATGCGGGCGATCCACTGTACGAGAAGCTGGCGCCCGACGGGATTGCGTATCGGGCGGCGCGCGCGCTGATCTTCGAAGGCGTGACCCAGCCGTCGGGTTATACCGAGCCGCTGCTCCACAAATACCGGCAGGAAAAGAAGGCGGCGGCGTGACGCTGTCCGCTTCGTGCCTTTGCGGCGCAGGCAACGGCATCGTCAGGGGATAGCCGATAAGCCGTTGTGAACATTGGCGGGCAGGACTATTCCGGGGCGTCCCGCGAACGAGAGTTCGTGGGTGCTTTGCCGGCGAAAGGCCGAATGCTGATGGATTCTGCCCGGTTCACCTCTATCGCGGCCGCGACGCTGTTTTCGCTCGCCATGCCGTTCGCGGCTGCGGCGTGGGAGCCGCCGGGCAGTGTGATGGAAATCGGCGGCGCGCGGCTCTCGCTCTCGTCTCAGGAAATGAAGGCGCTGTCGGAACTCGGCGGCCTCGTCCGCGGAGGGGGACAGGCAGCGCGTCAGGATCGCGCGCTCGAAGAGGCACGCCGCGTCGCTAGCACCCGCGACGCGCGCCACGTGCTGGCCCTCTATGAACTCGAGCTTGGTAACCAGCGCCGGGACGATGCGATGCGCGCCAAGGCGCTCGACGTGCTGATTACGAGTCCGATGACGCGCTCCGAACGGTTGCCCGGCTATCTCGGCGTTCGCGGGCAGATTGCCTATCGCGCCGGCGACTTCGGCATGGCGGGAAGGCTCTGGTCGCAATTGGCCGAGCTGACGCCGGGCGACCCCGACTCGCTCGCCAATCTGGCGCAGGTCCGGCTGGCGCAGAACGATACGCCGGGAGCGATGGAACTGCTCGACCGCGCAATTGCAGCGCGCGCGGCATTGGGCCAGCAACCGTCCGAAATATGGTATCGCCAACGGCTGAGCATCGCGCAGCAGGGCAATCTGGTCGAACCCGGTATCGCGGCGGCGCGCGCGCTGGTCGGGAGCTATCCGACGGCCGGGAATTGGCGGATCGCGCTGGTCGTCTATCGCCAGCTTGGCACGGTGGACGAAGGGCTCGAGATCGATATCCTTCGCCTGATGCGCCATGTCGGCGTTTTGCAGCAGGCGGCTGAATATCAGCGCATGGCGCAGTTGCTCCGCCAGTCGGGAGAGCCGGTGGAAGCGAAGGCGGTGCTGGACGAAGGGGTAAAGCGCGGGCTGCTCGACGCTGGCACCTCCCCGACGCGCGACATATTCGCTGAGGTCGATCGCGCGATTGCGAAAAAGCTGAAAGCGGCGCTGCCGCCGTCGGGCAGCGCGGGGGTCCGGATCGGATCGTCGCGGCTTCTCGTCGGCCAACGTGCGGAGGCGGAGGCCGCATTCCGGTCGGCGGCGGCGGACCCGTCGGCCGGCCGGTACGCCGATCTTGCCTTTTTCTGGCTGGCGGCGCTGCAACAGACGCCTGCGTCCTAGCGCTCGTCTTTACGGCGCGATAGGACGCGTCCGGGGTCGATCATCTGGGGGATCATATGATCAGGAAAATCACGCTTTCGTTCGCGGCATTTGCCACGATGGCCATCGCGCCGGTTTCGGCGCAGGACACCACGCCGTCGAGCGGTGTCTTCAAGACCGGCCAGCAGGTCTATGACCTGTGCGTGTCGAGCAACACGGCCGATCTCGACAATTGCGACTATTTCATCATGGGCGCGCATGACATGGTCAAATTCTTTGGCGATACCGACATGATCGATAGCAAGATCTGTCTGCCCGAGGGGATCAAGGCGATCGCGGTGCGCAATGTCGTGCTCGCATACTGGCGCGCGAAAATCGTTCGGCTCAAATATTCCGCAGTCAGCGGGATCAGCAACGCGCTGGCGGAGAAATACGGCTGCTAGCCACGGCATTATTCGCTGGCAATCGGTGCTTGGGCGGCTAGAACATAGAGGGAACATAAAGGGGTCCTCCATGTCGAAATCCGTCGGCGCTGATTATCGCCACTATGCCAAGCAGGCCGTCTTTTCCGGGCTGCGCGAGGCGGGCGAGGCAGAGTTCAAATATTATCACCTGACCGCCGCCGACGCCCCGGTTCCGGACGAGGTCGCGGCGCTGGGCGAGGCGTGGTTCGCAACGCACGCCGGGACGACCGTCGAACCCGGCGATTGCGGGTTCGTGCTTCTCCATCGCTGCGGCGCCGATTTCTATTTCCTGCTGGTGTCGGTGTGGCGCGGCGCGAACGAGCTGTGGGAAGCGGTCTGGTATCGCCATGGCGACATGGCCGCTTTCGCGCCGTTCGATCCCGCCTATCCGGATGCAGCTGGGGTCGTACGGCCGACCTTTTGCGTATGGGAACTCGGCATCGTCGCGCATGAAGCGCTCGCATGGGGGCGCTATCTGGCATCGTCCCGCGACGATACGGATCGTGCGGCGTGGCGGTGCGATATATTCAACGGACTCGTTTAGCTGCCGCTCCGGTACAATACCGCCTTGCTTTTCGGGCTTACAGGTCCGCATTTACGCAGCGGGGAATGCAAAGGGGCAGGGCGATGGCGGCACCGTTTAATTTCGGGCAGCTCAAATTTCTGAAGGCGCTGACCGAGGCGCTGTTTCACGATGCCGATATGGCGATTACGCCCGATCAGGTCGTCGCGCATGTCGTCGATCTGTTTGCCAAGGTCGGGGGAACCAAGCTCGACGAGATTCGCCTGTCGCTGACGGCAACCGAGATCGTGCTCGGCCCGATGTTCGCGGCGGTCAGTGTTGCAACCCGCGCCGAACGGATCGCGGACCGGCTGCAGAACAGCCAGATCGACCTGTTCCAGGATATGGCGCGGCTGCGCGGCCTTATCTACGGCTGCTATTATGGTCATTGGCAGGCGGGGCTCGAGCCCGGCGATCAGGACGCGAACGCCGCGAACCCGGTGCACCGGCAGATCGGTTTCACGCTCCCCAAATTCCGCGCACGCGGCGCGGGCGAGATGCCGATCCAGCGCATCGACGGGCGCGAGATCGATCCGGCGCACATCCTGAATGCCGCGAGCCTCGACGACGAATATGATGTGATCGTCGTCGGATCGGGCGCGGGCGGCGCGGTCGCGGCGTATCACATGGCGCACGATCACGGGTATAAGGTGCTGATCGTCGAGGCGGGGCCTTTCTATCCCTCGCCGCGGATCAACCATCATGAACTCGATATGGTCGCGAACCTGTTCAAGCATGGCGCGCTCCAGACCTCGACCAACCGCGATTTCGTGGTGTTTCAGGGGCGCTGCGTCGGTGGCTCGTCAACGATCAACAACGGCATCTGCCTGCGCGTCAACGAAGACGGCCGCACGCACCCTGACGCGGTCGACGTGCTCGCCAAATGGAACAGCATCGGCGCGCCGGTCGACAAGGTCGACTTCCACAAGAGCTATGACGCGATCAAGCTGCGGCTCGGCATCGACCGGATCGAACCGCGCAGCGGGCGGCATAACGGCCCGCACCTGATCAACGGCTGGAACGCCTATGCGCCGACCACGGGTGATCCGAAGGACGGCCGCGCGATCGCCGACTGGTTTGCGAAGAATTTCGGGCCGCCGAACACGCCGACCGCCTGCGCCTATTGCGGCTATTGCAACGCGGGCTGCGCCTATGGCCGGCGGATGGGGATGGCGCAGACCTATCTGCCCGACGCCTGCCGCGAAGGCGCGCGCATCCTGCCGGGGACGAAAGCCGACAGGATCGTCTGGCAGACCGCGATCGACGGACGACGCGAGGCCGAGGCGGTGAAGCTGATCCTGCCCGACGGGACGAAGGCGCTCGTACGCGCCCGCGTCGGCGTGGTCGTTGCGGGCGGCACGATCGCCTCGACGAAACTGCTCGCGCGCAGCGACATCGATGGCACCGGCTATCAGGTGTCGCTCAATATTGCCTCGCCCGTCGTCGCGCTGATGCCGCCGGGTGTCGGCGGCGATGCGTGGGACGAGGATCAGATGGCGAGCTATGTCGACTGCGGCGACTATCTGCTCGAAAGCCATTTCCAGCCGCCGATGGCGATGGCGTCGCTGATGCCCGGCTGGTTCGGCGAGCATGCGGAGCGGATGCAGAATTTCGGCCGCGTCCATTCGGCGGGCATCCTGTTCCCCGCCGACCGGCGCGGGCGGGTGAAGGACGGGAAGCTCGAGTTCAAGCTCGACGTCGACGACGATCTGCCGGTGCTGCGCCGCGCGATGGCGACGCTGACCAAGGTGCATTTCGCCGCCGGCGCGCTTGAATGCTATCCGGCGCTCACCCGCGGACAGACGATCACGCCGGGCATGGATATCGACGCATTCTTCGAGGATGCGATCCGCGAATCCGACGACGTCACCCTGTCGAGCAGCCATCCGCATGGGGGCAACGGCATCAATGAAGACCCGCAATATGGCGTCGTCGATCCCGAATGCCGCGTGCACGGGACAACCAATGTGCTGGTGACCGACGCCAGTGTCTTCCCGACCTGCATCCGCGTCAACGCGCAATGGACCACGATGGCAATGGCGCATTATGCGACCGCGCGGAGCGATCCCTTTCGCTGAGCGCCGATCGCGCCTACATGGCGCCGCGATGACCTTCACCGTTGCCGCCCTCTATCGCTTTGCGCCGTTCGACGATCCCGTCGTGCTGCGACAGCCCTTGCTCGACCTTTGCGCGGAGCGGGGCGTGAAGGGCACGCTGCTCCTCGCGCGCGAAGGGGTCAACGGGACGATCGCGGGCCCGGCGGATGGTATCGCCGCAGTCTTGGCGCATATCCGCGCGCTTCCCGATTGCGCCGACCTCGACGTCAAATATTCGACCGCCGCTGACATGCCGTTCCAGCGGTTGAAAGTGCGGCTGAAGAAGGAAATTGTGACGATGAAGGTGCCGGGGCTCGACCCCGCACGCAACGCGGCGCCTTATATTGACCCCGCCGACTGGAATGCGCTCGTCGACGATCCGGATACGGTGGTGATCGACACGCGCAACGATTTCGAGGTCGGCTATGGCAGCTTCGCCGGCGCGCTCAACCCACACACCAAAAGCTTCGGCGACTTTCCCGGTTGGTGGCGCGATCATGCCGCCGAGTTCGCGGGCAAGCGCATCGCGATGTTCTGCACCGGCGGCATCCGCTGTGAGAAATCGACGGCTTTCCTGCGCAGCGAAGGCGTCGAGGACGTCGTTCATCTGAAAGGCGGCATCCTCGCCTATCTGGAACAGGTGCCCGAGGCCGACACCCGCTGGCACGGCAGCTGCTTCGTCTTCGACGAACGGGTTAGTGTGGGGCATGGGCTGAGAGAGGTTGGGGAGAAGGAATAGCGGAGATAGCCATCTTTCCGGCTTGGGATCGCGAGCGGGCGTTTCCTTATTCCAAAGTTCAGGAAAGTTCAGCCCTGTGCGGTCGCCCGATCAGCTTTTGCCGCGGGCCGGACACATCAAGATTCTGACCGTGGCAGCTCTCGCAAACCCGGCGACAACCGCTTTTATCAACCGAGGGAAAGAGCCGGGATCGACGCTGGCATAGCCGGATATTGTAGGAAAGGCCTTTTTTGACGTCTGCTTAGGGGTGGGAAGCAGACACCAGTCTTAATGTAGATCGATTTGCTTCATCTGCCCTTCGCGGATCGCGATGATCATTTTCGGATACTGACCCAGATGTCCGAAACCGGCCCGGCAGGTTGATTCTCGACCTACAAAGCTCACCTCGTATGCGCAGTCACTCGTGCATTTCGCTCTGTTGATTTCTTCCGCAGCAAAGGCGCTTGGGCGGTCCTCAAGCCAATACATCGGCTCTAGCGTCTGAGTTTCTTCGTACGATCGTGCACCAGGATAGAAAATGGACCATTCAAAGCCCGTAACTAAAATGCCCGCATATTGGCGATCCGCAGAAAATGGATAGCACTTCTCATCCCCAATATAAGTGCCATTAATATCGCCCCCCAAGCAGCGGTCGATGACAGCCTGAGGGGCGGCAAGTTTTAGGCAGTCGAGATTTTTGCTCGGCGTTGGGCTGCACGAAGAAGACAGAAGCGCGCCGATCAGGACGAATTTGTGCATACGCGTTGTCTAATGCATTTTGGAACGTCCGCAATCGGTCGATACCCGTCATTGCATCCAGATCGGGGCGAACGGCGAGAACGGGGCGGGAAGCTGACCTGCAGCTCTAATCCAGACTAAGCGCGGCTTCTCCGATTTTCTCGCCACGGATTACCAGTATGTACTCGCCAGCGGAACCGGGAGGCAGCGCGGTCACTTCGTCGAAGCCGCGCGGAGTTTGGCCCACCACCACAGTTCCCAAATCTCTGCACCAAACGGATTTCTCGACCCTGACTTCCCACACTGCCTTCTCGGAAGCGTCTCCGTCACGATAAAGGGCCGCAGATTCCACGCAGGGCGGCTTCCTATTGGAAAAAAATACTCCCCAGTCTTGAGTCAGATCAGCCCGCGTCCCGCCGCCCTCTTTGCGTATCACTATCTCAATAGGGGGAGGTGAGCAGGAGACGAGCAGCGGGGCGGCAATCCCAACGATAAGAAATAGGGCGGCGCGCTTCATTCAGGAAATATAGCTAATCGGTGAACGTCCGCAATCGGTCGAAAACCGTCACCCCACCGTCAGCGTGTACGTCACCCGATAATCGCTCGCGTCTCCATTGAGCGTCTTGGTGAAAGTTCCCGGCTCGCTGCCGAGGTCTACGGTGCCGATATGGTCGCTGCCGCCGATGTCGTCGAATTCGCGAAGCTGGAAGCTCACGGGCTGGTCGAAGGAGAAAGTTCGGTCGACGACCCAGCTTTCGCCCTTCTTGATCGAGAAGATCTCGCTCTTGCCTTCGGGGAAGCGCTCACCGGTGTTGAAGCGCAGGAAAAGCTGGTCGGGCAGGCCGAGCCCCAGCCGTCCGGTCAGCTTCACGCAATCGACGCGGACGTTCGAAAGGATATATCTGGGGCCGGCCGGTCTTGCGATGGCGGCGGCCAATACGGGTGAAGGCGCCGCCTTCGGGTCTTTGGTCAGCCGTGCGACGCTATCGCTGGCTTGCACCGCGTATCGGCCCGTCGGAAATTCGGCGAGATAGGATTTGAACGCGTCGATGCTGTTGTCGGCCACCGCGCCTTTCCACAGCAACTCTTCCATCGCCGGCCGGTTGGTCGCGCCCGGTCGCGGGACCAGATAAACGGGCGTGCCGGTGATGCTGGCGCTGACGAATGGCCGTTGCTGCCCCGCCGTCGCCGTCAGGACATCGTCACGGATCGCACCGCCCAGCAATTGCACCGGCAGGTCGGGTTGCGGGAGGCGCTTTGCGAGCGAGGTTGCGAAGGGCGAGTTAGCCCCGATGCCGTCGGCGGCGGTCTGCCCCGGACCCGCGGCATAGATGACGAGCACATCGTCGGCCTCGACCCCCGCCAGCCCGTTCACCACCGCGCGCGTTCCCGACTTCCATGTGCGGCCGAACGGATTGTTGCGGCACGAATCGAGGATCACCATGCGGACTTGCGCGCCCGACACCGCTTCCATCATCCGGTCGAGGTTGATAGCCTCATAGGGCAGGTCGAGATCGGATTTGAGCTGCGCGTCGGTCGGGATCAGCCAATTCTTGCCCTGCGCCTCGATCCCGTGCCCGGCATAATAGACCATCGCGACCTCGGCGCCCTCCGCCTTGTCGCGAAAGTCGCGCAGCGCCTTCTGGAACTCGTTGACCGCGAGGTCGGCGGCGACGGTGACATCGTCGAACCCCGCTTGCCGCGCCGCCGCCGCGACCAGCTTGATGTCGTTCGCGGGGTTGGTCAGGCGGCTGGTGTTCGCATAGTCGCTGTTGCCGATGATCAGCGCGACCTTCCGCGCTTCGGCGCCCGTCGGCGTGAAAAGGAAAATCGCGGAGAGTATGACAAGCCAGATACGAACCATCCCGCTATCCTCCCTTCAGGCCGTGGCGCGCGCAGCTCCATATTCGACCCAGCCGAATGGCCGCGGGGTCTTGGGCATATACATCGCGCCCTGCCGCTCCACCGCAAAGCCGGCGCGCTCATAGGCCTCGCCGATTGGGCGCGTGAGGTGGCAATTGCCGCCGATACGCTTCCACAGCGGCTCGATCCGCCGCTGCCATTTCGCGACGCCCGCGTCGGGCGCGCCGCCATGTTCGAGGAACAAGGCCGTCCCGCCGGGCTTCAGCACACGGCGGATTTCGCCCAGCACCGCAGCCTGATCCGCGACCGAGCAGAGGGTGAAAGTCGTCACCACGGTGTCGAAGCGCCCGCTCTCGAACGGCATCGCCTCGCCGACGCCGCCCTGGATATCGGCCTCCATCCCGCGTTCGGCGGTCGCCGCGCGGCTCATCGCGAGCAGTTCGGGTGAGGGGTCGAGCCCCGTGAAGCTCTTGATCCGTGCGGGATCATAGAATTCCATGTTGATGCCGCCGCCGCAGCCAAGCTCCAGAACATCGCCCGCGGCGTGCGGTACGACCTTGCTGCGTGCCTTCATGATCTGCCCCTGCGAGCAGGCGCATTTGATCAGCCGTGGCACTCCATGCCGTTCCCACCAGCTCGCCATATGTCCGACTCCCCTTGGCGCGGAAGGTGAGCCTTGCTAGCGCGGTTGGCAACACCCATCTGTGCGATCCAGCACAGGATCAGAAAGACGCTCATGCCCGCCACGCACCATACCAAGATGCTCATCCTCGGCTCCGGTCCCGCCGGCCTGTCGGCCGCCATTTACGCGGCGCGCGCGGGGATGAAGCCGATCGTCGTGCAGGGGCTCCAGCCCGGAGGCCAGCTCACCATCACCACCGACGTCGAAAATTACCCCGGCTTTGCCGAAGTGGTTCAGGGCCCGTGGCTGATGGAACAGATGACCGCGCAGGCGACGCATGTCGGTACGAGCATGATCTGGGACACGATCGTCGACGTCGACGTCTCGCAGCGGCCGTTCAAGCTGACCGGCGACGGCGGCGACATCTATCTGGCCGAAACTCTGGTGATCGCGACCGGCGCACAGGCGAAATGGCTGGGCGTCGAGGGCGAGCAAGAACTGGGCGGCAAGGGCGTGTCGGCCTGCGCCACGTGCGACGGCTTCTTCTATCGCGGCAAGAAGGTCGTCGTGATCGGCGGCGGCAACACCGCGGTCGAGGAAGCGCTCTACCTCACCAACCATAGCAACGATGTGACATTGATCCACCGCCGCGATCATCTTCGCGCCGAAAAGATCCTGCAGGACCGTCTGCACGCGAATCCCAAGATCAAGGTGCTCTGGAACAAGCGCGTCGACCGTTTCGTCGCGGGCGAGGGCGTTTCAGGGCTCGTCGGCGTGGACCTGATCGACACCGTCACGGGCGCGGCGAGCCACGAGCCGACCGACGGCGGCTTCGTCGCGATCGGCCACAGCCCCTCGACCGAGCTGTTCAAGGGCAAGCTGCCGCTCGATGACGACGGCTATCTGCAGGTGACGCCCGGCACGTCGCTGACCTCAATCCCGGGCGTTTTCGCCGCGGGCGACGTTACCGACAAGGTGTATCGCCAGGCAGTGACCGCAGCGGGCATGGGTTGCATGGCCGCGCTCGACGCCGAACGCTTCCTCGCTGAAGCCGAATATCACGCGATGGTGGATGCTTAAGCGGTAAGCGCCGTAATGATACGCTGATAGAGCCAGTCCGCGTCACCGCCGGCGAAGCTGTGCGACGGGCTGGCGAGCTTTTCAATCCGGACGGTCGATGGATTCGCCTCGATATAGGCGAGCGATGGCGCGAGGGCGTCCATAAAGGCTTGCGCGGTGCGGTCGCCGGTCGCGAGCAGGATCGTCGCGGGGCAGGCCAGCTCGGCGATGATGCTGTCGAGCCGGTCGGCGAGGCTGTCTGGTGTGGGCGGACGTGGCGTCTGCTTCAGTGCCGACAGGCCGCGAAACACTTTCCCGATGTTTATCTCGCCCTTCAGCAGGCGCAGCAAGCTCTTTGGATCTTTCAACCGCGACAGATAGCGCGCGCGGATCGCCGAAGCGGGCGGCAGCGCGGGTTCGCCGGCTTCCTCTTCGCTGTCTTCATAGGTCCACGGATTGGCGATGATCAGGGCGTCGAGCGCAAGCGGCTGGTGCAACAACAGCGCGCTCGCCGCGTCGCAATTGCCGAAGGCGATGATGCGCGTGACCTGCGGTGCCGCCTTGCGGAAGGCGGCGATCGCGGCGGCGATGTCGGGGCCGCTGCTCGTGTAGCTGCCATTGGGGCCATCGCTGTCGCCGATCCCGCGCCGGTCGAAACGGAACACCGGATGGCCTGCCTCGGCGACGCGTTGTGCCAGCATCGCCATGCCCCGATGCGCGCCGCTGCGAACCTCGTGGCCGCCCGACACGATCAGCAGGCCGGTTGTGCCCTCGGCTTCGTCGAGGCTCGCGGCGAGCACCGCGCCCTCGCAGGCAAAGCTCAGCTGATGCCGCATGTCTGGCTCCATGCGATAATGTCGGCGGCCACCGCACGCGCCATCGCGGCGTCTTCGCCGGGCTCGGCGCGAAGCCAAAGCGGCGTTCCTGTGATGCCGTCGGCACCAAGCGCGGCGCTGCGCAGCGGCTCGACGGGCTGCGCCTCGGCGCTGCCAAGCTGCGCCACCATCGCCGGCGAGAGCGCATTGCCAGCGAGCAGCAGCGGCGCGAATCTGGCGGCTTCGTGCAACGTGTCGAGCGAGACGTCGATGCCGGCCTCGCGGTCTGCGGTCACCCGTGCGCGCATCATCGTGCGGAGCAAGGAAGCGCCGCCGACGGGCGCGAGACGCCACCAAGCGGCCGCCTTGGCGCGATGGTCGATCAGCGCTCCGCCGCGGATCGAGGCGATGACGACCTGGCCGTCGAGGCTTGCCGCCACCTCCGCGAGCGCATTCTGCCAGCGCTCCAGATCGACCGTGTCCAGCGCGACAAGGCTTTCATTCTGGCCGGGCAGGTCGGGCAGCACCGCCGCAAATCCGTCCGTAGCAAGCGATCGCATCGCTAGAACCAGCGTGCGGCGCAGCCGGTTCGCTTCATCGAACAGCGGCGGGACGATCAATATGGTGGCGCGGGGTATGCCCGCGGGGTCGATGCGCAGTCGATGTTCGGTCATGGGCGCATCGATCCGGATCAGTCGGTCACTTTGCGCTGCGAAAAGGCGAGCAGGTTGCCATAGGTTTCAAAGATTTCGCCGTCGATCTCGTCATCGTCGATGATGATGCCGAGACGGTCTTCCATCTCGGTCAGCACCGTTGCGACCGCCATCGAGTCGAATTCGGGCAATTCTCCGAACAGGCCGCTGTCGTCGGTCAGCGCGGCCGCGCGTTCTTCGCCAAGGCCAAGGACGTCGGCGAGCAGGGCGCGGAGGGTGGCATCGACGCCGGATGCCTTGGGGGCGATATCGGTCATGGATCTTTCCTGAGCATGGAATGGGCAAAGGCCTTGAATGCCGGCCCCCATGCCGCGACGCGCGACGGATTGAAAGCCTCGATACGCCACAGCGGGTCGTGCCGGTTCATCCAGTCGAGCTTGTAGGCGTCGTTGCCGGTACCGAAATCGATGCGGCTCACACGATCGATCTCGATGACATGGCGAAAAAGCGCCGCCGATAGCAGCGTGCCCGGTGAGGCCTTCAGGCTGTCCTCGACATGCGCGAGCTTGTGGATGAAGGCGGTGCCGTCTTCGACGGTCCAAAATTGCGCGGCGACCGGAACACCCTCGATCCGCGCGATTCCCATGCGGAAGGTGCCGCGCGCGCTTTCGCTCTCGGCAAGGGCGCGGAGCAGGGCGGGGTGGCCTTCCTCGGGCTTCCAGCTCGCGGCATAAATCTGTTCATAGGCGGCCCAGCTGCCCGGATCGAATTCGGTCAGCAGCTGGATGTCGACAATGCCCTTCTTCGCCTTGCGCTGCACCGTATTGCGCAGCGCGCCGGGGCGGCTCGCCCACCAGGCATCATGGTCCATGTCGGCAAGGTCGAGCCAGTGACGATCGCCCGCGGGCGCCGCCTTGACCCACCAGCCGGCAGATCGGAGCGCGGCGGAAATGGCCTCCTGCTCCTCGTCGCGAACGGGGTAGAGCGTCAGCCGAGCGGCTTGCTTGCGGAGATTGCGGAACAGGCCCGTGAGCGCGGCGCCATGGTTCGGCCCGGTGTAGAGCGGCCGGATGGCGAAGCTGTACCAGTTCGTCAGGCCCGCAAGATGGTCGGGCGTTTCGATACGAAGCGGGAGGAGGGCGCCCGTTTCGTGGGCTGTTCCCCGCGCATCGACCCGGCCCCGTCCGGCAAAGCCATGCGCCGCCAGCAGGTCGAACCACTCGGCCCGGTCGAAGGGCGACGCAAAGCCTGCGGCCTTCGCCGCATCATCATTAGCGTGATCTTCACCGTTCCCATGCATAGCGTGGCGCTCTATCACCACTCTCCTAACAGCCGATGACCGCTCTACAAAATCCGCCGTCGCGTCCGATCGACCATCTCGTCCAGTTTGGCGCCGCGGATGCGGCTGCCCTGCTGATCGGCGACCGGGTCACGACCTATGCCGACCTCGATGCCGGGGTCGGGCGGCTTGCGTCGTGGCTGCTCGATCAGGCCGGCGGGCCGGGCGAACGCGTCGCGAGCTGGAGCGCAAAGACGCGCTTCGCCTGTCTGATGCCGCTCGCCGCGGCGCGCGCGGGGCTGATCCATGTGCCGGTCAATCCGTTGCTGAAGGCCCCGCAGGTACGGCATATTCTGACCGACAGCGGGGCGAGGCTGCTCGTCACCAATGCGGCGCGCGCGGACACGCTCGGCGACGGCCTGCCGGACGAATGCGTGTTTCAGGATCTGAAAGTCGCCGAGGAAGTCATTGATTCTGGCGGGCAGGGCCTGCCGCTATCGATCGCCGAGCCCGACGATCTCGCCGCGATCCTTTACACCAGCGGTTCGACCGGGCGCCCCAAGGGGGTGATGCTCAGCCATGCGAACCTGTGGCTGGGCGCCGAAAGTGTCGCCTCCTATCTGAAGCTCGCTCCCGCCGACTGCGTGCTCGGCATTCTGCCGCTCAGTTTCGATTATGGGCAAAACCAGCTTCTCTCGACCTGGCATGCGGGCGCCGCCGTTGCGCCGCTTGACTATCTGACCGCGCGCGACGTCGTGAAGGCGGTCGCGCGGCACGGCATCACGACGCTCGCCGGGGTACCCCCGCTCTGGGTGCAACTCGTCGAGAGCGACTGGCCTGCCGAAACCGCGGCACTGCTGCGGCGCCTGACCAACAGCGGCGGCGCACTGACGCCGTCGCTGATCGATGCGATGCGGACGACCTTTCCGCAAGCCGACATCTATCCGATGTACGGGCTGACCGAGGCTTTCCGGTCGACGTATCTCGACCCCGGGCTCGTCGCCGCCCATCCGACCTCGATGGGCCGCGCAATCCCGCACGCCGAAATTCTCGTCTGCCGTCCGGACGGCAGCGTCGCCGATGACGACGAGCCGGGCGAACTCGTCCACGCCGGGCCGCTCGTCGCCAAAGGCTATTGGCGCGATGCGGAGCGGACGGCGCAGCGTTTCAAACCCGCACCCGCCGCCTCGCGCTATGGCGGCACCGCCGTCTGGTCGGGCGATACGGTGCGGCGCGACAAGGACGGGCTTCTCACGTTCGTCGGGCGCGACGATGCGATGATCAAGACCGCAGGCAACCGCGTCAGTCCGACCGAGGTCGAGGATGTTGCGGTCGCGTCGGGGCTGGTTTTCGAAGCGGTCGCTTTCGGCGTTCCCGACCCGCGGCTCGGCGCGGCGATCGTGTTGATCGTGCGCGGCAAGGGGGCGCGCGACGAGGACGGGCTCGCGGCGTATCTCAAACAGAATCTGCCCAATTTCATGCAGCCGCAGGCGATCGAGTGGCGCGATGCCTTGCCGCGCAATCCCAATGGCAAGCTCGACCGCGTGGCGATCGCGGCGGATTGGAAGGTGACGGCATGAAGCCCCACGGTCCGGTCCCGCCCGGTTTCGTCGCCGACGACAGTCGCATGCTGCTGGTCGGCGACATGCGCGCCGATGCGTTGGTCGAGGCGGCGGGCGACACGCCGCTGTTCGTCTATGACAGCGCGATGCTGACCGCGCGCGTCGCCGAATGGCGCGCCGCGATGCCCCCGGAGGTCCAGCTTCATTATGCGATGAAGGCGAACCCCTATGCGCCGCTGCTCGCCCATATGGCGGGGCAGGTCGATGGGCTCGACGTCGCCTCGGGCGGCGAATTGAAGGCCGCGCTAGCGAGCGGGATGGCGGCCGAACATATTAGCTTCGCCGGTCCCGGCAAGCGTGACCGCGAGCTCGAAGCCGCAATCCGCGCCGGAGCAACGCTCAATCTCGAATCCGCCGGCGAGGCGACGCGCGCGCTCGCGATCGCGGCGCGGACGGGGATCACACCGCGCCTTGCGGTTCGGGTGAATCCCGACTTCGATCTCAAGGGATCGGGGATGAAGATGGGCGGCGGCGCCAAGCCCTTCGGGGTCGACGCCAGCGAGGTTCCGGAGCTCGTCCGCCGCTTGCTCGCGATGGGCGCCGACTGGCAGGGCTTCCATATTTTTGCAGGATCGCAGGCACTTGATGCCGCCGCGATTACCGAAACGCAGGCGCAGACCGTGGCGCTCGCGGCGCGGCTGGCGAACGAGATCGGCAGCGCGCCGCCGCTCGTCAATCTGGGCGGCGGGATGGGGGTGCCCTATTTCCCTGGCGACACCGCGGTCGATGCCAAGGCGGTCGGGGCTGCATTGGGCGAAACGCTCGCGGCGCGCGATCCGATCCTCGCCGAAAGCCGCTTTGCGATGGAACTCGGCCGCTGGCTGGTGGCCGAGGCCGGGGTCTATCTGAGCCGCGTCGTCGACCGCAAGACCAGCCATGGCGAGACCTTCCTCGTCACTGACGGCGGCCTCCACCACCAGCTCGCCGCCAGCGGCAATTTCGGCACCGTGATCCGCCGCAACTATCCGATTGCGATCGCCGGCCGCTTCGGCGCCGAGCCTGCGGAGACCGTCACCGTCGTCGGCTGCCTTTGCACCCCACTCGACCGGCTGGGCGATCAAGTCGCACTTCCGCGTGCCGATGTGGGTGATCTTGTTGCGATTTTTCAGGCGGGCGCCTATGGCGCGACGGCGAGTCCGTCAGCCTTCCTCGGGCAGGGCCCGGCCCGGGAAATGCTCGTCTGACGGCCCATCAGGGTTAATTTCTGTGCCGGATCGGCACAAGGTTCGACAAGCGCGGTGCGAACTTATCCCAAGACTAACGGTATGTTCACCCTTTTCGAGCAATGGCTGACCCTGACCCAAAGGCTGTCTGCGCGGTGATTCCGGAACCGCGCGAACAACCGGGCCGCTCGAAAGGTGATTTGAACATGACGTCCTTCCCCTCGCTTCGCACCGCCAAGGCCGCGCTCATCTCGGGCATTGCCGCGACCGCGCTGACGGGCTGTGTCGGTTCCGGCGGCGGCCCTGCGCCGCAGCTGCCGAGCGCGAACTTTGTCCAGAACCAGGAAGGACCGGGCGAGGAATATATCATCGGGCCGCTCGACGAGCTCCAGATCTTCGTGTGGCGCAATCCCGAGCTTGGCGGCAAGGTTCAGGTGCGCCCCGACGGCCGCATCACGACGCCGCTGATCACCGACATGCCCGCGGTCGGCAAGACGCCGACGATGCTGCAGCAGGACATCAAGCTGCAGCTCAGCCAATATATCAATGATCCGATCGTCAGCGTGATCGTCACCAGCTTCAACAGCACCTTCTCGCAGCAGGTGCGTGTCGTCGGCGCGACCGAAAAGCCGGCATCGATCCCGTTCCGCGCCAATATGACCGTCCTCGACGCGATGATCGCCGTCGGCGGTCTTGGCGAATATGCGGCGGGCAACAAGGCACGCCTCGTCCGTTTCGACAAGGGCACGGGCAAGCAGCAGGAATTCGGCCTGCGGCTGAACGACCTCATCAAGCGCGGCGATATCAAGGCGAACGTGCGGCTTCAGCCGGGCGACGTCATCATCATCCCCGAAAGCATGTTCTGACGCGTTTCGGACGCGAGCGGATGCCCATTGCCAAGGATTGAAAGCAGACGATGAACGGCCTTTATGACGAATTCCGGGTGGCGGTGCACAGCGTCTGGTCGCGGCGCTGGCTGGTGCTCGCGGTCGCCTGGGGCATTTGCATCCTCGGCTGGCTGGCGGTCGCGTCGATCCCGAACCGCTATGACAGCCGCGCGCGCCTGCTTGTCGACGCCAACCAGATACTGCCCGACGATGCGGGCGGCGGCTCCTATTCGGGCGGCCAGCAGATCGACCAGATTCGCGAAACGCTGACCAGCGCGCGCAACCTTGAAAAGGTCGCGCTGACCACCGGGCTGATCGGCGCCGACGCCGGCGAGCGCGAGAAAGCCAGCGCGGTCGCGATGCTGCAAAAGAACATCAAGGTCGTGCCGCAGCAGCAGAATATCTTTGAAATCACCTCGGCGGTCGGGGTTGGCAGCCTGTCGGACGCCGACAATGCCAAGCTTGCCTCGGGCGTGCTCGACAGCCTGATCACCGTGTTCCGCGATGATCAGCTGCGCGGCGGCCGGATGAATGCGCGCGAAGGTCTGAAGTTTCTCGAAGCCCAGATCGCTGACCGCGAAAAGGCGCTGCGTGAAGTCGAGGCACGCCGCGGCGCGTTCGAGGCCCAGAATATCGGCCTGATCCCGGGCGGCAGCGGCTCGCCGGCGCAGCGCGTCGATGCAGCGCGCGCCGAGCTCAGCCAGATCGATTCGCAGCTTGTTTCGGCGCAGGCGCAGCTTGCGGCGGCGAACGGCCAGCTTTCCTCGACCCCGGCGACCGTCGCGGGCGGTGGTGGCGGTGTCGGCGGCGGCGTTGCGCGCCAGCAACTGGCGGGGGCACAGAATGAACTGTCGTCGATGCGCGCGCGCGGTCTGACCGACGCACATCCCGACGTGATTGCGCTCAAGAGCCAGATCGCGTCGCTGAAGGCGATCGCCGATCGCGAAGGCACTGGCGGCGGTGGTGGCGGTGTGCAGAACCCGGCCTATGCCTCGCTCGCCGCGATGCGCGCCGAACGTCAGGCGACCGTCAGCGCGCTGTCGGCGCGCAAGTCGCAGTTGATGGGCGATATCGCGAAGATCACGTCGCAGCAGATCCAGAACCCCGGCATCGCGGCCGAATATGACCGGATCAACGGCGAATATACCGCGCTGAAGACGCAGTATGACAAGCTGCTCGCGCAGCGCGAACAGGTGCGTCTGCGCGGCGAGGTGCAGACCGAAACCGACGCGATCAAGATCGAATTGCTCGATCCCCCGTCGAAGCCGACGAGCCCGGCGGCGCCGAACCGGCCGCTGTTCCTGACGCTCGTCCTGCTCGCCGGGATCGGCGGCGGCATCGGCGCGGCGTTCGGTCTCAGCCAGGTCCGCACCAGCTATGCCACCGCATCGAAGCTCGAACGTGCGAGCGGGCTGCCGGTGATCGGCTCGATCACCGAAGTCGTGACGCCCGACCGTCATATCGAGCGTCGCAAGCGCCTCGTCTGGCTTGGCGGCGGTGCGGCGGCTTTGGTGGGGCTCTATGCGCTGCTGCTGATCGCCGAATTCGTCCAGCGCGGCATGGTCGCGTGAACGGGGAAGATGACATGAACGACCAACGCCCCGTAAAGCGCCCGCCCTCGCTGCTCGAACGCGCGGCCGACATGTTCGGCCTCGATCCCGCGAAGAATGCGGCGACGATCGACGTCTCCAAACTGCCGCCCGAGCCCGAAGCCAAGCCGAAAAAGGCCAAAGCGAAGGACGCGCCCGCCGCCGAGACGCCGCATGCCGAAGTGCTGCCGCCCGAACCCGTGGTCGAGGCAGCGCCCGCTGTCGAACCCGCACCAGCGCCCAAGGCCTCGCCGCGCAAGGATATCGCCAAGGCCGCCCCTGCTGTCGTCCCGAGCCGTCAGGGCACGATCGATCGCGAACGCCTCGCTGCGCGCGGTATGGTCGTTCCCGGTGCGCCCGTTTCGGGCATCGCCGAAGAATATCGCATCGTGAAGCGCGAGATCATTCGCAATTTTGCGGGCACCTCGAACCGTCCGGTCGTGCCGCGCGGACACCGCGTGTTGATCGCATCGGCCAATCCGGGCGAGGGCAAGACCTTCTCGGCGGTCAATCTGGCGCTCAGCCTTGCGGTCGAGACCGACCATGACGTGCTGCTGATCGACGCCGACATTGCCAAGCCGAGCGTGCTCGAAGCGCTGGGGCTCGAAAACGGTCCCGGCTTGATGGACGCGCTCGCCGATCCGCATCTGCCGCTCGGCGATTGCCTGATCCAGACCGACATTCCGGGACTGAAGGTGATGCCCGCAGGCACGCAGCATATGCACGATACCGAACTGCTCGCTTCGGCACGCACCGAAACCCTGCTCGCGCAGCTCGAGGCGGGTGCGCCGGGCCGCATCGTCATTCTCGATTCGCCCCCCGTTCTCGCTGCCTCGCCGGCGGCGGTGCTCGCGGGGCATGTCGGCCAGCTCATCATGGTGGTGCGCGCCGACGAAACGCTCGAAAGCGCGCTCCGCGACGCGATCGGGCTCATGGGCGCCTGCCCGCACATCCAGCTGCTGCTCAACGGCGTGAAATTCTCGCCCGGCGGTCGCCGCTTCGGAACCTATTATGGACAAGGAGGCGCGTCGTGATGCGCACCAACTTCAGCCTGCGCCGTGGGGCGGCGCTTGCTGCGCTGCTGCTCGCCGGAACGGCGACGAGCGCTCATGCACAATTTTCTGGCGATCCCGGTTCCGGGTCGGGCGATGCGCCCGCTGCGGGCAGCGCGCCCGCTTCGGAAAGCGGCACCGATCGTCAGGCCAAGCGCGGCCAGAGCCAGCAGAAGAAGCGTCAGGTCAGCGTGACGCCCTATCTGGAGGTTGGCCAGGTTCTGTCCGCCGATCTCAAGAATGGCGGTGATGTCCTGACATACACAACCGTTGCTGCCGGGGTCGACGCCGCGATCGTGACGCGCCGCGCCGAACTGGCCGGCACGCTGCGCTATGAACATCGTTTCGGCTGGTCGGGGACCGACGATGCCGACATCGTCAGCGGCCTTGCCCGCGGCCGGGTGGAAGTATCGCGCGGCCTGAACCTCGAAGCAGGCGCGCTTGCGACGCGCACGCGCGCCGACGGGCAGGGCGCCGACAGCGGGTTGTTCCTCGGCAACAGCAACAATGTCGCCAATCTCTATTCGGTTTACGCGGGGCCGACGCTGACGCAGCGTCTTGGCGGGTTCGACGTCGGCGCGGGGTATCGCTTCGGCTATACCAAGGTCGACGTCGACACCGCGCCCGTGCTCGCGCCGGGCGCGCGGCAGCAGAATCTCTTCGAGAGCTCGACCAACCATGTCGCCTGGGCCAGCATTGGCCAGCGGCCCGGCGACCTGCCCTTCGGTTGGCAGGTTTCGGGCGGCTATGAACGCGAAGACACAAACCAGCTCGACCAGCGGTTCGAGGGCAAATATGCCCGCGCTGACGTCACGGTGCCGATCGGTCCGACCCTCGCGCTGCTCGGCGGGGTCGGCTATGAAGATATCGAGATCGGTCAGCGCGATCCGGTGCTCGACGGCAATGGCGTTCCGGTACGAGATGCGGCAGGCCGCTATGTCACCGACAAGTCGCAGCCGCGCCAGCTGTCGTTCGACACCGACGGGCTGATCTGGGACGCCGGCGTGATGTGGCAGCCGAGCCGCCGCACCTCGCTGACCGCGAAGGTCGGGCGCCGCTATGGCGACACGATCTACACGGGCAGCTTCACCTATCGTCCCGACCATGCAACGCTGTTCCAGGTCGGCGTCTATGACGGGCTGTCGAGCCTTGGTCGCGGCATGTCGAGCGGACTGTCGGCGCTGCCGACGCAGTTCGACCCGACGCGCAATCCGCTGAGCGGCGACGTCAACACCTGCGTGTTCGGCGAAGCGAGCGGCGGCTGCCTCAACAACCAGCTCGGTAACGCCAACGCCTTCCAGTATCGCAACCGCGGTATTCAGGCGATCATGACCTCGCAGTACGGGCGCTGGACCTATGGCGTCGGGGTCGGTTATGATCGGCGTCGCCTGCTGGTGCCGCGCGGCTCGGCGATCGCCAATCTCAATGGCATCACCGACGAGAGCTATTATCTGTTCCTGACCGCCGGGCGCCAGCTCGATGCGGATTCGGACATCAGCCTTGCCGGATATCTCAACTATTTCGACAATGGCTCGCCGGGCGCCGGCGACGTCCAGTCGGCGGGACTTTCGGCTTCTTACTCGCGGCGCTTCTGGCGCAGCCTGACGGGGACGGCGGCAGCATCGCTCAACGCCTTCGATCAGGACGGCTTCAACAGCCAGCTTATCGGTTCAGCCTTGGTGGGACTGCGTTACAACTTCTGATCGGGGATTTTCGATGTACGATCAATATTATGGTTTCACCGGCCGTCCGTTCCAGCTGACGCCCGACCCGGCTTTCTATTTCGAGAGCGGCACGCACCGGAAGGCAATGTCGTACCTCGGCTATGGCCTGGCGCAGGGTGAGGGCTTCATCGTCATCACCGGCGACGTCGGCGCGGGCAAGACGACGCTTGTCGGCCATCTGATGAACACGATCGATCCCAGCCGCCTGACCGCGGTCAAGCTGGTGTCGACGCAGGTCGAGGGCGACGACCTGCTCCGCCTCGTCGCCGAACAGTTCGGGATCGAATGGGAAGGGCAGAGCAAGGCCGAGCTTCTGCGCGCGATTGAGCAATATCTGCGCGAACAGGCGCGCGCCGGGCGCCGGACGCTGCTGATCGTCGACGAAGGCCAGAATCTCGCGATCTCGGCGCTCGAAGAGCTGCGCATGCTGTCGAATTTCCAGCTTGGCGACCATTCGCTGCTGCAGATTTTCCTGCTCGGCCAGCCCGAGTTCCGCCAGACGCTGTTTCACTCGCCGACACTCGAACAGTTGCGCCAGCGCGTGATTGCGACGCACCACCTCGATCCGATGGAGCCCGAGGAGGTCGAACCTTATATTCTCCACCGCCTGAAAAAGGTCGGCTGGACGGGTAATCCGAGCTTCGCGCCCGAAGCGTTCGAGCTGATCTTCGACTATAGCGATGGCGTGCCGCGCAAGCTCAACGTGCTGGTCAGCCGCCTGCTGCTGTTCGGCGCGGTCGAGGAATTGCACCGCATTTCGGCGCAGCATGTCCGCAATGTGATTGCCGAGGTAGAATCCGATCGCGGCATCGACGAAGCGAGCCTTGCGCCGCTGCCGGTCGAGGATGTGGTTGCGCACGCCGCGGCGGTCTCGACACCCGAATGGCCCGCGCCGGTACAGGGCGATCGCCCGCCCTTCGCCGCGCCGCCGGCCGAGCCCGTCGCTGCCGAACCTGCGAACGAGGATCGACTGGCGCTTGTTCCACCGCAGCCCGCGGTCGACGAAGCACAGATCGATGCCCTCAAGGAGCAGATCGCCAGCCTCGAGGCGCGTCTGGTCGAACAGGATGCCGCGCTTCGCCGCGTGCTCGATCTGCTGATCGAGTGGGTCGAACGCGATCCCGAAAATTCGCCCAACCCCGCGAAATCGCAGGTATGGGCCGCGTGACGCGCTGAACATCATCGGCTAATGTGCTGATGAAGGTGAGGAAAGATGCAGAACGGCCTGTCGGTCGACGTCGAGGACTGGTTCCAGGTCGGCGCCTTTGAGCGCACGATCGACCGCGCCGACTGGCCCGCGCTCGAATGCCGGGTCGAGGCGAACTGCGATGCGGTGTTGCAACTCTTTGCCGATGCGAACGCCAAGGGCACTTTTTTCACGCTGGGCTGGGTTGCCGAGCGCTATCCGGCGCTGATCAAACGCATTGTCGATGCCGGCCATGAACTGGCAAGCCACGGCTATGACCACAAGCGCGTCTTCACCCTGACCGCCGACGAATTCGCCGCGGACCTCAGGAAAACGCAGGCCATCCTCGAGGATCTGGGCGGCACCCCCGTGCGCGGCTATCGCGCGCCGAGCTTTTCGGTCGATACGCGCACTCCATGGGCGCATGCGGTACTCGCCGAACAGGGCTATGCCTATTCGTCGAGCGTCGCGCCGGTCGTCCACGATCATTATGGCTGGCCGCAGAGCCCGCGCCACGCATGGCGTCCGCTCGCCGACAGCGAGCTTGTCGAATGGCCGGTCACGACCGCGCGCATCGCGGGCCGCACGCTCGCGGCGGGCGGGGGCGGCTTCATGCGCTTGCTGCCCTATGGCTTCACGCGCTGGGCGATCGCGCGAATGAATGAAGAGGGGCATCCGGCGATCCTCTACTTCCATCCGTGGGAGATCGACCCCGGCCAGCCGCGCGTCGCCGATGCGCCGCTGCGTTCGAAGGTCCGCCACTATAGCGGCCTGTCGGCGATGGCCGGAAAGCTGAAGAAATTGCTTGCCGATTTCGAATGGACGCGCGCCGACGCGCTGTTGCCCGCGCAACAGCAGCGCGCGGTGTCATGGCGCGCCGCCGCGTGAATGCGCCGGTCCATCCGGTGACGCCGGGGCTTTCCGTCGCGCCGCTGAACGATGTCGCGGTCTGGGATGCCTATGTCGCGGGCCATGCCGACGCGACCCCGTTCCATAGCCGTGCCTGGTGCGAGGCGATTACCAAAGCGACCGGACACACATGCCATGTGCTGGCCGCGCGCGATGCGTCGGGCGCGATCGCCGGTCTGCTGCCGCTGCATCTTATCCGCTCGCTGCTGTTCGGGCAGGCGCTCGTGGCCAGCGGTTTTGCGGTCGATGGCGGGCTGCTCGCGAACGATGAGGTTGCGGCAGCGGCGCTTGCCGATGCGGCGGCCGCGCTCGCCGCATCGCTGGGCGTCCCGTCGGTCGAATTGCGCGGCGGTCCGCAACCCGACGGCGACGGCTGGCGCCGCGAGGAGGGGGTCTATGCCGGCTTCGCACGCGGCCTTGCTGCCGACGATGAGGCCGAACTGCTCGCAGTTCCGCGCAAGCAGCGCGCCGAAGTAAGAAAGGCGCTCGACAGCGATCTGACCGTTACGACGGGCCGCGATGCCGCCGAACGGCGCGACCATTATCGCATCTATGCGACCAGCGTCCGCAATCTCGGCACGCCGGTCTTCCCGAAGGCGCTGTTCGATGCGGTGCTCGACGCCTTTGGCGACGACGCTGACATATTGACCGTGCGCGATGGCGGGCAGGCGGTTTCGAGCGTGCTCAGCCTCTACTGGCGCGGCACGGTCATGCCCTATTGGGGCGGCGGTACCGCCGATGCGCGCAAGTTGCGCGCCAATGAGCGCATGTATTTCGCGCTGATGCTCCATGCCCGCACGAAGGGCTGCACGCGCTTCGATTTCGGCCGCTCGAAGGTCGGGACGGGGCCTTTCGCGTACAAGAAGAACTGGGGGTTCGAGCCGCAGCCTCTGGTCTATGCGCGCTGGCTCGCGCCGGGAGAAACCCCGCGTGACACCAATCCGAACAGCGCCAAATACCGGCTGCAGGTCGACCTCTGGAAAAAGCTGCCGCTGTGGGCGGCGAACCGCATCGGACCGCTGATCGCGCGCGGGCTCGGGTGATGGCCGAGATATTGTTTCTGGTGCACCGCGCACCATGGCCGCCGGATCGCGGTGACCGCATTCGCAGCTGGCATATGTTCGAGGCACTGGCAAAGCTCGCGCCGGTGCATGTCGCGGCGCTTGCCGACAATGCCGCCGATGCCGCGGCGGCGCGCGCCAAAATGGCCCCGCTTTGCAAGAGCCTGGCGATCGAGGTTCGCGGTGTGTCGCGGCTGTCTGCGCTCGCGCGGGCTGTGCTGGGCGGCGGTCCGGTCTCGAACCAGCTGTTCCGCAATGCCGCGCTGGCAGAGCATATCGACGCGTTGCTCGCGCTCGGCACAGTCACTCACATCGTCGCCTTCTCGGGCCAGATGGCGCAATATTTGCCCGCGCGGTTCGATGGTCCGGTGATCATGGATTTTGTCGACGTCGATTCCGCCAAGTTTGCGACCTATGCCGAACAGGACAAGCGCCAGCCGCTGAATTGGGTTCATACGCGTGAGGCGAAAAAGCTTGAGGCGTTCGAGGCCGATGTGGCGCGCAAGGTCGATGCCAGCCTGTTTGTCAGCGAAGCCGAGGCGGCGCTGTTTCGCGAGCGGAGCGGCCTTGGCGGCGATATCGTCTTCGCGGTCGAAAATGGGATCGACACCGATCGCTTCGATCCCGCGCTGGAACTGGACACGGCGGGTGAGGGCGAAGGCCCGCTCGCGGTGTTCACCGGCCAGATGGACTATCGCCCGAACATCGACGCGGTGCACTGGTTCGTCGCCGATATCTTCCCCCTGATCCGCAAGAGCCATCCCGCTGCGCGTTTCGCGATCGTCGGCCGCGCGCCGACCGAGGAGGTGCGCGCGCTCGGGGCCTTGCCCGGCGTGACAGTCACCGGCGAAGTGCCCGACGTCCGGCCCTGGCTCGCGGCAGCAGACGCGGTGGTCGCGCCGCTGCTGCTGGCGCGCGGGGTGCAGAACAAGTTGCTCGAAGCGATGGCAATGGCGCGGCCGGTGGTCGCCAGCGCTGCGGCCGCGACAGGGATCGATGCGGTGCCGGGTGACCATCTGCTCGTCGCCGACAGCGCCGAAGCGATGGCGACATCGGTGGCGCGCCTGTTCGACGACCGCGATGCCGCCGCCGCAATGGGCAAGGCGGCGCGCGAACGCATGATCGCACGCTACGGCTGGGACGCGCGCCTCGCGCCGCTCGTCGGCCTGCTCGGGCTCGACGCATGACCCGCTGGCAGAAGCATCTTTCCGCGCTGGCGGGCCTTTCGCTGGCGATCCTCGCAATCTTCCATGCCGATGCCGCCGACATGGCCGGTATCTGGTGGCACAGCTCGACCTTCACCCACTGTCTGCTGATGGTGCCGATGATCGGCTGGCTGGTGTCGCAGCGGACCACGCTGCTGAAACCGCTGATGCCGGTCTGGTGGTGGCCGGCGCTGATCTGGATGGCAGGTGCGGCCTTCGTCTGGCTTGTCGGCGAGGCCGCAGGCGTGGGGCTGTTCCGTCAGCTCGGGCTCGTCCTGATGCTGCAGGGTGCGGTCGCGGTGACGCTTGGGGAAAAGCTGGTACGCGGGCTGCTGTTCCCGCTCGGCTATGCGCTGCTGCTCGTGCCGTTCGGCGAGGAACTGGTGCCGCTGCTCCAGACGCTGACCGCGAAGATCAGCATTGTCCTGCTCCATTTGTCGGGGATTCCTGCCGAGATCGAGGGGGTGTTCATCACCACGCGCGCCGGCTTCTTCGAGGTGGCGGAGGCTTGCTCGGGGGTCAATTTCCTGATCGCGATGCTCGCCTATTCGGTGTTCGCGGCGCATCTCTGCTTTCGCAGTTGGACGCGGCGGATCGTCTTCGTCTCGGCGGCGCTTGCGACGACCGTGCTCGCCAACGCGCTGCGTGCCTATGGCACGATGGTCGCCGCCGAAATCTGGGGGATCGAGCGCGCGGGCGGGATCGATCATGTCTTCTATGGCTGGATCTTCTTCGGCCTCGTCATCCTGCTCGTGATGCTCGTCGCGCGGCGCTGGTTCGACCGGCCCGCGAATGACGTCGCGGTCAATGTGACGGGCCTCGACGGGACGCCGCGCTCTACCGGACCCGCGAAGGCCGTGCTTCCTGCGGCGCTTGCGCTGCCGCTGCTCTTCGCCGCCTGGGGCTGGTTGATCGGTGGCCGCTCGGCGTCGCTGCCCCAGACCATGGCGATTGCGATCCCCGCGGGTTGGGCTGCTGCCTCATCGGAGCAGATGGCGTGGATGCCGCGCTTCGATGGTGCCGACCAGCGGCTCGTGCGCCATTTTGCCGATGCGAAGGGGCGCCGCGTTACCGTCGCGATCGGCGGTTATGTCCGGCAGGCCGAGGGACGCGAGGTGGTTGCCTTCGGCCAAGGCGCGGTCGATCCCGACAGCAAATGGGCATGGAGCGCGGCGCTGGATCCCGTCGACGGGGCGAAGAGCGACCGGCTGCTGCATCCCGGCCCCGTGCTGCGCGATGCGGCGACCTGGTATGTCGTCGATGGCCGTGCCACCGGCAGTCCGCGCGCTGCGAAACTCGCGGGTCTGAAGGCGCGATTACTGGGCGGCGATCCGCGCGCGCTATCGCTGATCGTGTCGGCTGAAGAGGGTCGCGGCGGCCGCGATGCGATCACCGATTTCGTTTCCGCGTCGGGTGGAGCGCAAGCGATGGCTGACCGCGCGCTCGAAACGCGTTAAGAGCCCTTTCTATATGTGTGGGATCGCGGGCATTTATCATATCGAGACGGCAAAGCCGGTCGATCCTTCGCGCGTCCGCGCGATGCTGCATCCGATGAGCCATCGCGGCCCCGACGGATCGGGCGACTGGATCGCCCCCGGCGTCGGCCTCGGCCATCTTCGCCTGTCGATCATCGATATCGCGGGCAGTCCGCAGCCGATGGCGAGTGACGACGAAGCCGTCACGATCACCTACAATGGCGAAATCTATAATTTCCGCGAGCTGCGTACCGAACTCGAGGATCGCGGCCACCGCTTCCGCACCAGCGGTGATACCGAGGTCATCATCGCGGCCTGGCGCCAGTGGGGCGTCGAATGCCTGTCGCGGCTCAATGGCATGTTCGCCTTTGCGATCCACGACCATATGCGTGGATGCCTGTTCCTCGCGCGCGACCGGCTGGGGGTGAAGCCGCTCCACCATGCGCGCCTGTCGGATGGCTCGATTGCTTTTGCGTCCGAACTGAAGGGGCTGCTCCGTCACCCGCTGCTGCGGCAGGAAGCCAATCTGACGGCGGTCGAGGATTTCCTCGCGCTCGGCTATGTCCCCGACGATAATTGCATCGTCGCCGGCGTCGAGAAACTGCCGGCGGGTCATTATCTGCTCCTCGAACGCGGGAAACCGGTTCCGGCGCCGACGCGCTGGTGGGCGCCCGATTTCTCGAAGCGCGTCCGCGCGAGCGAAGGCGAGGCGGCAGAGCATCTCGTCCATCTGATGCGTGCGGCGGTGACCGACCGCATGGTCTCGGACGTCCCGCTCGGCGCCTTCCTGTCGGGCGGGGTCGACAGCAGCGCCGTCGTTGCCCTGATGGCCGAGGCGAGCGCCAAGGCGGTCAAGACCTGCACGATCGGCTTCGACCAGGCGGCGCTAGACGAAACCGCTTACGCCCAGCAGATTGCCGAGCGGTTCGCGACCGATCACCGCACCCGCACGGTCGCGGCAGGCGATTTCGCGCTGATCGACAAGATCGCCGACATGTTCGACGAGCCTTTCGCCGACGCGAGCGCTTTGCCGACCTATCGTGTCTGCGAACTCGCGCGCGAAGACGTAACCGTGGCGCTGTCGGGCGATGGCGCCGACGAGGCGTTCGCGGGCTATCGCCGGCTCGTGTTTCAGCACCAGGAAGAAAGGCTGCGCGGGATGATCCCGGGCTTCCTGCGCAAGGGATTGTTCGGCCCGATGTCGCGCGTCTGGCCGCAGATGGACTGGGCGCCACGGCCGCTGCGCGCGCGCGCGACGCTCGCGAGCCTGTCGAAGAGCGGGGCGGAAGGCTATGCTGAGGCGGTCGGCGTGACCGGCCCCGCGCAGCGCGCGCGGCTGTTCAACGACGCGGCCGTCCACGCGCTTGGCGATCATATCGGCGAGGCGCGCTACTGGAAGGCGATTGCCGAGGCGCCGGCGGTCGAGCCGCTCGACCGCGCGCAATATGCCGACCTCAAGATCTGGCTGCCCGGCGATATCCTGACCAAGACCGACCGGATGAGCATGGCGGTCAGCCTTGAGGCGCGCGAGCCTCTGCTCGACTATCGCCTCGTCGAATTTGCCGCGAGCCTGCCGGCATCGATGCGCGTGCAGGGCGGGACGGGCAAGGCGATCCTCAAGAAGGCGATGGAACGCTATCTGCCGCACGATATTCTCTATCGCCCCAAGATGGGCTTTGTGACGCCGGTGTCGCACTGGTTTCGCGGGCCGCTGGTCGAACAGGCAAAGGCACTCGCGACGTCGTCGACGCTCGCGCGGTCGGGCTGGTTCGACATGGCCGAGATCGAACGCATCGTCGCGGCGCACCAGTCGGGCCGCCGCGATCATGGCCGACTGATCTGGCAATTCTTCATGCTCGAAAAATCGCTGGCGAAGCTGTTCGGGATTTGAGTGTTTCGCACCCGCGTGCGGGATGCAACGACTGGAAAAGCCACGCCCTCTTAACGCTTCGCTGCTAGGCTCGCTGCCGATGACGGTCCATCCCGCCTTTCCGCTGAACGCCGCCGACGCCGCGCCGCTTACCGTGCGCGTCGCCGATCCGCTCGCGCTGTCCGACGAGCTTGCGGCGGCGTGGGACGGGCTGGCGCATGAGGCGAGCGAACCCAATCCCTTCGCCGAGCGCTGGTGCCTGCAATCGGCGCTGCATCTGCTCGATCCCGAACGGCAGGCGCGGCTGGTCATGGTGCAGGCCGACAGCGATGGGCCGCTGATCGGCGTGATGCCGCTTGCCGCGGCGGCGAAATATGGCCGCCTGCCGCTGCGCCATGTGACCGGCTGGGCGCATCCCAATCAGTTTCACGGCGCGCCGCTGGTACGGGCCGGGATGGAGCAGCTTTTCTGGTCGATCCTGCTCGGCTGGTGCGATGCGGCGAACTGGGCGCATACGCTGGTTCACGTCCCGCGACTGACCGAGGATGGGCCGCTGCACCGCGCGCTGGTCGAGGTCGCGCGCCTGCGCGGTGGCGCGGCCGAGGCCGTCCACCGCGAGGAGCGCGCGCTGCTCGAAAGCGCGCTCTCGCCCGAAGCCTATTGGGACGAGGCGGTGCGCGCCAAGAAGCGCAAGGAACTGCGCCGTCAGGCGAACCGGCTCGCCGAGGAGGGGCGCGTGTCCTTCCGCCGCTGGCAGGCGGACGATGCCGTCGAGCGGTGGATCGACGCTTTCCTTGATCTCGAGGCGCGCGGCTGGAAGGGGCAGGCCGGCTCGGCGCTTGCCAGCCATGGCGATACCGAAGCGTGGTTTCGCGCCATCGTCACCGGTGCGGCCGCGGCCGGTAAGCTCGATATGCGGGTGCTTTCGCTGAACGACAGGCCGCTGGCGATGCTGATCAATTTCCTCTGTCCGCCCGGCGGCTTTTCGTTCAAGACCGCGTTCGACGAGGATTATGCCCGCTTCTCGCCCGGGGTGCTGCTGCAACAGGCGAACCTCGACATATTGGACGATCCGCGTATCGACTGGGTCGATAGCTGCGCCGCGCCGGGGCATCCGATGATCGACAGCGTCTGGCGCGAACGGCGCCATCTCGTCTGGGTCAATGTGCCGCTGGCGCGCGGATCGGACAGGCTGCGCTTCAAGGCGCTGGCCAAGGCGGAAAAGATCTGGCGACGCTGGAAACAGCCGGCGCGCGCCAAACATGAGGACCAGCCTGCATCATGACGGCCCACCAAGGCATCGATCAGCCCGTGTTTCCGGCCGAGACGCTCGCGCGGATGGCGGCGCTCTATCCGGCGCAGGCGGGGCTGCTGCACCACCGGCTTCCCGATCATCCGCTGCTGTCGCTCGAAGCGCTCGCGACGCTCGGCGAAAATCTGCCCGCAAGCCAGGTCGAATATAATCCCGGCGATGTGCCGATCGGGATCAAGCCCGAGGATGTGCCCTCGAACGGCCTGTCGATCGGCGAGACCATCCGCACGATCGACACCAACCGCAGCTGGGCGGTGCTCAAGAATATCGAGAGTGTGCCCGCGTATCGCGATCTGCTGATGCGCCTGCTCGGCGAGCTGGAATCGGTCGTCGAGCCGCAGACGGGCGCGATGCTGACGCCGCAGGGCTTCGTCTTCATCTCGTCGCCGGGGTCGATCACCCCGTTCCACTTCGATCCCGAGCATAATATCCTGCTCCAGCTTCGCGGGACCAAGGTGATGAATGTCTGGCCCGCAGGCGACGAGCGTTTCGCGCATCGCCGCGAGCATGAACGCTATCACACCGGCGGGCACCGCAATCTGCCGTGGGAGGACACATACCGCGAAGGCGCGCAGCAAGTGCCGCTCGGCCCCGGCGATGCGGTGTTGATGCCCGTCATGGCGCCGCATTTCGTCGCGAACGGCGATGCGCCCTCGATCTCGCTGTCGATTACCTGGCGCAGCGAATGGAGCTACCGCGAGTCCGAAGCGCACGCCGCGAACGCCGCGCTTCGCCGCATGGGGCTTGACCCGGCGATGCCGCCGCGCTGGCCGAGCTATGCCTGGGCGAAAACCGTCGGCTGGCGCATCGCGCGCAAGATCAAACTCGTGTCCTGAACCGCGCGTTACAGATTGCTTTCAATTCGGAAGAATAGGCGTTATGGGCGCGCATCCCGATATATTGAACACCTGAGGATTGATGGCGAAAGAAGAACTTCTCGAAATGCGCGGCCAGGTGGTCGAACTGCTCCCCAACGCGATGTTCCGCGTGAAGCTGGAAAACGACCACGAGATTTTGGGCCACACGGCCGGCAAGATGCGCAAGAACCGCATCCGCGTTCTGGTGGGCGACGAAGTGCTCGTCGAGCTCACCCCCTATGACCTGACCAAGGGTCGGATCACCTATCGCTTCAAGTGACCGGCGCGGTATCTCCCGTGCTGGTTCTCGCTTCGACATCGCCGCGCCGGCGCGAATTGCTGGCGCGGATCGGCCTGACGCCGTCGCGGGTCGCTGCCCCTGAAATCGACGAAACGCCGCTGAAAGGCGAGCTGCCGCGCGCCTATGTCGCGCGGCTGGCCGAGGGCAAGGCGCTTGCGGTCGAACGGGCGGCGGACGAGGTCGTTCTCGCTGGGGATACGACCGTCGCGGTCGGACGCCGCATTCTCGAAAAGCCCGTCGACGAGGCCGATCTGCGCCGCATGCTCGGGCTTCTGTCGGGCCGCCGCCACCACGTCTATTCGGGCGTTTGCGTTGTGGGCGCCGATGGCAGGCCGCGCGTACGCGTCGCCGACACGATCGTCGCCTTCAAGCCGCTCAGCGCCGCAGAGATCGACTGGTATGTCGCGAGCGGCGAGGGAATGGGCAAGGCGGGCGGCTATGCGATCCAGGGCAAGGCCGAAGTCTTCGTGCGGTTCCTGTCGGGCAGCCATTCGAACGTCGTCGGCCTGCCATTGTTCGAGACGCGCGCGCTTTTGAGCGGCGCCGGGGTGCCGCTTGGCTGAATGGCTTTACGAGGCCGGGATCGGCGAATGCCGCGCGGCGCTCGTCGAGGACGGCCGCATCATACAGGCGCGGATCGAGCGCGATGGTGAAGGGCCGCGTGTCGAGGCCGTCGTCACCGCGCGCCTCGTCGAGGCCGGGAAAAATGCGTTGGTGCGCCTTGATCTGCCGGGCGAGCCGCTGGCGACGCTCGCATCCGTGCCGCCGGGAACCTCTATCGGCGCAAGGCTGACTGTCGAGATCGTCCGCATGGCACTGCGCGAACGCGGGCGAGACAAGCCGGCGCGCGCGCGGATCACCGATGTGCCGCTTGCGGATGGTGCCGATTTGCGGGCGCGGGTCGCCGCGAGCGGATTGCCCGTCGCCGAACTCGCGCCGACCGGCCCCGACCGGCTCGAAGACGCGGGCTGGTCCGAACTGATCGACCATGTCCGCACCGGGCATTGGCCTTTCGGCGGTGGCGCGCTGTGGGTCGACACAACGCCCGCAATGACGCTGATCGATATCGACGGCGAGGGGGATGCGCTGGACCTGGCAAAGGCGGGCGCTGCGGCGGCTATCGACGTTATCCGATGCTGCGACATTGGCGGATCGATCGGAATCGACTTTCCCTCGCTGCCGGGCCGCGCCGAACGGCTGTCGATCGACGCGCTGGTTGACGAGCTTCTTCCGCCGCCGTTCGAGCGCACTGCGGTCAACGGCTTCGGCTTCCTCCAGATCATCCGGCGCCGCGAGCGGCCGTCGCTGATCGAGCAGGTGCGATTCGATCCGGTCGCTACCGACGCGGCGCTGCTGCTCCGGCAGGCCGAGCGGGCGGTTGGCGCGGGGCCGCTGCAACTCGTCACGCGGCCAGCCGTTGCTGACCATGTCGCCGCGTATCCCGACTGGATCGCTTTGCTGCAAAAACGCACGGGCAGGCCTGTCGAAATTATCCGCGACGCTCAAGCGAAAGGACCGGGCCATGCCCAGTAAAGACGCGAAATGTCCGCTTTGCGGCAAGCCGCGCGTGCAGGAATTCCGCCCCTTCTGCAGCCGCGGCTGCCGCGACCGTGATCTGAACCAATGGTTCGACGAGGGCTATCGCATGCCGGCGCACGAAGGGCCCGACGGCGGCACCGACGACGACCGATTTGGCGGCGACTGACGCGCAAATTTAGCGCAACAAAGGCTCTGGACAGGAGGAAACACCCTGCCTATAGCCGCCGCTCGCTAGCAGGCCGACCGGTCTTGCGACGCGCGTGCCCGGGTAGCTCAGTTGGTAGAGCATGCGACTGAAAATCGCAGTGTCGGCGGTTCGACCCCGTCCCCGGGCACCATTTTCCTGACCTGTCCCATATCAGACGATCAGAGGGAATAATCGTCGTGCGGCGTGCGTATGCGCTGCATGACAAAGGTTTTCTCCACCCTTTCTCCCTTCGCATCCGTTTATCGGGCCCGGGTCAAGCCGCTGCGCATCGCCCTGTTTTCGGGAAATTATGACTGTGTACGCGATGGCGCCAACCGTGCGTTGAACCGGTTGGTGGCATTCCTGCTCACGCAAGCGGGTGCAACGGTACGCATCTATTCGCCGGTCGCGCCGCAAAAGGCCTTCGCGTCGGTCGGCGACATCGTTCCGGTCCGGTCCGCGTGCATTCCGAGGCGCCCCGAATATCGGCTCGCGCTTGGCCTTTCCCGCGCCGCGCGCGAGGATCTGGAAGCGTTCGCGCCCGATATCGTCCACCTGTCGGCCCCCGATATCCTCGGCAGGCAGGCACAGAATTACGCGCGTGCCGCCGGTATCCCGGTGGTGGCCAGTCTCCACACGCGTTTCGAGACCTATCTCGACTATTATCGCCTCGGCCTGCTGCGCGGTCCCGTCGATCGCTATCTTGCGCGCTTTTACGGCGATGCCGACCACATCCTCGCACCGACGCCGCCCATCCGTGACGAGCTGGCGACGCAATTCGGCGCCGGGAATGTGTCGATATGGTCGCGCGGGGTCGACCGCGCGATGTTCGGACCGGCGCGGCGCAGTCAGGCTTTCCGGCAGCATATGGGCTATGCGCCGGACGATATGGTTCCGCTCTTCTTCGGCCGTCTCGTCCTCGAAAAGGGGCTTGGCGTCTTTGCCGAGACGATCGCAAGGTTGCGCGAGCGCGGCCATATGGTTCGCCCCGTCGTGGTGGGCGAGGGGCCCGCCCGCGACTGGCTCGCGCGGCGGCTTCCCAATGTGACCTTCCTCGGTTTCCTCGATGGAACGGCGCTTGGCGAAGCCATCGCAAGCGCCGATATCCTGATCAATCCCAGCGTCACCGAGGCGTTCGGAAACGTCAATCTGGAAGCGATGGCATCGGGCCTTGCGGTTGTCTCGGCGGACGTCGACAGCGCCTCGGCGCTCATCGAGCATGGCCGCACCGGCCTGCTCGTGTCGCCGCGCGATCCTGCGGCCTATGCCGCCGCCGCCGCGTCGTTGATCGAGCGGCCCGTGCGTCGCCACCTGCTTGGAAAAGCAGCCGCCCAGAACGCGGACCATTATCGCTGGGATGCGATTCTGGCCGATGTGGTTCGCGTCTATGAGCGGCTCGCCGGGCGTGATGCAGCCTTGCAATATGCGGCGCCGGACCGACAATGCGCGGCATGAAGATCCGTCGGGGAAAAGCCGGCGGCTTTGCCGACGATGTGGCGGCGATGCGCCGCTATGCGCGGTCGCTGACGCGCGATCGCGACGACGCCGACGATGTGGTGCAGGATGCGCTGCTCCGCGCGATCGAGCGGCAGGCGACCTATCAGGAGGGTCGCGACCGGCGGCGCTGGCTGCTCGCGATCGTCCACAATGTCTTCGTTTCGGGAACGCGGCGTGAGGCGGCGGAAGCCCGGCGCAACGACCGCTTCGCCGAGACGCAGGTCGCGCAGTCGGATGCTTCGCAGGAACATCATGCGCGGCTCGGCGAAATCGCGCGGAACTTCGCCGCGCTGCCCGAACATCACCGCGCCGTGCTTCACCTGACGGCGATCGAGGGTTTGAGTTATCAGGAATGCGCCGATGTGTTGGGCGTACCGGTGGGAACGATCATGTCGCGAATAGCGCGGGCGCGCGCGGCACTGAGGCAACAGGACGAGCGGCAAGCCGAACCGGCGCTGCGTATCGTGGGAGGACGGGATGGCAGCCGCACCGAGTGATCAGGAGATCGACGCCTATGTCGATGGGCAGCTCGATACCGAGGGACGTTTCGCCGTCGAGGATTATCTGCGCCAGCACCCCGACCTTGCCGCGCGCGTGATGGGCGATCTGGGCACGCGGAGCGCGCTGCAACTGCTCGCGGGCGAAAGCGATCCGCTGTCGCCCGGCATACGCGAAGCCATGCGCGGCGGTTCGTCCCCAGCGGACCCGCGCTGGCGGCGTTGGGCGCCCGCCGCGGGTCTGTCGGTCACGGGAATTGCCGCCGCGCTGCTGGTGATATTTCAGGGGCCGCCCGGCTATGTCGATGATGCGCTGACGTCGCATATGGTCGCAGGGATGCGCGCCGATATGGCCTCGCAGCTTGAAGCGCCGAAGTTCGACGCGCGCGAAATCCGGCGCGCGACCCGCATCTCGGTGCCGCAGGTTCCGGCCGACTGGAAGGTCACCGATGTGCAGCTGTTCCCGACCGAACGCGGACCGGCGTTGGTGATGGCGCTGAAGACGCAGGAGGGCGATCATCTGTCGCTGTTTGCCAAGCGCGGACGCGAAGGCGCGCCCGAGCAACCCGACGCGGTGCGCGAGGGCGAGCATTCGGTCGCTTATTGGCGTCGCGGCGACATGTCCTACGCGCTGGTCGGCGACAGCGGCACGGCCGCGATCGACGCCCGCGCGGAAACGCTGGCGCGGACGCGATCCTGACCCATTGAATTTTTACGGAACCGCCGGGGGGCGGGTTCTTCAACATGAGGGGGAATATGATGAAAAATGCAATGCTGGCAGGCGTCATGGCCGCGATGCTGGTCGTTGGCGGCTGTGCCAAGAAGGCGCCGAAAGATTTGCCGCCGCCGCCGACCTGCTGCGGCCCCGAAGAGAGCGATCGCGTCATCCCCGGATCGCAGCAGGATTTCATCGCGAACGTCTCTGCCGACCGCATCTTCTTCGACTTCGACCAGTATAATGTCGATGCCGAAGACATGGTTGTGCTGCAAAGCCAGGCGGCATGGCTGGCGCGCAATCCGGGTGTCCGCGTGACGCTGGAAGGGCACGCGGACGAGCGCGGAACGCGCGACTATAATATCGCACTCGGCGAACGGCGGGCGAATTCGGCGAAAAATTATCTCGCGACGCTCGGCGTTGATTCCGGCCGCATCGACGTCATCAGCTATGGAAAGGAACGTCCGGCTGCAGTGGGATCGGACGAGGCGGCCTATGCGAACAACCGCCGCGCTGTAACCGTCGTCATCGAACGACCGTAAGTACCTGGCCGGCGGGCGCCTGCCGTGCCCGCCGGCCTTTGGTCGATCACCGTTTGACAGGACGGAACGACCGCTGCCAGCATGGGGCGAACGAGGAGGGTTTGCTTGTTCCAGGATTTGCTCGGCCATTTCGACGTGATGCATGTGACCGCGGGCCTGTTCGTCGGGGTCATGGTCGGGCTGACCGGTGTCGGCGGCGGGTCGCTGATGACGCCGCTGCTGGTGCTGATGTTCGGCGTCAATGCCAAGACGGCGGTCGGGACCGACCTGCTCTTTGCCGCGATCACCAAGACGGTGGGCAGCACCGTGCACGGCTGGCGCGATACCGTCGACTGGCGCATTTTCCGCCGCCTGGCTGCCGGCTCGATTCCGGCCGCGCTGCTGTCGGTTGTCGCGCTGCAGGGGCTGGGCGAGATCGGCGCGCAGGCCGAGCATGTGATCATCGTTTTTCTGGGCTTCATGCTCATTTTGACAGCCTTTGCGGCGCTTTTCCAGAAGCGGCTCATGCGGCTCGCGCGACGCGGAGGGGGCCGTCACGACCGGCGAGCGCTTTTGCCGACGGTGCTGCTCGGGGCCTTCATCGGCGTCGCGGTCTCGATCTCGTCGGTCGGGGCAGGGGCAATCGGCGTGACCGCGCTGCTGATGCTCTATCCGACGCTGCCGGTGTCGCGGATCGTCGGCACCGACATTGTGCACGCCGTCCCGCTGGCGCTGGTCGCGGGGTCGGGGCACTGGCTTTATGGCGATGTCGATCCCGTGCTGCTCGTCAGCCTGCTCGTGGGCTCGATCCCCGGCGTGATCGTCGGCAGCTTGCTGTCGAGCCGCGCGCCCGACCATATTCTGCGTCCGGCGCTTGCCGCCGTGCTGCTGTTTTCGGGGCTGAAGCTGCTGACCAGTTGATGAGTTGTGCAAAGCCGGCGACGGGGCGACACATATCTGTCCTGCATTTCGGTATATACGCAGGCAGCGCCCGGATTCGACCGATTGCGCAGGAGGTGACGTGAACGAACTGATCCCGCGCGCGACGGCTTTCATCGCGCAGCACGGCCTGTGGGCCGGACCGATCGTCGGGGTTCTGGCCTTTGGCGAGTCTCTGGCGATCGTGGGTCTCTTCATCCCGGCCACGGCGCTGATGATCGCGGTTGGCGGCCTCGTCGGGGCGGGGATCGTCGACCCGTGGTGGATCATCGGCTGGGCGATCGTCGGCGCCGCGATCGGCGACTGGATATCCTTTGCCATCGGTCGCCGTATCGGGCCTTCGGCCTATCGCCGCTGGCCGCTCAAAAACCATCGCCCGATGGTCGCCCGGGCGCGGCTCTTCTTCCGCCGCTTCGGCTTTCTGTCGATCTTCGCAGGACGCTTTCTGGGGCCGATCCGCGCCACGATTCCGCTCGTCGCCGGGGTGATGGAAATGGACCATCGGCGTTTTCAGATCGCGAATGTCACGTCCGCCGTCCTGTGGGTGCCGGCGATGTTCGCGCCGGGCTATTTCGCCGTAAAGACGCTGGGGTCGGCCGAAAGTATCACCGAGGCGCATCTGCTCGGCATCGGCGCGATCATCGCTTTGGTGACGATCGGCGGGACGCTGATCGGCGCGCGCTTCCTTGGCCGAGCCAGTCGCCGCCGCCGGCCGCGGCGTTCTCCCGGCAGCGCGTCCGCCTAGAGGCCTGACCCTAGCGAGGCTTTGCGGCAAGGGCCCCGCGCAACCGTTGCAGTTCGGCCGCCGATACGGGTGGCAGCGATGCCGCGGGCTTGCCTTCGCGCAGTCGCTTGCGATCCTTTTCGGCGGGCTCGACGCGGCGGACGCGAACCGGAGCGTGTCCTTGCTCCTTGATTCCGAGCTGCTCGGCGGCGCCGCGCGACAGGTCGATGATGCGTCCGTTCTGCACGAACGGCCCGCGATCGTTCACGCGCACGATGATCCGACGTCCGGTATCGAGCGCGGTCACCTCGACATAAGTCGGCAACGGCAACGTCGTGTGCGCGGCGGTGATCCAGCCGGGCTGGAAGCGTTCACCATTCGCGGTCTGATTGCCTGACTCGTTGCCATACCAGCTCGCATAGCCGACCATGTCATAGGAGGGCGCGGCGGCGGGGACATAGGTCGTGCCGCGGATGGTATAGGCGGGTCCGATCCGTATCGGCGCATCAGTGACGGGCCGGAAATTGCCGCCGGCACAGGCCGTGAGCGTCAGAAGCATCGCGGCGGTTGCCGCAGTCCGGATCGGGGAATATCGCTGCATCGACCTCACCCTAGAGGGGGCCGTCTTCTGAAGAAAGGCTTCGTTAGCGGCCCGCGTCGCCGAGTTTTAGCCCGAAAGCCTGCTCGCCCTGATATCTTTCTTCAGCACCTTGCCGACCTTCGATCGGGGCAGATCATCCCAGATTTCCAGCTCCTTGGGCGCCTTGACGCTGCCGATCGCGGCCTTGACGTGCGCGATGATGGCATCGGGGTCGGCACTCTGTCCGGCGCGAAGCTGGACCACCGCGCAGACGCGTTCGCCCCATTTGTCGTCGGGCAGGCCGAACACCGCGCCATCCTGCACCGCCGGATGCGACAGCAGCGCCGCCTCGACCTCGGCCGAATAGACGTTGAAGCCGCCGGTGATGATCATGTCCTTGGCGCGGTCGACGATGAACAGGAAATTGTCGGCGTCGAGATAGCCGATATCGCCGGTGCGGTGCCAGCCGTTCAATGAGGCCTCGGCGGTCGCGGCGGGGTTCTTGTAATAGCCGTCCATGACGAGCGACCCGCGCACGACGATCTCGCCGCGCTCGCCTTGGGCCAGTTCCCGGCCGTGAGCATCGACGATCGCGACGCGGACGAGCGGCCCCGGCTTGCCCGCCGACGACAGCCTGTGCCGCGCGATCGAACCGTCAGGGTTCAGATGGTCCTTCGGCGCCATCATCGAGATCATCATCGGCGCCTCGGTCTGGCCGAAGAGCTGCGCCATCACCGGGCCGAGCTTGCCGATTGCCTCCTCCAGCCGTGTGGGCGAGATCGGCGCCGCGCCGTACCAGAAGCACAGCATCGCCGAGAGATCGGTCGCGGCAAGCGCGGGATGGTCGAGCAGCATGTAGATCAGGGTCGGGGGCAGGAAGGTGTGCGTCGCCCGGTGCTGCGATGCGAGCGTCAGGAACTCGCCGATGTCGGGATAGGGCATGATCACCACCTCGCCGCCATGCGCCATGATCGGAAAGGCGAGGACGCCCGCCGCGTGCGTCAGCGGCGCCATCGCGAGATAGACCGGGCGCCCCTCGAACGGATAGCCCATCAAGGTGAGCGCGGTCATGGCCTCGAGATTGCGGTTCGTCAGCATCACGCCCTTCGGATGCCCCGTCGTCCCCCCGGTCCCCGGGATCATCGCAAGGTCGCTGACGGGTGCTGCCGTGAAGGGGGTTTCGCCGGCAACACCCGCCAGCCACTGATCGAGCGACGGCGCAAACGGCTGTTCGGCGTCGAGGCAGACAAGCAGCTCGAGCTTTGGCAGCTGCTGGCGCAGTTCGTCGACCAGTCCCGCAAATTTGGAATGGAACAGCAGTGCCGCGCAGTCGAAATTGTCGAGGACATAGGCGTTCTCGGCCGCCTCGTTGCGCGGGTTGACTGGGCACCAAACGGCGGCGGCGCGCGAGATGGCGAAGACGCAGGCGAAGGCGGTGGGGTCGTTGCCCGACAGGATCGCGACATGCTGGCCGGGGAGGATGCCCGACGCGTCGAGGCCGCGCGCGACGCGGTGCGTCAGCGCCTGAACCTCGGCATAGGACAGGCTCTGGCCATTCATGGTAAGGCAGGGCGCTTCGGCGCCCAGCGACGCCCCCTTGTCGAGCCAGTCGACCAGCCGCATCAGTCGTGAACCGTAACGATCGGTTTCAGCACCAGTCCGAACTGGCGGAGCGTGCCCAGGATCTCGCGGTGCCCGAATGCCTGACAAGCGGAGGCGAAGCCGGTGCGGCGCGGCGGCTGTTGCAGCAGGTTCGCGGCGGCCCAGGCCTGCATCAGCCCGGTCTGCTTATAGTTGCAATTGCCGTGGATCAGAACATGCGCGCGGCCGAGCGGGCCCGAGGCATGAACCGAATCGATGCTGGTGTTGAGCCGCGGATTTTCGCGCGGCGGCATGTCGCCCTGAACCGACTCGGCCATCTTCGCGAGGGCTTCTTCCTGTTCCTTGAAAGGCAGCGGCTTGATGTCGGTGTCGATCATCTTCGTCATCTCGACGACATTGTCCATGACCTCGCGCGCGAAGACGCCGCCATAGACCTTGACCGTCGATACGCGCGGATCATTCTTGAACCACAACGGGTGCGAAGTGCCGCCCCAGGGTAGCGTCAGCGCGGTCGCGTGCTGGCCGGGAACATTGCATTCGGTGGTCGTCAGAGTTGGCCATTGAGCATATTGATTATTCTCAAGATAATACCAGTCCGCCTTCAGGATCGTGAAGATCGTCTGGACCGAGGCATAGGTCGGGAACCCCTTCCACAGCACGAGCATGTCGAGCGTGTCGAGACCGGGCATCGTCTCGAGCGCGATGTTCGCCGCGATCTCGCCCGTCGTATACATATGCGCGACGCACGGCGAGAGCAGCAGACCCTTCTTCGCGAAGCCATCTCCCCATTTTTCCTGTGCCAGCAGCATCCAGTCCTGCTCGCCGGTCGTGTCGAGATAGTGGCAGCCGGCGGCCAGGCACGCCTCGACGGTCTCGGGGCCATATTTGATGAACGGGCCGACCATGTTGCACACGACGCTGGCGCCCTTGAACAGCTTGGTCAGCGCCTCGACGCTATGCTCGACCTCGGCGACTTCATAGTCGGCGGTCTCGATGCCGGGGACCTTGTCCATGACCTCCTGCACCCGCTTTGCGTCGCGTCCGGCGGCGATGAAGGGGACGCCCAGTTCGCGCAGATATTCGCAGACGAGGCGGCCGGTGTAGCCCGAGGCCCCATAGACGATGACCGGTTTCTTGCTCATGATAGCCCAATCCCTTTTTGCATGATGTCGTTGGTCAGATCGCGGTGTAGCCACCGTCGACGATCAGCTCGCTGCCGCACATGTAGGCGGCGTCGTCGCTGGCGAGGAACAGCAGCGGGCGCGCGATTTCGCGCGTCGTCGCCATCCGGCCGAGCGGAATCGCGGCGGCGGTCGCGGCGGCAAAACCGGCGGCTTCATCACCGAGCGCGCCGACCGCATCGGCGACGAGCTTGGTCTCGCAATAGCCGGGGTGCAGCGAATTGATCCGCACCGGCCAGCCCTTGCGCGCGCAATCGACGGCGACCGCCTTTGTCAGCATCGCGACCCCGGCCTTGCTGGCGTTGTAGGCGGGGAACAGCGGCTCGGCGACGTTCGCGGCGATCGACGCGACGTTGATGATGACGCCGCCCTTGTCCTTCATGGCCGCAATCCCGGCGCGCACGCCCAGGAAGACGCTTTCCAGATTGACCGCCATCAGCCGCTGCCATTCGGCGAGACCTGTATCGACCACCGATTTCAGAAAGCCCATGCCGGCGTTGTTGACGAGAATGTCGAGCTTGCCCTCGCGGGCGACGATGTCGCCCACCAGTGCCGCCCAACCCGCCTCGTCGGCGACATCCTGTTGCCGCGCCTCGGCTTTGAATCCTTCGGCGCGGATAGCTGCGGCGGCGGCCTCGGCCTCGTCGGCGTCGATGTCGGTGATCGTCACCGACGCCCCCTCACGGGCAAATTCCTGCGCGGCCGCCAGGCCGATGCCGCGCGCCGCGCCGGTGATCAGGACGCTCTTTCCGGTGAAACGCATCGTCGATGCTCCTCGATAGATCGGACAAAACCGGGGTCGACGGGCAAGGGAGGACGCCCGCCGATCCCCGCTCCACAGGTCAGAAGCTGAACGTCGCCTCGACCCCGTAAGTGCGCGGCGTGCCGCGGTTCAGATAATCGAGCCCGAAGACGTCGATGTTCAGCCCGTAGGTGTAGTAATATTTGTTGGTCAGATTCTTGACCCACGCGCTGACCGACAGATTGTCGTTCGCCTTGTAGGTCAGGCGGCTGTTGAAGAGCCAATAGCCCGGATTGCCGCAGGTGAAGGCAACCCCGGCGGGGCGCACGGCCCCCGGCGCGCCGGGGGTGTCGCACGGGTCGAGGCCATAGTCGCCAAAGGCATCGAAATAATATTTGCCCATATAATTGGCGTCGCCGCGCAAGGTCAGCTTGCTGTCGCCCTTGTCGAAGATGTCCCAGTCGAACCCTGCGTTGAAGGTGACCTTCGGCGCGTTGGGGAAGGGGTTGCCGTTGACGTTGCGGGTGAACTGCGTCGCCGGGTCGTTGGGGTCGACGACATTGCCCTTATATTTGCTGTTGAGATAGCCGAACGAGGCGTTGAGCTGCACGCCGTCGACCGGCGCCACGGTCAGTTCGGCCTCGCCGCCCCAGACGCGGCCGTTGGCGCTGCGGGTAAAGGTGGTCGCGCCGACGACCTGCGTCGTCTGCTGGTTCGAATAGTCGTAATAGAAGCCGGCGAGGTTGAGCTGGACGCGGCGGTCGAGGAACTGCGTCTTCAGCCCGCCTTCATAGGCGTTCACCTTTTCGGGCTTGATATAATAGACCTGGTTCACGCCCTGATAGGCGAGGCCGTTGTAGCTGCCGCTGCGATAGCCGCGGCTGTACTGAATATAGCCCATGATATCGTCGGTGAATTTGTAGCTGACGTTGGCGCGGCCGGTCAGGCGGTTCGCCTTCTCGCCCAGATTCATCGTGGGCAGGTTGGGGTCATAGGGGAAGGCGTAGGGGATCAGGTTGACCGCCGGCGTGGTGCCGTCGAGGGCGTAGATGAAGGTGCTGCCGTTCCGGAACTGGACCTTGTCCATCGTGTAGCGGAGGCCGACGGCCACGGTGAGCTGGTCGGTGGCCTTCCACGTGAGGTCGCCATAGATCGCCTTCGACGGGCGGCGGACGTCGAATTTCTGCTCGCCCAGGATCGGGCCGAACGGCCCCGCGCCGGCGGCCAGACATCCCTGATAATATGCGCCGCCCGCCGGGAAATTGCCGGTGTTGTTGATCGCGGCGTCGGTCTGGTACGCGACGAGCGTCCGCGCATCGAAGAAGCCGTTCGGATTGACGACGACGGGCGCGCAGAAGCCGGGCGAGGTCGGGGTCAATGTTGGATCGAGCGCGAAGGCCGGCAGCACGCGGATGGAGTCGGGGGTTCCGATCGCGGTGTTATTATAGCCGCCCGGGACACCCAGCCCCAGCAGCATCGGCCGCAGGGCGCCGAAGAAGTCGGGCTCGTTCCGGGTCTTGATCGTGTCCTTGCCGTAATAGAGGCCGCCGACGAAATCGATATTGTCGTCGGAATAGTTCAGCCGCAGATCCTGATTGAAGTTGCGGCTGTTGCTGTTGAAGCGGATCGAGCAGACGTCCAGCGGCGAGCCGTCGCAGTCGTTGGGCGAGATGCTGTATTTGCCCGTGTCATAACCGGTGATCGAGGTCAGCGTGAAATAGTCATTGAGTTCCAGTGCGATATTGAGCGCGATACCCTTGGACGACGAGAGCGATTTGCCGCCCTGATCGGCGGACACCTCGTTCTTGCCCAGCGCGCGGCCGCCGTTCTGGGCAGGATTGAAGCGCGAATAGCCGACGATGTCCTCGCCGTTCGCGAACTGGCCGATCGAATAGGCGTTGGCCGTCCACGGATCGTCCTTTGCCGCATAGGCTTTCAGATTGATGTCGAGCGTGTCGGTCGGTTTCCAGCGCAGCGAAATGCGGCCGGCAATCGAATCGGTGGTGGCGACATGGCGATCCTGCGCGGGGTTGTATTGCCAGCCGTCGCCCTTCGCGACCGTGCCTGCGATGCGGATGCCGAGGACGTCGGGGATCAGTGTCTTTTCGAAGCCGCCCTCGACCGTCTTGGTGTCGTAATTGGCGTAACCGAGGGTGAAATAGCCCTCGTCGCCCGCCAGCTTCGGCTTTTTGGTGAAGAAGCTGATCGCGCCGCCGGTGGTGTTGCGGCCATAGAGCGTGCCCTGCGGCCCGCGCAGCACCTCGACCCGGTCGATGTCATAGAGCTGCCCGCCGTGGCTGGCGCGGAAGCTCTGATAAACTTCGTCGACATAGACGCCGACGGGCGACGCGGTCGATGCCGAGAATTCATTGGCGACCGAGATGCCGCGCAGCGAGAAGTTCGGCTGGGTTTTGCCATAGGGGGTCGAGATCTGCAGGCTCGGAATCGCGCCCATCAGGTCGGACGTTTCGTTGATGCCGCGCGACGCGAGCTGATCGCCGCCGATCGCCGAGACCGCGGCCGGAACATCCTGCAGTCGCTGCTCGCGTTTCTGCGCAGTGACGACGATTTCGGCGATCCCGCTGCCGCTGCCGGCTTCGTCGGCGGGCGGCGCTTCCTGCGCCAGCGCGGGGGCGCTCCAGCCGATCAGCATGGTGGTGGACAGGCAGGTTGCCAGAAAAGCCTTTTTGGTCACGCCATCTCTCCCGTCGTTCGACCCCTTCTGTGCGAGAGGTCTTCGTCGGGGATCAGGCTATGGCGGCGGCAGCCCCTGCGACAGACGAAGCGGCGGGGGGAGCGATGGGGGGGTAGGGCGCGATCGCTTGCTCCCGCGCGATCAAGGCGATAGCCTTGGCGTCACAAATGGAGGGCAGGCTAATGACCATCCAGCAGGGATCGAGGATTGCGAAGGCGCCGCTTCACGAAGCGGGTGAGCCGCGAAGAAGTGCTCGCGGAAAATTCGCGCCGCCGCGCTTCCCGTCCGATCTGGTCGCGGTCGCGCGTTGGCAGACATCGCTCGACGCGATCGCGCGGCACGAGATCTGCCTCGTCAATGCCCCCGCCGGTTATGGAAAGACCGCCTTTGCGGCGACGCTGTTCGCGCACGCGCGTTCCAGCGGGTGGGGGGCCGGATGGGTGTCCTTCGATCCCGAAGACAATGAACCCGCCGCGATCGGGCATCTCTTCGAGGCCGTCCGGATCGCCCGCGGCGCGCCCGTGGAAGACAGCATCACGGCATTGTCGGCGGTGCCCGCGTCGGGCGCGATCCTCGCTGCCGCGCTTGCCGAACGGATCGAGGCGGAGGATCGCCCGATGCTGCTTGTCCTCGATGACATCGACCGGCTTACCGATCCGCGCGCGATCGAGGTGTTCGACCGCCTGCTGCGGCATCCGCCTGCCGAGCTTCGCCTGCTCCTTACGGGCCGCGCACAGCCAGCGGCTCGTCTGGCGGAGGCCCAAGGGCGGGGAATGGTCTTGCGGCTCGGGCCGGCAGAGATCGGGCTCACCGATGACGAGGTGGGGGACTTCCTGCGCACGGCCGGTCTGGCGTCGGGCCCGGATGCTCACGCAAAACTCAACGCGTTGCTGGGTGGCTGGCCGGCGGGTCTGCGAATGGGCGTGCCGCGCCTCGACAGGGCCGCGCGCGGCGATCCGACTGCGCTGGTGGCGCAGATCGATCGTTACCTTGCCCCGCTGTTCGACGGCGCGAACCCGGAGACGCGACAGTTTCTGATGCATGGCAGCGTGGCGCCGCAGCTGAATGAAGAGTTGGTCCGGCTGCTGGGCGAGGGCGACCCTGGAGTCGAGACCCTCAACGACCTTCAGTCACGCGGATCGTTCGTCGATCGGGCGGATGACGGGGGTGGCTGGTGCCATGTCCATCCGGCCGTCAGGGCGATGTTCCGTCAGCGTCTGGATGAAAGCGAGCCGCAGCGTGCGGCCGAACTCCACCGGGTGACGGCGCGCTATTATGAAGCGCAGGGACTGGTCGCCGATGCGATCGACCAGTTTCTGGCGGCAGGCGCGCTCGCCGATGCAGCGCGTCTGACTGCCGGTCATGCGCTCGCCTTGCTCGGGCAAGGAGAGCTCGATCGTTTTGCCGGCTGGATCGACGCGTTGCCGGTCGCCGCCGTCGCCGCCGATCGCGCGCTGGTTCGCGCGTCGGCGTGGCTGGCCGTGATGCTTGCGGGGCGCAATGCCGATGCGGCGATCGCGCTGCTGAAGGCCGAGGGGGAAGAAACCGAAGCACGCGCCGCCGCGCTGCTTCACGCCGTCTATACCCACGACAGACCGGATAGCGCGGTCGAGGAAGCGGACCGGCTCCTCGCCTCGTCCGACGGGCTTTCGGACTTTGCGGCCGACATGGTGCGCGCCGCGTTGGCGAGCGGCGCGCAGCGGCGCGGGCTGTTCGGGTTGGTGCACGACGTGGTCCGCCCGCTCGGGCTGCGCGAGCCGGCGACCGGCTGCGATATTCCGCAGGCGCTGGCGACGCGAGCCAAAGCCGCCTCCGCGCGTGCGCAGGGACAGCTCGTCGAGGCCGAACGCGTCCTGCGCGAGGGACGCCAGATGCTGGCGCCGCACGGATTGGCCGGTGCGCTGGTCGATGCGGGGCTGGCACGCTGCCGGTATGAACGCGACGATCTTGCGGGGGCCGCGCGCCTTGTTTCGTCCGCGCTCGCCGCGCTCGAACCGAGTTGCTTTCAGGATGCGATCGTCCAGGCATTCCAGATCGGTATCCGCATTGCCGCCGCCGACGGCCGTGTCGACGATGCGGCCTCGCTGATCGATCGCGCCGAACGGATGGCCTTCGCGCGCGACTGGACACCGCTGAAAGCGATGTGCGTCGTCGAACGCGTGCGCCTGCGCCTGCCGCCGACGATCGATGCAGAGGCCGTCGTGGCGACGGGCGACGAAGAGGCCGCTCTGCGCGATCCGCTTTCTGCGTCGGCGCGTGCTTTCGCGCTGATCGCCGAAATGCGTGCTTATGAAGCGATTGCGAGCGGCGATCGGCCGCGCCTGACGCTGGTTGCCGAACGGCTGCTGCGCCTCGCGTCCAACGCCGACGATGCCGAACTGCGGGCGTCGGCGGCGTTGTTCAATATCCTGCCCCAGCTCAGCGGCCGCTGCGACAAGATGGTCGAACTCGAAACCGTGCGCTTCCTCAATCACGCCGCCAGCGTCGGGTTTCGCCGGACGATCGTCGACGTGCTCGACGTGACCGGCGTCCGCGCGGTGCAGAATTTCTGCAGCGAGGCCTATGCCTCGGGATCGTTTCTCGCGCTATTGAAGCTCGCCGATCCGTCGCGCCGCGACCCGGCGCTCGAGGGGCCCTATAGCGCGGCACCGGGCGAAGCCTTCTCGTTCCTGACCGAACGTGAGATCGAGATATTGAGCGCTCTCCACGCCGGAGAGTCGAACAAGGAGATCGCCCGCACGCTCCAGCTCGCGCCCGAAACGGTGAAGTGGCACCTCAAAAATGTGATGCGAAAGCTGCGCGCGACAAGCCGAGAGGAGGCCGTGGCGAACGCTGCGACGCTGGGCCTGAAGCTTCCCGAGGGCAATCCTGGTTGAGATATTTCGCTGCGCCGTAGCGTAAACTGTTGCTTTTTGGCCACTAACTGACGGAAAATCGGCGCTTCAGCGCCGCACGCGTTGACGCGGCGGCGCTGCACGATACAGCCCGCCGTTACCGCCGGAGCATCTCCCTCCTTAGGCCCGATGGGTCGCGCTTCGGTGGTTTGGAGAGAGAGACCATGACTTTGCGCAACATCTTGTTGGGCGCCACCATGCTGTGCGCCGCAACCACCCCCGCTATTGCTTTTGCCCAGGACGCCGCCCCCGCCGACGATGCCGCGGCGCCGGCTGCGACCAATGACGTCACCGATTATGGCAACGACATCATCGTCACCGCGTCGAAGCGTTCGCAGACGCTGCAGGACACGCCGATCGCGGTCTCGGTGACCTCGGCCGCGGATCTGCAGAATGCCCAGATCCGCGATCTTATCGACCTACAGTCGGCGGTGCCCAGCCTCCGCGTATCGCAGCTCCAGTCGAGCGCGAACACCAACTTCATCATCCGCGGTTTCGGCAACGGCGCCAACAACCCCGGCATCGAACCCTCGGTCGGCGTCTTCATCGACGGCGTCTATCGTTCGCGTTCGGCCGCCCAGATCGGCGACCTTCCGAACGTCGAGCGCATCGAAGTGCTGCGCGGCCCGCAGTCGACCCTGTTCGGCAAGAACGCGTCGGCGGGCGTCATCAGCATCGTCACGCAGAAGCCGCAGTATGAATTCGGCGGTTCGGTCGAGGCGAGCTATGGCAATTATGACGCCATTGTCCTCAAGGCCGACATCACCGGCCCGATCAGCGACAAGATCGCTTTCTCGCTCGGCGGCAATTTCAACCGCCGCGACGGTTATGCAAAGGACATCAACCTCGGCACCGACGTCAATGATCGCAACCGCTGGGGCGTTCGCGGCCAGTTGCTCATCGAGCCGACCGACGCGCTGTCGATCCGCCTGATCGGCGACTATGACAAGATCGACGAGAATTGCTGCATTGCCGGCAACGTCATCGCCGGCCCGACCGTCGCGATCACCAATGCGCTCGCCGGCGGCCCCAGCGTCGATGCGAACAATCCCTTCTCGTATCGCGTCTACAACAATTTCCTGTCGTCGAACCTGATCAAGAATTACGGCGGTTCGGGCCAGATCGACTATGATCTCGGCAGCATGGCGCTGACCTCGATCACCGCCTATCGCCGGGTTCGTGCCAACACCAACCAGGATTCGGACTTCACCAGCGCCGACCTGATCGGACAGAAGTCGGACGATACCGCGATCAACACCTTCACGCAGGAACTGCGCCTGACGTCGGATTTCGACGGCCCGATCAACTTCCTCGTCGGTGGCTACTACTTCAACGAAAAGATCAAGCAGCATAGCCAGATCTATTTCGGCGACGACTTCCGCGCCTATGGCAACGCGCTGATCCAGGCCGCCAGCGGCGGCGCGCTCAGCGTCCCGCTGCTCGAAGGCACGCTCGGCGCGCTCGAGGGCAACCCTGCCAAATATGCCGGCACCTTCTTCCGCGCCGGCGACGGTATGGACGAATATTATGGCATGAAGAACACCGCATGGTCGATCTTCGGCACGCTGGACTTCGAAGTCACCGATCGCCTCACGCTGACGCTCGGCGGCAACTATACGAAGGACAAGAAAAGCTTCACGGCTGACGTCAACAGCACCGATGTCTTCTCGGGCATCAACCTCGATGCAGCGGCCTATGCGCCGTTCCGTCGCGCGCTGTTGATCGGCGGTGGCGTCGATCCCGCGACGGCGACCTTCCTTGCGGCCAATCCGACGCTGACCCTGCCGAACGGCAGCAGCGCGAACCCGCTGAGCGGCCTGAAGCCGTTCCAGTTCCTGCCGCCGTTCCTGGACGTTCCGAACAGCGTCGAACCCGGCAAGACCAACGACGGCGACTTCAGCTACAGCGCGCGCCTCGCGTACAAGCTGACCGATACGGTCAACGTCTATGCGACCTATGCGACCGGCTTCAAGGCGAGCTCGGTCAACCTGTCGCGCGACAGCCGTCCGCTTGCCAGCGATCTGCCGGCGATCATCGCGGGGGGGCTCGGCACGCCGAACCTCGTGTCGGGCACGCGCTTTGCGGAACCTGAAGAGTCGACGGTCTACGAAGCAGGCCTGAAGGCACAGTGGTCGGTCGCGGCGCTGAACCTTGCGGTGTTCAAGCAGTCGATCAAGGGCTTCCAGTCGAACGTCTTCACCGGAACCGGCTTCGCGCTCGCCAACGCGGGCAAGCAGTCGACCTTCGGCATCGAATTCGACGGCTCGGTGCGTCCGGTGCGGGGTCTGAACCTGAACCTTGCGGTGACCTACCTCGATCCCAAGTATGACAGCTTCGTCGCGTCGGCGTTCGGCGATCTCTCGGGCCTGAAGCCCGCGGGCATCCCCGATCTGTCGGTCTCGATGGGGGGTACCTATACGCATGAATTCGCGGGCGGGACCAAGGCGATCGCGCACATCGACTATCAGTATGAAAGCCCGACGCAGATCGTCGACGGCCTGTCGGGTCTGCCCGCGACGGTCGCGCAGAATCTGAAGCGCGAAGTGAACCAGCTCAACGCCTCGTTCACCGTGGCGCTGACCAACGGCTTCGAACTGGGCGTCTGGGGCCGCAACATCACCAACGCGCAGTATCTGACGACCATCTTCAACGCCGTCGCCCAGGCGGGCAGCGTGTCGGGCTATCCCAGCCAGCCGCGTACCTATGGCGTGACCGGCCGCTTCAAGTTCTGATCGGAAAACGGGGTGGGGCGGTTCGCCGCTTCGCCCGGTTCCTGCGGACAAAAGGAAACCCCGGCCTCTCGATGGAGAGGCCGGGGTTTTTCTTTGGCTTGCGATCCTTTCTGGACCGCTGGCCGGGAGTTTAGAACTTCACGCCGGCCGCGATGCCATAGCGGCGCGGTTCGAGGGTGAAGACGTTGGTGTAGTTACCCGACGACTGGTCGGTGATGTAGAGGCCGGTCACGCTGGCCGAATTGAACAGGTTCTGGATGAACCCCTTCACATACCATTTGTCGTCGGCGCCATTCAGCTGCATCTGCGCGTTGACCTGGGCATAGCCTTTGATCTTGTTGACGTTGCCGTTGAAGATGCTGCCATAGCTCTCTCCGGTATAGGCAAGGTCGAAGCGCGGAACGAGCGTCATGTCGCCGAGGTGGGCGGTGTACTGAACGCCGGCGCTGAACTTGTAGTTCGGAGCCTGCGGCAGCTGGTTGCCCTTGATGTTGACGGGAATGCCGGCCGAGAAATACTGGATCCCGCCGAAGTTCGCGGGGTTGAGACCCGCCGCCGCGAAGGCACCCGATGCGGCCGCTTCCATGACCGAACAGATGCTGAAAGCACCCGTCGAGGCGATGCCACCGTCGGACGGGAAAGCCGTCGTCGGGCGCAGACCGGCACCTGCCGCAACACCGGGGACGAAGCCGCCGTTGATCACGTTCTGCACGCCGTTCACGAAGGCGTTGACCCCCGCTGCGTTGCCCGACGTCGATCCGACGGCGCAGTTCGCGGCGTTCGTGATATCCTTGATGATCACGGCATCTGCACGGCCGCCACCGAAATCGCGCGGATTGCTGGTGAACTTGTCTTCGGACACCTTCGTGTGAAGGTAGCTGAAGCCGAGGTTGATCACCCAGTCCGGGTCGGGCCGGACCATGCCTTCGACTTCGAAGCCATAGATGTCGGCGCTGACATTGTCGTTGACCGCGGTGCGGGCGACGATCTTGCTGAGCTGGAGGTCCTTGTACTTGTAGTAGAAGGCCGTGAGGTTCAGCGTCAGCGCGCCGTTGCCGAAGGTGTTCTTCGACCCGATTTCGAAGGCGTCGACCTGTTCGGGCTTGAACGATTCGGGCACCGAGAAGATCGGCTGCAGCGGCGGGTTGATACCGCCCGACTTATAGCCCCGCGAATAGGAGGCATAGAGCAGGTTGTCGTCGGTCACCTTGAAGTCGAGCACCGCTCGGCCGGTCAGCTTGTTGAACTTCACGCTGCGTGCCTGGATGATTTGATTGCCCGGCGTGCCGGGATCGGCGTCGAAGGATCCGACGAACGGCGACGCGAAAATGTCACCGGTCAGGCTGTGCGGAACAAGGAAGCTCGCCAGCGTCGAACGCGCCGTCACGCTTTTCTTGTCATTGTTGTAGCGCAGGCCCGCGGTCAGCTTCAGGCGATCATTGAACTCGAAATAGGCTTCGCCGAAGAGGCCGTAGGACTTGATGCTCAGGCTGTCGGTGTTGTTGCGGAAGAACGGCGTGCCGAGGAACGACGGCGGCAGCGGGCCGCCGGCCGAGGCGGGGTTGGTCGCCGCGGTGAAGGCGCCGAGAACGCCGGTCAGATAGTCGATCGGGAAGGCGTTCACATAATAGCTGTTCTCGGTCAGCTTGTAGTCGGCATAGATACCGCCGAGCAGGAAGTTGAACGGTCCGTCGAAGTCGCTGGTCAGGATCGTTTCCGCAGACCAGCTGCTGTTATACTGGTTCGACCGGTCGAACTGGAGCGACTGGTCGCTACAGATCGAATTGCCGCCATAGACGCCCTGGCCGGTTTCTTCCGCCAGCGAGGTGCAAAGCTGGCCGGTCGGTCCGTTCGGGATGATCGCCGCGGCGACCGGTGCGAAATAGGGCGTAAACGCTGCGCCAAGTGCCCCATTCGCTGCTGCCTGCAAGGTCGCGAGGCCGGTCGCGTACAGCGCCCGGTTGCCGACATTGCTGTTATAGTCCTGCGACGCGTCGAGCTTGACCTTCTGATACTGGCCGGAAACCTGCAGCGAGATCGGGCCGAAATTATGCTCGATCTGACCCTGCAGCGTCAGTTCGCTGGTGAAATAGCTCGGCGTATAGGCGGTGTTGACCGTCCGGGCGTCGTCGGGAATCGTCGTGTTGGCATAGATGTCGGTGCCATAGAGGCTACCGAGCGCGAAGCCCGCAGGAATGCCGCGGATTGCCAGGAATTCACGCGATGTCAGCGCCGCGGTAAAGGTCGCATTGGCATTGAACGGCGAATTGTCGAGGCGGTTGTTCAGACAGCCGAGGATGCCGGTCGGGTCGCGCTGGCACAGCTGCTTCTGGATACGCGTGCGCTGATCGCGCTCGTGGAAATAGGAGGCGAGCAGGTCGATCGTCGTGTCGGGGCTCGGTTCCCAGCGGAATGAACCACGGACCGAATAAAGGTCGCGATCGTCGATGCGGGTGTTGAGGAAGGTGTTCTTCGTGTAGCCGTCGCGGTTCAGATAGATGCCCGCGATGCGGAAGGCCATGGTGTCGCCAAGGGGGATGTTGACCATCGCCTTGCCCTTCATGGAATCATAATTTCCATATTCGGCTTCGGCGGCAGCTTCGAAGGTGCCGAGCTTGGGCTTCGCAGTGATCACGTTGACCACGCCCGAGGTCGCGTTGCGGCCGAACAGCGTGCCCTGCGGACCACGCAGCACTTCGACGCGTTCAAGGTCGAAGAATTCGGTTTCGAACAGGCGGGTCGAAAACAGCGGGTCGCCGTTCAGGTGGATTGCGGTCGCGCTGTCGCAAGTCGTGCCGACGCAAAGGTCGCCGATGCCGCGGATGGTGAAGCTGGCGCCCGTGAAGTTCGTCTTGGTGAAGGTGACGTTTGGCAGCGTCAGCTGAAGATCCGACGGTGTCTTGATCTGCTGTGCTTCGAGCGCTTCCGACGAAAAGGCGCTGACGGCGATCGGCACGTCCTGCAACCGTTCCGATTGACGCTGTGCGGTCACGACGATTTCGCCCCCGAAAGCGTCGCGTTCGGTTCCCGCCGTATCCTGCGCATAGGCTGGTGTCGCCACCGCCATCGCCACGACCGACGTGCCGATAAGTCCTTTGAACTTCATCTACATCCTCCCTTTTTCGAACCCGCGTTTACGGGCCGCCCAAATCATATTTGTGCTTAAAGGGGAGGGGCAGTAACCAGACGTGGCAAAGGGCGCCGTGCCGAAGCGGCCAGGTGCCTGCGAAAATCCCGCTTGCCAGCTGTGCTGGTCATCGTCCTCTCCCTCCGGCGTCGGGGAATACGCCGGCATCTCCGGATTACGGTCCGCTTGGGCGAACTCTGTAATGAACCAAAGGTGCGCCGAGTTGACGAAAGCGTCAAGTCACTTGTTGCCGCCAAAAGCCGCAGAAATTCAGGCGAGTCTCAAAGCTGGAAAAACCCCGATTCCGCAACGTAAACTTCCCGGGGCCCACGAAAATCTTGCGTATCCGGGGTTGCGCATCGTCTTTTTCACGCCGAAATGTGCGGCATCGATGCAACAGTGAAGGCAGGGTGATGACAAAGGTGGAACTGGGCCCCGACGGCAAGCCCGTCGTCCCGGCAGAGGTGCTGGGCGCGGTCCGGACGCTGATCGAATGGGCCGGCGACGATCCGTCGCGCGAGGGTCTGGTCGACACGCCCCGTCGCGTTGCGCGGGCGTGGCTGGAATATTGTCAGGGATATGACGAGGATCCGGCTATCCACCTGTCGCGCACTTTCGAAGAGGTGGGCGGTTACAATGAACTTGTGCTGCTGAAGGACATTCCGTTCCAGTCGCATTGCGAGCACCATATGGCGCCGATCACGGGTAAGGCCTCGATCGCCTATATGCCAAGGGACCGCGTCGTCGGTATTTCGAAGCTGGCTCGCGTGCTGAACGGCTATGCGCGGCGGTTGCAGGTACAGGAAAGGCTGACGGCCGAGGTTGCGCGCTGCATCTGGGACAATTTGCATCCGCATGGCGTCGCGGTGGTCATCGACGCGCAGCATGGCTGCATGACCGGGCGCGGCGTCCGTACACCGGGCGTCGGAATGGTGACGAGTCGTCTGCTCGGATGTTTTCTCGACGACGAGCGCAGCCGCAAGGAAGTGCTCGCGCTGATGGGTTATTGAAGGCGGCGGGTTAGGGTCAGGACCCTAGGGGCCGGCTGCGGATGAAGGGTCCGGAAACGGTCGTTCCCGGACCTTCCGTTACGTCTCAAACGGGGCAAAGCCGGGCGTGCTCTCTACCTTTGCGATCCACGCCTGCACCGCCGGATAGTCGGCCAGCGAAAACAGCCCGCTATCCTCGGCGACATGCGTATAGGCATAAAGCGCGATGTCGGCGATCGAGAGGCTTTGCCCCGCGAACCATTGGTGCAACGCCAGATGCTCGTCCATCAGCGCGAGCGCGGCCTTCCCGGCCTCCTGCTTCACCGGCACCAGCGCGCGCTGCAGGTCGGTGAAATTCTCCTCGCCCACCCAGCGCATCCAGAAGCGCACGGTCGCGACATTCGGTTCGTGATTATATTGTTCGAAGAACATCCAGCGCAGCATGTCGGCGCGGTCGAAGCGGTCGTCCGGTACCAGCCGCGTTCCCTCGGCCAGCCAGAAGCAGGCGGCGTTGCTTTCGGGCAGGAACCGGTCGCCTATCTGCAGCACCGGGATACGCCCGTTCGCGTTGACCTGTTCCAGAAAAGCGGGCGTCCGCGTCTCTCCCTTCATGATGTCATATTCGCGCCGGTCAAGCGGCTGGTCCAACAGGGCGGCGGTCAGCCGGATCTTGTAGCAATTGGCGCTCGCCGCATATTCGTGCAGGATCGGTCGCTCGCTCATCATGACCTCCCGTGCTTCGCGCCTATCCCACCGTCAGTACGATCTTTCCGACATGCGCGCCGGCCTGCATCCGCGCGTGCGCGGCGGCGGCTTCGGCAAGCGGGAAGCTCTGGTCCATCGCGGGCTTCCAGCCTCCCTCGGCCAGACGCGGCCAGAGCGTGCGGTGGATCTCGTCGGCGAGCAGCGCCTTGAAATCGGCACTGCGCGCGCGGAGCGTCGAGCCGGTCATCGTCAGGCGGCGGCGCATCAGCTGCGAAATGTCGATCTCGACCTTCGCGCCGCGCTGGAAGGCGATGGTGACGTGGCGACCATCCTCGGCGAGGCATTCGAGGTTGCGCGGCACATAGTCGCCGCCGACCATGTCGAGCACGACCTCCACTCCCTTGCCGCCGGTGAAGACCTTCACCGCCTCGACATAATCCTCGCTCGAATAATCGACCGCCAGACCGGCGCCGAGCGCGCGCGCGGCGTCGCATTTGTCGGCGCTGCCACAGGTGACGATCGTCCGGATCCCGAAGAGCTGGCAAAGGCCGATCGCGGTCGTGCCGATGCCGCTGGTGCCGCCGTGGATCAGCGCCGTCTCCCCTTCGCGAACATAAGCGCGTTCGAACAGATTGTGCCAGACGGTGAAGACCGTTTCGGGCAGCGCCGCGGCCTCTGCCATCGAAAATCCGCCCGGCACCGGCAGGCAGCTACCGACCGGCGCAACGCAATATTCGGCATAGCCGCCGCCGGCGACCAGCGCGCAGACCGACTGGCCGAGCAATTCGGGATCGTCGCCCGGCCCGACCGCGACGACGGTGCCCGCGATCTCCAGCCCCGGCAGGTCGGACGCGCCGGGGGGCGGGGGATAGAAGCCCATGCGCTGGAGGACATCGGGGCGGTTAACGCCCGCCGCGGCAACCCGGATCAGCACCTCGCCCGGTCCGGGCTGCGGTACCGGCCGCACCTCCGGCACCAGTACCTCGGGCCCGCCGGGCTCGCGGATGGTGATGGCAGTCATGGTCGCAGGCAGGCTAGTCACTGAAATTCCCCCACTTTGGTCCGGGTGTCCCCACAACGCCCTTGCCCCGCCTTATTGACAGAGGTGCGACACGGGTCAACAGTTGCGCGCCTTGATCAGGGACCGCGAGAGAAAGGACGCATCATGGACGACGACGACCTTCCCCGCCGCCGCGACGACACCCTCACCGCGCTGACCCGGCAATCGCTCGACCCCTTGTCGCTCGAGGAACTGGATGACCGGGTCGCCGTGCTCGAAAACGAGATCGAACGGATAAAGGCGCATAAAGCGGCGGCAACCGGCCACAAGGCCATTGCGGAATCGCTGTTCAAAAAGAAATAGCGGCTGCCTTGCCGCGCCCTCCCGTCTGGCGCCATAAGGCACAATGGATTTCGACGATCAGCTCCGCCGCTATTTCGGCACCGCCGACCTGGCAGCGATTCACCCGGAGGCGCATGCTGCGGGCACCGAACGCATGCGTGTCGACTTCGGCCTCGAAGCCAACCCCGGCCGCCGCTTTGCCTTGTGGGCGCTGATGTACATGCTCGGCGTTGCGCCGGATCTCGACGTCGCGTTCAAGGATGAGGGCGAGCGCAACACGGCGCGCGATTTCATGGATATGGTCGACCGGGCGGGAGACGGTGACGGCGAGTGACGACGAAGCCGGCTACGTCCTTCACCCGAAGCCATCATCCATCTCCGCCCCGCCACCAAAGAAAAAGGGCTCCGGAACACGAGGTCCCAGAGCCCTTTTCTGTCTCTTGCGAGAGGAGGGGAAGAAGCTTAGGCTTCTTCGCCTTCGTCCGCAGCGTCCTCGACGGCGACGTCCGACGGAGCGGCGTCCACGTCGTCGAATTCGTCTTCGCTGTCGGGCTCGAGCGCCGAGGCGACCGCTTCAGCCTGTTCTTCTTCGAACATGGCGGCGATCACATCGATGCCCTGCTTCTGCATCTCGGCTTCGTCCGGCGAGCGGGCGACGTTGACGCTGACGGTCACGACCACCTCGGGGTGCAGCTTTACCTTGACGTCGAACAGGCCAAGCGATTTGATCGGGCGTTCCAGCTCGACCATCGACTTGGTGATGTTCGTCGCGCCGTCCTCGATCAGTGCGTCGATGATGTCGCGCACCGAAACCGAGCCGTAAAGCTGGCCGGTGTTCGACGCCTGACGGATCAGGACGACCTGCTTGCCGTCGATATCCTTGGCGCGACCTTCGGCGTCGGTACGACGTTCGGCGTTGTCGGCCTCGATCTTGCTGCGGTTTGCTTCGAACAGCTTGCGGTTCGCGTCGTTCGCGCGCAGCGCCTTGCTGTTCGGGAGCAGATAGTTACGGGCAAAGCCGTTCTTGACGGTGACGACGTCGCCGATACCGCCCAGTTTCTCGATACGTTCGAGCAGGATGATTTCCATCGGTCCGCCCTCCTTACTTCACAATGTAGGGGAGCAGGCCGATGTGGCGCGAGCGCTTGATCGCCTTTGCCAGCTCACGCTGCTTCTTGGTGGACACCGCGGTGATCCGCGACGGGACGATCTTGCCACGCTCCGACAGGTAACCCTGGAGCAGGCGGACGTCCTTGTAATCGATGACCGGTGCGTCCTTCGCGCTGAAGGGGCAGGTCTTGCGGCGGCGGAAAAAGGGTCGTGCCATGGTCGTTATCCTTATTCTTCGCCGTCGCGGTCACGGCCGCGGCCGCCCCGACGTTCCTGCTTGCGCATCATTGCCGACGGACCCTTTTCGAGTTCATCGACCTTGATCGTCATCCAGCGAATGATGTCTTCGTTGATCGCTGCCTGACGTTCGATTTCCGCGACGGCTTCGCCCGGCGCTTCGACCGACAGCATCGCGTAATGACCCTTGCGGTTCTTCGCGATCTTGTAGGCGAGCTGCTTCAGGCCCCAGGTTTCGGTCTTGTGGACCTCACCCTTATATTCGGTCACGATATTCGTAACGCCTTCGGCGAGCGCATCGACCTGAGCCTGGCTCAGATCCTGACGCGCGATAAATACATGCTCGTAAAACGGCATGGTTTGCGTCCTTCAATTTGGCCGATCGCTGATTTCGCGCCAATCGCGAAACCCCTCCGGCTGTCGTCCGGCTTTGCGTATTGGTGCAAAGCAAACGGGGCGAATGGCACGTGGCCTCGCCCCGAATGAGCGCGCCTATACAGATTCGCGGGCGAAAATCAAGCGCGGCCGAGCTTTTCCAGCAGTTCACGCCCGAACTCGGTAAGCGTGTCGTCGCGCGCGCCGAGGATCAGGATGCGGTCGCCGGTCTTCGCTTCGTCCAGCATCGCCGCGCCGCATTCGGCGCGGGTGGTCAGGTGCACCGCGTCGGCGCCGCCCCCGACGATATCGGCAACCAAGGCTTCGCTGCCGGCGCTGCGATCAACGGTGCCGCCGAAATAGACCGGATCGCTGACATAGAGCCTGTCGCCGTCGCGCATTCCGCTTGCGAAGCTCGCGGCAAGTTCCTTGCCCATCTGGCGAAGCGGGCCATAGCCGTGCGGCTGAAAGAAGAGGAGGGCGCGTCCGGGCAGCTCGGCGACCGCGGCAAGCGTCGCGGCGACCTTGTCGGGGTTGTGCGCGAAATCGTCGATGACGGTGACGCCGTTCGTCTGACCCAGCACCTCGTAACGGCGCGCGAGCCCCGCGAAATCGGCGAGGGCCTCGACCGCCTGCGCGACCGGAATGCCTGCGGCGTGCGCGGCCGCGATCGCGGCGAGGGCGTTGGCGGCATTGTGGCGGCCGGGCATCCGGAGCCTCGCCTGACGGGCCGTGCCGTCTGCGTGGACCATGAAGCGGCACCCGTCGGGTAGCGGCTCGAAGTCGGTGCCGCGTATTACGGCACCTTCCGCGAAGCCGAAGCTTGCGACGTTGGCACCGCCGATCAGCGGCGCTGATTCCGCATCGTCGGCATTGATCACGGCGACGCGCGCCTTGGCGGCGAAGTCGCCGAACAACTGGTGTAGTTCGGCGAGGCTCTTGTGATCGAGGCTGATATTGGTGACGACGGCGACGTCGGGCCGGTAAAGCGCGATCGATCCGTCGCTTTCGTCGACCTCGCTGACATAGGTCGCGGCATCGCCGACCAGCGCGCTCGCGAACGGCATCTGGTCATTGGCGAAGTTGCGCATCACGGCACCATTCATCACCGTCGGCCTGCGGCCCGCGCTTTCGAGAATCCAGCCGATCATGCCAGTAACGGTCGATTTGCCGCTGGTGCCGCCGACGCCGATGGCTGACCCGGCCGCGTTGAACAGCGCCGCGTTGAGGTCGGCGCGCGTCATGCGGGCAAGGCCGAGGGCATTTGCTGCCGCGATGTCCGGCACGCTATCCTCGACCGCTGCCGAAGCAACGAGCGTCTGGCCCGCGGCGACGCCGCTGCCGTCCTGCGCGAAAAGCGCGATACCCTGCCGCTCGATCCAGTCGAATTTCCCCGGTGTACGGCCTTGGTCGCGGCTCCGGTCCGATCCCGAAACCGCACTGCCGCGCGCGGCAACGATCATCGCGAGCGGCAGCATTCCGGACCCGCCGATGCCGCAGAAGAAATAGGGTTTGTTTTCGGCCATGCCCGCGCGTTATGGCCTCGCCGCAGGCTTGGCAAGGCAGGGGAAGTGACATGCGTATCGGGATCGTCGCGCCGTCGACCCCCATCCTGCCCGACGATGCGGAGGCGGCGCGCGCGATCGCAGCGCTGGGCTATCCGGGGGTCGAGCTGGTTTTCGACGAGCAATGTTTCGCGGTGCATGGCCATTTCGCCGGCGAGGACGGGCACCGCTTCGCCGCGCTCGTCGACATGGCGAACCGCCCCGATATCGAGGCGGTCTGGTTCGCGCGCGGCGGCTATGGCGCGTGCCGCATCGCCGAGGACGCGGTCGCGGCGATGACCCCCGCCGCGCGCGGCAAGGCATTCCTCGGCTATTCGGATCAGGGCAATCTGCTCGGCTGCCTCTATCGCGAGGGTTTCGATCATGTCGCGCACGGGCCGATGGTCGCCGACATCCGCCGCGACGGGGGCGATGCTGCGGTGGCGCGCGCGCTCGACTGGCTAGTCGCTCGCGATCCCGCCGCGTGCGAGCAGGGGCTGGAGCATGGCGCGCGCCACGCGGCGTTCAACCTGATGACGCTGTCGATGCTGCTCGGCACCCCGCTCGAGCCCGACCTCACCGGTCATGTGCTGATCGTCGAGGAGGTCAGCGAATATCTCTATGCCTTTGACCGCGCGTTCTTCCACGTTGCGACCTGTCTGGGGCCGCGCGGGCTGGCGGGCATCCGCCTCGGCCGCGTCAGCGATGTGCCCGAGAACGACCGGCCCTTCGGCTTGGATCCTGAGGAAATCGCACGCGACTGGTGCGCGCGGACGGGCATCGCATGGCTCGGCCGGGCGGACATCGGCCACGATGCGGCGAACAAGGTCGTGCCCTTCGGCTTGCATCGCGCGGGGTGAAGGAATAGGCGCTTGCCCTTCCGTCATCCCAGCGAAAGCTGAGATCGCTGGAGTGACAATGCAACCGACCCCAGCTTTCGCTGGGATGACGAGTAGGAAATTTCATGCGCGCATTTATTTTTCCGGGTCAGGGCAGCCAGGCCGTCGGCATGGGCAAGGCACTCGCCGACGCTTCGCCGGTCGCGCGCGAGGTATTTCAGGAAGTCGACGACGCGCTGGGGCAGAAACTGTTCCAGCTGATGAGCGAAGGGCCCGAGGATCAGCTGACCCTCACCGAAAACGCCCAGCCCGCGATCATGGCGAACGCGATCGCAACGCTGCGCGTGCTCGAAAAGGAAGGCGGCGTGACGCTGTCGGCCAAGGCCGATTATGTCGCGGGGCACAGCCTCGGCGAATATAGTGCGCTCTGTGCCGCGGGCGCCTTCGATCTTGCGACCACCGCACGCCTTTTGAAGACGCGCGGGCAGGCGATGCAGGCGGCGGTGCCCGTCGGCATCGGCGCGATGGCGGCGCTGCTCGGCGCCGATATCGAGACCGCGCAGAAGCTTGCCGATGCCGCGGCCGAAGGTGAAATCTGCACCGTCGCCAACGACAATGACCCGTCGCAGGTCGTGATCTCGGGCCACAAGGGCGCGGTCGAACGCGCGGTCGCGCTGGTCAAGGATTATGGGATCAAGCGCGGTGTGCTTCTGCCCGTCTCGGCGCCCTTCCACTGCCCGCTGATGCAGGCTGCCGCCGACGCGATGGCCGAAGCTTTGGGCGCCAACCCGCCCGCTGCACCGCTCGTGCCGGTTGTGGCGAACGTCACGGCCAGCCCGGTCAGCGACGCAGAGACGATCCGTGACCTGCTCGTCCAGCAGGTCACCGGCCGTGTCCGCTGGCGCGAAAGCGTTGCGTCGATGGAAGATATCGGCGTCGGCCAGTTCGTCGAGTTTGGTGGCAAAGTGCTCTCGCCGATGGTCAAGCGCAGCGCGTCGGGCGAAGTCGAGACGGTCAGCCTGATTTCGATGGACGACATCGAAGCGCTGCTCAAGACGCTTTAAGATACAGATTTCAGGAGAAAATCAGATGTTCGATCTCACCGGCATGACCGCCCTTGTCACCGGCGCCTCGGGCGGTATCGGATCCGCCATCGCGCAGGCACTGGCGGCGCAGGGCGCGCGGCTTGCGGTTTCGGGATCCAACGCCGACAAGCTGAGCGCCTTTCGCGATACGCTCGGCGGTGATCATGTTGCGCTGCCGTGCAACCTTGGCGATGCGGCGGCGGTCGATGCGCTCGTTCCTTCGGCCGTCGACGCACTGGGCGGCAAGCTCGACATCCTCGTCAACAACGCCGGCGTCACGCGCGACAATCTGATCATGCGGATGAAGGACGAGGAGTGGATGGACGTCATCCGCATCAACCTCGAAGCCAATTTCCGCCTCGCACGCGCTGCGGCCAAGCCGATGATGAAGGCGCGTTTCGGGCGCATCATCTCGATCACCAGCGTCGTCGGCGCGACCGGCAATCCGGGGCAGGCCAATTATGCTGCGTCGAAGGCCGGGGTCACGGGCATGACCAAGGCGCTGGCGCAGGAACTGGCGAGCCGCGGCGTGACGGCCAACTGTGTTGCACCGGGTTTCATTGCCACCGCGATGACTGACGATCTGCCCGACGCGCAGAAGGAAGCGCTCAACCAGCGCATTCCCGCAGGCCGGATGGGCGAGGGGAGCGATATTGCCGCCGCCGTGGTCTATCTCGCGTCAAAGGAAGCCGGCTATGTCACCGGCCAGACCTTGCATGTGAACGGCGGGATGGCCATGCTCTCCTGAGGGTTGTTCTCTCTGGGGGTAAAGGCATTTCGATGATCAGAAACTGGATGGCCGGCGCGGCACTCGCGTTGGCGGCGATGCCCGGCGCGGCTTTGGCGCAGGACGGCGCGAAGCTGGATTGCGTTGCCACCTCTTCGACGCCCGACTTCAAGGCGCAGGTCGGCGCGGCGATGGCCGGTGCCGGCGACGCGGCGTCGCGCGATGCGCTGTTCAAGCAATTGGGCACGATCGTCGATGCCTGTGTGACGCAGCATGGAATCGCCGATGAAAACAAGGCGACCTATTTCGACTACAGCCTTGCGCGCATTTCGCGCGAATGGCTGGTCGGCGCCATTGCGAAATCGAAGCTGCAGGCAAGCGTCGTCGACAAGGCGCTCGACTTCGGTCCGCGCGGCGCCAATCCCGATCTGACGGGGGAGATGAGCGACGAGCAGATCGGGAAGATCGTCGGCGCCTATATCGACGCGGGCATCGATATCGAGACGGTCGACGAGACAGTTTGGGAAAAGGTCGGAGCCTATGCGGCCGCAACCTCGATCTATTGGATCAAGCGCAAGAGCCTGCCCTATTGACCCTTAGTCGGCCGGATCCGGGAGGCGCCGGATCCGGCCGTAGCCCTGCGAGCGGAGATCAGAAGCTCGCGCGGGCGGTAAGGCGGATGTCGCGGCCGGCGAGCGGCACATAATCCTTGGTGAAGCTCGCGTGGCGGCGGGCATCGACGTCGAGGATATTGTCGGCGGAGAGCGTCAGCGACAGGTTCTTCGTATCGGGCAGCGGGCGCCAGGTCAGCGAGGCGTTGACCAGCGTAAAGCCCTTGGTCGACGTCTCGAACGGCGCGATGCGGTTCTGGTCGTCGTTCCATTCGACCTCGGCGCGCACGTCGATCCGTTCGCTCGAGGCTTCAAGCCCGCCGCGGATGCGCAGCGGCGGAATGCGCGGCACATAAGGACCATCGACGATCTTCGCGCGCGTCATGTCGGCGGTTGCGTCGGCGCCGATATGGAAGCCGCCGACCTGCGCGATCGGTGCGGTGCCTTCGAACTCGAAGCCCCAGACGCGGGCCTTGTTCTGACGGAATTCGAACACGGGCAGGTCGTCTTCGATCAGGCCGGTGTCGGTTTCATAGATGAAATTGTCGAACCAGCTCGCATAGCCGGTGAGGCCCGCCGACCAGCCGTCGCGCTTGTACTTCAGCGACGCTTCGCCGCCCCAGCTCGTTTCCTTGTCGAAGTTCGGATTGCCGCGCTCATAGGTCAGCGTGGCGGCGTGCGGACCGTCGGAGAGCAGTTCCTCCGCCGATGGCGCGCGTTCGCTGCGCGAGACCGAGATGCTGGCCTTCAGACCCTCGGCAAGCTGGTAGCTCAGCCCCGCGGCACCCGACAGGCTGCTGAACGAACGGTCGAAGCCGATGCTGTTCGCGGTCACCTTGGAATTTTCGAAGCGCAGCGCGCCCTCAAGCGTCACCGGGCCGCGTTCGAGTTCCTGCAGCGTGAAGGCCGCGATGCGCGTGGTTTCGTTCGCGGGGAGGAAGGCTTCGTCGCCGATCGCGGCGAAGTCGCGGAAGCTGTACTGGACGCCGCTCGCGCCGCGCCAGCCGCCGCGGTCGTTCTGCGCCAGCTCGGCGCGTGCCTCGATGCCGCGGTTGGTGAAGCGCGTGCCCGGCTGGCCATCGTCGAACTCGGTGTGGGCATAATCGGCATAGGCGCCGCGTACGCGCAGCTTGTCGAACAGGCCGTCACCCAGATTGACCTCGCCGCGCAGGTCGACGCGATACTGACGCGCCTTGATCGTTGGCACCTCGTCAATGTCAGCGCGCGGCGGGATGCCATAATCGTCCTGGAGATAGCCGAAGCTGATGCCGAGCGAACCGCCGTCGTCGATGAAGGCGGCGCCGACGCCCGCGCTCTTGCTCGTGCTCTGGCTGTTCGGCACCTTGCCGCGGCTGTTTGCCGCATCGGTGAGCCGCGCCGCCTCGTCGGCGTCGCCACCGGCCGTCGCGTCGGCGGCAAGGTCGAGCAGGTGGCCGCGCAGCGCGGGGGCATAGATCAGCCCGCCGACACGAACGTCGCCCGAATCGCGATAATTGCCGTCGGCATGGACGACGAAGCGCTCGCTGACCGGCACGTCGATGGAAGCGCCGATGCTCTTGTCATCGGCCGCGGTGCCATAGCCGGCGAGCGCATCGAAGTGCAGCGGAGCTTCGGGGATGCTGCGCGGAATACGGCGGTCGAAAACGTTGACCGCGCCGCCGACAGCCTGGCTCGAGAAGAGGAGGACCGATGGGCCGCGCAGGATTTCGATACGCTCGGCGGTCAGCGGGTCGATGGCAACCGCATGGTCAGCCGAGGTCGATGACGCGTCGATCGCGCCGAGCCCGTCAACGAGCACCGCGGCGCGTTCGCCCGAAAAGCCGCGCAGGATCGGGCGCGACGCGCCGGGGGAAAAGCTGCTCGACGAGACGCCAGGCTGCGAAGCGAGCGTATCGCCGATCTGCCCGCGGATGTCCTGAGCGAGTTTCTCGCCTTCCATGACGGTCACATTGCCAAGGATGTCGAGGCTGCGGACATAGGGCGCGGTCACTACGATAGGCTGGTCGGTGTGATAATCATCGTCGCCGGTCGGTTGCGGCGCCGGCGCCGCGCTCTGGGCAAAAGCGGGTCCGGAGATCATCAGGGCAAGGGTAATGCCGGCGGCGGAAAGCAGACGCATATGGGGAGATCCTGTTGTTCGGTGCGACAATTCGCGCCTCCAGTAATGATATACTGTTACAAGTGCAAGCCATGTGGGGCGCGCGGCATGTCGTTCATCGGTCATCATGCCCCGTTGGTCGACAAAGCCCGGTGATATGCGAAGCAAGCGAAGCTGTCTTGCGGCGCTCGGGGCGGCGCCCTAGATCAGGGGCATGACCATTGCGAAAACCAGCCTGGACCTGATCGGCAACACCCCGCTGGTGCTGCTCGAAGGGCCGAGTAAGGCCACCGGATGCGAAATCTGGGGCAAGTGCGAATATGCCAACCCCGGCGGATCGGTGAAGGATCGCGCGGCGCTCTATATCGTCCGTGATGCCGAAGCGAACGGCAGCTTACGTCCCGGCGGGACGATCGTCGAGGGGACTGCAGGCAATACCGGCATCGGGTTGGCGCTTGTCGCCAACGCGCTCGGCTACAAGACGATCATCGTCATGCCCGACAATCAGAGCGCCGAGAAAATGGCGACGATCCGTGCGCTGGGTGCCGAACTGGTGCTCGTCCCGCCCGCGCCCTTCGCCAATCCCGGCCATTTCGTTCACACCTCGCGCCGCATCGCAGAGGAAACCGACAATGCGATCTGGGCGAACCAGTTCGACAATATCGCGAACCGCAAGGCGCATATCTTCGGTACGGCCGAAGAGATCTGGGACCAGATGGAGGGCTGCATCGACGGCTTTACCTGCGCGGCGGGCACCGGCGGCACGATCGCAGGGACGGGGCTGGGGCTGAAAGCCAAGAGCGCCGATATCACGGTCGCGCTCACCGACCCGCACGGCGCCGGGCTTTTTAATTATTATCAGTGCGGCGAGTTGAAGCCCGAAGGATCGAGCGTCGCGGAAGGCATCGGCCAGAATCGCATCACCGCCAATCTGGAGGGTGCGCCGATCGATACGCAATTCCGCATTTCGGACGAGGAAGGACTCGCGGTCGTCCGGCAACTGCTCGACGAAGAGGGGCTTTGCCTGGGTCTGTCGTCGGGAATCAACGTCGCCGGAGCGATGGCGCTCGCGCGCCAGCTCGGTCCGGGCAAGCGCATCGCAACCATCCTGTGCGACAGCGGGTTTCGCTATCTTTCGACGCTCTACAATCCCGAGTGGCTGGTGAGCAAAGGACTGGCTGCATGACGAACGGCACGGCGCCGCAGGCGCCCACCAATGATTCGATGCGTCGGTTGCAGATCGGCATCGCCGGGGTACTCACCGTGCTGTTGCTCGTCGGCATGGCCGGCCTGATCGGCGATCGCGCGCGCGAAAATGCGGCGCAGGAAGCCGCTACCGCACAAGCGGTGGATCCGGGAGCTACGCAGAAGGCGGGCAGCGCGCCGCTTGAGGAATTGGGGGTTCAGCCGGTTTCGAAGGATCAGAACCAGACGAGCGACGTCAAGACGCCGCAGGCCGCGCCGCCGGCGCCGGCCTCGACGGTTCCCGATCTCGAGCCCGATCCGGCCCTTGCACGGGCGCGCCAATCGAAACAGTGAAGTCGCTCGCGGCGTCGACGCTCCGCGCGGCTGCTGCGGCCTTGCTGCTGCTCGTCCTCGCGTGGGGTGTGGGTGGGCAGGCACGGCTCGGGCGGATCGACCCGGTGCTTGCCTTTCCGCTGATGCCGCTGCCTGCTTTGCTGCTCGCATGGCTTCAGCTACGCGAGGCGCGGCGCGATCGCTGGCGGACGATCGGGTTGGCCGCCGCGTTTCTGCTGGTCGCGCAGGCTGGTCTGGCGCTCGCTCTTTCGGCGCGGCCGCCTTGGTTGCAGCTCGGGATGAGTTTGCCCGGCTGGACTCTCATTCTCTTCGCGGCCGACGCGCTGTTTCGGTGGCGCCGGGGCAGGGCGATCACCTGGCTCCTCGCCGCTGCGATCGTGGCGGGCTGGTTCGTGGGCGGGCACCGGCTGCTTGCGTCGCTCTATCGCCCCGCCGTCGCGCACGGTCCGTCCGCGACGATGCTGACCGGCCTGCCGCTCCGCTGGTCGGGCGGCACCGACCTTTCGGCGATGCTCGCGCAGGGGGCAAATGAAGATGCTGCGCTCCTCCGCCTGAGCGCGGCGGGACCGCTGCGGCTCGTTGACAGCCTGATCGACGATCCGCCGGTGCCCGGTGGCACGCTTCTGCTTGCGCATCCGCGCGCGCTCGCACCGCGCGAGCTCGTCGCGGTCGATGCCTTTGTACGCGGGGGCGGCCGTGCCGTCATCCTTGCGGACGCCCTGACCGCCTGGCCGATGCGGCATCCGCTCGGCGATCCGCGCAATCCGCCGGTCACCAGCCTGTTGACCCCGCTGCTCGACCATTGGGGCGTGACGCTGGGAACCGCGCCGGCCGGCAACCGGGGGGCGATGTCGGCCGATGTCGATGGCGCCCGGTTGCGGCTCGTCACCGCAGGTCGGTTCGAAACGCTGCCGCCGACGTGCCGACCCTATGCCGATCGTCATGTCGCGCATTGCCGGATCGGGCAGGGCGAGGTGTGGCTGGTGGGCGATGCCGACCTGCTCTTTGCCCCGCTGTGGCAGCCCGACCCCGAATGGGCGGATCATCTGCGCAAGGCCGACACGGCCGAGTGGCTCGGCGCCCGCCTGTGGCCCGATGCAGCGGATGCGGCGCTGCAGCCGCTGTGGATTCGCGGCGCCCGATAGGGTCAGGCCGAAGCTTTCCAGGTTTGCGACGGGGGTTCGATTCCCTTCACCCGCTCCATCTTCGGAGCACCCTTTGGCGTGCCGGAACCCGTCAGCGCGCTCATTTCACCCCGAAATCACCTATTTGGGGCGTGGAATCCCTATCTTGCCCTAAATTACCCCTTTTCACCCTGATAGAGTCTTGATAGGCAGGAAGCGGAGAGGGGCAATCTCCACCTGAGTCTTTCGGCGCGGAATCACTGATTCCGGGGACAGGAAACTATTGCCCGGTGGCGCGAGACGGGGGGCTTCAGCGATGGCAGTTGTGACGCCCGGTCGGTATTCGGGCACCAACTTCGCCGCGATCGATGGCAAGGGACGCATCGCCGTCCCCTCGCAGTTCCGCAACAATGTGCCCCTCAATGCGGACGGCCAGCGCGTGCTCTGGGTCGGCTTTCACGAAAAGCTGCCCTGCCTCGTCGCCTATGGGCAGGATCAATATGATCGCCTGTCGGAAGAGATCGAACGCGACCGCGACACCGCGCTCGCGCGCAACCTCGACTTCGACGAGGATGAGGCGTTCAAGAAGCGCTTCAGCTATACGGAGGCCTATACGCTCGACGACAGCGGGCGTTTTCTTCCCAACTTCACCGCGCGCGACCGTGTGGGCGAGGCCGGTGCGACCGCCTTCGTCGGGTCGGGCCGCCGGTTCGAGATATGGTGGCTGCCCAGCCTCGGCGAATGCGTCGAGGCCGACCCGGTGCTGAAGCGACTGGCATCGGCTTGGGAAGAAACGAAGGGGAAGGCGCGAAAGTGACCGATCTTTCCCCCGACCTTCCTCGGGATCCCCGCCATGATCCGGTCCTCCGCGAAGAAGTCATCGCCGCCCTAGCCATCGCTGCCGGTGAGCAGCATGTCGACGCGACCTTCGGTGCCGGTGGCTATACGCGTGCCATGCTGGCTGCGGGCGCCGACGTGATCGCCTGTGACCGCGATCCCGATGCGATCGCTGGCGGACAGGCGTTGATTGCCGAGGCGGGTGGCCGGCTGACGCTGCTCCACGGCCGCTTTGGCGAGATCGATCGTCTGCTCGCAGAACGCGGGATCGATGCGGTCGATGGCATTACCTTCGATATCGGGGTTTCCTCGATGCAGCTCGATCAGGTCGAACGCGGCTTCTCGTTCCAGAAGGACGGCCCGCTCGACATGCGAATGGCGCAGGAGGGCGAAAGCGCCGCCGACTGGCTGAACCGCGCCGACGAAGAAGAAATCGCCGACGTTCTCTTTCACTATGGTGACGAGCGGCAGTCGCGCCGTGTTGCGCGCGCGATCGTCGCCGCGCGCCCGCTGTCGCGCACCGGCGAACTCGCAACGGTGGTCCGCAAGGCGCTCCGCCATCCGCCGGGCGCGCCGAAAGACCCTTCGACGAAAAGCTTTCAGGCAATCCGCATCCACATCAACGGCGAACTCGACGAACTGGTCGACGGTCTGGCTGCTGCCGAGCGCGTGCTGCGTCCCGGCGGGCGGCTTGCAGTGGTCAGCTTTCACAGCACCGAGGATCGCATCGTGAAGAATTTCCTGCGCGAACGCAGCGGCGGCGACGCCGGCGGTTCGCGTCACCGGCCCGCGTCACACGCTCCGGCGCGGGCCGCAACTTTCGGTCCGCCGGCGCGCAAGGTGCGCCCGTCCAAGGCGGAAGAGGCGCGCAACCCGCGCGCACGCTCGGCGACGCTACGAAGCGCCGTTCGCACCAATGCCCCCGCCTGGCCCGGCCGGGAATCGACGAAGGAGTCCATGTCATGCTGATGGCGGCCCGAAAGCTGCAGGGGATCGGCTTGGTCCTGCTTGTACTCGTCTTTGCGATGGCGCTCTATCCCGTCTCGCTCAAGGTCGCGGCAACGCGCAGCGAGCTGACGCGTATCGAGCGCCAGATCGACCGGACCCGGGCGAACATCCGCTACCTCGAATCCGAACTCGCGGTGCGCGCCTCGATGCGCCAGCTCGAGCAATGGAACGCCGAAAGTTTCGGCTATTCGGCGCCGGTCGCCTCGCAATATCTGGAGAATGAACGCCAGTTGGCTTCGCTCGACCGCCTGCCACGCGCGCGCGGCGCCAACGAAGTCGCGCCGGTGCTTATGGCGATGGTAAGCCCGGTCGGCACGCCCGAGCGCGCCGCCGAGCCGGCAAAGCCTGTGAGCAAGGCTGCCGCGAAACCCGTCGTGCTGGCGCAGGCCGAAACCGGCGTGCGCAGCGATACCCCCGCGCGTCTGGCGCCGACGCGCCGCCGCGAACAGCTCAAGATGATCGAGGATCAGTTGCTGGCGGAATCGACGCTCGCCGACCTCAAACGCGCTGCGGCACGTGAGGCGAAGGAGGGCAAGTCGGCCCAATGAACACGCTGGTCGTCCGTCCGACCCGGGTACGAACCGCAGGGGTGCGGCAGCAGATATTGCTGACCGCGCAGCAGCGCCTGATGATGCTGATGCTGCTGTTCATGGCGGCCTTTTTTCTCGTTTCGATGCGGTTGCTCTATTTCGCGCTGTTCGACACCTCGTCGGGCGCGGGCAATGGTGCCGCAACCTTCATCCCGGCGCGCGCTGACATCGTCGACCGCAACGGCGTTCCGCTGGCGCGCACGATCGATGGCTATTCGATCCGTGTTGTGCCGTCGAAGCTGCTCAACAACCGGCAATATCTGGCCGACGAGCTGGTCAAGATCTTCCCCGACACCCCGCGCGAAGAGTTTGTCGCGAAGCTGTCGGGTTCGAAGCCGACCTACATCCGCCGCCGTGCGCTGCCCGATCAGGTCGCGGCGGTGAACGCGATCGGCGACGTCGGTTTCGACTTCCCGCGCGAGAAGGAGCGGCTCTATCCGCAGCTCAGCCTGGCGGCGCAGGTGCTCGGCTTCACCGATGCGCAGGGTCATGGTGTCACCGGGATCGAGGGCGCGTTCGAGAAGCAACTCACCGACAAGGCGACGCGCGGCAGTCCGCTGACGCTGTCGATCGACGCGCGTGTCCAGGGCGTGCTGGAAAGCGAACTTTCGAGCGCGGTAACGAATCTGGAGGCGATCGGCGGCGCGGGCGTCATCCTCGACGTCCATACCGGCGAAGTGCTGGCGATGACCTCGCTGCCCACCTTCAACCCGAACAAGCTGGTCGCTGCGGACGCCGCCGGCCGCCGCAACGCGGTGACCTATAATCTCTACGAGCTCGGTTCGACCTTCAAGCCGCTGTCGATCGGTGCCGCGATCGACGATGGCGTCGTGACCAGCATGGCGCGCCGCTATGACGCCAGCGCACCGCTGGCGATCGCGGGTTTTCGCATCCGCGACAGCCATCCGGGGCGCTGGTACAATGTGCCCGAAACGCTGATTCAAAGCTCGAACATCGCGACCGCGCGCATCGCCGACGAACTCGGCCGCGAAAAGATGGAGACGCTGTTCCGCAGCCTCGAATTCAACAAGCGGCCGGAAATCGAGCTGAAGGAGCGCGCCTTTCCGCTCTGGCCCAAGGATTGGGGCCGGCTGACCACGATGACCACCGCCTATGGCCACGGCATCGCGGTGACTCCGCTGCATCTTGCAAGCGCCTATGCGGCGCTCGTCAACGGCGGCATCTGGCGCCCGGCGACGCTGGAAAAGCTGGGCGACAAGGCGCCGCCGCAGGGCCGCCGCGTATTCAAGGCCTCCACCAGTGCGCGGATGCGCCAGCTGCTCCGCCTGATCGTGACCGACGGCACGGGCAAGCAGGCCGACGCGCCGGGTTTCCGCGTCGGCGGCAAGACGGGCAGCGCCGAGAAGCCCGGCGTCGGCGGTTATCGCCGCACGTCGGTGGTGGCGACCTTTGCCGCCGCCTTCCCGATGGACAATCCGCGCTACGTCATCGTCGCGATGGTCGATGAGCCCAAGGGCAATGCCTATAGCTCGGGTCAGCGCACCGCCGGCTGGACGGCGGCGCCGGTCGTCCGCAAGGTCGTGATGCGCGCCGCGCCGATGCTCGGCGTCTTCCCCAACGAAACCCGCGACGTCGATGTGTCCGAACTCATTCCTCTCGTGCGGAGAGACGGGGAAATCGAATAATGCGCCTCGCCGCACTGCTCGACGGTCATGGTCTGGCAGGGACGGACCCGGTCGTGACCGGGCTCGCGATCGACCATCGCAAAATCGCACCCGGCACGATCTTCGGCGCATTCGTCGGTGAGAAATTCAACGGCGAGGATTTCATTGCCGCAGCGATCGAGGCGGGCGCAATCGCGATCGTCGCGCGGCCCGAGGCGAAGGTCGAGGGTGCGGTCCACATCGCCGATGCCAACCCGCGCCGCGCCTTCGCGCATATCGCCGCACGTTTCTTTCACCGCTTCCCAGCTACCTGCGTCGCGGTGACGGGGACCAACGGCAAGACATCGACCGTCGAAATGACGCGTCAGTTGTGGCGGATGGCAGGGTTTCATGCTGCCTCGATCGGCACGCTGGGCATCACCACCTCGAACGACAGCGCCTCGACCGGGCTGACGACCCCCGACATCGTGACCTTCCTGTCCAACATGTCGGGTCTGGCGGCTGAGGGTGTCACGCATGCGGCGTTCGAGGCGTCGAGCCACGGGCTCGACCAGTATCGCACCGAGGGACTGACGGTGAAGGCGGCTGCTTTCACCAATCTCAGCCACGACCATCTCGATTATCATGGGACGATGGACGCCTATCTGAAGGCGAAGCTCCGCCTGTTCACCGAGGTTGTCGAGCAGGACGGCACGGCGGTCGTCTGGGCCGACGACGACTATTCGTCGGCGGTGATCGATGCGGTGAACGCGCGCGGCGTCCGCCTGATGACCGTCGGCGCGAAGGGCGAAACCCTGCGCCTCGTCGCGCGCGAGCCGACCCAGCTTGGCCAGTCGCTCGTCATTGCGGCGGGTGATCATACGCAAAAGGTCGATCTTCCCCTTATCGGCGCCTATCAGGTCGCCAACGCGCTCGTCTCCGCGGCGCTCGTCATCGCCACTGGCGGTAACGCGCAGCAGACGCTCGCCAATCTCGGGCGGCTCCAGCCGGTGCGGGGCCGGCTGGAACGCGCTGCGATCTCGCGGACCGGCGCGCCCGTCTATGTCGATTACGCCCATACGCCCGACGCGATCGAGGCGGCGCTTGACGCGCTTCGCCCGCATGCGGCCGGTCGGCTGATCCTTGTCTTTGGCGCGGGCGGCGACCGCGATCAGGCGAAGCGCCCCGAAATGGGCAAGGTCGCTGCGGCAAAGGCCGACGTGCTGATCATCACCGACGACAATCCGCGGGGAGAAGATCCGGCATCCATCCGCGCCGCAATTGCCGCGGGCGCACCGAGGGCGCAGGTGATCGGCGATCGCCGCGCCGCCATTGCGGCTGCCATCGCCGAGGCAAAGGCCGACGACATCGTCTGCATCGCCGGCAAAGGGCATGAACAGGGGCAGATTGTCGGGCGCGGCGACGATATGCGGGTCATTCCTTTCGACGATGTAGCGGCCGCGCGCGAGGAGGCGGCATGAATCCGCTCTGGACCGCCCGCGCCATTGCGGCTGCCACCGGCGGCACCGCCAGCGCCGACTTCACCGTGCAGGGCGTCGCTTTCGATTCGCGTGAGGTGACGAAGGGCGACCTGTTCGTCGCGATGAAGGGCGAAGTCGCCGACGGCCATCAGTTCATCGACAGGGCGATTGCAGCAGGCGCATCGGGTATCGTTTGTGAGACCGACATCGCCCATCCGCATGTCCGCGTCGCAGACAGCGCCGCCGCGCTGAACGCCCTCGGCATCGCGTCGCGCGCGCGTAGCCATGGCCGGATCATTGGCGTCACCGGATCGGCCGGCAAGACCGGAACCAAGGAGGCTCTGTTCGCCGCGCTCGACCGCTTCCGTCCCGGTAAGGCGCATCGATCGGTCAAGAGCTACAACAACCATGTCGGCGTTCCACTCAGCCTGTCGCGCATGCCATCGACCTCCGATTTCGGGGTGTTCGAGATGGGGATGAATCATGCCGGGGAACTCGCCGCGCTGACGCGGATGGTCCGCCCGCATGTCGCGATCGTCACCACCATCGCCCCTGCGCACATGGAATTCTTTGGCAGCGAAGAGGCGATCGCCGACGCGAAGGGCGAGATTTTCGAAGGGCTGGAACCCGGCGGTACCGCAATCGTGCCGTTCGACAGTCCGCATTATGCGCGGCTCCGCGCGAAAGCCGCACAGTATGCGGCGCATGTCGTCAGCTTTGGTCTCGGCGAGGGCGCCGACGTGCGCGCGGTCGACTGGTTGTCCGACGGACAGGGCGGTTCGCTCGTCACCGCGCAGGTGCAGGAGGCGCTCCTCTGCTTCACGATCGCGCAGGCGGGCGCACATTGGGTATCGAACGCGATGGCCGTCCTTGCTGCGGTGAAAGCGGTCGGCGGCGATCTGCCTGCGGCAGGGCTGGCCTTTGCCGAGATGGGCGGGCTTGCCGGCCGCGGCGCGCGCCACAGGGTCGCCGTGCCCGGCGGCCATATCCTTGTCATCGACGAAAGCTACAACGCCAATCCGGCTTCGATGGCAGCGACGATCGGGCAACTCGGCAGCGAATCCGGGGACCGCAAGGTCGCGATTCTCGGCGCGATGAAAGAGCTCGGGCCGGGTGGAGAGGCTTATCATGAGGGGCTCGCCGCTCCGCTCGTCGCGGCAGGGGTGCAATTCGCCCTGCTTGTCGGCGAAGAGATGGCGCCGCTCGCCAAAGCGCTTGAGGGGCGTATCGATTTCGAGCATGTGGCCGCCCACTCGGCGGCGGTCACGCGGCTGAAGGACTTGATCCGCCCCGGCGACACGGTGCTGGTCAAGGGATCGAACAGCGTCGGCCTGTCACACGTTGTGACGGCGCTGATCAACGGGGACAATTGATGCTATATTGGCTGGCGGAGTGGCTGGGCTTTCCGGGGGCTTTGAACCTCATCCGCTACCTGAGCTTCCGCTCGGGCGCTGCGGTCGCGACCGCGCTCATCATCGGCCTGTGGATCGGGCCGCGTTTCATCCTGATGCTGCGCATGCGGCAGGGGAAGGGGCAGCCGATCCGCGACGACGGCCCGCAAAGCCACCTCGCGAAAAAGGGCACGCCGACCATGGGCGGCCTGATGATCCTGATCTCGCTGATGATTTCGGCCCTGCTCTGGATGGATCTGTCGAACCGATTCGTCTGGGCCTGTCTGTTCGTCACCGGCGGCTTCGCGGCGGTCGGCTTTCTCGACGATCTGGACAAGGTTACCAAGGCCAGCCACCGCGGGATTCCGGGACGAATCCGGCTGCTCATCGAGTTCGTGATCGCGGCTGTCGCGGTGCTGTTGATCGTGTCGCGCACCGGCACCGACCTCTATCTGCCCTTCTTCAGCAATGTCGTGATCCCGATGGGGCCGCTCTATTATGTCTTCGCGATGGTCCTGATCGTCGGCTTCGGCAATGCCGTGAACCTGACCGACGGTCTCGACGGCCTCGCCACCTTCCCGGTGATCATTGCCAGCCTGGCCTTCCTCGTCATCGTCTATCTCTCGGGGAACGTGAAATTCGCGGGCTATCTGGGGATTCCGCACGTTCCCGGCGCCGGCGAGCTGGCGATCTTCGCCGCCGCGATCATCGGCGCTTGCCTGGCCTTCCTGTGGTTCAACGCGCCCCCGGCGGCGGTGTTCATGGGCGATACCGGCAGCCTCGCGCTCGGCGGCGCACTCGCGACGATCGCGGTCACCGCGCAGCATGAGCTGGTGCTTGTCATCATCGGCGGGCTGTTCGTGGTCGAGGCACTGTCGGTGATCATCCAGGTCTTCTGGTACAAGCGCACCGGCAAGCGCGTCTTTCGCATGGCGCCGATCCATCATCATTTCGAGCAGCTCGGCTGGCCCGAATCGACCGTGGTGATCCGCTTCTGGATCGTCTCGATCGTTCTGGCGCTCGCGGGGCTTGCGACGCTCAAGCTCCGGTGATCACCTCGCGTGCCTTTGCCGGCCGCCGCTATGCGGTGCTGGGGCTGGCGCGCTCGGGCCTCGCGACTGTCGAGGCGCTCGTCGCCAGCGGCGCCGGCGTGACCGCGTGGGACGACCGCGAGAATGCGCGCGACGAGGCGATGATGCTCAACGCCGACATCGGCGATCCGCTGACCATCGATCTTGTCGGCTTCGCGGGTGTCGTGGTGTCGCCGGGCGTCCCGCTCAACCGCCATCCGATCGCGGCTCATGCGCGCGAGGCACATGTTCCGGTGCTCGGCGATGTCGAACTCTTTGCCGAGGCGCGCGCCGATCTGCCGCCACACAAGGTGGTCGGGATCACCGGCACCAATGGCAAGTCGACCGTGACGGCGCTCGTGACCCACATGCTCGAAAGCGCCGGCGTGCCGACGCTGATGGGCGGCAATATCGGCCTGCCGATCCTCAGCCGCGATCCGCTGACCCCAAATGAAAACGGCGTGGGCGTCTATGTGCTCGAGCTGTCGAGCTATCAGATCGACCTTGCGCACAGCCTGGCGTGCGACGTCGCGGTGCTCACCAACCTGACCCCCGACCATCTCGACCGTTATGACGGCTTCGCGGGCTATGCGGCATCGAAAGCGCGGCTCTTCTCGCTGCAGCACCGCGATCAGGTCGCGATCGTTGCGGTCGACGACGATCCGTCGAAGATGATCGCGGGGCGCATCAACCACCGCCTCCACCGCGTCTCGGCAAAGGATATCGATCCCGTCGACCAGACGCGCTGGCCCGCGTTGCAGGGACCGCACAATGCGCAGAATGCCGTTTGCGCGATCGCCGTCTGCCGCGCTCTCGGCCTGGACGACGAACAGATCGAGCATGGTCTCGCAACTTACAAAGCGCTTCCGCACCGTATGGAATTGGTCGGCGAAGCCGCTGGTGCCCGCTGGTTCAACGACAGCAAGGCGACCAACGCGGCTTCCGCTGCACCGGCGCTGGCGGCCTTTCCGCCGGCGCCGGACCAGCGTCTGCACTGGATTGCCGGGGGGCAGGCCAAGGGCGACGGGCTGGACGCCTGCCGCCCCTGGTTCCCGCACGTCAAGCGCGCCTATCTGATCGGCGAGGCGATGGACGCTTTCGCCGCCGAGATCGGCGACGCAATCCCGGTCGACCGGTCGGGCGATCTGGCGATGGCGGTGGCGCATGCGGCGGCGGCGGTCGAGCCGGGTGATATCGTCCTGTTGTCGCCCGCCTGCGCGTCGTTCGATCAGTTCAAGGATTATGAGCAGCGCGGTGACCGCTTCCGCGAGCTGGTCCAGGCATTGGGGCATGGATGACGATATGAGCGGGGGGACCGACAATATGGATGCCACCGAACGGCCGGTCATCGCGGCGACCACGCGCACGACGAAACGTCGCGGTCCGCGCCTCAGCCGCGCCGACCGCACGCCGCTCGGCCTGTGGTTCTGGGAAATCGACCGCGTCCTGCTGCTGCTCGTCTCGATGCTGATCGCGACGGGGCTTGTCGCCGTCGCAGCGGCATCGCCGGTCGCGGCACAAAAACTGTCGACGACCACCGCCAGCCTCGACCCGCTCTATTATTTCTACCGCCAGCTGATGTGGGTGATCGTGGGCGTGCCCGTGATGCTGAGCGTGTCGATGCTGCCGAAGGCACAGGCCCGGCGGTTCGCGATCTATGGCACGATCGCTTTTCTGTTCCTGCTCTTCATGGTGCCGCTGATCGGCACCTCGGTGAACGGCGCGCAGCGCTGGATCGGCAGCGGCGTCTTCCGGTTGCAGCCGTCGGAGTTTCTGAAACCCTTCTTCGCGGTGTCGCTGGCATGGGTGCTGTCGCTGCGCCTGCACGATCAGAGCTTGCCCGTCGTCCCGCTGTCCTTCGTCCTGACGGGCATCATCGGCGTATTGCTGATGGGCCAGCCCGACCTTGGCCAGACGATCATCTTCATCGGCACCTGGCTGGTGCTCGTGATGGTCGCGGGGCTTTCGATGCGGATTATCGGGCTGCTCGCCGCGGGCGGTCTTGCGGGGCTCGTCGTCGCCTATTTCACCTATTCGGTCGCGCATCAGCGCATCAACAGTTGGCTCTTCGGCGAAGGCGACAGCTTTCAGGAAGATCGCGCCCATGCGACGATCACCGCCGGCGGCCTGATCGGCACCGGCCCAGGGGCGGGTCTCGCGAAGTTCAAGCTGCCCGAAGCGCACACCGACTATATCTTCTCGGTCATCGGCGAGGAGTTCGGGATCATCGCTTGCATCGCGATCGCCATCCTGTTCCTGGCGATCATCGTCCGCGTGCTGGTTCGCCTGCTCGACGAGGACGACAGCTTCCTGATACTCGCGGTGGCGGGCCTGATCGCCCAGTTTGGCGGGCAGGCGACGATCAACATGGCGGTGAACACCCAGCTCTTCCCGTCGAAGGGCATGACCTTGCCCTTCATCAGCTATGGCGGATCCTCCTTCATCGCCTTGTCGATCGGCATGGGTTTGCTCTTGTCGCTGACCCGGCGAAACCCCTATGCGGCTCGGGTATCGATGACCCGAGACTGGAACAAGAAATGAGCGCCCCGAAATGACAGCGACGCGCCACTTCCTGCTCGCCGCTGGCGGGACGGGGGGACATATGCTGCCGGCCTATGCCCTTGCGAGCGAATTGATCGCGCGCGGCCACCGCGTCGCGCTGGTCAGCGACGACCGCGGGCTCAAGATCCCCGGCGCCCCTGCAGAGCTCGAGGCGCATGTGCTGCCTGCTGGCCGCGTACAGGGCGGGCCGATCGGCTGGTTGAAAGCGGCGCTTGCGATCCGCAAGGGGCGGCGGCAGGCGATCGACCTGATCCGCGATTTTGACCCGGCGGTCGCTGTCGGCTTTGGCGGCTACCCCTCGCTTCCCAGCCTGCTCGCCGCTGGCGCAACCAGGCGTCCGCGCGTCATCCACGAACAAAATGCCGTGCTGGGCCGCGTCAACCGCCTGATGGCACCGCGCGTCGATGCGGTCGCGGTCGCTTATCATAACATCCAGCGCTTTCCTGCGGGGAACGAGGCAAAGCTTCACATCACCGGCAATCCGGTGCGTGACGAGATTGTTGCGATCCGCGACGATGGCTTTCCGCCGCTGCCCGAGGACGGCATCGTCCGCCTTCTCGTCGTCGGTGGCAGTCTGGGCGCGACCGTGCTGAGCGATGTCGTCCCCGCCGCCATCGCGATGCTCCCGCGCGCGCTGCTCGACCGGTTACAGGTCGTCCAGCAGTGCCGCGAGGATGATATCGCGGCGGTGCGCGCCAAATATGACGAGCTTGGTGTCGCGGCCGAATGCGCGCCTTATATCGCCGACTTCCCCGAGCGGCTGCGCTGGGCGCATCTGGTGATCGCGCGCGCCGGGGCCTCGACCGTTGCCGAGTTGGCCTGCGCCGGGCGACCGGCGATCTTCGTGCCCTACCCGCACGCGATGGACGATCATCAGACCTATAATGTCGTCGATCTGGTTCAGGCAGGCGGGGCGATTTCGTTCCAGCAGCCCGATTTCACCGCGGCGGAGGTGGCAAAGCATATCCAGCGCATGGCGCTCGAACCCGGTGCGTTGGCGGAAGCCGCCGACCGTGCGGCGAGTTGCGGTCTGCCGAATGCGACCCGCGACCTTGCCGATCTGGTCGAATCCTTTGCCGCGCCGCCGATGATGGACGTGATCCGCGTCGGAACGGGATCGCGCAGCGCGGCGGTCGCCGCCGGCGTCGCCGCCACGCGTGCGGGAGGTGCCTGATGCGCGGCGTTGCGACCGATATCGGCATCATCCACTTCATCGGCATCGGCGGCATCGGCATGTCGGGCATCGCCGAGGTGATGCACAACCTCGGCTATCAGGTGCAGGGCAGCGACATCGCCGACAGCTATGTCGTCGAGGGACTCCGCAAACGCGGGATCAAGGTCGCGATCGGGCATGAAGCGTCGAACGTCGACGGCGTCGCGGTCGTCGTGACCTCGACCGCGGTCAAGCGCGGCAATCCGGAGGTCGAGGCTGCGCTCGCGCATCGCATCCCGATTGTTCGCCGGGCCGAAATGCTCGCCGAGCTGATGCGTCTGAAATCGACGGTGGCGATTGCGGGTACCCATGGCAAGACGACGACGACCAGCCTCGTCGCGGCCTTGCTCGACGCGGGCGGGATCGACCCGACCGTGATCAACGGCGGCATCATCAACAATTATGGCTCGAACGCGCGGCTCGGGGCATCGGACTGGATGGTGGTCGAGGCCGACGAGAGCGACGGCAGCTTCCTGCGCCTCGACGGGACGATCGCGGTCGTCACCAATATCGATCCCGAACATCTCGATCATTATGGCAGCTTCGACGCGATCAAGGACGCTTTCGTCGAGTTCATCGAAAATGTGCCCTTCTATGGCGCTGCGATGCTCTGTCTCGACCATCCCGAGGTGCAGGCGATCATTCCGCGCATCCGCGACCGCCGCATCGTGACCTATGGCTTCTCGGCGCAGGCCGATGTGCGCGGCACCAATGTGGCGCCGGGCGCCGACGGCAACCGCTTCGACGTCGTTGTCCGCGATCGTGACGGCAACAGCCGGACGATCGAGGGCATCCACCTGCCGATGTCAGGCCGCCACAATGTCCAGAATGCGCTCGCGGCGATCGCGGTCGCGCTGCACATGGGCGTGTCGGACGAAAAGATCGCTACCGGCTTCAACGGCTTCGCCGGGGTCAAGCGCCGGTTCACCAAGGTCGGCGAGATTGCGGCCGGTGCGGGCGTCGTCACTGTGATCGACGATTATGCGCATCACCCGGTCGAGATCCGCGCTGTCCTGTCGGCGGCACGCGAGGGGGCAGGGGCCGGGCGTGTCGTTGGCGTCGTTCAGCCGCATCGCTTCACGCGTCTGCGCGACCATATGGACGATTTTCAGCAGGCGTTTAACGACGCCGACATGGTGCTGGCGCTGCCGGTCTATGCCGCGGGCGAGAGCCCGATCGACGGCGTATCGTCCGATGCGTTGGCTGAAGGGCTGCGCGATCGCGGCCATCGCCATGCGTCGACCGTAACCGACGCCGCCGCGCTAGCCGCGACCATCGCCGACGCGATCCGTGCGGGCAATCTGGGTGCGGGCGACATGATCATCTGCCTCGGCGCGGGCGACATCACGAAAATGGCGGCGGGCCTCGCTGCGGCGGTGGAGGGACAGAAATGAACCTCTCTATCACTCGTCATGCTGAACTTGTTTCAGCATCCATGGCCGGTCTTCTCGGTCACCGCGGCGTTTGTTTCGAGGTCCGGCCATGGACCCTGAAACAAGTTCAGGGTGACGATGAAAATATGGGCGGTGGAATATGACCACTGCCACCCTCCCGGCCGTGCGCGGCAAGCTGACGGCAAAGGCGCCGCTGGCGCCGCTCGTCTGGTTCAAGTCGGGCGGCCCCGCCGACTGGCTGTTCGAGCCGAAGGACGCCGACGATCTTGCCGATTTCCTGCGCGATCTCGATCCGGCGGTTCCGGTGATGGCGCTCGGGCTCGGGTCGAACCTGATCGTGCGCGACGGTGGCTTTCCCGGTGTGGTCGTCCGGCTGGGCAAGGCCTTTGCGAAGGTCGAAGCACTTGATGGTGTCACGCTGCGCTGCGGCGGCGGCGCGTCGGGCATCCTTGTTTCCTCGACGGCGCGCGACGCCGGAATTGCGGGATTGGAATTCCTGCGCTCGATCCCCGGCACCGTCGGCGGCTTCGTCCGCATGAACGGCGGCGCTTATGGTGGCGAGGTCAAGGATATCCTGATCGATTGCGAGGTCGTTCTGCGGTCGGGCGGGCGCAAGACGCTGCCGCTCATCGACCTTGGCTACACCTATCGCCATAGCGAATTGCCCGAAGGCGCGGTCGTGATCGGTGCGACCTTCCGCGGGCGTCCCGGCGAACCCGCCGCCATCCAGGCCGAAATGGACCGCATATCGGCGAGCCGCGAGGCCTCGCAGCCGTTGCGCTCGAAAACCGGCGGCTCGACCTTCAAGAATCCCGATGGCCACAAGGCCTGGCAGCTTGTCGACGAAGCGGGTTGCCGCGGCTTCGCTGTCGGTGGCGCGCGGGTCAGCGAGAAGCACACCAATTTCCTCATCAACACGGGTGAGGCGACGAGCGCCGACATCGAGGCGCTCGGTGAAGAAGTCCGCCGCCGCGTGAAAGCGAAGAGCGGCATCGAATTGCAATGGGAGATTCAACGCGTGGGTAAGCCCGAATGAGCCGGGGTCCGTGGCATGTTGCCGTCCTGATGGGCGGCTGGTCGGCCGAGCGCGAAGTGTCGCTGATGAGCGGCAAGGGCATCGCCGACGCGCTTGAAAGTCGCGGGCACAAAGTGACGCGGATCGATATGGATCGCGACGTGGCGCGCAGGCTTGCCGACGCGAAACCCGATGTCGTCTTCAACGCGCTCCACGGGGTTCCGGGCGAAGACGGAACGGTGCAGGGCATGCTCGACCTGATGGGGCTGAAATATACCCACAGCGGGCTCGTTACCTCGGTCATCGCGATCGACAAGGAATTGACGAAGCAGGCGCTCGTGCCGCATGGTGTGCCCATGCCGACGGGGACGATGGTCGACAGCGAAAGCCTCTTTTCGATCGACCCTTTGCCGCGCCCCTATGTGCTGAAACCCGTCAACGAGGGATCTTCGGTCGGCGTCGCGATCGTCAAGGACGACAGCAATTACGGCAACCCGATCGCGCGCGAAGCGGTGGGGCCGTGGCAGGAGTTCGACCGCCTGCTCGCCGAGCCCTTCATCAAGGGACGCGAGTTGACCGTCGCGGTGCTGGGCGACACCGCGCTCGGCGTCACCGAACTGCGCGTGAAGTCGGGCTTCTACGACTATGATGCCAAATATACTGAAGGGCTGACCGAGCATGTCTGCCCCGCCGACGTCCCCGATGAGGTCGCGCAGCGGATGAAGGATCTGGCCGTCCAGTCGCACCGCCTGCTCGGTTGCAAAGGCGCATCGCGTTCGGACTTTCGCTGGGATGACGAGCATGGCCTCGCGGGCATCTTCCTGCTCGAGGTCAATACCCAGCCCGGCATGACGCCGCTCAGCCTTGTGCCCGAACAGGCGCGGGCGATCGGTATGGACTATGCGGAACTGGTCGAGCGGATCGTGGAGGAAGCGTTATGAGCAGCACGCGGATCAAGCGCGCGAAATCTCCGCCGCGGCGTCCTTCGCGGGGGCCGCAAAGGCGGCGTACGGTCCAGAAGTCGCGCCTCAACACGCTGATCAACGCATTGCCGATGAGTCCCGCGACGCTCCAGCGTGCTGCGAACTGGACGATCGGTATCGGTCTCGCTGCGGCGGTGGCGCTCGCCGCGCACGCAACCGGTGTGACGGCGAAGATCCACGAGGAATATGCCCAGGCGGTCGGCCGCGCGGGGTTTCAGGTCAAGAAAGTCGAGGTGGTCGGCGCCGACCGGATCGACCGGCTGAAGGTCTATGACATCGCGCTGGCGCAAAAGGACCGTTCGATGGCGGCGGTCGATCTGGAGAATGTCCGCCACGACCTGATGCAATATGGCTGGATCAAGGACGCGCGTGTGTCGCGCCGCCTGCCCGACACGCTCGTCGTCGATATCGTCGAGCGCACGCCCGCGGCGATCTGGCAACATTCGGGTCGCCTGTCGCTGATCGACGAAAAGGGCGTCGTGCTCGAGCCCGTGAGTGTTTCGACGATGCCCGACCTGCCGCTCGTGATCGGGCCGAAAGCCAATCAGCGCGCGCAGGATCTGGAACGCCTGCTGGCCGAAGCGAGCAGCCTCAAGGAGCTTCTGGCGGGCGCGACCTGGGTGGGTAATCGCCGCTGGGATCTTCGCTTCCGCAGCGGCGAGACGCTGTCGCTGCCCGAGGGTGAGACCGACGCGAAGGCGGCGCTCGCCAAATTCGCGCATATGGACGGCGCCAACCGGCTGCTTGGCCGCGGCATCCTGCGCTTCGACATGCGCGACCCGAACCGCTTCGTGCTGCGTCTGCCCCATGAAGGGCAGGTGGCGCCCTCGAAGCTCGACGACGCGCGCGATGCCGCCGATGCGGTCGCCGCGGCGGAAGGGAAGGGATAACCCGTGCCGCCGCCGCGCATCGAAAAGATCATCACCGCGCTCGATGTCGGGTCGTGGAAGGTCTGCGCGCTGATCGCGGGGCAGGCGGCGGACGGCCAGCTCCATGTGCTCGGCACCGGTCAGCGCGAAAGCCGCGGCGTCCAGCGCGGCTATGTCGCCGACATGGAGCAGACCGAGCATGTCGTGCGCGAAGCGATCGAACAGGCCGAGCGGATCGCCGGGCTCAATATCGATGACGTCTGGGTCGGTTTTTCGGCGGGCAGCCTGCTGAGCGATGTCGCGCCGATCGAAAGCGAGCTTGGCGGGCACCGCATCGAGCAGGAAGATATCGACGACCTGCTCGCTGCGGGCCGCGCGGGGATCGATCCCGAAGGGCGGATGATCCTGCACGCCCAGCCGGCGCTCTACACGCTCGACGGTCTGACCGGGGTCAAGAATCCGATCGGGCTCCATGCCGACCGGCTGGGCGTCGACATTCACATCATCATGGCCGACGGCGCACCGGTAAGGAACCTCGAGTCCGCGGTTCGGCAGGCGCACCTCGACGTCAACGCCGTCGTCGCCTCGCCGATCGCAGCGGGGCTTGCCTGTCTGTCGGACGAAGAGCGTGATCTTGGCGTGGCGCTCGTTGAGCTTGGCGCCGCGGTCACCACCGTATCGCTCTATGCCGGTGGCATGCTCGTCGAAATGGCGTCGCTTCCCTTCGGCGCGAGCGACATCACCGACGATATCGCCTCGGCTTTCGGTATTCGTCGCAGCCAGGCGCAGCGGCTGCAGAGCTTCTACGGCTCGGCCTCGGCCAGCCCGCGCGACAATAACGAGATCATCGAACTCGATCCCGGCGCACCGGCGGGCAGCGATTCGCCGCGCATCACGCGCGCGCAGTTGGTGGCCGTCATCCGCGAGCGCCTCGACGCGATGATGGGAGAGATCGGCAGGACATTGAAAGACCTGCATTTCGTCGGGCCCGTCGGGCGTCAGGTCGTGCTTGTCGGCGGTGGTGCCGATCTGAAGGGCATCGCCGATTATACACAGAGCGCGCTTGGCCGCGCCGCGCGCGTCGGACGACCGCGCGGGTTGCACGGACTGCCCGATGCCCATGGCGGACCCGCTTTCGCAACGCTTGCGGGTCTGGTTCTCTATGCGGCGTCGGACCCGGTGGACCTGCGTGATCTGCCGATGATGGCGCAGGATGTGTACCGTCCGAAGAACCCCGGCATCATCAATCGATTGATGGCGGCTTTGAAAAGCAGTTTTTAAGCGAGCGACGCCGGAAAGGTTAATTTTTTGGATGATTCCCGCGTCACAATAGTGCAATGCGGTAACACAATGCCGGACGGTGGGACTAACGTCCGGCAGGGTCGCAAGGTGAGGGACGCGGCGCTGGTCCGCCGTCGCAGGGAGATTAGTGGATGAGCATCAATATTGGCCCGCCGCAGGTCGATGAACTGAAGCCGCGGATCGCGGTCATCGGGGTCGGCGGCGCCGGGGGCAATGCCATCGCGAACATGATTGCCGCGCGGGTGGAAGGCGTCGATTTCGTCGTCGCGAACACCGACGCGCAGGCGCTGAACGCTTCGCCGGCCGAGCGCCGCATCCAGCTGGGGACACAGATCACCCAGGGTCTGGGCGCAGGTTCGCGGCCCGAGGTCGGCCGCGCGGCTGCCGAGGAAAGCATCGCGCAGGTCGAAGAGGCGCTGAACGGCGCGCATATGTGCTTCGTTGCGGCGGGCATGGGCGGCGGCACCGGCACCGGTGCGGCCCCGGTCATCGCCAAGGCTGCGCGCGACCGCGGCATCCTGACCGTCGGCGTCGTGACCAAGCCCTTCACCTTCGAAGGCAACCGCCGCATGCGGTCGGCCGAAGCCGGCATTGCCGAGCTGCAGGACCATGTCGACACGCTGATCGTCATTCCGAACCAGAATCTCTTCCTCGTCGCCAATCCGAACACGACCTTCAAGGAAGCGTTCACGATGGCCGACGAAGTGCTGCAGCAGGGCGTTCGCGGCATCACCGACCTGATGGTCATGCCCGGCCTCATCAACCTCGACTTCGCCGACGTGCGCAGCGTGATGCGCGAAATGGGCAAGGCGATGATGGGCACCGGCGAAGCCGAAGGTGACGGCCGCGCGCTCGAAGCGGCTCAGAAAGCGATTGCCAACCCGCTGCTCGACGGCGTGTCGATGGCGGGCGCCAAGGGCGTCATCATCTCGATTACCGGCGGCGAGGACATGCGCCTGATGGAGGTCGACGAGGCGGCGAACCATATTCGCGAGCTGGTCGATCCCGACGCCAACATCATCTGGGGCAGCGCGTTCAACGACAATCTCGACGGCAAGATTCGTGTCTCGGTCGTCGCGACCGGCATCGACGGCAGCGGCGACGCCGCGGTCCAGCCGGCACCCGCGACGCGCAGCTTCTCGTTCCAGCCCGCCCGCACGGCAGCGCCCGCACCGGTCGCTGAAGAGACGGTCGAGCGGGCCGCGCCCGAAGTCCCGGTCGAGGCCGCGGACGAGGGCGATAGCGACCCCACGCCGGGCTTCTCGCTCGGTGGCGGATCGGAAACCTCCGTGGCTGGCGAAGCGGCTCAGGACGAACCGATGGAATTGTCGCAGGTCGCCGCGACTTATGACGACACCTCCGATGAACTGGTGCTCAGTGAACCGGAAGCTCCGGTTGCGAGTAGCTATCAGCCGTCGCAGGCCCCCGCGGGTGAAGCCGCTCCGCACGCTGCGCCTGCCGAGGATGGCCCGGCCCGCGCCGTGGGCGGCGGCACGCTGTTCGAACGCATGTCGCGGCTTTCGCGCGGTTCGGCAACCGAACGCGAAGATGCGAAGGAGGACGGGGTCGATATTCCGCGCTTCCTCGGCCGGCAGAATAACCAGTAACAGGGCGCGCCAGTAACAGGGTTCTAGCGGCCGCTGCCCCGGGCAAGGCGCGCCGGAAATCGGGATGATCTGACTTGCCCTTGCGGCTACGAAAAGCAATGCGGCGACCCTCTTGGAGCGTTGCTTCCGGGCGCACGCGGTCGATGGCAGCGGCGCTCGGCGCATTGCTGCTGACGAGCGCGCTCGCCGCGCCCGTGTATGCCATGCAGGCGGCGACGCCCGATGCGGCGACGAAGGCGGCCATGGATCGCCGCACGTCTGCGCGCGCGATGCTGTCGTCGGCGATCGGGCGTCTCGCAACCAACAGCGAGGACCGGGTGGCGCTGCTCGATGCCGGTCGTGCCTCGATCGAGCTTGAGGATTATCGCGCGGCGCTGAACTTTCTGGCCCGAGCCGAAAAGGCGAGCCCACGCGACGGCGCGGTCAAGGCCGCGCTTGGTTCGGCGATGGTCCATATGGAAAGCCCGACCCGCGCGCTGGATTATTTCGGCGAGGCTCAGCTTCTGGGCGCGCCGGAGCGGCTTTTTCTCGCCGATCGCGCCCTTGCGCGCGATCTGCTCGGGCAGCAGGATGCCGCGCAGCGCGATTATCAGCTCGCCTTGTCGGTGGCCCCAAATGACGAGGTGATGCGGCGTTATGCCGTGTCGCTCGGGATCAGCGGCGATGCCGATCGCGCGATCCAGTTGCTGACGCCGCAGCTTCGCGCGCAGGACCGCGCCGCATGGCGAACGCGGGCCATGATTCTTGCGATGAACGGCCGCAACGGCGAGGCGACCGAAATCGTCAACGCGACGATGCCCGCCGCCCTCGCGCAGAATATCTTGCCCTATCTGACCCAGATGGACCGCCTCAATCCGGCGCAGCAGGCGGCCGCCGCCCATTTCGGACGCTTCCCCGGTGGTCAGCTCGGACCGCCGCGCAAGCCGGTACAGATCGCTGCGGCAACCCCTGCGCCATCGCCGCCTTCGGCAACGGGCGCGAAGCCGCGTGACCGGGCAAAGCCTGTCGCCGCGACCAAGCCTTCGCCGACGCCGCCGGCATCGTCTTTCCGTCGTCCCGGCCCGGCCTATGCCGAGCGGCAGCTTGAAGCGACCGTCTCGACCCCGAAGCCCGCGCCGACGCCTACGCCGGCACCAAAGCCTGTCCTGACGCCCGCTCCGGCTCCTGTGACGCCGGCCCCTGCGACACCGGCGCCGAGCCCCGCGCTGGCCAGTGCATCGCCGCCGTCCTCTGCGACACCGACCCCCGCTGCGCCGACATCCGCACCGATCGGGGCCAATCCGGTGCAAACGTCACAGCCGGTCGGCCCGGGATTCTCGATCGCCGATATCGGGCCGAAAGCGCCTGCGCCCACGGCTTCCGCCGCCCCTTCGCCGACAATGGGCAGCACGGGGGCCATATCGGCCGACGCGCCGCTGGCTTCGCTCGCGGCGATCGCCAGCTCGATCGAAATTCCCGCCGAGGAGCTGGCACAGGTCGACAATGCGATCGGCGCCGACACGCTCGCCAAGCTGCGCGAAGACAAGAGGCGCGCCGATGCCGCCGAGGACGCGAAGCGCGAAAAGGACGCCGCGGCCGCGAAGGTCAAGGCCGAAGCCGATGCGAAGGCCAAGGCCGAAGCGGCTGAAAAGAAGGCAAACCCGGCGCGCATCTGGGTGCAGATTGCCACCGGCGCCAATGCCAGGGCGTTGGCAACCGACTTCGGAAAATTCGCGAAGAAGAGCCCTCCCGTGTTCAAGGGCAAGTCGGGTGGCACGACCGAATGGGGCAAGACGCGGCGCTTGCTCGTCGGCCCGTTCAAGGACCGCAAGGCGGCACAGGACTGGCTGACGGACTATAAGAAGGCGGGCGGGGACGGCTTCCTGTTCAACAGCGAAGCCGGCCAGGACGTCGACCCCCTCAAGTGAGCGTCGCCGACTGCGCCAGCCGACCCGACCAGAGCCGCGGGCGCTTTCATGAGGAGGCGGGCCGCGTCGTGCGTGGCCCGCGCGACGTGTTCCAGCGCGACCGTGACCGCATCATCCATTCGATCGCTTTTCGTCGCCTGCGCCACAAGACGCAGGTTTTCGTCGCGCCCGACGGGGATCATTACCGCGTTCGTCTGACTCACAGTATCGAGGTCGCGCAGATCGGCCGCGGGATCGCGCGGGCGCTGGGGCTCAACGAGGATTTGACCGAGGCGCTCTGCCTCGCGCACGACATCGGCCATCCGCCTTTCGGTCATGCGGGCGAGGATGCGCTTAAGGCGGCGATGAAGACGCATGGCGGCTTCGACCATAATGGCCATACGCTTCGTACGCTCGCGCGGCTCGAATGCCCCTATCCGCGCTTTGACGGCATCAACCTGACCTGGGAAGCATTGGAAGGGCTGGCCAAGCATAACGGACCCGTCCGCCATCCCGGCTGGGCGCTGTCCGACATCGACGCCGAATTTCCGCTCGACCTTGCGAGCCATGCCAGCCTTGAGGCGCAGATCGCGGCGGTCGCCGACGACATCGCCTATGACAATCACGATATCGACGACGGCCTGCGCGCCGGTTTGCTGACCCTTGACCAGCTCATGGAACAGCCGTTCGTCGCGGCCAATTTCGCGGCGGTCGAGGCGCGTTTCCCAGGCGCGCCGCGCGACCGGCTGCTCCGTGAGCTGGTGCGCGACCAGATCGGCGTGATGGTCAATGACGTGATCACGACCACCGAAGCGAATGTCGCGGCGGCGGGCGTCGGCAGCGTCGATGACGTGCGCGCGGCTGGCCGGACGCTAGGCGGCTTCTCGGCTGGACTGGCGCGGCAGGAACGCGATCTCAAGCGTTTCATGTATGCCAATCTCTACCATCATGCGTCGCAGCTCGCTGCGGCCGCCGGGGCAAGCGAAGTCGTGGGGCGGCTGTTCGAGGCCTATGCCAGCGATCCGCGCCTGATGGGCGAGGACTGGTCGGCGCGCCTGCCCGAAGAAGAATGCGCGACAGTCCGTCACATCGGTGATTATATTGCCGGGATGACCGACCGGTTCGCCATCGATCGCTATGCCGAGATATTCGGCCGCGGTGCAGTTCCCGAGGCACTGGCGCATGCCTGACGCGCCGCCCGCCATCCTGATGATCGGCGGGACCGGAATGGTCGGGCAGGCGGTGCTCGCGGGCGCCGGCTCGCACCGCATATCCTCGCTCGGGCGCCGAATGCCCGACGCGCCGGTTCCCGGCCATCCCGCGATCGCGGCGCCGCCGGAAAACTGGCCCGAAGTGATCGCGATGAACCGCCCCGCCACCCTTGTTTCCTGCCTGGGCACGACGATCCGGCAGGCGGGGTCGCAGGCCGCGTTCCGCGCCGTCGATCATGATATGGTGCTGGCGGCCGCCCGCGCTGCGAAGGAAGCGGGCGCTCGCCACATGATCCTCGTCAGCAGCGTCGGGGCGTCGGCTGGCAGCAGCAATTTCTACCTCCGCACCAAGGGCGAGATCGAGGCGGCGCTCCGCGCGCTCGATTTCGAACGGCTCGACATTCTGCGGCCCGGCCTGCTGATGGGCGACCGCCCGGGTCCACGCCGTTTCGGCGAAGGACTGGCGACGATCGCGGCACCGCTGACCGACGCACTGCTGCATGGATCGCTGCGCCGCTATCGCTCGATTCCGGGCGAAACGGTCGCGCAGGCGATCGTCCGGCTGATCGGGAATATGGCGCCCGGCGTGCATATCCACGAAAACGACGCGATCCGCGCGCTCGCCGATTGACTCCTGCCGGGGCGGACGCCAAGGCTCGGGCGTCTGTCGGGTTCCGCAAGGGATTCGACCGGCCGCGCGGGAGAGCGTGGGACGGGCAACCGGCACCCACCACCGAAGGAGCAACCGCCCCGGAAACTCTCAGGTCAACGGACCGCGCAGGCTGGAACGGACACTCTGGAAAGCGTTCCGGCCGTCCCGATTGGGTGAGGATCGGAACCACCGAAGGGGTAACCCCGGCGCCGGGCTCGGCCGACGGGGGAAAACTCTCAGGTTCCCGTGACAGAGGGGGCATGGTGGAAACCGCGGCGTTCGGCCGTGCGTTCGCCATGTCAACCGCGGGAGACTGACATGACCGAAAGTGAATTTACCGGCGAGGAAGCGGTTCCGACCGCGACGCTGCCGCTCGACGCCTGGCACCGCGACAAGGGCGGGCGTATGGTCGAATTCGCCGGCTACTGGATGCCGATCCAGTATGAAGGCATCATGGCCGAGCATCTGTGGGTCCGCGAAAATGCCGGCCTCTTCGACGTCAGTCACATGGGCCAGCTCGCGCTTTCCGGCGAGGGTGTCGCCGAAGCGCTCGAAGCGCTCGTCCCCGGCGACATCTCGGCGCTGAAACCCGGCCGCATGCGCTATTCGCTGCTGCTCGCCGACGATGGCGGGATCCTCGACGACCTGATGATCACCAATGAGGGTGATCAGTTGGGCATCGTCGTGAACGGCGCCGTGAAATGGGAGGATATCGGGCATCTTCGCGAAAGCCTGCCCGACGATATCAACCTCAATCATAACGAGGATTACGGACTGCTCGCGCTCCAGGGGCCGAAGGCGGTCGACGCGCTGGCGCGGCTCGTGCCGGAAGCGGCCGGGCTGGTCTTCATGCAGGCGGCCCGCGCAAGCTGGAACGGCCATGCGATCGGCCTCAGCCGCTCGGGCTATACCGGCGAGGATGGCTTTGAAATCTCGCTTCCGAACGAAGCGCTGGTGGCGTTCGCCGACGCGCTCTGTGCGATGGAGGAGGTGAAGCCCATCGGCCTTGGCGCGCGCGATAGCCTGCGTCTCGAGGCCGGGCTTCCGCTCTACGGCCACGACCTCAACGAAGACATCGATCCGGTCGAAGGCGATCTGGCGTTCGCGATAAGCAAGCGTCGCCGCGAAGACCATGGTTTCCCCGGTGCGGCAAGGATTCTCGGCCACCTCGAAGACGGCCCGCCGCGCAAGCGCGTCGGCCTGCTCGTCGACGGCAAGCTGCCGGTGCGCGAGGGCGCCAAGCTGTTCGACGGCGACGAGGAAATCGGCGTCGTGACATCGGGCGGTTTCGCGCCCAGCGTCGGCGCTCCGATCGCCATGGGATATGTTCCGCGCGATCACGCCGTGCCCGGCACCGCGATCGCCGCCGAAGTCCGCGGCAAGCGGGTGCATTGCACCGTTGCCGCGATGCCGTTCGTTCCACACCGCTATGTGCGCAAACAGGGAGGCTGACCGATGCCGCGTTACTACACCGAAGAACATGAATGGATCGACGTCGATGGTGACGTCGCGACCGTCGGCATCACCGACTTCGCGCAGAGCCAGCTCGGCGACATCGTCTTCGTCGAGGTTCCCGACACCGGCGCCGACCTCAGCGCTGGCGGCGACGCCGCGGTCGTCGAATCGGTGAAGGCCGCAAGCGACGTCTACGCGCCGGTCGATGGCGTCGTGACCGAAGGCAATGCCCAGCTCGAGGAAGACCCCGCGCTCGTCAACAGCGATCCCGAGGGTGAGGGCTGGTTCTTCCGCATGACGCTCGCCGACAAGAGCCAGCTGGACGGCCTGATGAACGCGCAGGCGTACAAGGCGTTCTGCGACGATCTTTGATCCTGGTCCCTCCCGCACGGGAGGAGGGAGTTGATGTGACGACGCCCGACGCCGCGCTCGCCAATTGCCGCCTGATGGTGGCGACGCCCATCTATGACGGGGCGCAGGGCAGCTATGTCCGCGCTGCGCTCGACCTTGCGCTGAAGGCGCAGGCGGCGGGGGTGTCGGTACGGTTCGAGTTCATCCTCTATCAGGCGTCGATCACCCGCGCGCGCGACCTGCTTTCGGCGATCTTCCTCGCGAGCGATTGCACGCACCTGCTGTTCGTCGATGCCGACATCGACTTTGCGGCCGAAGACGTGTTTTCGATGCTGCACGCGATGCGCGGGGAGGGCGATTGCGCGGTGCTGGGCGCCGCCTGTCCGCGCCGGATGGTCAACTGGCCCAACGTCGCGCGCGCCGTCGAGCGTGGCTTGGCAAAGGATGATCCGGGCGAGCTTGCGCGCTTCGGCGGCGAGTTCGCGCTGCATTTCCTGCATCAGGGACAGCGCTTCGCGCTGACTGATCTCGTCGAGCTCACGCGCGCCGGAACGGGCATGATGATGATCCGCCGCGACGTGCTGGAAGGGCTGCGCGACACGCATCCCGAACTCGCCTTCCGGACCGATCCGGGCGAGCGCAAGGCGCACGGGGTCGACGAGATCGAGCCAAGCCTGTTCCTGCCGATGATCGATCCCGACAGCCGTGAATTGCTGTCCGACGACTACGCCTTTTGCCGCCGTGTGCGCGATGCGGGCTTTCGCATCTGGCTCGCGCCATGGGTTCGCACCACGCACAGCGGTCCAGCGATCTTCCACGGTTCGCTTCCCGATCTTGCCGAACTTTTTTCTATTAATTCCGCTTCTTCTCCGGAGTAGTTCATGCGTTATCTCCCCCTCACCAATGACGACCGGACGGCGATGCTCGCTGCGGTCGGGGCCGCGTCGATCGACGATCTCTTCGTCGACGTGCCCGCCGAAGCGCGCCTCGACGGCACGATCCCCGGTCTGCCGGATCATGCGAGCGAACTCGCGGTCGAGCGTCATATGGCAGCGCTCGCGCGGCAGAATATGGCCGCGGGCGACGGCCCCTTCTTCCTCGGCGCCGGCGCCTATCGGCATCATGTGCCGGCGAGCGTCGATCATCTGACCCAGCGCGGCGAATTCCTGACCGCCTACACGCCCTATCAGCCCGAAATCGCGCAGGGCACGCTGCAGATGCTGTTCGAATTTCAGTCGCAGGTCGCGCGCCTGTTCGGCACCGACGTCGCGAATGCGTCGATGTACGACGGCTCGACCGCCTGCTGGGAAGCGATCGTGATGGCCCGGCGCGTGACGCGGCGGAACAAGGCTTTGCTCTCGACCGGCCTCCACCCGCATTATCGCAGCGTTGCGCGGACGATGGCGAAATATACCGGTGACGAGCTGGTCGATGGTGACCCGGCCCTCGAGGCTGGAACCGACTGGACGGCCCTTGCCGGCACCATCGACAAGGAGACGAGCTGCGTCGTTGTCCAATATCCCGACATCCTCGGCCGGATCGACGATATGACCGCGCTGGCGGCTGCCTGCCAGGCCGCGGGGGCGCTGCTGATTGCGGTCGTCACCGAACCCGTGGCGCTCGGCGCGATAAAGGCGCCGGGCGAGATGGGCGCCGACATCGTCGTGGGCGAAGGCCAGTCGATCGGCGTCGGACTCCAGTTTGGCGGGCCTTATCTGGGTCTGTTCGGCTGCAAGTCGAAATATGTCCGCCAGATGCCGGGGCGCCTGTGCGGCGAGACGGTCGACGCGAACGGCAAGCGCGGCTTCGTTCTGACGCTCTCGACGCGCGAGCAGCATATCCGCCGCGAGAAGGCGACGAGCAATATCTGTACGAACTCGGGCCTTTGCGCGCTGGCTTTCAGCATTCACATGACCTTGCTCGGCGAAGCGGGGCTTCGCCAGCTTGCGGGCATCAACCATGGCCGCGCCAGGGCTGCTGCGGCCGAATTGGCCAAAGTGCCCGGCGTGTCGGTGTTGAACAGCGGCTTCTTCAACGAATTCACGCTGGTGCTGCCGGTCGCCGCGCGTCCCGTCGTCCACCAGCTCGCCGACAAGGGCGTGCTCGGCGGCGTATCGCTCGGCCGCCTCTATCCGGGGAATGACGGCCTTGCGAACGGCCTCATCGTGGCGGTGACCGAGACGGTGACGAAAGAGGATATTGCCGCCTTCGCCGCGGCGCTGAAGGAGGTGCTGGCATGACCGCGCTCAACCGCGCCGGCTGGCGCCCCGAAATGAACGCCGGCGGTGCCGACGACAATGTGACCTTCACCGGCAACCGCGCGCTGATGCTCGAAGAGCCGCTAATCTTCGAAATCGGCTCGGAGGAAACGACCGGCGTCGATTTCGACGAAGACCTGCCTGCCAACGACCTCGGCGCCCTCGCGCGTTCGGCGCCGATCGGCCTGCCGGGGCTCAGCGAGTCCGAAACGGTGCGCCATTATACGCGTCTGTCGCGCCAGAATTATGCCATCGACCTCGGCCTGTTCCCGCTCGGCAGCTGCACGATGAAGCATAATCCGCGCCTCAACGAAAAAGTCGCGCGGATGCCGGGCTTTGCCGACATCCACCCGCTCCAGCCGCAGGAAACGGTGCAGGGCGCACTCGCTGTGATCAACGAGCTTGCGGTCTGGCTGATCAAGCTCACCGGCATGCATGGCGTCGCGATGTCGCCCAAGGCGGGCGCGCATGGCGAACTTTGCGGTATTCTCTGCATCAAGGCGGCGCTCGAAGCGCGCGGCGAGGATCGGCGCGTTCTGCTGGTTCCCGAAAGCGCGCACGGCACCAACCCTGCGACGGCGGCGTTCGCGGGCTTCACGGTCGAGGATATTCCCGCGACCGCCGAAGGCCGCGTCGATCTGGAGGCGCTGAAGGCACGGCTTGGCCCCGATGTCGCCGGGGTGATGATCACCAACCCGAACACCTGCGGCCTGTTCGAACGCGATATGAAGGCGATCTCGGACGCCGTTCATGCGGCGGGTGGCTATGTCTATTGCGACGGTGCGAACTTCAACGCCATCGTCGGCCGCGTGCGCCCCGGCGACCTTGGCGTCGATGCGATGCACATCAACCTGCACAAGACCTTTTCGACCCCGCATGGCGGCGGCGGCCCCGGTTCGGGTCCGGTCGTGCTGTCGGAGGCGCTCGCGCCCTATGGTCCACTGCCGTTCGCGGCACGCTATGCCGACGGCAGCTTCAAGCTGATCGAGGAAGAGAACGCGGCCGAGGAGCACCCCGAAACCTTCGGACGTATGACCGCCTTCCACGGCCAGATGGGCATGTTCACCCGCGCGCTGACCTATATCCTCAGCCACGGCGCCGACGGGCTGAAGCAGGTCGCCGAGGATGCGGTGCTCAACGCCAACTATATCCTGCGTAATCTTGATGACGTGCTCGACGCGCCGTTCGGAGCGTCGGGACCGTGCATGCACGAGGCGCTGTTCAGCGACAAAGGCCTTGCCGAAGGCTTCTCGACGCTCGACGTCGCCAAGGGGCTGATCGACGAAGGCTTCCATCCGATGACGGTCTATTTCCCGCTCGTTGTCCATGGTGCGATGCTCGTCGAGCCGACCGAGACCGAGAGCAAGGCGGTGCTCGACCAGTTCATCGGCGCGCTGCGCAGCATTGCCCTGCGCGCGAAGAATGGTGACCCGGCGCTTAAAACCGCGCCGCATTTCGCACCGCGAGCGCGGCTCGATGAAACGCTTGCCGCACGCAAGCCGGTGCTGGCGTGGAACGAGGCCGAGGCGGATTGACGGACGAAGCGGATCCGGCCGCGAAACGCACCGGTGCCGGCTGCCTGGCCGGCGGGGCGCTGTTCGCGGTCGTTTTCGTCGCGGTATGGCTGGCGGCGATCACCGTCTACGGGCTGGTGGTCGAGCAGTGGGAGCTGGTCGGCGTGCGGCGCGAGTTCAGCTATGACTGGGCATTCCTCTATGCCCCGCTGATCGCGTTCGGGCTCGGCCTTGCCGCCGCATTCCTCGCGACGCTCCGGCTTCCCGCCGCGCGGATGACGATGCTGATCCTGACCACGGGCCTGATCGCGCTATTCGGTGGCATCCTGCTCTTCGGGCTCGGGGGATTGATCTAGAGAAAACGGGGAGGCAATGCATATGGGCTGGGACGTTATTTTCCTGATCGCCAATTATTGGGCGATCGCCTTCTGGCTGCTGCTCGCCTTCGCGCCGCGCGGTCCCAAGGTCATGTCGGCGGTGATGTACGCGGGCGTGTTTCTGCTCTGCCTTGCTTATACTGTGCTGATCGTGGGCTTCATGAGCGGCGGCATCGACCCCGGCGGCTCCGGCGGAGACTTCACTTCGCTTGCGGGAGTGATGAAGCTGTTCGCGGCGCCCGGCGGCGCGACGCTCGGCTGGATTCACTATCTGGCGTTCGACCTGTTCATCGGCCTGTGGATCGCGCGCGACGCCGATAACAAGGGCTTTGGCCGCATCATCCAGCTTCCCTTCCTGTTTCTGACGCTTATGGCGGGACCGGTCGGCCTGCTGCTGTGGCTGATCGTCCGCGAGCGCCGCGCCCGTGCGGCCGCCAAGGCATTATGAGGACTGAATGACCGCGACCGCCCAATATGCCATTCCCGGGATGATCATCCTGACCGTGCTGTTCTTCCGACTGCGCTCGGTCGGCAAAGCCCGCCGATTGCGGCTCGAGCGATTGTGGATTCTGCCGACGCTCTATGCCGCCGTCGTCGGCTTCGTCTTCTGGAACGCGCCGCCGCACGGGATGACCTGGCTCTGGTGCGTGGTCGCGCTCGGCGTCGGCGCGGGACTGGGCTGGTGGCGCGGCAGGCTGATGCGCGTCGCGGTCGATCCCGAAACGCACGAGCTAAGCCAGACGGTATCGCCCGCCGCGCTCCTCTTCATCGTCGCATTGATCGTGATCCGCAGCGCCTCGCGCGCGATGGCGATCGAGATGGCGGGGCCGGGACACGCCGGGCTGATGGCGGCGACCGACATATTGATGGCCTTCGCGCTCGGCTTCGTCGCCTTCCAGCGGGTCGAGATATTCATCCGCGCGCGGCGGATGCTTGCCGAGGCGCGCGCGAAGCGGCCATGACGACGCTGTGGATACCCGGCGACGGGGGCTTTGCGGACAAGCGCCATGCGCCCGCGACGCTCCGCAACCGCGATGCCATTGCCGGGGTGCTCACCGAATGGCTGCCGGCGAAGGGCACAATCGTGGAGGTCGCGAGCGGGTCGGGCGAACATGCGGTCCATTTCGCGACCGCCTTTCCGGCGCTGGACTGGCAGCCGAGCGATCCCGACGCCGATGCGCTGACGTCGATCGCGGCATGGAGCGCGGACGCTAGGCTTGGCAACGTCCGTCCGCCACTGATGCTTGACGCATCGGCGGCCGAATGGCCGGTCCAGGCGGCCGACGCCCTGCTGTGCATCAACATGGTCCATATCAGCCCGTGGGCCGCGACGCTGGGGCTGTTTGCGGGCGCCGCGCGGTTGCTCGCGCCGGGCGCACCGCTGATCCTTTATGGCCCCTATGTGGAGGCGGACGTTCCGACGACGGAAAGCAATCTCGCGTTCGACGCCAGTTTGCGCGCGCGCAATCCCGCGTGGGGCCTCAGGGATATCGCGGCAGTGCAAGGCGTTGCGGCCGATGCCGGCTTCGCCTTCGTCGATCGCCGCGCGATGCCCGCGAACAATCTGATGCTGCTGTTTCGGAAGCTTTAGCGCGCAACCTGTCACATATGCGCGCTTTACGTCGCCCACCCATTCGTTAGCTTGCTCATCGATTGCGAAAAGCAACCTGATTCGATGGAGAGAGATGCGATGGCCCGCAACGTTTCGGACCTGTTTACGTTCGACGAATTCATCACGCACTGGGCGGAAGACCGGCCTGACAGGCTCGCTATGCGCGAGGAGGACCGGCTTTTCACCTATGCCGATCTGGAAGAGCGCACCGCGCGCGTTGCGACCGCCTTGCTCGCCGCAGGGCTGGAAAAGGGCGATCGCATCGCGTGGATCGGCAAGAACAGCGATCTCTATTTCACGCTCTTCTTCGGCGCGGCGCGCGTCGGCGTCGTGATGGCGCCGATCGGCTGGCGCCTGTCGCCGACCGAATGGGCGTATATCGTCAACGACACGCGCGCGAAGATCGTCTTCACCGGCCCGGGCTTCGAGGGTGCGGCAGAGCAGCTTGCCGGCAGGCTGGAGCATGGCCCGCGTATCGTGAACGCGGCAGAGACGCGCGCGCTTATCGACAGCACCCGGCGTGCGGCCTTCACCCCTTCGGGTCACGATGACGCGGTGCTCCAGCTCTATACTTCGGGCACGACGGGCAACCCCAAGGGCGCGGTGCTGTCGAACCGCAACCTCTTCGCGCTGCGCAAGCATTCGAACGAAGCCGATATGCCCTATACCAAGTGGGACGATGACGAAGCGGTCCTCGTCGCTATGCCCTGCGCGCATATCGGCGGTACAGGGCTTGGCATTATGGCGCTGGCCGCAGGGCTGCCCGGCGTGATCCTTGCCGAATTCAACCCCGACGGGGTCTTCGATGCGGTCGAGCATCATGGCGTGACGCGTTTCTTCATCGTGCCGGCCGCGCTGCAGATGCTGTTGCTCCATCCGCGCTGCGCGAGCGTCGATTACAGCCGGCTCAAATATATTCTCTATGGTGCCGCGCCGATCCCGCTCGAACTGCTGCGCCAGTGCATCAAGATGTTCGGCGCCGACTTCATCCAGGCCTATGGCATGACCGAGACGACCGGCACGATCTGCATGCTGCCGCCCGAGGATCATGATCCCGAGGGCAATGCGCGCATGCGTTCGGCAGGCAAGGCGCTGCCGGGCGTCGAGATCGTCATTCTGGGCCCCGATGGTCAGAGCGTCCCGACCGGCGAAGTGGGCGAAGTCGTCACGCGCTCGTCGAACAATATGCTCGGATATTGGAACCTGCCCGAGGCGACCGCAAAGACGATGACCGGCGAGGGCTGGATCCATACCGGTGACGCCGGCTATCTCGATGCCGACGGCTATCTCTTCATCCACGACCGGATGAAGGATATGATCATCACCGGCGGTGAGAATGTCTATCCGGCCGAGGTCGAGAGCGCGATCTTCGGCCATCCCGCCGTGCAGGAGGTCGCGGTGATCGGCATCCCGGACAAGAAATGGGGCGAGACGGTGAAGGCCGTCGTGGTCGCCAAGCCGGGCACCAGCATCGAGGAAGCCGACATCATCGCCTGGGCGCGCGACCGCATCGCCGCGTTCAAGGCGCCGCGCAGCGTCGATGTGATCGAGGCCCTCCCGCGCAATGCATCGGGCAAGATCCTCCGCAAGGATCTGCGCGCGCCCTATTGGGAGGGCTATGAGCGGATGGTGAATTGAGGATCGGATTACGACCGATTGCGGACCGTCTAGGCGTTTCGACGAGCGGCTGCGGCGGACATAAGGATACGCTCCACAATAGCGTCAAACTCTTCTTTGCCGATTGGATCTAGCGCGTCATAGGTCGTGACGCTTCCTGGCCACCAACCATGCTGCTCACCCCACCAGTGCAACTCTCGCGCCGCCGCATCGACTTCTTCGTCGCTAGGCCGGTCGTCATTTGTGAAACGGGGCATAGAGGCACCATATCTTAGGCGACGTCCGCTTCCCACCCCGTTTCGGCTGCCGGTGCTCATCTTCACCGATCGCGATGCACCATCTCTCCGTCGCCGGGCTTTGCGAAAATGACCAAAAGGTAATGCGCCCGTCATCGCCCGGGCAGGGGCGCTGGCCTATCCCGGTCTCGTCGGGTTGAGCCGGTCCGCTCCATCCCCCTGACCCTGGCTGGACCGGCTCGCCCTGGCTTCGCTCGCACCGATGCGGCGGATCTGTTTTAAAGGAGAGAACCCATGCGTAACTTTGCCAAACTCGCCGCCGCCGGTGCCCTGTCGCTCGCCATCGTGAGTGGATCGGCGTTCGCCGCTACCGCGCCGACTAGCCAGCCGGCGAAGACCGCCACCAAGAAGGCGCCGGCCAAGAAGACCGCGACGCACGCCGCCAAGAAGGACGAAAAGAAGGCCCACTGATCGGCCGCATTCCCCATCCGTCCGGAGGAGCCGGCCTGCACCCCTGCGGGCCGGCTTTTCTTTGTGCGAGCCAGATCAGGATCTGGGCTAAATCAGGGTCAGCGCGAAAAGCAGCGAGATCGCAAAGCTGGTGATCGAGGCGAGCAGGACCGGGACGGTCGCGCGCCACCCCATTTCGAGCAGCAGGTCGAGCCGCGTGCGCATCGCGGTCGCGGTCACCGCAAGCAAAAGCATCGCCTTCGATCCCGTGAGAGCCCAGCCGCGCGCGATATCGGGCACCGCAACGACGCTGTTGAGCGTCACCACCGCCAGAAACGCGACGATGAACCAGGGCAGGACGAGGCGGCGCCATAGCCGCGTATCGCTGCCTTCCTCGGGCCGCAGGACCAGGCTGACGAGCGCTACGACGGGGGCGAGCAGCGCGACGCGCGCCAGCTTGACGATCGTCGCGCCCGCACCCGCGGTGTCGGAAAAGGCATAGCCGCCGCCGATCGCCTGCGCGACGTCGTGGATCGACGCGCCGATCAGGAATCCTGCCTGCTTGTCGCCGAGCCCCATCTCGCCCGCCAGCAGCGGGTAGAGCGTCATCGCGAGCGCGCTGGCGAGCGAGATACCAACCAGTGTCAGCGCGAATTGTGCCTGCGGCAATCGCTTCTGACCGATGACGCCATAAAGCGCGAGCGCCGCGCTTGCGCCGCAGATCGCCGTCGCGCCGCCGGCAAGTAGTCCTGCGTAAGGCGACTGTCCCGCGATCCGCGCGCCGAGCAGTCCCGCCGCCATCGTCAGCCCCATCACCACGATCAGCGCCGCAAAGGGTATCGGGCCGAGAACCGCGATCTGCGCGAAGGTCACCTGCAGCCCCAGCACGACGATCCCGAGCCGCAGAAAGGTGCGCGATGCGAAGTCGAGCCCGCGGTGCGTCGCCTCGTTCGCCGAGATGAAGTTGAGCGACAGCCCGACGAGCAGGCCGAGCAGGATGATCGGAAAGCCATAATGGTCGGACAGCCACGCCGCCGCCGCCGACCCCGCCGCGCACGCGGCAAGGCCGGGGAAAAGGCTGCCCTTCGGCGCGCTGCCCGCCCTGGCCTGCGCCAGATGCAATTCGCCGAACAGGTCGCCGCCGCTCGGCAGATTGTTCCAATGCGCGTGGCGCATCGAGGTTCCGACTTCTCTGTCCAGCGTTGTCATAGTGTCGCGTCATATCGCCAAGCGGCGCGGCTACGCAAGGCTTCTCTTGCGGAAGCGACGACGAGACGCTTAAGCAGACAGCGATAGTCAAAACGGGGAGCCAGCGATGTCATTTTGCCGGAACGGGGCGGAGCGTATGCGCGCATGACCCGGGCGACGATCAAGGATGTCTCGCGCGTCGCGGGCGTGTCGATCAAGACCGTGTCGCGCGTCCTCAACAAGGAACGCTATGTCAGCGACGACATGCGGCAAAAGGTCGAGGAGGCGGTCGCGCGCCTCAACTATCACCCGAGCCTCGCCGCGCGCACACTCGCGGGCAAGCGCTCGTTCCAGATCGGGCTGATCCACGACAACCCCAGCCCCTATTATATCTTCAACATGCAGGCCGGGGTCGGACAGCGTTGCCGTGAGGCAAACTTCCGCATGATCATCCAGCCGTGCGATGTGAACTCGCCCGGCCTGATCGACGATATCGGCGCGCTGATCGATCAGGCGCAGCTCGACGGCATCATCATGACCCCGCCGGTGACCGACGTCGGCACCGCGCTCGCGGAGCTGTTTCACCGCAAGATTCCGGTCGTCCGCGTCCAGCCGGGGACCGATTTGACCGCGACGTCAGCGGTTTATATCGACAACGTCCAGGCGGCCGACGACATGACCGCTTATCTGATCTCGCTCGGTCACCGCCGCATCGCGCTGGTCACTGGCCATGCCAATTATTTCGCCAGCGGCCAGCGTCTGACCGGCTATCGGCAGGCGTTGCAGCGCGCGGGGATCGGCTTCGATGCCGCGCTCGTCCATCCGGGCCAATTCGCTTTCCAGTCGGGCGCGGCAGCGGCCGAGGCGCTGCTCGCCCTCGACGAGCCGCCGACGGCGATCTTCGCGAGCAGCGACGAAATGGCGGCTGGCGTTCTCGCCGCGGCGCATCGCTTGGGCGTATCGGTCCCTGACCAGCTCTCGGTCGCGGGTTTCGACGACACCGATCTCGCGCAGGTCGTCTGGCCGTCGCTGACGACGATCCGCCAGCCGATCCGCGATCTCGGCTATGCCGCAGCCGACCTGCTGCTGGAATTCGGCGAGACGATCGAGCGCCGGCAATTACCCCACGAACTGATCGTGCGCGGATCGACGGCGCCGCCGAAAAGCTGATCTCAACCGGGACAGGTAATGAAGAAAAGCCTTGTCCTTTTCGGTATGACAACGTTATCTTATCGGCCAACGACAGATTCGGGGAGAGACGATCTTGGCGCAAATCGCCGATAAACGCCGCTGGCTGGTGGTGGGGCTCGTCTTCGTCGCGATCGTCCTCAACTATGTCGACCGCCAGATCCTCGCGCTGTTGAAGCCGACGTTGCAGGCCGAGTTCGACTGGACCGACCGCGATTACAGCCACATGGCTTCCGCCTTCCAGTTCGCCGCTGCGCTGGCTTTCCTCGGCACCGGCTGGTTCATCGACAAGGTGGGTCTGCGCCGGGGCTTCGCGATCGGTGTCGGCATCTGGAGCCTTGCGGGGATGGCGCATGCCTTTGCAACCACCGTCGCGGGCTTCGTTACCTCGCGCGCGGTTCTCGGTGCGGCGGAGTCGATCGGAACCCCCGCAGCGGTGAAGACCGCCGCCACTTACTTTAACGCGAAAGAGCGCAGCTTCGTTCTCGGCCTTGGCGGCATCGCACCCAATGTCGGCGCAATCCTGACGCCCTTGCTCATCCCCCTGATGGCGATGATGTGGGGCTGGCAGGCGACTTTCCTGATCGCCGGCGGGCTTGGTCTCGTCTGGGTGGTCGTGTGGCTGATGGTGCGCATTCCCGAACAGCCCAATGCGGCCCGCGACGCCGCAGCGCCGGCCATCCCGTGGAGCAGCCTGCTCCGCGATCGCCGCCAGTGGGCGGTGATCCTCGGCAAGGCGCTGACCGATCAGGTGTGGTGGTTCCTGCTCTTCTTCATGCCCGACCTGTTTCACCGCGTTTTCGGGCTGACGCAGGGAACGCTCGGGCTTCCGGTCGCCTTCGTCTATTTCATGGCCGCGCTCGGCGGCATCACCGGGGGCTACCTGCCGTCGTATCTGATGGGCCGCCGCGGCTGGACCGTGAACGCCGCGCGCAAGACGACGATGCTCATCTACGCGCTACTCATCCTGCCGGTGCCCTTGCTCGTCGGCGTCGACAGCGCGTGGGTCGCGGCGATGATCCTCGGCCTCGCGCTCTTCGCGCATCAGGGATTTTCGACCAATCTTTTCGGGCTCACCACCGACGTCTTTCCGGCGCGCATCGTCGGGTCGGCGATCGGGATCGGCGCCTTCGCTGGCAATCTGTCGGGCATGGCAATGATCGAGTTCGCCGGCTGGTCGCTCGACACGGGGCGTGGCTATCTGCCGATGATGCTCGTCTGCGCCGTCACCTATCTCGTCGCACTTGCCGCGATCCACCTCATCCTGCCGCGCATCGTCGCGGTCGACGAGGAGGAAGACGGCGAGACTGGTCCGATCCTCGCACACTGACGAACGCCGCATACGAAAGCCGCTTCACTCGTTCTGACTTATGGAGTATATGACAGCGATGTCAGATTTTCTACCCGCTCCCGCCAATGTGACCATCGCCGGTCACGAGGTTTCGCCCATCGCCTGGGGCATGTGGCGCTTCGCCGGCGCCGATGTCGCCACGGCGCGCGCGCGCGTCGATGCCGCGTTCGAGGCCGGTGTTACGCTGTTCGACACCGCCGACATCTACGGCTGCGACACGCCCGGCGGTTTCGGCTCGGCCGAAGCGCTGCTGGGCGATGTGTTCGCCGAAGCGCCCGGCCTTCGCGACCGGATGATTCTCGCCACCAAGGGCGGGATCATCCTCGGCGTGCCCTATGACAGCAGCCCCGCCTATCTGACCTCGGCGATCGACATCTCGCTGAAACGCCTGCGCACCGACCATGTCGAACTGTGGCAGATCCACCGTCCCGACCTCCTCACCCACCCGCAGGAAATTGCGCGCACGCTCGAGGAGGCGCATCGCGCGGGCAAGATCGGCGCGATCGGCGTCTCGAACTTCACGCCCTTGCAAACGTCGGCACTCGCCAAATTCCTGTCCGTTCCGGTGGTCAGCCATCAGAGCGAATTTTCGCCGCTTCACCTGAACCCGCTGTTCGACGGCATCTTCGACCAGTCGATGGCGGAGGGGATGAGCTTCCTCGCCTGGTCGCCGCTCGGCGGCGGCCGGCTCGGCGATCCGGCCGACGAGCGCACGCGCGCAGTCGCCGGACTGCTCGACGCGAAGGCCGCCGAGTACGGCGTCTCGCGCGCCGCCGCGACCTATAGCTGGGTGATGGCGCATCCCGCGCGCCCGATCCCGATCGTCGGCACGCAGAATGTCGAACGCATCGGGGAAATTCCGCAAGCCTTTGCCCCGCGCTGGACGCGCGCCGAATGGTATGCGGTTCTGCAAACATCGATGGGGGAGAATCTGCCATGACCGACCGCACGTGCGAGGTTAGCTGGTTTTCGGCGCTCTGCGACGACGACTATGAATTTCTGGGTGTCCCCGACCCGATGCTCAAGTCGAGCTGGGAGCACTGCCGCGACATCGTGATGCAGGCCGACAGCCTCGGCTTCGACAATATCCTGCTCCCGTCGGGCTATGCGCTCGGCATCGACACCACGGCCTTCGCCGCCGCGATCGCGACGATGGTGAAGCGCATCCGCCTGCTGATGGCGGTGCGCATCGGTGAAAGCTGGCCGCCGCAGCTCGCGCGCCAGATCGCGACGATCGACCAGATCCTCGGCGGCCGCCTGACGGTCAACATCATCTCGTCCGACATGCCGGGCGAGACGATGGAGTCCGAACCGCGCTATCGCCGCACGGTCGAGGCGATGCATATCCTGAAGACCCTGCTCAATGGCGAGGCGCTCGACCATGATGGCGAGTTCTGGAAGCTGCAGGTCGCCCCGGCGCGCGTCGGCACCGTTTCGGGCAAGGCGCCGCCGCTTTATTTCGGCGGCCTGTCGCCGGCCGCGCGCGACGCCGCCGCCAAGGGCTGCGATGTTTTCCTTATGTGGCCCGACCGCGAAGAGGTGGTGAAGGAGATCATCGCCGACATGACCGCGCGCGCCGCCGCCTATGGCCGCACGCTCAAATTCGGATACCGCGCGCATATGATCGTGCGCGACACCGAAAGCGAGGCGCGCACCGCCGCCGACCGCCTGCTCTCGAAACTCGACGCCGCAAAGGGCGCCGAGATCAAGGCCAAGTCACTCGATTCGCAGTCGTTCGGCGTGAACGCGCAGGTCGCCTTGCGCGAAGCCGCGTCGGACGACGGCTATGTCGAGGACAATCTCTGGACCGGCGTCGGCCGCGCCCGCTCGGGCTGCGGCGCCGCGATCGTCGGCGATCCCGATCAGGTGCTGGCAAAGCTGAACCGCTATCAGGACATGGGCATCGAGGCGTTCATCCTCTCAGGTTACCCGCACGCCGCCGAAGCGGACCTGTTTGCGCGCCATGTGCTGCCGAAAATGACGCACGGGCCGCTGATACTCTAACCTGTCGAACAGGCACCCACCTCGTCACCCCGGACTTGATCCGGGGTCCACGCAGGCAAGCGCCTCCCGCGACGTCATGGATCCCGGATCAAGCCCGGGATGACGATGGTGTGAAGGATGCCCCGCCTCCACGTTTGAGACGTAGGAGAGAAGGAGACGGGGCGAGCGCGCTTATGCAGGGCGCGGCTTGCGGAGGGATGAACGAAGGCTTTGATCTTGTCCGGTTTTCAAATCGCGGCATAATTGGGATATGGAAGCGCAGCTTTTTGAAGATCGTGGCATGCGATGCCGCTGGGCCAGCGATGTCAGTTACGACGGTATCCGCCTGGAAGTGATTGCTGCCAACGGCGACGTTCTTTTCGACGTCGGGGTTCCAGACGAGGGGCCGTTCAGCGTGAACACCTTTGGTGCCGACGTTGATGCGGACCTTATCGTCGCGGCAATCGAACTAGCTCGACAGCGATAGCTTCACCCCGCCCAGACCTGCGCATAAAGTTCCGCCATCTCCTCGGCATCGGGTACGCGCGGGTTGTTCGCGGGCGATCCCGACGCCGCCGCCTGCGCGCACATTGTCGGCACCAGCGCGTCCCAGCGCGCCGCGTCGATACCCCATGCGGCCGGCCCCGGCACCTCGAGCTCGCGGTTGAGCGCCGCCAGTTCGTCGAGCAGCCGCGCCACGGCCGACTGATCGCCCTCCGTCACGTCCGCCACCCCCATCGCCCGCGCGCAATCGGCGTAACGATGAAGCGCCGCGGGCGCCGACCAGGCGGTCACCGCGGGCAACAGCATCGCGTTCGACAGCCCGTGCGGGACATGGAAATGCGCGCCGATCGGCCGGCTCATCCCGTGGACCAGCGCGACCGAGCTGTTCGAGAAGGCGATCCCGGCCTGCGTCGCCCCCAGCATCATCGCCTCGCGCGCCGCGGCATCCGTCGGGTCGCTGCACACGCGCCGCAAATTCGGCGCCAGCGCGCGCATCGCGAGCAGCGCCATGCCGTCGCTGAACGGGTTCGCGCGCTTCGACACATAGGCCTCGATCGCATGGACCAGCGAATCGATCCCCGTGTCGGCGGTCAGCCTTTTGGGCTTGGTAAAGGTCAGCTCATAATCGACGAGCGCCGCGATCGGGAGGTAGGCGAGCCCCGGGCACAGCATCTTCTCGTCGGTCGTCTCGTCGGTGATGATCGTGAAGCGCGTCGCCTCCGACCCGGTGCCCGCGGTTGTCGGGATCGCGATCACCGGCAGCCCGGGCGCGTCCTGCACATGCGGTGCCTTGTAATCGGCCATCGCGCCGCCGTGCATACCGAGCAGCGCGATCGCCTTTGCGCTGTCGAGCGGGCTGCCGCCGCCAAAGCCGACGACGCAGTCATGATCGCCGTCGTTCAGGAAGGCGACCCCTGCATCGACTGAGGCCACCGTCGGGTCGGGCACCGTATCGGCGAACACGCGCGACGCGATCCCCGCCGCCGTCAGCCCGTCGACCAGTTCGGCCACGCGCCCGCTGCTTACCAGCCAGCCGTCGGTTACGATCAACGGCCGCGACAGTCCCAGCGACGCCAGCACTTCGGCCAGTTGCTTCGACGCGCCGCCGCCGATACGGAATATGCGGGGCAGGGCAATGCTGGCGATACTCAACTGACCATCTCCTCACGGATCGAACTGCGCGCCATCCAGAACAGCGCCGAAGCGAGCGCGCCGAAGAGGATGAAAATCATCAACGACCAGCGCACGCCGTTCGCCGGCCCTAGCCCGAATGGGCCCGCGAGGAAATCGCTGACCAGCCCAACGGCCACCGGTCCCAGCCCCAGCCCGATCAGGTTGATGATGAACAGCAGCACCGCCGACGCGGTCGCGCGTGTCTGCGGCCTGACCAGCCCCTGCACTGCGGCATAGCCCGGCCCATACCACATGGTGTTCAGCACCGGCGGAAAGGCGAACATGATCAACGCAAACACCGCCGAATCCGAAAGCAGTCCGGCGATGTAGAAGGGAATGCCCAGCAGCGTCGAAACCGCCGGGATCGCCACATAATAGCGCAAGTCGCGCGCGCCGAACCTGTCGGCCAGATAGCCGCCCGTCCATGTCCCCACCGCGCCAGTCAGCCCCAGCACGATCCCCAGCGCCACGCCCAGAAATCCTGTCAGACCCAGTCCGAAATCATCCGCAATCGCGGTCAGCTCGACCGCATGGTTGCGAAAGAAGAAGGGCGCCAGAAACGCCGCAGCGCCATAGCCGATGAACGCCTTGATCGCGGCGGCGAAGGCGATCAGCCAGAAGGTCCGCTTGCCGCTGATCTCGGCCATCGCGGTCTTCAGGTCGGGGCGCGCGGCCCTGATCGCAGCAAGGTCGGCATTCATCTGTCGCCGCGGCTCCTTAAGCGTCGTCCACGCGACGAGCGCCATCAGCAGCCCCGGTGCGCCCGCAAAAAGAAATGCCGTCCGCCAGCCATAGGCATCGGCGATCAGCCCGCCGAGCGCGAGCCCGAGCAATCCGCCGAGGGGCGTGCCAAGGGCATAGAAGGCGAGGGCCGAGGCGCGCTTCTCCTTCGGCGTATAATCGGTGATCAGCGAATGCGCCGGCGGCGTGCATCCCGCCTCGCCGATCCCGACGCCGATCCGGCACAGCACGAGCTGGGCAAAGGTCTGCGCATGGCCGCACGCGATTGTGAACAGGCTCCACAGCCCTGCCGACACCGCGATGATCCGCGGCCGATGCCCCGTTTCGGCATAGCGCGCGATCGGGATGCCCAGCACGGTATAGAAAAGCGCGAAGGCGAGACCCGTCATCACCCCGAGCTGCCAGTCGGCCAGATGCAGCTCGTTCTTGATCGGCTCGGCGAGGATCGCGACGATCTGCCGGTCGAGAAAGTTCAGGATATAGATGACCAGCAATACCGTCAGCGCATAGCGGCGGTATGCCTTCGACACTGGCGCGATGGCGGGTAGGGCGGGGGCTTCGGCTGTCATCTCAATCCTCTCACAATCTTATTTTTCTTCGTCATCCCGGGCTTGACCCGGGACCCGCCTTCTCTTGCCGAAGAAGAAAGGCAGGCCCCGGATCAAGTCCGGGGTGACGTTTGAGCGAGGCCAATTGACTCCCGCACCCGGCACGATATGACAGCGTTGTCTGAAAGGGAAGCCATTGCCCGAATTGCTCGTTCTTCAATCGGTCTGGGGCCTCGACAAATGCCCCGGTTTCGACATCGAAAACCGCCTCGACGAGGCGCTTGGCGAAGTCGCCGCCGCAGGCTTCGACGGCGTTGGCGTCAACCTCGCGCGCACCGCGCGCACCGACGGCGTCGCGCGTGTGATGAACCCGCTCGGCCTCGCATGGGAAGGACAGGTGCTCGTTCACGACGCCGACCAGCTCCGCCACTGGATCGTTGAGGCAGAGCGCCTCGGCGCGCATCACCTCAACGTCCAGATCGCCGGCCCGACCGCCGACTTCCGCGCCGCGCTGCGCCTGATCGACAGCCTGATCGCAGCGGCAAAGGATGCGCCGCTCCCCGTCTGGTTCGAAACGCACCGCGGCCGCCTCACCAACGACCTGCTCTTCACGCTGCAATTGCTCGAAGAGCGCCCCGACCTGCCGCTCACCGCCGACCTCTCGCACTATCCGGTGGCGGGCGAAATGGAGCTGCCGCTCCGCCCCGATCAGCTCGCGGCGATCGAGACGATCCTGCAAGGCAGCCACAATTTCCACGGCCGCGTCTCGACGACGCATCAGGTGCAGGTCGCGCTGGGCGCCCCTCAGCATCGGGGCTGGCTCGACCAGCATGTCGCCTGGTGGCGCCGCGGCTTTGAGCTGTGGCTCGAGCAGGCGCGCGAAGGTGACGCGCTGACCTTCATGTGCGAGCTCGGGCCTCCTCCGTACGCTATTACCGCGCCCGACGGCAGCGAGCTGACGAACCGCTGGGACGAGGCGCAGCGCATGCGCGATATCGTGCGGGGGGTGTGGCGCGAGGTCGCCGGAACTGCGTAATAGCCCCTCCCCTGAAGGGGAGGGGCTTGATATGATCCCGACGGTGTTTTCACACCGCCACCGCATCGCGCCAGCGCGCAAACGCGGCATCGGCCTCGTCGCGCGAAACCTTCGGCAGAAACTCGGCATCATACCTTGCGAGCCGCTTCAAATCGCTCTCGCCGAACAGTCCCGCGCCCATGCCCGCTGCAAGCGCCGCGCCATAGGCACTCGCTTCGCGCACCGCGTGGCGTCGCACCGGCCGTTGCAATGCGTCGGCCTGCAACTGCATCAGCGTATCGCTCGCCGACAACCCGCCCGCTACCGGCAGCGCCTCGGGCACCGGCAGCGCCGCCGCAATCACATCGGCAATCTCGCGAAAGCGGAACGCGATGCCCTGCAACGCCGCGCGCGCCACTTGCGCTGGCCCGTCGGCAAAGCTCAGCCCCGCGATCAGCCCACGCGCCTCGAACTTGCCATGCGGCGCCCCCATGCCGGCAAGCGACGGCCGCACCACGACATTCCCCGCATCATTCACCGAAGCCGCCGCCGCTTCCAACGCTGCAGGCGATGCAAACAGGCCCAGCCCGCCGCACAGCCACTCGATCATCGACCCGGTCGTGATCACCATGCCCTCGACGCAAAAACGCGGCTTGCCGCCCGCGAATGCCAGCGCCTCGGCGGGCATGCTGCTGTGGATCGTCTCGGGCGTCTCGCCGGTTCCCGCCATCAGCACCCCCGACGTGCCATAGGTCGCCTTCCAGTCGCCGCGTCCCAGCGCGCCATGCGCGACCATCGCGGCCTCCTGATCGGCGATCAGCGCGGTGATGGGAACGCGCGCGCCAAGCGCCGCCGGATCGCTCTCGGCAATCGCGCCCCAGCTTTCGACCTGCGCCGGAAACATGGTCGCGGGCAGGCGCTGGTGCGTCAGCAACGCCGCATCCCAGCCCGCGCCGTTCGCATAATCATAATAGCCCGTCAGCCACGCCGCCGACGCATCGGTGACATGCGCGCCGCTCAGCTTGTAGACCAGCCAGCTATCGAGCGTCCCCCATTGCAGCGTCGCCGGATCGCGCCCCGACATAGCGATCGCCGCGGGCAGCTTCGCCGACGGCACCTGCGGCCAGCCGGTGAACCCCGCCGCGCGCAGCTTTTTATATTCCTCCATCCCGCGCAGGTCGCTCCACACCAGCATCGGTGCGACCGGCTCGCCGGTGGCGCGGTCCCACAGAACGATGCTCGCGCGCTGCGTCGTCACCCCGATCGCGGCGACATCGGCGATGCTACGCCCCGCCGCGGCGAGCGCGCCGTCGATCACCGCGCGGCATATGGTCCAGACTTCGCCGGCATCCTGCTCGACCAGCCCGGGGCCGGGGAAGTGGCTCGCGATCGGCCTCTTGTCGACGCCCAGCACCGTACCGGCCGGATCGACCAGCATCGCGCGCGCGCCCGTCGTGCCCGCATCGAGTGCGAGGAGGAGGTGGCCGTGCGTCACTTAAAGCCCCTCCCCTTCAGGGGAGGGGTCGGGGTGGGGTCTCGAAACCTTGAGCAAGGCCGATGGACCCCACCCCCAACCCCTCCCCTGAAGGGGAGGGGCTTATAAGATTCCGACCTACGCATCGGGTATCAGATTGCCCGGGTTCATGATCCCTTCCGGATCGAGACAATTATTCAACCGCCGCAACAGCGCAACGCCGCTCTCGCCAAGGTCATGGTGCAAATAGGGTTTGCGCAGCCGCCCCGCGCCATGATGATGCGCGACCCCGCCGCCATGTTTCGCGGTCGCTTCCATGATCGCGCGCCAGCCGGCGAAATAGGCGGGTTCCATCTTCGCGCTGTCCTCGAAGGTCGCGGCGAAGCTGAAATAGAGGTTGATCCCCGAGCGGTAGACGTGACTGCTATGCGCCGATGCGTTGATCACGCCGGGGATCGCATTCAGCGCCGCAATGCTGTCGTCATAGATCGCGCCTATCTCGCTCCAGCGCCCCGAAATCTCGACCGTGTCGGCGACATAGCCCCGTTCGAACATGTCGCGCCAGCTCGGCACATGGTTGCGCTTTTCAATCCATTGCTTCGCGGCCAGCGGATCGCCCGCTTCCAGCCCAGCCGCGCCGCAGATCTCGTGCATCGCCGCCAGTTCGGCATCGACGCGCGCCTGCGGTCCCTCATGGACCATCAGCAGCATCGCCTTGCCATCGCGCTCATAATCGCGGAACAGCCGCCGCACCTCGCGCCCGTCATATTGGCGCATCACCGGCGGACGCCAGTCGGCGCGCACAATCTGCCGCTGCGCCTCGAACCCCGCGCGCATGTCGTCGGCATAAAAGATGCTGTAATCGCGGTGCGGCGCCTTCGCGCGCAGCGAGAAGGTCACCCCGGTGATCACCCCCATCGTTCCCTCGGCGCCCATCAGCAAATGCCGCAGATCCGGCCCCGCCGCGGCGCGCACCGCCTTGCCCAGCGTCACCAGCTCGCCGTTCGGCAGCACGGCCTCGATCGAATGGATGATGTCCTCGATATTGCCATAAGCGGTCGAAAATTGGCCCGACGCGCGCGTCGCGACCCAGCCGCCGACGCTGCTGATCGCGATCGATTGCGGCCAGTGGCCGATCGTCAGCCCATGCGCCGCGACCGCCTCCTCGGCCTCCATGCCGTTGAGCCCCGCATCGAAGCTCGCGAGCAGGTCGTCGCTATCGATATAGCGCACCCGGTTCATCGAACTCATGTCGAGCAGGATGGCATCGGGCGTCGGCTCGATCCCACCGCACACCCCGCTGCCGAGGCCAAAGGGGATCAGCGGCACGCGCTTCTCGGCCGCAAGCTTCACTGCTTTCTGCACATCCTCGACCGACTGCGGCCGCACGACGCAGCCCGGCGCAGCCACCGCTTCGCCGCGCCAGTCGCGCAGATGCTTGACCGCCCACTGGTCGTAACGCCGCGCGTTGAGCGCATCGGCATCGCTCGCGACGCGGTCGGCGCCGATGGCGCTGGACAGGGCTTCGGCAATCGAACTCATCTCACTCTCCCAAAAGCCTGCGGCTCTCATCGTTGATCTGGCTGCAATGCGCGATTTGCGATGCCTTCATGGCGTCATCCCAGCCAAGCAGTGCGCCCATCGCATTGGCGGCGGGGGCGAGCGCGGTGAGGCCCGCACCGTCGTCGAACCAGGCACGCGCACTCCGCCGCACCCAATAATCCTCCAGCGTCGATGCGCCTTCATGCGTCACCGCGCGCGTCGCCTCGGCAGTCACATCACCCCCCGTGATCACGATCTCGTTCGCCTCGTCGCCGTACAGCCCCGCCAGCCGCTCGGCCGCCAGCGGATCGAGTCCCGCCAGCTGAACCTCGCGCGACCCGCCGGGCAGCGGGACTTCGGCGGTCGAACAGGGCTGCGCGGTCGCGCCCAGCCGCTCGACCACCAGATCGACGACACGCTCGGCCATCGCGCGATAGGCGCTGAGCTTGCCCCCCGCGATCGACACCAGCCCGCCGGGCGAGGTCCATATCTCATCCTTGCGTGAGACTTCGTTCGCCTTCTTCCCCGGCTGCGCAATCAGCGGCCGGACCCCCGACCAGAGCGACACGATCTCGCTATCCCTGATCGGATCGATGCTCAGCGCCGCTTCGGTCGCGCGCAGCAGATAGTCGATGTCCTCGCGTGTCGGCGCGGGCCAATAATCCGCGCCATCATGAAATACGTCGGTCGTGCCGATGTAGGAGAAGGCCCCGCGCGGCACTGCAAAGATGCTGCGTTTGTCGGGCGCCCGAATGATGATCGTCGAATGGATCGGCAGCCGCGCGCGCGGCAGCACCAGATGGATACCGCGGCTCAGCGACATGCGAACATCGCCTTCGCCAGTTTCCAACCCGCGCACTGCATCGACCCACGCGCCCGCCGCGTTGACGATCAGCTTCGCCTTGATCCGGGCGCCGAGCCCGTCGTCCAGCGTCGATGTCGCAACCAGTCCGTCGCCCGTCAGCTCCGACGCCGCCGCATGGCTCACGACAACCGCCCCCGCGCCCTGCGCGCTGCGGATATTGGCGAGCACCAGCCGCGCATCGTCGGTCAGAAATTCGGGATAGAGCACCGCGCCATTGAGCTTTTCCGTCCGCATCAGCGGCTCGCGGGCCTGCAACTCGGCCAGCCCGATCACCTCATGCTTCTCGGCCTCGGGCACGCCGCCCAATTTCTCGAAGGTCCAGAGGCCCGTCCGCAGTTTCGCGGTCATCGCCATGTTCGTCGTCGGGATCAGGAAGGGCGACAGCCGCGTCAGGTGCGGCGCGATCCGCCGCAATATCTGCCGCTCCGACGCCGCCTCCTTGACCAGCGCGATATCGCCCTGAGCCAGATAGCGCAGCCCGCCGTGGATCATCTTCGAGCTTCGGCTGCTCGTCCCGCTCGCATAGTCGCGCGCCTCGACCAGCGCGACCGACAGCCCGCGCATCGCCGCGTCGCGCGCGATCCCCGCGCCGGTAATCCCGCCGCCGATCACCGCCAGATCGAACGTCCGCGCTTCCAACTCGGCAAAGACCTGCGCGCGCCGCCGCGCGTCGAGTTGGGTGCTGCTCATGCGTTCACGCTAAGCGCATCACAGCGGCATTGGTATTGCATTATGGGAATGATATGGTGTGCGCCATGAACCTCCGCCGCCTCCGCCATTTCGACACGCTCTACCGCCTCGCCAGTTACGCGCGCGCCGCCGACGAACTCGGCCTGACGCAGTCGGCGCTGACGCGATCGATCCAGAAGCTCGAGGAGGAGTTCGGCGCCACGCTGTTCGACCGCACCACCCATTATGTCCGCCCGACGAGCGACGCCGATCGGCTGATCCGCTCCGCCCGCGATGTCATCGCCGCCTCGGCGAACCTCGAACAGGAGGCGCGGGGTCTCGGTCAGCCGAGCAGCGGCACCGTCGCGGTCGGCAGCGGTCCCTATCCGTTGCAACCCCTGCTGACCGACGCGATCGCGCGCTTTGCCGAAACGCACCCCGGCGTCCGCGTCACCGTCACCGGCGGCCCGTCGGAACAATTGCTCGAAACCCTCGTCGACCGCCGCCTCGACCTTGTCGTCTGCAACCGCGCCAAATTCGCCTCCTCGGGCCACGCCGACGAAGTGCTCTGCATCCCGCTCCCGCCCGACCCTCTTGTGCTCGTCTGCGCCCCCGATCATCTGCTCGCGAAGGGGCAGGGCGACAGCGCCGATTTCCCTTGGGCGCTCCCGCGCCCCGCGCCGGGCAGCAACCTTCCGCGCGCGGTTCGCGCGCGGTTCGCTGCAGGGCAGTTCCCCGATTACGAGCTCGATTCCACAGCCGCTTGCCTCGACATGGCGCGCAGCGGCCGCGCAATCACTGTCGTGCCGCAGCGGCTCGCATTGCGTAGCGGCCTGCACATGATCGCGCTCCCGCCGTCCGAAGTCACCCGCGACGCAATCCACCTCCTCCGCAACCGCAGCCGCAGCGCGCTGGTTGCCGCCTTCGTTGCGGTGCTGAAGGAGGTCGCTCAGGCCGACACGATCCCGTCGAACAGCATCGCATCGGCCGATCCCGTGCGATAGAAAACCGGCGGCTGTCCGAACGGCGCCGCGACGGTCACATCGCTACCGCCCGCATAGCTCTGTCCCGACCACACATGCACCCAATCGGCCCCGGCAGGCAGATAAGTAGTCCACTCGCTTTTCCCCGCCGCGATCACCGGCGCAACGAGCAGATCGGGCCCGAGCAGATAAGACGTCTGGATCGCATAAGTCTCCGCGTCGTCCTCGAAATGCAGGAACAGCGGGCGCTGCACCGGCAGCCCCGTCTCCGAAGCCTCCTTCGAAAGCCGCCGCAGATAGGGCGCCAGATGTGCATAAATCCGCGTCATCTTCGCAAAATGCGCGAGCATTTCGGGATCATCGTCATATTGCACATTCTGCCGCGGGCGGTTGCCCTCATGCGTGCGGATCATCGACGTGAACGCCGACATCTCGGCCCAGCGCATCGCCAGCTCGGCGTCGCGCACCGTGTCGAACAGGCTGGTATAGCCGCCACAGTCGCTGTGATGATGCGCGTTGCCGAGCATCCCGGCCGACAGCGCGGCGCAGATCACCGTGCCGATCCCGTCGTGGCGCGAGAAATCGACCGCCTGGTCGCCCGCCCACAGCATCGGGCAATGGCCCTGCACTCCGGCGGCGCCGGAACGCATGAACACCATCATCTCGCCCGTTTGCCCGCGCCCGGCGATGCCCTTCGCATTGACTTCGCCCCACAACGCCGGCCAGCGGTTGTGCGCGGTCATCCCGCTCTCGCCATTCGCCAGCCGGACGTCGACGGGCAGATACTCGCCGAAATCGGCCATCCATCCCGACAGCCCGAAATCGATCATCTTCTCGCCGATGATCGTGTCGGCGAACCACGCCGCCGCCGCCGGGTTGGTGAAATCGACATGCCCGCAATCAAACTCGCCGAAGTCAATGATATAGGGCTCGTCCTTGTCGGGATGCATCACCATGAAGCCCTGCGCCGCCGCTTCGGCATAGAGCGGGCCATCGACCGCCAGATAGGGATTCACATAACCCAGAAAGCGGATCCCGCGTTCGCGCAATTCCGCAATCCGCGCGGGCAGTTCGGGGTAGCGCTCGGCATTCCACTGCCAGTCCCAGAACAGCCGGTTGCCGAAGCTGGTGATGCGCAGGCCCACCCAGTCCTCGCACCACAGCCCCGACACCGCGACCCCGGCGTCTTCATAGGCTTTCAATCGCGCAAAGCTGTTGTCGCCGTCTTTCAGGCCGATCACCGCGCCCTTCAGCAGCCATTCGGGCAGCGGCGGCTGGCGCCCGAAACGATCCGACAGCGCCGACACCAGCCCGGTAAAATGCGGCCGTGCCCACAGCTCGATCTTCGCGGGAATTTCCCACACCTCGATCTCGTGATAGTCCGCATTGCGGAAATCGAACGCGGAATAGGCAAAGCTGTCGACATGCAGCGCATAGCGCCGCGAACTCACGAAAGTCGGCTGCGGATAATTGGTGTGCGTCGTGCTGCCGCCTCCGCCCTTGCGGTGCGCCTCGACTTGCCGGAACAGTTCCGAAGACGGATCGCGCCCGACCCCCGGCTCGCTCGACCACAAGGGAAAATGCCGCCCGCGCAGATCGAAATAGGAAAATTGCTCGCCGCCCCCCCACACATGCTCGCCCGCCTCGGCGGGCACGCGCAGCCACAGCCGGTTGAGCGTCGTGTCGAGCGCTTTCAGCGCGATCGCCGCATCGTCGCTGTCACCTGACAGCCTGGCCTCGAGCAACCACGGAGCACCCGCACTTTCGGCGAAACGCAGCACGTCGCCATCGACCTCGACATGCCCCAGCGCGATCCGCTCGATAACATCTTGCGAAACATCGAAATGCCCGAGCTTCGAATGCACATGCGCCTCGCCGCGCCCGACAAAGAAACAGGGTGCGCCTTCGCGATGCGAAAGGATCATCTGTCCGCCGAGGCGGAGCGCAAAGCCGGTGTCGAGCGCATCAAGCGCCATGGGGAGGATCCTTTCCAAGCCTTCACACGATCCTCCCTGTCGCGAAGCGATGGGGAGGGGGACCGCCGCGAAGCGGTGGTGGAGCGGCGACGACGTTTGCGTTCAAGCCCCTCCGTCAGCGGCCAACGCCGCTGCCACCTCCCCATCGCTGCGCGACAGGGAGGAAGCGGGAGTCCCCGCCGCATCGTGGACTGACGCGGCGGGGCAGGGGGTTCGTCAGAAGTTCATGCGGCCCGTGACGCCGACATAGCGTTCGGCATCGCGCGGGGTGATCTGGCGCATGAACGACGTGCCGTTCGGGATACGCTGGATCACGAACTGCTTGTCGGTGATATTCTTGACCAGCAGCGAAAGCGCATATTTGTCGTCGGCGGTGCGCAGCGTGACCCCGGCATCCCAGATCGCATAGGGGCTCTGGAAGGCATTGGGGTTCTGGTTGATGTCGAACTGGGTGCGGCTCTGGTAAACGAGCGAGCTGTTCAGATCGACGTTGAACCCGTCGAGGCCCAGCGGCAGTCGCCAGTCGACCGTCACCGTCCCCTTGTATTTCGGCGCGAACGGCAGCGGCTTGCCGTTGATCGCGTCGGCACAGGTCACCGCGGCGCCGGTGGGGCAGATGAACTTGTTGATGTGCGCGTCGGTGTAGTTGAAGCCGCCCGACAGCGAGAAATTGTCGGTGACCGCCGCGTTGAAGTCCACTTCGATGCCGCGCGTCGAGACCGAACCCGCATTGGTCAGGCGGGTGACGACCTGGCCCGCGACGATATCGAGGAAGTTCGCCTGGTAATTGTCGTACTTGGCATAAAAGGCCGCGAGGTTCAGCGTCAGGCGGCGGTCGAACAACCGCGTCTTGAGGCCGGCCTCATAGGCGTTCGACTTTTCGGGATCGATCCGGCCGGTGTCACGCGCCTGCATGTTGAAGAAGACGTTGAGCGCCGGTCCCTTGTAGCCGCGCGTGTACATGCCATAGGCCATGACATCGTCGCTCACGTCATATTGCAGGCCGGCATTGCCCGACCAGCCGTTGTCCTTGATCGACCCCGACGAAGCGAAGGCCGGGTTCACGCCCGAAAAGGCGGTTGCCTGCGTCGATCGGCGCGCAAAGTCATAGCTGACCTTGTCGTTGGTATGGCGCAGGCCCAGGATGCCGCGGAACGCGTCGGTGAAGTTGAACGTTCCCTGCCCAAACGCCGAATAGCTGGTGAGCTTGGTCGTGAAGTCGGCATTGCCTTCGTTGGTCGTATAGGTCGACGATCCTGCCGCGCACGGCGTCAGTCCGCCCACGGTCGGCAGCGTCGAGGCGGTGCACGCGGTCACAGTGCGGTTGAAGAAGTCGACTTCCTTGGTCTTGTAGAAATAGAGGCCCGCGACATATTCGAAGAATTGCGGGTTCGACGATGCGATGCGCAGTTCCTGCGTGAACTGGTCGAACTTCAGGTCGCCGCGGTCGTGCGAGCGCACGTCGCCCGACGCGGTGCCGGTGTTGACATAGGAGGGCGCATCCGAACGGAAATCGCCGTCGCGCTGCTGGAAATTATACCAGTGGCGATAGGCGGTGATCGAGGTCAGCGTTGCGCCGCCCAGATCGAGGTCGAACTGGCCCGAAATGCCGCTGTTCTTGTCCTTGGTGTACGGATCGAGGTCGTTGTCGATGTCCTTGTTCTTGCCGTCGAGCGTCAGCGGCGCGAGGCTGGGGATGAACACCGCATTGTTGAACGCCGACGAAAAGACCGTGCCGATGCTGTCGGCATAGCCATTGTCGCTGCCCTTCGAATAATCGGCGATCAGCGTGATCTTCAGCGCGTCGGTCGGCTCGGCGATCAGCTTGCCGCGCACGCCCCAATGCTCGTAGCCATTGACCTTGTGGTTGTTGAACACGTTGCGGCCGTTGCCGTCGAACTGCGACCAGAAACCGGTGAGCGACGCTTTGATGCCCTCGCCAAGCGGGCCGCCGACGCTGCCGCGGATGCGATATTCATTGCCCTCATACCAGGCGGCGTCGACATAGCCGCCCAGCTCGTTGCCGGGCTCGCGGGTCACGATGTTGATCACGCCGGCGCTGGCATTCTTGCCAAACAGGCTGCCCTGCGGGCCGCGCAGCACCTCGATGCGCTCGACGTCGAGAAAGTCGGACGTCTGCTGGCCGGTGCGTGCATAGACGACGCCGTCGATCACCGTCGACACCGACGGCTCGACGCCCGACGAGAAGCTGATCGTGCCGACACCGCGGATCGAGAGAGCGGAGTCCTTGTTGGTGTTGCCCTTGCGGAAGGTCAGGGTGGGGACGCGCTGGAACAGCTGCTCGGCCGAATTGACGTTCGACCGTTCCAGCATGTCGCCCGATACGACCGAGATCGCGACCGGCACGTCCTGCAGGTTCTGTTCGCGCTTCTGCGCGGTGACGATGATGTCGGTGGAGGCAAAGGCTTCCTTGGTTTCGGCCTCCTGCGCGTGGGCCGGAACGGCGAGCATCGCCATCCCCAGGGCCGTGGTGATCGCCAGATACGCTTTGGCTTTCGACGAAACCATGTTCAGATCCTCCCTTTGATACGCCGCTGAATCGATATGTCAATCATTTCAATTGACAATTACGGGCCGACCCAATGCGCGCAATTATTTTTGTGGTCCAATAGAGAAATGTCGTGATGCCATGTCCGAATACTATGGCTTGCAGGACAGCGCAGGAAGCAGGCGAAATGCTCTGGCTTGCGCGTCGGCCTTGTCATCAGCAACCCTTCCCTTGTCGTGACGGATCGTTCGTCCGCTTCGACATCGGCCGCGAACTTATGTCGCTCACAGCCACGAATCGGCTGAAAGGCGCCATTGCCGACCAGCCGACCTAGGGATGCGCGTCAAAATCATTGCAGTCTAATCGAGAAATGTCGGTCTGTTATGTCCAAATGCTATGACTTGGGCGAATGGCCGCTAGCGACCGATTGCGGACGTTCCAATTCCAAGCCACAGTCGTCTTATGAGCTTTTTGACATTTCGATACCGATATGACGGCACTCCCACCCATGTTCTTGACGACTTCGGTTGGCTGGAGATGCGCGTGGTCACCGAAAGTCGTTCGGGAGTCGGCGGTTTTTGGGTTCAGTGGCAAGATGTAAAGGAGTTTGGCGAAAAGCTCTCGGCGTATCCAATTGACCCCAACGCTCCTCTTACCGAGCATTGGGGTTACAGCGAAAACGGCGAGTATGAGAAGGTTCTAGGAGTTGAAATTGCCCCGGCCGATCCACGCGGAGGCCTGAAAGTCCGCGTTGAAATAGTAGATCAGGATGACCCGACCGACTGCGTCAAAACTTCATTTCAAACGAATTATCCGGACTTGGCGGCATTCCAGCTTGAGATAGCACAGCTGATGGCTGGCGAGATCGAAGAGGCGCGCCTCAGCGGGAGGTGATGTCCGCTTCCCGCTCCAAGGCCGACATCCGCAGGCCGGCTATTTCGACGAAACCACCTGCTGCACATGCGCCAGACACGCCGCCGTTTCGCGCTGCACATCGGTGTTAAGCCATGCCACGATCTCGGGCGTCGGGCCGATGTCGGGCTCCAGCAGCGCGAAATCCAGATAGACCGGCGGCGATATTGGCCGCACCGCGACACCCAGCCGGTGGAAGCGCGGCGCGCTGAACGGCTCGGCGATCGTCACCCCCAGTCCGGCTTCGACGAACGCATATAATATTTGCGAATGCTGGGTCTCCAGCCGCCGCGACACGCTGATGCCCGAATCCTCCAGCGCCGCGTCGATCCCGTTCCACAGCGCATCGGCCTCGTGCATCGGGCCGACGAACTCCTCGCCCGCCAGATCGGCGATCGCCAGCCGATCGCGCTCGGCCAGCGGGTGGTTGGCGGGCAGGATGCACACATATTCGGCGCGCGCGAGCGGCGTCGACCTTATGCCTTCGCGGCCCTGCATATCGACGCCGATGCCAAGGTCCGCCTGACCCAGGAACACGCGTTCCTCGATCGCGCGCTGCCCCAGGGACTCCACGATGATCTTGATGTCGGGATAGAGGATGCGAAAGCGCGCGATCACGGCGGGCAATATCGCCATCGCGATAGCGGCCAGCGCCGCGATCCGGACCGTTCCCACCGGATGAGCGCGAATACGCCGCGCCGCCTGATCGAGCAGGTCGAGACCCGCATAGCTTCGCCGCACAGCTTCATACAGCGCCTGGGCCTGCGCGGTCGGATGCACGCGCGCGCCGCGCCGGTCGAACAGGCGAAAGCCCACCGCGCGCTCCATGTCGGCGATCAGCCGGCTCACCGACGGCTGGCTGATGTTGAGCATCGACGCGGCGGCCGTGATGCCCCCGCTCATCATGACGGCGCGAAACGCCTCGACCTGTCTCATCCGCATCATCCATAGTATAGATGTATGATCGAAGGATGCAATTCGATTGGATGCGATGGATGATCTTTGCGATAGGCTTGGCCATCGAAAAGATACGGGAGAGTGAAATGGATTATTCGGCGCAGCGCGACCAATTCGCGACCGAAGGCTATGCGGTGTTCGAACGCATTCTCGAAGGCCCGCTGCTCGACCTGCTTCGCGAAGAATGCGGCCGCGTCATCGAACGCGAGGACGCCCGTCTCGACAGCCTCGGCGTCGAGGTCGACGGCATCAGCCACAAGGGCAAGCGCTATTTCGCCGGCGAATGCCAGCGCCGTCAGCCCGATCTGCGTGATATGCTGTTCAGCGAGACGATGGCCGATGTCTGCCGCGCGACGCTGGGCGACGATGCCTATTTCTTCTATGACCAATATGTCGTGAAGGGCGCGAGCGAAGGCATGCCGTTCAGCTGGCATCAGGATTCGGGCTATGTCGTCGGCAACGGCGGACCCGCCGATCACAAGCCGTACCTGACCTGCTGGTGCACGCTCGACGATACCACGGTCGCCAACGGCACCGTCCGCATCCTGCCTTTCTCGCAAGCACCCGAAACACGGAACGGCATCGTTCCGCACATCCGCCAGCCCGGCAGCAACGACCTCGTCGGCTACACCGGCGACAGCGAAGGCGTGACGCTCGAGGTTCCGGCGGGCAGCATCGTGGCTTTCTCCAGCCTTGCGCTCCATGCCACCGGATCGAATTCGACCCCGAACATGCGCCGCGTCTATCTCGCGCAATATTCGCCCGAGCCGATCCTCAATCCCGGCACCAATCATCTGCGCCGCAACGCGATCGCCTTCCTGCGCGGCGGCAGTCAGGTCACCTTCAACTGAGGAGCATGGCAATGAGCGGCAAGCGTCCCCTGATCGTCGCCATCGGCGGTAATGCGACACCGGGTGGTTCGGCCGAGCGGCTGCTCCGCGAAACGCTCGCGCGCTGCGAAACCGATGGCGCCGAAACGCGGTTGTTCGCGGGCGAAGCGATCGACCTGCCGATGTACGCACCGCATCGCAGCGAACGCGATCCGCGCGCCGAAGCGCTGACGTCGGCGCTCCGCGCGGCGGACGGCATCATCATCGCCTCGCCCGCCTATCACGGCACCGTGTCCGGCGTGGTCAAGAATGTCCTCGATTATGCGCAGGATCTTGTCACCGACGCGCAGCCCTATTTCGATGGCCGCGCCGTCGGGCTGATCGCGGTCGCGGGGGGATGGCAGGCCGCGGGCAGCACGCTCGCGACGCTGCGCTCGATCACCCATGCGCTGCGCGGCTGGCCGACCCCGATGGCGATCACCGCGAACAGCAGCCAGACGCTGTTCGATCCCGACGGCGTGTTGACCGATCTGGGCATTGCGTCGCAGCTCGATATCATGACCGGACAGGTGATGACCTTCGCCCGGATGAAGCACGCCTACGCTGCCGCGACGGCGAAGACCGCCCAGCTCGCCTGACCGCCTATTGCCCCGCCTGCGGCGTCGCTGGCAAAGGGCTCGCCGGAAACAGGGCGCGGGCAGCCGTCTTCTCGGGTGAATCATAGGCGCCGTAAAGCACCGGTCGCAAAAGCCGCTGCGCAAGGTCGGCTTTGCCTTCCCGAAGCAATTCGCCGCCCATCAGCAGCCGCGGCCCGGGCGCCGCCGGGGCGCGCGCGGCGATCCGGGCCAGCCCGGCCATCGCGGTTTCCGGCGCCGGTTCGCCTGCCCGTACGAAGCTCTGGAAATATCCGGTGACGGCAACCGCATCGTCCGGATCCCCCTCGATCGCGCGCGTCAGCGTCTGACGTGCCTTGCCAAGCGCTGCTGCGCGCTCGCCCGGCGGACCGGCCAGTGCCTTTCCGACCAAAGCGACGCCTTGCCATGCGAGCGCCCGCGCATTTTGCGGCACCTGCTCCAGAACCCGGCTCGCGTCGGCGAGGCATGCGTCGGGCTCCGCACTGCGGCATTCGGCCTCGACCGCAACCAGCGCCGCGTCGGCGTCGAAGGGCAGGCCGGCCAGCCTGCTGCGGAGCCCGTCGATCCATGGTGCGGGGATGGTCTCGCCCGCATTCGCCAGCACTGGCGGCAAATCGCCCAGACGCAGTTGCGCCTCGATCACCGCCTCGCCGGCGGGTGACAGCAGCGTCACGACTGGCGGCGCGGGGATCGCTTCGGGGATATCGGCACGAGCGAAATAGATCTTCCGCGATGCATAGCCGGCAATGTCGCGGTTCAGCCGGCCGAGATCGCCGAAAGCTTGAGCCGCTTCGGCCTGTGTGGCGCCCCGGCCAATCGCCGCCATATAGCGGTCGAACGAGTCGCGAACCGCAGGGCGAGCATCGGAAAATACGAAATAGTGGGTAATCAGCCAAGCGTGATAGGGCGTCCAGCGCATCGTGCGCGACGGCGCGTCGAGGTAGGTTCCCGTCAGCACCGCGCGCGCATTGATGTCGCCGAAGGACCGGAACACCAGCTTGTAGCGGTCCGGCGGCTGCGCATAGTCGAGCGCGCCATTCTTGCGCACCTTGATCGTCGAGAAGAGCGCGCCGACGCCGTCGAGATACCAGCGCGGATAGGCGGCGGGGACATTCGCGAGGATGAAATGCTGCGCAAAGGCCGAATAGAGCACCGCCTCCCACGACCGGCCGATCGGGACGGCGTTGGGATCGGTCTTTCCCATGCAGAATTTGTCGTCGGCGGCGAGCTCATCGCAAAAGCGGTTGCGCGCAATCGCGGTGTCGAGGTCGATGATCTGGTCGCGGCGGACGACCGCCAGCATCGTGCCGTCGGCGCGGGGATCATAATAGCGCTGATCGGCGAACGCGTCGGCAAAGGGACCTTCGCCGAACCGGGGTTTCAGCCCGCGCAGAGCCGTATCGTCGTCGAGCAAGAGGACGTGCAATTTCGGGACGCCCGATGCGGGCTCGGTGGAGCCATAGAGGCGCGTCATCAGCGCGTGCAGTCGCTCCAGAGTCTCGGTCACGCGAACCAGCTCGGGCTCGCTGCCGTTGCTCTGCACCACGACATGCTCTGTTTCGGCCTGTTTCCAGCCGCTGCGCTTCTGCGGTTTGGGCGCGGCCGTGACGACAATCTCGGGCTTTGCGGTAGCGGGGCCGGGTTCGGCGCGTGCGGCAAGGGGCGCCAGCGCGAACAATCCGAAAAGGGCGGCGAGCCGCCAGCGTCCGATCGACATGCGTCCCATTCCATGCTTGTGCGCGGCACTCCGGCTGGAGGCTTTGACTTTATAGGGAATTCGCATCGGGGCGAAAAGCAGGATCGGATGACAGGGACGGTTTCGCGTCATCGCCGACCCGATCGGCAGCTTCGGCTCGGCGCCTGAAAGAAATTCTTCATCGCAAAAAGCCAGCCTTCGCATTGACGAAGGCAATATCTATCTTTTAAGTTGAGATTGTCATCCGGAACTGGTCGGGACGGGTGACGGGCTCTCCCGCTCCTTTTTCCGACCCGCGGCTTTTGACCGGGAAGCAGCTTGCTCCGCGTAACCAACGGCTAAAGCGCGTGATGCTCGGGCGACAGCGCCAGGCATTGCGTTCCCCCCAGAAGGGGTATTGCGATGCATATGTGTAGCACCAGTTTCTAGACGAGCGCCGATGACGCCGTGCTTCGGGTAGCGGACCGACCGCGCCCGGACCCGGCCTCGGCAAATCCTTTCATCGTGGCCGCGCCTCCCTTTCGTTAGGACGCCGTGCGGCTTTGCGTCCGGCGCATGCGTGCGCCGGCGACAGGTGATTCATGCCCTTGCTGACCCAATCCGACCTGTCGGATCTGGCCCGCTATCCTGCGTCCCTGCGCAGCGCCGCCCGTGCGCTGTGGGGGGCGGAGCTGGCGGCCGCCCGATCCGGCGCGGCGCCCCGCGCCACCATTCATCACATCAAAAAGGGGGCGGGACTGCCGCCCGGGGAAATATCGTAATGACCGCAAAATTCTCTCCCGAACAGCGTTTGAAGTTCCTGCTCGGTGCGGCGCTGCTTGTCCCGGCGGCGCCCGCCTTTGCGGCCGAGGCAGCGACGGCTGATGCCGGCGCTGCCGAGGCGGCGGTCGATGCCGCGGCCGAATATGACGGCTCCGAAATCATCGTATCGGCGCGGCGCCGCGATGAAAGCGCACAGGACGTGCCGATCGCACTGTCGGTCGTGGGTGCCGAAACGCTCGAAAAGACCGGCAATTACACGCTGACCCAGATCCAGCAGATTGTCCCGAGCCTGCAGGTGTTCAGCTTCAATCCGCGCAACACCAATATCAACATCCGCGGGCTCGGCAGCAATGTCGCGCTGACCAACGACGGGCTCGAGAACGGCGTCGGCTTCTATATCGACAATGTCTACTACGGCCGTGTCGGCCAGACCCAGTTCGACCTTGTCGACCTGCAACAGATCGAGGTGCTGCGCGGACCGCAGGGGACATTGTTCGGAAAGAACACCACCTCCGGTGCGATCAACATTACGTCGCGCAGACCCAGCTTCGACCCCGAGTTTTCGGGCGAGGCGAGCGTCGGTGACTATGGCTATTACCAGCTTCGCGGTTCGGCATCGGGCGGCCTGATCGACAATCTGCTCGCCGTGCGCCTCAGCGGCTCGGTGACCGAGCGGCGGGGTTTTCTCTACAACACCACCCAGAACGAGCGCGCACAGGATTATTCGAACTGGAGCGTGCGCGGGCAACTGCTGTTCACGCCGGGCGCCGATCTCGAGGTCAGGATCATCGGCGACTTTTCGCGCCAGAAGCAGAACCATGTCCTCAACGTCTTTGCCAACTATTTCGGCACCTATGACAATGGCGCGACGATCGCGAACAACTTCGCCCAGCGCGCCGCGCGCTTCCCGGGCTACACCTTTCCGACGATCAACCCTTTCGCCCGGCTGGGTGAGGCCGACGGCCATTATCAGTCGAACATGGACGGCTATGGCGTGTCGGGGCAAGTCGACTGGGACGTCGGCCCGGCAAAGCTGACCTCGATCACCGCCTACCGCTGGTGGGACTGGAATCCCGCGAACGACGGCGATTCCACATCACTACCGGTCATCACCAAGGCACAGCAGGCGAACCGCCAGCGCCAGTTCAGCCAGGAATTGCGGCTCGCCTCGGATACCGAGGGGCCGATCGACTATGTCGTCGGCGCCTATTATTTCTGGCAGATTATTCGCGGTTATGGCGCCACGGCCTATGGTCCTGCGGCGGGCCTGTGGAATCTGCCGACCGTTCCGGCTGCCGTCAGCAATGCCGCGCTCAACGGGTTCGAGGCCAATTCGACCTCCGATCCGCGGACGCGCAGCTACGCCCTGTTCGGCCAGCTCGACTGGAAATTCGCCGACCGGCTGACGCTGACGGCGGGCCTCCGCTTCACGCACGAGAAGAAGGACGGCTCGTTCAACCAATATCATGTCGCGGGTATCGACCTGTCGACGCTCCCGGCGGCGACCGCGGCGGCCGCACTGGCGATCCGCAACCAGTTCAACCCGCTGGTCAGCTATTCGACGGCCTTCACCGACAACAGCCTTTCCGGGCTTGCGACGCTCTCGTGGCAATTTTCGGATGACGCGCTTGCCTATGCGACCTACTCGCGCGGCAACAAGTCGGGCGGCCTCAACCTCACGAACCTGCCAGCCGGGATCGATCCCAATGTCGCGCCCGAAAAGGTCGACAGCTACGAACTGGGCATCAAGTCGCAGTGGTTCGACCGCAAGGTCACGCTGAATGTTGCGGGCTACTGGACCGAGATCAGCGACTATCAGACCGCGATCACCGAACAGGTGCCGAACACGGTCAATGTCCGCCAGTATATCGCGAACATCCCCGGCGTGCGCTCGCGCGGTGTCGAAGGCGACCTCAGCTTCGCGCCGAGCAGCCGCGCAAGTTTCTATGCCTCGGTTGCCTATGCCGACACGACCTACAGCGACTATCCGAATGCGCCGCAGGCGCCCGAGCGGCTCAACCTCGGTTCGATCCAGGATCTGACCGGCAAGCAGCTCCCCGGCGTTCCGAAATTCACCTACACGCTCGGCGGCGACGTTTCGGCCCCGCTCGGCAATCTCGGTGGCCGCGACCTGTCGGCATATCTTCACGCCGATTATTCGCATCGCTCGACCTTCAATACCTCGTCGAGCGACAGCGCCTATGCCGACGTTCCCGCTTACAGCATCGCGAACGCGCGTATCGGGTTCCGGACCGACGATGGCCTGCTCGACCTGTCGGTCTGGGCGCGCAACCTGTTCGACAAGAATTATTTCCAGACATTGTCGCCCGGTGTGACCGGCCTCGTCACGGCGCTGATCGGTGAACCGCGAACCGTCGGCCTGACCCTCAGGACCAAATTGTGATGCCTGCCGAAATTCCCGAAATTCGCCGCCAGCCGGATCGGGCTGCCGCCGGATACCCCCGCCGTCCAACCCCTTTAGGAGACTGACAATGACGGATCTTCACAACAGCTACGCCAACGCCCGTGACAAGAGCATCGACCTCGACGTCACCCCGGTGACCGGCACGATCGGCGCCATCGTGAACGGCGTTCAGCTTTCGGGCGATCTGCCCGCGGCAACGGTACAGGCGATCCAGGCCGCGCTGGTCCGGCACAAGGTGCTCTTCTTCCGCGACCAGCAGCATCTGGCCGACGCCGAGCATGAGGATTTCGCCGCGCTGCTCGGCGATCCGGTCGCGCATCCGACGGTGCCGGTCGCCGAAGGCTCGCGCTACCTGCTCGAGCTCGACAGCAAGGAAGGCTATGCTGCGTCGAGCTGGCATACCGACGTCACCTTCGTCGATGCCTATCCCAAGGCATCGATCCTGCGCGCGATCACCATTCCCGAAGCCGGCGGCGATACGCAGTGGGCGAATGGCGAAACCGCCTATGAGGGCCTGCCCGAGGCGCTCCGCCAGCTCGTCAACACCCTCTGGGCCACGCACACGAATCTCTATGACTATGCGTCGATCCTGCAGTCCGCGCCCGACGCCGAAAGCGCGGCGAAGCGGATCAGGGAGCATCGCAATGTCTTTGCCTCGACCGTGTACGAGACCGAGCATCCAGTCGTCCGCGTCCATCCGGTGAGCGGTCAGCGCAGCCTGCTCCTCGGCCATTTCGTCAAGCAGTTCGTCGGGCTGAACCAGGTCGACAGCGCGCGGCTGTTCCAGACGCTGCAGGAGCATATCACCAAGCCCGAAAATGTCGTGCGCTGGCGCTGGAAGCAAGGTGACGTCGCGATCTGGGACAATCAGGCCACCCAGCACCGCGCAACCGCCGACTTCGGGCTCCAGCGCCGCACGCTGCGCCGCGCGACGATCCACGGCGAGGTGCCGGTCGCGATCGACGGACGTCAGAGCCGCACCGTGCGACAGGAAAAGGCGGTTCAGTACGAGCCCGCCTGATCGAAACAGGCCGGCGTTACCGACTCTCCTCCCTTCTGCGACTGCGCCGGTCCAGACTGCGGCGTGCCCGGGTTTCATTCGCCCGCGGCGCGCCGCCCTTCCTTGTTCAGGGGTATCCGGATGAAACGCCTCGCGTCACTGTTGCTCGCTCTTGTCGTTGTTGCCGCGCCGGTGCAGGCGAAGGAGCGCCGCCCGAATTTTCTGGTCATCGTGGCGGACGATCTGGGCTATTCGGATCTCGGCGCTTTCGGTGGCGAGATCCGCACTCCCAATCTCGACCGCCTCGCGCTCGCCGGCATCCGGCTCGCGGGCTTCCACACCGCGCCGACCTGCTCGCCGACGCGCTCGATGCTGATGTCGGGAACCGACAATCACCTTGCCGGGCTCGGCACGATGGCCGAGCTGATCCGTCCCAACCAGAAGGGCCAGCCCGGTTATGAAGGCTACTTGCGCCGCGATGTCGCGACGCTGGCCGAGCGCCTGTCGGACGGTGGCTATCGCACATTGTTCTCGGGCAAATGGCACCTCGGCCTGACTCCCGAACAAGACCCGCACGCGCGGGGTTTCCAGCGCAGCTTCGCATTGCTTCAGGGCGGGCATAATCATTTCGGCACCGACGTCGGCACCACCGCGACCTACACCGAACAGGGCAAAGCACTGACGAAACTCCCGGCCGGTTTCTATTCGAGCGACTATTTCGCGAGCCGGTTGATCGCCTTCCTTGGCGAGCGGCCGGGGAAGCGGGCGAGCCAGCCCTTCTTCGCCTATCTCGCTTTCACCGCGCCGCACTGGCCGTTGCAGGCGCATGCCGATGATATCGCGCGGTACAAGGGGCGCTATGACGCGGGTTTCGAGGTGCTACGCCAGCAACGCCTCGCCCGTCAGCGCGAGCTGGGCATCCTGTCCGCCGATGCCGCCCCGCACACGCCGCGCAATCGCGACGGCAGCTGGGATTCGCTGACGGCGGAGCAACAGCGGACCGCCGCGCGCAACATGGAAATCTATGCCGCGATGGTCGACCGGCTTGACCAGAATGTCGGCCGCGTGGTCGAGGCGCTGCGCGCATCGGGCGAGCTCGACAATACGGTGATCATCTTCCTCGCCGACAATGGCGCCGAGGCGCTCGATGCCGAGACGACGGGCGCCGAGATGCTCGGCCGTTATCTGAAGGATGCCGATAACAGCTTCGCAAATCGCGGCACGGCGTCGTCCTATGTCACCTATGGCGCCGGCTGGGCGCAGGCGGCGACGGCGCCGTCGTGGCTGACCAAGGGCTATCAGAGCGAGGGGGGCACGCGCACCGTCGCCTTCATCAGCGGCGCGGGCATTCCGCGCCGCGCCAGCGCCGAGCGCCAGTTCCTCTCGGTCGCCGATATCGCGCCGACGCTCGTCGAGCTTGGCGGCGGCAATGTGCGGGCGACCGAGGTGGGGGGCAGGGCGGTGCGGCCGGTCACCGGCCGGTCGTGGGCGTCGTGGCTGCGCGATCCCGCCGCCCGCGTCTATGGCGCGGAGGACGGCGTCGGCGGCGAACTGTTCGGCTCGCGCGCCTGGCGCCAGGGCGACTGGAAGCTGACCGACATCGGCGATGGCGTCTGGCGCCTGTTCAACCTCGCAAGCGACCCCGGCGAAACGCGCGACCTGTCGCTCGCCGAGCCGGCGCGCCGCGATGCCTTCGCGGCGGCGTGGGATCGCTACGCGCGCGACGTCGGTGTCGTCGCGCCCGATGCGATCCCGTACCGGCCATAAGGGCGACGACTAGGGTCAAGACTCTAGGCGATCACCTCGACCAGATTGCTGTCGCCATTCGTCGACGTGCGGAACCGGGTGCCCGTGAACCGCTCGATCAGGCTCATCGCCGTCCGGCTATGCTCGCTGATCTTGACCGCGGTAAAGACGCCACCGCGTGCCAGCGCCAACGGCAACAGCAACTGGTCCTGCAGATAGGGGCCGGCAAAGGCGCCCGACGCCACATAGCCTGCCAGACGCTTTGCGGCGGTCGTCGCCAGACGTTCGGCGGGAACGCCGAGCTTGCCGAACGCCGACATGACCTCGGTCACATGGTCGAAGCGCGCCTCGATCAGCAATGCGTTGCCCGGTCCCTGATCGGCGGGAAGCTGGCGCGGCGCGAACGCCTCAGCCGGCCAGTCGACAAGAACCTTCCGTGCCGCCGTCAGTTCGCGGTCCGCAATGTCGAACGGCACGCCCGCGACGATCGCGGTCGCCTGCACCGGTCCCGCCGCGCCGCGCTCGATGCACTCGACAGGACGCAGCGGCGCCGGCACGATATCGATCTCGATCCGCCCGCCGCCGCGCGGATAAAAGCCGTGGCGGACCAGCCGCGCCGATACGGTCGGCCCCATCCGGTTGATGACGGGCAGCAGCGTGCGCTCGATAAATTCGAACGGCGGCGCTGCCATCGCGTGCGTGCCGCCCTCGATCACCAGATGCGACGGGGCGTCGGCCATCATCAGCGGCACGAGAACCGTCTGGAGGACCAGCCCCGTGCTGCCCGCGGTGCCGACTGCGAAATGATAGCTGCCGGGCGTGATCCGGCCGGGGCGGAACGATATGCTGTTCGACCCGACCGCCAGCCCGCTGCATTCGGCGCCCCCGATCACGCACGCGGCCTCGATCGCGGTCACATGCTGGCGCATGAGCCCCGGCTTCTCGCGACCGCCGCGGATATTCTCGATCTTGAAAGGCTGACCGGTCAGCAGCGCCAGCGCACACGCATAGCGCAGCACCTGTCCGCCGCCTTCGCCTTCGGATCCGTCGATGATGATCATTGTTCGTCTTCTACCAATTCCAGAAACAGGTCATTCGCCTCGGCGGCAAACGCCTCGCTCGATGAACGCGCCGGCACCTCGCCCGCACGCGCCAGTTCATCGGCGATCAGCGCGTCGATTTCGGGAACACGTGCAATCGGTCCCGCTTCACGCGTTTCCGCCTTCATCGCCACCAGCCGTTCGATTTCTTCGCGGACCGATGGCGCCAGCGCCGCCTCCACCATCAACTGCTGCAATTGCATCGGTGGCCGGCGTGACGGATCGAGCCGCAACACGCGGATCGCCAGCGCCGGGCGCAGCGCATAGAAATAGCGCTTCACCGCGACATTGCTTTCGTCCTGCAGCCAGCGCGCTACCGACGTGCGCCCGAGCTTCGCATAGTGCAGCGCAAAGCCGTTGGGGTCGAAATGGCGATCGATGAGTTCGGCCATCCGCGCGATCACCGGGTCGGCGCCGCGATAGTGGATCGGCGATTCGATCCACTCGGACAGCACCGAATTGTTGCGCAGCATCAGTTCGAGCGCCTTATGGATATCCCAGCCGTTCAGATCGATCTCGTCGACGATCGGGCGCTCGATCACATCACGCACCGGGCTCAGCGCCAGATAGTCGCGGCGCGGCCGGGCATAGAGGAAGCGCACGTCATAATCGCTGTCGGGGGAGGGGAATCCCCACGCGCGCGACCCCGATTCGATCGCGAGCAGCAGGCGCACGCCATCATCCGCCTCGACGGCGGACAGACGGGTTTCGATTTCTTGCCGAACGGCGGGTGCGATGCTCATCTTTTTCCAACTACTGTTCATAATGTCCGGCGGACCAAGGCATCCACCAGAACCACCAGCCCTTTTCCTTGCGATCGTCGGACGTTGCTATGCCGAAATCGCCGATCCCGACTTCCACTTCTGCAAAAGCCGCTAGCAGGCTGCGAAGCCGCTTGTTCCCGAAGGTCAGGATCAGCCGCTCGCCGTCCTCCTCCATCGTCAGTTCGCCGGCGTCAGGCTCGAAGGCGATCCGTATCGTCGTGAAGCGATCCGACTTGGGTTCTCCATAGTTGGGAACCGAGGAGATCGCCGGGGTCACCTGCCCGAGCCGCATCGTCCTATGACAAACCTTGCCGCCCGCCATCCGGTCGATGAGGTCGCATATCGAACGGCACCCCGCCGGATTACCGGTGAAATGCCATTCGCCCGCGTGCTTGTTGCGTTTCGGATAGCGCCAGACGAAAATCCGGCCTTCCTGCCGCCATTCTGCGACCCGCTCGTCCATCCTGTCCCCCCGATGGCGGCGTGAAGGGGGTCATCCCTTCACGCACACCACCTGCTTCAGCGTATGGACGATCTCGACGAGGTCGGCTTGCGCCGCCATCACCGCCTCGATCGGCTTGTACGCCTTCGGCGTTTCGTCGATGACGCCTTCGTCCTTGCGGCATTCGACGCCCGCGGTGTCGGCGATATGCTCGTCGAGGGTGACGAGCTTTTTCGCCGCGGTGCGGCTCATGACGCGGCCCGCGCCATGGCTGCAGCTATCGAAAGACTCGGTGTTGCCCAGCCCGCGCACGATGAACGATTTCGCGCCCATCGAACCCGGGATGATCCCCATCGTTCCTTTCGCCGCGCGCACCGCCCCCTTGCGGGTAACGAGCACATTCTCGCCGAAGTGATTCTCGCGCGTCACATAATTGTGATGGCAATTCACAGCTTCGGCTTCGGCCTCGAAGGGCTTGGCGATCTGGAGGCGGAGCGCGGCGATGACGTTCGTCATCATCATGCGCCGGTTCAGCGCGGCAAAGTCCTGCGCCCAGCCCACCGCCTCGACATAATCGTCGAAATGGTCGGTCCCTTCCGGGAAATAGGCGAGGTCTTCATCGGGCAGGTTGATGAAGTATTTGCGCATGTCCTTCTTCGCCAGTTCGATGAAGTAGGTGCCGATCGCATTGCCGACCCCGCGCGATCCCGAATGCAGCATTACCCACACCCGCGCCTCGGTATCGAGGCACAGCTCGATGAAATGGTTTCCCGTTCCGAGCGTCCCCAGATGCGTCAGGTTATTGGTGTTCTTCAGCCGCGGATGTTTGGCGACGATGCGTCCGAAACGCTCGGCGAGCGTCGCCCAGGCATCGACGATGGCCTGCGGGGGATCGCCCCACGAACCATGGTCGCGCTGGCCGCGCCCGACCGACCGGCCGTGCGGAACCGCTGCCTCGATCGCGCTGCGGATACCCTCCAGCGTGTCGGGCAGGTCGTGCGCCATCAGCGTCGTGCGCGCCGCCATCATGCCGCAGCCGATGTCGACGCCGACCGCCGCGGGGATTACCGCGCCCTTGGTCGGGATCACCGATCCGACCGTGGCGCCGATGCCGACATGGACGTCGGGCATCGCGGCGACATGCTTGAACACGAACGGCATTTTCGCCGCCTTGGTCAGCTGCGCGCGCGCCATATCCTCGACGGGGACGCCGCGCGTCCACATTTTGACCGGGCGTCCGCCCTCGACATTCATCACTTCATAGGTCGTCTGGGTCATGGCGGACCTCCCTTCGCTTCCTTGCGGCAAGTGCGCCGCAATGGCGAGCTTCCCGAATATCTCGTGCGCGGACCTTTGGGGCGACCGGCCGAGTCCGGTCGCCCCTCCGTCCCGCATGCCGGGTGACGTGATACCCGACACCCATAGCAAAGCAGGAGGCGTGCCAACTGGCGATCAGTCGGCTGGATTTCTAGTATATAAATGATTTAAAACGGAAAAAATCTTCGAGAAGTCCGGGTCTCGGCTCTCCTCGGTGAAAAAATTATATCCTGTTGTAGCGTAGATTATAAAATTTTATAAACTTCGCCATGAAGCCTCTCACAGTCATAGGATTCCTCGGCTCGACGCTGGATGCGTCGAAATTCGGCCCGTCGCGCTGGAACAAGTGGCGCCCGACGGTCAGTATCTGCATGCAGGAGGATCTGCGCGTCGACCGCTTCATCCTTCTCCACGGCAGCTATCACCGTCGCCTCGCCGAATATGTCATGGACGATATCCGTGACGTCTCGCCCGAGACCGAAGTCGTGCCGCATGTCCTCGATTTCGACGACGCATGGGACTTCGAGGAAGTCTACGGGAAGCTGCTCGACTTCGCGCGCGACTTTCCGTTCGATCCCGATGCGCAGGATTATCTCGTCCACATCACCACCGGGACGCATGTCGCGCAGATCTGCCTCTTCCTGCTGACCGAGGCGCGCTATCTGCCCGGCCGCCTGCTTCAGACACAGCCGCAGCGCGGCGCGCCGCAGCCGGTGGGGACGTGGAATGCCATCGACCTCGACCTCTCGCGCTACGACAGCATCGCGACGCGCTTTGCCGAGGCGAGTGCCGAGAGCGCCAGCTTCCTGAAAAGCGGGATCGAAACGCGCAACGCCGCCTTCAACCGGATGATCGACGAGATCGAGCAGGTGGCGGTGCGCAGCCGCGCGCCGATCCTGCTGATGGGGCCGACGGGGGCGGGCAAGAGCCAGCTTGCTCGCAAGATCTATGAGCTCAAAAAGCTGCGCCACCAGATCGGCGGCGCCTTTGTCGAGGTGAACTGCGCGACGCTGAAGGGCGACAGCGCGATGTCGGCGCTGTTCGGTCACCACAAGGGGGCGTTCACCGGCGCGATTCAGGATCGTCCCGGCCTGCTCCGTGCCGCCGACAAGGGGCTGCTGTTTCTCGACGAGATCGGCGAACTCGGGCTGGACGAGCAGGCGATGATCCTGCGCGCGATCGAGGATGGGCGCTTCCTGCCGGTCGGTGCCGACAAGGAGGCGGCGAGCGACTTCCAACTCATCGCCGGTACCAACCGCGATCTGATGGGCGAGGTCGCGGCAGGGCGGTTTCGTGAGGATCTCTTCGCTCGCCTCAATCTCTGGACCTTCAGCCTGCCGGGCCTCGCTCAGCGCCGCGAGGACATTGCCCCCAATCTCGATTTCGAGCTTGAGCGTTTTGCCGAGCGCGAAGGAACGCGCGTGACCTTCAACAAGGAAGCGCGCGAACGCTATCTGCGCTTCGCCGAAAGTCCTGACGCCGAATGGCGCGGTAATTTCCGCGATCTCGCCGCCAGCGTGACGCGCATGGCGACCTTGAGCCCCGCCGGCCGTATCGACAGCGATGCGGTTGCGTTTGAAGCGTCGCGGCTCCGTTCTCTCTGGTCGGGCGGGTCGAGGGGCGGCGATATCCTCGATGGTCTGCTCGCGGCCGATATGCTGGCAAGCGTCGATCCCTTCGACCGCATACAACTCGCTTATGTGGTCGATGTCTGTCGCCGCAGCGGCAGCCTGTCGGCCGCCGGGCGGACCTTGTTCGCGGCGTCGCGCGAAGTCAGGAAATCGACCAACGATGCCGACCGGTTGCGCAAATATCTCGCGCGCTTCGATCTCGACTGGGCGGCTATCGCGGGCACTACCGATGCGAAGGGCGCTTGATCCCTTCGGCCGACGCGGCGAATAGTCGCGCCATGTCGCGTCCCGCCACCAGCTCCCGTCGTTCGCTCGATTCCTTCGACAAGGCGATCCTGCGCATCGTGCAGCGCGACGCGGGGCTGCCGCAGCGCCAAATCGCCGAGGCGGTGAACCTTTCGGCGGCGGCGGTGCAGCGGCGGATCGCCGCGATGGAGGAGGCCGGAATCATCCGCGGGCAAGTGGCGCTCGTCGATCCCGCCGCGCTGGCGCTGACGATCACGTCGGTGGTCGAGGTGCGTCTGACCGACGAACATGCCGCGACCGTGGCCGCGGCGAAGGCGCTGTTTCTGGACACGCCCGAAATCCAGCAATGCTATTATGTCACCGGCGGGATCAGCTTCGTGCTGGTGATCGTCACCTCCGACATGCCGGCCTATGAAGTGCTGACCCGCCGGTTGTTCGTCGATAACGACCGGGTCGAAAGCTTCCGTTCGCTGCTCGCGCTCGACCGGGTGAAGGCTGATACGAGTGTAATCGTCCCCTGATCGCCGGTCCGCGAGGAAAAAACGCACGAAGGACGCATTCTTCGAGCGCAAAACCCGGCAGGTCCGGCCTATATCGCCGGACATGATACAGGCTCAGACATTCTCCCGGACCAACGATACGCTGCGCGGTGCGGCCGCCGCATGGGGCTCGCTCATCTCGATGAACTCGGGCGCGGGCCTCTCCAAGCTGCTGTTTCCGGTGATCGGAGCCTATGGGATTACCGCGCTGCGCGTTGCGATCGCCGCCGCCATCCTGTGCGCCGTCGTCCGGCCTTGGCAGCGCCGGGTACCGCGCGAATTGCTGCCTGTGCTTCTCGGCTATGGTGCGGTGCTGGGCGTGATGAACATCAGCTTTTATCAGGCGATCGCGCGCATTCCGATCGGGATTGCGATCGGGATCGAAGTCCTGGGGCCGCTCGCGGTCGCGGTGATGGGGTCGCGGACGCGCCGCGATTTCCTCTTTCTTGGCGTGGCGGCTGCGGGGCTTGTACTGTTGCTGCCGATCCATTCGGATAGTCCCATCGATCCGGTAGGCGTGCTGTTCGCGCTGGGCGCCGCAGTCTGCTGGGCGCTTTATATCCTCTGCGGAAAGCATGTGTCGGCGGCGCTGGGGCAGGATGCGGTCGCGCTGGGCCTCGTGATCGGGGCGGCAATCGCACTGCCGGTCGGCTTTGCGTCGGCGGGAACATTGCTCTTCACGCCGTGGATCCTCGCGGCAGGGCTGGGCATTGCGCTGCTATCGAGTGCAATACCTTACACGCTCGAGATGGCGGCGATGCGGCGGCTGCCCGCGCATGTGTTCAGCTTGCTGCTCAGTGCTTCGCCAGCGATCGGCGCGGTCATCGGATTCGTGCTGCTCGGCGAACGGCTGACTGCGGTGCAGGCGCTGGCGATCCTGCTCATCATGCTTGCAGCGGGCGGCAGTGCGGTGTCGGCCGCAAAGCGCCGTCCGCTTCCGCCCGAAGAAGCCGGTATCCCGACCCCGTAATCGGCGCGCTGCTCACTCGTCCTGCGGCACGCCCAGTTCGGTGAGTAGCGTATCGCGCAGCGCGCCGAACTCGCTGCCGCCGGCACGGCGTGGGTGCGGCAGGCGAACGCGGCGGTCAAAGGCGATGCGTCCCTCCTTCAACACGAGGATGCGGTCGGCGAGCAGGATCGCTTCCTCGACATCGTGCGTCACCAGCAGGGTCGCGGGACCGTGCGCCTGACAAAGGTCGCCGATCAGCCGCTGCATCTTGAGCCGGGTCAGCGCGTCGAGCGCCGCAAAGGGTTCGTCGAGGAGCAGCAATTTCGGCTCGCGCACCAGGGCCCGCGCGAGCGCAGCGCGCTGCGCCTCGCCGCCCGACAGCGTCGCGGGCCATGCATCGGCACGGTGCGCAAGATTGACCTCGGCCAGCGCTGCCTCGGCGCGCGATCGCGACGCCGCCGCGCCGCCCAAGCCGATGACGACATTCTTCCACACCTTCTTCGACTGGACGAGCCGCGGTTCCTGAAAGACGACGGTGCGCGCCGCCGGCACCCAGGCCTCACCCCCGTCGGGCGCGTCAAGGCCGGCGAGGATGCGCAGCAGCGTCGTCTTGCCGCTGCCCGAAGCGCCGAGCAGCGCGACGAACTCGCCTGCGCGGATGGTCAGATCGAGCGCATCGAGTACGATATTGCCGGTGAAGCCGCGCGTGACTCCGGCAACTTCGACCGCGACAGGATGGTGCGAGAAATCGGGTTCCGGGGTCTCCTGCACCGCAGCGAAATTATAGGAAATGACGGACATGGGTGGCCTCCTATCGGACGGCGACGCTGGCGCGCCACGGCATGAAGATTTTCTCGAGACGGCGGACGATCAGGTCGGCAGCAAGGCCGAGAACGGCGTAGATGCCGATGCAGATCAGGATCACGTCGACCTGCTGATACATTTGCGCGCTGTTGAGCAGATAGCCGAGCCCTGCCGAGGTATTGATCTGCTCGGCCGCGATGAGCACCAGCACCGACACACCGAGCGCGAACCGCAGCCCCGTGAATATCTGCGGCAGCGCGAGCGGCAGGACGACCTCGGTGATCAGCCGCCGCCCCGACAGGCCGAAGCTGCGCATCGCCTCGATCACCTTGCGGTCGACATTGCGCACGCCGGCATAAGTGTTGAGATACATCGGAAACATCGTCGCAAGCGCGATCAGCAGCAGTTTGGGCGCCTCGCCGATCCCGAACCAGACGATGAACAACGGTACGAGGGCGAGGAAGGGGATGGTGCGCAGCATCTGGAGCAGCGCGTCGAACAATTCCTCGCCGAGTTTCGACAGCCCCGCGATCGTTCCGAGCACGAGCCCGAAGATGATCCCTACCGCGCCGCCGACGAGCGCGCGGGTGAGCGATGTCGCGACTTGCTGCGCGAGCGCCTGTTCGGTCCAGAGCTGTTGCCACCCCTGAACGAGGCCTGAGGGCGAGGGGAGGATCGACGGATCGATCCACCCGGCGCTGGTCGCGATTGCCCAGGCGGCAACGAGGATCAGAGGCCCGGTGGCACGGCGGAGAAAGGAGAGGCGTTCCTGGTTCTTGGCCGTCTGCCGCACGACCGGCTGTACGAGGCGGCCCGGATCGGCGCGGCGGGGAAGGGCAACGGGCGCGGTCACTTCGCCGCCGCCTTCGTCGCTTCCTGCGCCGCGATGAGACTGTCATAGCGCGTGTCGAAAATCTGCCGCGCGTCGAGCTTCTTGCGGATCAGCCCCTCGCGGAAGAACAGGTCGGCCTCGTCCTGATGCGCCGCGATAATCGCGTCGCTGATCGGGGCATAGGCGGCGGGCGCCCGCTTCAGGATTTTCTCGGCCGTCTTGCCGTCGACGTTATAGCGTTTGGCCAGTGCCGGGGCCGCCTCGGCGGGATGCTCGCGCTGCCAGCGCGTTGCGCGCGCGGCCCGCTGGACCAGATCGCCGATCGCCCTGGCCTTCGCCGGATCGGCGAGCGCTGCGTCGGAGGCGACGAGATAGAAGAAGCCGGGCGTATTCGGCGGCGTCCCGCTCGCGAGAACGCGCACTTTTCCGGCATCGAGCGCCTGCGTCAGATAGGGCTCACCGATCGTGATCGCGTCGGCCGAGCCCTTGTCGAGCAGGCCGGTGCCGAAACCGGTCGCCTGAACCTGTTTGATGTCCTTCAGCGACAGGCGCTGTTCCTCGAGCAGCCGCGCCACGAAATAGTGGAGGACGGTCCCCTTCATGAAGGACACCGACTTGCCCTTGAGGTCGGCAATACTGCGGATCGGGGAGTCGGGTTTTACCACCAGCGCATAGGGCGATCCGCCGCCGTCGATGGTCTTGCTGACCGCGACGACCTTGACCGGACTGCCGGCGGCCTGGGCGAAGATCAGCGGGGTCTCGGCCATCCAGCCGACATCGAGCGAGCCGCCCGTCTGCGCCGCGATGATCGGCGGCCCGCCGACGAAGTTGGCCCACTCGATCTTGTAATCGGAGGGTGTGCCTTCGCCTGCCACGTCGAGCGAGGATTTGAGCGCATGAAGCTGGTCGCCGATCTTGAGCGTGGTGCCGTCGGCACCGCTGCCTGCGCCGCCACAAGCTGCGAGCGAAAGGAGCGCACCGGCAACAAGCGTGCGGAGCGCGACGAGGGGGAGTTTCATGTCTTTTGCCCTGTTCGGTTCGCAGGATCAGGCCTTGGGGCCGACGGGGCGGTCGCCGACGATCGTCACACGCTCCATATGGCGCGCTTCGCTATAGTCAGGGACGGCGTAGTGCTGGGTCGCGCGATTGTCCCAGAAGGCGATAGAGCCGGGCTTCCAGCTCCAGCGTACGTGGAATTCGGGGCGCTTCACCTGATTGAACAGCCTGGCGAGCAGCGCGTCGCTCTCGGCCTCGGGAAGGCCGACGATCCGGCGCGTGAAGACCGAGTTGACATAGAGTACCTTCTCGCCGGTTTCGGGATGGATCCGCACCACCGGATGCTCGACCGGCGGGAAGGTCTTTTGCAGGGCCTCGCGCTTTTCGTCGGTATCGAGGAATTGCAGGAAGGTGCGCGTGTCGTGGATCGCGGTCAGCCCGTCGATCTTTGCCTTGGTCTCGTCATCGAGGGTTTCATAGGCGGCGACGGCATTGGCGAACACGGTGTCGCCACCGAGCGAGGGCGACACGCGCTGGATCAGGATAGACGCAGCCGACGGGTCTGCGCGGAAGGTGGTGTCGGCGTGCCAGTTGCCATCGCTCGTCTGGCGATAGCCGCCGGGCAGGCGCTCCTTCAGCTCTTCCGAAATCAGCGGCAGGATCTGGGGATAGTCCGGGAGCGAAAAGACCGGATGCTCCTCCAGGTCACCGAAAGCGGCGCCGAGGGCGATATGCTGTTCGCGGGTCAGATTCTGGTCGCGGAAAAAGATGACGCGATATTCCAGCAGGGTCGCGCGAAGCGCATCATAGGTGGGCCGGTCGAGCGGCTGCGCAAGGTCGATGCCGCTGATCAACGCACCGAGGCTCGGCTGAAGCGGCGTGATGTCGAAAAGCGCGGTGGCGTTGCTGTGTTCGAGCGTCTGGACGGTCATGGCGGAAATCCTTGTGTCGAATGGGGTGTCGAATGGGCGCGCGCCGATGCGGCGCACGAAAGGGATCGGCGATCGCAGGGAAGCGATGCCGGGGCCGGCAGCCGGGCTGCCAGAGAAGGGATATCGGCGAACGCCCCCGTTGGAAGTGGCTCGCCGTCAGGATTTGGGTCTATCTCGGCGGGGTAATGTGCATCGTCTCACCTCATCATCTGAGGGGAACACGACGCCTGGCGCTGTCGCCTGAGCATCGCGCGCTTTAGCCGTTGTTTACGCGGAGCAAGCTGCTTCCCGGTCAAAAGCCGCGAATCCCGAATGACGCCGGTCGGGATCAGGCCGGTAATTCAACTTGATTGGTTGAGATGGCATCGTCAAGCCTAGTTTGGCTTTCACCGCGCAAAGCGTCGCAATGTTCGTTCGGCTTGCCGCTCTTGGGCCAGCGCCGGTCGCCGAGGCTCGGTACGGTCATCCGAAACTTATTCACACACGTGAGAGTGAATGTTGACTCGTGCAGAAATTGCTGTCACCTGTGCTGCATGCCGACGCACGATCGGCCGATATGGGAGAGGCATGATGAGGGCATTTTTGTTGGCGTCCGTTTGCGCGGGCGCGGTGGTCGCGATGCCGGCGGACGCCGCCGCACAGGAGGCCGCCGATACCACGCAGCGCAGCGAGGAGCCGCACGGCAGCGATATCATCGTCACCGCGACGCGCCGTGAAGAGCGCATCCAGGACGTCCCGCTCAGCATCTCGGCCTTTTCGCAGGAAGAGCTGACCGAGAAGGGCATCGTCGGTTACGAAGGCATCGGGCGCGAGACGCCGGGCGTCGTACTCAACAAGCCGACCGCCAACTTCAACAATTTTACCGCGCGCGGCATCGCGACCAACGGCTATAACGCCAACCTGCAAAGCTCGGTCGCCATCTATATCGACGAACTTCCGGTTTCGACGATCGGCAACACGACCGTCGTCGATCCCAATTTGTTCGACGTCGAGCGCGTCGAGTTCCTGCGCGGGCCGCAGGGGACGCTGTTCGGATCGGGGTCGCTGTCGGGTGCGATGCGCATCCTGCAGAAAAGCCCCGACCTCAATGATTTCGATGCATCGGGGCTCGTCGACTTCGGCCTGACCGGGTCGGATTCGGTACGTCAGCGCTATAATGCGATGATCAACGTGCCGCTCGTCAACGACCGCCTCGCGGTGCGCGCGGTCGGCTTCTACCGGCACGAGGAAGGCTATCTCGACAACGTCGGGACCGGGGTCCACAATTCGAATACGCTGGTCGATTATGGCGGGCGCGTCACGCTGAAGTGGCAGCCGACCGACCGGTTGTCGATCAAACTGCTCGGCTCCTATGAATATAGCAATCCGAAGGACAGCTCGCTGACCAGCCCGTCTCTGGGGCGCAACAAACGCATTTCGGACGAGCCCGACCGCTTCACGGGCAAGCAGATGATCGCCAATGCGACGATCGACTACGAGTTCGACTTCGCGAAGCTGACGAGTTCGTCGACCTATTCGGATTTCGACCAGCGCTTTTATGTCGATCTGGCCGGCACCTTTCCGCCGGGTTCGTTCCCGGGCGCGCCGATCGCCTTCGGGCTGGACGCCGATGGCTATGACAAGGTGTTCGTGCAGGAAACGCGGCTGGCCTCGACGCTCGATGGCCCCTTCCACTTCGTGCTGGGCGGCTTCTATCTGGACCGTCGCCGCGACGTCGATTATTTCTATCGTTCGAACCCCGCCTTCCTCGCGGCTCGAAACTATACGGGGTTGCCCGACAAATATTATCAGAAGCAATATACCCACTCGATTAGCGAGGAACTCGCGGGCTTCGGCGAACTGACCTATCGCTTCTCGGACAAATTCTGGCTTACGGGCGGCATGCGCTATGGCGAGACGTCGGCGCAGGGCTTTACCGAGGCGGGGGGTTATCTCGCGACGGCGCCGGGGTTCTTCAACCTGAACTATCTGCAGGTGGCACTGGGCGGATTTTCGAATGTCGCGTTCACCACGCTGACGCCCTACGCTGCGGTCGAAGGCTTGAAAGCGAAGGGGTCGAAGCCGTCGTGGAAGGCCAGCGCGACGTTCAAGCCGAGCGAGAGCATCACGACCTATGCGACCTTCTCGACCGGTTTTCGCGCACCGATCGTGAACGCATTTGCGGGACGACCGAGCGTTGTCGATGCCAACGACATCGTCATTCCGTTCGGCGCGACGTCCGATAGTCTCAAAAGCTATGAGGTCGGCGCAAAGGGGCGCTGGCTCGGCGGCCGCGTGTCGATCAACACCGCTTTCTACCTGATCGACTGGAGCAACATCCAGGCGCAGGCGAACCGCGTATCGGACTCGGTGCAGTTCGCGACCAACATTGGCGCGGCGCGCAGCCAGGGCTTCGAGTTCGAGATCGGCGTGATCCCCGCGACGGGATGGGCGATCGGCGTCAACGGCGCCTATAACGACTCCAAAATCACCAAGCTCACCGCGACCGAGGCCGCGATCTCGGGCGCGGTGCTCGGCCATCGCCTGTCGGCGCCGCGCATCCAGGGATCGGCCTATATGTCGTACAGCTTCAAGCTTGCGAGCGACATCGACGCGATGCTCGCGGTCAATGCCCAGCATATCGGCGCATATAACAGCAGCTTCCCGAACACACCGGGACGCCCGACCGTGCCGCTGTCGACCTTCGGCAAGACCGACGCCTATAGCAACGTCAACCTCAGCCTCGGTCTCAAGAAGGGCGAGTTGTCGGCGCAATTCTATGTCGAGAATCTCTTCGACGACCATTCGATCACCTACATCCATCCCGAAGCCTTTCTGAACAGCCGTTTCGGCACGATGCGGCCGCGGACCTTCGGCATCCGCCTCGGTTACGGGCTCTGATCGGTGGCGGGCACGGATGCCACCTTTTCCCCGGCCGGAGCGTCCACCCGGCCGGGGAATAATCCCCCGTTCGTCCTTGGGATGCTCTGTTTCGTCTATGTGCTGAACTTCCTCGACCGGCAGCTGCTGTCGATCCTGGCCAAGCCCATCCAGGATGCGCTGCAGATCAGCGATGGCCAGCTCGGGCTGATTAGCGGGCTGTATTTCGCGATGTTCTATTGCTTCATCGCGATTCCCGTCGGCTGGTTAGCCGACCGGACGAGCCGCGTCGGGGTGCTGTCGCTTGCCTGCGCGATCTGGAGCGGCGCGACCGTCGCCTGCGGAATGGCAGCGAACTATACGCAGCTGGTCATCGCGCGCATGGTCGTCGGTTTCGGCGAGGCGGGCGGCGTGCCGCCCTCCTATGCGATCATCACCGATACCTATCCGCCGGGCAAACGCGCCGCGGCGCTCGGCATCTTCAATCTCGGCCCGGCGATCGGCGCGGCAGCGGGCGTCGCCTTCGGTGCCGCGATCGCCGAGCGTTTCGGCTGGCGCATTCCCTTTATCGCCGTGGGTGCGATCGGCATCGTCACCGCATTGGTCGTGTGGCTGATGGTGCGCGAACCAAAGCGCGGCGCAACCGATGCCGATGGTCCGGCAGACACGGTCGAGAAGGCCGCTTTCTGGCCCACGGTCCGGATGTTCGTGTCGAACCGCGTCCTGATGCTCGCGGCGCTGGGCGGCGGTGCGACGCAGTTCGTAACCTATGGCCTCGGCAATTTCGCGGTGCTGTTCCTGATGCGGGAAAAGGGGATGGTGCTCGGCGAAGTGGCGATCTGGTACGCGCTGGTTCTGCTGATCGGTATGGGTGGCGGAATGATCGTCTCGGGCCGCGTTATCGACCGGATGACCCGCAAATCGCGCACCGGCTATGCCATCGCGCCGGCGCTCTCGCTCGCGGTCGCGATGCCCTTTTACCTCGCCTTCGTGTCGGCGCCGGGCTGGCCGCTGGCGCTCGCGTTGCTCTCGGTCGTGATGGTGTTCAACTATTTCTACCTCTCGGCCTCGGTCGCGCTGGTGCAGGAAGAGGTGAAACCCAACCAGCGGGTCCTTGCGGGTGCCCTGCTGCTGCTCGTCATGAATTTCATCGGGCTGGGACTGGGGCCGACGTGGGTCGGTTTTGCCAGCGACTGGTTCCAGGCAGGCGGCGATGCGCATGGGCTGCAATCGGCGCTCTATACGCTCACGCCATTCTATATCGTCGCGATCGGGCTGTTTCTTGGCCTCGCGCGCGTAATCCGTAACGAGGAGGCCGCATGATGCGCTCGATTTTCGCTCTCGCGGCGTCGCTCGCCTGCGTCGGTACGGCCGCAGCGCAGGTGGTCGATGCGCCGGCGGGCTCGGTCGAGGGGAAGAGCGTGCGGGGAGTCGCGATATTCAAGGGAATCCCCTATGCGCAGCCGCCGGTTGGCGAGTTGCGCTGGAAGCCGCCGGTAGCCCTCCCGAAGCAGGAGGGCGTCCGCAAGGCGCAGAGCTTCGGCCCCGCCTGCATCCAGCCACGCCTGGCCGGCATCAGCATCTATACCAATCCGCCCGCGAAAATGTCCGAGGACTGCCTGACACTCAACATCTGGGCGCCCGAAAAGGCGAAGGACGCGCCCGTGATCGTGTGGATCCACGGCGGCGCCTTGCTGAACGGTTATAGCCATGAGGCGATGTACGATGGCACGAAGCTCGCGGCGCGCGGCGCCATCGTCGTGTCGATCAACTACCGGCTGGGCGTGCTCGGCTATATGGCGCATCCGGGGCTGAGTGCGGAATCGCCCGACGGCGTCTCGGGCAATTATGGCCTGCTCGACCAGATCGCGGCGCTCGAATGGGTGAAGGCGAACATCGGCGCGTTCGGCGGCGATGCCGGCAATGTCACGATCGCGGGCGAGTCCGCGGGCGCGCTCAGCGTGATGTATCTGATGGCGTCGCCGAAGGCGCGCGGGCTGTTCCACAAGGCGATCGCGCAGAGCGCCTATATGATCTCGACCCCCTCGCTGAAGGACGCCCGCCACGGAGAGCCGGCCGCCGAAGCAACGGGTTTGAAAGTCGCGGCCACGCTGGGCGCGAAGGATGTCGCGGCGTTGCGCGCGATCGACGCGACGACACTGTCCGATGGCGCGCTTAAAGCAGGGTATGGGCCATGGGGCACGGTCGACGGCAAGATATTGCCGCGCCAGCTGGTCGATACCTTCGATCGCGGCGAGCAGGCGCCGGTGCCGATGATCGCAGGCTTCAATATCGGCGAAATCCGCTCGCTGCGTATCCTGGCGCCGCCGGTTCCGGCGAATGCCAGCGTCTATGAGGCGACGATCCGCGAACGCTATGGCGATCTCGCCGAGGCATGGCTGAAGCTGTATCCGGCGCGCGATCTGGGGGAGGCGATCCTCGCGACCCCGCGCGACGCGCTCTACGGCTGGACCGCCGAACGCCTCGCGCTCAAGCAGCGTGCGATCGGGCAGCCTGCCTATTTCTATCGGTTCGACCATGGCTACCCCGCAGCCGACGAAAACGGGCTGCACGGCTTTCATGCGGCAGAGATTCCCTATGTGTTCGGCACAGCGAGCGAGACGCCGCCCTATTGGCCGAAAATTCCTGACAGCCTGCCCGAGCGGCGTCTGGCGGCGGCGATGGGCGACTATTGGGTGTCTTTCGCCAAAACCGGTCAGCCGGTCGCTGATGGGCAGGCGGCATGGCGACCCTATGGCAAGGATGCGGCCTTTATGGCGTTCGCCGACGTGCCGCGCGTGGGGGCGCGATTGATGCCCGGCATGTTCGCGCTGCACGAGGCGGCGATGTGCCGCCGCCGCGCCGCAGGCAACCAGCCGTGGAACTGGAACACCGGAATCGTCTCGCCGGTCCTGACGAAGGGCGCCGATTGTCCATGATTCACGGTTCGATGCAGGATTATCCGCTGACACTCGACAAGTTTCTGACCCACGCGGCGCGCTGGCATGGTGAAGCGGAAGTGGTGACGGCGCAAGAGGACGGCAGCATCGGGCGGATCGGCTATGCGGCGCTTCGCGAACGGAGCCTTGCCGTGTCGTCGCTGTTGCAGAGCTTCGGCGTCGCCGAGGGCGACCGGGTGGCGACACTTGCGTGGAACAGCCAGTCGCATGTCGAGGCCTGGTATGCGGTGATGGGGATCGGGGCGGTCTGTCACACGCTCAACCCGCGCCTCACCGCGCCGCAGCTTTCCGCGATGGCGGTGCAATCAGGGGCGAAGCTGTTGATCGTCAGCGCCGATCTGCTCCCGCTCGCGCGCTCGATTGTCGAGCGGGCGCCAGCGATCGAGCGCGTGCTGCTGATCGACGGTGCGGCCGACGACTGGCCCGCAAGCGCGCCGCCGCTCGACCGGCTCGAGGATTTGCTGGCTGTCGCGCGCGGTGCTGCGACCTGGGGCGACTTCGACGAGTGCGCGCCTGCGGGTCTTTGCTTCACCTCGGGCACCACCGGCGCGCCGAAGGGCGTGACTTATACGCACCGCGCCAGCTTCCTTCACACGCTGCGCTCGTTGCAGGCCGACGTGATGGCCTTCACCAGCCGCGATGCCGTGCTCGCGGTCGTACCGATGTTTCATGCGAATGCGTGGGGGCTTCCCTTCGCGCTGCCCGCCGTCGGCGGCAAACTGATATTGCCCGGCCGGCAAACCGATGGCGCCAGCCTTGCGCGGCTGATTGCCGCGGAGGGCGCGACGATCGGCGTCGGCGTGCCCACCGTCTGGCTTGGCGTCGTCGAGCATCTCGAGGCGACCGGCGGCGCGCTGCCGTCGCTGAAGCGCATCATCGTAGGCGGCGCGCCGATGGCGCCGGCTTTGATGGAGCGGATCGAGAAAAGGCTGGGTGCCACGGTCCAGACGAGCTGGGGGATGACCGAGCTGTCGCCGCTTGGCGTCATCGCGCCGCCCGATGACCCGCATCGTTCGCCGACGGTGTCCGGGCGGCCCGCCATCGGGGTCGATCTGTTGCTCACCGATGCAGCCGGAACCGCGCTTCCCGAACAGCGCGGGATCGAAGGGCATCTGCATGTACGCGGCAGCGCGGTGGTTGATCGCTATTTCGGGCAGGACGAGTCCGCGACCGATGTCGATGGGTGGTTCCCGACCGGCGACCTCGCGCGGATCGATGCGCGGGGCAATCTTGCGATCACCGGCCGCGCGAAGGATCTGATCAAATCGGGCGGCGAATGGATCAACCCCGCCGAGATCGAGTCAGTGGTCGGGGCGCTGCCGCAGGTGTCGCTGGCGGCCGTGATCGGGCGGCAGGACGTCAAATGGGGTGAGCGCCCCGTGCTGCTGGTCGAAATGGCCGATGGCGAGGCGCTTGACGATGCGGCGCTGCTCGCGCCGCTTGCGGGGCGCGTTGCGCCTTGGTGGATCCCCGATGCCGTCGTGCGGCTGCCGGCCATGCCGCTGGCGCCCACCGGAAAAATCGATAAGATTCGCTTGCGCAACGATTATGGCGGGGCTTGAGGTGGGCGGAGATACCGCGGTTGCCCGCGAACAGGGATCGGACACCGGACGAGTGGCAGAGCAGGCGAAAACGCGTCGACGGTCGACCAAGGCCGAACAGCGCGCCGAAATGATGGAACAGATACTCGACGAAGCCGAGTATCTCTTTTCCAAGCACGGGCTGCACGGCGTCACGCTGAAGGATGTCGCAAAGCGTGTCGGCGTCCATCACACGCTGCTCAACTATTATTTCGAGGACAAGAAGAAGCTGTTCGACGCGGTGTTCGCGCGGCGTGCTGTGGTCACGAGCACGAAGCGAATGGAGGCGCTCGACACCTATGAGCGCGATTGCGGGGACAAGCCGACGATCGAAGGCGCACTGCATGCTTTCCTCGACACCGACCTCGACCTTTACATCCACGGCGGCGAGGGCTGGAAGAATTACGGTGCGCTCGGCGCCCAGGTCGCGAACACGCCCGAATGGGGCGCAGAGCTGATGGACAGCCATTTCGATCCGGTTGTCCTCCGCCTGATCGAGCTACTCAAAAAGGCGATGCCCGATTGCGCAGAGGAGGATATCTTCTGGGGCTATCATTTCGTCACCGGCGCGTTGATGGTCACGCTGGCCCGAACCGGGCGCATCGACAAATTGTCGAACGGCGTTTGCCGGTCCGAAGATTTCGAGTCGGTCAAGGCGCGGATGGCCGCTTTCATGGCCGCCGGTTTCAGGGAAATTTGCGACCGAAAGCTTCCCTGAGGTTCCCGGATTGCCCTTGGGCGCGTTCGTCCGTGTGCGGCTAGAGGATCATGCTGCGGGCTTGAGTTTTCCTGCACTCGCCGCCGTGATGGCGAGCAGGATGAAGGCACAGCCGGCAAAGGCCAGCGCCGCATTGATCGACCAGGCGCCCACCGCGATGCCAGCGAGCGAAGGGAGCAGCGCCGCGCCGCCTAGCTGAAAGGCGGTCAGGTAAAGGACTGCCCGCCGGCCCGGATCGATCTCGATCAGCCAGCCTGCAAAAAAGGGCAGCGTGAAAAGCCACACGAAGCCGAAGGCGAGGCTCACGGCGATAATCGCGCCCGCGCTGCCGCTTGCCAGATAAAAGGCGCCGACCAGTCCGGCGCCGATGATGGCGCAACCGATGATAGTCTGGCGGCTGGGCAGGGGTTCGCCGAAACGCGCGGCGGCGAGCGCGCCGACGACCTGCGCGACAAGGCAGAGCGAGACTGCCGTCCCCTCGAAGGCCGGCGGATAGCCATAATGTATCAGCCATAGTCCGAAATAGCCCCAAACCGATACGATCGCGCCGAGGAACAGGCCGGCGCAGCTGAGCGCGGCGAGGCTGGCGGGCGTCAGAGCGCCGCGCTCGCTATCGGGTTCCGTCGGCCGAAGCTCGGCCGGAAGCGCAAGCGCTGCGAGCGCGGCGATCACCCCCGCAACCGCGAGGGCGGCGAGCGCTGCGTCGACGCGCGATCCGGCAACCGTTATCGCCGGTAGAGCGGCCGCCACGATGGCCTGCATCAATGTTTGGACCGCAAGGAAGATCGCGCTGGCGCGTTCGACCCGGACCACACGCGAAATCGCGACGAGCGCGATCGCGACGAGCACACCTTCGCTGAACCCGGCCATGGCCCGCGTCACGGCCAGCGTAGCCATGCCAGCCTGCCCCATCAGGAAGAGGTTGATCGCGGCCAGGGCCAGTCCGGCCCCGACCGCGACGAACCGTGCGCCCACGCGCCGGAGCAGGCCGATGCCTGCGAGCGAACCGGGCACGATGGCCAGCATCTCGATCGTCACCAGATTGCCGACCTGCGCGTCGGCAAGTCGGCTTTCCTGCACAAGCGCACCAAGCAGGACGGGATGCACGCCCAGGACGAGCAGCGCGCACGAGCCGATCAGGATCGAAAGCGCGAGGGTGCGGCCACTGACCGGCGACACGGCGGCGGTCATGCAGGCTGATCCTTTGCGCGCAGCGGCAGATATTCGGGCAGGAAGGTCCGCGAATAGGCGATGCGCGCGCGGCGCGCCTGCTCCTCCATTTCGTCAGTGATAAGGCCGTGACGGTGGATCGACAGCGACCAGATCGCGTCGTTGATGACGATGACCTCGACCAGCCGGTCGTGCAGGTCGGGGATGTCGGGCATCACGAACATCTGGGTCATCAATTGGATGCTACGGCCCGCGGTCACGAAATTGCTGTCGAGATCCTGCAGGCGGATGTCCGAAGACCAGGCAGGGCCTTCGAGCAGGACCTGCCGCGCGGCGGGATGATCGTTGAACCATTTCTGGCCGGCGCGATATTGCAGCGTCTGCAGGTCCTGCCAGCTTTCGATATTCGCCGGCACGTCGGTCAGGACGCCTTCCTCAAATCGCTTGAGATACCGTTCCGCGAGCGCGCTGAACACCAGATGGGGCTCGGGGAAGAAGTGATATATCGATGGCGGGGAAATGCCGACTTCGGTTGCGATCGCCGGAATGCTGATCGCGGCGGGCGGCAGGCTGTCGAGCAGGCGTTCGGCGCCGTCGAGTATCGCTTCGAAGCGGGCCTTGCTCCGTTTCTGGGCGGGACGCCGAATCTCCGCCCGGGCCACCTCGTTCCTGATCATGCGCGCTCCTGTCATCGGCGCATCATCGAGAAAATCATGCACAAATCAACATAATTTCTGAAATTAAGGGCCGAATTTTAAAATTTCTTGACAGATCGGCGGATTCTCGATCACAAAACCGGAAAATATTCTGATATTGAGAAGGGGACGTCGATGAAACGCGGATTTGCAATGCTTTCGGTCTCGCTGCTGGCGCTCGCGCCGGCCACCGCCTTCGCGCAGAGCGCTGACGGCGCGACCGCCGCCGACGACGGGATCGGCGAAATCGTCGTTACCGCGCAGCGACGCGAACAGAATATCCAGGACGTCCCGATCAGCATCACCGCGATCAGCGGCGAGGCGCTGACCGAAGTCGGCATCCGCGATCCGCGCGATCTTTCGATCCTCGTTCCCGGCCTGTCGTCGCAGGCGGGCACGTCGGCGACCACCACCTCGCTGTTCCTGCGCGGCGTCGGCATTGGCGACTTCAACTCGAATACCACCGGCGCTGTCGGTGTGTACGTCGACGATGTCTTCCTCGGCGCCAATGCCGGCAAGCTCTTCAACGTCTTCGACAGCGAAGGCATCGAAGTGCTGAAGGGGCCGCAGGGTACGCTTTACGGCCGCAACACCACCGCTGGGGCGATCCGCTTTTCCTCGCGCAAGCCGACCGACGAGTTCAGCGCCAACGCCGCGCTGTCTTATGGCCGCTATAATGAAGTGCAGGTCGAGGGCGGGGTCGGCGGGCCGATCGCGGGCGATGTGCTGAAGGCGCGCGTTGCGGGCACCTATCTGCGCCGCGACGGCTGGCTGCTCAACCGCGTGACCGGCAACAAGCTCAACGACCTCGATATGTGGGCGGGCCGTGCGATCGTCGATTTCATGCCCAGTTCCGACATCCTGATCCGGGCGATCGTCCATGGCGGCCAGAACCGTGGCGGCGCGCGCCAGTTCCAGCATCGCGGGTCGGGCGTCGATTTTGCGGGCAACCCGAATTTCCTAGATGGCGTCCCGCTCGACGGCCTCGGCTACGCCGACACCGATGGCGACCTCAACGCAGGTGACTACGACATCGAGGGGCAGGAGCGCGTCAATGTGTTCGGCGGCTCGCTGACCGCGAGCATCGACATGGGCGGAGTCACGCTCACCTCGATCAGCGCCTATGAACAGGTCCGCCGCAGCACGGTCGAGGACACCGACGCCAGCCCGAACAATGTGCTGACCGCGACTTATATCGACCGGCCGCAGCAATATAGCCAGGAGGTGCGGCTCCAGTCGAAGGGCGACAATGCGGTCAACTGGATCGTCGGCGGCTATTATTTCCACGACAAGCTGGTCACCAAGAGCGCGTTCGACATTCTGCGCGTGTTTCGCGACCCCGATGACCTGCTCGGCACGCTCGATCCGGTCAACTCGATCGGCAATTTCGCCTATCCTTATACGCAGAAGACCGAAAGCTGGGCCGCCTTCGCGCAGGCTGACGTCAAGCTTACCGACCGGCTGACGCTGACCGGCGGTCTGCGCTATTCGGTCGACAGCATCGACTTCGATTTCCACAGCTTCTTCGATGACGTGATCGTCGTGCCGGTGCTCGACTATACCGGTTCGAAGACGTTCAAGGATCTATCGTGGCGCGCCGCGCTGTCGTTCCAGGCGACCGACAATTTGCTCTTCTACGCTTCGTCGTCGAAAGGCTATAACAGCGGCGGTTTCGCCGGTGGCTCGTCGAGCGACCCGGCGCAGCTCCAGCCCTTCCGCTCGGAAAAGCTCTACGCCTATGAAGCGGGGTTCAAGAGCGACCTCCTCGATCGCAAGCTGCGCTTCAACGCTGCGGCCTTCTATTACGATTACCGCGACCTGCAGGTCTTCGTCTTCGACACCTCGGGCGTGCTGCCGGTGCAGCGCAAGCTCAACGCGGGTAACGCCGAACTCTATGGCGTCGAGGTCGAGTTGCAGGCACGCCCGTCGCGCTATTTCGACGCCTTCGTCAACGCCAGCTTTCTCCACGCGCGCTACAAGGATTTCACCGCGCTCGCCGCCGACGATTATTCGGGCAACAAGCTGGTCAACGCACCCGACGTCGCGATCTCGGCCGGCTTCTCGCTGACCCAGCCGCTGCCCGGCGACAGCTCGCTGCGGCTGCGCGTCGACGGCAGCCTGCAGTCGGAGGTGTTCCTGACCCCCGACAATGTGCAGGCCAATCGCGTGAAGCCCTATGGCATCGCAAACGCGCGCCTGTCGTGGCTGTCGCCCGACGAGAATTTCGAGGTTGCGCTCTGGGCCAAGAATCTCACCGGCACGCGCTTTGTGACCTATGTGTCGCCGGTCGTGACGATGGACCAGCTCAACTACAACGACCCCGCGACCTACGGCATTCAGGCCATCGTCAAATTCTAGGAACCCGTTCCGGTGCAGGCGCATAGGCGCCGCGCCGGACCCAGCAAGCGAGATCGACATGAACAGAGTGCAGGATGCGGCGCTGCGCGCGCGCGCGCTGAAGGTCATTCCGAACGGCATGTACGGCCATGAATCGGTGCGGATGCTGCCGGACAGCTTTCCGCAATTCTTCAGCAAGGCCGAGGGCGCCTATATCTGGGACGCCGACGGCAATCGCTATCTCGACTATATGTGCGCCTATGGTCCCAGCCTGCTCGGCTATCGCGACGAACGCGTCGAGGCAGCGGCGCGCGCGCAGGCGGCGCTCGGCGACACGCTGACCGGGCCGTCGCCGCTGATGGTCGAGCTGGCCGAGACGCTGGTTTCGATGGTCGAGCATGCCGACTGGGCGATGTTCTGCAAGAACGGCACCGACGCGACGACGATGGCGATGAGCAGCGCGCGCGCGCAGACCGGCAAGCGCGTCGTTCTCGTCGCGCAGGGCGCCTATCACGGCGCCGCGCCCTGGTGCACGCCGATCCCCGCAGGCACGGTGGCCGAGGATCGCGCGCATGTGCGGACCTATGTCTATAACGACGTCGCCAGCCTCGAGGCAGCCGTCACGGCCGCCGGCGACGATCTCGCCGCGATCTTCGCGTCGCCCTTCCGCCACGATGCCTTCATCGATCAGGAAGCGCCCGATCCCGCTTATGCGCGCCGCGCCCGCGATCTGTGCGACGAAACCGGCGCGATGCTGATCGTCGACGAGGTTCGCGCAGGTTTCCGCCTCGCACGGGGCAGCAGCTGGAGCGAACTCGGCGTCCAGGCCGATCTTTCCGCATGGGGCAAATGCTTCGCCAACGGCCATCCGATCTCGGCGCTGCTTGGTTCGGACAGCTGCCGCGAAGGAGCCGGTTCCATCTATGCCACCGGCTCCTTCTGGCTGTCGGCGGTACCGATGGCGGCGGCGATCGAGACGCTGCGGATCATCCGCGAGACCGATTATATCGAGCACACCGTCGCGCTCGGCGAACGGCTGCGTGCCGGGCTCGACGCGGCCGCAGCAAAGCATGGCTTCACCCTGCGCCAGACCGGCCCCGTCCAGATGCCGCAGATCATGTTCGCCGACGATCCGGATTTCCGCGTCGGGTACGGCTGGGCGGAGGAGATGCTGGCGCGCGGCATCTATATGCATCCCTGGCACAATATGTTCCTGTGCGCGGCGATGACCGAAGCCGACATCGACACCACGCTCGCGGTCGCCGACGAGGCCTTTGCGGGGGTTGCCGCGCGCCGCGCGGCGCTCGAACCGCATTCGATCCTTGTCATGCTCGCGGCGGCACAGGCGGAGCACGCCTGATCGTGGTCCAGCCGCTCGACTTGCTCGCGATCGGCCTGACGACGATCGACATCACGGTTCACCCGGTGGCATCGCTGCCTGAAGGCGAAACGGGACAGATCGTCGAAAAGATCATTCTGTCGCCGGCGGGAACCGCAGGCGGCACCGCGCTCGTCGCACAGAAACTTGGCCTGCAAACGGCGATCGCCTCGGCGGTCGGCGACGACCCGCAGGGGCAGCTGATCCGGTCGCTGTTCGATGCCGCCGGCGTCGACACCAGCCTGCTCGCGGTCGATCGCGCGTGGCCGACCTCGACCACGGTGCTGCCGATCCGGCCCAATGGCGATCGTCCCAACTGGCACATGATGGGCGCGAGCATCTTCGCGCCGGTCACCGACGCGGTCTTTGCCGCGCTAGCCCGCACCGCTGCCGTCCACTGGGGCGGTGTGGGCTTTCCGGGCGCGGCAGCGAAGGGCGCCGAGCTGTTGCAGGATGCGTGCGGGAGGGGCATTTTCACATCGTGCGACCTGATCGCGCCGTCAGACGCGGCGCAGGCCGACCTTGACGTCTTGTTGCCGCACGTCGACCTGTTCATGCCCAGCCTCGCGGAAGTGCGCGCGCTGGCCGCCACCGATGATCCGGTCGAGGGCGCACACCGTTTCATGGCGCGCGGGGCCGGTGGCTGTCTGATCAAGATGGGCGGCGACGGCGCACTGCTTATTCTGTCCGACCGTCAGATCCACGTGCCCGCTCACCGGATCGACCCGGTCGATACCACCAGTTGCGGCGACAGCCTGTGCGCCGGCTATATCGCCGGCCGAACGCGCGGCCTCGATCCTGCCGAAGCGCTGCGGTTCGGCGTCGCGACGGCGGCGCAGGTGGCGCTTGACGTGGGTACGCTCGGCAAGCTGGAAAGCTATGACAGGACGCTGGCCTTCATGCGGGAAACGCCGGTACGGGAAGGGGCCTGATGACCGAAGACGAAGCACGGCAGCAATTGGTGGACGGGATGCGGGCACTCGATGCTCGCGGCCTCAATCGCGGGACGTCGGGCAATCTGTCGGTGCGTTTCGCCTCCGGCATGTTTGTGACGCCGTCAGGCGTCACCCCCGATCGCCTGACCTCTGACCTTATGGTCTTCGTCGATAGTGACGGAAGCGTGGCGCCGGGCGCGGCGCGGCCCTCGAGCGAATGGCAGATGCATATGGGCATCTACCAGCGCCGTGCCGACGTGAACGCGGTCGTCCATTGCCATGCGCGGCATTCGACGATCCTGGCATGTGCGCACCGCGAGATTCCGCCGCTTCACTATATGGTCGCGGTGAGCGGCGGGGCGAGTGTGCCCGTCGCCCCCTATGCGACCTTTGGCAGTGAAGAGCTGGCCGAGGGCGTGGTGCGGACGCTCGATGGCCGTCTGGCGTGCCTGATGGCCAACCACGGCCTGATCGCACTTGGCCCCAACATGCCGATGGCGATGGCGATCGCCGAGGAGATCGAGGAACAGGCCGCGGTCTATTGCGGCACGCTGGCGATTGGTGGTCCCAAGCTGCTCGGCGACGATGAAATGGCGCGCATTCTCAAGGCATTCGGCCGCTATGGCCAACGTTTAAACGACTGAAGGTTAGGCCAGCTTCGACTAACGGCGAGGTAGCCTTATCTTGGCCCTGAGACCGCCGAGTTTGCTGTCGCCAAGGGTCAGATTTCCGCCCGCACGCTCGACCGATTTCAGCGTGGCGGGCAATCCCAGTCCCGCGCCGTCGCCGCTTTTTGATCGCGCGCCTTCAAGGCGACGGAACGGCATCAGCGCCTTGGCCGGATCTGCGGCGTTGATGCCCGGTCCGTCGTCATCGACCGCGATGACGAAATGGTCGGTTCCTGACGGGGACAGAGCCACGTCCACGCGGCCGACGTGGCGCATGGCATTATCGACGAGATTGCTCACCGCGCGCTTGAGCGACTGCGGACGCACCGTCGCGACCAGCGCCTCGGTCTGCTCTTCCGCCGCGTCGAGCAGCCGCTTCGGCATCGCTGCAAAGGCCGAGGCGACGCTGCGGACCTGGGGCGGGCCTGAGATACGGCCGTCAGGCGTCGAAAGCCCTTACAGCGTCACCGCAATGACCGGGGCTCCCATTTTTGCTGATGTCCCTGTGCGGACCGGCCCGATACTCTCCTCTCAAAATGACAAGAGGAGGATGCGATGGATCTGGGTCTCAAAGGCAAGAAGGTCATCATCAACGGCGGCGCCCACGGGCTGGGCCTCGCGTCGCTGAAGATTTTCGCCGCCGAGGGCGCCGATGTTGCCTTTTTTTCGCGCGACGCCGAAAAAGTCGCAGCAGCGGTGGCGGCGATCGACGCGGCTGGACCGGGCAAAGTATTCGGCGAGCAGTTCGATATGACGGGCAATCCCGACGGCTACCGCGCTTGGCTGGAAAAGGCGCGCGATAGGCTCGGCGGCTGCGACATCTTTATCCATACGGCGAGCTCGTCGGGGCAGGGTGCTACCGGCGACTGGCAGCGCGGGCTCGACATGGACATCATGGGTGCGGTGCACGGCGTCGAGGTGCTGACCGAGGCGCTCGCGGCGTCGGGAACGGGGTCGATCATCTTCATGTCGTCGACCGCCGCGGTCGAGACCTTCATCGTGCCGCAGGCGTTCAACGCGCTGAAGGCGGCGCTCATCACCTATGGCTCGCAATTGAGCCAGTCGCTCGCTGCGCAGAATATCCGGGTCAACATCGTTTCGCCCGGCGCCATCTATTATCCCGGCGGCAATTGGGAGGTCATCAAGTCGGCGGTGCCGCCGCTCTACGAAGGCACGCTGGCGCAGATGCCGCTCGGCCGTTTCGGGGAGCCCGAGGAAGTGGCGAAGGGGATCGTCTTCATGGCCTCACCCGCCTGTCCCTATATGACCGGCGCGCATCTCGTCATCGATGGCGGTTTCACCAAGCGCGTCCAGTTCTAGGGCCGCGTGCGATGAAGCTTTACCAGTCGCTCGGCCCCAATCCGCGCGTGGTGCTGATGTACCTCGCCGAAACCGGGGTGCAGGTCGATCGCCAGTTCGTCGACATCATGGCGGCCGAGAATCGCCAGTCCGATTTCTGCGCCAAAAGCCCGCTCGGGCATACGCCTTTGCTCGAACTCGATGACGGCGGCTGCATCGCCGAGAGCATCGCGATCTGCGAATATCTGGGCGAAACGCTGGGCGGGCACGCGCTGCTCGGCGCGACCGCCGAGGAGCGCGGACGGACGCGGATGCTGGTGCGGATCGTCGATCAGCTCGTCGTCGTGCCGATGACCGCTGGCTTTCGCGGTGCCGAGGGGCTGCCGATGTTCCAGAGCCGCTTGCTGTGCCTGCCCGATGCGGCCGCCGACCTGAAGCGGCTCGCTGCCGACGGGCTGGCGAAGGTCGACAAGATGATCGGCGCGGGGCCTTGGGTCGCAGCCGATCGCTTCAGCCTTGCCGATATCCTGCTCTATTCCTTCGTGGAGTTCGGCGCGATGGTCGGGCAACCGCTCGACCCCGCGCTCGCCAACCTCGCTGCCTGGCGCGACCGCGTCGCGGCACGACCAAGCGCTGCTGCCAGCGCCAACCCTAAACTGGGCATCGGAGAGCCTGCATGACCGACACAACGATCGATCGCGAGAAACTGCGCGACATCTATACCCGCACGATGCGTGTCGCGCGCGCCGACGAGAAATTCCGCTCGCTGTTGATGACCGGCAAGCTCGCGGTGATCTATTACACCGTGCGCGGGCAGGAACTGGTCTCGGCGGCGGCGATGGCGGCGCTCGAACAGGACGACTATCTCGTCACCACCTATCGCGGCCAGCACGACCAGATCGCCAAGGGCGTGCCGCTGAACCCGCTGTTCGCGGAGATCGCGGGCAAGGTCGGCGGCACTTGCCGCGGCAAGGGCGGGTCGATGCATATAACCCATCCCGAAACCGGAGTGATGGTCACGACCGGCGTCGTCGGATCGGGCTTGCCGATCGCCAACGGCCTTGCGCTCGCTTCGCAGAACCGCGGCGACGGCAAGGTGACGGTGGTGTGCTTCGGCGACGGCGCGACCAACATCGGCGCTTTCCACGAGGCGATGAATATGGCGCAGCTGTGGAAGCTGCCGGTGATTTTTCTGTGCCAGAACAACCGTTATGGCGAGCACACCGCCTTTGCCGACCATACCAAGGTCGATTCGATCGTCACCCGCGCCCAAGCTTATGGGATGAACGGCGTGAAGGTCGACGGCAACGACGCGATCGCGATGTACAACACGACCAAAGCCGCGGTCGACCGCGCGCGGGCGGGGGAAGGGCCGACGCTGATCGAGGCGATGTGTTACCGGATGATGGGCCATTTCTTCGGCGCCGACTTTTCCTACATGCCGCCCGAGCATCTCGCCGAAATGGCGGCGGAAGATCCCTTGCCGCGGCTTCGCCAGCTGATGCTCGATCACCAGTTTACGGAGGCAGAGCTCGACGCGATCGTCGCGGATCTCGACGCGCAGATGGACGCCGCCGCCGAATTCGCCGCGAACAGCCCGCTGCCGGGACCCGAGGAAATCCGAAAGGATGTCTTCGAAGAGGAGATCGCGGCATGACCCAGATCACGATGACGCAGGCGATCAACCGCGCGATCGACGAGGCGATGGCCGAGGATGAGGGCGTGATCCTGCTCGGCGAGGATGTCGCCGCAAAGCAGGGCGGGGGCGTGTTCAAAATCTCGTCGGGGCTGACCGAAAAATATGGCGAGCACCGCATCCGCGCGACGCCGATTTCGGAAACGGCGATCGTGGGCGCCTGCGTCGGCGCCGCGCTCGCGGGTTTTCGCCCGATCGCCGAGATCATGTTGATGAACTTCGTGACGGTGGCGATGGACCAGATCGTCAACCATGCCGCGAAGCTGCGTTTCATGTCGGGCGGGCAGACCAATGTACCAATGGTGATCCGCACCACGACGGGCGTCGGCGTCGGCTTCGGCGGTCAGCATTCAGACATGCTCGAGGCGTGGTTCGCACATGTCGCGGGGCTGAAGATCGTCACGCCTTCGAACGCTGCCGACGCGCAGGGGCTGATGCGTGCGGCGATCGCGTGCAACGACCCGGTGATCTTCATCGAGAATATCCTCTGCTACGGCCTGAAATCCGACGATCCGGGACCGGGTCATTTCGTGCCGCTGGGCAATGCAGCGGTCGCGCGCGAAGGCAGCGACTGCACGATCGTCACCTATGGCCGCACCGTGCTCGACGCGCTTGAGGTCGCGGGCAAGCTCACCGAGGAAGGGATTTCGGTCGAGGTCATCGATCTCAGGACCATAGCCCCTTATGACGAGGCGACCGTCACCGCATCGGTTGAAAAGACCGGCCGCGCCATCGTGCTCCACGAAGCGGTGAAGCAATATGGCACCGGCGCCGAGATCGCGTCGCGCCTCAACGAGAAGCTGTTCGGCAAGCTCAAGGCGCCGGTGACGCGCATCGGCGGCGCCTTCTCGGCGGTGCCGATGGCGAACGCGCTCGAACAGGCGTGGATTCCGAACAAGGATGCGATCGCGGACGCGGTGCGTGACGCCATGAACTGGAAGGGCTGAGGCGATGGCGGAGGAATTGCGCATCCCGAAGATCGGCATGTCGGCGACCGAAATGACGCTCAACGAATGGATGTTTGGCGATGGCGAGCGCGTCGAGGTCGGCGACATCATCTACACCGTCGAGACCGACAAGACGACGGTTGAGATCGAGGCGCAGGTCGCAGGAACGATCCGCCCGACCGGGGTGGAGGGCGAGGTCTATCCGGTCGGCGCGCTCGTCGGCACGATCGAATGACGCCGCTCGAAGCCAGCAAGGCGATGTACGCCGCAGTCGCGCGCGGCGAGTGGGATGCGGTCGCCAACTTTATGTCGGACGATCTCGTCATCCATGAACCCACCTCGCTTCCTTACGGGGGCGAATGGCGCGGTCGCGATGCGCTGCAGAAACTTTACGCGCATGTGATGGGCTATTGGGATGAGCCGGTGGTCAAGTGGATGGAACTGGTAGGCGGGGAGAAATATGCCGTGGCTTTGCTCCACTTTACCGTCACCGCCAAATCGAGCGGCAAGCGTTTTGAGACGCATATCGCCGAAGTCACCGAGTTCGACGACGCCGGCAAGATGGCGTCGATGCGCATCCATTATTTCGACACCGCGCACATGGTCGAGCAGTTGAAGGCATAACAGATGAGCGAAGCGCCGCACGTCATCGTCCTCGGTACTGGCGGCGCAGGACTCACCGCCGCCATTTCGGCGCATGAAGCCGGCGCTCGCGTGTCGCTGTTCGAAAAGGGCGATCAGGTCGGCGGGACGACCGCCTGGTCGGGCGGGATGATCTGGATCCCGAACAATCATCACGAAGCGACGCTCGGCGTCGAGGACAGCCGCGCCAAGGCGCTGACCTATCTGATGTCGATGTCGCATGGGCTGATGCAACAGCATCTGGTCGAGGCCTTCCTAGACCATGGGCCGAAGATGGTGGCGTTCCTCGAAGCGAATACGCCGGTGCAGTTCCGGCCGATCCCCGAATTTCCGGACTATCATGCCGAGTTTCCGGGCGGGATGCCCAACGGCGGGCGCTCGCTCGACTGCCGGCTCTATTCGTTTCACGAACTGGGCGAGTGGGCCGACAAGGTGACAAAATCACCCTATTATCCATCGCCGCATTTCTCGATCTATGACACGCCGCTGGGGCAGGCGAAGCCGCAACCGCTGGCGCCCGAAGAGTTGCAACGCCGCATCGACGGCGATCTGCGCGGCAGCGGGCAGGCGCTGGTCGGGCGGTTGCTGCGCGCTTGCCTCGATCGCAGGATCGAGCCGCAGACGGGGCATCGCGCGGTGCGGTTGTTGACGGATGGTGATCGCGTTGCGGGCGTGGTGTTCGAGACGGCCGATGGCGAAGTCGAGGTCGCGGCCGACGCGGTTATCCTCGCGACCGGTGGGTTCGAGTGGGATGCCGATCTGCTCCGCGCCTTCATTCGCGGGCCGCTGACGCATCCGCTCAGCCCGAAGACGAATACCGGCGACGGGCTCAAGATGGCGATGCGGGTGGGCGCGATGCTCGGTAATATGCGCGAGGCCTGGTGGATGCCGGTCGCCGAAGTGCCGGAGAGCGATTGCTCGATGGGCAAGACGCTCGTCGCGGGGCAGCGCAGCCTGCCGCATTCGATCATGGTCAACCGCGCGGGCAAGCGCTTCACGAACGAGGCGGCGAATTACAACGCGATCGGCGCCGCGTTCCACGATCAGGACGTCAGCGCGTTCGACTATGCGAACCTGCCGTGCTGGCTGATCTTCGACCAGCAATATATCGACCGCTTCGGCTTCGGCATGATCAGCGGCGAGCGCGGCGTCGCGCCGCCGCAATGGGCGATGCGCGCCGAGAGCCTGCCCGAACTTGCCGGAAGGCTCGGGATCGATCCCGACGCGCTGGATGCGACGGTCGAGCGCTTCAACGGCCATTGCGCGACCGGGCACGACCCCGATTTCGGACGTGGCGATGCGGCGCACGACCAGTGGTGGGGCGACCCCGCCGGGCGCGGATCGACCGCGGCGACATTGGGCCCCATCGGGCAGGGGCCGTTCTTCGCGATCGAGATCAAGAGCGGCGCGCTCGGCACGAAGGGCGGCCCGCAGACCGACGTGAATGCGCAGGTGCTCAGCGTCGACGGCGGGGCGATTTCGGGGCTTTACGCGGCGGGCAATGTCATGGCCTCGGCGATGGGCATGACCTACGGCGGCCCCGGCGGGACGATCGCGCCGGGGATGGTGTTCGGTTTCCTCGCCGGGCGGCACGCCGCGACGCCCTCTACGAAACAACTGGAGGGCGCGGCATGAAGAAAATCATTGTTCTTGGTGCACCCGCCGATCAGGGGATTCCGCTGCTCACTGCTTTGAAGGCGCGCGGTCTCGAACCGACCGCCGGCGTCCGACGGCCGGGCGCGATGGCGACGACGCCGCATCCCGATGTGCCCGAGGTCGCGGCCGACCTTTACGATGTCGAGAGCTTGACCGCAGCCTTCGAGGGACAGGATGCGCTTGCGATGCATCTGCCGTTCGAATTCGACCGCGCGCGCGCCGCGACCATGGGGCGCAACATCGCCGCCGCCGCCAGCGCGGCGGGGCTGCAGAAGGTCGTCTTCAACACAAGCTGCTTCGTCGCGGATCACGACCTCGACCTGTCGGCGCACGACGGGCGGCGCGACATCGAGCACGCGGTCCATGACAGCGGTGTGCCCTATGTGATCATCGAGCCGATGGTGTTCATGGACAATATCACCCGCATCTGGTCGCGCCCGGCGATCGTGGGCAGCGGCGTGTTCGCTTATCCGGCCGCCGAGACGCTGAAGATCAGCTGGGTCTGCCTGGAAGATGTCGCCGCCTATATGGTCTCGGCACTGCTCCATGAGGATTTGGTCGCCGACCGGATTGCGGTAGGCGGCCCCGAGGCGCTGATGGGCGCCGAGGTCGCAGAGCGATTGAGCTTGGCGACCGGCAAGCCGGTGCGCTTCCAGAGCCTGTCGCCCGACGAATTCGCCGCGCGGATGAGCGAGCTGGTAACTGGCTCGCGCGACGTCCAGCCGGCAAGCATCTATGACGGGATGGCGAAATTCTATCGCTGGTACAACGACCAGCCGGTCTCGCCCGTCGCGCTCGACGCGGTGCCCGCAGCGCGGCTGCTCGGGGTAACGCCGACCTCCTTCGCCGACTGGGCGGCGCGGCAGGACTGGAGCTAGGCGGCGAACCAGCGCCGGGTCGCGGCGAGCAGGGCGCGTGCGCGGTCGGCGGGGTCGGGGTAGTCGTCGCGGAGCGCCGCGCTCCGTAACTCGACGCTGAGTGGGGTATCCGACGGCAACACAGTAACCAGCTCGTCCAGTGGCAGGCCACCATCACCCGGCATCAGGCGCAGATCGAGTGCTTCGCGGATGATCTCGGGGCCGTCGTTCGGCGGTGGGCCATGCGCCGGGGCGTCGCAGAATTGCGCATAGGGGAAGCGCTGCGGATCAACTCGCGCCAGATCGGCAGGCGATCCACCCGTCCGTGCCAGATGCAGCGGGTCGATCAGCAGGCCGAGATTGTCGCAGTCGGCGGCATCGATGAGATCGACAGCGCGCTCCATGCTGCCGACCGTGGTGAAGGCGGCGAACTCCAGACAGGCCCGCAGACCCGCCGCCGCGGCATGATGGCCGATCCGGTTCAGCTTGGCGGCAGTGCTTGCCGGATCGTCGTCCGAACTGACGATCAGCACATTGCGCGCGCCGATTGCGGCGCCCGCATCGATCGCCGCGAAATGCGCGGGATCATCGGGGCCGGGCTTCAGCCAGATCACCTCGATGTCGAGGATTGCAATCCCCGCGTCGGCGGCGCGGTCGCGTACCGCCATTGTCGTCGCGCGCGTCCATGTGTCGGGGGCGTACCAGATGCCCGTCGCGGGCCATCCGGCCTCAACCGCCGCGGCGACGGTCTGCTCGGGCGAAAATTCGGGCAGCACCCCCGCCGCCAGCGACAGCAGGGGAGCCGTGCGCGCCATCAGCCGGGCAACTCACCGTCGATATATTTGCCGAGCGTGTTCTGGAAATGCCGGATGCGGCTTTCCTGATAGTGGCCGAGCTCGATCACGCCGTTGGGCGACGATTTCATGCCCTCCTGCACATAGGGCAGGTTTTCCATATCCTGGTCGAACACCCCGGCGAGCGCGGCGCCGATCAGGTGGCTGGCGCTGGCGAAGGGCTGGTCGTCGGGGATCAGGTGCATCGGCGCTGACTTCGGCGCCTTCTCGCCCTTCGGCGTCCGCATCAGGATGCGGACTTCCATCAGGCTGTGGTCGGTGTCGCCCCACGGGCGCCAGCGATAGACGATGTTCGGAACCAGCCCGCCCCACGGCGCCCAGTTGGGAAAGACATTATAGGTGAAATTGTCGAGCATCTCGCTGTCGGTTGCGGCCGAATAATCATGCCCGTTCATTGCCGAAAAGGCGTCGCGGTTCGCCTGCGCCAGCACCTTGCGCGCGAGCATCGGATCGTCGGCCTCGAAGCCTTTCAGGTCGGTCGGATCGCCCGTTGCGCGCCGCGCGCGGCTGTCGCCGCCGCCGATGAATTCCTCAAGCGACTTCAGGACATAGAATTGATCCTTGCCCTTGATGTGCGGCGACATCGCGCCCGCCGGCGTGATCGCGCGATTGAGGAAGTCGCCATAGAGGTCATATCGCGTGTTCGCGTCGGCGGTGAAGCCCAAAATCTGCGGGTGGGTGACGATGCTGTGCCACGCTTCCATGAAGGCTTCGGCGACCGCCTTCCAGTTCGCCGGAATGACGCGGCCAACCCACGCGGCGGTGTGGCATTCGTCGAGCCGCCAATTGTCATAATGCTCGACCCCGGGGCCGACCCAATCGCGGAAGCTTGGCAGATCATGATTCTCGGTGACGAGCAGGAAGCCCTGCCAGCTTTCGACCTTCAGCTGGGGCAGGCTCATGTCCTTGGCCTCGAGGTGGGTGAAGTCCCACGCGCAGGGCGCTTCCTTGAAGCGGCCATCGTGGTGCCAGGAAAAGCCGTGGAAGGGGCAGCGCAGGTTCACCGCGGGGCCGCTCTCGGTGCGCAGCTTGCGACCGCGGTGGAGGCACACGTTATAGAAGGCCTTGACCGACAGATCCTTCTGGCGGACGAGCAGGATGCTCTTTTCGTTGATGTCATAGACGACAGTGTCGCCGGCGTTCGGCATATCCTCTTCGCGCGCGGCGAATTGCCAGATGTTCGGCCACATCTTTTCGCGTTCTAGCTTCGCCCAATCCTCACTGACATAGCGCTCGATCGCGATCGGTTCGTCGCCAAGCTCCTGATTGGATTCGGAAAAAAGATAATCGGGAACGCGCCGCGTGTCGGCGTTCAGCATGTCGGTGTAGCTGGTACCCGGGCAGCGGTCGTCGCGGTTCTGGTCCTGGAGAGGGGAGAGGTCGTTCATCGGTAACTCCGGTCAGGCGATCTGGTCGAGCGGCATCTTGCACGCGGCGGCAATCGAGCGGTGGACGCCGTGCAGCGCCGGCTCGTTCGCGCCGAGTACGACGTGGAAATCGGCTGGAGCTGTCGCCAGATTGGCATAACCGTTACTGGCGACGCGATAATCCTCGGTCTGCACGACGGTGGCGGTCATGTCGTAGGCCATCTCGCACATCTTGCGATGTTCTTCGCTCTCGACCCCGAAGGGGGCATAGACGGCGAACTGGCAGAACATCTTGCCCGCGCCGTCGGGGAACAGGCGGAAGAGCTGCGTGAAATAGACGCCGGGGGTCACCGCGCCGAAGAAGACGACGGTGTTGGGGAAGAGGAAATGCACCCCGCCATAGTCGGTCTCGGGCCATTCGCTCTCGTCCTTGCCGACGAGATCGCCGATCGACAGGTCGGGGAAGCTGACGCGGTGGTGGCGGCCGATCGGTTCATAGACGTTGCGGTCGCTATAGTGCGTGCCGCCGATGGTCGAGGCGTGGAGCATCTTGAAATGATAGCTCTCGCCATAGGTGTCGAGCGCGAATTTCCAGTTAGAATCGGCGGTGAGGATGCCCTTCTTGACCGGCTCTGCGCGGTGGAGTTCGAGTTGCGCGAGGACGGGGCCGAAGTCGCCGAGATGCGACGCGGCGTCGATCGGTTCGCCATCGGGATTCGCGCGGACGAAGATCAGGCCGAGATGCTCGGCGCAGGGCAGCTCGATAAGATTGCGGGCTCCGATCTCGCAGTTTGCAAAACCTTCCTTACCCGGCTGGCCCACAAGGGTGCCGGCGGGGTCGAAGGTCCAAGCGTGGAAAGGGCAGACGAGGCGCGGTCGCGGACCGCTCCATGGTTCCTTTTCCTCGACCAGCTTGGCACCGCGGTGGGTGCACATGTTGAGGAAAGCCCGCGCGACGCCGTCCTTGCCGCGCGTGACGAGGATCGACGGACCGACCGAGTCGAAGACGAGCGTGTCGCCGGTCTTCGGGATGTCGCCCGACAGGCCCGCGACGATCGGTTCGTTCCGGAAGATATGCTCCATCTCGGCGGCATGGCGCGCTTCACCCATATAGACGGATTTGTGTAGCGGCAGCGGGCCTTCCGCACGATCGGTGCGGTTTTCGGCGACGATTTCCACCAGCTTGCGCAATCCCGTGCGCGCGTTGCGCTTGCGGACGGCGAACCAGTCCTGTGGCGCGATCTTCGGATCGGACTCGGCCATGGCTATCCCTCACATTTTGCCCAGTATGACTCCGGGTCTTGAAAAGCTTATCGCACAAAGGCAGGCGCTTGTGCGCTATCGCTTTTGAGGGGAGAGGAAGATGGCCGGACCGGGAACGCTCGCATCGCTCGGCGACATCATGCAGCTCGCCTTTGTCCCGTCGGATTTCGACACCGCGGTGAAGCACTGGACCGAAGTGATGGGGGCGGGGCCGTTCTTCCTGCTGCCGAACGTATCGCTCCCCGGCGGGCGCTATCGCGGCGAGGCGAGCGATCCGGTGTTCACGATGGCGCTCGGCTATTGGGGCGACATGCAGATCGAGCTGATCCGGCCCGAGAATGAGGCCAAGTCGCTCTATCGTGGCGAATATGCGGTGGGCGAGGGGCTCCACCATGTGTGCGTGCTCGTCGACTCGATCGCCGAGGCGCGGGTGCGTTGTGCCGAGGTCGGGGCCGAGATCATCTTCGAGGCGCCGGTCGGCGATACAGGGGGCGTGATCTATGCCGACCCTGGCACCGGGCCGGGAACTCTGGTCGAGTTGCTCGAACCGCAGGCAGGCACGCGCGAACTGTTCGCGATGATGCGCGATGCGGCGAGGAACTGGGATGGCAGCGAGCCGCTGCGGTCGCTGGGCTAGCTCCGTCATTGCGAGCGGAGCGAAGCAATCTCCAGCTATCGGCCTCGCGCAAGGCATATCGCTGGGGATTGCCGCGTCGCCTTCGGCTCCTCGCAATGACAAGATTGGGAGCGCCGCTTAGCTGTTCGCGCCCAGATACCCCAGCTGTCCGGCCTTGAAGATCGTCTGCGCGCGGTTGACCGAGTTGAGTTTTTCGCCCGCGCGGTGGACGTGATAGCGCACCGTTGCATGGCTCAGTGAGATGATCATGCCGATCTCGCGGTCGGTCTTGCCGATCGCGGCCCAGCGCAGGCATTCGACTTCGCGCTTCGACAGCTCGCAATCCGACGGAATCCGCCGCTTGGTTCGCATCGCCGAGGCATAGCCCGAGATGAAGCGCCGCGTGCCGGCGCCCAATATATGCCCGATCTCGGCGAACTGATCGCTGAGGTCGGTGATCGTGTGATCCATCGGGTGATAGCTGTTCGCCGAAATCTGCCCGAACGGCAGGTGCACCGGCACGACGATGGCGGCCTTGTAGCGCTCGTTCGCGGCGAAATAGCGCGCGAGATTGATGTCGTCGAGATAGGGGTTGGGATTCGCGGTGCGGAACCCTTCGCCGTTGCACCAGAAGGGCTCGCTCTCGTACCGGCACGAACGCGGCAGCGGAGAATGGAGCGCAAGCCTGTGGTCTTCCCACCAGCGCTCGCCGTCGCCGAGCCAGCCGAACAGATCGGCGGCTAGGACGGCGCCATCGGCATCGACCATCGTTTCCTTGGATGCGATATCGTCGCAGAGCGCCGCGCGCAGCCCGTTTGCTGCGGCAAAATCGCGCAACGCAACCGCCGCGCCGTGGATATCCTCCACGCAGCGGACCGTGACCGCATTGACGAGCGCTCTGGCGTTCATTGGTGGCGCGAGCCCGTCATCCGGCAGCTTGGCTGCTCTCTCTCCCATAGGCGGGACTATTTCATACTGGCCGGCAAGCCGCAATGCATGTGTCATAAGCGTAGCACCGTCTTTGCTATGATGTTCTTCTGAACCTCGCTCGAACCGCCGAACACGGTCCAGGCACGACTGTTGAGATAGCGCGCGGCGGCAACCTGCGCGTCCTCGTCGCCGATCGCCGGCGGCGCTTCGTTGCCATAAAGCGGACGCAGGGTCGGCAGCTGCAGGCCGTCATAGCCGTGCAGGTCCATCGCGACCCCGTCGATCCTTTGGTGGATTTCGGACGAAAGCAGTTTGACGAGCGAGGTCTGCGGCCCGGCGGGGCGGCCCTTTGCGATATCGGCGAGGATGCGCAGCTCGGTCGTCTCGAGCGCCTCCGCCTCGAGCCGTAGCTTCGCGATCCGCGTCGCGATCTGGATGTTGCCGCCGAGCGAACCGTTATGGCCGCTGGGCGCGACGCCTGCGAGCTGTTCGAGATGGTCGATCGCGCGGATCAGGCGCGGCGCGTGGAACGATCCGCCGCGCTCATTCTCGAGCAGGAATTTGGCGATTGTCCAGCCCTGACCCTCTTCGCCGATGCGGTTGTCGACCGAAGTGCGCGCGGCGTCGAGAAAGACCTGGTTGACCTCATGGTCGCCCGCCATGGTGATGATCGGGGTGACGGTGACACCGGGCTGGTCCATGGGCACGAGAATGAAGCTGATCCCCGCCTGCTTCTTCACTTCGCCATCGGTGCGAACAAGGCAGAAAATCCAGTTCGCGTGATGCGCGTGCGTGGTCCAGATTTTCGACCCGTCGACGACGTAGTCGTTGCCGTCGCGGCGCGCGCGGGTGCGTAGCGAGGCCAGGTCGGAGCCGCTTTGCGGTTCGGAATAGCCCTGGCACCAATAGTCGGTGCCGGCGCGGATCGCGGGTAGGAAGCGGTCCTTCTGCGCCTGCGTCCCGAAGGCGCAGATGACCGGACCGACGAGGCGAAGGCCGAGTACCGACAGTGCCGGGGCACCGGCGATCGCGCATTCCTTCTCGAAGATATAGCGCTGCATCGGCGTCCAGCCGGTGCCGCCGCAATCTTCGGGCCAATGATAGGCAACCCAGCCCTTGTCGTTGAGGATGCGGTGCCAGACGAGACCGATGTCGGGCTCGACGAAGACGCCAGGCGTGCGTTTGGCCCCTTCGCGAACATGGTCCGGAAGCGACGTGCGGAGGAAGTCGCGGACTTCCTCGCGAAATTCCAGTTCGTCCTTGGTAAGATCCAGATCCATAATATTTCTAGCGCTCGAGGATCGCCACCGCCGACAGGCCGGGCGCTCCATAGACATGGGAATAGCCCACCTTGGGGCCGTTCGGCACCTGCCGCTCGCCGCCGCGACCGCGCAGTTGTACCGTGTTTTCGTAAACCTGCCGCAAGCCCGACGCGCCGATCGGCTCGCCGCAGGCAAGGCAGCCGCCGTCGGTGTTGACCGGCATTTTGCCGCCGATCTCGCTCCACCCTTCGGCGAGCCACTGTTCCTGCTCGCCGTCGGCGCAGAAGCCGTTTTCGGCCATATGCATGATTTCGGCGCCGCTTTCGGTATCCTGCAATTGCGCGACCGAGACGTCTTCGGGGCCGATACCCGCCATTTCGAAGGCGGCCTTGCTGGCGATTTGCGTCGGCTTGCCGCCGCCATTGACGCTGATCGACGGCGCGAACACCTCGAACGATCCTTCAGGGCGGGTGCGGAAGGCGACGCTCGCGATGCGGACGGCATCGGCGCCCAGTTCGCGGACCTTCTTCCCGCTGGCAAGGATCAGCGCGACCGCACCCTCGGCGGGCGAGCAGAACATATATTTGGTCAGCGGATCATTGACCATTGGGGCGTTCAGGATCGTGTCGAGATCGACCGGCGAGCGCCGCCAGGCGTGGTCGCAAAGCGTGCCGTTCCGAAAGGCCTTTTCTGCGACGAGCCCGAGCGTGCGGCGGCTGATGCCGTGGAGCGCCATATAGCGCTGGATCTTGAGCGCGAAGAATTGCGTCGTCAGCATCATGCCGGTTTCGCCGTACCATTCAGGCAGGCCATAATCGGACGGCTTGGCGTTGAAAGCGCCGCGCGGATGCTTGTCAAAGCCGACCGCAAGCGCGATGTCGCACGCCCCCGCCGCAATGGCGTTTTGGGCCGCGGTGATTGCGCTGCCACCGGTCGCGCAGCCATTGGCGACATTGATGAAGGGCACGCTGGTCAGGCCCAGCTCGTTGACCATGATGTCGGCCGAACCTGCCGCAGCCGAACCGCCGTAAGCAAATTCGACATCGCCCCATTCGATGCCGGCATCGCTTAGGGCTTCGCGCACCGCAAAGACGCCCTGATCGCGGCCCGAACGGCTGTCGGTGCGGCCGAAGGGGTGGATGCCCGCGCCGATGATATAGACGTCGTCACTCATGGCTGGCGCTCCGGGCGAAAGGCATAGGTCGATCGCGCGTCATCGAAGGGGACGACGGCGAATTCCATCGGCATACCGATGACGAGATCGGCTGCTAGAGCATCGACGATCCGCGTCTCGACGATGACTTCGCCGGGCAATTCGACATAGCCGATGAGAAAGGGCTGGAAGGGTTGCGGGCCGCTATACGGCTCCTTTGGTTCGAACCCTTGCGTGGTCCACGACCAAAGCGTGCCCTTGCGCGACAGCGCCACGGGCTCGACCAGCGACGCGGCGTCGCCATCGGGGACGGGGAAGATGATCTCGCCGTCCTGACGGCGCCCGCCGATCAGCCGCGGTTCGGCTTCTTCGGTCCACAGGCCCGGCGCGACGGGGACGAGCGCGCTCATGCCGCCCTCGTATAAGTACGCAGGCAATGATCCTGATCGCCGAAGAGCTTGTCGAGCAGCATCACGCGCTTCAGCGCATGGCCGATCGCCAGCTCGTCGGTCTGCCCCATGCCGCCGTGCATCTGGACGGCTTCCAGCCCGATGCGAGTTGCTGCTTCGCCAACGAAGGCCTTGGCGCCCGCAGCGATCCGCGGCCAGTTGGCATCGTCCGTCGTCGGGTCGAGCATCGCGGTACGCAGCATCATCGAACGCGCTTGTTCCAGCGCGGCATAGCATTCGACCAGCCGGTGCTGGAGGGCCTGAAAGCTGCCTATCGCGGCGCCGAACTGTTGCCGCTCGCCGACATAGGCGAGCGTGTCGTCGAACATGGCCTGCGCGAGCCCGACCATTTCGGCGGCAGCGAGCATGCGGATATCGCCGATGACGCGCTGGAACTTGGCGGCGGAAAGGTCGAAGATGTCGGCGGGGGCGCGGTGCAGATCGATCGTCGATGCGTTCGAGCCGTTGATGACGGGGTAGTCCTGCCGTACGACGCCGGCGGCGTCCTTCGCGACTTTGGCAAGTTTGTTGTCTGCTGCGGTGACTAACAGCGTGTCGGCGAGCGGGGCGCCGAGGACGAAGGTCTTGGCGCCTGCGACCTGATTGTCTTCTGCCCTCGTGCCGATAGCTTCGGCTTCGTAGCGACGTCCGGGTTCGGCGAAAGCGACAGCGGCGAACTCTGTGCCTGCCGCGAGATCACCAACCAGAGCGGCATCGCCCGTCGCGGCGGCCAGCCGGATCGGCAGCACGCCGTTTTCGAGCCATGGATCGATTGCGACGCCCTTTCCGAGCGCTTCGGCAACGAGCGCAAGGTCGACCATCGTTCCGCCGATGCCGCCCATCGCTTCGGGTGCGGCTAGCGCGAGCAGGCCGAGGTCGGCGACCTCCTGCCACCGCGCGCGCGAATAGCCCCCGTCGCTTTTGCGCATCGCATGGCGCGCCGCGATATCGACCGGCCCGAGGAAGCGGCCGATCATGTCGCGGGTAAGCTGCTGATCTTCGTCGAGGTCGAAATTCATGCGCGGCGCTCGAACGTGATCGGCAGGCTGGTAAGCCCGCGCAGCAGCATGTTCGGCGGCCAACTTGGCACATGCCCCTCGGCGACGCGGAAATTGGTGAGGCGCTTCAGCAGTTCGGAATAGGCGACCGCCATTTCCTTGCGGCTCAGCATGTTGCCGACGCACATATGGATGCCCTTGCCGAAGGCGAGGTGGCTGCGCGCGTTTGCGCGCTCCATGTCGAAGCGGTCGGGATCGGGATATTTTGCCGGGTCGCGGTTCGCCGCAGCATAGCGCAGCTGCACCATCGCGCCCTTGGGGATTTTGACCCCGCCAAGCTCGGCGTCCTTCAGCACCATGCGCCACATGCCCGCGGTCGGGCTTTCGGTGCGCAGCACTTCTTCGACCAGGTTGATGATCGCGCGCTCGTTGCCTTCATCGGCGGCGGCAACGGCCTTCGCCATCTGGTCGGGATTCTCGATCAGCTGGAGCAGCCCGCCTGCGAGCGCCGAGGTCGTCGTCTCGTTCCCGGCGACCATGAGTTGCTGCATGATCGACAGGATTTCGGCATCCTCGAGCGGGCGCTCGCCATCCACCTCGGCATAGACAAGGTCCGAGAGCAGATCCTCGGTGCGGTTGGCGCGGCGTTCGTCAATCTTCGCTTTCACGAAATGCTGAAATTCGACGACCTCGCGCGCGCATTCCAGCTCGCGTTCCTTGGGGATCATCCGCCCGAGCCGGTCGACGAAGGCGTCGGACCAGCGCTTGACCTTGCCGAGATCGCCCTCCGTCATACCGATCTGGCTCGCGATCATCGCGACGGGGAGGGGAATGCCGAAATCGCGCACGAAATCGGCTTCACCCTTGTCGGCCATCCGGTCGATCAGGCCAGCGACGACCCCGCGCATATCTTCCTCGATCGCGGCGACGCGCTTCATCGAGAAGGCGAGGTTGACGAGCTTGCGGAAGCGGGTGTGCGTCGGCGGGTCGGCGGTCAGCAGGGTATCGACCTGCGGCCAGCCCTCGGCAAGGATCGCCGACACATCGCCATCCTCGGCCATCGCACCCGAAAGCGTGCCCTGGAAATTGTTCGAGAAGGTTTCGACGTCGCCGGTGGCTTGCGAACAAAGATCATAGGAGAGGACGAGGAACATGCCTTCCGACAATTGCACGACGGGGCTCTTGGGCATCCAGGCGCGATAATAGTCGAACGGGTCCGCGATCACCTGCGGATCGAAAAAACTGCTTGCGGCGATAGTGTTCACGCGCCTCTTCCCTCGTTCTTCTCTTTATACGCCCGACTATATGCAGCCGCTCCCACCGCGCGATGCACATTTTCGTTAGGCAGCCGCGACATGCGCGAGGGCGTTTATGAGGAAGCGGCGAAGGTTCGGGTCGGTATAGGCCGCAGGACCATCGCCGGGTTGTAGGTAGATTAGGCGGCCGGCGCCGACCGGCTTCTCCCAGGCGATCAGGTCGCTTTCGGGGCGGTGGTTCCAGCCGTCATTGCTGAACATTCGTCCCGCGACGGCTTGCGATGCCGAATAGAAATTCTCCCGCACAAAGGCGTGGTCGGCGCGGAGCAGCGGTTTGGCGGCGCCCCAGACCGGCGCGAGATAGAGTTCGTCGCGGAGCGGAAAGCGCGCGGGGAGGTCCGCAGTGACCGGGTGGTCGGGGTCGAGGACGACCGCGTCGTAGCGCACATCGTGACGATAGCCCGAGTCGAGATGATACTCGCCGCTCGCTATGCCGGGATCGTAGAGGAAGCGGCCGCCCAGCATGTCCGCCCATTCGGGCCATTCGGCCCAGCCCGCGATCGCATGATGCATCGCGACCGCGCCGCCACCGCGCGCGAAATAATCGGTGATCGCGCGGCGGTAGGTGAAGGAGGGCGGCCGCGTCGCTGCCTTGCCATCGCCGAAGCTGTAGCCGGGCATATCGTAGAAGAGGATCGCGTCGGCGTCGTTCGCTGCCCCCTCCGCGACCGCCGCTTCGGCCTCGGGATGGATCAGGTGCGACACCGCCCAGCCGTCGAAGCTCGCGAGCAGGTCGGCGAAGGGGGTGGCTTCATAGGGATGGCCGCCCGACAGGACGAGAAGGCGGCGCGTCCCCGTCATGCGATCTTGAGGATCATCTTGCCCTGATTGCTCCCGGCGAAGAGGCGCATGAAGGCGTCGAAGCTGTTTTCGATGCCTTCGTCGACATGCTCGTCGGCGATCAGCTTGCCCTGCTGCAGCCATGCCGCCATCGCCAGCCCGCCCTCGGCGAAGCGCGGGATATAATCGGCGACGAGTAACCCGCGGATCGAGGCGCGGTGGACGATCAGCTGCCAGATGTTGCGCGCGCCGATCTTCTCGACGCTGTTATACTCGCTGATCAGCCCGCAAAGGCCGATGCGCGCGCCGTGGCGCAGATTGTTGAGGCCCGCGTCGAGGATGTCGCCGCCGACATTTTCGAAGATGATGTCGACGCCGTCGGGCGCTTCGGCGCGGATCGTATCGGTCAGCGCCGCGAGGTCCTTGCCGCGATAGTCGATCGCGGCGTCGAAGCCGTAGCGGCCCGTCAGCTTCGCGCATTTCTCCGCCCCGCCGGCGATGCCGATAACCCTGCTCGCGCCCTTGATCTTGGCGATCTGGCCGACGAGCGAACCGACCGCGCCCGCGGCGCCGGTGACGAGAACGACGTCGCCGGGCTTGGGCTCGCACACATCGATATAGCCGAAATAGGCGGTCATCCCGACCGCGCCGAGAACCGAGAGATAGTTGGTCACCGACGGGACAAGCGTGGCGTCGATCGGCTGGGTGAAGCCCCCAACGGTGCCGATCGAATAATCCTCAATGCCGTTGAGGCCCATCACCCATTGGCCGGGCGCGAAGCCGTCGGCCTTGCTCGCTTCGACGACGCCGACGGTGGAGGCGCGCACCGGATGCCCAAGCGGAATCGGCGGCATATAGCTCGGCGCATCGTCCATCCAGCCGCGGATCGCGGGGTCGAGCGAGGCATAATGGTTGCGGATCAGGAATTGCCCGTCGGCGAGCTCGGGCGTCGGTTCGGTGACGAGGGAGAAGTCCTCCTGCACGGGCGCGCCATTGGGGCGGCGGGTCAGTAGGAAGCGGCGGTTGTCAGGCATATGGGTTCCTTATGCGGGGACGATGGAGACCGGAATCGCACTTTGAAGCGACTGACCGGTGATGGGGTCATAGGCGACGCTCTCGCTGACGAGGCGGTTGGTCGAGGCGCCATGTTCGTGAACGCCGTCAGGGCCGATGTCGGGGCCGCCGAAAGCATGCGCCATCGACACAACTCCGGGGCGCATATTCTCTGCGGCGCGCGCGACCGCCACCACTTCACCGACCGCCGAACGAATGCGGACGGTATCGCCGTCGGCGCAGGGAATAAGCGCAAGATCGTCGGGGTGCAGGAAGGCGGGGTTGGTTGTGCGCTTGGCGCGCAGCGCGGGCAGATTTTGCCCGGTCGAATTGAAGCGGTGCCGGCTCCGCCGCGACACCATGCGCCAGGGAAAGTCGGGCGTGGGCTGGTCGGCGGCGCCATAGGCGATCAGTTGGTCGGGCATGGAGCCTGCGGTCAGATCGAAACGCCCGGCCGCATCGGGATCGCCCGCTTCGACGACCGGGTGAAGGTCGGAATAGATCACCGCCTTGCCATCGACGGTATCAGCGCGCACGACACTCGGTGCGACCGAGCAGCCCGCGACCATCAGGTCGAGGAAGGCCTCCTTGGTGGGCCGCTTGTCCATCGGACAGGCGCCGCCCGCGAGCGGCAGGCCGGTGCCGAGACGGTGCGCGATTTCCCAGAGCATCTCCCACTCCTCGAGCAGCCCTTCGGGCGCTTCGACCATCGCCTCGGTGTAGCGGGCGTAGGGGGTTTCGTACCACCATTCGCTAAGATTGCTGATGTCCTCGCGCTCGAGGCACATCTTGGGCGCCAGGATATAGTCGGCGCGCTTCGCGGTTGCAGACTCGGCGTTGACGTCGACGCAGACGAGCAGATCGAGGCCGTCGATCGCGCGCGTCATCTTGTCCTGATCGGGGAAGGCGACCACCGGATTGCCGCCGATCACGATCAGCGCGCGCACCTGGCCTTCACCGGGCGTCAGCATCTCGTCGGCCAGGACGTTGCACGGCATTTCCATGCCGAGATGCGTCAGGCCGCGAATGCGCGAGGCAGGGAAGCCTTCGCCATAGAGCGCCATCGGCGGCGCGACCTGCGCGCGGCGCGGGGTGACGGGGGTGAAGACGCGCGGGATCGAGCTCAGCTCGCCCTCGCGGCAGAAACGCCCGCAGATGATGTTGAGCGACGAGACGAGATATTGGGTGAGCGTGCCATTGCCCGCCATCTCGGGCCCGGTGCCGGTCGAGACGACGCCCTTGGTGCCGTTCGCGAACATGCGCGCCGCGGCGACGAGCTGGCTTTCCTCGACGCCCGCGCGCGCCGCTGCGACGTCGGGGGTGAAGCCCGCGACCGCGCGCTGCAGCTCGTCGACGCCGTCGACATAACGCTGGACGAACGCCTTGTCGTAGAGGCCTTCGGACAGGATGACGTTGATGATGCCCGCGAGCAGCGCGGGATCTTCGCCGGGCCGCACGGGCAGGTGGATATGCGCCTGCTTCGCGACATCGCTTTCGCGCGGGTCGGCGACGATCAGCTTGAGCCCGGCTTCGAGCGCGTCGCGCAGGCGGCGTGAGGGTGAGAAGGGCGGCAGCCCGCCCGGGGGGCCATAGTGCGAGACGATCGGATTATTACCGATGAAGAAGGCGACATCGGCCTCGGCGAAGGTGTGCATCCCGCCCATCCAGTTGCCGTAGCGCATGGTCGTATAGACTTTCGCGGGCTGATCGAGCGTCACCGAGGTGTAGATGTTGCGCGTGCCTAGCCCCTGCGCGAACGACATCGCGCTGCCGACCCCGGCGCTGTTCTGGAAAGCGTAAGTGCCGCCATAGACGGCGACGGCGTGCGGGCCATGTTCGGCGATGATTAGAGCGAGCTTGTCGGCGATCTCGTCGAGCGCGGTTTCGGTGGCGATGTCGGCGAAACCCTCGGCGCCGCGTTTCTGCGACACTGTGAGCCTTTGCGGGCCGTTGTGCGCCTCGGCGAGCTGGCGGCCCTTGATGCAGGTATAACCGCCGAACACCGGGTCGTCGGGGTCGCCCTGGACCTTGGTGACGCGGCCTTCGTCGACGGTGACGAGCATCGCGCAATTGGCATGGCAGAAGCGGCAGAAACTGCGGCGGACGTCGGGCATCATCTCTCTCCCTGACGACACCCTAGGCTGGTGGGGCTGCCAATCGACTGGCACTTTTGGCGGTGGCTGGCGACGGGGTGCAGGCGCAGTTTCGCGGCATAAACAGGGGAGAGTATCGATGCCGACATCGCGTCAATGGCTGCTGAACGGACATCCGCGCGGGCGCGGGATCGAGGATGGCGATTTCCGGCTCGTCGAGACCGAGGTCGGCGCGCCGGGCGACGGCGAGCTGCTGCTGAAGACGCTCTATCTCGGCTTCGATCCGGCGCAGAAGGGCTGGATGGAGAATATCGCCGACTATGTCGCGCCGATGGCGATCGGCGACGTGATGCGCGGCAGCGGGATCAGCGAAGTGGTCGAGAGCAATCACCCCGGCTTTGCGGCGGGCGATCTGGTGATGGGATCGACCGGCTGGACCGAATGGCATGTGTCGAACGGCGAAGGGTTGGTGAAGATCGACACAAAATTGCCGCCGACGGCGATGCTGTCTGTGCTCGGGACAACCGGTGTGACGGCCTATTGCGGGCTGTTCAAGGTCGGGCGGCCGGTTGCGGGCGATACCGTGCTGGTGTCGGGCGCGGCAGGGGCGACCGGATCGGTCGTCGGCCAGCTTGCGAAGATCGCCGGATGCCGCGCCATCGGCATCGCAGGGGGCGAGGACAAGTGCCGCTGGCTCGTCGAGGAAGCCGGTTACGACGCCGCGATCGATTACAAGGCGGACAATATCCGCGGACAGATCAAGGAACATTGCCCCGGCGGCGTCAACGTCATCTTCGACAATGTCGGCGGCAAGATCCTCAACGACATGCTCGGCGAGATCGCGACCGGCGCGCGCGTGGCGGTGTGCGGCGGGATCAGTAGGTATGAGATGGGGACGCTGCCCGCCGGGCCGCAGAATTATTTCAACCTTATCTTCCGCCGCGGCTCGATGGCGGGCTTCATCGTCCTCGACTGGGCGAGCGAGTTTCCCGAAATCCGCAAGCGGCTCGAGAGCTTCGTGCTCGATGGCCGGCTCAATTATCGTGAGGATGTGCAGCACGGGTTCGAAAATGCGCCCGAAACGCTGAAGCGCCTGTTCAGCGGGCAGAACCGCGGCAAGCAACTGTTGAAGCTGTAAGGAGAGGATCATGGGCAGGCTGGCCGGCAAGCGCGCCGTCATCATCGGCGCGGCATCGACGGGAAATATGGCGCAGGTGACCGCGCGGCTGTTCGCGCGAGAGGGCGCGACAGTTATGGTCGCGGGGCGCAAACAGGAACCGCTCGATGCGCTCGCGGCCGAAATCAGTGGCCATGCTGCGCTCTGCGACATCACCGACAAGGCGTCGGTCTTCGCGCTCGCCGACGCGGCGAAGGCAAAAATGGGCGGAGTCGATGTCGCGCTGAACGCGAGCGGCTGGGGATTGCTCAAGCCCCTGCTCGATGTGACCGAGGAGGAGCTTGCGAGCATTGTCGCGCTGCAATTCACCGGCGTGCATCATTTCCTGCAGGCGTTCGTCGGCGCGATGCTGACGAATGAGCCGAGCGGTGGGTCGATCATCCAGATCTCGTCGGCGACTACGCGCTCGCCGATTAGCAATCATGCCGCGTACATCGGCACCAAGACCGGGTCGGAGGCGCTGATCCGCTGCGTCGCCAATGATTTCGGTGCGGCGGGTATCAGGGCGAACATCGTGTCGCCGGCCTTCACGGAATCGCCGATGACCGAAGGCGCGTTCGCAACGCCGGGGCTCGTCGACGCCTTCCTGCCGCGCTATCCGCTGGGACGGCTCAACACCTCGCAGGATGTCGCGAACGCGTGCCTGTGGCTGGCGAGCGATGAGGCCTTCGTCACCGGCGAGAATTTGCAGCCCAATGGAGGGCTCGCGCTGCGCGGCAATCCGCAGGAGCATGACATCGCCGCCGCCGTCGGCGCGGCAATGGCCAAGCTGCAGGCTAGCTGATCTGCCGCTCGCGGCCTTCCCAATAAGGCGCGCGCAATTCTCGACGTAAAATCTTGCCCGACGGATTGCGCGGCAGCGCGGGGATGAAGTCGACCGACTTGGGGCATTTATACCCCGCGATCCGCTCGCGCGCCCATCCGATGATCTCGGCGGCATCGGCGCTCTGGCCCTCGCGCAGCACGACGCAGGCCTTCACCGCCTCGCCCCATTTGTCGTCGGGAATACCGACCACCGCGACGTCCGCAACGGCGGGGTGGCCATAGATCGCATTCTCGACCTCGGCCGGATAGACATTCTCGCCGCCCGAGATGATCATGTCCTTCACCCGGTCGTGGAGATAGAAATAGCCGTCCTCGTCGGTGTAGCCAGCGTCGCCGGTGCGCAGCCAGCCGTCAGCGTCGATCGTCTCCGCCGTCGCTTCGGGCCGCCCCCAATATTCGCGCATATTCGCCTGCGTGCGGATCGCGATCTCACCGATTTCGCGCGGAGGAAGGGGGTTGCCGCCCTCATCGATCACCCGCATCTCGACCCCGCGCAAAGGCTTGCCGACTGAGCGCATGCGCTCGTTGCCCGTCGGATCATGATCCTCGGGCGGCAGCGCGGCGATCGTGCCCGAGGTCTCGGTCATGCCGTACATCTGGACGAAGCCGCACTGAAAGACGTCGATACACTGGCGCAGCAGGTCGAGCGGGATCGGTGAGGCGCCATAGGCGATATGACGGAGCCGCGAGAAATCGACTTCGCGCGCGCGGGGTTGGTTGACGATGATCTGCATCGCCGCAGGCACCATGAAGATTTTGGAGATGCCATAGGCCTGGATCAGGTCGAGCACCCCGCCAGGATCGAACTCGCGCGTGATCACGCCGGTCGCGCCGTTGGTCATCACGGTGATGCCGTAACCGGTGCCGCCGATGTGGAAGCAGGGCATCGCGACGAGGCCGACGTCATTTTCTTCCCAGCGCTCCCAGTCGGCCTGCAGCGCCGGATCGCGGTCGAGCTTCGAGCGCAGCACCGATCCGTTGGTCAGCACCGCGCCCTTGGGCTTGCCGGTGGTGCCCGAGGTGTACATCTGGATCACCGCGTCGCGCTCTCCGCGCGGGACGTCGGGATCGGTGGCTGGAAAGCTATCGCGCCAGGCCGAGTAATCGCCCTCGACGGCGATGACATGCTCGACACCCGGAAAGGCGGCGCGGTTCGCCGCCACAAGATCGGTAAATTCAGGACCGACGCACAGGATGCGCGCGCCGCAATTGTCGATGATCCAGGCTATCTCGGGCACCGCGAGGCGCCAGTTCACCGGGGTCATTACGCCGCCTGCCTTGGCAGTCGCCATCACCAGCTCGAAATAGAGGTCGCTGTTCTTTCCGAGATAGGCGACGCGATCGTCGGGCTTCAGACCGATAGAAATCAGCGCGTTGGCGGCGCGATTGCTGCTCGTATCGAAGGCGGCGTAAGTCGTCGCCCGGCCCTCGAAATGGAAGAGGATCTTGTCGGGCCGTTCGCGCCCGTTCCGCCGCGCGACATCGGCGACGCGTTCAAATGCTGCGACCTTCACGGGTTATCCTCTCCCTATGCTTCGCCCAGCGCATGCCGATAGAGCATGGAGTCCGCCGCATAGAAATTGCAATGGAATCCCGACGGAACGCGGAAGGGGACATGGATCAGCGCGACCGGCCCCGCGGCGATGTCGAGCGCGTCGAAGATCGCGAGTTCGCTCGTCGCGGCCCCGGCGCGATGGACCAGCGTCATCGCATAGCCGTCGCCTTCGCCTGTCGCACCCATCCTTGGCGCGAAGATCAGCTCGCCGCACGAGGCGCCGTTGCCGAAGTGATAATAATCTTCCTTGCCGTTGACCGTGTCGAAACGCAGCACGCCGTCCATGCCTTCCGCGCGCCCGTCGCGGCTGTTGAGGTTGATGTTCGCGAAACTGTGGCGCGAGGCGCGCGTCATGAAGCGGTCGTCGGGGCGCGGAAACTGGATGTCGCGGTCGTTCAGCGTCTCTTCCTTGATCCACGTACCGTTGCCGTTGGTGCCCGGATCGATCGTCCAGCGGCGCAGGCTTTGCTGCGTGTCGCCATGCGTCTTTTTGACCCCGGTCTCGTCGGGGAAAAGCGCGGTGCCGTTCGCTGCGGCGACGTCGGCGACGATCTTGCCGTCCTGCTCCCAGACATTGAGCTCGTGGAACATGTGGCGCGGTTCGTAATCGAACCAGCGAAGGTCGCTCGCGGATCCTTCGCGCGGCATCACGCCGAATTTGGTGGGACGGCCGTTGACCCAGGCGGTCATCGGTCCACCCTTCATGAACCGGCCGAGATCGGCGTCGATCGGAATCACCGGGAAGACGACCCAGTTTTCGGTCAGGAAGAATGTGTGCATCAGGGCGTTGTGCGGCATGTCGATGACCTCCGCCTTGCGCACGCTGCCGTCGGCGGCGATCACGTCATACCGCATCTGCGGGGCCCCCATCGGGCCGTTGATCGCCATGCCGATGTTGATCAGCTCGCCGGTATAATGGTCGATCTTGGGATGGGCGGAAAAGGTCGTGGTGATCGTCCCGCCATAATGTTCCTCGCCCAGCGTTTCGAGCGTGCGCGGGTCGAGTTCGACCGCCGGCGCGCCCTCCATCAGTGCGAGCAACTTGCCGCCATGGACGATAATGTTGGTATTCGCGGTATTGTACCGCTTGCCCTGCACCGACGGGTCGGCGGTCATCGGATTGCCGAACATGCCGAAAAGCCGCCGGCCTGCGGCTTTCTCCATCTCGAACTTCTCGGTCCGCACCCAGCGGTTGAGCATCGAGGCGCGACCGTCGGCGATGTGAAAGGCATAGACCATGCCGTCGCCGTCGAACCAGTGATACTCGCCCTCGCGCGTCGGATAGAGCGGCTCGGGCCCGTTGCGATAGAAGACGCCGACAAGATCGGAAGGAATCTCGCCCTCGACGATCAGGTCGGGCGCGGTCGCCTCGAACCGCACCGGCTGATGGTGGCCCGACAGATAGGGATGGTCGAAAAAGGCCTGCGTCATTCTGGTTCCTCTGGTCTGTCCATCAAACAAGGGGCGGTGCAACGCGCCGCCCCTTGTTCGTGGCCCCCCTTTTACGACCCCGCCGTGCCCGGGGCGGGTCCGTTTCGTCGTTAGAACTTGAAGCCGACTTCGACGCCGTAAGTGCGCGGCTCGATGGCGCCCGAGAAGGTGAAAAGACCTGCAACCGGCAAGGTGCTGCCGATGTCGCGGACGTTGGTCAAATTCCGGCCGAAGACGGCGACACTGATTTCTCCGCTGCCCGTCATGAAGGTGTAGGAGACTTGCCCCGACAGATTTTCGCGGTCCTTGGTGAAGCAGCGGAAATCATTGGTCACCGCGCCGAGCACGATCGGCCGGTTGGCCACGATGCAGGTTGCGGTCTTGCTCTGGAAGCGGAGCAACAGATTGGCGTCGAGGCGCCCCGAGCCGATTTCCTTCGAATAGTTGACGCCTGTCGAAATCTGGAACTTCGGCGCGCGGCGCAGGGTCAACGTCGACACGTCGTCGCCGACATTGTCGCCGTTCAGATCCTTCAGGAACGTGCCATATCTGGCATCGATATAGCTTGCCGACGCCGTGAAGTTCAGCGAGTCGGACGGCTGCATGATCAGCTCGAGTTCGGCGCCGGAGATCTTTGCCGAAGCGGCGTTTCCAACGACGGTTTCTTGCGGCTGGGCCGATCCCGGCGGCGAGGGTTGGACGACCTCTTCCTGCTTGTTGTTATATTTGGTGTGGAACAGGGCAATATTGGTCCGCAACGTCCGGTTGAGCCAGTCGGCCTTCAGCCCGACCTCGAAGGCATCGACGGTCTCGGGGAAATAGGGGCCAAGCGACGTCGGCGATGCCGCGCGTCCGTTGAAACCGCCCGAGCGGAAGCCGGTCGAATAGGATCCATAGATCATTTTGTTGTCGCCGATTTCATAGGTCGCGTTGGCGCGCCAGGTGAACTTTCCGAACGACTTTTCCCCCGTACAATTATTCGCCGCGCTGAATATGGGAAGTCCGGCAAGCGGTCCCGGCCCGAATACCCCTCTCGCGGCGACGCACGACTTCCCGTCGAAGGTCGGCAGGCTCAGTTCGACGAGCCCGACGACCTGCCCGTAATTGTTGAAGGCTTCCTTCTTGTCGCGCGTGTACCGGCCGCCGACCGATAGCTTGAACCTGTCGCTCAGCGTGAATTGCGCGTCGGCGAAACCGGCATAGGACGTCGCCTTGTTGTCGGTGTAGGCGCGAAGCGTCGCTCCCGTCGCGGATTGCGAGGGCACGGGTCCCAGCCGGGTATATTGGTCCAGCTGGTAATTGCTGGTGTAATAATATCCGCCGACCAGCAGGTTGACCGCACTGCCGAGTTCCGCGAGGACACGCAGTTCCTGGCTGAACTGTTCGAACTGCTGGATGCGCCGGGTGGCGAAGAAGTCGGCCGAGCTACCGTCGAAGTCCTGCGCCACATTCTCGTCGTTGGTGCGATAGCCGGTGACCGAATAGAGCGTCAGATTATCGCCCAGCGACCAGGTGACATTGCCGGTGATCGCGTCGGTATCGTTGCTGACGTCATGCGGCGCCAATTGATAGGTTCCCCCCATGCCGCGATCGGGAAGCGAGAAGCGATTGCATTCGGCAACCGGCGAAAATCCGGGAACGCCTGCGGCCAGGCAGATCAGGTCCAGGCTCGACGATTCGGGGATCGAAACCGTCTCGCCGCGCTCGCGGCTGTGCTCATATGTGATTTCGGCCGAAAAATCGCTGCTGGGCTCGATCAGCGCCGTGATGCCGCCGCTCAGCGTTTCATATTTGCCGTCGCGTCCGCCCGTGCTGAGGTTCGGGACAAAACCGTCGGTCTTGTCATAATAGCCGAACGCCTTCAGCGCGATGAAATCGCCCAGCTTGCCGCTGTTTACGACAAGACGCGCGCTTTTCGTATCGAACCGCGCGTAGGAAAACCGCCCTTTGGCCCCGAAGTCGTCGGTGGGCTTGGTGCGCTTCACCTCGATCACGCCGCCGATCGTGTTACGGCCGAACAATGTCCCCTGCGGACCGCGCAGAACCTGAAGGCTTTCGAGGTCGAAACTGTCGAGCAGCTGACCGGTGTTCGTGCCGATAAACACTCCATCGACGACGACGCCGACGGTCGGGTCGAAACTTTTCTCGATGTCCTCGAATGAAATGCCGCGAATGGAAATCGCAGCTGCGCTCGGACCGGCCGACACGCTGTCGATCACCAGGCTGGGAACGCGTCCCGCGACATCGCGAATATCCTGCACCATGCCGGTATCCAGCGCCTTTTCATCCAACGCGGTAATCGCAACCGGGACGGACTGTGCGCTTTCTTCGCGCTTCTGCGCCGTAACGACGATTTCGCGGATCGCGCTGCCGCTGCTTTCCTCGGCTGGCGCCTCCTGCGCGAAGGCCGGGGTAGCGATGGCAAGTGCTGCGAGCGACACAGTGGCATAGACGGCAGGCAGCATTCGGGCATGCGTGGTCATCGTCATTCCTCCCTCTCATGCCGGCGCATAGGCTCGCCGGTCACGTTGAGGGCAAGGTCCGCTGAATGCCCCGATTCAACAATCATCAAAAATATCAGGCGTGCCGTAGCGGTATCAAATGCCTTGGTTTTACTGGCGTTGTGTCGCTCCGCCGTCGACGAAAAGGCCGTGTCCTGACATGAAACGCGCGTCGTCGGACGCCAAAAAGGCGGCGACGTAGGCGATGTCTTCGGGCTGGCCGAGGCGCCCCAACGCGGCCTTGTCGATCCACTTCTGCCTGAACTCGGGCATTGCGGAGAAAGCGGGCGCGGTCATCGGCGTGTCGATCGCGCCGGGCTGGATGCAATTGACCGTAATTCCGGACGCACCGACCTCGGCCGCGACCGATTTCGTCATGCCGAGCACCGCATGTTTCGACGCGCTATAGGCGGTCATCCCGGCCTCGCCAAAGCTCGACATCACCGATCCGATCAGGATGATGCGGCCGTGCGGCGAGCATTTGAGCAATGGCAGCGCGTCGCGCATCAGGCGGAACACCGCTGTAACGTTGACGGCCATCATCTGATCGAAAAACGCATCATCGGCTCCGTCGAGCATCTGCATGCCCGTGACGCCCGCGCAGGCGACGACGATATCGAGCTGGCCGAACCGCGCCTGGGCTTCGGCAACCAGCTTCGCGTTGATCCCGGATTCGGTAACGTCTGCAACGATGTCGACCTCGCCCGCGCGGTCGGTCGTGAGCACCCGCGCGCCGTCGGCTGCGAGGCGCCGGGCAGTTGCAAGGCCGATCCCCGATCCCGCACCGGTGACAAGCGCGACGCGGCCCTCGATGCGCGCGGCGGTCACAGCGAGCTGCCGCCATCGACGCGGAATTCCGCGCCGGTTGCGAAGGATGATTCGTCGGACGCGAGATAGAGCACGATCGACGAAACCTCCTCGGGCTTGCCGAGCCTGCCAACGGGGTGCGTGGCGACGAAGCCGGCGTACAGCGCTTCGGGATCTTCAACCTGCGCCATCACCTTATCGATCATCGCGGTGTGGATCGCACCAGGATGCACCGAGTTGCAGCGCATATCATAGCCTTTGGCGGCATAATGGAGCGCGACCGACTTGGTGAGGTGGGTAACAGCCGCCTTGGCCGCATTATAGCCTGCGAGGTCGGCCTGTGCTCGTACGCCGCACATTGACGACATGTTGATCACCGACCCGCCATGATCCTTCATCTTTGGGATAACATGCTTGCAGCCGAGGAATACTCCATCGACATCGACAGCAAACTCGTGCCGGAATGCCGCGAGTGTCAGATCCTCGATCGAACCCATGGTGGTGATGCCGGCGTTGTTCACGAGGATGTCTATCCGGTCGCAGGTATCGAGCGCGACGAGCCATTCGGCTTCATTCGATACGTCGAGCTTCACGAAGCGCTGGCCGAGTTCGGCGGCAAGAGCCTCACCTGTCGCAAGGTCGATGTCGGCGATGACGACGCTCGCACCCTCAGAAACGAAGCGGCGGACGATGTCGAGCCCCAGCCCCGATGCGCCGCCGGTGACGAACGCGATCTTGCCCGCAATGCGGCCTTGCCCTGCCATCCTGTCCTCCCTCTTTTGTTGCGGCACTATCATGCCGCGACTGAGGCTATGGGACTATTTATTGCGCTAGGTGCGGGAAACGCGTCCGCGGTTCCAAATCGTGCCGGGACAGGAGAGGCGGCATGAGCGAAGCCTGGGACTATATCATCGTCGGCGCGGGATCGGCGGGCTGCGTGCTCGCCGAGCAATTGAGTCTCGATCCCAGCATCCGCGTCCTATTGCTCGAAGCGGGAGGCCGCAACGACAGTCGCTGGGTCGCGATCCCCAAAGGTGTCGCGAAGCTGGTCACCAACCCCGATCATATCTGGGCCTATGGCGTATCGCAGCCGCGCGGCGATGGCGCGGCACCGGCCGAAGTGTGGATTCGCGGCAAGGGCCTTGGCGGATCTTCGGCGGTCAACGGCATGATCTGGAGTCGCGGCGAGCCCGCCGATTATGACGAGTGGGAAAAGCTCGGTTGCACCGGTTGGAACGGCGAGGCGATGACCGACGCCTTCCGCGCGCTCGAAGATCATGGTCTCGGCGCCAGCGCTATGCGCGGCGTGGGCGGGCCGGTCGGGGTGGCCCCGAAGATCCACAGCTATCCGCTCGCCGAAACGATGGTGCAGGCGGGCGTGGAGATGGGGCTTAGGCCCGTTGACGACCTCAACGCCGCGACGTTGGACCGTGTCGGTTTCTATTCGCATAATGTCCGCCGCGGACAGCGCGAGAGCGCTGCGACGACGTTCCTGACGCGCGCGAAGAAGCGATCGAACCTGCACATTTTGACGCACGCGATGGCCGAGCGGCTGATCGTCGAGAAGGGCCGCGTTACCGGCGTCGAAGCCAGGGTTGCGGGCCAGCCGCAGCGGTTCGATTGCGCCGGCGAGGTCATCGTGTCTGGCGGGACGCTCGAGAGTCCTTTGCTTCTTCAGCGGTCGGGGATCGGTCCTGCCGATGTGCTTCGCGCTGCCGGGGTTGAGCCGGTCGTCGATGCGCCCGATGTCGGTGGGCGGCTACGCGAGCATCTCGGTTTCTCGATGCCGCATCGCCTGTCGCGCGATGTCGGCAGCAACCGGAGCTTTTTCGGGGTCGGCCTGATGCGCGCGATGGCGCAATATATGCTGACGCGCGGCGGGATTATGGCGACCGGACCGTTCGAGGTCGGCGCCTTCCTGAACCTCACGAGCCGCGACCTGCGCCCCGATCTGCAGCTTTATCTCGGCGGCTATACCTTCGCGCTCGGCGACGAGAAGCATCCGGTCCCGCTGAACAGCATCGATCGCAAGCCCGGAATGACCATTTATGGGCAGCTCCTCCGCCTGACGAGCGAAGGGAGTATCCTGATCACAGGACCGGGCAGCGATGCCCCCACCGACATCAAACCCAACTGGCTATCGACTCGCGAGGACGAGTGCACCGCGATCGCCGCAGTCCACGCGATGCGCCGCTATATGGCGCAGCCGGCGCTCGTCGGGTTGGTCGAGCGCGAACTGCTGCCCGGCGCGGCGGTGCAGAGCGACGCCGAAATCCTCGCCGCCTTCCGCCGGCTCGCGACCTGCGGGCTCCACGGCGTCGGCACCTGCCGGATGGGCAGCGACAATCGTGCGGTCACCGATGCCCGGTTGCGGGTAAATGGTATCGGCGGCCTGCGCGTCGTCGACTGTTCGGTGATGCCGTCGCCGGTGACGGGCAACACCAATGCGCCCGCGATGGCGCTCGCACTCCGGGCGGCGGGGCTGATCCTTGAGGACCGGAGAAAGCTTCGCGCCGTGGCCTAAGCGCCTTCGCGCTCCTTCAGCCACCCAATGCCGCGGCGCAGCAGGTCATAGAACACCGGCAGGTCCCACGCGCAGCGGTCGACCGTCGGCCACCAGTCCATCATCGGCTGGAGGTCGTAATGCCCGCGGCAATGGCCGAGCGTCAGATAAAGCACCGCGCCCGCGCCATGCTGTTTGATGTAGAAGACCGGATATGTCCCCGGGGCATCGTCGGCCTCGACGAAGCCGGTGCCCGGACCGGTGCATTCGGTGTCGAGCAGGACGTGCAGGTCGCCGTACGTCTCCACATGATACAGCTCGTCGGTCGTCTCGAACGGCTCGACGCCCTTGGTGAGCTGATGGTCAGGATCGACGACGCGCACCGTGTAGGGCTCGATCGCCGGGTGGCTGATGAATTGCGACCCGAGCAGGTCCATCATCAGAGGAGCCCAGCGGGGGGCGTCCCACACGCCGCTATCGAGCAGGCGCAGGATCGAGTTGGTCCCGTGGAGCGCGTACCAGCGTCCGCCGCGCTTCAGCCAGTCGCGGAGCGCCTCCTGAGCTGGAAGCGACGGCGTGACGTCGCAGGTGTAGGTGATCAGGATGTCGGCCGCCGTGATTGCGTCGATATTGTCGTAATTCTCGAACACGCGCGTACGGACGCGCTGGTCCTCGGCGAGGAGTTTCAGCAATTCGAGCCGCGCGAAATCCATGTCATGCCAGACGCCGCCGCAGATCAGCACGCAATTGATGCGGGGCGGATGTTCGCTGTCGCTCATCGCCGGTCCTCTCCTCCTGATGTAGCGCCATCATGCGGACGCGGTGCGCCGTCGTCACCTTGCTGTATTGATAGGTTCCCGAGGTTCGCGAAACTGGCAAGAGGGCAGATGAGAGGAGAGGCGCGATGGAGCAGAGGTTGGCCGGCAAGGTCGCTTTGGTCACCGGCGGCACGAGCGGGATCGGCGCCGCGGCGGTGGCGCGGCTGACGCGCGAGGGCGCGAAAGTGGTCTTCACCGGCTCCAATGCCGAAGCCGCGGCGATTGTCGAAAGAGACACCAGCGCCGTCTTTCGCGCGCACCGTGTCGAGGATGCCTCGGCGTGGGATGCGCTGATGGCCGAGATCGATGCCGAATATGGGCGGCTCGATATCGCTTTTGCCAATGCGGGCACCGAAGCGCGCGATGCCAGCGTCGAGGATATCGGCATCGACGCGTGGAACCATATCGTCGGCGTGAACCAGACCGGCGTTATGCTGACCGTTCAGCATGCCATCCGCGCGATGGCGAAGAATCCGCAAGGACCGAAAGGCTCTATCATCGTCAATTCGTCGATGAACGCGCATCGTGCGATGGGCAATTACGCCGCCTACTCGGTGACCAAGGCCGCGGTCGTCGCGCTTGTCAAATCGGCGGCGATCCATTGCGCGGGCAAGGGCTATCAGATCCGCGTCAATGCGATCCTGCCCGGCGTTGTCGAGACCGACATGATCCGCGGCGTCATCGACCGGTCGCCCGACCCGGTGGCGGCGCGCGCGGCGTTCGAGGGTATGGCGCCGATGCGGCGCATGGCGCAGCTCGATGAAGTCAGCGCGCTCGTCGCCTTCCTTGCATCCGACGAGGCGGGTTTTATCTCGGGCGCCGACTATGTCATCGACGGCGCGACCACCGCCGGTATGATGGGCGTCTGACCACAGACCGTCATTTGGAGCCAATGTGACCGAATCTGCCTTGTTCCAGCCGATGTCCGTCGGCGGCTTGTCGCTCGACAACCGCATCATCATCGCGCCGATGTGCCAATATTCTGCGGTCGATGGCTGCATGACCGACTGGCACCTTATTCACCTCGGCAATCTGGCGCTGTCGGGTGCGGCACTGCTGACGATCGAGGCGACAGCGGTGCTGCCCGAAGGACGGATCAGCCATGCCGACGTCGGTCTGTGGGACGACGCAACCGAAGCGGCAATGGCGCGAACGCTGGCAAGCGTCCGCCGCTGGTCGGACATGCCGATCGCGATCCAGCTTGGCCACGCGGGGCGCAAGGCCTCGACCGAAGTGCCTTGGAAGGGCGGGGCGCAATTGTCGCCCGGAGATCCGAACGGCTGGCAGACATCCGGCCCGTCGCCTGTCGCTTTCGCCGACGGACAGGTCGCGCCGGAGGAGCTGGATGCCGAGGGCCTTGCGCATATCCGCGAAGCCTTCGCGGCTGCCGCGGTGCGCGCCGCGCGCCTCGGTATCGACGCGGTCCAGATTCATGCGGCGCACGGCTATCTGCTGCACCAGTTTCTCTCGCCGCTGTCGAACCGGCGCACCGACGACTATGGCGGCAGTCTCGAAAATCGCATGCGCTTCCCGCTCGAGGTATTCGAGGCGGTGCGGCGCGCCTTTCCGGCCGACCGGACGGTCACTGTCCGCGTGTCGGGAACTGACTGGGTCGAGGGCGGCTGGACGATCGAGGAAACGGTCGCTTTCTCTCAGGAGCTCGATGCGCGCGGTTGCGGTGCGATCCATGTTTCGAGCGGCGGGCTCGATCCGCGGCAGGATATTCCCGTGGGACCCGGCTATCAGGTGCCGCTCGCCCGGGCGGTAAAACAGGCGGTGACGATGCCCGTCGTCGCGGTCGGTCTGATCACTGATTATGATCAGGCCGAGGCTATCGTCTCATCCGGCGACGCCGATCTGGTGGCGCTGGCACGCGCGATCCTGTTCGACCCGCGCTGGCCGTGGCACGCCGCCGCGCATCTGGGTGCGCGCGTAAAGGCGCCGCCGCAATATCTGCGATGCCAACCGCGCCAGTATCCGGACCTGTTCGAGGCGCAGTAGTTATACTTCCGTCAGGCTCCGAAATAGTCGAGTACCTCGTTTCGGAACTCCAGCGTCAGACGCGAGGGGCGCGAGACGTTTGACACGGCGAATGCATATTCATGTGCGATTGGCGGGGCGAACGGCCGCGTCACGAGAGGGGCGTGCAGATAGGGTTTGACGAGAAGCTCGTTCAATATGGCCATCCCGTTTCCGCGCGCGGCGAGTGCGCAGGCCGAGCCATGGGTGTGCGTTTCGATCGCGACCACAGGGCGCAGGCCGAAGGCCGCAAAGGCGTTGTCGACCTGGGTGCGCCAGTGGCGTCCGGCACCCAGCAGGATCAGCGGATGCTGGCCGATGTCGGCGGGGGTGATCGTGTCGCGCGCGACCAGCGGGTGATCGCGGTGCATGACGCAGACCGAGCCGCTCGACACGATCTGTTCGATCGAGAGGTCGCTCTCGTCGGCGGGCAGCTTCACGAAGCCGCAATCGACATAGCGCATCGCGATCATCGACCGGGCGGTTTCGACACTGCGCGAATCGATGCTGAACTCGACCCCCGGGAAGCGTTCGCGAAAGCGCGAGACGATATCGGGCAGGATACCCTCGGCAAAGCTCGGCGGCGCGACGATCCGTACCGTGCCCGCTGAATAACCCGCGATGTCGCGCACTAGGCTGTTGAACCGGTCGAGGCTGGCAAGGCTCAGTTCGACCTCCTGGATCAGCTTGGTGCCGTCGGCCGTGGGCACCAGCTTCCCGCGATCGCGATAGAAGAGGTCGAAGCCGACCTGCGCCTCCAGTTGCGCGATCAGGCGACTGACGGCAGGCTGCGACAGCGACAATTGCTTGCCCGCGGCGGTGGCCGACCCGGTCCGCATGATTTCGGCAAAGACCCGCAGCGCGCGAAAACTGACATCCTTGTCGGGCTCGACGCCGGCCGGTGCGAGCGGTTTGCGCATCGTCAGTCCGTCCCGGCCGCCACGATCGGCAGCAGGATACGCGACGCCTGACCGGCGCCCAGATGAATGCTGTTCTCCGCGACGAAGGGATCCAGTCCCTCAACCCGCCAGTCGGTATTGGGGTTGATATCGAAGTGGGGGAAATTGCTCCCCGCAATCTCGATGCGGATGCGGTGCCCGGCTGCGAAGCGGTTGCTCATCGGGAAGGAGGCAATCTGCACACGATAAACCTTTCCGGGCTCCATGATCTCGGGCGCCTCGAAGGAGTTGCGGAAGCGCATCCTCAGAAGGCCGTGCGCGATGTTGAGCGCATAACCCTCCGGATAGTCTTTGCTCGCCGGATAAACATCAACGATTTTGATCATGACGTCGGTATCGACGGCGGTCGAGCTGACGAAAAGTTCGGCGACGACCTGGCCCGTCAGCTCGACATCGGCATCGAGCGGCGCGGTTTCGAAGGCCAGCACGTCGGGCCGCTCGGCAACCGGCCGCCATGGCTCTCGCGAGCCGAAGAAGTCGGGGCCTTCGCGCTGGTCGAACCCGCCTGCCTCCATCACCGGCGCGCCCGATGCGATCGCGCCGCCGATCGTCGGGACGGGATGATGCGGATCATGCACGAAGCGCGACGTTGCAGCATCGGCAGGCCGCTCGTCGAGCAAAGCTCCGTCCGGATGGAGATGGAAGGGCGTCATGTGCATCGCGGGCAGGGGCCACGCGGCGGCGCTGCGCCAGCGTCCGCCATGGTCGAGCCGTCCGCTCGCCAAGCGCCGCCCGGTGCCGCCGCCCGTGGTGAAGTAATAAACCGGATCGGGCAGCGGGTCGGCGACATCATCCTTCAGGTGACGGTCGAACCAGGCCTTACGCAGCGCGATATAGTCACCGAACAGATGGTCGAGGGTCGACTGCGGCCCGAAGTCGGCGTCCCCCGAAAAGGTGAGTGATCGCTTGCCATGCGTCCACGGCCCCAGAATCAGCTTTACGGGGCCGTGCTTGCGATCCGACAGGCCGACGAAATTTTCGATCGCGGTCAGCGCATAGGGGTCGTACCAGCTCGACATGTGCACCATCGGTACGTCGGCGAATTCGTCGTACCAGCCGCGGGCATAGATGCCCCGCTGTTTCCAGAAATCACCGAAGCGATCTTCGCGCCATTGCTCGAGGATGAAATCCTCATATTCGGGCGCCGCGCTGATCGGTGAATGGCCGGGCCGCCATTTTTCGACCCCGATCCAGTCGCGGATATCCGCCTCCTCCAGCGCCGCGCGCCGCGCCGGGTCGGCCATCGTCTCGGGCGCCAGCAGCGCGTGCTTCTGCGCCCAGGTCAGCTGCTTCAGTTCATAGGCGCCGCCTTGCCGGATGCCGCTGTGATAGGCGCTCGAAAAGCCGCCGGAATCGAGGAACATCGCCGCAAGCCCCGGCGGATCGAGCGTCGCGAGCGCGGCCTGCACATGCGCGCCATAGGACAGGCCGAGCGTGCCGATCCGGCCGTTGCACCACGGCTGCGCCATGATCCATGCCATCGTATCGGCGCCGTCCTCGGCCTCCGACAGATATTTGCGGAACGTGCCTTCGGAGGCGTAGCGGCCGCGGCAATCCTGCAGGACGAAGGCGTAGCCATGCGCCGCAAAGATGCGCGCGATCTCGGGTTTCGAGCGCGGAATCTCGTCGGCAACGGAGAAGTCGGCGTGGTTGGTGCCGCGCTTGTCATAGGGCGTGCGTTCGAGCAGCACCGGCAACGTCTGCCCTTCTACAGGAAGATAGATGTCGGTAGCCAGATGCACGCCGTCGCGCATCGGAACCATGACGTTCGGGATGAGAGTGACAGCCATCGTCGGAGTCATCGCGCGGGCATGGTGTAGGCCGCAGGCGCGCTCGGCCCGACGGGCAGTTCGAATCCGGTCCACAGGCCGACGAGGCAGAGCCCCGTCAGGCCGATCGCAATAGAGAAGGGCAGCATCAGCGCAATCAGCGAGCCCACGCCGAAATCGTGGCGCCAGCGCTGCGCGAGGACGAGAACCAAGACAAAGTTCGACGCAACCGGCGTCACGATGTTGAAGATCGAATCGCCCATCCGGTACGCTGCGGTCGTCATTTCGGGCGACACGCCCAGCAGCATCAGCATCGGCACGACGATCGGCGCCATCGCACTCCACTTCGCCGACGCCGAGCCGATGACGAGGTCGAAGACCGACGACATGAGCAGCAGCAGGATCAGCATCACTGGCGTGGCGAGATGCTGCTCACGCAGCCAGTCGGCGCCGTTGATCGCCATCACGGGGCCAAGGTTCGACCAGGCGAACATCGCGATGAAATGCGCGGCGAAGAAGGAAATGACGAGAAAGGGCGTCATCGTGGCGAGCCCTTCGGTCATCATTTTGACGACATCGCGGTGCGACGAAACCGTACCGACCGCGGCGCCATAGGCCCAGCCGCAGACCAGAAACAGCAGCATGAAGCCCGCGACGAGCGAGGCATAGAAGGGTTCGAGCCGTGCAGGACCGACCGCCTTCGCATCGACAAGCGGCGTGTAGCCCGGCCAGAGCGTAAACGCGGCAAAGACGAGAACTATCGCGAGCGCAGTGATAGCGGCGCGGCGCAGCCCCTTGCGCTGGCTGGCCTCGTCGGCATGATCGTCGACCTCACCCTCCGGCGACGTGCCGGTCCATGCGCCAAGCCGCGGTTCGACGATGCGGTCGTTCACGAACCAGGTGATCGGGATCAGGATCAGCCCGAGCGCGGCGGTGAAATACCAGTTGCCGAGCGGATTGAGCATATGGTCGGGGACCAGCAATTGTGTCGCCGATTTGGTGATGCCGAGCATCAGCACGTCGAACTGGCCGGGCAGCAGATTGGCGGCGAACGCCCCCGAAATGCCGGCATAGGCAATAGCAATTCCAGCCATCGGGTGGCGCCCGGCGGCGGCGAAGATGATCGCCGACAGCGGGATCAGCACGACATAGGCAGCGTCGGCCGCCTGATGCGACAACAGGCCGATCAGGAAGATCGCGGGAGTCAGGAAGCGGTTCGACACCCCGCGCATCGCGCGCGTCATCAGCGCGGTGAACAATCCCGACCGTTCGGCGACAGCGGCGCCGAGCATCACCACCAGAATCAGCCCCAGCGGCGGAAAATTGGCCATCGTATCGGGCATGGCGGTCAGCAGCTTGCCGACATTCTCCGCCGACAGCAGGCTCTTTGCGGTCAGCGTTTCACCGCTCACCGGATTGACCGCGCTCCAGCTGACCGTCGCAGCCACGACCGACACCCCCGCCAGCAGCGCGATCAGGCCGAGGAAGATGAACACCGGGTCGGGCAGGGCGTTGCCCAGACGCTCGACCCGGTCGAGCCATTTTTTCGTTTTGCCTGACATCGTCGAACCGTTCCGCATCGCTGTGGCCGCGCCGTCGCCGGCGCGGCCGGCCCGACTACATCTTCACCGAGAAGCTGGCGTAGAGGAAGCGGCCACGCGCGTCATAGGTATAGATGTCATAGTTGATCGGAGCGTTGGCGTAGGAAGCCGGCGGTGCCTTGTCGAACAGGTTGTTCACCCCCAGGCTGAACCGTGCGGCATCGTCGTCGATGCTGAAACCGACCTCCAGATCGGTGTAGATGATCGATTTGGTGCGCGCATCCTTGACGGCATTCACGACATCGGTGGTCGGGCCGATATAGCGGCCGCGCAACATTACATCGACCGCATCGCCGGTCCAGCCGAGCGAGGCCTGACCCTTCCAGTGCGGATAGGTCGCACGCGGCGTGTCGCCTTTGCCCGCCCGCTCATCGACGATCGGCGCGCCGCCCGCCGGATTGGGCGCGGTGGTCCTGAACGAGTGGAGATAGGACGCATCGACGACGGCCGAGATGCGGCCGATGTCGGTGTTGAAGTCGTAGCGCAGCGTCGCATCGACCCCGTCGGTGGTGATCGAATTGAGGTTCTGCGCACCCTGCAACAGTTCGAGGATCGCACCCGTTCCCGCGTCGCGGCTGACGAGGTCGCAGAAGACGCCGCCGCGCACGGCGCACAGTTGCATGATCTGGGTCGGCGTCTGCGAGGCGATCGCGTTCTTGATCTTGATCTTGTAATAATCGACCGTCAGCGACAGTCCGCGAACCCCGCTCGGCGAGATGGCGATCCCGGCGCTATAGGTGTCGGCGGTCTCGGGCTTCAGGCCGATGTTGCCGCTGATAACGCCTGGGATCAGGCCGTTGAGGTTGAAATTGGCCTGATTATAGCCGGTCGGCACACCGACGCAGCCGGGCAGCCCCGGGTTGGCCGACGCGCCGCCGTTGCAGGGATCGACGCCCTGAAAGCTCGTCTGGCGTGCCCCCTGGTACAGTTCGTTGATCGACGGCGCACGAAAGCCCTGCGAATAGGTGCCGCGGAAGAGGATGTCGTCGATCGGGCGATAGCCGAGACCTGCCTTCAGCGTCACCTTGTTGCCGACGGTCGAATAGTCGGAGTAACGGCCGGCTAGGCTGAGCTCGAGGCTCTTGGCGAATGGCTGGTCACGGAAGATCGGGACGTTAAGCTCGGCATAGGCTTCGTGAAGGTCGTAACTGCCGACCGTCGGCGTACGCGTCTGACCCGTTGTCTTGGTATAGAGCGCCGGATTCAGATAGGTCGGGGCCGCGTTGACGATCGGATCGGGCGCATCGAAACCGCGATTCTGGCGATATTCATAGCCGATCGCGAGCGCGACCGGGCCCGCGGGCAAGTCGAACAGATTGCCCGTCACGTTGAACGCCGCATTGTAGAGTTCGGTGCGGTTATATTCGCGCGTCGTGAAGCGGATGTACGCCGCTTGCGTCGCGGTCATCGGCGCGAACAGATTGATCGGAACGCAGCCAGCGGTCGCGGCGCAGGTCGCGGGTGACCCGAGGCCGAGGAACAGATTGTCGTAATTGATGCCGTTCTCGGCGACCGTATGGATGCTGTTCTTCGAATAGGAACCGAAGACGTCCCAGCGCCATTCGCCGCCGCCGATCATGAAGCTGCCGTCGACCCCGACCGAGAAGCGGATCGTTTCGACGTCCTGGATATTGTTGCGATTGCCGACGTCGCTCATCACCTTGCGGATGCGCCACGCGCTGTTCGCGCCAAAGGCCAGCGCGTTCGCGGTCGGAACGCCGTTGGCGGTGCCGAAGGGGTTGAATGCCTGATTGTTCGGGATGGCAAAGCCTCGCACCGTGCCCGCGGTGCCGCCGACATCGAGCAGGACGGGCGAGAAGAGCTGGTTCGACTTGCGCCGGTTATAGACGCCCTCCAGCTTGATCGTGACATCGTCGGTCAGTTCATAATCGAACCGGCCGTATATGCCGTAGCGTTCCGACGGCCCGGCCGAATAGATGCCCTGTGCCTGCGTGTTGTAGAAATCGCCCGGCAGCGCGCCGACATGGAACGCATTGTCGGCGGAATTGCCCGCGCCGATCGTCGCGCCATTGTTGAGAACGATCGGGTTCGCCGAACTGGCGAAACCCGCGCCGGTGCCGAAATAGGCGTTGTTCGCGAGGCCCGGCAGGATGAACAGCCCGTTGGGGTTGTTCCCCACTGCGGTTTGCGGAACGAGCGTCAGCGTCGTCAGATCGCGCGCGTCGGTGCGGATGGGGCGCGACTTGAAATAGCTGCCTGACAGGATGACGGAGGCACGGTCCCAGGTCTTGCCGATGGTCAGCTTGCCGCCCAGCTCCGCGCCGTCGCCGTGGCTGGTGATCCCAGCGCGGACCGACCCGCGCAGCCCGTCGAAGGGCTGGACCGTCTTGATGTTGACGACGCCCGCGATCGCGTCGGCACCGTAGATTGCGGACGCGCCGTCCTTCAGGATTTCGATGCCGTCGATCATGCCCTGCGGCAGCGTGTTGAGATCGACGAAATCGCGGAAGCCGCGCTGTCCGACCCCGTCGACCCAGCGATGACCATCGACGAGCACGAGGACGCGGTTACCGCTGCCTTCCGCGCCGCCCAGATAACGCAGGTTGATTGAACTGGCGCCATAGGAAGTGCCCTGCGTACCGTTCGAATTGAGGCTGACGCCAGCCGAAGGCAGCTTCTGGAGCAGGTCGCCGATCGAGGAGGTGCCCGACTTGGCAATATCCTCGGAGGTGACCGTCAGGATCGGCCCGACCGAGTCCGCATCCTTGCGGCCGATGCGCGAGCCCGTGACGATGATGTCGCCGCCGGACCCGGCGTCCGAGGCCACTTCGTCTTCCGCGTCCTGGGCCTGCGCCAGCGAAGGCCAGGCGAGCGCGGCAAGGCTGATGCCGGCTGCTGCGACGAATTTGGCGGCCTGTCGGCGCCGGATGAAGCGAGCGGATGCGATGGTCATATTGTCCCCCCAATTGCGATTCGCTCACTGAGGTAGGACGAAGCGCGCTCGCTAAAAATATTATGACAGTCGCGGATATGGTCATAACGAAAGTGCATGACGTTGCCCTCCTTTACGCACACTCTGTATGGAAGGGGTAAGAGGAAGGGGGATTATGATGTCAGCCTGCTTGCCCGCACCGACCCGTCGACACCTGATCGGCGCCGGCATTTCGATCGCCTTTCTGCCCGTTCTGACCGGCGCCGGGAACCGCCCCCTACGCGTCAGCCTTCTCGGCCAGTCGCTGATCAAGACCGATCTTCGCGCGTTCGGGTGGCATGGTCTCGACGAGTTTCGGCGGCTGTTGAAGGGTCGCGATGCTGTCTTTACCGATCTTGAAACGGTCATCGCCGGTCCGCTCGCCGGAAAATCGACGCGGCCGGCCGACAGCGAGGTTCTGCACTTCGGCGATGCGGCGGTCATCGACTGCCTGCAGGCCATCGGCATCAATATCGTTGCGACCTCGAACAATCATGCCTGGGACCTCGACAGCGGCGGCATATTGTCGACGATCGACGCGCTCGAGACGCGCAAGCTCGCCTATGCCGGGACGGGCCGCGACCTTGCCGCCGCGAGTGCGCCCGGATTTCTGCAGGGGCGTGAGCGGGTGGCGCTGGTCTCGGCGGCGGCGGGAGCGATCCGCGACGGGGCCGCTGCCACCGGCAACCGGCCGGGCGTCAACGAGCTGCGACGCGGGCCCGATGGCGCCCTCGTTGCGGTCGATGTCGAACGCTATCTTGCGGCGATCCGCATAGCGGCGGGCAGCGGCGCAACGGTCATCGCTTATCTGCACAGCCATTATTGGGAACCCCGCAAATCGGATACGCCGGGCTGGCAGCGCGATCTTGCGCGGCGTGCGGTCGACGCGGGGGCCGCGACCTTCGTTGCCCATGGCGTTCCCGAGCTGCAGGGTATTGAATATTATCGGGGCGCGCCGTTGTTCCACGGGCTTTCGTCCTTCATCTTCCAGTCCGAAAAAGCGGATGATGCCTATGGTCCCGAAGCGTGGCAGTCCGCGATCGCCGAACTCGACATCGTAGGCGGCCGTGTCACGGCGGCACAAATCATCCCCGTCCAGCTCGACGCGCGCGGGGTCGAGTATCAAGGCCGGCGCGTGCGCGGAAGCCCGCGACTGGCAACCGGCAGCGAGGTTGAACTGGTCGCCGGACGTCTTGAGCGTCTCAGCGCGATACTCGGTTCGTCGGTGGACTTCGGAAAGCCCCGGCGATTGCCGCGCGGTGGCTCTTCGGTGAAGATATCTGCCGCGAAATGGTGATGAGACGCCCTCAGCCGCCTTTAAGGAGCAGGACGAGGCGCGCCTCCATTTCATTTTGATCAGATCGCTCGCGTCCTTAAAATGCTGGGATTGCGTGACGGGAATATGTTGCCTTGCGACCTCGGATTACAAGGCATCGGCCCTTGTCGCCGCGTGTCACACCAGACTGTTTCCATATCCTATGACGATGGTGGACAGCATCAGCACCGCGATCCCCAGCCAGACGAGGGCGCGGGTGCGCTGGCCAGCGGGCGCCCATTCTTTCAGCGCAAAGCCCCACAGGGTTGAGAAGAGGATGATGCTTGCCATGTGCAGCGTCCAGCTCGAGAAGCCGAAGCGCCCCATCTGGCTCTCGCCCATCGTGTAGAAGAAAAACTGGAAATACCAGAGCGTGCCGCCGAGCGCGGCGAGGCCGTAGTTGAGTGCGAGGGGCGGCCTTTCGGTCGCGCCGGGAGCGGCTTCGCCGACGAGCTGACGGATGCTGCGGTTGCGCGCGATCAGGACGCCGCACCAGATGAGGTTGGTGGTCAGCCCGCCGAGCAGCACGACGCATAGTACGGGCAGGCCCTGCCACAGCGGATCTGTTCCGGCTGCAAGTGTGAGCTCGCGGATCGGCGCCCCGGCGTCGAGGCCCCATGCGAAGCAGCCGGACATGATGCCGGAGAAGACCGCGATCGCAAGGCCCGTTCGGAGATTGAATTCGGTTGCGCTCGCGCTGTCCATCTCGCGTTCCTTGCGGCGGCCTGCCTGCGCGACGATGACTATTCCGACCAGCGTGATAGCGATGCCCAGGAACACCGTCTGCCCGCTCGTCGTCGCGAGCAGCTCGCCCAGAGTTCCGCGAAATATCGGCGGCCCCATCGTGCCGATGACCGTCGTCAGCCCGAGTGCGACCGCCATGCCGAGCGACAGGCCGAGATAGCGCATGGTGAGCCCGAAGGTCAGTCCGCCAAGTCCCCACATTGCGCCCCAGAACCAGCACCAGAACCAGATATTGGCGGGCGTCCGTCCCAGCACGCCGATCAGGTCATGCGTCTGGATCGATGCGAACAGCCATGGGGCGATTGCCCAGGAGAAAATGCCGCCGGTGATCCAGAAAATCTCCCACGACCATGCGCGGATGCGCTTGTACGGCACATAGAAGCTCGCCGACGACAGCCCGCCCAGCCAGTGAAAGAACACGCCAAGCAGCGGGTTCGCATCCATCCTCTTTCTCCCCTTGTCCTCGTCAGGCGGCCAGTGTCTCCGGCCCGATTGTGTCCACCCCGGTCACCCCGGTAAGCGCCATCGCGACCCGCATTTCGGCTTCGATCAGGTCGAGCACATGGCGCACGCCCGCTTCGCCAGCCGCCGCGAGCGCGAACGCCCATGCACGGCCGAGCATCACGCCCTGCGCGCCGAGCGCGAGCATGCGCACCACGTCGAGCCCCGATCGCACCCCGCCATCGGCCAGCACGGTCAGCCGGTCGCCGACGGCATCGGCAATCGCGGGCAACGCGCGCGCGACCGACGGCACCCCGTCGAGCTGGCGCCCGCCATGATTCGACACGATGATCCCGTCGACTCCCGCTTCGGCGGCGTGGCGCGCGTCGTCGGCGTCCAATATGCCCTTTATGACGATGGGGCCCCTCCAGTGTGCGCGCACGAAATCAAGGTCGGCCCAAATCGTGCGCGGATCGAAATTATCCTTCATCCAGCCGAGAAAATCCTCGAGCCCCGATTTCGGGCCGAGCAGCGGCGCGACATTGCCAAGCTGGTGCGGGCGGCCGTGGATGCCGACGTCCCATGCCCAGCCAGGGCGGATCATGGCCTGGCCGACGCGCCGCGCCCGTCCGCGCAAGGTTGCCGCGCCCGAAAGCCCCGAGCGGACGTCGCGATAGCGCGCACCTGGCACCGGCATGTCGACGGTGAATATCAGCACCGGACAGTGCGTGGCGCTCGCCTCTTCGAGCAGCGACTGCATGAAACCCCGGTCGCGCACCATATAGAGCTGGAACCAGAAGGGTGTCGGAGAGCCGCGCGCGACCTCCGCGAGCGAACAGACCGATACGGTCGACAGGGTGAACGGTACGCCCTTCGCCGCCGCCGCACGCGCTGCCTGCACTTCGCCACGCCGCGCTGCCATCCCGGCAAGCCCGATCGGACCCAGCGCGACCGGCATAGCGAGATGCTGGCCGAACAGGCTGGTCGACAGGTCGATTGCCGAAACATCGTTCAGCACGCGTTGGCGCAGCGCGATGTCCTGCAAATCCTCGATATTCGCGCGCAGCGTGCGCTCGGTATAGGAGCCGCCGTCGAAATATTCGAAGAGGAAATGCGGCAGGCGTCGGCGTGCGGTCTCGCGATAATCGCTGATCGATGCAGGCTTCACGCGGCTTCTTCCACGCGTTCGGCTTCGCGCCGCCACCGGTCGCGATAGGGTATGAGATCGACGTCGAGCGAAGTGACGAGTTCGAGCGGTTCGGACGGCGGCAGATCTGCGTCGAGCAGGCGAAGCGCGCCATAAGACACGTCGTTATGCGCCTTGCCGATATAGATACGCAGGTCGGGTCGCAGCGCCGCGAGCGCGCGCACGAAGACCTGACCTTCGGCAAAGCGGCCTTCGATCAGCAGCCGTTCGCGCGTACCGATCAGGCCGAGCGATGCATCGGTGACCAGCGCGGCATAAAGCGACACCGCGGCGCGGCGTGCGGCATGATCGTCGGGCCTTGCGATCCATCGCCCGTGTCCGTGCGGGAAGGGGCCGAAACCCGGTGCGAAGGTCGGCAGCACCATCGCGCCATTCGCCAACACATCGGGCAACGCCGCGAGCAGCGCGGGCTGGTCGGTGGCAAGGTCGATCTGCCGCGTGTCGAGCCCGATCAGCGTTTCGATCTCGCGTCCGCCCATGAAACGCGCCGACGGGATCGGCTTGCCGAATGCATCGACGTTAATCAGGCAGTCGCGCGATTCATCCAGCCGGTCCGTGTCCATCGACGCCGCATCCTTCGGCGAACGCATCGCAACGAACCAGGTGCCCGTCGACAGGACGGTCGATTCGCTGTCGGCGATTTCGGCAAAGCCGCGCGCCGCGAGCAGGGCAGCGTTTGAATCGTGAAGGCCGCAATGGACTTCGGTGTCGGCGGGCAGGCCGGTGCGGGCTATCCATGCGGGTGTCAGCGTGCCGAGTATTTCGCCGGCGCCGCGCAGCGGTGCGAGCCGGGCGGCCCATCCACGGCGTTCCGCGAGGGCTGAGGCCTTCGCGGTCAGCGGGTTCCAGAGGTCGGTGTGGCATCCGAGACTGGTCACCTCCGACGCTGCAACGCCGCTGAGCAGCCAGCTCCAATATTGTGCCCAGGGCAGGATCTGCGTTCCGCGCGCCAGATCGGGATCGAGCGCTTCGAGACGGAAGATCTGCGCGCCGAGGTTCAGCCCGTCCGGAAGGCAAGGCGAGCCCGTATCCGCAAAAGCATCGCGCTCGGCGTCGTAGCTTGCGCGCATGTCCGCCGGCATCGCCTCTTCATAGTCGAGCGGCGGGCACGCGAGGCGATCGTTCCGGATGACCGCCGCTGCGGCGCCATGCCCGACGGGGATGATCGCGCCGACATCGGCAAGCCTGGCAAAATCGCGCAGTACCTCTGCGACCCAGGCTTCGATCCCCGCTGCATCGAGCGCGGCATAGGTGCCGGTCGCGACGCGCGCATTAGCGCGCGCACGCCGTTCGATCATTGCACCGGCAGCGGACCAGAGACTCAGCTTTGCCAAGGTTTTTCCGACATCGAGGACTATGGTTGCGCGGCCCTTCATCCCTCTCCCTTTTGCTTCTTTGCGACCGAATTTGATTGAACTTTATCGAAACTGATTGCAGAGCGCCAGCGATTTCGATACATACCCTCGCATAGCTGAAACAACGAGTTTCCTTCATGCCCGATCTTCTGGATGCCACACCCGAATCCCGCGCGGCTGCGCTGCTTTTCGCTATTCCGGCGAATCGCTGGTCGGATGAAGAAGCGCGAGGGAAGTCTCCCGAAGATCTGCTCCTCTATCGCTCGAATCGTCTTGGCTCGGACCTGACCGTGACCAATTTCGGCGGGGGCAACACCTCGGCCAAGCTCGATGCGCGCGATCCACTCACGGGCGAAACAGTGCAGGTTCTGTGGGTGAAGGGGTCGGGCGGCGATATCGGTTCGATGAAGCTCGACGGATTTTCGACGCTCTACCAGGACAAGTTGCTCGGCCTCGAAACACTCTATCGCGGACTCGACCATGAAGACGAGATGGTCGGCTATCTGCCGCACTGCACCTTCGCGCTCAATCCGCGCGCGGCGTCGATCGACACCCCGCTCCACAGCTATCTGCCCTTTGCGCATGTCGACCATGTCCACCCCGACGCGATCATCGCGCTCGCAGCATCGAGCGAAGGCGAAGCTGCGACGCAGGCGATCTGGGGCGGGGCGGTTGGCTGGCTTCCCTGGCAACGTCCGGGCTTCGATCTCGGGCTCAGGCTGCGCGACTATGTTGCGGCGCATCCCGGCCTCCGCGGCGTGATGCTCGCAGGGCATGGTATCATCTGCTGGGGCGACAGCGCCCGGGGCTGCTATGACAATACGATCGCGCTGATCACCGACGCCGCCAATTATCTGAATGCGAAGCTCGCCGGCGCGCCGGCGTTCGGCGGCGAGACTGTTGCGTCCCGGCCCGTTGCCGAGCGTGCCGTCGCTGCCGCGAAGCTGATGCCGCTGCTGCGCGGGCTGATGGGCGGGCGCCGCGTCGCCCATTTTGCCGATGATGCCGAAACGCTCGAATTCACCGGCAGCCGCGATTTCGCCAGGCTTGCCGCGATCGGGACGTCGTGCCCCGACCATTTCCTGCGCACCAAGATCGCGCCGCTCGTCCTCGACCCGGCGCGGATCGACAATGCCGCTTATCTCGCCGAGCGGATCGAGGCCTATCGGGCCGGCTATGCGGCCTATTACCAGCGTTGCGCCCGCCCGACCTCGCCCGCGATGCGCGACCCGAACCCGGTCGTCGTGCTCGTTCCTGGCATGGGCCGCATGACCTTCGCCGGCGACAAGACGACTGCGCGGCTCGCAGGCGAGTTTTACGCCAATGCGATCAACGTCATGCGCGGCGCCGAGGCGATCGGCGCCTATGTCGGGCTCGACGAACAGGAAGCGTTCGACATCGAATACTGGCTGCTCGAGGAAGCGAAGCTTCAGCGCATGCCGAAACCGAAGCCGCTCGCGGGGCGCATTGCGCTCGTCACCGGCGGGGCAGGCGGAATCGGCGCCGCGACCGCCGAACGGCTCGCCGCAGATGATGCTTGCGTGCTGATCGTCGACCGTGATGCCGACGCGCTGAGCAAGGCGGCACAGGAACTCGAAAGCCGTTTCGGCCACGACCGCATCCGTTCGGCGGTGTGCGATGTGACCGACGAGGCACAGGTCGCCGTTGCCTTTGCTGCTTGCGCACGTGAATTTGGCGGGCTCGACATCCTCGTCGCCAACGCCGGCATAGCCTCGTCGGCACCGATCGAGGATACGACGCTCGAACTGTGGCAGCGCAATTACGACGTGCTGGCGCAAGGCTATTTCCTCACCGCGCGCGCCGCCTTCCCGTTGATGAAGGCGCAGGACGGTGGTTCGATCGTCTTCATCGGGTCGAAGAACGGCATTGCAGCCGCCACCAACGCGTCGGCCTATGCGTCGGCGAAGGCGGCGGCGCTGCATCTCGCGCGCTGCCTCGCGCTCGAAGGCGCGCCGTTCGGGATTCGCGTCAACACGGTCAATCCCGACGCGGTGATCAAGGGTTCGCGTATCTGGGACGGCGACTGGCGCCGCGAACGCGCGGGCGCGCACGGGATCGATTCAGGCAGCGAGCTTGAGGAACATTATCGCAATCGGTCGATGCTCAAGCGCGACGTTCTACCCGAAGATGTCGCCGAGGCGGTCTATTTCCTCAGCTGCGATATGTCGGCAAAGTCTACCGGCAACATGATCAACGTCGACGCGGGCAACGCGCAGGCATTTACACGATAAGATGCGGAATCAGGAGAGAATGATGGCCGGCAACCTGCCGCTCGCACAGGATGATATCGAGCGGCTGAACGCCGGCCTCGCCGACGCGCTCGACGATGATTATGGCAGCCTCGGCCGCCAGCTGGGCCGTCGCGGGATCAACATCGATGGCGTGAAAGCAAAGGTCGCGGGCTTCTCGGTCGCAGTGCCGAGCTGGGGCGCTGGGCGCGGCGGCACGCGCTTCGCCAAATTCCCGATCGCGGGCGAACCGACCAACATCCACGAAAAGCTCGAGGATTGTGCGGTCATCCAGCAGCTCGGCCGCGCGACGCCGCGCGTCAGCCCGCATTTCCCGTGGGACAAGGTCAGCGACTATCGTGCCTTGCGCGAAGAAGCCGCCGCGCTCGGGCTCGGTTTCGATGCGGTCAACAGCAACACCTTTCAGGATCGGCCGGAGCAGGCGGTGAGCTATGCCACCGGCTCGCTCTCCTCGACCCGCGCCGACGTGCGAGAACAGGCGGTCGCGCATAACATCGAATGCATCGAGATCGGCAGGCAGCTCGGGGTCACCGATCTGACCGTCTGGGTCGGCGACGGCACCAACTTTCCGGGGCAGCAGGATCTCGGTCGCTCGCTCGACCGCTATCTCGATGCGGCGGCGCAGGTTTACGCGGCGCTGCCCGACGACTGGCGGATGCTGATCGAACACAAAATGTTCGAGCCCGCCTTCTATTCGACGGTGATCTCGGACTGGGGCAGCTCGATCCTCGTCGCGCAGGAACTCGGCGACAAGGCGAAGTGCCTCGTCGATCTCGGGCATCACGCGCCGAATGTGAATATCGAGCAGATCGTCGCGCGGCTCCACCGTTTCGGAAAGCTTGGCGGATTCCATTTCAACGACAGCAAATATGGTGATGACGATCTGGATTCGGGTTCGATCAATCCGCACCAGCTCTTCCTCGTCTTCAACGAACTGATCGAGGCCGAGATGAACCCGCGTGGCGATTTCCGCCCCGCGTACATGATCGACCAGTCGCACAATGTGACCGATCCGATCGAATCGATGCTCTCGTCGGCCGAGGCGATCGTGGGGGCATATGCGAAGGCGCTGCTTGTCGATCGCGAGGCCTTGCTCGCAGCGCAGGAAGCCAACGACACGATGCTGGCGTTCCAGACTTTGCGCATGGCGTATCGTACCGATGTCACGCCGATCCTCGCCGCCGCGCGCGCCGAAGCGGGCGGGGGGATCGACACGATCGCCGCGTATCGTGCGAGTGGCTGGCGAGACCGCAAGGCGCAGGAACGGCGGGCAGCCGGGGCAGCGGCGGGGATAGTCTAATCATTCGATTGCAACTCGGTGCAGCTCCGGTCAAATAGGCGCAATCAGACAGGGACCCCGATGCACGCAGCCGAACGCGAAAAAATGATCCTCGACAGCCTGGGCGAGAACGGATTTGTTTCGTTTCGCGATCTGGAAAGCCGTGTCGCCGCGTCCCCCGCAACCATCCGCCGCGATCTCGACCGGCTGGAAGAAGCCGGCGTTATCACGCGCGTTCGCGGCGGGGCAAAGCGTGTCGGCGGTGGCGGCGCGTCGACCGCATCCGAAGAGGGGCTGTCGGGCATCCCATTTCACGAGAATATCGGTCGCAACCGCGCCGCCAAGGAAGCTATCGGGCGCGCTGCGGCGCAGTTCTGCATCCCGGGTGAAGGCGTGATGATCGATGGCGGCTCGACGACGCTGCAGATGTGCCCGCATCTCGACGGCCTGAGCCTGCAGGTCCTGACCAACTCGCTGCATATCGTCAGTGCGCTGCTGCCACAGCCGACGACGCGTATCCTCGTGCCGTCAGGACAGGTGTTCCGCGAACAGAATATCGTGCTGTCGGCGGCGGGCGACGACGGTATGCCGCGCTTTCATGCGCCGAAACTGTTCATGGGTGCAGCGTCGATGGGCCCGGCGGGGCTGATGCAGGCCGATGTGATCCTCGTTGCCGCCGAGCGCCGCCTGATCGAACGCGCCGACGAGATCATCGTGCTCGTCGACAGTTCGAAATTCTCCGGTCCGTCGGGCAATGTCGTCTGCTCGCTCGACGAGATCGACATCGTCGTCACCGACTCCGCGATCGAGCCGCGCCACGTCGGGATGATGGAAGCCGCCGGTATCCGCGTCGTTATCGCCTGATTTTCTCAAAGCCTTTGAAAGAAAACCGCAGCCGACCGTGCTGTTGGGGCAGAGATGATTGAATTTGATCGTTGACGTGATTGATAAAGACAAATAATGACCATTGATGCATAAACGCTCATCGAAGCGTGGCATCGGAGGAACAAGATTGCCGGACAGGCGCCTCCGTAAAAAGGGACAACTCGCCAAGGCGAGTGCAGGGAGGATGCGATGAAGGCGATGACGACAGCGGGTCTGGATATGGTTGCGCGGCGCGGCGCTTGGCGGTGCGGCATTTCGGCACTCGCGTGCGCGGGCGCGCTTCTCGGGGCAAGCAGCGCACATGCGCAGGATGCTGATTCCGAGGCGCCGAGCGATGCGGACATAGTCGTCACCGGCACCTTGCTACGGGGCGTTGCGCCTGTCGGCACGAATGTTATCGCGGTGAGCGAAGCCGACGTCGTCGCATCGGGTGCGGCATCGGCGAACGACTTGCTCGCCTCGATCCCGCAGGTTGGCAACTTCGGCACGATCCCGGCGGGCCTTGGCAACTTCGGCAATCCGATCGTGCGCCCGAACATCCGCAATCTCGGCAACAGCGGCGGGTCGACGACTCTGGTGCTCGTCGACGGTCACCGGATGGTCGGCGCGGGCATCCTCCAGACGAGCTTCGACCCCTCGGCGATCCCGCCCGACGTGATCAAGCGCGTCGACGTCATCCCCGACGGCGGCTCGTCGATCTATGGTTCCGACGCGATCGGCGGCGTGATCAACTTCATCACGCGTGACCGCTATGACGGCGTCGGCGTTAACGCGCGCTACGGCTTCGCCAAAAATTACCAGACGATCGATGCCAGCGTCATCGCCGGCAAGGACTGGGGCTCGGGCTCGGTTTTCGTTTCCTATTCCTATGCTTGGCATGACGATCTGATCGGGCTTGACCGCGGCTATGCGACCGCGGACCAGACCGACCGTGGCGGCGGCGATTTCCGCAGCACCGCCTGCGCGCTCGCGAACATTACCGTGGGCACGACGACTTATGCGCTGCCCGGCCGGACGCCGGGAGTGAACCGCTGCGACCAGACCGATTATGCGGCGATCTATCCGCGCGAGGAACGTCACAGCGTCTTCGCCGGCCTGACGCAGGATCTCAGCGATTCGGTTGCATTCAAACTGTCGGCCTATTGGTCGAAGCGCAACACGCTGCATCGCAGCGCGCAGAGCAGCGCAAGCGGCACGATCACCGCCGCGAACCCCTTCTTCCGCCCGATCGGCGCCGAACTGGCGCACACGGTTTCCTTCGCGTTCGACGACGTCTTTGGCCCGAGCAACGACAGCCCGTCGAGCTTCACCTCTTATGGCATCACGCCCAGCTTCGATTTCGAACTGGGCGGCGGCTGGCAGCTGCGCACGCTCGCCAATTTCGGACGCAGCGAGAATGAGTCGACCGAGCGCTCGTTCAACTCGACGCTCGCGACGATTGCTCTTGCGGGCACCACGACGGCAACCGCGCTCAACCCGTATAACCTGTCAGCGACCTCGCCTGCGGTGCTCGCCGCGATCGACGATTTCGTCAACTATGGCGAGGCAACGCAGGAGCTTGCCGAGGGCCGCGTCGTGCTCGACGGCCCGATCACCGCGCTGCCGGGCGGCGACATTCGCCTCGCGGTCGGCGGCGAATATCATTACGAGAATATCCGCTCCTTTACCGGCAGCGGGCCCGAAAGTGCCGTCACCGGTTCGAACGCCTACACCGCGCGCAATGTGAAGTCGCTGTTTGGCGAATTGCTGATCCCGATCTTCGGCGCCGATAACCGCACGCCGGGGTTCTACAGCCTCGAGCTGTCGGGATCGATCCGCTACGACGATTACAGCGACGTCGGAAGCACGACCAATCCCAAGATCGGGGTGACCTGGCGCCCGTTCGAGGCGCTGACGATCCGCGGCAATTACGGCACGTCGTTCCACGCGCCGAGCCTCGCCGACCTTGGCAATTCGGTCGACGCGCGCGTTCAGGTTCTGCCGTTCAGCCCGTTCCGTGCGCCGACCAGCTCGCCGTTCGACGCGCTGCGCCCGACGATTGCGATCGCTGGCGGCAATGCCAATCTTAAGCCCGAGCGCGCCGACACATGGTCGCTCGGTTTCGATCTCAAGCCCGCAGCGCTTGAAGGGTTCGTCGCCAGCGCGACCTATTTCAACGTGAAGTTCAAGGACGCAATCGCGGTCCCGCCCTTCACTTCGCCGCTGCTGTTCACGACGCCGGCCTATTCGGATTTCTACATCCTCAACCCGACGCTGGCACAGGCGCAGGCGGCGGCGGGCAACCTCCGCGTCGACGGCGTGCCGAACCTTGCGACGCTCTTCGCATTCAGTTCGCCCTATGTGTTGTTCCTTGCACAGCGCGCGAACCTCGGCGCGGTGAATGTCGACGGGATCGACTTCAATCTCGCCTATAATCGGCCGACGGGCTTCGGTTCGATCAACGCGAATTTCACGGGCAGCTATCTGCTCAATCGCGAGACGCAGGTCGTGCAAGGCGGTCCGGTCAACGACGATCTCAAGAACGGCACCGGACGGTTTCTCTTCACCGCGGGACTTGGTGCCACGGTCGGCGACTTCGCGGCGCGTGCGACGCTGAACCATCGCAGCGGCTATCCGATTATCGGCCTGCCGCCGCAGACGCGCATTTCGGCGTTCGACACCGTCGACCTCTTCTTCAGCTACGATCTGGGAGACATGCTTGCGAACACGCTGCTGACGCTGAATGTCGACAATGTCTTTGACGCCGATCCGCCCTATCTGAATAGTGCGGGTGGCTATACCAACGGCAGCACACTCGGCCGGCTGGTATCTTTCGGTATTCGCACCAAATTCTGACGGGGAGGTTGGGTTGCCGCTGATCGGAAGCTTGCGAGGCCTGCTCTGGGGTGCGCTCGCGGCCGTCGGCATGGCGACCTTGCCTGCACGGGCGGCCGATCAGGCTCCGGCGGAGCTGCGGACCGAATATGTTGCGGCGCCGCTGGGGCTGGACACCACGGCGCCGCGACTGACGTGGCGGTCGCCGGTGGCGCTGCAGAGTGCCTACCGGGTCCGCGTCGCGACTTCGCAAGCCGACCTCGAGGCCGCGCCGCTCTGGGACAGTGGCAAGGTGGCCTCGGCGGACAATGTCCAGATCGCCTATGCGGGGCCGGCGCTCGCCTCACGCCAACGCTATTGGTGGCAGGTGCAGGTGTGGGACGCCGACGGAAAAGTTACCGGCTGGAGTACACCCGCCTGGTGGGAAATGGGGCTTCTGGCTTCGTCTGATTGGCAAGCAAAGTGGATTTCGGGGCCGCGGCGTCGCGACCATGACTGGGGCGATTTGACCCTCGACGCCGACCTCACGCTGACCGGCAAGAGTGTCGACATATTGTTTCGTGCGCTGCCCAACGGCAAAACCTATGGCGACGCCTATGTCTGGACGCTCGCCGACGACAAGAATGGACCCGAGCTGATCCAGGCGATCCGCCGCTATCCCGGCGGGACGAGTTCGGCGATCAAGATGGAGCGGCTGGGGCAGGTCAAGCTTGCGCCGCCGCTCAAGGGGCGCCGCATCGCGCTGTCGATCCGCGCCGAAGGCGGCCAGATCGTCACGCGCATCGACGGCGCCATCGTCGCGACAGTCGACAATGACGTGCACAAGCATGGCACGATCGGTTTCGCCGGTAAGGAAGCCGACGCGGCGATTGTCCACAAGGTTAGCGTGGCGGGCACGCAAAGTCCCGCGGTCGCGTTCGATTTCGCGCGCGGCGACAATCCTTTTACCGGCGGCAGCGTGGCGAAGGACGGGCTGGTCATTGCCAGCGGCGTGCCCGGCGTTGATCTTATGCTGCCCATCGAGGGGCCCGCACCGCTTGTCCGCCGTGGCTTTCGTCTCACCAGGCCGATCACAAGTGCGCGCCTCTATTATGCCGGGGCGGGCATGCCGCGCCTTTCGGTCAATGGCACCGTCGTCGGTTCGTCGCTCGGCGCTGGCTACACCGCCTATGACAAACGCGTCCTTGGCTATACTCTTGACGTCACCAGCCTGCTGCGCCGCGGCGAAAATGTGATCGGCGCCGAACTCGGGCGCGGCTGGTACGGGCTGACCGATCCGAACGAATGGTATTTCCACGCGGCGCCATGGCATGCCGAACCTGCGCTGAAGGCCCAGCTCGAAATCGCCTATGCCGACGGGACGCGGGAAACAGTCGCGACCGATGGAAGCTGGCGCACCGTGTCCGGTCCGACGCTGAATGACTCGGTGCATCGCGGCGAGCGCTTCGACGCGCGGCTGGTGCAGGCGGGTTGGGACCGCGCGGGTTTCCGCGACCGCAAATGGCAGGCCGCGCAGGTTGTCGAGGGGCCGACGGGGCAGCTCGTCGCCGCCAACTCGGAAGCGATCGAACCGGTCGGGGCGATTTCGCCCGTCGCGGTGAAAGAGGTCGCTCCCAGCGTCCATGTCTATGACTTCGGACGCATCGTTGCGGGCTGGCCGGTGCTGAAGCTCAGCGGGCCGCGCGGGATGACCGTATCGATGGTGGCGAGCGAGCGCATCGCCGACGATGGCAAGGTCGTTCCGGCCGCCGGCCTGATCGACGCGCAACTCCAGACCGACCGTTATACGCTCGCGGGCAAGGGGTTGGAACAATGGGAACCGCGCTTCGGTTATCGCGGCTTCCGCTATGTGCAGGTCGATGGCTTTCCCGGGATTCCGCCCGAGGGGGCGCTGACCGCACGGATCGTCCATTCGGCGGTCGCGCGCACCGGAAGCTTTACAAGCGCTGACCCGCTGCTGAACCAGATCGATTTTGCCGCGATCGCGTCGATTCTCAACAACCTCCACGGTTTCCAGACCGATACGCCGACCTACGAGAAAAATGGCTGGAGCGGCGACGCGCAGGCGTCGGCGGGCGCCGCAGCGCGCAGCCTCGATATTGCGCGCGTCTGGACCAAATGGCTCGCCGATTTCCGCGATGCCCAGTCGGAGAAGGGCGAGGTGCCTGAGATCGCGCCGACAACACCCTTCTATGGCTATGAAAACACGCCCGGCTGGAACGTGATCTGGGGTCCGACGACGCCGTGGGACGCCGCGGTGATGATCCTGCCGTGGGAACTCTATACAACCACTGGCGACACGCGCATTCTTGCGGACAATCAGGACATGCAGCGCCGGCTGGTCGATTATACCGCGACCTTCATCAAGGCGCCCGATTACCAGCGCTCGGCGGGGCTCTCCGAATGGGCGTCGGCGGGCGGCATGGATTACAGCAATGCACGCGGCGGCGGCATCGATGCGGTGACGACGGCTTATTTTTTCCATCAGGCCGATTTGCTCGCGAAATCGTCGGCGGTCGTCGGCAAGGCAGAGGATGCTGTGCGCTACGCGAAACTCGCGGGTGATATCCGCGCGGCTTATAACGCGCGCTATTGGGATGCTGCCAAAGGCTGGTATCGCACGGTCGATACCAAGGGCGTCGTCGGTCCCGCTACGCAGGTGCAGAATATCCTGCCGCTCGCGTTTGGCATGGTGCCGTCGGGTCGTGAGCAAGGCGTGGCCGACACCATAGCGCGCGACGTCGACAGGCAGGGCCTCCGCACCGGTGTCTATGGCGCACGCTACCTGCTCGAAATCCTGAGCGACTATGGCCACGCCGATCTCGCCTACCGGGTCGCGACGCGCACCGACGAACCGGGCTGGGGCTGGTGGATCAAGAACGGCCATTCGACGATGTTCGAGACGTGGAGCCTCAACAGCCGCTCGCGCGACCATCATTATTTCGCGTCGATCGCCGACTGGATGCGCCAGCGGCTCGCGGGGCTGCGTCCAGGCGCGCCGGGGTACAAGGTGGTGCTGGTCAAACCCGCGATCCCCGACGGGCTTGCGAGCGCCGAAGCGGCGATGGAAACGATCTACGGCCGCGCCTTTTCGGGGTGGAAGGTCGACGGGGGCAGGCTGACGCTGACCGCCGAAGTGCCGGCAAACACGTCGGGCGAAATCTGGGTGCCGTCGCGCTTTGGCGCCGTGGCGCTGCCCTCTGGCGCCAGCCCGGTTCGCGAGGACAAGGGCTATTCCATCTATCGCACCGGCCCCGGCCGTTTCGTCTTTACTACCGGAGGCAAGTGATGATCCGCAGCACACTGATTTCAGTTGCACTTTTGGCATCTCCGGTCTCTGCACAGCAGGTTGCGATCGACAGCGGTCCCGTTGCCGGCGTGAGCGCCGACGGCGTCACATCGTTCAAGGGTATCCCCTTTGCCGCTCCGCCGGTCGGTGCGTTGCGCTGGAGCGCACCCGCGCCCGTCGCATCATGGAACGCGCCGCGCGACGCGATGGCTTATGGTCCCGACTGCATGCAGAACCCGCTGCCCGGTATCCAACCCGGGTCGCGGCCGATGAGCGAGGATTGCCTGACGCTCAATGTGTGGACGCCGGAACCCGCCAAGGGCGCCAGATTGCCGGTGATGGTCTGGATTCACGGTGGCGGTTTCGTGGGCGGGTCGGGCACCTTGCCCGAAACCGACGGCAGTCTGCTTGCAAAGCGCGACGTGGTGGTCGTCAGCTTCAACTATCGTCTCGGCCGCTTCGGCTTCTTTGCGCACCCGGCGCTGGGCGAGGGCGGAAACTGGGGGCTGATGGACCAGATCGCCGCGCTCAAATGGGTTCAGCGCAACATTGCATCCTTTGGCGGTGATCCGGCGAAGGTCACGATCTTTGGTGAAAGCGCCGGCGGGGAATCGGTGTCGCGGCTGATGGCCTCGCCTGCCGCGAAGGGCCTGTTCGCGCGTGCGATCGTGGCCTCGGGCGGCGGCCGCGACGACTGGCCGACGCTGACCGAGGCGCAGGCGAAAGGCGAGGCGTTCGGTACGCGTGCGGGAGCTGCCAACGCTGCAGATCTCCGCGCGCTGCCCGCCGACAAAGTGCTCGGCAGCCTCGCGCTGATGAGCAAGGAAGAGGATCGCTATTCGGGACCGATGACCGACGGCATGATCGTACCCATGGGCGCGGACACTATTTTCGCCGAGGGGAAGCAGGCGCGCATTCCCTATATCATCGGCAACAACGACGACGAGCTCGGCTTCATCCCCGCGCCGTTCCGGGCGATGGTCAATGGCCCGGTCGAAAAATCGCTGGGCGCGGCTGCCATCACGGTGAGGGCGGCCTATGCCAGCGAAGACGAGGCAAACCGGCGGCTTGGCGGCGACGCGATCTTTGCCGAACCGGCGCTGGCCTTCGGCCTGATGCAGGCTCGCGTCGGGGCGCCGACCTTCCTCTATCGTTTCGGTTATGTCGCAGAGGGGCAGCGCAAGCCCGACGTCGGTGCGGTGCACGCGTCGGATGTCGCCTTCCAGTTCGGCAATCTGTCTGCCGATGCAACCGCCGCCGATCGCGCTGCGGCGAAACAGCTCGGCGATTACTGGACCAATTTTGCGAAGACCGGTGATCCCAACGGTAGCGGTTTGCCCGTCTGGGCACGCCTCGATCCCGCGGCACCGCAGCTGCTGTCGATGGGTATCGACAAGACCGCAATGGCGCCGGCAACCACGCCCGCGCTCAACGCCATCGCCGCCGCACGGGACGGAAAATAATGAAAGTCATAACCATGCGCCTCTCGGCCGTCCTTGCTGGCGCATTTGCCATTGTTGCGATTCCCGCCTGTGCATGGGAGGTGATCCGCCTGTCGTCGGACCCTGTGCCTGCGACTTCGAAAGAGGTGCGCGAGACCGGGCCGTTCGGAACGATCGTCCGCAATGTTTCGGATGCGACACTGACCCCCTATGTGGCGGACAAACCCAACGGCACCGCGGTGATCGTGGCGCCGGGCGGCGGCTTTCACATGCTGTCGATCGACAACGAGGGCGAGGCGGTTGCGAAATGGCTGAACAGCCAAGGCGTCACCGCTTTCGTGCTCAAATATCGCCTGCTCGAGACCGGCGCGGATTTTCCGCTCCAGATGATGCGCTATCTGGCCAATCTTCCCTCATTGCGCACAGCCGTCGAACCGCTGCGCCCGCTAGCGACCGCCGATGGCGAGAATGCGGTGAAATGGGTGCGCAAGAATGCCGGCCGCTATCACATCAAGCCGAACCGCGTCGGACTGATGGGCTTTTCGGCCGGCGGCGCGGTGACGGTGTGGGCGCTGGCGGCAAACAAACCCGCGAGCCGTCCCGACTTCGCGATCGCCATCTATCCCGGCCTGCTCCCCGACACGATCGCGGTGCCGAAGAAGGCTCCGCCGCTGTTCGTTGCGGCAGCGAAGGACGACAAGCTGGCCTATGACGACAGCGTCCGCCTCGCCGCTGCATGGAAGAGTGCCGGCGCGAGCAGCACGATCGTCACATACGAGAGCGGAGGTCATGGTTTCGGCATGAAGAAAAGTGGCAAACCGAGCGACGCATGGACCGACGCGATGGCCGCGTGGATGCGCAGCCAGGGACTCGTCGGCAAATGAGGGCCGCATCGCTCCTCCTGCTCGTCGGTGGATCGCTGCTTGCGGGTTGTACCGCGAACGAGCCTGCACCCGCGCCAACGCCCGCCGTGCAAAAGGCCGATAGCTGCGAAGCGCTGACCGGTCTGGCGCTCAAGGGCGGCAAGGTCGATGCCGCGACCTCACTAGCGGGCGGCGCGATGGTCAATCTCGAGGCGGGCAAGCCCGGCCTGCCGGCGCCCGCCGCCTTTTGCCGCGTGCAGGCGACGCTTTCGCCGGTGCCGGGATCGTCGATCAAGGTCGAGGTCTGGCTGCCCGCTCGCGCTGGCTGGAACGGCAAGCTGCTCGGCGCGGGCAACGGTGGTTTCGGCGCGAACATGCTGCTGCCGTCGCTGCTGATGCGCGGGGCGGTGCAAAAGGGCTATGCCGCGGTCGGAACCGACATGGGGCATTTCAGCGAGGCCGATGTCGATGCGAGCTGGGCGCTGAACGCGCCCGAGAAAATCCGCGACTATGGCTGGCGCGCCAATCATGTCGGCGCCGAGGCCGCGAAACAGGTGCTCGCGGCCTATTATGATGAGCCGCTTGCGGCGAGCTATTTCCATGGCTGCTCGGACGGTGGCCGACAGGCGCTGATGCTCGCGCAGCGTTTTCCTGCCGACTATGATGCGATCATCGCGGGCGCCCCCGCCATGCCGTGGACACGCATGGCGAGCGCCTTTACGAACAATGCTGTCGCGGCGGGGAAGCCCGGCGGCGATCTGCCGATGGCAAAGCTGAAATTGCTCCAGTCCGCTTCGCTCGGCGCGTGCGATGGTCTCGATGGCGTCAAGGACGGCGTGATCGACGATCCGCGTACCTGTCGTTTCGATCCCGCGAAGCTGGCGTGCAAGGGCGGCGATGGCGCCGATTGCCTGACCGCGGGCGAAGTCGCGACCGCGAAGCTGTTCTATGAGGGCACCAAAACCGCCGACGGCAAGCCCTTCTACCCCGGTTTCGCGCCGGGCGCCGAGGCCGAGGCAGGCACCTGGTCGCAATGGCTGACCGGCAAGACGTCGCAGCATGTGAAGTTCGGGACCGCATTTTTTCGTTATTTCGTGCATGCTGATCCCGACTGGCAGCTCTCGGACTTCGATCTAGAGAAGGATTATGCGCTGGCAAAGGCGCGCGTTGGCGGGGACCTCGATGCCGACAGCAGCGACCTTGGCGCCTTCTACAAACGCGGCGGCAAGCTGATCCTCTACCATGGCTGGAACGATGCCGGGATTCCGGCACAGAACACCGTCGATTATTACGAGCGTCTGGTCGCTGCCAATCCAAAAGCGGCATCCACTTCGGTGCGCCTGTTCATGGTGCCGGGCATGTCGCATTGCCTTGCGGGGCCGGGACCGAACAATTTCGATCCGCTGGCCGCGCTCGATGGCTGGCGGCAGGGCGGGCCCGCGCCCGAGCGGATCATTGCGACCAAATATGACAATGATCTGTTTGCCTATATCGGCTTGCCTGCAAAGGCCGGACGGACCCGTCCTCTGTGTCCTTTCCCGAAAGTCGCGAAATGGGACGGCAAGGGCTCGACCGACGAGGCCACAAGCTTTGCGTGCGAGGCGCCCGGCAAATGACGAGCCATGTGACAGGCGCAAACGAGCCGCCGTTGATCGAACATACGATCGGCGAAGCGCTCTCGCTCGCCGCCGAACGCTGGGGCGCAAACGATGCGCTGGTTTCGGTGGCGCAGGGCATCCGCTGGAATTTCGCGGAATTGCTCGAACGGTCCGACGCTTTTGCCGCCGGCCTGCTTGCACTCGGACTCCATCCCGGAGACCGCATTGGCATCTGGGCGCCCAATTGCGCCGAATGGGTGCTGACCCAGTTCGCCGCTGCACGCGCCGGGCTGATCCTCGTCACGATCAATCCCGCCTATCGGCTGTCCGAAGTCGAATATACGATCAACAAGGTCGGACTGTCGGCGCTTGTTGCCGCAACGAGCTTCAAGACCAGCGACTATCCCGCGATGATCGAGGAACTCGCCCCGGAGGTTCCGGCGAGCACGCCGGGCGGGCTTCACGCGGCACGGCTGCCGATGCTCCGCTCGCTGATCCTGATTGGCGAGCAGGCGCGTCCCGGCTGGCTGCGTTTCGACGATGCGGCGGGACTTGCGACCGACACCGACCGCGAGCGCCTCGCTGCGATCGCGCCGACGCTCGACCCGGACGACGCGATCAACATCCAGTTCACCAGCGGCACCACCGGCCTTCCGAAGGGGGCGACGCTCAGCCATCGCAACATCCTTAACAACGGCTATTTCGTCGGCCGCACGCAGGGGCTGACCGAAGGCGACCGGATTTGCATCCCGGTGCCGCTCTATCATTGCTTCGGCATGGTGATGGGCAACCTCGCAAGTATCACGCACGGCGCAGCGATGGTCTACCCCTCGGAAGGCTTCGATCCCGATGCGGTGCTCCGCGCGGTCGCGGCGGAGCGCTGCACGTCGCTTTATGGCGTGCCGACGATGTTCATCGCGGTGCTCGCGCATCCCGGTTTCGGGCAGTTCGACGTCTCGTCGTTACGCACCGGCTGCATGGCCGGCGCAATCTGCCCCGAACCGTTGATGCGGCAAGTCGTCGAGCGGCTGAACATGCGCGACGTAACGATCGCTTACGGCATGACCGAGACAAGCCCGGTGAGCTTCCAGACCACGCCCGAAGATCCGTTCGAGCGCCGCGTCGGGTCGATCGGCCGGGTGCAGCCGCACCTCGAATGCAAGATCGTCGACGTCGATGGCAACATCGTCGCACCCGGCGAGCCCGGCGAGCTGTGCACGCGCGGCTATTCGGTAATGATCGGTTACTGGGACGAGCCGCAGCGGACGATGGAGTCGATCGACGAGGATGGCTGGATGCATTCGGGCGATCTCGCGACGATCGATGCCCAAGGTTACGGCAATATCGTTGGCCGCCTCAAGGACATGGTTATCCGCGGGGGCGAGAATATCTACCCGCGCGAGGTCGAGGATTATCTCTATCGCCATCCCGCGGTCGAGGATGTCGCCGTGGTCGGGATTCCCGACGAACGCATGGGCGAGGAGCTGTGCGCATGGGTACGGCTCAAGCCCGGCGCCAGCGCCGATGCCGAAGCGATACGCGAATTCTGTCGCGGCCAGATCGCCCACTATAAAGTCCCGCGCTACGTACGTATCGTCGGCGAATTCCCCACTACGGTGACGGGGAAGGTCCAGAAATATCTGATCAGAGAAGCGATGGTCGCCGATCTCGAAAAGGAAGACGCAAAATGAAGATTGCCATGTTTGTTGCGGCGCTGATGGCCGCCGCTCCCGCTTTTGCCCAAGGCACCGCCGCGCCGGCGCCTGCCCCCGCAACGCCCGCTCCGGCGCCGGCCGCGCCCGCCAGCGACGCGAAATTCACGCTCGACACGCCGCTTCAGGACATCGCCGCCGACGAAAAGGGCAAGGCGGTGATCGAAAAGCATTTCCCCGGCATGATGGCGCTGCCCGAATATGAAATGTTCAAGGCGATCAGCCTGACGCAGCTCCAGCCTTATGCCAACGGCAAGATCACCGACGAGATGCTGGCCGCGACGGCCAAGGATCTGGCGGAGATCAAGTAATGAAGGGCCGGACAGCCTATCTGGCGGCAACTCTGCTGTCCTCCACGGTGGCGCTGTCCGGCGCTCAGGCGCAGGATATGATCTACAAGAATAAATCGGCACCGCTCGAAGCGCGCGTCGACGACCTGATGGCGCGGCTGACGCTCGACGAGAAGATCCTGCTGCTCGCGGGCGAGAGCTCGATGACGCTGAACCCGATTCCGCGGCTCGGCATCCCGTCGATCCGCATGACCGACGGCCCGACGGGTGTCCGTTCGCCCGAAGGCAAGCCGGCGACGGTTTTTCCCGTTGGTGTCGCGATGGCGGCGACGTGGAATCCCGATTTGACTGCAAAGGTCGGTGCGGCGATCGGTAAGGAAACGCTCGCGCACGGCGCCGACGTCCTCCTCGCGCCGACGGTCAACATCGTCCGCACCCCGCGCTGGGGGCGCAATTTCGAAACCTATTCGGAAGACCCGTATCTCGCTGGCCAGATCGGGCTCGGCTATGTGAAGGGCGCGCAGGGCGCGGGCATTGGCGTCTCGCTCAAGCATTTCGCCGCGAACAATCAGGAAACCAACCGCTTCATCGTCGACTCGGTCGTCGATCCGCGAACGCTGCGCGAAATCTACCTCCCGGCGTTCGAGACGGTTATCAAACAGGGCGATCCCTGGTCGGTGATGGCGTCGTACAACAAGATCAATGGCATACATGCGGCGGAAAACCGTTGGTTGCTCACCGACCTGCTCAAGACCGAATGGGGCTACAAGGGCTTCGTCGTGTCGGACTGGGGCGCGGTCCATTCGACCGCACCGACGGTCAATGCAGGTATGGACCTCGAGATGCCGGGTCCGCCGAACCATTTCGGTGCGAAACTCAAGAAGGCGGTCGAAGAAGGCAAGGTCACGACGGCGCAGCTCGACGACAATGCCCGCCGCATGGTGCGGCTGATCGTACGCAGCGGTGCGATCGAGCGCGGGGTTGCCCGCCCGGTCGCCGAACAGACGCCGCGCAATGCCGCGCTTGCGCAGGCCGCAGCCGAAGAGGCTATCGTCCTGCTCAAGAATAACGGCGTCCTGCCGCTGCAGTCATCGATCAGGACGCTCGCGGTGATCGGGCCCAATGCCGACGTCGTGCGTATCCAGGGCGGTGGCAGCTCGGCTGTGGTCCCGTTCGAGACGAGCACTCCGCTCGCCGCACTCAAGGCCGCGCTGCCGGGCGTGAACATCATTTACGCGAGAGGTGTCGATAACGAGGAAACGCCGCCGGGCGCCAACCCGAAGCTATTCAGCCCTGGTGCCGATCGCAGCGTAACCGGCCTCACCGCGACCTATTATGCCAACGCCGACATGAGCGGTGAACCGGTCAAGCGCGAAACCGCAACCAGCTTCCTGAAGCGGATCAGCGGCAACATCGCGGGGCCGCAGGTTACCGGATATGCGGCCTTTCGCTGGGAAGGGCAGTTCTGGCCCGAAAAGAGCGGCACCTACGAATTCAGCACGCGCGGTACCGGCAACGCGACGATCACGCTCGACGGCAAGACGGTATTGTCGAAGGCGAGCGCATCGACGCCCGATATCCGCGACGTGCTCGGCTTCCCCATTCCCCGCCGGACGGTGTCGGTCCAGCTCGAAGCCGGCCGTAGCTATCCGATCCGTCTCGACTATGTGAACGGCCAGACCCCTTATGAATATTTGAGCTTCGGCATTCGCGAACCGCTTCCTTCGTTCGACGAGGCGGTTGCCGCGGCGCGTGGCGCCGATGCCGTGGTCATGTTCGTGGGTTCGTCTTCGACGACCGAGGGCGAGGGTTACGACCGGACCTCGCTCGACTTGCCGGGCGATCAGAACAAGCTCGTCGAAGCGATCATTGCCGCCAATCCGAAGACTGCGGTGGTCGTCAATGCCGGTGCGGCCATGACAATGCCCTGGGCAGGCAAGGCGCCGGCGATCGTCGACATGTGGCTTCCGGGGGAGGGGGGCGCTGCGGCGCTCGCCAATATCCTGACCGGCAAGGTCAACCCGTCGGGCAAACTGCCGGTGACTTTCCCGGCGCGGACCGAGGACGACACCATCAATCTCAAGGGCGCCAAGACACCCTATTCCGAAGGGTTGCTCGTCGGGTATCGCGGCTATGTCGCAAAGGGCGTGACGCCGCTCTTCGCGTTCGGCCACGGCCTCAGCTACACCAGCTTCGCCTATTCCGGCCTCTCGGCGCCCGCACGGATCAAGGGTGAGGCGGCGGTGCCTGTCCGGGTGACGCTGCGCAACGTTGGCGCGCGCGCGGGCAAGGAGGTCGTGCAGATTTACATTGCGCCTGTTGCGCCGGCGGCCGGCGACCCGCCGATCGCGCTACGCGGCTTTGCTAAGGTGGACCTCGCACAGAAAGCACGCCGCACCGTCACCATTATGCTCGATCGACGTGCTTTTTCGCAGTTCGATCCGACATCAGGCCAGTGGCGGGTGATGCCCGGGCGTTACAGGATACTGGCCGGGTCATCGTCGGCGGACATTCGCGAAGCCCGCGAGGTCGAGGTCGAATGAGGGACCGCTTGACGCGGGTGCGAGCTCCCGGTCACGTCGGAATTATTGTCAAAAGCAGGGTGGCGACAGATCGCCACCCCGGTTTGCGCCAGTAGCACACGGCCATCAAGGGCCGCCCGGAACCGGACGGTCAGCTCCGCGCATAAACCATTGAAAGTTTGATGACTCCAGCGTCCTCAACTGGCCAGCCCTGCGCTCAATTCCGGGTCGGCGCGTATGCCCGTGCCTTTGGCTCCGCACCCGATAGCGGAATTACAGCATCTCACCCAAAGATGTAAGTTGCAGTGCGAGCTTGACGCGTTGCGTAGGCTCGAAGCCGCCGCGAGCTATCGAAAACCACTAAATGCAACAGCTTGCAACTTGGTCCGCATCGTCGGGGACCGGCAGGAAGGACGGCGATCGGGAGGGCGCGGCATGCGTTCGGGAACCGATCGCATCTGCCCTTCCAGCCTTGAGGTACGATCGATGACCAAGCCATTTTCTTGCCCGCGCCAACACCGCGCCGCTTTGCTCGGCGCCACCGCCATAGCCGCCCTCTCGCTTGCCGCCCCGGCCGCGGCCCAATGCGTCGTCCAGCCCGGCGGAGCCGCCACCTGCTCGGGGGACAATGGCGCCGAGCAAACGGTTATCAACGGCGGTGGCGCGGTCACGGTGACCACGACGCCGGGCTTCAGGATCGACAGCCCGGGCAACGGGCTCGTCATTTCCGGTTCCGGTTCGCTAATCTATAACGATGACAATGCCTCGACCATTATCGGACGCGGGCGTGACGGCATCGCGGTCGGCAACGGCGGTGGCGCGTCGCGCGTCGAGATCCGCACCGCCGGCGACGTGACCGGCGGTGGCCGCGCCGGGATCATCGTCAACAATGCGGGCACGGGCGGCGTGCTCGTCGAGGCGGGGGGAACCGTCACCGGTGCGCTGACCGGCATTACCGTCGTGGCGCTGACCGGCAGCGGCGGCGACAGCGAAGTGATCTCGAACAACGCCGCCGGCGGGACGTCGGGCATCGGCGTCGAGAACCGCGGCGGCACCGGCGCGATCCGCATCACTTCGACCGGTACGGCCAGCGCGACGAACAGCGAAGGCTTTGCGATCCTCGGTTTCCACAGCGTGCAAGGCGCCGGCGGCGACCTCGTGATCGAGGCGAACCATGTCGGAGGTGCCGGCGGCGGCATCCAGGTCAACAATATGGGCAGAGGATCGACGAGCGTGACAGTGAACGGCACGCTCGATGTCGCCAGCCGACAGGGCCTTACGATCGGGAATTTTGCGACCGCAACCGATCTGACTGTCACAGCGCGTAGCAGCGTAACTTCGGGCGCGACGGCGATCGCGATCAGCAATGTGGGTACGGGGCTTACTGTCATCACCGCACAGGGCCAGTTGCTCAGTAATAACGTCCGGCCGCAGGAAAGCGACATCAGCGGCAACGGCATGAACATTACCACCGGTGGTAGCGCCGGTGACGTGATCGCGAATGTCGCGGGGGTCGAGGGGCGGGCGGGTATCCTGATCCGCAACCTCGGCCGCGGTTCGCTCGCGCTCACCGCGACCGGCCTGGTCGAAGGGCGCGACGGCCGCGGGGTCGAGATTGTTGCAGGATCGTCCGCAGGTGCGATCGACGTTGATCTGGCGGCCGTGACTGGCGCGACCGACGGCGTGACCATCGCCGCGCAGGGCAACAGCCCCGTGAATCTGTCGATCGCCGGGCCGGTCATCGCGAACGGCAACGGGGTGCGCGTCGAGCATTCGGCGAACGGCATCGGCGATCTGAACGTGACCGTTGGTTCGGTCAGCGGCGGGCAAAACGGTGTGCTGATGCTTGCGACGGGATCGGGCAATGCACGGCTTGTCGCGACCGGCACGCTGTCGGGCGAGGGAGGCGCCGGGCTCAACATGTTTTCGCGCGGAGAGATCGAGGCCGATGTCGTCGATGTGACCGGGGTTAACGGCGTGCTGATCAGCACGTCCGGACCGGGCAGCAGCATCGATTTCGTATCGACGGGGACGCTCACCGGAACCGGCGGCGACGGCGCGTTCTTCAGCAATGCCGGGACGATCCGGATCGACGCCACGGACAGCGTCGGCACGCGCAACGGACTGACGCTGAGCTACGGCGGGCCCGACGAAGCGCGGATTTTATTGCAGGGCACCGCGACCGGCGGCGCCAGCGGCGTGCGCGCCGCGACGGCGGCGGGAACGACGGGCACGCTGGCGATGGATGTGAACAATGCATCGGGCGGCGACTATGGCGTGTCGATCCAGACGCGCGACGCGGGCGGAGCGACGCTGATCACCCGCGGGCTGGTCGAGGGCGGCATCGCAGGGGTAGATTATCTGGCCGACAATGGCGGCGCCTTCTTGCTCACCAACCTCGGCACGATCCGCAACAGCTCTGCCGCATCGGCCGATCTGGCGATCCAGTCGGCGGGCGGTGCGGTCGAAATCGTCAACAATGGCAGCCTGCTCGGCACGGTCCGGCTCGATGCCGGTGTCGTCGTGCCCGAGCCCGAGCCCGAAGATCCGCCGGAGGAGCAACGCGAGTTGGGGGCGCGGAGCGCGTTCGTCATCGCGGAAGTTCCTGATATCGCCGCAAGCCACCGCTTCACCAACGCTGGAACGTGGAACAGCATCGGCGGTGTCAATGTCTTCGGCGGCGACGACGATGTGCTGGCCAATATTGTCGGCGGCCGCCTGATTGGCGGCGTATCGGCAGCAACTGCCGAGACCACGACCTATTCGGGGCTCGAGACGCTGGTCAACGGCGGTACGATCACGATGGTCGATGGCGGCTTCGGCGACGTTGTGCAGACGAGCGGCGATGCCAGCTTTGCTGCCGGATCGGTGCTCGCGGTCGACGCCGGGGGTAGCGGGTCGGACCGCTTCCTCGCCGATGGCGCGACCACGATCGAGGCGGGCGCCCGACTCCAGGTCAGCAATCCGCAGCCGCTCGTCCTCGGCACGCGGTACACGGTGCTGGAATCGGCGGGCGGGGTTGTCGGCAGCTTCACGCTCGACAATGCGCTCCAGTCGGCGTTCCTCGGCTATCGTCAGGGCAGCACACCGACGACGATCTTCGTCGAACTGGCGCGGCTGCGGGCCTTTGCGGCGGCCGGACTGACGCCGAACCAGACGGCGGTCGGTTCCGCGCTCGACGGGCAGGCGGGGAGCGATCCGCTGGCGGCGGCGGCGATGCTGCTGTCGACCGACGCGGCGGCGCAGGCGGCTTTCGACGGCCTGTCGGGCGAGGTTCATCCCGCGGTTCGCACCGCGATGGTCGAGGACACGCGCCTGCCGCGTAACGCCGTGCTCGAACGGCTCCGCGCGCCGCAGGGCGGCGCGGTATGGGCGCAACTGGTAGGCAATTGGGGCGAGAGCGATGGGAAGGGTGGCACCGCCGACCTCGATCGCGACATGATCGGCGGCGTGCTGGGGGCCGATTTCGGGGTCGGGGACGGCGTGGTGATCGGCGCCGCCGGTGCCTATCTCGAAACCGACCTGACGCTTGCCGCGCGCGCCAGCGATGCGAAGCTCAAGAGCTTTCACATCCTCGGCTATGCGGGTGTCGGCTTTGGCGACCTGTCGTTGAAGGCCGGCGTTGGCTATGCGAGCTACGACATCGACACCGACCGGTTCACTGCGTTCCCCGGTGTCGGCCAGACCCTGCTCGGCGCCTATGACGGATCGGTGATCCATGGTTTTGCCGAAGCGGGTTATCGCATCGGGCTCGGTGGCGGCCATGTCGAACCTTTCGCGCAGGTCGTGGCGATTCGGGCGAAGACCGACGGCTTCGCCGAAACCGGAGGCAGCGCGGCGCTGGCTGGAGTAAAGGCCAAGGAGAATGCGCTCGCCTCGACGCTAGGCATCCGGTTCGAAACGGCACCGGCGGGGACGTTCTCGGTCGCCGGCATGGCTGGATGGCAGCATGGTTTCGGCACGCTGGAACCGGTCAGCCAACTTCGCTTCGGCACCGGTCCGGCCTTTTCGATCCTGGCCGCCGGACAATCGCGGAACGCGGGGGCGGCAGCCATCGAGGGGCGCTTCCGGCCAAGCGAACGGATCACCGTCAGCGTCGGCTATGATGGCGTGATTGGGTCGGCAGGACAGGATCACAGCATCAAGGCTGGGCTGCGGATCGCCTTCTGACTCCGGCCCGGTCCCCGTCTGGCGGCGGGGACCGGGTTTGGATTGCGCAGCGTGTTGCAGTGCGGCATAGCCAGGTCACGTGTTCCCGGTCGAATCCATCTATGATGCTGCCGCCGACGAGCGGTTGTTTCCCGATCTGCTTCGGCGGATCGTGGATCATTTCGGCGCGCAAGCGGGTTTTCTCGGCTGGATGGGCGGGGCCAGCGGTGCCGGGTTTCAAGCCGAATATGGCAATGATCCGGCCTTTCTGCAGTCCTATGTCGAAACCTATGCGCCGCTCGATATCCTTCGTCCGGCGCTGATGGATACGCCCGAGGGTGAACCGCGGCCCGCATATCCATTGCTGCAATCGGACGAGATTCAGGAAAGCCGCTTCTACCGCGAATATATCGCGCCGCAGGGCATCGTCGACAATCTGGCGACCAATCTGATCAAACGCGACGGGATGTTCGCGACAGTCGCGATCCTTCGCACCGGCGACGTGGCGCCTTTCGATACCGGCGATATCGAGGCGATGCGGGTGCTGGTTCCGCATCTGCGGCGCGCCGTCTATCTCTCGAGCCATCGGATCGGGCAGGCGGATCTGCTTTCGGCCTATCGTCAATCGGCGGAAGGCGCGCGTGACGGGCTGGTGTTGCTTGGCGACGACGGCCGCATCCTCGACCTGGGGCCGGAGATCGAACGATTGACCGGGTTTGCGTCAATCGAAGCGGCCGGGCGGTCGGCCTTCGGTCGCGCGCTGGCGCGGGCCGCGCACGATGGCAAACCGGTTCTCCACGAATTCAGCTTCGGCAAGCGGCCGGTACGGCTGCTGCTCGCCTCGCGCGCGCTGTCGCGTAACCGCTATGGCGACGTCAGCGAGGGGCCGGGGGCCGCCTATGCGGTGAGCGTAACCGAGGTCGATCGTCGCTGGGGTCTTGCCTATGACGCCATTGCGAGCGCGCACGACCTGACTCCCGGCGAAACCCGCGTGCTGCAGGACGTGCTGACGCATGGCGAGATGATCGGCACGTCGGACCGGTTGGGTATCGCGCGCGCGACAGCGCGCAGCCATCTGCACCGCATCTATGCCAAGACGGAAACCTCCGGCTTTCCGGACCTTTGCCTGTTTGCCCACCGGTTCATCGTCGCGGCGACCTGACGCCTAAACAGATGATGGATGCAGGCCTGCGTCCGATCGCATAGGCCCCCGCGCAATCGATCCTTGGCGTCCGCCAGCGCAGAAGGGGTGGGTCAAGCGTGTTTCCGTTCGTCGTCCGACCTGTCCGCCCGTGACAGCCAGCAGCAAGTCCGTGCCAGATCGCATCGACGGCTGGAAATCGATCGGCGCCCATTTCGGACGCGACCGGACCACCGCGATACGCTGGGCGCGCGAGCGTGGGCTTCCCGTCCACCGTCTTCCGGGGGGCAAGACGGGGACGGTCTACGCGCTGCGCAACGAGCTCGATGCCTGGGCCGCGAGTTTACGCGACCCTAAACCCGCGGACCGGGTATCGACCGCCGCTTCCGGCCAGCCATTTTGGCTGCGTCCGGGAGCGGCGGCATCGGCTCTGCTCATTCTCGCCGTCGGCGGCGGTCTATGGGCCATGACCCAGCCGGCCCCGCCGGCGCGCGTCGTTGCCGCTGCACCTGTGCTTCCAGTCGAACCTGCGGTGGCGCAGCGCTTTCTCGAAGCACGCGACCTCCTCGCCGACAGAAATGCCGGATCGATCGAACGCGCAATCGAAACCCTGCGGGGGGTGACGCGCGACGACCCCGGCTACGGGCCGGGATATGCCGCGCTGGCCGAAGCGCTGATCCTGTCGCGCGAATTCGGCAGCCGGAGCGATGCCGATGCCTTTCCGGAGGCGCGGGCCGCCGCCCTCGACGCTTTGCGGCTCAGCCCCTCGCTCGCCTCTGCCCAGCGCGTCAACGGCTTCGTCGCTTACTGGTGGGACCGGGACTTCGACGCGGCGAAGCGCTATTTCGACCGGGCGCTGACCCTCGCGCCAAACGACGCTAACGGCCATTTCTGGTTCGGTAACATCTTGGCCGATCATGGCGACGGGCAGGCCGCGCTGTCGCATCTCAACGACGCCCGTACGTTGTTGCCAGGTTCGGTCGCGATCCAGACCGACCTTGCCTGGGCGCAATGGTCGATGGGTGACGAAGCGGCGGCGATTGCCGCACTGACCGACCTCGAGCGTCGGCATTCCGACTTTGCGGTGATCCACGATTGTTTGAGTGTCATCCGCCTCGCCAAGGGTGACTATCGAGGCTTTGTTGCCGCGCAGCAGCGCTTTGCCGCGCTTCGTCAAAATGCCGGGCTTGTCGGGCGGATCGATGCGGTCGCCACGGCGCTCGCCGAGAGCGAGGCGCGCGCGCATGCGGTGCTGATGGAGCAGGCGCTCACCGACCTCGCGACCGGAGATCTGCGATCGCGCGCCTGGCCAAGCTTCCTGCTATCGGTTGCGGGTGACCGGCCGGGTCTGTTGCAGATGCTGCATCAAGCGGTCGAGCGTCGCGAACGATGGGGCGACGCCGGTCTGGTCCGTTCGATCGCGGTCCGGTGGCACGATGATCCCGATGTTGAACGGCAACTCGGCCTTCTGACGGCGTCCTGACGGGGCTGCTCCCCGGGCAAAGGTCACTCAACCAAAGACGACGGGATGAAGTTCGAACGGCGATTACGGAACACACTCGCTATGCAGAACGAAGCCGTCAGCTATTACGCGGCGACCGGCAATTTGTGCGCCGTGCAAATCCTTCTTGGCTACGCCAACAACGAAAGTATGGCTCGATACTAATGCTAAATACCTAAAACCGCCATATTCTGGCGATGATGGTGCGGTCGAGAAGACTCGAACTTCCACGGCCTTTCGGCCACAACGACCTCAACGTTGCGCGTCTACCAGTTCCGCCACGACCGCACATCATGATGGTCCGGACGGGCCGGCACCAGGTAGGAGCGGGCGCCTAGCAAAGCTTTTCAGGCGATGCAAGCGGGGGTGGCCGCTTTTATTTCTTGCATGGGCGACGGCGCGGCTGCGCGGCGCTGGCCGATGTCACCGAAACGACTCCAAAGAGTCTCTCAACTGTCACGGGTCTGGCGTCAGACCGTCATCGAATCATCCTAGTGGCGGCGTCACCGGGGGCGGGGCGCGATTCCTTCTCCTTCGTTCGCCGGTGGTTTTTCAGCAGCGCCCCCTTGTGCGCACACCGGGAACGGAGACTTTCATGGCGGCTTTCGCACGCGTTCGTTTGATCATGCTTACCAGCGTGGCCTGTTCCACCCTTGCGGCCTGCGGAGCCGACGACGTCGCGTCGCCCGGTGGCGGCGGCACGATCATCATCAATCCGACTCCGACTCCCACGCCGACGCCGACCCCCACGCCGACCCCGACCCCGCCGTCGGTGACTCCGGCCGCCGGCTGCCCGACCATTTCTTCGGGCGCCCTCACCGACAGCGGCACGATCAGCAACGCAGCCGTCGGCAGCTTCCGCGTCTGCACGCTGCCCGCGCGCATGACGGGTAATGTCACGCTGCCCAAGATCGCCGGCTTGGTGTATCGTATCAACGGCCGTGTCGACGTCGGTAACGACCTGGGTTCGACCACCACCGGCACCACCACTTCGGTGCTGACGATCGAACCGGGCGTCATCCTCTATGGCGAATCGGGTCCGTCGTGGCTCAACGTCAACCGCGGCAATTCGATCCAGGCCGTCGGCACCCCGACCAAGCCGATCATCTTCACGAGCCGCGACAATATCCAGGGGCTTAATACCGAAAGTTCGTCGGGCCAGTGGGGCGGCGTCGTGCTGAGCGGTCGCAGCCAGATCACCAACTGCGCCAGCGGCACTGCGACGCCGGGCACCACCGCCTGCGAACGCCAGACCGAGGGTTCGGTTGATCCGGCGCTCTACGGCGGCGCGAACAACAGCGAAAGCAGCGGCCGGATGAGCTATGTCCAGATCCGCTTCTCGGGCTACATCCTGTCGGGCAACAGCGAGCTTCAGTCGCTGACGCTGCAGGGTGTCGGTTCGGGCACCCAGATCGACCACATCATGTCGTACAACAGCTCGGACGATGCGATCGAAGTGTTCGGCGGCCATGCCCATGTGAAGCATTTCATCGCGGTCGGCGCCGAGGACGATAACCTCGACACCGACGTCGGCACCAAGTCGAACTGGCAGTACGGCATTGTCGTGCAGCGTCCGAACATCGGCGACGCGCTGATCGAAGCGGACTCGGATGACGCGCTCGACGGTGACAATCCCCGCCAGAACACCCGCGTTTCGAACTATGTTTTCTACCAGAACTCGCAGAACTCGTCGTCGGATCAGGCCTCGATCCTGCTGCGGGGCGGCACCGACTACGCGGTCTACAACTCGGTCGTCGTCAGCCCGACCAACCCCTGCCTGCGCATCAGCCGCGCGCAGACGGCCTCGGGCACGCAGAACGCCGCGATCGACGAATTCGGCGCGCCGATCTTCCGCTCGGTCCTGATGCAGTGTTCGTCGACGAAGTACATCGGCAGCGGCGTCACCGCGGCTGAAGTGCAGGCGATCTTCGGCACCGGCACCAACGGCAACAACGATGCCTATACGCCGACGCTGACCAGCCTCTACATCAACGGCGCGACCGAAACGGCTGTGACGCCGTTCAACGTCTCGACGCTGAACGGCAGCACGTTCAACGGGATCGAGCAGACCCGCGCCGGCTTCTTCGACGCCCCGACCTATATCGGCGCGGTCAAGGACGCGAGCGACACCTGGTATCAGGGCTGGACCTGCAACAGCGCCACCGCGAACTTCGGCACCGGCAACTCGGGTCTGTGCACCTCGGTGCCGACCACCTGAGGCCTTTGCTTCGATTGGGGAGGGGGCGGCATCGTGCCGCCCCCTCTCATGCATATTTTCGGGTTTCCTGAGGGGTGACTGTCATGTCCAAGCCGATCCGGCTCGCCAGCCTGTTGTTGATTTCCACGGCGCTCGTCGCGCCCGCCACGGCGATGGCGCAGTCGGATCCCGCGGCGGACACCCCCGCGCCGCCGGCGGTCGATCCGGCCGCTGAAGCGCCTGCCGACGCGGCAGCGGAAGCGCCTGCCGACGCGGCAGCGGAAGCGCCTGCCGACGATCTCGATATTTCGATCCCTGGCGGCGGCGACATTGTCGTGACCGGCCGCCGCAATGCCAATGTCGAGCGCACCGCGCCGCAGGTCGTCTCGGTCCTCGGCGCCGCCGACATCGCGCGCACGGGCGAGGGCAATATCGCCGGCGCGCTCGGCCGCGTCACCGGCCTCAGCGTCGTCGGCAACGGCTTCGTCTACGTCCGCGGCCTTGGCGACCGCTATTCGCTGGCGCTGCTCAACGGGTCTCCCCTCCCGAGCCCCGAGCCGTTGAAGCGCGTCGTGCCGCTCGACATCTTCCCCTCGGGCATCATCGCCTCGTCGCTGGTGCAGAAAAGCTATTCGGCGAACTTCCCCGGCGAATTCGGCGGCGGCGTGATCAACCTGACGACGAAGGCGGTCCCGCGCGAACCCTTCCTGCAAATCGGCGGCAGCATCGGCGGTAACTCCGAAACGACAGGCCAGCTCGGCTATACCTATTTTGGCACCGGCAGCGACTGGACCGGCTTCGGCGACGGCGGGCGCAAGTTGCCGTCGGCCTATGCCGCGTGGCGCGCCTCGGGCCTGCGCATCAACGATCCGACGGTGAACCAACAGGCGATCGCAGGCCAGTTCGTTACCCCGCGCAATGCGCTGCTCCAGCGCAACGACAATATGCCCGTCAACTGGGGTGCCAATATCACTGGCGGCAAGTCGTGGACGCTCGGCGATACCGAAATCGGCCTGATCGCGACCGCAGGCTATACCAGCAAGTGGCGCACCCGCGACGTGACGCAGCAGACCGCAAACGCGCTCGACCTCTCGTCGCTGAACACCAATGTCCGCCGGGTGATCACCGACAACCGCGTCGTCGTGAACAGCCTCATCGGCCTCAGTGCCGAATTCGGCGAGAACAAGGTCCGCTGGACCAACCTCTATATCCGCGACACGATCAAGCAGGCACGCCTCGGCGCCGAGGATCGGCCTGACACGGCCGACGCTAACCCTGGCGTCAGCTTCCAGTATCAGGACACCGCCTGGTATGCGCGCCAGCTGTTCAACACGCAGTTCGTGGGCGAATTTCAGCCCTTTGATGACCTCAACGTCGACGTTCGTGCCGGCTACGCCAATTCGCAGCGTCAGGCGCCGTTCGAGCTGAGCTTCCTTTACAGCCGCTCGAACAGCCCGACCGATCCCTATGGCCAGTTCTTCACGAACACGCTCAACACGGGTCAGCGTCCGGGCAGTGCGACGATCGCCTTCTCGGACCTGAACGAGAACCTCTATTCGGCCGGAATCGACTTCACCTATGAAATCGCGCCGACGGTGAAGGCCGTCTATGGCTATGCCTTCAGCGACACCAGCCGCGTCACCGAACGCCGCGATTTCCTATTCCAAGGCAACAACAATATCCCGCTCGGCGTCTCGTTGTTGCGGCCCGATTTGCTGCTGTCGCAGGCGGTGATCTGTTTCCCGCCGCTCAATCCGGTGAGCAATCCCAATTGCCCGGCGAACCCCAGCCCGACCGGGATCAGCCTAGTCGACAGCACCGGCTCGAACCCGACTTTCCGCGCGACGCTGCGCAACCATGCGGCCTATTTCCAGCTGCAGGCGGATCTTCTCGAGGGGCTGAACCTCAATGTCGGTGCGCGCTACGAGACTGCTGACCAGCAGGTGAGCGCGGTGCAGGTCTATACTGTCAGCCCGGTGCTGCCGCCCGACACCAACCTTAGCCGCAACTATCTGCTGCCGGCGGCGACGCTGACCTACGAGATCGAGCCGAAGATGCAGGTTCGCCTCAGCGCGTCGAAGACGATCGCGCGGCCGCAGTTCCGCGAACTGGTGTTCCAGACCTATTACGACCCGGACACCAACCGCGCCTATCAGGGCAACCCGCAGCTCGTCGACAGCCAGCTGTATAATGCCGAAGGCCGCTTCGAATGGTATTTCGCGCCCGAACAGCGCCTGTCGATTGGTGGCTTCTGGAAGAAGATCAAGAATCCGATCGAAACCTACGCCAGCTTCGACGGCAACAGCGTCATCACGCGCTTTGCCAATGCGCCCGAGGCCACGCTCTATGGCGTCGAGGTCGAGGCGCAGAAGCATTTTGACCTTAGCGGCTGGGGCAGCTTCTTCGCCAATCGCCGCGCGGTGCTGATCGGCAACTACACCTGGTCGAAATCGAAGCTGAAGGTCGGCGCCGACGATCCGGTCCAGGCCTTCCCCTTCACCGGCGCGACGCTGGCGAGCCAGTTCTTCCGCGATGGTGCGCCTCTGACCGGCCAGTCGGACCATCTCGGCAACATCGAAATCGGGCTCGAGGATACCGAAAAGCTGTCGCAGCAGACGATCCTCATTTCCTATGCGTCGGATCGCATCACGCGGCGCGGCCCGTCGGGCCAGCCCGACATTTTCGAACGTCCGGGCATCCAGCTCGACTTCGTGGCGCGTCAGGGCGTTATGCTGGCGGGCAAGGAGTTCGAGCTGAAGTTCGAAGCGCGCAACATATTGGGCACCAAATATAAGGAAATGCAGCAGAGTGGTGACAACACCATCTACTACAACCTGTACAAGCCCGGGACGACCTTCTCGCTGAGCGGCTCGGTCAAATTCTGACGTGTCCCTATGCCGCCATTCCCGCTTCGCCGGGGATGGCGGCGCCGGACGCCACGCGCGGGCGGACTCGCCCGATTGTCAAAAAACTGTAATCTCTCCGTCAGCTGATTGTCACCGATCGCCCCTAGGCGATTCGCGAGACAGGTTTCTTCAGGCTGGGGGACGGGTAGGATTCGATGGCGACGCTGATGACCGGATCGGCCGTTCGGCTGCCGCGCGCGCTGCCCTCGTGGTTGCGGGTCGGCAAACGCTCGCCGCGCGACCTTGCGCCGCTGCTGCTCGTCGGCCTGCTTGGCGCCGCGCTCATATGGCAGGCCGTCAGCCTGCTGTGGACACTGGTCACTCCGCTGTCGCCGCTCGGCGCCTGGCAGCCGCAGACGGCGGTCATCGCCTCGCCCGCCGAACGCCGCGCGCTTTTCACCAGCATCGACCCCTTCTTCCGCGGCGCCGCGCAGGGACCGGCGAACGCGACGGTCACCTCGGCGGGGCTGACCCTGTTCGGGATCAACATAAATGAAGCGACCGGCGGCGGTTCGGCGATCATCGCGGCTGAGGACGGGGTGCAGAACAGCTATGCCGTCGGCGACGAAATCGCGCCGGGGCTGAAACTCGTCGGCGTCGCGTTCGACCATGTTCTGCTCGACCGCGGCGGTACGCGCGAAAGCCTGTTCCTCGACCAGAGCGGCGAGGCGCCGGTGACGGGCACCGCGACTCCGCTTCCCGCGCCGACGCCCGAACCCGGTGCAGCGGCCGGCACCGCCGTCACGCCGGGGGGCGAATTGTCGCCCGCTGCGCTCAAGGCCGGTATCGGTTTCGCGCCACGCGCCGAAAGCGGCAAGGTCACCGGCATAGTCGTCCAGCCGCAAGGCGATGGCGCTGTCTTTCGCGCCGCGGGCCTCAAACCCGGCGATGTGATCCGGTCGGTCGGTGGCCGCCCCATCGGCTCGGCGAGCGATGTCGCAGCCCTCGCCAACCAGCTCACGCCGGGCGCGCGTATCTCGCTCGAGGTCGAGCGTGGTGCCAGCGTCGTTCCCGTTGCCATCTTCCTCACGAAATAGGGTTTATGCGCCTCAAACTGTCCCTGATGCTCGCCGCAGCGCTCGTTTCCGCCACACCGGGACCGGCCTTCGCGCAATATACGCTGAACGTCCGCGACGCCGACATCCGCGCCTTCATTCAGGATGCCGCACGGATCACCGGGCGAACTTTCGTGATCGACGGCCGCGTCAACGGCAAGGTTTCGGTCGTCACCGACCGGCCGTTGTCGCGCAGCGAATATTTCGAGATTTTCCTGTCGACCCTGCGCTCGAACGGACTCGTCGCGGTTCCCGGCCCGAACGGCGCCTATCGTATCCAGCCGATCGACGGCGCCGCCGCGCAGCCGGGCCGGATCGGCAGCGACCGCGCCGCGCAGAACCAGTTCGTGACCGAGATTATCCGGCTGCGTCACATCGACGCCGTCGCGGCGGTCGAAACGCTGCGGCCGCTGGTCAGCGCGCAGGGTTCGCTGACCGCGAACCGCAACGCCAACAGCCTCGTCGTCGCCGACTTCGCCGACAATATCCGCCGCATCCGCGCGCTGGCGTCGAGCATCGACCGCGACACCTCGTCCAGCCAGATCGTGACGCTGAAGAACGCCGGCGCGCGCGAGATCGCGGCCGCGCTCACCGCGCTTGTCCCGGCGGCGGGCGAGGGGGCGAAGGCGCCGATCGCGATCGTGCCGATCGACAGCAGCAACGCGATCGCGCTGCGCGGCGACCAGGCAATGGTCGCGCGCTTCGTATCGATGGCGAACGACCTCGACGCCAAGGCGGCGGGCGGGACCGAACTGCGAGTCTACTGGCTCGAGCATGCGAATGCCGAGACGCTGCTGCCGACCCTGCAGCAGCTCGTCGGCGGTGGCAGCGATCCGGCGCAGAAGGCGGGATTGCCGCCGGCATCCTCCTCCTCTTCGTCGTCGACCTCGGGCGGCAGCACGCCGACACCGACCGCATCGGCCGCGACGACGCCGACCTCGGTCAGCGGATCGGGCGGCAGCATCGCGACGCGCGGTCCCGCGATCGTCACCCGCTATGAGGGTGCCAACGCGATCATCGTTGCCGCGAACAGCGAAGTGCAGCGGATGCTGGGCGAACTGATCCGCCAGCTCGACAGCCGCCGCGAACAGGTGCTGGTCGAGGCGATCGTCGTCGAGATCGGCGACGATGCCGCAAAGCGGCTCGGCGTCCAGTTCCTGCTTGGCGGCAAGAATATCCCGTTCGTCGCGACCAATTACAGCAATGCACAGCCGAACATCTTCACGCTCGGCGGCGCCTATGCGGCGACGAAGCTGACCGAAGACAAGACGACGGTCGATGGCACCACCGTCGTGACCCAGACGTCGAGCGCGCTCGGCAGCAGTTTGCAGGAGGCGGCCGCCGCGTCGCTGCTCACCGCGACCGGCGGCTTCGCGGGCTTTGCCGGCGACATCGGCAAAAATACGATCTTCGGCGCGATCATCAATGCGGTGAAGTCGGACACGACGTCGAACCTGCTCGCGACCCCGCACATCGTTACGCTCGACAATCAGGCCGCGAAATTCCTCGTCGGGCAGGAAGTGCCGATCACCACCGGCGAGGCGCTTTCGGACAATTTCGATAACGCCTTCCGCACCGTCCAGCGCGAAGAGGTCGGTATCAAGCTGGAAGTCACGCCACAGGTCAATGGCGCGGGTGAGGTGAAGCTGTTCCTGCGTCAGGAAGTATCGAGCGTCGCCGGTCCCGTGTCGTCGCGCAACAGCGACCTCATCCTCAACAAACGCTCGTTCGAGACCGTGCTGACCGTCGACGATGGCGAGATCCTGGCGATCGGCGGCCTGCTCAACGACGATGAGCGCAAGACGATCGAGCGCATCCCGCTGCTCAGCGACATTCCGCTGCTCGGCGAACTCTTCAAGTCGCGCAGCCGCTCGCGATCGAAGACTAACCTGATGGTCTTCATCCGCCCGACGATCCTGCGCAGCCGCGCCGACAATGCCGCGCTGACTGCGCGCCGCTATGGCTATATCCGCGACTTCCAGCTGCGGCGGAACCCCGACGAAGAACCCGCGATCGACACGCTGGTGCGCGATTACATGGGCACCGTGCCGCCGATCCCGGCTGCCGCGACCACAAATGACGTGACCGTTGGCCCGGTCAACCTTCCCGAACTGCGCGGGACCGACGGCAAGGTGATCAGCACCGACGTGCCGCCCTCGGTCTCGCAGGCCCCCGCACCCCCGACCGGAGAGTATCCGTGACCGACATCGAGCCGGCGGCGCCTCCCCCGGCGCCGGTTGATATTCCCTATGGCTTCGCGCGAAGCCATGGCGTCGTCATCGCACAGGACGGGGAGGGCCGCTGGCTCGCCACCCTGCGCGAGGGCAGCGATCCCGCCGTGCTGATCGAGGTGAAGCGTTACCTCGCGCAGCCGATCCGCGTTGCGACCGCGAACGCGGCGGACTTCGACCGGCTGCTCTCGGACCATTATGCCGTCGATGCCTCGGCGGCGGCGATGGCGGGGACTGTGGGCGGCAACGACCTTGAACTCGGAATCCCGAGCGCCGAAGATCTGCTCGACAGCGCCGACGATGCGCCCGCGATCCGCCTGATCAACGCGATCATCGCCGAAGCGGTGCGGCAGGGTGTCAGCGACATTCATATCGAACCCTATGAAAGCGGCCTTGTCGTCCGCATGCGGACGGACGGGGTACTGCGCGAGCATCTGCGCATGCCGCCGCACGTCGCCCCGGTCGTCGTCAGTCGCATCAAGGTGATGGCGCGCCTCGACATCGCGGAACGCCGTGTGCCGCAGGACGGCCGCATCGCGCTGACCCTGGCGGGCAAGGCGGTCGATGTCCGGGTTTCGACCTTGCCCAGCCGCGCGGGTGAGCGCGTCGTGATGCGTATCCTCGACAAGGACACCGCGGGCATCGACTTCGACGTCCTCGGCCTGACCGGCGCCGCCGACCATATCCTGCGCGAAGCGCTCGCCGAGCCCAACGGCATCATCCTCGTCACCGGCCCCACGGGTTCGGGCAAGACGACGACGCTCTATGCCGCGCTGAAGCAGCTCAACGATGGTCAGCGCAACATCCTGACGGTCGAGGATCCGGTCGAATATGCGGTCGACGGCATCGGCCAGACGCAGGTGAATGCCAAGGTCGGGCTCGACTTTGCGGCGGGCCTCCGCGCGATCCTGCGTCAGGATCCCGATGTCGTGATGGTCGGCGAAATCCGCGACCGCGAGACCGCCGATATCGCGGTGCAGGCCTCGCTCACGGGGCACCTCGTTCTGTCGACGGTCCATACCAATGACGCGGTCGGGGCGATCACGCGCCTCAAGGATCTGAAAGTCGAACCCTTCCTGCTCGCCTCGACCCTGCGCGCGGTGCTCGCGCAGCGGCTCGTTCGCAAGCTGTGCGAGCATTGCCGCGAACCGGTGCAGGCCGACAACAGCATCGCCGCGGTCCTCGGCCTAGACATCGGTACGGTGGTTTGGCGCCCGAAAGGCTGCGACCAGTGCGGGCATACCGGCTTCAAGGGCCGGATCGGGGTGTTCGAGGCGATCAAGGTCGACGAAACCGTCCGCCGCTACATCTACGCCGGCGGCGACGAGGCAATGATCGCGAAACATGCCTTCCTGAAAACGCCGACGCTGGCGAGTTCGGCGCGCACGATGGTCGCCAAGGGGCTGACGACGCCCGAGGAGGCGATCCGCATCGCGCGGCGCGAGGATGTCGATGCCTGATTATCGCTATGTGGCGATCGATCCGCAGGGCCGCGAGCGCAAGGGGCGGCTGACCGCCGCCAATGACGATGCCGCGCGCGCTGACCTCGTTCGCCGCAAATTCCATATCGTCGCGGTCGAGGAGGCGGGCGCAAAACCCCCGGCCGGCCGCTCGCTGCTCGCCTTTCGCCGCACTAAACTGTCGTCGAAGGAACTGGCGCTCTTCACCCGCCAGCTCGCGACGCTGGTCGAGGTTGCGCCGCTCGAAGAGGCGCTGCGCACGCTGACGCGGCAGAGTGAAGCCGAAAGTGCGCGCGCGGTGATCGGCGACGTGCATGCCGGGCTGCTCGAAGGCCGCCGCCTCGCCGACGCCATGGCGCGCCAGCCGGCCAGCTTTCCGCCGCTCTATCGCGCGATGGTCGCGGCAGGCGAAACCACGGGCAGCCTCACGACGATCCTCGCGCGTCTCGCGGATCTGCTCGAACGGCAGGCCGAGGTGCAGGGCAAGCTGATCGCCGCGCTCGCTTATCCCGTCGTGCTCGCGGTCGTCGCGATCGGCGTCGTTGCAGCGCTGATGATCTTCGTCGTCCCGCGCGTCGTCGAACAGTTCGACGACGTCGGGCAGCAGCTTCCCTTCCTGACGCGCGCGGTGATTGCGATATCGGACTTCGCTGCGAGCTGGTGGTGGCTCGCGCTGCTGCTGATCGCCGCAGCGATCTTCGGCTGGTTCAGCGCGATGCGCCGCCCGGCGTTCAAGGCGGCGGTCGACGGTCGGCTGCTCCGCCTGCCGCTGATCGGCAGGCTGCTGCGTGATCTGTATGCCGCGCGCTTTGCCCGCACGCTTTCGACGATGGTGTCGAGCCGCCTGCCGCTGGTCGAAGGGCTGCGGCTCACCGTGCCGACGATCCGCAACAGCGCGCTTGCTTCCGCCACGGCGGGCATCGTCGATCAGGTGCGCGCGGGGGGCAGTCTTTCCACCGCGCTGCGCGATGCCGGGGTCTTCCCGCCGCTGCTCGTCTATATGACCGCGAGCGGTGAAAGCGCGGGCCGCGTCGAGCAGATGCTCGAACGCGCCGCCGACTATCTCGAGCGCGAGTTCGACCGTTTTACCGCCGCGTCGATGGCGCTTCTCGAACCTGTCATAATTGTCGTTATGGGGTCGTGCGTCGCCCTCATCATCCTCTCCATCCTGCTTCCGATCCTCCAGTTGCAGAACCTCGCAGGTCTATAATATCATGTCGCTGATGCAGCTCTTCGTCCGCCTGATCCTCGATCCATCCTTCACCAACCAGGCGCGCCCGGCGCGACGCCGCAAGAAGGATGAACGCGGCTTCACTCTGACCGAGCTGATGGTCGTGATCTTCATCATCGGCCTGCTCGCAACGGTCGTGATGATCAATGTCCTGCCGAGCCAGGACAAGGCGATGGTCACGAAGGCGAAAGCGGATATCGCGACGCTCGAAAGCGCGCTCGAGCAATATCGCCTCGACAATCTCGTCTATCCGGCGACCACCGACGGGCTGAACGCGCTCGTCACGGCACCGCCATCGCTCGCGCAGCCCGAACGCTATCGTCGCGGCGGCTATATCAAGAAGCTGCCGAGCGATCCGTGGGGTCGTCCCTATAATTATCAGGCGCCCGCCGCGAACGGCAAGGCGTTCGACGTCTGGTCGCAGGGCGCCGACGGGGCGCCGGGCGGAACCGACGACAATGCCGACATCCACGGAGACAATTGAGCGCCCCGGCGAACGCGGTTTCACGCTCGTCGAACTGATGGTCGTGCTGGCCATCATGGCGCTCGCGGCGACCGCGGTCGTGCTGACCATCCCGGGCGAAGAACGCACCGTGCGCAGCGAGGCCGATCGGCTTGCGGCGCGGCTCGCCGCCGCACGCGACGTTGCGGTGATCGAGGGGCGCAGCGTCTCGGTCAGCTTTGCGCCCTCGGGCTATGGCTTCGAACGGCGGATCGAGGGGGGCTGGCAGCCTTTGCCCGGCCGGGCGTTCGAACGGCGCGACTGGCCCGGCGGTGTTCGTTTCGTCGCGGGCGACGGACAGACGGTGACGCGCATATTGTTCGACCGGATCGGGACCAGCCCGACCCCGCAGGCCGTCGTGCTGGCGGGCGGCGACGCGCGCGAGGTCGTGCGCGTTTCGGCCACGGGGGAGGTTGATCGTGGGCAATGACCGGCTGGGCCGCGAGGCGGGCTTCACCCTGCTCGAAATGCTCGTTGCGCTCAGCATCATCAGCATCGCGGCGCTGACGCTGGTGCGGCTCGATGCCTATGCGGTACGCACTGCGGGCGATCTCGACGAAAGCACTGTGGCGGGAATCGTTGCGCAGAATCGCGCAGTCGAACTCTGGACCGATCCGTCGCCGCCGACGATCGGCGCGAGCGCGAGCGGCGTTGCGAACGCGGGGCGTAACTGGCGCATCGAACAGCGCGTCACCAAGACCGCCGACGACAGTCTTCTGCGCATCGATCTGACGGTGCGCCCCGAAAGCGGCAACGGACAGGCCGTCCTGACGATCATCAGGCCGTCGCGATGAAGGACGAACGCGGCTTCACCCTTGTCGAGATGCTCGTCGCATTGTCGATCTTTGCGATGATCGCGGCGATGGGCGTCGGGCTGCTTCGCAGCAGCGTCGACACGCAAGATGCTGTGCAACAACGGCTGAAGGGGATGAGCGGCCTTAATCGCGTTCGCGCGGTGATGGCGAACGATTTGGCGCAAGCCGTGCCGCGGGCGACGCGCGGCCCGTCGGGTGAGAATGTCCCGGCTTTCCTCGGGTCGTCGACCGGGTTCGCCTTCGTCCATGCGGGCGCCGGGACAGGCGACGGCAGCTCGCGGCCCGACGTCGAGCGCGTCGGCTATGCCCTGACCGGCGGTGAGTGGCGCCGCGCGACGCAGCCGATGCTCGACGGCACGGCGCTGTCCGATGGCGACCGCCTCGTTGCCGAGGTGTCGGCGGTCTCGGCGCGTTATCGCGACGATCGGGGCAACTGGTCCGAAACCTGGACCAGCGATCCCGGCGACCGGCTGCCGCGCGCGGTCGAGGTGCGGATGACGCGCACCGGCCGGGCGCCGCTGACGATGCTGTTCCTGACGGCACCGGCGGTCCCGCCGCCGCCCGTCGCTCCGGCGCCCGCGCCATGACGCCGCACGGACCCGAAGAGCGCGGAGCGGCGCTGCTGGCGGTGTTGCTGCTCGTCGCCGTCATGGCGGTGATCGCCGCGACCGCGCTCGACCGGCTGATGCTTGCAACGCGCATTACCGGCAGCGCGGCGACGGTCGATCAGGGCCGCGCCTATGCCTTTGCGGCCGAACAGATCGCGCTTCGCCGCGTCAACAATCTGATGTCACGCGACGCCGCGCGCCTGACGTTGGACGGGGGGTGGCTGGGGCGCGATTTCACGCTGCCGCTTCCCGGCGGTGAAGGGACCGCGCGGCTGACCGACGCGAACAATTGCTTCAATCTCAACAGTCTGGCGGCCGAGGTGACGCCGGGCAAGCTCAGCCAGCGCGCCGGCGCCGTGGCTCAGTTCGCTGGGCTCATGAAGCTCGTCGGTGTGGGCGACGGCGAGGCGCAGCAGATCGCAGGCGCGACCGCCGACTGGATCGACAGCGACAGCAATGACGGCCCGCTGGGCGCCGAGGATAATGTCTATCGCGGAATGCCGGCGAGCTATCTCGCCGCCAATCGCAAGATGGCCGACGTCAGCGAGTTGCGCGCCGTGCGCGGCGTCACGCCGAAGATTTATGCCCGGCTCAAGCCTTGGATCTGCGTGCTGCCGGTTGCCGAGCCGGTGAAGCTCAACGTCAACACGCTGACACCCGAACAGGCGCCGCTGATCGCCATGCTGATGCCCGGCGAATTGACCGTTGCCGACGCGCGCGCGGCGCTGGCGGCACGCCCCGCCGGGGGCTATGGCAGCAGCGTCCGATTCTGGGAGGGCCGCATCTTCGAAGGCCGCAAGCCGTCGCAGGATGTCGCCGAACAGGCGGGGGTAAACAGTCGCTGGCTTGCGCTGACGACGCATGTGAAGGTGGGGGACGGGGTTTTGACGGCAAGGTCGCTCATTGACGCCAATGGCGGTGCGGCCGCCGCCGGGCAGGCGTCGCCGGTCATCGTGCGGCGCGATTGGGGCGAAAGCGACTGACGTGACCCGCACTCTGCTTCTCTGGCTGCCGCCCCTGGCAGCAATCGACGGCGAGAATGACGCCCGTCCTGCATGGCTGCGCGTCGATGACGGCGTGATCGTCGATTCGGGGCAGGACGACGGCTGGGTCGACGCATGGGAGCGTCCGCAGGATGGCGCTTCCGACGATCGTCTGATCGCGCTGGCACCTGTCGCCGACGTGCCGCTGCGCTGGCTTCACTATCCCGATGCCGCGCCGGCACAGGCCGCCGCTGCCGCTCGGCTCGACGCGCTGAAGGGCAGCCTCGGCGATGCCGCCGCGCTGCACGTCGTCGCGGGGCAACCCGCCGACGCCGGGCAGGCAGTGCCTGTCGCCGTCACGACGCACGCGGCGATGACGCTGTGGACAGGCTGGCTGGCGGCGCAGGGACTTACCGCATCGGCGATCATCCCGGCTGCCGCGACCGTGCCGCCGCCCGAACCCGGGGCGCTGTGGCTGGCCGAAGTTGGCGGCGAGGCGATTGTCCGCACCGATGACCGCGCCTTCCTGTCCGATCCCGAACTCGATCCGCTGATTGCGGGCGACCGGTCGATCGCATCGCTCGATGCGGCGCAGATGCGCGAAGCCTTGTTGCTGTCGCTCGCCGCCGCTCCGCTCGATCTGCTGAGTGGCGCGTGGAAACCGAAACGGCGCTGGTCGGTCGATCCTGCCTTGCTGCGGCTTGCGAAGCGGTTGCTGATTGCGCTGGTCGTCGTCAGCCTGCTGATCCCAGTCATTTATGCGATCCGGTTGACCTCCGATACCAGCCGCGCCGACGAAGCCACTGTAGCTGCAGCCAAAAAGGCTGGGGTTACCGCGAGCGATGCGGAGACTGCGGAAGCCGAGCTCGACCGTCGTCTCGCTGCGGCGGGTGGCGGCCCGCTGGCCTTTTCGGTCCCGGCCTCCGCGCTCTACGATGCGCTGCGCGACGCGCCCGGGGTGTCGCTGAAGACGCTCGCGCACCGCACCGATGGCACGCTGACGACGACGCTGGCGGCGCCGCGCATCGATGACGTCAACCAGGTGCTGCTTGCGCTGCAGGCGCGCGGCTATCGCATCACGGCTCAGCCGATGGCGGGCACCGACGGCCAGCAGATGGCGAATGTAACGATCCGGGCGGTGCCATGATGGATGCGGTAAAGACTTGGTGGCTTGCCCTGTCGACGCGCGAGCGCTGGCTGGTCGGCGTCGCCGGCGCGCTGGCGCTCGTCGTGCTCGGCTGGGCGGTCGGGCGACCTGCGGCGGCTGCCTTTTTCGATCTCGAGACGCGCCACCGCGCTGCGGTCGAGCGCGGGGGCCGCGTCGCCGCGAAGGTCGCGCTGCTCGCTCAGCGTCCTGCAAAGTCGGCGCCTTCGGCAGTCGATGCCGCGGCAATCGACCAGTTTCTCGCGCAGTCCGCGGGCGAGATCGGGCTAACGCTCGATCGCAACGAAGCGCGCGGCGACCGGCAGGCAACGATCGCGATCGCGACCGCGAAAGCGCCGGTGCTGACCGACTGGCTTGCGGGGCTGGAGGGGCAGGGCTTCGTCGTCGACCAGCTCACCATCACCCCAGCCGCCGACGGGACCGTCGGCATGACCGCCGAACTTCGAAAGGCCGGGCAATGAGCGCGCGCCGCCGCTGGATTTTCGTTGCCGCCTTGCTGGCGCTGGTCCTTATTATTGCGACCTTCCCGATGCGCCTTGCACTGTCGCTGTCCGGAGCGGGCGATGCGGGTATCGCGGCCCGCGAGGTTCGCGGCTCGGTCTGGTCAGGCGCGCTGATCGACGCGCGGCTCGGTGCGCTGCCGCTCGGCACCGTTCGTGCCAGCCTTTCGCCGCTCGCGCTGCTAGGCGGCAACGCCGACCTCAGCTTCGCGCGCGCCGACGACCGGCTGGGCGCTTTGTCGGGGACATTGCACGGCAGCAATCCGCGTGGGATGTCAGACGTGAACGGCGTCACATCTCTCTCGGCCGGGCTGGGCATGGTGCCGGTCGATACGATCCGGTTCGAGGGAGCGTCGCTGCGCTTCGACAGCGCGGGCAAATGCATCAAGGCAGCGGGGCGGCTGCAACTGATCGTCAGCGCGCCGATTGCTGGTCTCGACCTGTCGCGCGGCTTGTCGGGCCCGCTGACCTGCGTAAATGGCCGCGCGCAGGCAGCGCTCGCAAGTCAGTCGGGGATGGAGCGGCTGACGCTGTCGTTCGACGGGCTCGGTGCGTATCGCGCGCAATTCGCGATCAACGTCGACCGCGACCCTGCGATGGCGGCGGCGCTCGCGGTGCTGGGGTTCAAGTCGGGCTCGAACGGATTTGTTCTGACGACCACGGGCCGCTTCTGACGTGCCCGCCCTCGACGCCCTGCCGATCGGCGCAGGCGTAATATTTGCCGGCCTGATCGGCCTCATTCTCGGCAGTTTCATCGCGACGCTGGTACTGCGCTGGCCGGCCGGGCGCTCGGTGCTGGGACACTCGCAATGCGACGGTTGCGGGCGGCAACTCGGCGTCGTTGATCTGGTGCCGCTGCTTTCGGCGCTCGCGGCGCGCGGGCGCTGCCGGCAATGCAATCGGCCGATCGACCCGTTCCACTGGCGCGTCGAACTCGGCGCGGGCCTGATCGGCGTGGTCGCCCTGGCGCTGATGCCGGGGACCGCTGGCTGGCTGTGGGCGCTGTTCGGCTGGATGCTGTTGCCGCTGGCGCTGCTCGACGCGCGCCATTTCTGGCTGCCCGATGGCCTCAATGCGGTACTGGGTGCGACCGGGCTGGTACTCGCCGGACCGATGCTCGCGACCTCGCTGATCGATCGCTGGGTGGGTGCGGTGATTTGTGGTCTTACGCTTGCGGCGCTCGCGGCCTTCTATCGCAAGATCCGGTTGAAGGACGGGATGGGCGGCGGCGATCCCAAGCTCGTCGCGGCGATCGGCGCGTGGATCGGCTGGCAGGCGCTGCCGCTGATGCTGGTTCTCGCCAGTCTTGGCGGCATTTTCTGGGCGCTCTTCGGCCAACAAAAAAGGGACCAGCCTCTCGCCGAGCGGCCGGTCCCTTTCGGTCTGTTCGCGTGCATCGCGGCGTGGGCCGCGGTGCCGCTGTGGCTCTGGATCAGTTCCCGATAACAACGGTCACAGCGCGGCGGTTCTGCGCCCAGGCTTCCTCGGTCGAACCGAGTGCGGCGGGGCGTTCCTTGCCATAGCTGATGACCTGGATGCGGTTCGGATCGACGCCGAGCGAGGCGAGGTAATTCTTCGCCGCATTGGCGCGGCGCTCACCCAGCGCGATATTATAGTCGCGCGTACCGCGTTCGTCGGCATGACCTTCCAGCGTGACGCGGACCGCGGGATAACGGGCGAGCCACTGCGCCTGGCTCTGCAGCGTCGTCTGGTCCTGGGCATCGACATTATACTGGTCGAGATCGAAGAAAATCCGGTCCGAGGAAACATTGGCGACAAAGTCCTGCTGCGATCCGGGGACCACACCGCCGGTGTTCGATCCCGTATCGGCGCCCGTTCCTTCGGGAGCGGGCGGAAGAACCTCGGGCGCCTTCTTTGCACATGCACCCACAGCAAGCATGGTGATCGCCGCGATCATCGCGGTTGTTTTGCGTATCGTCATGTTGTCTGTCCTCTTGTTGTTGCGTTTTTCAGTCGTGGCGGCAGGGAATGAACCTGCATTGAACGCGTTGAGTCAAACCCCGCCGATTTCCTTTGGTTCCGCCACCTGTCAGGGCTGGATCGGGCCCCAGCTCGGATCCGATCCGTCCTGCGGCGTCGGCAGGCGGCGCAGGTTCACGCCGGTCAGGTCGACCTGCCACAGGCTCGATTTGCCTTCCTTGCCCGGCGAGGTGCGGAAGAACTGGATGACGCGGCCGTTCGGCGACCAGGTCGGCGCCTCGTCCTGCCAGCTGTTGGTCAGCAGCCGCGCGCCACCGCCCGACGGGGTCATGACACCGATGCGGAATTCGCCGCCGCCCATCTTGGTAAAGGCGATCAGGTCGCCGCGCGGCGACCATTCGGGGGTCGCATAGCGCCCGCCACCAAAGCTGATCCGCGTCTGGCTCGATCCGTCTATGTTCATCGTATAGATCTGCTGGCTGCCCGAACGGTCGCTTTCGAAGACGATCTTCTTGCCGTCGGGCGAGAAGCTGCCGCCGACGTCGATCCCGGGCGTGCTGGTCAGCCGCACCGGCGTGCCGCCGTCGGCCGAGATGCGATAGATGTCGGTATTCCCGCCGACCGCCATCGAATAGAGGATCTGGCGTCCGTCGGGCGACCAGCGCGGTGCGAAGGTCGCATTGCCGCTTTCGGTGACAAGCTTTTGCGATCCGTTTGCGACGTCATAGATGAAGACGCGGACGCGGTTGTTGAGATAGGAGACGTAGACGATCTTCTTGTAATCGGGCGAAAAGCGCGGGCTGATCGCGAGCGCCTGACCGTTGGTGATAAAGCGGTGGTTGCCGCCGTCTGAATCCATGATCGCCAGCCGCTTGATGCGGTTCCCCTTGGGGCCGCTCTCGGCGATGTAGGCGACGCGGCTGTCGAAGAAGGGCGATTCCCCAGACAGGCGCGAATAGATGGCGTCGGCGCATTTATGCGCGGCGCGGCGCCAGTCGCCGGGCTGGATTTCATAGCCCTGACGCACCAGTTCGCTGCCCAGATCGGTGTCGTAGAGATAGCAACCGACGACAAGGCCGCCGGTGCCGCTTGCCTGCACGAAGCCATGCACGACATTTTCGGCGTTCTTCGCCTGCCAGTCGGCGAAGCGCGGCGCCCGCACTTCGGCCATCGTGATCGCGCGGAGGCTTCCGGGGCCCAGCGGTGCGTAGAGGCCGCTGCGTTCAAGGTCGGCGGCGATCACATCGGCGATCTGCTTGCCGAGCGAAGCGGTGTTGAGCCCGGCGACATTGACTGCGGCGGGCGTCGCGAATGCGGGCACCGCGACGACGGTGCGGTCCTGCGACAGGGTACCCTCGATCGTTTCGCGCGGTTCGGTGGGCGCCGGCACGGCGGGCGGTGTGACCGTTGTTTGCGCAAACACGGGCGCGGTGGTCAGCAGCAAGGCGAGCGAGAGACTGATCGGGCGCAGCATGAATATCACCTCTTCACGAAATCGAGCGTATAATTCTGCCAGAAGCTGTAATTTTCATCGGGCAGGTCGAAGGGGGCGGCGAGTTCGACAGCGCGTTTCGCGCATTCCTGGTGCCGCTGAACCAAGTTCTTGTTGCTGTCATTCTGTCCGGTGGTCGTGATACTTGAAAAACCCGCCAGCGCTCCGGTGGGCGTGAGGCGGAACTTTACCTCGGTTTCAAGCTTATCGGCGTCGAAGCCGCTGACCTGACACCGATCCCAGCGAGGGCGAACCTTCGCCTTGATGCTGACGTCGATGGAACGGCGAACCTCAGCCGATGTCGTCGCGGCGGGCGCGCCCTTGGTCTGGGTGGACTTGGTTGGCGCCTTGCTGAGACCGTCCACGATCCCGTCGAGCCGTCCTGTCGGGCGCGTCGGCGTCTTTTTCGGCGGCGTGGTTGCTTTCGGCGTCGCTTTCGGCACCGCCTTTTGAGCGGCTGGCGGCATTTTCTTCGGCGTCACCACCGGGCGCGCGACCTGCTTGGGTGTCGGCGCCGGTGTCGGACGCACAACCGGTTCCGGCACCGGAGGCGCGGGGACGGGATCGGACACCGCGATGTCTTCCGAATATTCCTCTCCCAGTCGCGCGGCGGGCGGGGTTTCGGTAATCACCGGCGCCGACGATTGCGGCGCGGTCTCGGCGATCAGGTCGACCTCCATTGGCGGATTGTCGAAGCGGCGGTCGCCGCCGCTCCACTGGACCGACAGCAGGCCGAGGATCACGACATGCAGCGCCACCGCGATCGCGATGCCGGTCTTGTCATTCCCCCAAGGTGCCGTTTGCGCAGCCATCGTCCCTGCCTATGGCTGCGTTTCTGAACCGTCGGTGACCGCGGCTTCGGCGGCCGCGCCGCTCTCGGCTCCGGTGGTCACGAGCGCGATGCGCGACAGGCCGGCGCGGTTGAGCTCGCCCATGATCCGCATCACGCGGCCATAATCGAGCCCCTTGTCGGCGCGCAGCATGATCTGGCGCGGCTTGTCGCCGTCCTTTTGCGCCGCCGCGATCGCGTCGAGGCGGGCGGGAAGCTCGGCGTCGGGCACGACGTCCTCGCCGATATAGATCGTGTCGTCGCCATTGATCGACAGCTGCACCGGCTCCTGCTCCTCGGTCTCGACCGGCTTCGCCCGGCTTTCCGGCAGGTCGATCGGCACCGCGGAGGCGAGCAGGGGCGCGGTGATCATGAAGATGATCAGCAGCACCAGCATCACGTCGACGAGCGGCGTGACGTTGATTTCCGACATCGGCGCACGGCGCGCGCCGCGACCGCGCCGGCGTCCGCCCGCTCCGCCCGAAGGTCCGGTCATCGCCATCAGGCTTCGGCCTCCAGCTCGCGGCTGAACATAGCATGCAGCCCGTCGGCGAAGCGGCCGAGGCGCGATTCGAGCCGGTTCAGGCGCTGCGAGAAAGCGTTATAGGCGATGACCGCGGGAATGGCGGCGAACAGGCCGATCGCGGTAGCGAACAGCGCTTCGGCGATCCCCGGCGCGACGACGGCGAGGCTGCTGTTGTTCGACGCTGCAATGGCGGTGAAACTGCGCATGATGCCCCAGACAGTGCCGAACAGGCCCACAAACGGCGCGACCGAGCCGATGGTGGCGAGCGTGCCGATCTTGTCGGCGAGGCGGTCGACTTCGCCCGCGACGGCAGAGTTCATCGCGACGCCCAGACGCTCGCGCGTTCCCTCGCGGTCGACATTGCGGCCCTTGGTCGAACGGCGCCATTCGCCGATGCCGGCCGCCAGAACCTTTGCGCTCGGCAGTTCTTCGCCGCTGTTCTTGTCATAGAATTTGTCGATATTGTCGGCGCGCCAGAAATCGCGCTCGAAGCTTTCCGATGCGCCCATCAGCTTGCGGACATTCAGCCCGTGCGTGAAGATGATCGCCCAGACATAGATGGAGGCGAGCAGCAGGCCGATCATCACGCCTTTGACCACCCAGTCAGCCTGGATGAACAGCGCGATGGGGGACAGCGTCGCCGCATCGGCGGCCAGCTTGATATTGTCTAGCAAGGGAAAGTCTCTCCATTCATGATGGCGGTAAAGCGGTCAGCCCAGCCCGCGGGCTGGCGGCGCGGCCGGCCTTCGGGCGACAGGAAGGCCGCGGTAACACGCCCGTTCGTTAACTCGTCCTGACCGCGAAGGATGCGCTGCGAAATAATGACGCTCGCGCCGCGCACCGCCTCGACGGTGCTGACGACGAGGATGTCGTCGTCGAGCTTTGCAGGGCTGCGATATTTGATCGCGAGGTCGGTGACCGCCCAAGCGCCTTCGCCGGCTTCCATCGCGGCGCGCTGGTCGATGCCGGCAAGGCGCAGCATATCGGAGCGCGCGCGCTCCATATAGCGCAGGTAATTGGCGTGATAGACGATGCCCGACAGGTCGGTGTCCTCAAAATAGATGCGCGCACGGTAATGGTGCGCGGCCCTGACGAAGGCGCCGGGAACGAAGGGTGGAGGAACGTCGAGCATCTGGCTAACCGATAGCGGGCGGGCGACTCGTCGCACAACCCCTCTTCAACGGTTCGTCGCAGCTTGAAGCCATCTGGCAGAGAAAATCGCCGTTTTCCGCCCATAGCGCGGCGTCAGAAACTTCTTGACCGAAGTAACCCACAGGTGACATTAGTCACCTGTGGGTTACTTGGAGGAATGTATGACGACGCCAAGGGATATCGAGATCGCCGAACGGGCTGGCCGAAAGCGCGCGCGCATGGCGTTGGCACTGGCCTCCATTTTCCTGCTGCAGCAAGCGGCCTTCATGGTGTCGCCGCCGCCGGATCTCGCGCGCACGGTCGATCATGTGAAGGTTGGGGCCTGGGTGTTCCTGTCGGTGATTCTGCTCACCTTTCTCTGGACCGGGGGCATGTGGCGATATCGCGGCGCGGTGCGCGCATTGCTCAACGACGATGGGGTGCGGGCCAACCGGGCCGATGCGATGTCGCTCGGCTTCCTTTTCGCGATGACCGCGGCGCTCCTGCTCTATGTCCTCGCCCGGATATCCGACGTCGGATTGCACGAGGCGATCCATCTGATCGTCAGTAGCGGGATCGTCGCCGCGCTTCTGCGTTTCGGCTTTCTCGAACGACGTGGGTTCGACTAGGGCACGCGAGTGAGCGAGACGCTGTCGAACAATCTGCGGGCCGAGCGCGAGCGGCTGGGATGGACGCAGGCCGAGCTTGCCGCGCGCATCGGGGTCAGCCGCAAGACGATCAACACGATCGAAAATGGCGTTTTTCTTCCATCGACGCTGGTGGCGCTGAAGCTGGCGCGCGCTTTCGGCCGTCCGGTCGAGGCGCTATTTTCCCTCGTCGAATAGTCCGTCCTGCGTGCCCGACGGCGGATTGAGACCCAGATGCTTCCACGCGCTCGCGTTGAGCATCCGCCCACGCGCGGTGCGGGCGATCAGGCCGATCTGCAGAAGATAGGGCTCGATCACATCCTCGATCGTATCGCGCGGTTCGCTGAGGCCCGCAGCGAGCGTGTCAGCACCGACCGGGCCGCCGCGATAGATGTCGGCGATCATGGTGAGGTAGCGGCGATCCATCGCGTCGAGCCCCAGCGCATCGACCTCGAGCCGGTTGAGCGCCGCGTCGGCTGCTTTCGCATCGACGATCGCATGTCCTGCGACGGTCGCAAAATCGCGGACGCGGCGGAGCAGGCGGCCTGCAATGCGCGGCGTTCCGCGCGACCGTTTTGCGATCTCCAGCGCGCCATCGGCAGCGATCGGCAGGGCGAGCAGGCGTGCAGCGCGCGAGATCACCTGTTCGAGCTCGCCGTGGGTATAGAAATTCAGTCGCACCGGAATGCCGAAGCGATCGCGCAGCGGCGTCGTGAGCAGGCCTTGCCGCGTCGTCGCGCCGACGAGGGTGAATTTCGGCAGATCAATCCGCACGCTGCGCGCCGAAGGGCCTTCGCCGATCATGATGTCGAGCGCGCGGTCCTCCATCGCGGGATAGAGGATTTCCTCGACCGCGGGCGACAGCCGGTGAATCTCGTCGATAAACAGGACGTCGCCGTCCTCGAGATTGGTGAGCAGCGCGGCAAGGTCGCCCGCCTTGGCGATCACGGGGCCGCTCGTCGAACGGAAGCCGACGCCCAGTTCGCGCGCAACGATCTGCGCCAGCGTCGTCTTGCCCAGCCCCGGCGGACCATAGAAGAGCACATGGTCGAGCGCGTCCGACCGCGCCTTCGCCGCTTCGATAAAAATGCGAAGGTTTTCGCGCGCCGCCGCCTGGCCCACGAACTCGGCAAGCGACTTCGGCCGCAGCGCAGCGTCGACGTCCTCGGGGGTGCGCCGGGGAGAGGTGAGCTCGGTCATTTCAGCACCCCAATTGCTCCGCCAAGGCCGTCAGGCTGTCGGCGCGATACTCCCAATGCTGTGCCGCGTCGGCATCGAATGCGCGCGCGCCGCCATATTCCATCGGACGGTCGATATACGCGGTCATCAGGCCGCAACCGCGTGCGGCTGCCAGATCGCTGTGATGCGCGGCGACGAGGCACACGTCGTGAGGTTCGACTGCCAAAGCATCGGCGGTCGCCAGATAGGCCGCCGGTTGCGGCTTGTAGGCGCGGGCATATTCGGCGCCGAGGATCGCATCCCATACCAGCCCGGCGCGGCGTGCCATGTCGATCATCAGCGAAACATTGCCATTCGACAGCGTGACGACCGGAAACGCCGCGCGCAGCCGCGCTATCCCCGCAACCGCATCGGGCCATGGGTCGAGCCGGTGCCACGCATCGGTCCAGTCGGCGAGCATCGCGGGGTCGAGAGTGGAGACATCGATGTCCCGATCGAGCAGCACCGCTTCCAGCATTTCGCGGTGCAATATGTCGAGCTTGACGAAGCCGCGCTGCCCGCTGCTGACCGTCGCCATCGCGGGCATATAGCGGCGGCGCCATTGGTCGGCAAAATCGTGGGGGTCGATGTCGGGGCGTCCGATCCGGGCCAGAAATTCGGCGGATTCGCGCGCAATGCTGGTGCGCCAGTCGACGACAGTGCCGAAGACGTCGAAGGCAAGAGCTTTGGGGCGGCGGACGGCGGGCTCAGTCATAATGCTCTATTGCCTCGCCGGCGATCGAAACCCAAGGCTCCTTGCGTTCCTCATACACTGAATAGTCGGGGACGAAGCCATGGCCGGGCTCGAAATTGCCCAGCGGTATCGCATAGGCCTCATGGTAAGGCCGAGAGCGGTACCAGACACCCGAACCGCAGGTTTCGCAAAAGAAGAAATCGGCCGTGTTGCCGCTGTCCCCGGTGTACTGCCACATCCTGGCTTTCGCCTCGCCCTCGACGCGGACCTGTTCGGCGGGGAAGCGAACCTGCGCGGCAAAGGCGCTGCCGCTTCGCGCCTTGCACTCGCGGCAGTGGCAGGCCGACACGCGGATCGGCTCGCCAGAGCAGGCGATACGGATCTGACCGCAGCGGCAGGATGCGTTGCGGACACGGTGGGTCACTTGGCCGCCTTTTTGAGCGCCGTTCTTACAAGTGCGTCGAGGCTGGCGTCCGACCCCAGCTCCTCGCTCGCCGCCGCAACGGCAGCGCCCGCTTCGCCGGGCTTGAAGCCAAGGCCGGTGAGGGCGGTGACGGCGTCGCCGAGCGGGCCGGATGTGGCGGAGACGGAGGGATTCGAACCCGCGATCCCGCCCAGCGCTCCCGCCTTGTCTTTGAGTTCATGCGTGATCCGCTGCGCCAGTTTTGGCCCGACGCCGTTCGCGCGTGCGATCATCGCGCTGTCGCCGCTTGCAAGCGCGCGTTGCAGGTCGCCGATTTCGAGCGCCGAGAGGATCGCGAGCGCGACCTTGGCGCCGACGCCTTGGACGCTGGTGAGCAGGCGGAACCAGTCGCGCTCCTCAGCCTTGGCGAAGCCGAGGAGGCGGAGGAAATCCTCGCCGACCAGCATTTCGGTGTGGATGGTGACGTCTCCGCCGATCGGGCCGAGCGCATCCAATGTGCGCGCGGATGCCTCGACCAGATAACCGACGCCGCCGACGTCGATCACCGCATGGCCTGCGCTGCTGCTGTCGAGCCGTCCGGTGAGTTTTGCGATCATGTCGCCGTGCTAGCGCGGTGGGAATGAAAAGGGAACAAGGAAGGGAGAATGCCTCACGAAAAGGCGCAAAGGCGCGAAGAAGATGGAGAAAAATATCCTCGCACAAAGACACGAAGAGGGCAGCTGCTGCCACTGGCGAAGCGCTGGCTGCCTGACCTTCGCTGCTGAAAGTCGGACGAAGTCCGGCGGGCAGTCAAGCCACCGTTGGCAAAGACAAGGCGTGGCTGCCAAGGCCGACGTCTTTGTGTCTTTGTGTGAGATTTTTTAAACGCGGGGGCGATGGTTCGCATGGCAGATCGCGACCGCGAGGGCGTCCGCCGCGTCGGCGCCCGCAACCTTCGCGCCCGGCAGCAGGATGCGCAGCATCGCCTGCACCTGTTCCTTCGCCGCGCCGCCGGTGCCGACAACGGCCTTCTTGACCAGCCGCGGCGCATATTCGCCCACCGGCAAGCCGCCGCGCGCGCAGGCGAGCAGCGCGACGCCGCGGGCGTGCGCCAGCTTCAGCGTCGATTGCGGATTGTCGTTGACGAAAACTTCTTCGACCGCCGCACATTCGGGCGCGTGATCGGCGATCACCGCGGCCAGCACGGTGTCGAGATGCGCCAGCCGGTCGGGCAGGGGCGCCTTGGCGTCGGTCTTCACCTGCCCGTTGGCGATGTGGCTGATCCGGCTACCCTCCACGCGAATGACGCCCCAGCCCGTGCAGCTGAGCGAAGGATCGAGGCCGAGGATGATCATCGCCGTTCCTCTCCCCTTGGGGGAGAGGATAGGGAGGCTTGCCAGCTTGTCTGGCTAGCCGGACTTGGTGAGGGAATGCGGCGGAGGCACACCCTCACCCAGCTACGACTAGCGGGCAAAGCCCGCAAGTCTTCGCATCCCTCTCCCCCAAGGGGAGAGGGGGATATCAACCCAGTTTCTCCATCACCGCATCGGGGATCTCGTAATTGCCCCATACGGTCTGGACGTCGTCGTCGTCGTCGAGCGTGTCGATCAGCTTGAACAGGGTCTGCGCGATACTTTCGTCGGCGACTTCGCTCTTCAGCGTCGGGCGCCAGGCCAGCTTCACGCCTTCGGCCTCGCCGAGCTTGCCCTCGAGCGCCTTCGCGACTTCGTGCAGGCTGTCGACGCTGGTCCAGATGTCGTGGCCGTCGTCGGACGATTCGACGTCGTCGGCGCCGGCGTCGAGCGCGGCTTCGAACACCGTGTCGGCGTCGCCGGCCCCCACGCCATAGCTGATCATGCCGAGGCGATCGAAGCCATGGCTGACGCTGCCCGAGGTGCCGAGGTTGCCACCATTCTTCGAAAAGGCGGTGCGGACGTTGGTCGCGGTGCGGTTGCGGTTGTCGGTCAGCGCCTCGACGATCAGCGAGACGCCGCCGGGGCCATAGCCCTCGTAGCGGATTTCTTCGTAGTTATCGCCGTCGTTGCCTGCGGCCTTGTCGATAGCGCGCTGGATATTGTCCTTCGGCATCGACTGCGCCTTGGCGGCGTTGACCGCGGCGCGGAGGCGCGCGTTCGCATCGGGATCGGGCAGGCCCATCTTGGCGGCGACGGTGATTTCGCGGCTGAGCTTCGAGAAGAGGCTGCTGCGCTTTTTGTCCTGCGCACCCTTGCGGTGCATGATGTTCTTGAATTTACTATGGCCGGCCACAGCCTACCTCCATCGAATGGAAAAATGTGGCGTCGCCCCTAGCGCGGCATGGCCGATCAGACAACCACGGCTGTTCCGCTCGCCGACACCATCAACATCGAGCCGTTCTGTCCGAGCACTTCATAGTCAAGGTCGACGCCGATCACGGCATTGCCGCCAAGGCGTGCGGCTTCGGCCTCCATCTCCTGAATCGCTTCCTTGCGCGCCCGGGCAAGGACATCCTCATATTTGCCCGACCGGCCACCGACGATGTCAGTGATACTGGCGAACAAATCGCGGAACAAATTGGCGCCGACGATCACCTCGCCGGTGACGATGCCCAGATATTCGCGGACCGGATGGCCCTCGACATTGTTGGTCGTGGTGCTGAACATCGTCACTCTCCTGTCAGGCGGGCTCAGCCGATGCCGAGCGCCGATTTGTAAACGTCGAGGATCGCTTCCATTTCCTTGCGGTCGTGGACCGGCATTTTGCGCAGGCGAACGATCTGGCGCATGATCTTGGGATCATAACCCTGCGACTTCGATTCGAGATAGACGTCGCGGATATCGTCGGCGATGCCCTTCTTTTCTTCTTCCAGACGTTCGATGCGCTCGATGAAAAGGCGCAGTTGTTCGTCGGACACGGTGGCTTCGCTCATTTTGGACTCCGCTGAGGTTTTGATTGGGCGGCGAGAATCGCCTTGGGCGTCCACCTAGCGAGGTCAGGGATTCTTGGCCATGCTTTCTTCCATCCGCTGAAGCTGCTCTGCGGTAGCCGGCGTGTGAAAGGCCGCTTTCCAGTCGGCGGTCGGCATGCCGTGGACGATCGCGCGGCCTGCTTCCTTGTCCATGTCGCCCGCTTCGGCGATCCAGTCACCGAGGCAGTTCCGACAGAAACCCGCGAGCCCCATCAGGTCGATGTTCGCCGCGTCACTGCGATGCTGGAGCAGGCGGACCAGGCGGCGGAACGCAGCGGCTGCAACGGCGTCGTCGAGTGTGTCGAGCGCATCGTTCGGGGTATCCATATTGTCGCTGCAGGACATCGGGCGTTTCCTTCTGAGGGGTGTTGAATAGCTATACGCGGCTTGCGCTCGCCCAGGCAACGGGCCTAGGCAGGCCCAAGTAATTTCCCCAGCAATCGGAGCATCCGTGGCCCAGAGCTTTACCCCCCGCCAGCGCAAGGTGCGCATTCTGGCGACCCTCGGCCCCGCGAGCGCCAACCCCGACATGATCGCCGCGCTGCATCGGGCCGGCGCCGATGCCTTTCGCGTCAATATGAGCCATGGCGACCATGCGGGGCACGCTAAAGTCATCGCCGCGATCCGCGCTTTGGAGAAGGAAACGGGGCGTCCGACGACGATCCTGGTCGATCTGCAGGGGCCAAAGCTGCGCGTCGGGGCGTTCAAGGATGGTCCCGCCGAACTGGTGAAGGGCAAGACCTTCGTCCTTGATGCTGACAAGGCGCCGGGCGACGCGACCCGCGTCCACCTGCCGCATCCCGAGCTGTTCGCGGCGCTCGAGCCCGACACGCGCCTGCTCGTCGACGATGGCAAGCTGGTGCTGCGCGTGAAGAGCGTCGCGAAGGACCGGATCGAAACGATCGTCGAGGTCGGCGGCAAGATTTCGGACCGCAAGGGCGTCAACGTCCCCGACGTCGTCGTGCCGCTTGCGGCGCTGACCGAAAAGGACCGCAAGGATCTGACCTTCGCGCTCGAACAGCATGTCGACTGGATTGCGCTGTCGTTCGTCCAGCGGCCCGAGGATGTCGCCGAGGCGCGGCGCCTGATCGGCGGCAAGGCAGCGCTGCTCGTGAAGTTCGAAAAGCCCTCGGGCGTTCAGCGGCTCGAGGAAATATTGGAGATTGCCGACGCCGCGATGGTCGCGCGCGGCGACTTGGGGGTCGAACTGCCACCCGAAGCCGTGCCGCCGCTCCAGAAGCGCATCGTCGCGACCGCGCGGCGCATGGGCAAGCCCGTGGTCGTCGCGACGCAGATGCTCGAATCGATGATCGTTTCGCCATCGCCGACGCGCGCGGAAGTCTCCGACGTTGCCACCGCCGTCTATGACGGCGCCGATGCGATCATGCTCTCGGCAGAAACCGCCGCCGGCGCGTGGCCGGTCGAAGCGGTGACGATGATGGATTCGATCGCGCGCTCGGTCGAAAGCGACCCCGATTATTTCCGCCGCCTGCATTTCACCGAGACGACGCCCGATTCGACGACCGCCGATGCTCTGGCCGAGGCGGCGGGCGATATCACGCGGACGATCGGTGCCGATGCGATCATTTGCTTCACCTTTTCGGGCTCGACCGCGCGCCGCGTTGCGCGCGAACGCGCGGGCGCGCCGTTGCTCGTCCTGACGCCTAAGCGCGACGCCGCGCGGCGGATGGGGTTGCTGTGGGGCGCGCATGCGGTGCCGACGAAGGATATCGGCAGCTTCGAGGAAATGATCGCCAAGGGGAAGCGCATGGCGCTGCGCCACGGGATCGGCACTGCGGGATCGAAGCTGGTGATGATGGCGGGCGTCCCCTTCGGCACGCCCGGGTCGACCAACGTGCTGCACGTCGCGACGCTCACCGGCGACGAACTGCGCGGCTACGCGTAACGGATTTCGTCCGGGTCGATTCAAATCGGCACAAAAGTTACCGCGCGATTCAGAAAATTTTGCGCCTGATTCAGTTCGGGACGAACAAAAATGGTAAATGGTATTTGCACCATTGACCGGGCGCGGCATATTCGCTGCATGTAGCGCATCGGGACCCGGTTGGGGGGATCCGCATCGCCAGTCCGGAGGTTTGTCCCGCGTGTCCGCACCGTTCCGTTTTCCGCGCTTTTTTGTGACCAGCCCGGCGCCATGCCCCTATCTGGAGGGCAAGACCGAGCGCAAGGTGTTCACCGAACTCAGCGGCAACAACGCCAATGAATTGAACGACGCGCTTGGCCGCATCGGATTCCGCCGCAGCCAGTCGGTCGCCTATCGCCCGAGCTGCGCCGACTGTTCGGCCTGTGTTTCGGTCCGGGTCTCAGCGCATGAATTCACGCCCAGCAATTCGCAGAAGCGGACGATCCGTCGCAACAGCGATCTTGTTGCAACAGCCTGCAAGCCGTGGGCGACCGAAGAACAATATACGCTGCTCCGTTCCTATCTCGGCTCGCGCCATCCCGATGGCGGCATGGCCGACATGGACGAGCAGGATTTCGCCGACATGGTCGAACAGACCCCGGTCGACAGCTATATGATCGAATATCGCGAGCCCGCGGTCGATGGTGGCAAAGGCCGTCTCGTCGGTTGCTGCCTGACCGACCGGCAGGGAGACGGCCTGTCGATGATCTACAGCTTCTTCGATGCCAGCCACCCGCTGCGCGAGGGTCTTGGCACCTATATCATCGCCGATCATGTGCTGCGCGCGGCGAAGGCCGGACTGCCCTATGTCTATCTCGGCTACTGGATCGAAGGGTCGGGACGCATGGCGTACAAGGCGCGCTTCCGCCCGCTTGAAAAGCTTGGTCCCGATGGCTGGACGCGGTTCGAGCCGGCGACGTCGGACCGGATCGCGGCGATGTTCGAACTCGCATAGTCGGGCGAGGACGTCTCGACCGTTGACGCGGCCGCCGACCCACATCATTGAATAGGTGGGGATTTCGAGGCGGGGAACGAAGGAGATACCCTTGTTCCGCAATCAAGCCGCCGTTCGCGCACTCTATCCTGTCGCCGTCTTGGGGCTTCTCGTCACGCTCCCTGCTGTGGCCGCTCAGCGCAATCAGGGCACCGGAACTCGCGATGGTTCGTTGATCAACGGCGTCGATCAGGCGCATCAGATCGATTGCGAAGGCCGGCCCGCCGAAGTGTCCGGATCGGGCAATCGCATCGATTTTACCGGCGATTGTCCCAGCCTGATCGTCAACGGCGTCGATAACCAGATCAGCATCACGCTTCGCCCGGGTGCGCTGGTTCAGGTTTCGGGTGTCGAGAATGTCGTGACCTGGCGCGTGAGCGGCAAGGGCAAGCCGCGCGTATCCGTTCAGGGTGTCGACAATCAGGTCCGGCCGTCGCCCTGAGAGGCGATGCGAAGGCGGCAGAAAAGTGCGCTATTGAGAACGTCTCGCAGCAGCCGAAAACTCGACCTCGCCGGTTGACCTTTTCCCGCTTTCAAGGGCATAGCTTTCCCTTCAGGACAACAAGTCCGGGTCGCATCCATATTGATCTCGCCTAGGGGTAGGCGATCGGGGGGAATAGGATGCCCGTTCACGCGTTCGTCAGCATCACGGCCGGAAATAAATGCTCCGCCCGGGCAGGCCGGCGCGCATGAGCGAAGCGGTGAAGGTTGCGATCATCGGATCGGGCCCGGCCGGGCTGAGCGCGGCGTCGCGCGCCGGGCAGCTCGGGCTGAGCCATATCCTGCTCGAAAAGACCGACCACCTCTCCGACACCATCTACAAATACCAGAAGGGCAAGCGCGTTCTTGCGACGCCCGAGCGGCTCGACCTGCGCTCCGACTGCCGGTTCGCCGAGGGCGCACGCGAATATATCCTCGGTAACTGGGACGAGGACGCCGCGAACAACAAGGTCAATGTCGCCTATCATGCCGAAGTCGCCGAAGTGACCGGCCAGAAGGGCGCGTTCGCGATCAAGACCACCAAGGGCGATGTCTTTCACGCCGAGAACATCATTCTCGCGATCGGAACGCAGGGCAATCCGAACCGCATGCGCTGCCCCGGCAACGACCTGCCGCATATCATCTACACCGTCGATGATCCCGAAGATTTCAAGGACAGGCATATCACCGTCGTCGGATCGGGCGACGCCGGGATCGAGAATGCGCTCGGCGTCGCCGAAGAGGCGCTCGAGAACACCGTCACCATCCTCAATCGCTCAAAGGACTTCGCGCGCGCCAAGGCCAAGAACGTCTCCGACATGATGGAGGCGGGTGAGAACGGGCTGATGAGCATCCGCACCGAAACGCAGCCGAAGCTGGTCGAACCGGGCTGGCTGACGCTCGAAACGCCTACGGGTGACGAGAAAATCGAATGCGATGTGATCGTTGCGCGCCTGGGGTCGGTCGCTCCGCGGGGCTTCGTCGAATCGATGGGGATCGAATTCACCGGCCCGGACCGCGAGGCCTTTCCAAAGCTGTCGCCTACCTTTGAATCGACCGTTCCCGGCATTTTCGTGATCGGTGCGCTTGCGGGCTATCCGCTGATCAAGCACTGCATGAATCAGGGCTATGACGTCGTTGAATTCATAAACGGCAACACCAGCCTGACGCCTGCCGACGAAAAGGATCTGGCGGCGATCTTTGCTGGTCTGCCGCAGCAAAAGAGCGTTGCGGAGTGGCTCGATTTCCTGCGCGAGCGGGTACGGATTTTCGCCGATGTTTCGCCGTTGCAGATGCGCGAATTCATGCTCGATTCGAAGGTAGCCTTTTACAGCAAGGGCGATGTCGTATTCGAAAAGGGCGATCCCGGATCGTCGCTGTTCGCGATCGCCGACGGCCATGCCGAGGTCGAGGTTGGCCCGGACTTTACCGTGCCGATCGAGCAGGGATCGATCTTTGGCGAGGTTGGCCTGATTTCCGGCCGCAAGCGCGGCGCAACGATCCGTGCCGGCGCTGACAGCATCTTCGTCGAGGTCTCGCGCACCGCGGCGCTCAAGCTGATGGCCGCGGTTCCGGGCGCCAAGCGCGTGATCAACCGCATCTCGCTCGAACGCCAGCTGCTCCAGATCTTCAAGGGCGGGCTGACCGTCGAGGATCTCCAGCCGATCGTCGAAGATCCCGCGATCGAGCGCTTCCCGGCGGGCAAGGTCGTGCTGGCGGAGGGAGATGAGGGCGACGACGTCTATGTCATTCGTTCGGGATCGATGGTCGTCGAGAAGGACATCGGCGGCAAGCCGATCTTCCTCCGTTACCTTCCCGCCGGCAGCTTTTTCGGCGAAATGGCGGTCCTGAGCGGGGCGCCGCGCAACGCGACCGTCAAGGCGGCCGTCGCGAGCGAAGTCATCCGGCTCAAGGGGCAGCAGTTCAAGGAAATGCTCGCCAAGCGTCCGCAGGTGCGCGAGGCGACCGAGGCGGCTGTCGCCGAGCGCGCACAGATGAACAGTTTCATCGAATCGCGCAAGGCCAGCTATTCGAACGCGGTCGATCTCTATTCGGACACGGCCAGCTTCATCATGAAGGAAGGTCTGGGCGAGGCAACCGACGCGCTGCTGATCGACGAAAATCTCTGCGTCGGCTGCGACAATTGCGAAAAGGCCTGCGCCGACAGCCACGAAGGGCTGTCGCGGCTCGACCGCGAGGCGGGCAAGACCTTTGCGCATCTGCACGTGCCGACCAGTTGCCGCCACTGCGAGCATCCGCATTGCATGGCCGACTGCCCGCCGAACGTCATTCACCGCGGCCCCGATGGCGAAGTGTTCATGGAGCCGGGGTGCATCGGCTGCGGCAACTGCATGCGCAACTGCCCCTATGGCGTGATCCGCATGGAGGCGGCGCCGCCGCAGAAGCCGAGCCTGCTGCGCTGGCTGCTGACCGGTTTCGGACCCGGCCCGGGCGAGCCCTCGCCCAAATGGACCAAGAAGCAATTGGGCGAGGAAAAGCCCAAGAAGATCGCGGTCAAATGCGACATGTGCAAAGGCATTTCGGGCGGCCCCGCCTGCGTTCGCGCCTGTCCGACCGGCGCCGCGATCCGCGTCTCCCCGGAAGAGTTCCTCTCGATCGCGCGGCTTGAAGAGGACGCGGGCTGATGGCGTCACTCTTTCAGCGGCGTCGCAGCAAGGCGACCCAGACCGAGCGCGTTCGCGAGCGGCGGCACGAGGGGTTCCTGCGCTATGCCGGGTTCCGCTGGGCCAAGATTTCGGGCGGGCTCTGTCTGCTCATCATCGTCTCCTACGCGCTGGTCGACGTCACGCCGCGCCACAGTGGCGGAAGCTGGTACGGTTATACGCTCGGCACGATCGGGGCCTTGTTGATCCTCTGGCTCACCGCTCTCGGATATCGTAAACGCCGGATGACGAGCGACCACTGGTCGCTGAAGGCGTGGACGTCGGCGCACGTCTATCTTGGTCTCAGCCTGATCGTCGTCGGCACCTGGCACACAGGCTTCCAGCTTGGCTGGAACGTTCATACGCTCGCCTGGGTGCTGATGATGCTGGTGATCCTGTCGGGGCTTTACGGCGTCATCGTGTATTCGACACTGCCCGCCGCGCTCTCGAACAATCGCGACGAAATGACGCAGATGCAGATGCTCGAGGCGATCCGTGCCTTCGATCGTCAGCTTCACGCCGCCGCGCAGCCGCTGACGCCCGAGGATACGGCGCCGGTGCTCGCGGCGCTCGACGAAGATCCATTCGCAGGCAGCATCGGCGCGCGCCTGTCGGGGCGTTATCCACGCTGCGCGACCGCTGCGGCGCTGCGCACGCTCGGCCAGTCGCGGAGCAGCGATGCCGAAGCGCGCACGAAGGTGATCGGGCTGCTCTCGCAGAAAGAGGCCGCGCTTGCGCGGCTGCGCCAGCACCTTCGTATCCGGGCGCTGCTCGAAATCTGGCTTTATGTGCATGTGCCGCTGACCTTTGCGCTGATCGCAGCGCTGTCGGCGCACATCATCAGCGTCTTCTTCTATTGGTAAGGCGGGGAGGGGGATCATGAGCTTCATCCTGCGCCGCATTTCGACGACGAAAACGGGCAAGCAGATCATTCGCGACCAGGCGCTGCCGGGCGACACGATCACGCTCGGCCGCGACGGCACCAACATCATCCATATCGCCGACCTTGCGGTGAACCCGCAGCATGCGACGATCAGCAGCGGCGACGGTCGCCACGTTCGCGTGCAGGCGAGCGAGGGGCTGGGGTTCGATTTCAACGGCCGCACGGTCGATGCGGCCGACATCGACAGCGCCGCGGGCGCCGAACTGCGCTTCGGCGGCCACCGCCTGACGATCGCGCGCGAGGGCGAGGCCATCATCCTGCTCGTCGAGCGGATCGACGAGCTGTCGCAATCGTCGAAGGACGTCGACGAGGTAAAGGCTTTCTCGCTCGCCGGGGTCATGCCGGGCAAGCGCATGGGGGCGTGGACATTCGGCATCCTCGTCCTGCTCGCCTTCCTGATCGGGCCGATCTGGGCGTGGCACAGCTTCAAGGGCGTCGACGAGCGGCCGCAGGGCTATCACGCCGATACCGCCTGGTCGTCGGGGCCGCTGTCGAGCGCACACGCCAGCCTCAAGAACGACTGCCAGTCGTGTCACGTCGAGCCGTTCGTCGCGGTGACCGACAAGGCGTGCGTCGGCTGCCACACGGGCGAGCACAAGGCGATGAGCATGGCGCACGCCAATGCGCCGACCGCGATGCTGCTCGCCGCGCGGCATCCACCGGGTGTCGGCGAGCGCATTCTCAAGGGCTTCGCCGATACGTTCAACCGGCCGCAGGGGCGCTGCGTCGATTGCCATACCGAGCATGAGGGTGCCGGGCCGATGCCCGCGACACCCCAGAAATTCTGCGCCGACTGTCATGATGGGATGAAGGCGCGGCTGATCAACGCGGGCTTCAAGCCGACGGTCGCCGATGCGGCTGACTTCGGGACGAGCCATCCCGAATTCCGCCCGCTCGTCCGCACGGCGCCCGGCGCAAAGCCGGTGCGCGCGATGCCGGGCAGCAAGCCGGTCGATCACGACGGTTTGAAATTCCCGCATGACGTGCACCTGCAGGCGACCGGCGGGGTGGCGCGCATGGCGGCCAGTTTCCGGGGCCGCTATGATTTCGGCAAGAAGCTGGAGTGCCAGAATTGCCACCGGCCCGAGGCCGACGGCGTGCGGATCAAGCCGGTCGAGATGGAACGCGACTGCGCGATGTGCCACAGTCTGGCGTTCGAGACCGTCGGTGGGGTGACCCGCACGCTCCGCCACGGCGAGCCCGATCAGGTCGTCGCCGACCTCTTCGCTTATTATCGCTCGACGCCGCCGACACGGCCGCTGCAACTCGGCGGGATGGAGCGCCGCCGGCCCGGCGCCTATGCCGAGGGACAGGTCTACAACATCTATTTCCGCGAAGTCGCGGTGCGGCCGAACCGCGCCGAGGATGCGGTGCGCGCCGTCTTCTCGAAGGGCGGCGCCTGCTACGATTGCCACACGATCGTTCCGCCGGCTTCGGGCAACAACTGGCGCGTGGTACCAGTCGATCAGACGCAACGCTATCTGGCCAAGGGCTGGTTCGACCATGACGCGCACAAGGAAACCGAATGCGCCGATTGCCACACCGCCGCGCCCGGATCGAAGGCCGCGACCGACCTGCTCATTCCCGGGCTTCGTCAATGTCGCGACTGCCATGTCGGTGAAACCGGGGCGCGGCTGGTAAAGGTCGAGACCGCGACCGAATCGCCGTGCGCGATGTGTCACGAATATCATTCGGATGGTGGCAAACCGTGGATGCCTGCACGCCAACGTAAGGTAAACAGCGCGGCAATCACAAATAAACCTCTTCGGGCTATCTATGGTGTGAGCATGGTCACAGGCTCGCCGGGGCGGGGACTCTATGATGTGACCTGGCGCACACCCGCCCTGCACGGGGCAAGGCGGGGCGGCTAGGATTTGGTCCGGGGTCGACCGGCGGGGAGCAGGGGACGGATATGCTGATCGCGCAGATCACCGATATCCATATCGGGTTCGATCCCGACAATCCGGCGGAGTATAACCGCAAGCGGCTCGACGACGTGCTCGACGTGCTGATCGAGGGGCCGAACCGTCCGGATCTGCTGCTCGCGACGGGCGATATTACCGACCGCGGCGATCCCGACAGCTATCGCCGCCTCGTCACCGCCTTTTCGCGCTGTCCGTTTCCGGTCTGGCCCAGTGTCGGCAACCATGATTTGCGCGACAGCTTCCACACGCATTTCCCGGGCTTCGGTGACGGCAATGGCTTCATCCAGTACACGATCGAGCTTCCCGAGCTGCGTCTGGTGACGATCGATACGCTGGAGGAAGGGCGTCACGGCGGCGCCTTTTGCGAGCAGCGCGCGGCATGGCTCGACGCCGAGCTGTCGAAAGACCCCGCCAAGCCGACCTATATCGTCATGCACCATCCGCCGGTCGAGAGCGGTATCGAGTGGATGAACACCGACCCCGACGAACCGTGGGTCGCGACCTTCACCGACGTGGTCCGGCGCCATCCGCAGGTGCGCGGGCTGATCTGCGGCCATCTGCATCGCAGCGTTACCGTGGCGTGGGAAGGCCGGACGGTCGCGATCTGCTCGTCGACCGCGCCGCAGGTGTCGCTCGACCTTCGCCCGATCGACGAGAACAAGCCCGACGACCGCCCGATGATCGTCGCCGAAGACCCCGCCTACGCGCTGCATCGCTGGAACGGGCGCGAACTCGTCAGCTTCTACGACCATGCCGGCGCACACACGATGCTCGCCAAATATGACGAGCGGTTGCAGCCGCTGGTGCGCGAATTGAAGGCCGAACGGCCGGGTCAGTAGCCGAGCGACAAATCGACGCGCGGTTCGACGGCCTCGCCCTTTTTCCAGCGATCCAGATTTTCGAGGAAGCGCTGCGCCGAGCGGACGAACATCTTGTCCTGCGCGCGGCCGGACAAGTGCATCGTGACATGCGCGTTGTCGAGGCTCCACAGCGCATCGTCGGCAGGCAGCGGTTCGGGCGTCGTCACGTCGAGAAAGGCGGCAGCGATCTGCTGCGCATCGAGCGCGGCGACCAGCGCGTCCTGATCGACGACGCTGCCGCGTGCGATGTTGATCAGCGTTGCGGTGGGCTTCATGGCCGCGAGTTCGGCGGCGCCGATCATGCCGTCGGTTTCTGCCGTCGCGGGGACCGCAAGGATCACCCAGTCGAAATCGCCGAGCTTGGCCCGCCACTGGTCGGGCGTCAGCGTGTTCGGGCCGGCCGAACGGCGGACGATTGTGACGTCGACCGCAAAGGCTTTCAGCCGTTCCTCGATCAGCTTGCCGATTGCACCATAGCCGAGCAGCAGCGCCTTCGATCCGAACAGTTCGACCTTGCCGGGCGAATCCGTCAGCCATTCGCGCCGATCCTGCGCGCGCACGACCTCGCGATAGCCTTTGGCGACGGTGAGCATGCCCATCACGACATATTCGGCGATGGTGATCGCGTTGATCCCCGCGCCGTTGGTCAGCACCGTGCCGCGCGTCCGGAGCAGGTCGAGCGGCATGCCGTCGACGCCGGCATAGATCGAGTTCAGCCACTTGAGCTGCGTGGCGGCGGTGATGATCGCGGCCATGTCCTTCTTGTCGTGCATGTCGAACCAGCCGATTTCGGCGTCGGGCGCCAGTTCCAGCGCCTCTTCCTTGGTCATGAAAAAGCGCGGCTCGACCCAGTCGGGCAGGCGGTTCTCGACAAGCGGCCGGATCAGGCTCGACAGGACGGTGACGGTCTTGGTCATATTCTTCCTACTGCTGAAAGGCGTGCCAGCCGGCCCATCCCAGCGGGACAAGGCCGATCAGGTCGACGAGGGCGATGGTGCCAAGCGCGGCCGGGCGGCCGCGCATCTGATAGAGAAACAGGAAGCTGAGCATGCTGATCGCCGCGACGACGGTTGCAAGCTTGCGCCCGTCGGCGTCGAAGGCCGCCCATAGGCAGGCGACGAGAACGGCGAAGAACAGCGCCGCGCGGTGATGCATCAGCAAGAAGACCGGGCTGCCCGGCTGGACGCCATAAAGCCGCGTGATCAGACCGGGCCGGAACAGCGCCAGCGCCGGGATCAGATGGACAAGTCCGACAAGAAGCCAGCAGATCGGTTGCGACATGCAACGAAGCTAGCAGCGCGCCGGGCGGCGACAAGCCTCTAATTGGCGAGGCGCCAGTCCCAGCCGAGCGGGTCGCCGTCCATCACTTCGACCCCTGCGGCGACAAGCTCGTCGCGAAGCGTGTCCGATGCCGCGAAATCCCTGGCGGCGCGGGCTTCCTTGCGGCGCGCAAGCGTGGCTTCGATGTCATCCTCGCCGATCGTCGCGGCCTTCGGGCGCACGCGGAGATCGGCGCGAGACAGCGTCAGGAGTTGCAGCCCCAGGACGTCGTCCATCACGGCGAGGGCTGCACGCTTCTGACCGGCGTCGATCTTTTTGAGCGCCACAGCCTCTTCGATCAGGGTGAGCGCGACGGCTGTATTGAGATCGTCGGATATCGCGGCGTCGAATTTGGCGAGCAGATCGACAAGGCGGCGATCCGTGAGCTCGGCCGTTTCGGCCTCGCGCGTCGGCGCGGCGGCCATCACCAGCCGCTTGAGGCGCGTGAGCGCCGCGCCGAGGCCGTCCCAGCTGAATTCCAGCTCGCTGCGATAATGCGCCTGCAGGCACATCAGACGATAGGCGAGCGGGTGGTAGCCACGATCGACAAGCAGTTGCAGCCGCAAGAATTCCCCGGTGGACTTTGACATCTTGCCGCCGCGGTCAATCAGGAAATTATTGTGCATCCACATCCGGGCGCCTGAATGCTCGGCGCAATCGAGGCTGCCGCAGCCGCGATACGCCTGATTCTGGGCGATCTCGTTCGGGTGATGAATTTCGCGGTGATCGATGCCGCCGGTGTGAATGTCGAAGGGCATGCCGAGTTCGGCTTCGCCCATTACCGAACATTCGAGGTGCCAGCCGGGAGCGCCGCGGCCCCAGGGCGAATCCCATTCCATCTGGCGCGTCTCGCCGTCGGGCGTCTTGCGCCAGATCGCAAAGTCCGCCGCATGGCGCTTGCCTTCGACCTCTTCGATACGGCCCTCGCCATCGTCGGTGACGGCGCGCGCGAGCCGGCCATAGTCGGCCACGGTCGAGACGTCGAAATAGAGGCCGCTATCGAGTTCGTAGCAATGGCGAGAGGCGATGCTTTTCGCGAAGTCGATCATCCGCGGCACATAGTCGGTCGCCACCGTCCATTTGGCGGGATCGCGCACATTCAGCCATGACAGGTCGCGCTTGAATTCGGCGGTGTAGAAAGCCGCGATGTCCCATGCGGTCTTTCCCTGCGATGCTGCCGCCTTTTCCATCTTGTCGTCGCCGGCATCGGAATCGGAGGTCAGATGACCGACATCGGTGATGTTGATGATATGGCGCAGCGCATAGCCCTTGAACGCCAGCGTCCGGCCGAGCGTGTCGGCGAAGACATAGGCGCGCATATTGCCGATATGCTGGAAATTATAGACTGTCGGCCCGCACGAATAGACGCGCGCTTCGCCGGAGTGGACGGGCTGGAATTCTTCCAGGCTGCGCGTCAGGCTGTTGAACAGCCGCAAGGGGGCAGGGGCGTCGGTCATGATCGCGCCCTTGCCCCGCTCCGGGGTGTTCCGTCAACCGAAAGGCTTACGGCTGCTGGCTGTCGGTCGTCGGCGTCCACAGATCGTCGTTGCCTGCGCCGGTCACCGGATCGTCGAGCAACGGCTCGCCGGTCAGCGGATCGAGGTCGCGCATCGTGATCAGCGCGGTCGGCAGACTGGTGCCGTCCCCGCTGTCGCCGTTGCCATCCTCATCCTCGACCACGTCCTGGACGGGGAAGAGATTGGTGGGCTCGAAGGAGACCATCGTGCAGCTTCCGGTGTTGGCGATGAGGCAGCCGTTGAAGGTCGATCGCGGATCGATCGTTCCGGGAATGCCCGCTGCATTCGGGGTGATCGACAGCGCCGGGATGACGTCGAGGCCCGTGATCTGCCCGTTCGGGCCGATCTGGACGCCGTTGATGACGACGCGGGGCGATCCGCTGGGCGTGATGCTCAGCCCGCCGTCGCCGAAGGTCAGGCCGCGGCGCTGGCCGAAGTCGGTCCCGGCACCGCTGTTCTGGACATAGACGCCGCCGCTGACGCTGAAGCGGATGCCGCGGGCGAACAGCGCGCCCTCGTCGAGCACGATCCCGTCGTTCTGGCCAAGGCGGGTGTTGATCGCATCGGTCGTCGTCGCATTGCCGACATCGGTGATCGCCGCTGCCGTCGCAACGATGATGTCGTCCGACGCCATGTTGAGCTGGCCGCCCGGTGCATTGTTCGCACCGAGCAGGCGGATCGTGCCCTGACCCAGAATGACCTCGAGCGCGTCGTCGGCGTTCAGGTTGAGCGCATTGTCGTTCGACAGGCCGGTCAGCTGGACATTGCCGATCACGCGCATCTTGCCCGGGGTCGTGATCGTCAGCGAGCCGTTGGTGCCGAGGTTCGATCCCGATGTGCCGCCGGTCATCGTGAAGGTGTCGACGATGACGTCGGGCGGCGCCGCACTGCCGATCGAATCCTGACCCACGGTATCGACCTCGGGGGCGAAGATTTCGATGTCGCGTCCGAACAGGCGGGTCAGTTCGGCGGTATCGACATGATAGCCGTTCCGGCTTCCGGTCCCGCCCACAAAGGTCTGCTGCTCGTCGTCGTTGTTTTCGAGCGTCAGGCTTTGCGTCACCCCTTCCGTTCCGACCCGGCCGGTCGACGTGATGTCGATGTCCGCCGACGCCAGCGAAATGTCGCGCCCGGTGACGACACCGTCGATGGCGATCGTCGTTCCAGCGTCCGCAATCAGGCTGGTCGCCACGCTGACACTGGTCATCGACAGCATCTCGTTCGCGTTGAACTCCGCCGCGTTGGCGGTGAGGCTGTTGACGATCAGATGTTCGCCGCTGTTGCTGAAGCGCGCGGTGCCCGCGATCGTGGCGTTGTTGACGATCATCCGGTTGTTCGACCGGATCGTCGCGTCGCCGGCATCGGTATCGATGTTCGCGAAGGTGATCGGCCCGTTGGTCCCGATGTCGAGGCTGTTCGCGCTGATGCTGACCTCGCCAAGCGAACCGAGGTTGCCGACGCGGATATCGCCATTGTCGGCGGTCAGCGTCGTCAGGCCGCGGCTGTAGAGCTGATCGGCCTGAATCCCGGTAACGCCGGTCAGGGTCATCTCGCCATCGTCGCCGCTTTCGCCCTGGGTGATGTCGATCGCGCCGCCCGCATCGAGCGTCAGGCTGCGTCCCGCAGTCAGGATGCCGCCGCCCGAAATGTCCGCGACCGATGTGATCGCGATGTCGCGGCCGGCCGTGATCGTGTCGATCGGGGCGCCGCTGGTCGGAATATCGGCGAGCGTGACGGCATTGGCGTTGATGGTGACGTCGTTGCCTGCCCGGACCGTGCCGGTGACATTCGCCGTACCGTCGGCGCCGACGACGACGTTGCTGAAGGCATTGAGGCCCGCCAGCGTCGTGTCGCCGCCGGTGGTGCGAATGCTGCTGTCGCCGCCGGTGGTGCCGAGGCCAAGCGTCGTCGCGCCGTTGAGCGCGATCGTCGTCAAGGCATTCAGGAAGATATCGTCGCCCGCCGAAAGGTTCGTGGCGTCGATCGAGGCGGTCGAGGACTGAAGATCGATGTCCGAACCGTCGAGCGCCGACTGGCCTTCGCCCTGGCTGATGGTGAAGCCGCCCGACGGCGAATAGTCGAGGAAGAAGCCGTCGGGGCCAAGCCCCGTGGCGCTGACATTGGTCGCGGTGATCGCTCCCGTCGCGCGAACGTCGAGATCGTCGCCGACCGTGATGCCCGACAGGTTGGCGGTGCCTTGCGCCAGCACGAGCATGTCTTCGCCCGCGGTAACGTTGGTCAACGCGACCGACTGGGCGTTGACGCCGAACATGCCGGTGGCGCTGCTGTCGTTTAGCGTCACATTGCCCGCCGCGTCGATATAAACGTTGCCGGCGGTACGGACGTCGCTGTTCGTCGGCTCGGGGAAGCCGCCCGCAGCATTCACCGATGCGACGATGTTGCGACCCGAGCTGAGGAACGCGTCTCCGCCGGCGCTGTAATTGCCGGTGATGTCGCCCTGCGCGAAGATTCCGATATTGCCTTCGATCTCGGCATTGTTGATCGTGACGCCGCCGGTCGTCGCTATGGCGGAAAGCGACGCGAAGCTTCCAACGCGATCCAGGCCGATGGAGCCTGCGGTCAGGGACATATTGCCGTCCGACTCGATCAGCGTGCCGGGGGCGCCGCTGATGCTCGTGCCCGCGGTGATCGAGAGGTCGCCGGCCGCGAAGAGTGTGGGAGTTTCGTCCTCGGCGCGGAATTCGTGACGCAGGTCGACCTGATCGCCGGCCTCGATGGTCAGATTGCCGCTTGCGCTGACCTGACCGCTCGCCTGAGCATAGGCGCCAACCGAGCTGTCGGTGCGGAGCACCATGTCGCCCGTCGTGCGGATCGAACCGCCTGTGGCCGCCAGGAATATCCCGGCGGGTGTCGTGTCCGTGTCGTTATTCGTCGGCTGGGCAAAGCCATAGGCCTGCGCGTCGAGGCTGGTCATCGTAATCTGGCTATCGGTTCGCATCTCGATACGGCCCGCGAGGCCGCCGTTCGCCTGGATGACCGTATCGCCAAGGCTGATCTGCCCGGGCCCGGTGGCGTTTGCCAGCGCCTCGAAAATGACGCGGCCGCCCTGATCGCCAAAAGCGATCGAGCAGCAAGATCCATTGCCGCCCGATCCGACGCCGCCGTCGCCGCCGACGCCCGATACGCCGCCCACCGTGATCGTTACAGGAGCGCCGTTCGAGGTGATCGTGCCGCCGTTGGCGAGCAGGCGTACTGTTCCGCCGATGCCCCCGCCACCGAAGCCGCCGTCGCCGCCGACCAGACCCTGGGTGATATCGTCGGCGGTGCCGAGAATCCCGTCGGGGCCGGGCAGGGTGATCGTGTTCGGATTGTCGGCACCGCGGCCGCCGTCACCTCCCGTGCCGGTGCTGCTGAATTCGTCGCCGCCGGTGCTACCGGTACCGAGCGTGACCGTTGCGCCGTCGTTGGCGACGACTTCGATCGTTCCGCCATAGCCGAAACCGCCATCGCCGCCGCGGCCCGCGGTTGCGGGCGTGGAAGAGAAGTCGGTGAAGGCCGAGCCGCCGAGGCCGCCCGTCGCGTCGGTCCGGAAATTGCCTTGCGAGACGATCATCGCGCCATTGGCGCCATTGGCCACAGCCCGCGACGTGCCGCCTTGGGCGTCGCCGCCGTTGCCGCCCGAGCCATCGAATCCGGTGCCGCCGGCTCCACCTACGGCCGAACTGTCGAGGAACAGCGGCAGCGCGCCGGCGTCATAATTATCGACGATCGACTGCGCGATCCCGCCGAAGCCGCGGCCGCCGGCGCCGCCGGTCGTGCCATAGCCGCCGCTGCCGCCTTCGCCGACCGACTGGCTGGTCAGGCTTTCGCCGATCGTCAGCGTCGCACCGCGAAGATTCAGGGTCGATGTGCCGCCTAGCCCATCGCCGGCGTTGCCGCCGACGCCGCGACCGGTCGACGGACCGCCGCTGAAAGAGGTGAAGACGTTGCCGCCCGATCCTCCGAGGCCGCCGCTATCGGCAACCACCGCGTCGCTGGTCAGGTCGCCCGAAACCAGGTTGATCGTTGCTATGCCGCCCTGGCCGAAACCGCCATTGCCACCCGCACCCGTGACATTGCCATAGCTGTCATAATCGCCGCCGCGCCCGCCGTTGCCCGCCGCATAGGCATCAAGGAGCGCGGTATTGATCACCGCTGTTCCCTCGATCTGGATCGTGGCGTTGCCACCATAGCCATTGCCGCCGTTTCCGGCGCTGACAGGGGAGGACGGATCGAAATCATTGCCGTTGAGGCCTTGGCCGCCAAAGCCGTTCGCCGAGAGCGAGGCGGTGCCCGCAGTAAAGGTTCCATCGCTAAGGGTCAGGGTCGTAAAGCCGCCGAAGCCGTCGCCACCGCGGCCGCCCTGGCCGTTCGCATGGATCATCAGATTGCTGACATCGACGGTGCCGCCGGTCTGGGTGAAGTCGATCGTCCCACCGGTGCCAGCATTGCCAATGCCGCCGGTGCCATCGGCTGCCAGCGTGATTCCGGACAGCGAGCTTACCCCCGTCGTCAGGCTTCCGCCCTGGATGTTAACGGTGATGATGCCGCCCCGTGCCTCGCCGGGGGTCGAGAAGAAGCCGTCGTAGTTGGCCCCTGCAAGGGCATTGGCCGTGGCATCGATGAAATCGACCGCAATCAGGCTGTCGGGATCAGTCCCGGTGGTAATGGTTATGAAGCCGCCGTTCGCCTGCGACGTGCTCCCCGTGTCGTCGCTACCCGACAGCGCGTCCGCGCTGAGCGACAGGCCGAGCATGCTGATCGTTCCGCCGTCTGCGGTCAGCGTGATGTTCCCGCCGTCGGCGGCACTGCCGTCGGCACTCACACCATCAACAGCGCTGACGTCGAATGATGACGTCCCGTCGGCGGTGGCGATGATGCTGCCGCCGCTTTGCGCCGTCAGCGTGATATTGCCGCCGCGCGCATTGCCATTGTTGCCGATCGTATTGACGACGCCGCCGCGCGCTCGCGCCTGATAGAAGAGGGCGGAGATTGTACCGCCGCTGTCCGCCCGGAAATCGATGGTGCCGCCCGTGCCGGTTCCCGCGCTGATCAGCCCGGCGATATCCTCGCTGCCCCCGAACGCGGTGGCCAACAGGCCGGCCGCGCCGCTTATGGTCCCGCCCGAGGTTGCCGAAACCGTGATCTGGCCGCCGGTGCCGCTGCCGGCATTTTCGCGGCCGGCCGAGGATGCGGTGCCGCTGGCATCGAGGAATGCGCTGCCGCTGCCGCCGAAGTTGAGCGTCGAGCCCGCATTGGCGGCCGAAAGGACGATCGTCCCGCCCTGCGCATCGCCGCCCTGACCCGTCGTGCCGCTGCCGGTATAGGCCCCGCCGCTCTGGCCAAAGGCATCGACGCGCAGCGAGCTCATGCTGACTGTGCCGCCGAGTATCTCGACGGTCGCGGTGCCGCCGGTCGCATTGCCGCCAGTTGCATTCTCGCCGCTGGGAACGAAGGATCCGCCCGCCGTCCCGGCGGTGGCCGAGGCATCGACGTTCACATCGCCAAAGTTGGAGATCGAGGTGGTGTCGGTGCTGACGCGGAGCGTCGCGTTTCCGCCGCGCGCATTGCCGCCCGCCTGCGTGGCGATGGTCGTGCCGGTCAGGGGATCGAAAGAGAAGCCCCCGTCGCCGCTGCCGCTGGCGCGGATGCTGGTTGTGCCGGCCTGCAGCGTAGCGCCCGGGCCGGCGACCTCGACCAGCGAGGTACCGCCGGTTCCGTCGCCGTGGCTGGCTATGCCGAAGCCGCCTTGGCCGTTCGCTTCTGCGGTAACATCCCCGGTCGTCGTCAGATTGCCGCCATTTTCGACCCGGATCGTCGCGTTGCCGCCGAAGCCTGCGCCGCCGTTTGTGGCATTGTCGGTACCCGACGGGTCGGGAATGGCGCCATAGCCATTGGCGTGAACATAGACGTCGCCGCCGCTCAGCGTACTGCGTCCGCCCGTGGCGTTCGTGCCGGTGACGGTGACCGTCGCGGTGCCGCCGCGTCCGTCGCCGCTTGCCTGGCCGGTGCCGTCAAGGCCGCCATAGCCGTCGGCCGACACCTCAAGCCCCCCGGTCGCGACCAACAGCCCGCCAGCGGAGATGGTGAGGCTGGCATTGCCACCCTGCGCATTGCCGGTCGCCGCATTGACGACGCTGGGCGCGAGGATCGAGGTCTGGCCCTGGACCAGCAGCCCGCCGCCGTTGATATTGATCGCCGCGCTGCCCGGCGCGGTCGCTGTGCCGTCCGACCGGACGGTCAGGTCTCCTGTAACGAACCCGGCGCGGCCGGCGTTGATATTCAGCGTAGCGCTGGCGTCGCCGGTAAAGGTGCCGCTGCCCTGGATCGAGAAACGACCCTGATTGGGCGGGGGTACGAAAGGCAGCGCTCCGGTCGGGACCATGCCAACGGGTTGTCCGACGAAGGCGCCGCTGGCGTGGCCGGTAACATCGCTGCGAAAGACGATGTCGTTGACCGTCAGGTTCGCGGCCGTCGCGTTCACGGGCGCCACGTCGATTACGCCGTTCGTCACATTATAGCCGGCCGACAGCACGATACGGCCTTCGGAATCGGTCTGCGTTGCCGACAGCGCGTCCTGATAGCCGACCTGACCGGAGACGAGCATCGTCACCGCGTCGTTCTTGGGGATCGCGACCATATAGATGCCCTGCGCCGGGCCGGTCGCCTGCTGTTCCGGGCCGCGCGTGATGCCGGTGTGGGTGATGACGTTTCCGCCCTCTGCCCCGACGAGGACATTGATGTCGAAGAGGCCGCTGTTGATCCGGATATCGGCCTGTTCGGCCGCGACATAGGCGGCCGATCCATAAACATCGACAAGCCCGCTCTGTACGATGCGCGGCGCGACCAGTGCGACATAGCTGCTGCCGGGGGTCAGCGCCTGGTTCGCGTTGATCTCTCCGTTGACGGTGATGCCTGCCGTGCTGCCCGACGCGCCGCGGAAGCGGATTTCGCCGCCGGGGCCGAACAGGCCGCCCGTGCGGTCGATGTCGTTGGTCGTCAGCACGAGGCTGCCGACATTGATCACGCTGTCGTTGCCGATCAGAATGCCGCCCGCGTTATAGAACCAGATGCTGCCGCCCTGCGAGCCTGATACGGCGCCGACAGTGCTGTTAACGGTGCCGTTGAGCGCGATCTGACGGCTCAGTGATCCGCCACCGCCGTTCACGAAGCGGTTGAGCACCACATAATTTCCGCTGCCGCTGAAATTCAACGTGTTGCCGATGGGCAGGAAATCGATCGCGCCGCCGGTCGGGGCGGTGTCTGTGGGGGTCCAGTTGATAACAGTTTGCGCGCCGCCCGTGGCGACGGTGGTTGGTCCCGGGCCGGGCGGCGAGATGGTCGCGCTGCCGCTGACGACAGAACCCGTCCCCGCGACCTGCGCCATCGCCGGTCCGCCATAAGCGAGCGCAGCGATCCCGGCGGCAATCGCGCAGCTTTCAAGCAGGCGCCGCTTGCCGTTACGGATGGGCGAGAGGTTCGGGTTGGCACGCATGGCGGTGGTCCTTGCTGCAGAAGTCATGGGTCAGCGCGCCTTCACGCCGAACTGGGTGGTGAACGACACCAAGAAACGCGGATCGGGCTTGGCGGGCAGGAAGCCGCCCTTGTTGAGCGGCACGGCCAGCGTCATGTCGAGCCGTCCGACATCGCCATAAGCGACCCGGACGCCGCCACCCGCCGAATAGAGTTTCTGCGGATTGAGGCCGTTGAAGGCGCTGTCCTTGTTCCACACCCACGCTGCATCGAAGAAGGCGAAGGGCTGGAACGCGAAGCTGGCGGTATTGGCTGGAACGAACGAGCCATAACGGGCCTCGGTCGATACGGCGACGCCGCTGTCGCCGATCACCGTGCCGGGGTCGAAGCCGCGTCCGACGGTAAAGTTGCCGCCCGAAAACTCCTCATAGGCGACCAACGGATCGCTTGCCCATTGCGCGCGCGGCGATACCGCCAGCGTGAACGTCTTGGTGGGCCGCCATTCGGCCTGCGCACTGGCGCGAAGCAGAAAGGCGTCGGGCTTGGCCTCGATGCGCGTCAGCGGGGCCGCGCCCGGCAGGAAGCAGGTCGCGCCTCCGGGACCGCAATCGCCGCTCGCGCCGAGGAAATTCACGCCCTGCCGCGCTTCGATCGAGGCGCCGAGCGACCAGCGCGGTTCGGAGGGGCTGTAGCCGCCCTTGCCCGCGATCGAAGCGGGATCGACCCATGCCGCGTCGGCGCGCAGGTTGAACACGCGAACGCGGTCACGGTTGATCGGGATGGTGGCGAGCTTGATGTCCTGATCGATGATGTCGAGCCCGCCGCCGATCGTCACGCGCCGGGCCTGCGTCAGCACCAGCGGATAGGAGGTGAAGAGGCTGATGATCTGGGTGTTCGACTTGATCGGGAAATTGGCGATGTCCGGGCGCGTCCAGGCGTAAGTGTAACTGGCGCCGAAGCGCAGTCCTTCACCGCCGACACGGAATTCATGCGCGGCCTGCACGACATTCTGCTCGTCGAAATCGGGGGTCGAATAGAAGCTGACCGTGGTGAGGTCGCCCATGCCGGTCAGGCCGGCGACGCGGGCGCGGGCGATGCCGCCCCAGCGGCCGACGTCGCGCGATCCGAAATTCTGCGCGCTGAAGTCGAAGATCGCAGGCGTGCGCGCCACCGTGACCTCGCCGACCACCTCGCCCGGAACCGCGCCGGGGCGCAGCGTCAGGCGGGCGTCGAGGCCGGGAATGTCGCGCGCGAGCAGCAGATAGCGCTCGGCCTCGGTGATGTTGAAGACCGGCTGATCGTCGAGCCGCGACAGATAGCGCTGCAGCAGCTTCTCGTTCGCGCCGGCATCGCCGCGCACCTCGATCCGCGACATGCGTGCCGACAATATGTCGAGCTTGATGACGCCGCCGTCGATCGTCTGCGGCGGCACGCGCACGGCGGCGAGATAGCCTTTGGCACGCAGCATCGTAGCGGCGCGGTCGCGAATGTCGCAGACCACCGCGATGGGCAGATCCTGCCCGACCTTGTCACGCCAGCTTGCGCCAAGCATCGAGGTGTCGATCCCCTCGACCGGCGAGAACTGGACGTCGCGCACGGTGACGCGGACATTGGAAAATTCGGGATTGGCGAGCGGGCAGGGTGCGCGCTCGATACTGTCGTCGGCAGATACCACCTGTTCGCCGGGCGGCGCCGACGGCGGCAGGGTGGGACGTTGAATTTCCTCGCGGGTGGGCACCGACGGCGCGATCTGCGCCTGGGCAACCACCGGCAGCGACAGGGCCAGAACAGCCGTCGAGCAGGCCAATGCCTTGCGGACTACGCCGCGCTCTTTATGCGCGATTCCGCCTGCGTCCAAATCCCCAAAACCGACCATCACCACCCCTTGTGTGTCTGTGCATCCGCTATCGCGCGGACGCACCAATTCATCATGCCCCGCCGTTTACCGGCAGTGGCGAATTTTCGACCCAAGGAAAGGACTTTGCTGCTTCTTTGGCAGTCTTTTGCAACTGTTATCAGATGGGCAGGGCGGGTTCAATGCCGCCCTGCGCCGTTAACCACCCGATGTCTCGCTTTCCGACATCGCATCGACGAGCCGGTTGAGCTGCGGGCCGCAGCCCTTGGCCATCAACAGGTCGACCGATCCCTCAACCGTGTCGGGGATCGCGTCCATCTTGGTGAAGCGGACGGTAACCGGCGCCGCAAGCCCTGCGCCTGACAGGCGATAATCGGTGCCATATTCGACGGGCATCAGGTCGGTCGGCCATTTCCGGAAATTCGAGAGCTCCACCAGCGCGACCTTTTCGGTTTTTCCGCCATGTTCGATGCTGAGCAACTCGTCGGTGTCCATGTTGGGACGCCACAGCAACAACGTTGCGGGATCGACAACGCAGAAGGTGCCGCCTTCGCGATAGTCGAGCAGCCACAGATTGGGCGCGCGGGCATAGATTGGCGCCGGATCGTTCGGGCCGCGGCTGAACCCGCCACGCGAGCGCATGGTCGGGCCGGTCGAAAGCATCCGGGTGACCGTGGCGCCCATATTCTGGTTGGCCTGGATCTGGCCGGTGGCGCCGAACGTGCCCGGGCCCGACAGGGTGCGCGTCTTGCCTGCCTGCATCAGCACGATCTTGTCGCCCGCGGCGAGCGTCAGCTTGTCGGTCGACTTGAGCTTGGTTCCGGTCGGATATTTGCCTGCGGACGGTCCGGTCGAGCGGACGACCATCGACTGGGCGGCGGCGGTGCCGGCGAAGGCGACGACAGCGATGGCGGCAGCTGCCGTCAGGCCGAGGCGGCGCATCGAGATATCAGGAAAGGACATAGCTTTCTCCACTTTCGGTCTCGTTCAGGCGTTCTATCAGGAACATTATGGCTGGATCCTGACTAAAGTCTCGGGCCAGCGCTGTGGCGGCGGTCACATAGGTCTTTTTATTTCCCGCGCCGTGCGCGGTAACCAGTTCGGCGATGCGCGCGCGCTGCTCGGGCGTCAGGTCGGGCCGCACCGTGAAGGCATCGACCGGCTGCGCGCGGCCGCGCAGGGTCACGCGGCCCATCGGCATCAGATCGTCGCGCCCGGCGCGCGCGGCGGCCTCGGCGGAGATGAGCACGCCGGTCTTCAGGCTCTTGTTCGCCGATTCCAGCCGCGAGGCGGTGTTCATGCTGTCGCCGAGCGCGGTATACTGGATGCGATCCTCGCCCCCGAAATTGCCGACGATCGCGTCCCCGACGTGCAGGCCGACGCGCGTCATGCCGATCGGCGGCACATCCTCGGCCGCCAGATCGATGCGGAACTGTTCGCCGACTTCGTTCATCGCGATGGCGGCGGCGGCGGCGCGCTGCCCGTCGTCGGGGCGGCTGAGCGGCGCGCCCCAGAAGGCAACGATCGCGTCGCCGACGAACTTGTCGATCGTGCCGCCATGTTCGAGCACGACGTCGGACAGGCGGTCGAGATATTCGTTGAGCAGGCGCGCGACGGTTTCCGGGGTCGTCGCGTGGCTGAGCTTCGTGAAACCCTCAAGGTCGGTGAAGACACAGAAGATGTTGCGCCGTTCGCCGTGCAGCGAGAGTTGATCGGGGTCGCGCATGATCTGCGCCGCAACGTCGGCCGGCAGATATTTGCCGAGCGCCGATTGCGCGAAGGCACGCTGACGCGCCCCGATCGTGCGCGCGGCGGTGCCGACGGCGGCGTAGCCGAACAGCCAGCCGACCGCCCAGCCGAAGGCGGGAAGGGTGGTGGTGTCGACCCCATGCCCCTGCAGCCAGAAAGGGAAGGCGACGAAAAAGGCCATCTGGCCGAGGAAGGCGATCGCAACCCAGCGCGCACGCACATCGATGAGGCTGGTAAGCCCGCCGGCCAGCACGACAAGCACCGCGAGCACCCACAACGCCGGGCCGGGAAGCGGGTTCGACCAGGCTCTGTCGAGCTGCTGCGCCAGCATGTGCGCGTGAACCTCCAGCCCGATCATCGTCTCGTGTTGGTCGGTAACCTGATCGGTGAAGCGACTGAAGGGCGTATTGAACTGGTCGTTGTCGATGATGTTGCCGCCGATCAGAACGTAGCGTCCCTTGATCATCTCTGAAAAGGCGGCGCGGGTATCGGCATCCATAGGGGCAGCGAAAGTGTCGATCGGGATTTTGGAGAATACTTCCTCTTCCTGACCCTTGGCTACGCGCGCCGGCGCGAGAAAGCGGATATTGCCCTGGTAATTGGCGTGCGCGGCATCGACCGGCGCGAGCGCGTTCGCCATCAGCGGCGGCAGATTTTTCGGCCTGTCGGGCCAATTGCGGATCACGCCGTCACTGTCGGTCCGGAACAATACGCTCGTCGGTCTCGTCCTCGCCGTCGTGACTTCGGCGAGATAGGATTCGAGATATTTCTGCTGTTCGTAGAAGATCGTGTTCGGATTGCTCTCATGCTCGGCATAGGCAAGCCAGGTCGGCGTCTTCATGGCGCGGAGCTGTGCCTTCAGCAGGGCGTCGTCGGGGCGCGGCGAGTCGAAGACGATATCGATGCCGATCGCGTTCGGGCCCATCTCGTCGAGATTGGCCAGCGCATTCGCCAGATAGGTGCGGTCGAGCGGCGACCGGATGCCGGTGTTGAACAGGGTTTCGTCGTCATAGGTGACCATGACGATGCGCTTGTCCTGTCCGACATGCGGCGCCATCAGCGTCGCGCGCGCATCGTAGAGCGCGCGTTCGGCATCGCCGATCAGCGGCATCTGCCAGCTCAGCCGCGCGAACAGCGTCGCGATGATCAGGAACAGGATCGTCGCTGCCATGCGCGACGGGCCGAGCTGCATGATCAGCCGCCGGACACGCTTGCGCAGCGGAACCGCGGCTGGCGGCCCCTCCGCCGCCGGTGTTTCGATCGCCTCGCTTGCCATCAGATCAGAGGGCCGAGTGCCCCGCGTCCCCCTTTTGCGCCGTCGCGGTGTTGCCGTGAAGCAGCGCCTGACCGCCGTCGCCGATGATTGCGAACCCTGCCCAATAATAGGGGTGCGACGTCCGCTTGTCGTCCATCAGTTGCTTTTCACTCGCCCACAGCGCGTCGGCGATGCTCTCGCCCTGTTGCGCCGCGAACAGCCCGCCGATCAGTCGCTTGGTCGCATCGAAATCGTCAGGCGCCGGCCAATGGCTTGCGATCACCGACCGTCCGCCGGCACCGATGAAGCTGCGAACCAGCCCGTCGAGCGCGTTGCCGCCGCCGCTCGCGACACCCGCTTCGCGCGTCGCCGCGACCGTTGCCGCGCCCGCGGTGTCGCACGCCGACAGGATGACCAGATCGGCGTTGATCTTGAGATCGAAGATTTCCTGGAAGGTCAGCAGACCATCCGAATCCTTATCGCCGAACGAGGTGACAAGCGCGGGGCGTGCAGGGCATGACGGCCGCGGCGCGGTGACGAGCCCGTGCGTGGCGAAGTGGATGATGCGGTAATCCGAAAGGTCGCCGCGTTCCTTGACCGCCGTGTCGGTAAAGGCACCGCGGGTCAGCAGCGTCGTTGCGCCGCGATCCATCGTGCTGCTGGCCGTGACGAGTTCGGAGGCGGAGATCGGGCGGCTCCACTGGCTGACGTCCCACTGGCAGCTGCCGTCGACGCTGCCTCCCGCGGCGCCACGCGTTCCGAGCGAGGGCAGAATGCCGCCGCGAACCGGCAGATTCTCGCCAAGCCCGAAATATTCGCGCGCGGCGCTCGACGGTGCAGCCTGCCGCGCGTTGCGGAACGACAGCGCCGACACCGCGGTGCTGGGCCGCGTCGACCGGCCGAGCCAGGCGATGTTCCGCATATCGAAGGCATCGGCGTTGGGGTCATTGATCCGCTGCTCATAGTCGGCAAGCCCGGCGTCCGACGTGATCAGCAGGTTGATCGGCAGCCGCAGCATCGCGCCGTCGGGTTCAAAGATCAGGTGCTGGATCGCGGGTAGCCGGTCGGCGACTGGCGCGAAAAGCTGTGTGTAAAGCTTGCGTGCGGTGACCGCATCGAAAGGATAGGTGACGCGCTTGCCATTCTCGACGATCGAGATGGTCGAACGGATCGTATCGACCGCATTTTCCAGCCCCTGCGCGCTGATGTCGCTGCGCCAGAGCTGTGTGTCGCCCTGTCCGATCAGCATGCCATAGACGGCATCGCCGACGACGAGCATTTTCAAATAGGCTTCGTCGGGACGCAGTGCCTGCTGCAGCTCGGCAAGGTCGAGCTTGCCCGGCGCAACGACGCGATATTGCGGGAAGGCCGACAGCTTGGCGACGGTCTCGGCCTGCTGGAACGACAGATTGTCGAGCTGGGTCTTGAGGTCGGCGCGTAGCGCGTTGACCTCGGGGGTCACCGGCAACTGCGCGAGGCGGGCATCCTCGATGCGCGCGCGTTCGACGTCGCGGTTCAGCGTCGTCGCCTGACGGAACAGGCGTGCGCCCTCGTTGCTGCCCGCCGACAGCTCGCGTGCGAGGACGGCCTGGGTATCGGCAACGCCCGGGCGAACCTGAAGCTGGCTGGCGACAAAGAATTCGCCGGCCGCCTTGGCGTCGGTCGCCGAGCGCGCGGCGAGCAACCGGTAATAGGGCGCCATCATGTTCGCCATGCCGGTGGTCGAGCGCTGCGAGTTCGCGAGTGCCGTCACCACATCGTGATAGATGACAAGCGCCTTGTCGTCCTCGCCATGGCGGGTGAGGAAGGAGGCATAGCGCGCCCGCGCCGAAGCGAGCGCGTTGGTTTCGGGATATTCGATCGCGAGCGCGTTGATCGATTCCTGGAAGCGCGCGTCGGCGGCGCCATTGTCGCCCAGCGCCTCTTCGGCCAGCGCCAGTTCGCCGAGCATCTGCGAGCGCAGGCGGACGATTGAGGTCACGCGGCCCTCGCGCACCGCGAGCGCATCGGTGAGGCCCTTGAGCTGGGCGGCCTTTGCCGCCTGCGCATTGCCGCGCAGCCGCTCGACGGTGCCGAGCAGGTGGACGGCCTGCGCATCGATGATCTGGGCGCGCTCGAGCGGGGTCAGCCGCTCGCGGTCGCCGGTCTGGCGCACCGCGCGCGCATTGGCGCCGCTGTTGACCCCCGCAACGATCTCGGGCGTCAGTGTCACCGCGTCGCCGCTGACTGCGACCGCATTGGTGAGCGGCGGGATCGGCGTCTGGAGCAGCGCCGCCGCGCCGTCGTAATCGCGCTGGTTGAGCGCGTGGATGGCGCGGAAGTTGCGGCGCAGGCGCAGCTGGACCGGGTCGCTGGTCGGGATTGCCTCGACTTCGCCGAACAGCCGGTCGGCCTCGGCGAACTCGCCAAGGTTCGAGCGCTGGAGGGCGCGGTTCAGCGTGAATTCGGTGGGGTCGATGTCGGCCGCGGACGCTTCGCCTTCGGTGCGGCGCGAGAGCGCCTCGAAAAATTCGGCGGCCTCGGCATAGTCGCCGCTGTGGTTGCGGCGGTATCCCTCGGCCAGCGCTTTATCGACGTCGATGGTCCCGGCGAGCGTGCGGGCGAACCCGTCACCGCCGCCGACCGAGGTGGTCGCGACGTTGATCTTGCCGGGCACGACCTTTTTCTGGCGGATCGATTCAAGCGCGATGGTCAGAGCGTCGCCATAGGCGGTGAAGCCTTCGACGGCGTAGGCGGTATTGCCATCGGCCTCGATCTGCGTCGTCCAGCCGACATTGCTGTCCTTGACCGTGCAGGAGTCGCGACCAGTGCAACTGATCGTGCCGCTGCGGCCAGCCTCAATCCTTGCGCGGGCATCGTCTGCGGTCGTGCGCAGCATGCGGACATAGCCGACGGGTTGGCTCGCATCGCGGCAGACGATCAGCCAGGCGCGGTCGAACATGCCCTTGATCACAGAATCGCGAACAGTCGCCTGCACCTCGCACAGCGCGCCGCCCTGATCGCCAATCGAAAAGCTGTCGCGCAGCGTTGGATCGCTGGTCTGCGCCGACGCGGCGCCGGGCAAGGATAGCGCCAGCGCTGCCAGAATCGGCATAAATTGCGGACGTCGAGCGGTCATTACCAATCCCCCAAAGCCAAGCTTGAAGGCACCGTGCCAGCGATGGTGGCGGCAAGGCGCAGTCTTCGATGCTGCGGTACGACCCATTCCCGTCGCCGCAACCCCTAAACCCATCGTATGAAAAAGGGAAGTGATCTGCGGCACACTTGCCTTGCGTGGTTTGGCCCGCCGACCTATCTGGACCTAGAACCTATTTCAGCGAGGATGATGATGAGCGCTTTCGACGATCGTGAACGGGCCTTTGAAACGAAATTCGCGCGCGACCAGGAAGTGCAGTTCCGCATCACCGCGCGTCGCAACCGGCTTGTCGGCGAATGGGCCGCCGAGCGCATGGGCCTGACCCCCGAGGAAACCGACGCCTATGCGAAGGCGGTCGTACAGGCCGATTTCGAGGAAGCCGGCGACGAGGATGTCATCCGCAAGCTCGCGGGCGACCTGACCGCCGCGCAGGTCGAAATCAGCGACGCGGAGATTCGTTCGGTGCTGAACGACAAGACCGCCGAGGCGCGCCGTCAGTTCATGGACAGCCAGGGCTGAGGCCGCAGCGATGGGCATGCGCGAAGACGATCTGAAGGCGATGATCGCGGCGGCGTTTCCGGACGCCGTCGTCACGATCACCGATCTGGCGGGCGACAACGACCATTATGCGGCGCATGTCGTCAGCGAATCTTTTCGCGGTCTGACCCGGGTCGCGCAGCACAAGGCGGTCTACGCGGCGCTCGGCGGGCGCATGGGCGGTGAACTTCATGCCTTGCAATTGACCACTGCCGTTCCTTCATAAGGGCTAGACGCAATTTTTTTCGGCGCGCCGCGCCACCGGAGACATGACATGAGCGACCCCGCCATCCCTCAGCAGACCATTGGCGACCGCATTGCCAAGCTGGTCGCCGATCACCCCGTGCTGCTTTTCATGAAGGGCACGCCGCTGTTTCCGCAGTGCGGCTTTTCATCGCGCGCGATCGCGATGCTCGACCGTCTCGGTATTGAATATGACACCGTCGACGTGCTGCAGGACATGGAAGTCCGCCAAGGGATCAAGGAATTCTCCGACTGGCCGACGATCCCCCAGCTTTATGTGAAGGGCGAGTTCGTCGGCGGCAGCGACATCATGATGGAGATGTGGGAAGCCGGCGAGCTTCACGCGCTCGTGACGGGAATTCCGGCGCGCGCCGAATAAGAGCGGCGCGGATCGATAACAGAAGCCCGTCGGCGCGTAGGCGTCGGCGGGCTTTTTGTTTGTCGGCTTAGGTGTGGGAAGCGGACGTCGCCGTCCGCCAATATTGCGGTGAGCGGGCTCTGATCGCTCTACCTACATCGTGCTATACTCAAACGCCTCAATGACATGGCCACTGCGATCTACCCGGAATGCAATTGCAACGTCCGACACTCCGGCGAGCCAATATGTCAGTATATAGCTATTGTCGGTCTCGTCCGCCTTAACATCCTTCTGGTTCAGCTCGTAAATCGCCATTTCATGGGACATCTTAGGATAGCATCTTCCAATCGCCTGCTTTGCAGAAATTATCGAGGGCAGCGTTTGATCGGCATCTGGAAGATCATAAATTTTGCTGATGGTTTGATTTCCGAGAACAGGGAAGTTCGCACAATCGGCAGATTTGATGGCCGATGGACTGCATGCAGGAAGCAACATGCACAACGAAATAAAGAGGATTCGCATCCAACAAACTTAGAGGGATTAAGAACGACCGCAACCGGTCGCTAGCGGCCATGTCCTTCCGAAATGAACCGAACGGCGAAAACGGGGTGGGAGGCGGGCGGCAATCGCGCTAAATGTGACATTGTGGCGGGGGGAAGAGGAGCCCCGCAAGGGGACCAGAGGCGAAAGCTGACCGCGCCCAGGGTCTTGGGCACCGCTTACGTTAAACCTATGCGTGAGCCTTGGCCCCGCCACACCGCCTACGTCTGCAACCGGTTGATTGCTGTCACCGCACCCTTTCGGCGAACGACGGCGCAAATGGGGTGGTAGCGCACATCTGTCTTGCACAGTAAAAAGGCGCCATGTCTAACCCAAATCCAAACGATGAATGCGCTCGAATGAGGGAAGATCTTGGCCCCGAAAAGTGGGAAGCTTTGGGCCATTTTCTCTCTGAAGGTGATTACCTCGGATTGAACCGATCAGATTATCGAGGCGCCATTGCTCAATATGAGAAAGCTTGGGAGCTACTTGGCACACGGCGCCTGCAACAAATCTGGGGTGCTGACATTCTCGGAGGTATTGCGGATTTTGCCTCACGCTCCGGAGATCCCGATTTAGCTACGGACATACTCGACAGTGTCATGCTCCGTGCGGCGCAGATTTCCGATGCTTCCTTACGTAAAGCATGTGACCAGTTGGAGCTGTTGGCTAATCAGACAGATCAAGTCTGAGCCTCAAACGTCCGCAATCGGTCGATTGCCACCGTTCCAAGCCTGGATAATCGAGGATGGTGCAAAAAGCATCCGGGGGGCGGGGCCTTTCGGCCGCTCCGCCCCCCGTTTGCATCGGGGGCAAGTGGGGATTTCCAGAGTGGGGGCAGGGGACATCAGGGACCAGACCGATGTCCCCCACCGCTCCATTGAGCGGAACACTCGGGAACGACTTATACTATACAAGCCGCGTGCCAATTTGCGGCCATCGCGGATTTCGGCGGCAGACGCTGGTTAGCGATTCCTTACCGGCCCCGGAGCCTGTCAAAAATTCCGACACATGAACAGAGCAGGGGCCGTTCAGCTTCGTTCAGGAAGTATTCAGCCGATTGACTACATTTGTAGTCGCATAGCAGGTCAGCGCCAGTAAGGGAGGGGTTCCGATATGGCGGAGCGAGCGAGCGAGTCGGAGATGCAGGTGCTGTCGGCGCTGTGGGACAAAGCCCCGCAGACCGCCGCCGACCTGACCCAACGCATCGGCAAGATCAACGGCTGGACACAGGCAACGGTCAAGACGTTGCTTGCGCGGCTGGTCCAGAAGGGCGCGGTGACGGCGGAGGCCGACGGCCGCCGCTATCTCTATCGCCCCGCGATCGACCGCGCCGAGGCGGTCGGCGAGGAATCACAGCGCTTCGTCGACCGCCTCTTCGGTGGCCGCGTCAGTCCTATGATCGCGCATCTCGCCGAGCGCGAGGCGCTGACTGACACCGACATTGCCGAGATCGAAGCCTTGCTGCGGAAGCTCAAGTCATGAGCGCCGAAACGATCCTTCAGGTCTGGGGTGACACGATGATCACCACGGCCGTCCTCGTCCTTGCGATCCTCTTGATCCGCAAGCCCTTTGCGCGCCATTTCGGTCCGCAGCTCACCTATATGCTCTGGCTCGTTCCAGCGCTGCGGCTCTTTCTGCCGCCGCTGCCCTTCGCCGAGCCCGTAATGGTGGCGGCGACGCCAGTAGTGCCCGCCGACGTCGTGCTGGTCGACATCGCCGAAGGGGCCGGAGCAGCTGCCGCACCGGTCACATCGGCCGCGCCGGCGTGGGGCCTTGCCGATGCCGTGCCCTATCTCTTTGCGCTGTGGGTCGCGGGAGTCGTTTTCGTGCTGGTGTCGGCGTGGGTCGCGCACCGGCGCTTCCGCGAGGATGTGCTCGGCGGCGGGGTCGAGCTCGAATCGCTCGGCAAGATCCGGCTGATCATGACCGATGCGGTCGACGGCCCCGTTGCCTTTGGCCTCTGGCGCCGGTTCGTCGCGGTTCCGAACGATTTCTTTGGGCGCTATATTGCCGAGGAGCGCGCGCTCGCGATTGATCACGAACTGGCGCACCATCGCCACGGCGATCTGTGGGCGAACGCCGCAGCATTGCTGCTCCTCGCGGCGCAATGGTTCAACCCTTTCGCCTGGCGCGCGATCCGCGCCTTCCGCTTCGATCAGGAGGCAGCGTGCGACGCCCGCGTCCTGACGATGAAGGGCTCCGGGGCCGACGAGGCGCCGCGTAATTTGCGCACCGCCCGCTACGCCACCGCCATCGCCAAGGCGGCGGTCGGGTCGCGGCTTTCGCTGGCGGCGCCGATGGCAGTCCACGACAATCTGCAGGAGAGACTTACGATGCTTACGAGGGAGGATATTTCGAAGCAGCGCGGCCTGATCGGCAAGCTGCTCGTTGGCGGCGCCACGCTTGCCGTGCTCGCGACGACCGCGACGCTGGTTCCGGCCGGCATCGCCATCGCGCATCCCGCCGACGTGCCTGAACCGCCTCCGCCGCTGGCCGCGCCCGACGCACCCGATGCGCCGACCCCACCCGAAGCCCCGGCTGCGCCCGCGGCGCCGGGCGTGATGATCTTCACCGAACAACATGACGGCGATACCGCGGACAAGGACGGCAAGAAACGCGAAGTCCACCGCATCGTCATCCGCCGCGATGGCGAGGGCAGCGGGGGCGAGGGCCATCCGGCGATGATGTTCGCGCCCGCCGACGGTCAGTTCAAGCGCGTCGAAATTCGCATGCCCGGCAGCCTGTCGCGCGACGATGTGCTCGCGACGCTGAAAGAGCAGGGCATTACCGGGGCCAAGGCCGACGCGATCGCCGACAAGCTGGAGACGAAGCGCAAGGAACGTCTCCGCACCGCTATGGCACCGATGCCGCCCATGGCTCCGCTGCCTCCGATGCCCGCCATGCCCGCATGGGCGCCGGTTCAGGGGCAGGCGATGATCCTGCGCTGCGGCGAAGGCGGCAAGACGCCGCCAATCGTGAACCGCGACGAATCCGACGGCAACAAGCGCAGCCGCGTCGTCATGTATGCCTGCAACGACGGCCCCGAAGGCCGCGCCGCACGGCTGACTGCGCTCAAGAAAGCGCGCGAAGCCTTCGCCGAGGGCGAACGCGCCCGCGGCCTGTCGACCGAGATGCGCGCGAAGGTCGCAGCCGATCTCGACAAGGCGATCGCCGACATCGAGAAAGCCGACAAATAGACTTCCGGAAAACGCGTGCCGGCGGGGAGTCAGGACCCCGCCGGCCGTGAGCTTCGACGCCGGTCTTCGTCCCCGGTAAGACCGGCGTCAGGGGCGGGGAAAGGGAGCGGTCCGTCCCGCTCCCTTTCTCTCGTCCGCCGCTTTTTCATGCCTGCGCCCTTTTCCTTTGGCGGACCCGGTGCCACATGGGATGCATGAGCGAAGACAGGCCCTGGCCCGACACGATCCGTGCCGGCGAATGCGAACGGCATGAACCGCTGGTGCGCCGCGTGCTCGCGCCCAATCCGTCCCCCTATACCTTTACCGGCACGCAGACGTGGATCGTGGGAGCGGGAAGCGACGTCGCGGTGATCGATCCCGGCCCGACCGGATCGGGGCTCAGCATCGGCGACCCCGCCGACATCAACGGCGTCGGCCATGTCGATGCGATCCTGCGGGCCACTCAGGGCCAGCGCATCGCCGCGATCGTCTGCACGCACACGCACCGCGACCACAGCCCCGCCGCCGCGCCGCTGAAGGCGGCGACGGGCGCGCCGATCATCGGCTGCGCGCCGCTGGCGCTGTCCGACGACGGGCCGCGCGCGGATTCGGCGTTCGACACCGACTATGCCCCCGACCGCGTGCTGACCGATGGCGAGCGCATTTCGGGCGACGGCTGGACGCTGGAGGCGGTCGCGACGCCGGGGCACACGTCGAACCATCTATGTTTCGGGCTCGTCGAAAGCCGCGCGCTGTTTACCGGCGACCATGTGATGGCTTGGTCGACCAGCGTCGTGAGCCCGCCCGACGGCGACATGGCGGCCTATATGGCGAGCCTGTCGAAGCTCTATGATCGCGATGACCGCGTCTATTATCCGGCGCACGGCCCTGCCGTTGCCAAGCCGAGGCAGCTCGTCCGTGGCATGCTCGGCCACCGCAAGCAGCGCGAGCGGCAGATATTGCGCGAGCTTGAAAAGGGCACGGCGGTGATCCCCGTCATGGTCAGTCACATGTATAAAGGCCTCGACCCGCGCCTGACGGGAGCTGCAGGCCGTTCGGTCCTCGCGCATCTGCTTGACCTGAAAGCGCGCGGCCTGGTTCGCGTTCGCGCGGATCATGAGCCCGGGCAGGAAGCATGGGAACTGGCATGACGCTGTCGCTGATCCTCGCGGCCGCGGCCGCCGGCACCGCTGTGCCCGCATCGGGCCCGCTCGTGACGCTGGTCGCGGGCGAGGGTGCGAGCCAGTGCCTGCCCGACCGCAGCCTGTGCCTTGAAGTGCCGCCGACCGAAGACGGCGATACGACCGGTGCGGTGCTGCGCGTCGCTTCGTCCGGCAGCGCGCCCGTTTCTTTGACGCTTCCCGAGTTCGCCGAAGCGCAATCGATCGAACTCTGGCCCAGGCTGATCCGGGCCGGAGGCGAGGGCGGCGCGAACCGCTATCTCTTCGGTATCCTGACCGGCCAGACGAGCATGTATTCGGGCGGTGGCGGGTCGGCTTCGCAGCTCCACCTGATCGAACTCGATACGGCGGCGGGCACTGCCCGGCTCGGCGAGGAAGCGCTTGAAGTGCCGTGGAGCGGGTCGCTGCTGATCCGCGCCTGCTTTTCCGAGGCCGATATGAAGGACCGGCTGGAGGCGTGTCACGACAGCTATGATTTCGGCGCGACGCTTGTTGCCGCGCCCTTGGGCAAGGCGATCTTTCCGACGCTCAGCTATCGCGCCGTGGCGACAGCCTTTCCGCGGACGTCGCGCCGGTCGAATGACAATAGCGAAGGCAAGTTGAAGCGGGCCGATCTGGTCCGCGCGAGGGATCCCGCCTGCACCTATGACCGCGTGCTCCGCTATAACCCCGCGACGTCGCGCTATGACATGGATCAGCCGGCACCCGATTGCTCGGACTATACAACGCCATGACCGACAGTTCTCCAGCGCCGCGCCTTCTGCCGCGCCTCATTCTGCTGGCCGCTGCCGCGCTTATCGCGTTGGCCGCCTGGTGGGCGTTCTCCGCCTGGCGCGACTGGCAGCGCGGCTATGATCCCGAGACCGTCGTCGCGGCGAGCCTGCAAGGGCTGCAGGAACAGAATGTCCTCGTGCCCTTCACTGCGCGCTATGTCGCGGTGGTGACCTCGACGCAGACGCGGCTCGGGCTGGAGGCGAAAAAGACGCTGATCATGCCGGGTACCGTCCGCTATGAACTCGACCTCGGCCGCCTGAAGCAGTCCGACCTCGACTGGGACGGTGCCACCAAGGCGCTGACCGTGACTCTGCCGCCGCTGCGGCTTGCAGGGCCGGAGATCGACATCGACGCGATCAGCGAGTTTCGCGACGGCGTAATCCTGCTGACGCTGACCGATGCCGAAAAGACGCTCGACGCGGCGAACCGCAAGGCCGCGCAGGAAGAATTGATCAAGCAGGCGAAGGGCACGACCCCGATGCGGCTTGCTCAAGGCGCTGCGCGGACGGCGGTCGAACAGAGCTTCGCCATGCCGCTGAAGGCGGCGGGGATCGACGCAAAGGTGAGCGCTCGCTTCGCCGGCGAATAGCTGCCGGTTCCCGTTTTCACAGCTTCATGCTAAGACCCGCGGCGATTTCCAGCCAAGCGGGGGTGCGGCATGGCGACGATAGCGGAAGGCGCGGCCCGCGCCGAACGGTTCTGGCAACGAATGGCGATCGGCCTCGCTGCCTTCATCATATTGGGTTTTCTGCAGTTCGCGCTGCGCGGTTTCGTCGATCCGGCGAAGGCGCCTTGGTGGGTGCATCTGCACGGGGTCGCGATGCTCGCGTGGCTCGGGCTGTTGATTGCTCAGCCGACGCTGGAGGCGCGCGGTCACATGGGCCTGCACCGGCGGCTCGGCTGGGCGGGCGCGGCGCTTGCGACGCTGATCACCGCTCTCGGGATTTTCGCCGGGCTGGCGTCGCTGGTGCTGCATCGCTTTCCGCCTTTCTTTACGCCTGCGCATTTTCTGGCGCTGACGATCGTCGAGGCGATCGTCTTCGGTTGGATGGTGATGGCGGCGATCCGCTGGCGCGGCGACACCCAATGGCATCGTCGGCTGATGATCGGCGCGACGATCGTCATATTGGAACCCGCGCTCGGGCGATTGCTCCCGATGCCGTTGATGATCGGTTGGGCCGACATTCCGGTCGGGCTGATCCAGCTCGCCGTCGTCGGCGTCATCGCGCTTCACGACCGGCGGACGCTGGGTAGGGTGCATCCGGCGACGAAAGCGCTAGCCGCCATTGTCGTTGTGGTGCGGCTATCCATCTTTCTGCTGGGGCTGGCACCGCCGGTTGCGGCGCTTGCCGCGAAGTTGACTGGTGGCTGATTGCCCTGTCCTGCGGGGCCGTGTACAGGGCGCGCAAGGCAAAGCCACATAAGGATAAAGCCATGACTGCTCCCATCCGCGAGAATCTCTCGGGCCTAGACCTGCGCGCCGAAATCGAACGCCTCCGCAAGGAACGCAATGCCGTCATCCTTGCGCATTATTATCAGAAGCCCGAGATTCAGGATCTCGCCGATTTCGTCGGGGACAGCCTGGAACTGTCGCGCAAGGCAGCGGATACCGACGCCGACGTCATCGCCTTTTGCGGTGTGAAATTCATGGCCGAGACCGCGAAGATCCTGTCGCCCCAAAAGACGGTGATCCTGCCCGACATGGACGCGGGTTGCAGCCTGGAGGATAGCTGTCCACCCGAACAGTTCGCGCGTTTTCGCGCCGCACACCCCGATCATATCGCGCTGACCTACATCAACTGTTCGACCGAGGTGAAGGCGCTCAGCGACATTATCGTCACGTCTTCGAGCGCTGAGACGATCCTCGCCCAGATTCCGCCCGAGCAGAAGATCATCTTCGGCCCCGACCGTCATCTTGGCGGTTATCTCAACCGCAAGTTCGGCCGCGACATGCTGCTGTGGCCGGGCGTGTGCATCGTCCATGAGGCGTTCAGCGAAACCGAACTGCTGAAGCTGAAGGCGCAGCACCCCGGCGCGCCCGTCGCGGCGCATCCCGAATGCCCGCCGCACATCGTCGACCATGCCGACTATGTCGGATCGACCAGCGGCATCCTGCAGTTCGCCAAGAGCTTCCCCGGCGACACGCTGATCGTCGCGACCGAACCGCATATCATCCACCAGATGGAACGTGCGCTGCCGGAGAAGACCTTCATCGGCGCGCCCGGCGCCGACGGTAACTGCAACTGCAACATCTGCCCGTACATGGCGCTGAACACGATCGAGAAGCTGTATCTTGCGCTGCGCGACCTGCAGCCGCGGATCGAGATGGACGAGGAACTGCGTCTCGGCGCGAAGAAGAGCCTCGACCGGATGCTCGAAATGGCGTCGGGGACCGTGGGCAAGGGCGACCTCGGCCGCGCCTGAGTCGCGACGCGATTCGGGCCGGGCCGTCCCCGCGATTCGATTGCTGCGGCGCGGCAATTGAATCCGAAAATGCTGCACTCTTGTTACAAAAATGCTGCAGCGAATTCGCTTGTTGCTAATGCCGGAGTTATCCACAAGCGCGGGGCTCCGAAACGGCTTTCCCGCGCATTTTTTGTTGGCGACGAAATCGGTTCGTGACAGCTTCAAATCATCGGAAGACGGAGACGAAAAGCCGCCGGGACATGAAGGGTAGTTGCAAGACTGGCCAGAAGATAACGGACTGGATTTACGAGGAAATCTATCGATAGCTTGATCACGGAACGCAGCGATTCCCACGAGTTGAGGCGAACCAGATCGGGTACATGAAAGACAGTCCATCGCTCTGAAAGCGCAGCTGTTTCGGCAGAGGCACGGACAAGATGATGAAGGGTCTTTCAGGTGAGGCCGGCCCCCGAAAGGGGGCCGACCAAACCGTCGCCGGATTGTTCCGGCGCCCGCTGCGACGGATCGTTCGCGGCTCGCCGTTCGAAAGGATGGCAGGTCGGGAAGGTGCGGAGTGCGGTGCGAGGGATAAAACCGGATAGTGGGGGTTGGCAGCGATGTCGGCCCCCATTTCGCATGCGCCCTTTCGAGGCTCCTGCGCGCGGGCGCTTGCCGTCATGCAAATAATTCCTTCCCCTGTGACGATCGTCACACCACCGTCAAGGCAGGCTGCTTATGCCGTCCCTGCGACCCGGAGCAGTTCCCCGACCGGAACTGATCCTCCTCTCCCGGCTGCGGCCCACGGATCGCGGCCGGGAACCTTTTGGCGCTCTCTCGCATTTCTGGACTATCGTCGAACGATTGGGCCGCGCCCGGTTGTGTTGCTGGGGTGCTTCTCTGATCGCAGCCATTTCGCTAGGCGATTGCAAATATTTAGGTTACCAACCGGTGGCCTGCCCGTCAGGCGCCAGAATGATCGTAGGGGGTCACAATATGATTGATTTCATTATCGCAATTGTCATGGGCGGTATCATTGGCTGGCTTGCCAGCATCGTGATGCGAACCGATGCCCAGCAAGGCATCTTCCTGAACATCATTGTCGGTTGCATCGGCTCGATTCTCGGCCGGTTGCTGCTCGGCGGTTTCCTTGGCGGTGGCCATTTGCGTGGCGATGCATTCGACTGGCGGACGCTGGTAACAGCGTTTATCGGCGCAATCATCCTGCTTGCCATCGTCAATCTGATCCGGCGCGGCAGGGTTCGCTAACCGATCATCGGCGATGCGGTCCGATCCGGACCGTGGTGTGAAAATGGGGGCGGTCGACCTGGTTCGGCCGCCCCATTTTCGTGCGCCAACCACTGGATATCGGCGAACAACTTCCCTATGAGGCGCGGCCCGCGGGGGGCGAGGGCGGCAACGTTTCGCCTCTTGCACGTGGTGATATAATAGGGTAATACACCTTCAAAGGGATGATCCTGCCTTGACGGGCCGGGCGTGTTGCTTTGGGCGACGGGCTACGGCGACTGCCGATGGCGGAGGGGATGTGGTGTGAACTACGAACGGAAAGTGGATTCGATGGACAGCCTGGCGGGGACGCAAAGCTTTTACGAAGAGGCGGAAAACCGTCGCAAGCGGATGCTGACGATCGCCGCGGTGGCGTTGATCGCGGTGGTGCTGATCGGCGTGTGGTACGCCTTCACCCATGGCCGGAGCGACGGCGCCGCGACAGCCGACGGGCAGGGCGCGCAGAATATTCCCCACGTCACCGTCATGGTTCCCGGCCGCGTGTCGGTGCAGGCGGCGATCGCTGCGAATGGTACGATTGCGGCCCGCCGCGAGATGCCGGTCGGGGTGGCGGGCGAGGGCGGTCAGGTCGTCCGCGTCCTTGTCGAGCCGGGCCAGTGGGTCGGCGCAGGCCAGACGCTTGCGGTGATTGACCGCTCGGTTCAGTCCCAGCAGGCCGCCAGTCTTTCCGCCTCGATCAAGGTGGCTCAGGCCGACGCGAGCCTTGCGCAGGCCGAACTCGACCGCGCGCAGGCGCTCGTCGGTCGCGGCTTCATCTCGAAGGCCGATCTCGATCGCAAGCGCGCAACCCGCGATTCCGCCAATGCGCGCGTCCGCGTTGCGCAGGCACAGTATCAGGAGGCTGTCGCGCGCAACGGCCGTCTCAATATCGTCGCGCCCGAAGCAGGCCTTGTGTTGACGCGTCAGGTCGAACCCGGACAGGTGGTCGGCGCGGGCAGCGGCGTGCTGTTCCGCATGGCAAAGGGCGGCGAGATGGAAATGCTCGCGCAGATGGCCGAAGCCGATCTGCAGCGGATCAAGGTCGGCACCCGCGCGACGATTACGCCCGTGGGCACCAGCCTGCAGATCGCAGGACAGGTGTGGCAGGTCTCGCCGATCGTCAACATGGACACCCGTCAGGGCACGGTCCGCATCGCCGTTCCCTATAGCGCCGCGCTACGCCCGGGCGGCTTTGCCGACGCACGGCTGGTTTCGGGCACGGCGGAGGCCCCGCTGCTTCCCGAAAGCGCAGTGCAGAGCGGACCCGAGGGCAGCTTCGTGCTGATCGTCGGTAAGAACGACATGGTCGAACGGCGCCCCGTCAAGGTTGGTTCGGTATCCGATGCGGGCGTCGCGATTGCGTCGGGGCTGACCGGAAACGAACGCGTCATCGTTCTGGCCGGCGCCTTCCTCAACCCCGGCGACAAGGTCAAGCCGGTGGTGCAAAAGTCGTCGCAGTAACGAACCGCATCCAGGCAGCACGCGCACAAAAGGGCGTTTGAATCATGAGCTTTCGCAACATTTCCGCCTGGTGCATCCGCAATCCGGTGCCGCCGATCGTGCTGTTCGCGCTGCTGCTCCTCGCGGGTATCGTCAGTTTCAACCGGATGGATGTCAACGACAATCCCGACGTCGAATTTCCAGCGGTTCAGATTGTCGTTTCGCAGCCGGGCGCCGCGCCGACCGAGCTTGAGACGCAGGTGACGCAGCGGGTCGAGGCCGCGGTGCGCGCGGTCAGCGGCGTAGAGGACATGTCCTCCTATGTCGGCGAGGGCAATAGCCGCACGATGGTGCAATTCGCGATCGGTACGCCGATCGACCGCGCCTATAACGACGTCAACCAGGCGGTGCAGCAGATCCGCAGCGACCTGCCAGACGGGATCCTCGAGCCGCAGGTCGTGCGTGTCGATTTCGCGGGCGGGCCGATCACCTATTTTGCGGTCGAAGCGACCGACATGACGCTCGAACAGCTGTCTTGGTTCGTCGACAACACGGTGGCCAAGGATCTGCTTTCGATTCCCGGCATGGCGCGCGTCAGCCGCTCGGGCGGCGTCGATCGCGAGATACGGGTCATTCTCGATCCGGCGCGGATGCAGAGCTACGGCGTCACCGCGAGCCAGATCAACCAGCAGCTGCGCCAGGTCAACGTCAACGCCGCAGGCGGCCGTACCGAGATCGCCGGCTCCGAACAGGCGGTGCGCGTGCTCGGCAACGCCGGGTCGGCGAACCAACTGGGTGACTATCAGATTTCGCTCGGCAACGGCCGCACGATCCGCCTCAGCGACGTCGCGACGGTGACCGACGGCTATGCCGAACAGCGAAACCTCGCCAAGATCGAGGGACGGCAAGTGCTGTCCTTCTCGATCGAAAAGGCCAAGGGCTCGTCGGACGTCACCGTCCATGACGAGGCAATGAAGAAGCTCGCCGAGATCAAGAAAAACAACCCCAAGGTCAATTTCAAGATCCTCTTCACGCGCACCGAATATACCAAGGAGCAGTATCGCAGCTCGATGCTCGCGATGATCGAAGGCGCGATTCTGGCGGTCGTCGTGGTCTTCCTGTTCCTGCGCGACTGGCGCGCAACCTTGATCTCGGCGCTGGCTATCCCGCTGTCGGCGATCCCGACCTTCTGGTTCATGGACATGATGGGCTTTTCGCTGAACGGCCTGTCGCTGCTCGCGCTCAGCCTGGTTGCGGGGGTGCTCGTCGACGATGCGATCGTCGAGATCGAGAATATCGTCCGGCATATGCGTATGGGCAAGACCGCCTATCAGGCGTCGATCGACGCCGCCGATGAAATCGGCCTCGCAGTGGTCGCGACGACGATGTCGATCGTCGCGGTGTTCCTGCCCGTTGCGCTGATGCCCGGCGTGTCGGGGCAATTCTTCATCCAGTTCGGCATGACAATCGTCTTTGCCGTGCTCGTCAGCCTCGCGGTCGCGCGCATGATCACGCCGATGATCGCGGCCTATTTCCTGTCTGCACAGGGCGAGCAGGATCATGCCTCGGGTCCGTGGGTCGATCGCTATGAAAATCTGCTGCGCTGGACGCTCGACGACAGCAAGCATAAGTTGAAGCGCACCGGTTATGATCTGACCGGCACGCGGCTGATCTTTCAGATTCTGCCTCTGATCTTCGCCGCTGTGGCTGCGGTGGTGATGGTTTGGCAGTATTTTCAGCCTGTTCAGGTCGGCCAAGATGCGCCGAACGCGGCGCTGCATTTTCTGCTGTTCACGCCGCTGGCTGTCATTGTTACCTTTTTGCTGGTCTCGATATTCCAGATCGCCTTGGGCGCCATGACGGTTTGGACTCGCCGTGAAACGCTGGGTTCAATCGCGGTTGGCTATGCGCGGTTTGCTGCGATTGCGGCAGTGTTGGTGGCGCTGTTGTGGTTGGTCGGCGTCTTGACCCCGATCACAACGGTACTGATTGCATGGGCAGGTGCAGTCGCCTTCGCGGTCGCGTTTGGAATTATATCCTGGGCCTTCGGCATGCTTGGCATGTCCAATTGGACTTTTTCCCATTGGGCTATGTCGATGGCGCAGCGCGCGCGCGCCCGCCTGTTCGACCACCGCGTGTGGATCGTCGGGATCGGCGTGGTAGCGCTCGTGTGGACCGGCTTCATGTTCACGGTGCTCCCCAGCCAGTTCCAGCCGACGATCAACAGCGATTACAGCCAGATCACCTATGAACTGCCGCCCGGCTCGACGCTGGCGCAGAGCGAGGTGATCTCGAACCAGATCAATACGATCCTGATGGCAGACAAGAATGTCGAAAACGCCTTTTACGACGTCAATGTCGGCGGCGGCGGCGTCTATATCACGCTGAAGAAGGCGCGCGAGACGAGCAGCGTCGACTGGGAGCGCACGTTGCAGCCCAAGATGGCGGCGATTCCCGATGCGCGCGTGTCGTTCCAGAGTCAGGCGGGCGGCTTTTCGGGCCGCGACATCAGCTTCATCATCGGCGGCGACAACCCGGTCGCGCTCGAGAAGCATGCGCTGCAGATCGTCAAGGAAATGAGCGCGCTCAAGGAACTGCGCGCGGTGCGGATCGAGGGCGACATTCCGCGGCCCGAGATTATCGTCAACCCGCGCATGGACCTCGCCGCCGATCTTGGCGTGACGACGGCCTCGCTCAGCCAGACGATCCGTATCGCGACGCTGGGCGACATCGACCAGAATGCAGCGAAATTCTCGCTGTCGGACCGCCAGATCCCGATCCGCGTCCTATTGTCCGAAGATTCGCGTCGCAGCCTCGCGACGCTGGAAAACCTGCCGGTGCCGACGACGCGCGGCACGACCGTGCCGCTGAAGTCGGTGGCCGAGATCAGCTTCGGCGCCGGACCGACCGAGCTCCGCCGCTACAACCAGACCCGCCGCATCGTGATTGGCGCCGATCTGGTGAAGGGGCTGGTGACCAGCGATGCGCAGACCAAGATCGACGCGCTGCCCTCGGTCAAGAATATGCCGCAGGGCATCCGCAAGATCGTCCAAGGCCAGCAGAAGTTCATGGAAGAACTGATCACCAACTTTGTGATCGCGGTTCTGGCGGGGCTGGCGCTCGTTTTCTCGACGCTCGTGCTGCTCTATCGCCGCTTCCTGTCGCCCGCGGTGAACATGTCCTCGCTGCTGCTCGCGCCGCTGGGCGGTTTGCTCGGCCTGTGGATCACCGGCATGGAAATCTCGATGCCCGTCTATATCGGCATATTGATGCTGCTCGGGATCGTCGCGAAAAACTCGATCCTGCTCGTCGATTTCGCGATCGAGGAAATGGACCATGGGATCGAAAAGAATGCGGCGCTGATCGACGCCGGGCGCAAGCGCGCGCAGCCGATCGTCATGACCACGATCGCGATGGTTGCGGGCATGGTGCCGACCGCCATCTCGCTGTCGGGCGACGGGGCGTGGCGTGCGCCGATGGGCGTCGTCGTGATCGGCGGCCTGATCCTGTCGACGATGCTGACGCTGCTGATCGTGCCCGCGGGCTTCAGCCTGGCCGACAGCATCGAAAAGCGCTTGGGCGGCTTCTTCTCACGGAACCTGCTGACCTATCGCAAGGGCGACGACACCAAGCCGCACGCGGCGCCGACGCCCGAGCCCGCAGAGTGAAAATGATACGCAACCGGTGCGGCGCCATGCCGCGCCGGTTGCAACCTTTGGCGACCTTCGCCATTTGATTCGCATGACCGACCAAGCATTCTCGCGGCCGATGGGCGTTTCCGTTCCGACTGGCGGGCTCAATATCCGCGTCGTGGCGACCGGACTGCTGGTCGTGATGGCTGCGGTCTTCGTCGCGGCGAAATATTATCAGGACGTCCACCCTGCGGTTGGCTTCGTCCGCGCCTTTGCCGAGGCCGCGATGGTCGGCGGGCTCGCCGACTGGTTTGCGGTCACTGCGCTGTTCCGCCATCCGATGGGGCTGCCGATCCCGCATACCGCGATCGTACCGCGCAACAAGAACCGCATCGGCGATACGCTCGCACGCTTCCTGCTCACCAACTTCCTGCTGCCGCGCCTGATCGCGCGCAAGATGCAGACGCTCGACGTTGCGGGCGCGGTCGGCAAATTCCTGGCACAGCCGGCCGAGGGTGGAGGGCGGCTCAAGCTCGGTGCCTCGCGTATCATCGCCGACGCGCTTGGCGCCCTCGACCAGCAGCGGCTCGGCGGCATGGTCAAATCGGCGATCGCCGACCGCCTGCGCGAACTCGATGTCGCGCCGCTGCTGGGGCAGGCCTTGCAGGCCGCGCTGTCCGAGGGGCGGCACCAGCCGCTGCTCGACGCGATGGTGAAATGGGGATCGAAGACGCTCGAACTCAACGAGCATCTGATCCACCAGATGGTCCACGATAACAGCAACGCGATCGTGCGCTTTACCGGGCTGGACGAGAGTATTTCGAACCGAATCGTCGCGGGGCTGAGCAAGCTGCTGAGCGAAATGGCGGTCGACGAGACGCACCCGCTCCGCCTGCGTGTCGAGGAAGGGCTCGCCAAGATGGCGCTCGACCTGCAGCACGACCCGGAGGTCAAGGCCAAGGTCGCGAAGGTCCGCGACGAGCTGCTCGAGAACAAGGCGGTCAAGCGCTGGCTCGACGGCCTGTGGGAACAGGGCCGCAGCGCGCTTCTCAAGGCTGCACGCGATCCCGAAACGATGCTGGCGGGCCAGCTTGGCGAGCTGGTCACCCAGTTCGGCGCCATGCTGGGCGAGGATGAGGGTATCAAGCGGACGCTCAACCGCTACGCGCGCCGCGCCGTGGTCGGCATGGTCGACAGCTATGGCGAGACCGCGCTGAAACTGGTGTCGGACACGATCCGCGGCTGGGATGCCAAGACGATCACCGACCGGCTGGAAAGTGCGGTGGGTGACGACCTGCAATATATCCGCATCAACGGCACGCTGGTCGGCGGGCTGGTGGGCGTGCTGATCCACACCGTCGATATCCTGATCTAGCTACAGGCTGGCGAGGCCTTCGCGAAACGTCGGGTAGCGCGGGGTCCATTGCAGCAGCCGCTTCGCCTTGCCGTTCACGACGCGGCGGTTCTCGGCATAAAAGGCGCGCGCGGCAGGCGAAAGCCCGGCCTCGTCGAGCGTCTGAAGCGGGGGCAGGGGGAGGTCCAGCATCGAGCATCCCCATTCGACGAGCCGGTTCTGATGACAGGGCTCGTCGTCCGCGAGATTGTAGACCCCGGCAGGGCTGCGGAAAGAGGCGATGACGCCGCCCGCGATATCGTCGACATGGACGCGGCTGAACACCTGTCCGGGCAGGTCGATCCGGTGTGCGCGGCCTTCCCGGATGCGATCGAGGATCGAGCGGCCGGGGCCGTAGATGCCGGGCAGGCGAAAGACGCGCACGTCGCCCCTAAGCGCCTGCCACGCTGCGTCGGCGGCGTTGCGGTCGGGACGGCGCCCTTTGACGGGCGCGCTCTCGTCGACCCACGCGCCGCCGCTGTCGCCATAGACGCCCGTTGACGACAGATAGCCGACCCACCGGGCGGGCGCGAGCGCGACGGCGTCGCCATAGCGGCCGAGGACGGGGTCGACGCCGTCCACCGGCGGCACCGATGACAGGACATGCGTTGCGGTGCGCAGCGCGCCGAGCACGGCGGCTTCGTCCGCGAACGACAGGCTGTCGCCGCGCCCGTCCTGCGTCGTGCCCGTGACCTCCCAGCCGCGCGCGCCCAGCCGCGACGCGAGATGTCCCGCCGCATAGCCCATTCCGAAAATCAGCATCTTCGCCATCGCGCGCCTTATTGCGCGCCTGCGGCGCCGCGCCTAGACCCCAGTGCATGACCGACGCTTCTTCCACGCCGCCCGTTCCCGTCACCATCCACCGCGGCGACTATCGCCCGCCCGAGTGGCAGGTGCCCGATATCGCGCTCGATTTCGCGCTCGGCATCGACGAGACGCGCGTGTCGTCGGCGTTGTCGGTGGTCCGCCATGGCGATACGCCGGCGCCGCTGACGCTGCGCGGCGACGGGCTGACGCCGCTGGGCGTGCGCGTCGATGGCGAGGGCTGGAACGACTGGCGGATGGACGGTCCCGACCTGATCGTCGATCTGGGTGACCGCGCCGCGGCGACGGTCGAGATCGACACCGCGATCGATCCGGCGGCCAATACCCAGCTGATGGGGCTCTATGCGTCGAACGGGATGCTGTGCACCCAGTGCGAGGCCGAGGGATTTCGTCGTATCACCTTCCACCCCGACCGGCCCGATGTCCTCAGCCGGTACAAGGTACGGATGACGGGCGACAAGGCGCGTTTCCCGATCCTGCTGTCGAACGGCAATTGCATCGCCTCGGGCGAGGAGGGGAGCGATCACTGGGCGCTGTGGGAAGATCCGTGGCCAAAGCCCTCCTACCTCTTCGCGCTCGTCGCCGGCGATCTTGTCGTCAATCGCGACGAATTCGTCACGATGTCGGGGCGCAAGGTCGAACTGGGCATCTGGGTCCGCGACGGCGATGTCGACCGCACCGGCCACGCGATGAAGGCGCTGAAGGACAGCATGGCGTGGGACGAGCGCGTCTATGGCCGCGAATATGATCTCGACCTGTTCAACATCGTCGCGGTCAGCGACTTCAACATGGGGGCGATGGAGAACAAGGGGCTGAACATCTTCAACACCCGCTACATTCTCGCCGATCCCGATACCGCGACCGACCTCGATTATGACGGCGTGGAGGGCGTCGTCGCGCATGAATATTTTCATAACTGGTCGGGCAACCGCGTTACCTGCCGCGACTGGTTCCAGCTCAGTCTGAAAGAGGGCTTCACCGTCTTTCGCGACCAGAATTTCTCGGCCGACATGGGCTCGCCACCGGTCAAACGGATCGAGGATGTCCGCCTGCTCCGTGCTGCACAATTCCCCGAGGATGCCGGGCCGCTTGCGCACCCGATCCGTCCCGACAGCTATCAGGAAATCTCGAACTTCTATACCGCGACCGTCTATAACAAGGGCGCCGAGATCATCCGCATGATGCACACGATGGTCGGTCCCGAGCGGTTCCGGCAGGGCACCGATCTTTATTTCGATCGCCACGATGGCGAGGCGGCGACGTGCGAGGATTTCGTCCGCGCGATCGAGGAAGGCGCGGGCGTCGACCTCCAGCAGTTCCGCCTCTGGTACAGCCAGGCTGGTACCCCGCGCGTCGCTGCGCGGATCGACACCGATCCTGCAAGCGGCGAACGGATTCTGCATCTGGTGCAGTCGGTCCCCGCGACCCCCGGCCAGCCCGAAAAGGCGCCGACGCTGATCCCGCTCCGCATCAAGGCGTTCGACCTCGACGGCGGCCATGGCGTGGAGGAGGAGCGGCTCGTCCCGCTCGACCGTGCGGAAATGTCGGTATCGCTTGGCCAGTATCGCAGCCGGCCGATGCTTTCGATCAACCGCGGCTTTTCGGCCCCGGTGATCGTCGATTTCGCGCGCGAGGAGGGCGAGCTAGCCTGGCTCGCCGCGCATGATGACGATCCGTTCGCACGCTATGAAGCGTTGCAGCAGTTGATGCTCGACACGCTGGTCGCGGCGGTGTCGGGCGAAACGGCCGACCATCGTGCGGTGATCGAGGCGGTCGCGACGACGCTGAACGACCGCGCCGCCGATCCCGCCTTCGTTGCCGAGGCGGTGCTACTGCCGAGCGAGGCCTTCATCGGCGATCAGATGGTCACCGTCGATCCCGACGCGATCCGCCGCGAGCGGCTGGCGCTGCAGGCGGCGATCGGGGTGGCGCTGGAAAGCGAATGGCGCGCGATTCTGGGCGAAGGCGCGCCGCCCGCGGCGATCCTGTCGCGCAAGGCGAAGGGCGGCCGCCGTCTGCGCGGCGTCGCGCTCGCCTATCTCGCGGCGACGGGGCTGGCCGACGTGCCCGCGCTGGCGTTCGGCATCTTCTCCGACGCCGACGGGATGACCGAACGGCAGGCGGCGCTCGCGACGCTGGCACACGGCGACAGCGACGAGCGCGCGCATGCGCTCGATATCTTCTACCAGCGCTATCGTGACAATCCGCTCGTGCTCGACAAATGGTTCCAGGTGCAGGCGTGGTCGATGCGCGCCGATACGGTCGATGCGGTGCGCGGGCTGGCGGAGCATCCCGACTTCACCCTGTCGAACCCGAACCGCGTTCGCTCGCTCTATGGCGCGCTGACGGGCAATCAGGCCGCGTTCCATCAGGCCGATGGTGCGGGGTATCGGCTGATCGCTGACCTTGTCATCGCGCTCGATCCGAAGAACCCGCAGACCTCGGCCCGGATGATTCCGCCGCTCGGCCGCTGGAAGCGCTTCGACGAGGCGCGCGCGGCGATGATGAAGGCCGAACTGCAGCGCATCCTCGCGCAGCCGGGACTGTCGCGCGATGTGACCGAACAGGCATCGAAGAGTCTGTTGGGTTAGGGTGTTTTCGGGGCCACGCGCCGCGGCGCCGTGCCGAATGTCTGTTGAAGCGTCCGGTCGAGGCCGATCGCCGCGTCGGTCCAGCAGGCGAGGTCGTCGGGCGCCGCAGTGGTCTGTGCCCCGTTGGTCAGCACCAGGATCGACGGTCCGCCATTGCTGAACACGATGCGGTCGGGGCGTTTGCCGTCGGCGCAAAGGGTCAGGCCCAGCTCCCGCGCGTGGGAATAGGCTGTTCGAAGCGCGCCAAGTTGAGCCTCGTCGAGCTGCCCGTCCCTGACGGGGCGCTGCAGATCCTTCGTTTGACAGACATCCCGCGACGCACCCGATGTCAGGGCGAACCGGCCCGTGACGAGATCGAGGCGCACATTGCCTGCGGGGCACCATTCCGACCGGTCGATCGTCGCGAAGATCGTCGCGGTGCGACCTGCGGCGAAATCGGCCGGTGCGACCGCCGGCTGGGTCAGAAGCATCAGGACGGTGACGACGCCCATTGCCGCGCTTTCTTCAGCCGCCCAGCCATCCAGCCACGTCGACCGCGACCTTGTTCGCGGCGCGCGTCAGCGCTTCGCCGACCGGCTTCGCTTCGACTTTGCCGCCGATCGGTTCGCGCACCTCGAAACGGCGCTGCGTGACGCTCTTGCCGCCCGCCGAGACGAGCATCGCCTGATAGACGACGACCGCCTCGTTCGTGCGGGCATCGACGCCGAAATCCATGAGCTGTCCGGCCAGTTGCTCGCCCGGCGCGGTCAGATATTGCCCTTCGTCGAGAACGACGCGCGATGTCCGCGCCGCCACGGTTTCCGAGACCAGCCGCTGGAACAGGCGATTGGGGGCTTCCACCCACTGCGCGTCCTTCACATAGGTCACGCTCGAATCGTCCTGCTGCACCGGGATGCGCGGGGTGCGGAGCTTCTGGGGCGCGGTCGGGATCAGGATCGTCAGCGTCGCGGCTTCGGCGGCGGTGCGTGCTGCACCGGCGGACGGCGCGGTGTCGGCGTCGAGCGTCAGCAGAAAGGGCGGCGGCTTTCCGCCGAGCCCGATGCAGCCCGACAGCGTCACCGCGGCCGCAGCGACGAGCAGGGGAGTGCGGAGGGTTCGCAGCGAGATGGACATGGTCTGCATCCTCATTTCTTGTAATCGGGAAGCTTGCTGCCGCCGAGCACCGCGCCGGCGCCTTGCTGGTCCAGCTTGTCGGTCAGGCTCGACAGCGAGGCCGAGGTGCGGCGAAGGTCGCGGATCAGCGCATTGGCTTCGGGAACGGTGGTGTCGCTGAAAGTCTTGAGGCCCGGTCGCGCGTCGGCGATCGCGGACTCGAGAGTCTTCATCGATTCATTCGCGGACTTCAGCGTATCGCGCAAATTCGCCATCGCGGGATCGACGTTGCGGTCGATCGTGCCCTGTGCCGAGGCCGCGAGGTTGCCGATCTGCTCGGCTGCATTGCCCGTCTGCTGGATCGCAATCCGTGTGTCGGCGAGCGCCTTCTCGATTGCGGGGCCGTTGCGCGCGAGCGTTGCGGTCGTCATTTCGACATTCTTGAGGATGTTCGCAAAGCTTTCCTGATTCTTGTCGTCGGCGAGTTCGGCGAGCCGTTCGGACAAGGTCGAAAGGCGCTGGAGCAGCTGTGGCGCAGTGTTGAGCAGTTCGCCCAGCCCGCCCACGCGCGTCGGGATAACCGGCTTGCCCGCCGGTCCCTTGTCGGCGATCGCCGGTGCCCCCTTGACGGCGCCATCGAGCGAAATCTGCGAAACGCCGGTGAAGCCCACGCCTTCGAGCGCGGCGGTCGTGCCCTGCAGGATCGGGACGCCCTCATTCACCTCGATGCGGACGCGGACGAACTGCGGATCGTCGGGCCACAGCGCAATCTCGCGCACCTGACCGGCAGGAACGCCCGAGAATTGTACCTGCGCGCCTTTGTTCAGGCCGTCGACCGACTGTTTGAAGAAGATGTCATATTCGCGCTTGGTGCCGCCGCTGTCGTTGGCAAGCCACACGACGAACACGGCCAGCGCGGCCACGAAGAACAGGACGAACGCGCCGACGAGCACATTGTTCGAGCGTGTTTCCATCAGCTTTTCCTATCCTGCCGCTCGGTGGCGATGTTGCAGCCAGCGGCCGCGCGGCCACGCGGCCCGTTGAAATAATCCTGTATCCATGGATGCTCGGTGGCAAGCAGTTCCGGAATCGTGCCCACCGCGATCACATGCTTCTCTGCCAATACCGCGACCCGGTCACAGGTTGCATAGAGCGAGTCGAGATCGTGGGTGATCAGGAAGACCGTCAGCCCCATGGTGTCGGCCAGCTCGCGGATCAGTTCGTCGAATTTGGCCGCGCCAATCGGGTCAAGGCCCGCTGTCGGCTCGTCGAGGAATAGCAGCGCGGGGTCGAGCGCAAGCGAGCGGGCCAGACCAGCGCGCTTGACCATGCCGCCCGATAGTTCGGCGGGATATTTGGGGCCCGCATCAGGCGGCAGGCCGACCATCTGCACCTTGTACGCTGCAATCTCGTCGAGCAGGCGCTGATCGAGCCGCGGATAATATTCGCGCAGCGGCACCTGGATATTCTCGGCGACGCTGAGCGTCGAGAACAGCGCTCCCCCTTGGAACATCACGCCCCAGCGGCGACGCAGATCGCGCGACTCCTCGGCGTCGGTGATGGTGTCGAGCGTCTTGCCATAGACCTCGATCTCGCCCGCCGTCGGCGTCTGCAGTCCGACAATCGAGCGCATCAGTACCGACTTGCCGGTGCCCGATCCGCCGACGACGCCTAATATCTCCCCCGACCGCACATCGAGATCGAGATTGTCGTGGATGATCGCATCGCCGAACTGGTTGCGAAGCCCGCGAATGCGGATCGCATATTCGAACTTCTCGGGCCGCACGGCATCGGCGGCGGCAAGCTCGTCCTTGATTTCCTGCTGCTCGATGTCGTCGGCCATCAGTTCCATCCCAGCGAGGAAAAGAAGACTGCGAAAAAGGCGTCGAGCACGATGACCAGAAAGATGGCGGCGACGACGGCGGAGGTGGTGCGCTTGCCGACTTCCTCGGCATTCTGGCGCACCTGCATGCCTTCGTAGCAGCCGGTCACGCCGATCAAGACGCCAAACACCGGCGCCTTGATCAGCATGATGTAGAAATCGGTCATCGGAATGATTTCGCGCAGGCGCTGAATATAGGTCAGAGGCGGGATCTCGAGGCCGATCCAGCAAAAGACGCCGCCACCGAGAATGGCGCAAATGCTGGCATAAAACCCAAGCAGCGGCATGGTGATGGTCGACGCGGCGACGCGGGGCAGCACGATCGCCTCCATCGGGGAGACCCCGATCGTCCGCATCGCATCGACCTCTTCGGTCAGCTTCATCGTGCCGATCTGGGCAGCGAAGGCCGAACCGGATCGCCCCGCAACCATGATCGCGGTCATCAGCAGGCCGAGTTCGCGGATCGAGGCGCGGCCGACCAGGTTGATCGTGAACACCTCCAGCCCGAACTGTTCGAGCTGCACAGCGCCCTGCTGCGCGATGACGATACCGATCAGGAAACTCATCAAGCCGATGATTGGCAGGGCATCGACGCCGACCGCCTGAAAGCGCGTGACGACGGCATTCCAGCGGAGGCGGCGCCGCGCACGAATCTGGACACCGAGCGCGATGATCATCGCCCCGAAAAAGTCGATGATACCGATCAGTTCGCGCCAGACGGCGAGGCTGGCGGTGCCGACTTGCTCAAGCATCCGCTCGATTGCAGAACGGCGGTCGCGATGAACACGATATTCGCTCTTGTCGTCCTTCAGCGCGTCCAACAGCCGCTGTGCTTCAGGGCTGGCGCCAGTAACCTTCGCCTGATGTTCGTTGACGGTGCGGGTCACGATCCATGCGCCGACCGTATCGATGCGCTCGACTTCGGACAGGTCGATGGATTCGATCGGGCCCAGTTCCTCGAGCCGCGCGGGAACATCGCCAAGCCGCGCCAGCGTCAGGCGGCCGGTGAAGCGAACCGCCACGCCGTTGGCGCCGTCGCTAGTATCGAAATCCGCCCTGGCCACCATCTCGCGGGGGACATTGTATTATTTGCCATGCGACGGCAAGTAATTCCCACCCCTTGGCCCGCGCGACGCGCGGCCTTATGAACGGCGCCATGGAACCGCAAACCGTCCCGACCGTCACCGACTATGCCCATCGCGTGGCAATGTACGACATGGACAGGACGATAACGCGATCAGGAACTTACAGCGGTTTCCTGATGCATGTTGCAAGGCGCCGGCAGCAATGGCGGCTGCTTCTGCTGCCGCTCGTCGGGCTGGCGGGGGCGGGCTATGCGCTGCGCCTGATCGACCGGTCGCGGCTGAAGGCGATCAATCTGCGCCTTCTCGTCGGCAAACGCTTTCGCCGCAGCGAGATTGCGCCGCTCGCCGAAAGCTATGCCGACAAGGTCATAGCACGTGGTTTGCACGCTGCGGCGCTCGAGCAGATCGCGGCCGACCGCGCCGCAGGATACCGCCTGCTTCTCGCCACGGCATCCTTTCATCTTTATGTCGATGCGATCGCGCGGCGGCTGGGAATAGACGACGTTCTTGCAACGCGACTCGACGAGCCTGATGGTGCCGATCATGTCCACGCGCGTCTCGCTGGTGACAATTGCTATGGTGAGGCAAAGTTCGCGCGCATTTCGGACTGGCTCGCTGCCAATGAAATCACGCGCGATCAGGCACATGTCCGCGCCTATTCAGACCATGTCTCGGACCACCCGATGCTGCATTTTGCCGACGAGGCGGTCGCGACCACCCCATCGCGAAAGCTGAAGTTGCTGGCGCCGACGATGGGATGGCAGGTCGTCGACTGGCGGGGGAAGCGCTAAACCATATTGATGTTCCCCCGCGAAGGCGGGGGCCCAACTCCAGCGGGCGCTATTTTGAACCGGCCGAAGATGGGTCCCCGCCTTCGCGGGGACACACGGCGGGTTGTTAGTTACGGTTCAAACCGCGTCGAGCGCCTGCGCGAAGTCGGCGATAAGATCGTCGGCATCCTCGATCCCGATCGACACGCGCACCAGATTATCGGTGATGCCGAGCGCCTTCTTGCGCTCCTCTGGAACCGAAAGATGCGTCATCGCCGCGGGATGGCTTGCGAGGGTCTCGGTGCCGCCAAGGCTGACCGCCAGTTTCGCGATCTTCAGCGCGTCGAGGAAGCGGAAACTTTCCGCTTCGCCGCCCTTGATGAACAACGAGAAGGTCGATCCCGCGCCCGAGCAGTGACGGTCGAAGATATCCTTCTGCCGCGGATCGCTGATGAAGCCGAGGTAGCCCAATCCTTCGACCTTCGGATGATCGCGAAGGAAGGTGCAGACCTTTAGCGCATTCTCGCCCGCGCGGCTCATGCGAAGCTCGAGCGTTTCGAGGCTGCGGAGCAGCATCCACGCCGTGTTTGGATCGCAGATCGTGCCGATCGTGTTGCGCATCGGGCGGATCGCGTTGATCAGATGCTGGTGGCCCGACACGCCGCCTGCGACGAGGTCCGAGTGGCCGCCGGCATATTTGGTGAGGCTGTAGACGACGAGTTCGGCGCCCTGGTTCAGCGGCTGCTGCCACAGCGGGCCGAGGAAGGTGTTGTCGATCGCGATCGCGGGCTTCTGCTCGCCGGGGAAAGCGGCGTCGCGGGCAGCGCGAACCGCTTCGACGTCGACGAGCGCGTTGGTCGGGTTTGCGGGGCTTTCGAGATAGACGAGCGACACCTTGCCGCCCTTCTCGGCGGCGAGCGTCTTGGCGCGGTCCAGAATGGTGTCGAGTTCCTCGCGCGTGGCGCCGGCGGGGAAATCGAGAAAGCTGACGCCGAAGCGCGACAGGATGCGGGCGATCAACGTCTCGGTCGCGGCGTAAAGCGGGCCGGAGTGGACGATCACGTCATTCTGGCCGACGAGCGCGAGGAGCAGGGTGGCGATCGCCGACATCCCGCTCGAAAAGACGAGGCTGTCGTCGGCGCCGTCCCAGACCGCGAGGCGGTCCTCAAGGATTTCCTGGTTCGGGCCGTTGAAGCGCGAATAGACGAGGCCGTCGGCGGGGCCTTCGCGCTTGCCGGTGATATGCTCGAAGAAACGCTTGCCAGCGGCGGCGCTTTCGAACGCGAAGGTCGAGGTCAGGAAGATCGGCGGCTTCAGTGAGCCTTCGGACAGCGTCGGGTCGTACCCCAGCCCCATCATCAGCGTTGCGGGGCTCAGCTCCTTGTCGCCGATTTTCTTGCTGTTCATCTTGGGTTTGCCGCGCATGGCCATGGGATGCTCCTTTGAAGTTGCCCCCGCCTATAGCAGCGCCGGTTTCATTTGAAACTATATTGCGCGCTTAGTCTTCCACGATCAGGCTGCGCTCTTTCGTTTCGGGAAGCAACAGCGTCGCAACCCCCGCCATAGCGATCACCGCGGCAACGTAGAAATAGAAGACCCACTCGACCCCGGCGCCTTTCAGCGCGAGCGCGATCATTTCGACCGTGCCGCCGAAGATGGCATTGCCGATCGCATAGGGCAGCGCGACGCCGAGTCCGCGGATGTGCGCCGGGAAGAGTTCGGCCTTCACCAGTGCATTGTTCGCGGTGTAGCCAGCCTGGAAGGTCAGCGGAATCAGGATCAGCAGCGTCGCGGTGATGGGCGAGGTGACGGTTTCGAGCGTCAGGAAGGTCGGCGCGGCTACAATCGCACCACCGATCCCGAACAGCAGCAGCATCGGCTTGCGCCCGAAGCGGTCGGCGAGCGCGCCGAAGAGCGGCTGCATGAGCGTAAACCAGATCAGCGCGACCGCGATGATATAGGTCGCGGTGGCCTTGTCGAAGCCCACCGTGTTGAACAGATATTTCTGCATATAGCTGGTGTAGGTGTAGGCGGCGAGCCCGCCCCCTGCCGACAACATCCCGACAAGAATGCTCTCGCGCCGATGCTCCTTCCACAGCAGCCGTGCGGTCGAAACCGGCCGATCGACCGCCTGATTTTCGAATGACGGGGTTTCAGCAAGATTGCGGCGGAGAAGATAGACGGCGAGGGCGAGGAAGGCGCCGATCACGAACGGAATACGCCAGCCCCAAGCGGTAAGCTCGGCCTCGGTCAGAAAGGCCTGCAGGATCACCGCGACGAAGATCGCGCAGAGCTGGCCGCCGATCAGCGTCATATATTGGAAGCTTGCCCAGAAACCGCGATGGTCCTTCGGCGCCATCTCGGACAGATAGGTCGCGCTGGCGCCATATTCGCCGCCGAGCGAAAGCCCCTGCAACATGCGCGCGACGAGCAGGGTCACCGGACCGAGCAGGCCCGCGACGGCATAGGTCGGCGCGACCGCAATCAGCATCGAGCCGCTGAACATCAGCGCGACCGACAGCGACAGCCCGGCCTTGCGCCCGCGCGTGTCGGCAAAGCGTCCCATCACCCATGCGCCGATCGGACGCATGACAAAGCCGACCGCGAAGATCGCGGCGGTGCTCAGAAGCTGCGCGGTGGGGTCGGCTTTCGGAAAGAAGACGGGCGCGAAGTAGATGGCGAACGCGGCGTAAGCGAACCAGTCGTACCATTCGACGAGGTTGCCCGCCGACCCGCCGATGATCGAAACGAGCCGCTTTCGCGGTATCGCCAATGCCTTCATGCCCGCTCCCTCGCTCGGCTCACGCGAGCCCGATCGCCGATATCTGCCGTCCGTAGCTGTTTTCGCCTCGATGGCAGGCGCGGCGATAGCTGAAATAGTCCGCCTCTTCGGCATAGGTATCCTGTCCGCCGATGGCAATTCGGCTCACGCCCGCCGCGGCGAGACGTGCGGCGACATAGGCGGCGATATCGAACATCGCATGACCGGGCTTGCCGGCGGCGAAGAAGCGCTCGTTGGCGGGATCGTCGGTTGCGAAGCGCTGCACGAAGCCATCATCGACTTCGTAGGAAGCGCGGCCGATGCACGGGCCGATTGCGACGGTGACGTTGGAGCGGTCAGCGCCAAGGCTTTCCATCGCCGCGAGCGTGGCGTCGGTGATGCCGGCGATCGCGCCTTTCCAGCCAGCGTGCGCGGCGCCGATCACGCCGGCCTTGGCGTCGGCGAAGAGCACGGGGACGCAATCGGCGGTGAGAATGCCGAGCAAAAGGCCGGGTGTCCGCGTCGCAAGGGCGTCGGCTTCGGGGCGTGCGGCGAGGTCGGTGGTTTCATCGACGATGACGCAGCGATCGCCATGCACCTGATAGAGGCCCGCAAGTGCTGCCCTCGGCAGCAGGGTTTCGGCGACACGGCGGCGATTCTCGGCAATCAGCGCGGGGTCGTCGTTCGAGCCGAGGCCGCAGTTGAGCGACGCGAGATCGCCGCTCGATACACCGCCTTTGCGGCCGAAAAAGCCGTGCGCGATACCGTTGAGAGTCGGCGCGGTGACGAATGGCACCGTCACAGGTCGAGCCGGAAGAAGCGGTCTTCATCGATATGATTGCCGACGCGGAAGGCGTTGCGGCCGACATCGTAAAATCCATAGCGGCGGTAAAAGGCCTGTGCGCGGTGGTTCTCTGTAAAGACCGAAAGATAGAGGATCGATGCACGCTCGCGTGCCCAGGCGATGCCCCAATCCATAAGCGCCGCCGCGACGCCGGTGCCCTTGGCGACTTCGGCGACATAGAGCTGGTGCAGTTCGACCGCATCGCCCTGCGGCTGATCGGCCGGCAGATCGAAGTCGACCGGACCCATCTTGATATAGCCGAGGATTGCGCCCGCCGGGTCGCGGACGAGGGCGATGTCGTGGCCCGCATCGGTGATCTGCGCCCGGACGCGTTCGGGAGGGTTCCACTCCGCCAGAAATGCCGAGAGGTCCGCCGGGTCATAGATGTGGCCGAAGGTGTGGGTGAAAGATCCATTTGCGAAGGCCGCGATCGATTCCGCGTCTTCGGGTCTGGCCAGCTGGATGGCGGTCATTCGAGGTCTCCTGAAAATCCTGCGGGTTCCGGCCAGCCGGGCGCGGTGAAGGCGATCGCCTTGAACAATTCGCCCATGCCATCGGCCTCGACCAGGCGATCGCGCTGGCCCTTGAGATCGTCGGCGCGTGCCGGGGCTGCGGCCGAAAGCGAACGAAGCCGTGCATCGATGCCGAGGCGCTTCAACCAGTCGCCCTGCGGCATAGGGTCGCTGATCGCAACGCTCGCCGGCCGCGCCGCGTCGGCGAGCGTCGTGAAATCGACATGCGCGGTCAGATCGGCCTCGCCGGGGTCGGCAAAGGGGTCGGCGAAGCGGTGTTCCTTCAGCGCCTGCAACGTGTCGCCCGCCGCCGGTCCGCTATAGCCATAGTCGATCGCCAGCATCGCGCCGCCCTGCCGCGCGAGACGAAAGGCGCAGCGCTGCATGATCGCGGCGGAGACGGACGTGGTCTCGACGATCGTGCCCTCGGGCTTGCTGCGCAGGACAGGGGGGATGGCGTCGTCGGCGGGGACGGAGCCGGCCTCGGGTGCAAGTGCGTCTCCGCGACGCACGACCATCCGCTCGCGCCAGCCTTCGGCGGTGCGGACATATTGGTGGATCGGCAACGCGTCGAAAAACTCGTTGGCGACGATGATCAGGGGCGCATCGCCGGGCAGGGCATCGACCTCGTCATGATGCTGCGCCTCCGGCAGCCGCGCCAATTGCGCCGCGCGCAAGGTAGGGCTGGTCTCGACCAGATGGATGCCCAACGGCACGCAACCGAAGCGCGTGGCGGCGCGCAGCGCATCGACGGCGAGGGTGCCGCGACCAGGACCCAACTCGACATAGTGAAACGCGGGGCTGCCCGCGCGCGACCACAGGTCGGCCATCCATATGCCGACAAGCTCGCCGAACATCTGACTGATTTCGGGCGCGGTCGTGAAATCGCCCGCGGCGCCGAGTGGATCGCGCGTTGCGTAATAATGGGCATTCGCCGCCGCCATATAGTCGGCGATCGTCATCGGCCGGGCGGCGGCGATATCCCTGATCAGCTGTTCGGGCGTCGGCAGGCCGTCACGCAACGCTGTCCGTCCCCGCGATCGGCTCGACGCGCTGACGGCGGCCTTTGGCGGTCGCAACAAGCCATACGCCGATCAGTATCATCGGTACGGTCAGCCACTGGCCCATCGACAGGCCGGTCATGTCGACGACCCACTGGCGCTGCACGTCGGGTTCGCGGACGAATTCGACCGCGAAGCGGCTGAGGCCGTAGACGATTGCGGCGAGGCCGAAGAGGAAGCCCGGCTTGTAGCGCGCGTCGGTGCGCCAGAAGAAGAAGGCGAGGACCGCCATCATCACGATCCCCTCGAGTCCCGCTTCATAGAGCTGGCTCGGGTGGCGCGGTTCAAGGCCGCCGCGCGGGAAAATGATCGCCCAGGGAACATAGGCGACCTTGCCCCAGAGTTCGCCGTTGACGAAATTGGCGAGGCGGCCAAGGCCGAGGCCGATCGGGACGACGCAGGCGATATAGTCGCAGAAGCGGAAGAAGCTGAGCTTTTCCTTGCGAGTCACATACCAGATCGCGATCAGAACGCCGATCACGCCGCCGTGCAGCGACATGCCGCCGTCCCACAGGCGGAAGATGTCGAGCGGCTTTTTGATATAGGCCTCGAGATTGTAGAACAGGACATAGCCGAGCCGGCCGCCGAGGATGATGCCGAGCATGGCATAGAAGATCATATCGTCGGCGTGGCGGCGCGCCATCGGGGCGCCCGGCTGGGCGATCAGCTTCAGCAGATACCAGTAACCGAGGAAAATGCCGGCGAGATAGGCGAGGGCATACCAGCGGATCGGCAGGCCGAAGACGCTGAAGGCGATCTCGCTATGCTCTCCCATCAGATCCTGGAAGTTAACATATTGCGTCGCTTCGGCTAAGGTTGCAAAAAGAAACATATAGTCGCGCTGTCCTTCCCCAGGAGAGGCCACCCCCATAGGGGGTATGGCAAGCGAGACCAAGAGGAGAGATGCCCCATGCCTTCAGCGCTCGATCTGCGCCTGGAAACCGCGTATAATCTGATCACGGGCCCGGGCGGCCCGATCCAGGTCGGTTCCGTCGAACGCTTCGGCCGTCAATTGCCGTTTATCGCGAATGCCCCGACGAATCTGGCCGATTATGTCGCCTTTTTTGCGGCTCAGCATGGCGATGCGACCTTTCTGGTCGAGGGCAACGAGCGGCTGAGCTTCAGGCAGGTCTATGCCGCGGCGCGTCAGGTCGCCGCAGGACTGGTCGAAGGTCATGGCGTGCAGCGCGGCGACCGTGTCGGGCTTGCGATGCGCAACGCCAATGCCTGGTGCGTTTCCTACCTCGGCATCCTGCTCGCCGGCGGCTGCGCGACCTTGCTCAACGGCTGGTGGCAGGGTGGCGAACTGGCCGCGGGGATCGAGGATGCCGAGGCAAAGCTGGTTATCGCCGATCCGCAGCGCGCGGCGCGGCTGGCCGAGCCGGGCGTAAGCCATGGCGCGAAAATCGTGACGCTGGATATCACCAAGCCGATCGACGAAGCCATTGCTCCCGTCGCTGCCGGCGGCAGCGCGGACACCGTGCTGCCGACGCTCACCGGACAGGATCTGGCGACGATTCTCTTCACCTCGGGTTCGACGGGTCAGTCGAAGGGCGCTTATTCGCGCCACGAAGCCGTTGTGCAGGCGATCTTCAACTATGTGACGCAGACCGCGAGCATCGTGCATCTGCTGACCGAAGACGGGCAGATGTCCGAAATCCAGCCCGCGACGCTGATCTGTACGCCCTTGTTCCATGTCACCGCCGAAATTCCGGTGTTCCTTCAGAGCCTCGCGCTCGGGCGCAAGCTGGTGCTGATGCCCAAATGGAATGCCGATGAGGCGATGCGGCTGATCCAGGACGAGAAGTGCAATTATTTCGTCGGCGTTCCGCTGATGAGCTACGAAATTCTCGTCAGCCCCAACCGCAAGAATTACGATCTGTCGACGTGCAAGAGCTACGCCGGGGGTGGCGCGCCGCGTCCGCCCGAGCATGTCCGGCGCCTTGCGTCCGAAATGGGCGAGGCGAAGCCGCTGCTCGGTTACGGCCTCACCGAAACCAACGCGGTTGGCTGCGGCATCATCAACGAAAATTATGTCGCCAAGCCGCTATCGACCGGCCCGGCATCGAAGCCGCTCGTCGATCTCGCGATCCTCGACGACAATGGCAACGAACTGGCGCAGGGCGCGGTTGGCGAAGTGTGCATCCGCTCCGTCGCCAATTTCGAAGGCTATTGGAACAATGAGGCGGCGACCAAGGCTGCCTTCTTCGATAACGGCTATTTCCGGTCGGGCGACCTCGGTTATGTCGACGAGGACGGATATCTGTTCATCGTCGATCGCAAGAAAGACATCATCATTCGCGGCGGCGAGAATATCAGCTGTCAGGAAGTCGAGGCAGCGATCTACGAACATCCCGAGGTCAATGAATGCGCGGTGTTCGGACTGCCAGACGAGCGGCTAGGCGAATGCGTCGGCGCGGTCGTCTGGCTGAAACCGGGCAGCAGCGTGACCGCCGAGGACCTGACATCCTTCCTGAGTCCGCGGCTCGCGCCCTACAAGGTGCCGTGCCGAATCTGGATGTCGAACGACGCGCTGCCCAAGCTCGGTAGCGAAAAGATCGACAAGGTGACTTTGCGCAATCGCTACCGCGAGGAATATAAGGCAGAGGTGGCAGTGTAACCGGAACTGCTGAAGGAGCGAAGGAGAGATATGGCCAAAGCTGACTCTCCCGACGCTCCGCTGCCGCCGGTGCCGGAAACGCCCGTTCCGGTGCGCGTCTATCGCCACCGGCTGCCTACGCGCATCTGGCATTGGATCAATGCGGTGACCTTGCTCGTCATGTTGATGAGCGGGCTGATGATCTTCAACGCGCATCCGCGGCTTTATTGGGGCCAATATGGCGCGAACCCCGATCGCGCGTGGTTCGCGATCGGCTCGACCGCCGACACCGGCTATATCCGCTTCGGCGAGACGCGAATCGAGACGACCGGGGTGCTCGGCCGCTGGACCGATGCCGAGGGTGAAGAACAGACCTGGGCCTTTCCGGGCTGGGCGACGATCCCGACCAGCTACGATCTCGCGGCGGGAAGGCGCTGGCACCTGTTCTTTGCATGGGTCTTGTCGGTTGGCCTGAGCCTCTACATGCTATGGAGCCTTTTCGGGGGGCATATCCAAAGGGACCTCCACGTCCGCCGGGCCGAATGGTCACCGCGGCATATCTGGCACGACATCAAGGATCATGCGCGGCTTCGTTTGCCGAAAGGCGCGGCGGCGGCGCGATACAATATCCTGCAGAAACTGAGCTACATCGGCGTGATCTTCATCCTGCTGCCGCTGATGATCGCCACCGGCCTTACCATGTCGCCGGGTATGGACGCGGCATGGCCATGGCTGCTCGACCTCTTCGGCGGGCGGCAGTCGGCGCGCTCGATCCATTTCATCGCGGCATGGCTGCTCGTCGCCTTCATCCTCGTCCATATCGCAATGGTGGTTTTGGCCGGGCCGCTGAACGAGGTTCGCTCGATGATCAGCGGCTGGTTCACGCTGCCGCCCGACAGGGAGCGCGACGCATGAGCGGGATCGTGCTTCCGCGTCGCCAATTGATCGCCCGCGCCGGCGGTCTCGTCGCGGCGGCGGGCGCACTGCCGATCCTGTCGGGCTGCGACGCGATCAGCGAGGCGCCCGCCGTGCGCAAGATATTGTCGATGGGCGAGGAGATGAACCGCGCGAGCCAACGTGCGCTGATGGATCGCGATGGGCTGGCGCGCGAATTCACCCGCGCCGACCTGTCACCGGTGTTTCGCTCGAACGGAACGAAGCTTCCGGATGGCGCAGCCTATGCGGCGCACGCCGCGGCGAACTTCGCCGACTGGCGCATAGCCGTGTCGGGGCTGGTCGCGCGGCCGCTGTCGCTGTCGATGGCCGACATCCGTGCGATGCCGCAGCGCACGCAGATCACTCGTCACGACTGCGTCGAAGGATGGAGCGCGATCGGCGAATGGACGGGGCCGCAGCTTCGCGACATTCTCGCGGCGGCGGCGGTCAGGGACAATGCGCGCTATATCGTTTTTCGCTGCGCCGACCGGATCGCCGACGCGCTCTATTATGAAAGCTGCGACATGGTCGACGCGCTGCACCCGCAGACGATCTTGGCATGGGCGATGAACGGCGCGTTGCTGCCGATCGCGAACGGCGCGCCGGTGCGCCTCAGGATCGAGCGGCACCTCGGGTACAAGCATGCGAAATATCTGACCGGCATCGAAGCGGTCGCCAGCCTGGACGGCGTGGGGGCGGGCAAGGGCGGCTTCTGGGAAGATCGCATTGATTATGAATGGTATGCGGGTATTTAACGCGTAGCGGGGGCAGCAGGGGTGCAATGATAGCGAGGTCGCACTTTTGTCCATACTCAGCCAATTCCTCTCCCGCGTTATACTCCACGGCCGACTGACGGTCATCGATCCGGACGGCGGGACGGAGCATTTCGGCGAGCCCGCGCCGGGCTTCCCCGAGGTGGGCGTCCGTTTTACCAGCCGCCGCGCGATGCGGCGGGTGATTCTCGATCCGCGGCTTGGCGCGGCCGAGGCTTTCATGGATGACGAGATGCAGCTCGTCGAAGGCGACATCATGGCGTTGATCGGCCTGCTCCGGATGAATACGCCGTGGGACCGCGGCGCGAAGCTCAAGGACAAGACGTGGACCGGGCGCCGGATCGACGGGTTGAAAACCCGGATCGGTTCAATCAACCGCCAGCGCCAGTCGCGCGCTAATGTCGCGCATCATTATGACATCGGCAACGACCTCTACCGGCTCTTCCTCGACGCCGACATGCAATATAGCTGCGCCTATTGGCGGCGCTCCGACATGACCCTCGACGAGGCGCAGGCGGCGAAGAAGGCGCATATCGCCGCGAAGCTCGCGCTCGCGCCGGGACAGCGAATCCTCGACATCGGCTGCGGCTGGGGCGGGATGGCGATCACACTTGCAAAGCTGGAAAAGGTCGAGATTCTCGGCATCACCTTGTCGACCGAGCAGCTCGAGCTGGCGCGTCAGCGCGCGGAGGAGGCCGGGGTCGCCGACCGTGTGCGATTCGAACTGATCGACTATCGCGATCTGGCCGTCCGCGAGCCCGGTAGTTTCGACCGTATTGTATCGGTCGGGATGTTCGAGCATGTCGGAGCGCGCAATTTCGACACCTTTTTTCGCGCCTGCGCCAATCTGATGACCGCCGACGGGGTGATGCTGATCCACACGATCGGACGCTTCGGCAAGCCGGGCACGACCGACGCCTTCACGCGCAAATATATCTTCCCCGGCGGCTATATTCCCGCGCTCAGCGAAACCGTCGCGGCGAGCGAGAAGAGCCGGTTGATCGTCACCGACGTCGAAACGCTGCGGCTGCATTACGCGCTTACGCTGCGCCAATGGTATGCGAACACGCTGGCGCATGAGGCCCAGATCGTCGCGATGAACGGCGCGCGCTTTTTTCGCATGTGGTGCTTCTATCTGGCCGGCGCGACCGCGGCGTTCGAGAGCGGCGGGATGGGCAATTACCAGATCCAGTTCGCACGCGGCCGTCACGCGTTACCGCTGACACGCGACTATATGGGCGAGGCGGAAGAGCGCTACGCCGGGTAGCGTTCGTTCATTACCTCCCAGCTCAGCGTGACGAGCTGTTCTAGTATGTCCAGATCAACGTCCGCCAGCTTGTTGATATACAGGCAGGACTTGCCGTTTTTGTATTTGCCGAGCTTCGCCAGCAGGGCATCCGCCTCGGGTTGCCGGTCGAGGTAATGGCCCATCAGATAAAGCGTCATCGCGGCCTTGCGCGGGCTGAATCCCGCGCGGCACATCGTACCCGAATGGCCGCTGTCGTAGACATAGTCATAGCTGCCATAGCCGATGATCGACGGGCCCCACATTTTGGGATCGAGACCGGTGACGCGGCGGTGCATGGCATCGATCGTTGCGGCCTCGTCACGGCGTCGCGCGTCGGGAACTGCGGCGATGAAATCGTCGACGGCGACCTCGGTGGCTTTGGTCTTGATCTCGGTCTTGCCCATCGTCCGTCTCCCTTGCGAATGACTATCCTGTCCTGTCGCAGCCGCCAAGCCGGTTGCACCTTGAACGGCGGACTGCTAGCCGCGCCCGCGTCTTTCCCTCGCCAAAGGTGCCATCATGTCCGAGTCCTTCAAGCGCGTCGTCCTCGCCTATTCGGGCGGTCTCGATACCAGCGTCATCCTGAAGTGGCTGCAGGTCACCTATGGCTGCGAGGTCGTGACCTTCACCGCCGACCTCGGTCAGGGCGAGGAACTCGAGCCCGCGCGCGCCAAGGCGGAGCTGATGGGGATCAAGCCCGAGCACATCTATATCGATGACGTTCGCGAGGAATTCGTTCGCGACTTCGTCTTCCCGATGATGCGCGCCAACGCGCGCTATGAGGGCGATTATCTGCTCGGCACGTCGATCGCGCGTCCGCTGATCTCGAAGCGCCTCGTCGAGATCGCCAGGGAAACCGGCGCTGATGCCGTGGCGCATGGGGCGACCGGCAAGGGCAACGATCAGGTGCGTTTCGAGCTGTCCTGCTACGCGCTGAACCCCGACATCAAGGTGATCGCGCCGTGGCGCGAATGGGATCTGACCAGCCGCACCGCGCTGATCGATTTCGCTGAGAAGAACCAGATCCCGGTGCCGAAGGACAAGCGTGGTGAAAGCCCGTTCTCGACCGACGCGAACCTGCTGCACACCTCGTCGGAGGGCAAGGTGCTCGAGGATCCGTGGGAAGAGACCCCCGATTATGTCTATTCGCGCACGGTGAATCCCGAAGATGCACCCGACGCGCCCGAATATATCACGATCGATTTCGAGCGCGGCGACGGCGTCGCGCTGAACGGTCAGGCGATGTCGCCCGCGACCTTGCTTGCGGCGCTCAACGACCTCGGCCGCAAGCATGGCATCGGCCGCCTCGACCTGGTCGAGAACCGCTTCGTCGGCATGAAGTCGCGCGGCATGTACGAGACGCCCGGCGGCGAAATCTATGCCCGCGCCCATCGGGGCATCGAAAGCATCACGCTCGACCGCGGCGCGGCGCATCTGAAAGACGAGCTGATGCCGAAATATGCCGAGCTCATCTACAACGGTTTCTGGTTCGCGCCCGAACGCGAGATGTTGCAGGCGGCGATCGATCACAGCCAGGAAAAGGTCAGCGGCACCGTTCGCCTGAAGCTTTACAAGGGCAACGCCAGTGTCGTCGGCCGCAAGTCGCCGAACAGCCTCTACAGCGAACGGCATGTGACGTTCGAAGACGATGCCGGCGCCTATGACCAGAAGGATGCGGCGGGCTTTATCAAGCTGAACGCGCTGCGCCTGAAGCTGCTCGCCAAGCGCGATCGTTAGGACCGTCTCAAAAGCCGGTCGGTATGCCGCGCCTCGGCAAGCTGTTGAATATATACGCCACGACGCGGCAACCTGCAGCGTCGGCGCGCGTTTTTAGGCTGTTGTCGGGCAGCGCCACGCTATAAGAAGAACCGGAGGACGGTTTCGGGATGCTGCCACAAAAGGGTGGTAAGCAATGACCTATAACGCGCCCGTCGACCCGGCTCTCCATGACTGGCAGCCCTGCTCGATATATTTCCCGCGCTTCGCCAAACTGGTGGACAGCCACGGCGTTCACACGCGATTGATCCTGCCCGGCCGCTATATGGTCCGCCGATCGCGGTCGCTGCGGCGATGGATCTATCGCAAGCCTTCCTCCTGATCGTCCGCGCGCGGTTCTACGGCGCCATTTTCCGGTGGCGCCGCGCCGTAACTGACGGCAGTCTGTCGCCATGCCCGCCTGTTCGCCGGGCGGGAGGCTGACGGATGCGGATGCTCGACTTCTCCTCGTGGCAGAGCGTCGGCGTGACGCTGATGGGGCTGGCGCTGGTGACGCTGATCGGCGTCGGCATCCGGCTGATGGTCATGATGACGATCCAGCAACGCCGCGAGCGGATCAATCGTCAGATCAACGAACGTCTGCGCACGCTGATTGCTGCCTACAAGACGCTGGGCGGCTCGTTCACCGGCGATCTGATGGTCGATCCGCGTCACCTGCGCGATCTGCGCCGCGCACAGGCGGAGGTTGAACCCGAATCCGGGGAGGGTAGCAGCGAATCGGATCGGCCGCGCCGGATTCGCGACGCTGTTGAGGCTGCGCTCTCGGATGTCATCCTGCTCGGCACCGCCGATCAGGTCCGTCTGGCGAGCCTCGCCGCGCAGGAACTGACCGACGGTCGCCCGGTACACGTTCATGCCCTGGTCGTGGCGCTGCGCGATTTCATCCGCGAGGCGCTCGATCTCGATCCCGTGCCCGCCGACGTCGTTATTCCGCAGCAGGGGCCGACGCGCCCGTCGAGCGGTGGAAAGGGCGGCGGTTCGGGACGCGGTGGTGAAAGCGGCGGCGGAGGAGGCGGTCGCGGTGGCGGCGACGGCACGGGCGGCGGCATGGGGATGGCCGGTGGGCTCGGTATCGCTGGCGGGGCCAGTCTGGTGCATGGCTCGGGGGCAGAAGAAGGCGACGACCCTGCCGGTCCGCCAAAAAATTAATGCGTTAGCGCCATTACCGATCATGCGCTAAGGGGCGCCTCCATGACCGCTCTCCGCTTCTTTTCGGACAATGCCGCGACCGTGCATCCCGCCGTGATGGAGGCGCTCGTCGCCGCCAACCATGTGGACACCGCCTATGACGGCGATGCGCTCAGCCAGTCGCTCGACGCGGCTTTTTCGGACCTGTTCGAGACCGACTGCGAAGTCGTCTGGATTTCGACGGGCACCGCTGCGAACAGCATCATCCTCGCCCATTTTGTCCGGCCCTGGCAGGGTATTCTCTGCTATGAAGAAGCGCATATCGAGGTCGACGAATGTGGTGCGCCGACCTTTTATTCCGGCGGCGCCAAGTTGATGACGCTGCCGGGCAGCGGTGCGAAGATTGACGCCGACGCGCTGAAGGCACGGATCGCGGGCATCCGCAAGGACGTGCATCAGGTCCAGCCGGCGGCGATCAGCATTACCAATGCCACCGAATATGGCCTCGCCTGGCGCCCCGACGAGGTCGGCGCGATCAGCGAGATTGCGCGCGCGAACGGCATGAAGCTGCATATGGACGGCGCGCGCTTTGCCAACGCGGTTGCGTTCCTCGGCTGCTCGCCCGCCGATGTCACCTGGCGCGCCGGGGTCGATGCGCTGTCGTTCGGTTTTACCAAAAACGGCGCGATGATGGCGGAGGCGCTCGTCTTTTTCGGCGGCAGCGGCGGCGCGGGGGTGCGTGAACTCAAGAAGCGCGGCGGTCACCTGCTCAGCAAGGGGCGCTTCGTCGCGGCGCAGGTCCGCGCGATGTTGAAGGACGATTTGTGGCTCGCCAATGCGCGTGCGGCCAATGCCGGGGCGGCAACCCTGGCGGGTGCTTGCGGCGACCGCCTGATGCACCCCGTCGAGGCCAACGAGCTGTTCGTCCGTCTCAGCCCGGTGGAGGCCGCCGGCCTTCGCGCGCAGGGTTTCGACTTCTATGACTGGGGAGAAGGGGCCGCGCGTCTGGTCACGAGCTGGGATCAGGATGCCGCCGCGGTCGCGCCGCTGGCGGCCGCCATCGCCGGGCTATGAGCGATCAACCGGCGACCCTGCTGTCGCCCCGCGTCCTCATTCCCTTTGCCTTCGTCACCCTGATCTGGGGGTCGACGTGGATCGTCATCACTGGTCAACTCGGGGTCGTGCCGCCGAGCTGGTCGGTGACCTATCGCTTTGCGGTCGCGGCGATCGCGATGTTCGTTTTCGCCACCGCCCGGCGCGAGAAACTGTGGCTTGAACCCCGCGCGATGGCCTTTGCCGCGCTGCTCGGATTTGCGCAGTTCACCTTCAACTTCAATTTCGTCTACCGCGCCGAGCAGCATATTACCTCGGGCCTCGTCGCAGTGCTGTTCGCGCTGCTGATCGTCCCGAACACGCTGATGGGGCGCGTCTTTCTGCGAACGCCATTGGAGGGACGCTTCCTTGCCGGGGCGGGGATCGCGATCCTTGGCGTCGGCATGATGATCCTGCACGAGTATCGCGCTGCGGCGCTGGGTGCGGGTGAAGTCCTCACGGGAACCGCATTGACGTTGGCCGGCGTGATGAGCGCGTCGACCGCCAATGTGATGCAGGGGACCAGGATCGCCCGCGCGCAATCGATGGTCGTGATGATCGCGTGGGCGATGCTGTTTGGTGCTCTCGCCGACGGCAGCTTTGCATGGATCACGACCGGACCGCCGGTGATCGAGGCGACCCCCGCCTATATCGGCGGCGTCCTCTATCTCGGCATCATCGCAAGCGCGGTGACCTTCCCGCTCTATTTCAACGTTATCAGGGCAGTAGGACCGGGGCAGGCGGCATGGTCGAGCGTGCTCATCCCGATCATCGCGATGGGATTTTCGACCGCGTTCGAGGGCTATCGCTGGGCGGCGCTGTCGATTGCCGGGGGCGCGGTGGCGCTCGTCGGACTGGTGATCGCAGTCGCGAAACGCCCCGAAAAGCCGTCGCTCAGCGGTGGCAATATGGTGTCGGTGCCGGTCGATCGCGAAAGCTAGTTGCCAAAACTGTATTGTATTAGTAATACAGCGTCGTGAAAATCCTCCTTGGCGCTCTTCTGCTCGCGGCCATCCCCGCGACTCCGGCCTTCGCGCAGGCTTGCACGCCCGGCACTTACGCTTCTCCCGACGGCGATTTTGTCGTCCTCGGAAAAAGCCCCGCGGTTCCTGCACCCGGGCTGCGATACCTGTTTCGGGACGGCCGCCGCGGAGCAACGTCCGATACGGCAACGCCATTCACCTGCGGTTCCGACACCCTGACGGTCAAAGGCGAGGCGTGGAAACCCATCGCCTTCCGCGAAACGCCGACGACTTTCGATAGCGTCGCCACGAAGATGAGCGGCGTGCTTATCGAGCCGCCGGGCGCGCCCGACGCGACGCGGCCACTCGTGGTCATGGTGCACGGTTCCGAACGCACCTCGCCGATCGGCAGCGCCTATGGCTATGCGATGGCGGCGCAGGGGGTTTCGGTCTTTGTTTACGACAAGCGAGGCACCGGCGGGTCCGAGGGCGAATATACCCAGAATTTCGAACTGCTCGCCGAGGATGCGGCGCACGCGCTCGATCACGCGCGCAGCATGGCGGCGGGGCATTACGGGCGCAGCGGCTTTTTCGGCGGCAGTCAGGGCGGCTGGGTCGCGCCGCTCGCCGCGACGCGTACCAAGGCCGATTTCGTTGCCATCGGGTTCGGCCTTGTGGCTTCGCCGATAGAGGAGGACCGCGAACAGATGGTGTTGGAGGTTCGCGCGGCGGGGCTGGGCGACGATGCCGTCGCGCTGGTCAACCGCCTGTCGCAGGCGACGGCGGGATTGCTGCTGTCCGATTTTCGCACCGGCTATGACGCGCTCGACGCGGTGCGGCGCGAGATGGCGGACAAGCCGTGGGCGGCGAAGATCAAGGGAGAATATAGCCCGGAAATTGCGAGCATTCCAAGTGACGATTTGCGCCGCATCGGCCGGGCACGCGTCAACAATCTGGAACTGATCTGGGATTATGACGCGGTCGCGGCATTGAAGAAGCTCGATACACCGCTACTCTGGGTTCTGGCGGGCGAGGATCGCCAGGCGCCGATCGAAACGACGCGCGGCGCGCTGATGGGGTTGGCGAAAGCCGGTAAGCCGGTCGATGTGTATCTTTTCCCTGACACCGATCACGGCATGTTCGAGTTCACGACGAACGCCGACGGGTCGCGCAGCGTCACGCGGATCACCGATGGCTATCTGAAATTGCTCGGCGACTGGATCAAGGGCGATGTGCGCGGCGCCTATGGCCGCGCCGAACATCTTACCCCGCGCTGATCCGTTCGATATCGGCGCCGACCGCCTGCAGCTTTTCCTCGAGCCGCTCGTACCCGCGATCGAGGTGATAGATGCGGTTGACTTCGGTCTGTCCTTCGGCGGCGAGACCCGCGATGATCAGGCTCATCGACGCGCGAAGATCGGTTGCCATGACCGGTGCGCCGACGAGGCTCTCAACGCCGCGGACGATCGCGGTGCGGCCCTTGACCTGAATGTCGCAGCCCATGCGCGCCAGTTCGGGCACATGCATGTAGCGGTTTTCGAAGATGGTTTCGGTGAACAGGCTGGCGCCAGTGCCGAGCGTCGCCATCGCCATGAACTGTGCCTGCATGTCGGTGGCGAAACCGGGGTAGGGCGCGGTCGACAGGGTGACGGGTTCGGCGCGGCCATCCATTGCGACGCGGATGCCGCTCTTGGTTTCCTCGACGGTCGCGCCGGCCTCGCGAAGCGCGACCAGCGTGGCGTCCATCTCGTCGGCCTTGGCGCCAACCAGTTCGACATCGCCCTGCGTGATCACCGCAGCGCAGGCGTAGCTGCCCGCCTCGATCCGGTCGGCCATCACGCGATAGGTGGCGCCGTGGAGGCGGTCGACGCCTTCGATGGTCAGCGTTTCGGTGCCGATGCCGTCGATATGCGCGCCCATCGCGACGAGGCAATTGCACAGGTCGACGATTTCAGGCTCGCGCGCCGCGTTTTCGAGGATGCAGGTGCCCTTGGCGAGCACCGCCGCCATCACCGCATTTTCGGTCGCGCCGACCGACACGACAGGGAAGGTGAATTTGCCGCCCTTGAGGCGGCCACCGGGGGCGACGGCCTTCACATAGCCCGACGCCAGTTCGATCTCGGCGCCGAAGGCTTCGAGCGCTTTCAGGTGCAGGTCGATCGGGCGGTTGCCGATCGCACAGCCGCCGGGAAGCGATACGGTCGCCTCACCCGCGCGTGCGAGCAGCGGGCCGAGGACGAGGATCGAGGCGCGCATCTTGCGGACGATGTCATAGGGCGCGACGGTCGAGGTCAGCGTCGTCGCGCGCGCAGTCATCACGCGGCCGAAATCCTCGGGACGCGAGCCCTCGATCGTCGTCGAGCAACCCAGCTGGTTGAGCAGATGGCCGAAGCCGTCGACGTCGGCAAGGCGCGGCAGGTTGCGCAGCGTCAGCGGCTCGTCGGTAAGCAGCGCGCAGGGCAACAGGGTGAGCGCCGCATTCTTGGCACCGGAGATGGGGATACGGCCCTTGAGTCGCTGGCCGCCGCGAATGACGATCTGATCCATCGCGTTGCTTTAGCGCATGCGCGAAAGCGCGCAAGCGGCGGTGCTCGGCTTTCGCGGTGGCGGCGCGTGTGAAAATGTGAAACACTTCGCATCGATAGTCGAAGGAATTGAGGAACGTAGGGCAAAGAGTTCAACAGGGGAGAAATAGCTATGCGGAATCCCGTCGTAACGGCCATCACGGCCGCTTCGCTCGTTGCGGGCCAGTTTGCCGTCCCGGCCTTTGCCCAGACCAGCTATCCCTATCCGCCACCGGGCAGCACCTATCCGGGTTATGACCAGGGATGGGGCGGTACGATCCGCTGCGAATCCTATGGCAATCGCCAGCAGCGCTGCCGCGTGCAGACCGCGAACCGCGTCGAGCTGGTGCGCGTGATCGGCGGGCGTTGCTCCAAGGGACGCGACTGGGGTTTCGATGCCAATGAAATCTGGGTCTCCGGCGGATGCCGTGCCGAGTTCCGCTATGGTTATTCGAGCGGCGGTACTTATCCCGGCGGCGACTATGCCGGAACGCTGCGCTGCGAGTCGCGCGGCAACCGCTATGAACAGTGCAACGTCCAGACGAACGGCCGCGTCGAGCTGCTCCGAAAGCTTGGCGGCAAGTGCAACGCCGGGCGGCAATGGGGCTTTGATGCCGGCTATATCTGGGTCACCAACGGATGCCGCGCCGAATTCGGTTATGGCTATGCCAATCTCGCTCCGCTGCCTGGGCCGAAACCCGACAAGGACAAGGGGCCGAGCACCGGGCTGATCATCGGCGGCATCGTTGTCGCGGGCGGGTTGCTCGCCTTGCTCGCGAGTAAGAAAAAGAAGCCCGACGGCACGGCCGAGGAAAGCGCGCCGCCGCCCGCATCGACGGGTTCCGCAACGCTTAGCGCCAACCTCGGCGGCCTGCCGAGCGCGGCGCGTCCGTCGGTGCAGAACTGCATGAACGACGCCGCGCGCCAGATCGGTGCTACCGGGGGGACGAAGCTGTCGTACGACAAGCTCGTTTCGCTCGAACAGGGCAATGGCGGCTGGCGCATCCGTGCCGCGATGACAGCGACCTATCCGAGCGGTGCGCAGTCGATCGAGATGTATTGCCGCGCGACGCCGACCGACATCATCCAGCTCGATTTCAGCTGAGGTATGCCATCGTCGGCTTTGGGGTAGGGAACTGCTCCACGTATCTCGTCATGCTGAACTTGTTTCAGCATCCATGGCCGGACCTCTCGTCCAGCGCTGCGCTGGAGGAAGCGGCAGACCATGGACCCTGAAACAAGTTCAGGGTGACGATGAAAGAGTGTCGGCATCAGGTAGAAAACTACCGTCCCCGCGTCGGCAGGGACCGCGAGTTACTGGTCAGGCGAGAGCCGCTTCGACCTGACCGAGCCTGTCCTTGCCGAAAAATATCTCGTCGCCGACGAAGAAGGTCGGGATGCCGAAGGCGCCGCGTGCGACGGCGGCCTCGGTGTTGGCGACCAGCTTCGCCTTGATGCCGGGCTCCTGCGTGCGGGCGAGCAGCGCGGGGCCGTCGAAGCCATTCGCCGACAGAAAGGCGGCGATTATCTCCGGATCGTCCATCTTGAGCCCCTCTTCCCACATCGCCCGGTTCACCGCGTCGATATAGTCGTCGAGATGGCCTTCATCCTCCGCGACGATCGCGCCGCGCATGATGGTCAGCGTGTTCACCGGGAAGTGCGGGTTGAGGCGGAATTTGGTGAGGCCATGCTTTGTGATGAAGCGCTGCATTTCGAGATGCTCATAGGCGAGCTTTGCGGGCGCGTCGGCATACTGGATCATCGGCGCCTTGTTGCCTGTCGCCTTGAAGATGCCACCGAGCAGGCAGGGTGTGATGATCAGATCGGCGCCTGTGCGATCAAGCAGTTCGGGCAGCGCCTTCAGGGTCAGATAGGCGTTGGGACTGCCGAAATCGAAGATCAGTTCGAGCGTTTTGGTCACCATTTCTCTCCCCAGGGACGAAGGTCGAGTTCATGCGTCCACGCGCTTCTGGGTTGCTTGTGGAGCATCACATAATTGGCGGCGATGGCGTCCGGATTGAGGATCAGATCCTGCGCCTTCGCATTGTCGAAATCGGGGTGGCGGCCCTTGATGAAGTCGGTATCGATCGCGCCGTCTATGATCGTGTGCGCGACATGGATGCCCTGCGTCCCGAGTTCGCGCGCCATCGACTGTGCGAGCATGCGGAGCGCACCCTTGGCGCCCGAAAAGGCCGAGAAGCCCGATCCGCCGCGCAGGCTCGCGGTCGCACCGGTGAAGATAATCGTGCCGCGGCCGCGCGGCTGCATGCGCTTCGCAGCCTCGCGGCCCATCAGGAAGCCGCCGAGGCACGCCATTTCCCAGACCTTCGTATAGACGCGCACCGTCGTCTCGCCGATCGGGAAATTCACATTGGCGCCGATGTTGAACACCGCGACCTCGACCGGGCCGACTTCGGCCTCGACCTGCTCGAACAGCGCGATCATGGCGTTCTCGTCTCGCGCATCGCCGGGGAAGGCGCGGGCCTGAAGGCCGCCCTCGCGGATCGACTGCGCCAAGGCTTCGAGAGCGTCGGCATTGCGTTCGCGGCGGTTGACGCAGGCGGTCAGGCCCTCGGCGGCAAAGGCGCGGGCAATGGCGCCGCCGGTGGCGTCGCCGGCTCCGATAATGACGGCTGCGGGATTGGGCATCCACGACTCTCCTCTTGCGCCTGATATTAACTATGATAATCATAGTGACAAGTGATTTCTCTTTTCGTCATCCCCGTGAGGGGATCCAGCTGAAGAGTTGGTACGGACGAAGGCAAGCTGGACCCCCGCCTTTGCGGGGGTGACGAGAGAGGGTTGATTGAAGTGCCCAAACGCGCGGATCTGTCGGATACTTTTTGCCCCGTCGGGCGGTCGGCCGAACTGCTCGGCGACCGCGCGGTGCTGCTGATCCTGCGCGACCTGTTTTTCGGGCGGCGGCGGTTCGAGGCGATCGCGGCGAACACCGGGCTCGGTCCGCAGCTCGTCTCGGCGCGGCTGAAACTGATGGAAAAGGACGGGGTGGTCGAGCGCCACGCCTATCAGGAGCGCCCGCTACGCCACGAATATCGTCTGACCGCGAAGGGCAAGGATCTGTTCGACGTCCTGTACGCGATGCGCAACTGGGCCGAACGCTGGGCCTATGCGGAGGGCGAGCGCGAAGAGGGCCCGGCGATGCGCTACACCCACCGCGCTTGCGGCGCCGATGTCGGCACATCGACCGTTTGTCCAGGGTGCGGCGAGCCGCTGCGTTATGGCGATCTGAAAGGGGAGCCTTCGCCCGCGCTCAAGGCCGAGCAGGAGGCTCGGGTCGGCTAATTATCCCGTCATTGCCAGCGAAGCGAAGCAATCTCCAGCGTCCGACGCAGCCCGACGTCGTTAGCTCCATATTGCCGCGTCGCCTGCGGCTCCTCGCAATGACGAAGAATTTCAGGCCTTCTCGAGCGTGCACTGCAGCGGGTGCTGGTTCTGCCGCGCGGCTTCCATCACCTGATTGACCTTGGTCTCGGCAACTTCATAGCTGAACACGCCGCAAACGCCGACACCCTGCTGGTGGACGTGCAACATCACCTGCGTCGCCTGTTCGATGTCCATGTTGAAGAAGCGCTGCAGCACCATCACGACGAATTCCATCGGAGTATAATCGTCGTTGAGCAGCAGCACCTTGTACATCGAGGGCTTCTTGGGCTTCGCGCGCGTACGCGTTGCGATGCCGACGCCGGGGGTGCCGGAAGCATCGTCATCCTTGCCCGCCATGGCGCGGACGATGTGCGGGATCGAAGCGGGAAGCATCATCATGTGGGAATATCGCAAGCCGGGGCGGAATCGCAAGAGGGCGGACGGCGGCATTTTTACCGATTGTTCGTCATGCCCGCTTTTTACGAATTGCCGTAAAAGCAAGAACCGCCCGCTTCCGGTGGGAAGCGAGCGGTCTTGAGGTTGTCGGCGCAGGCGGGGAGGAGGGGAGAGATGCCCGCGCCAACGGGAAGAGAAGGCCCTTAGGCTGCCTTCATCTTCGAAGTGATGACCGATACGCGGTTCGAGATCGGCGCGAAGCTTTCGTTCGTCAGCTTGACGACGAGCTCGCTGGTCTTCGAGGTCTGCGCGACAGCGGCGTCGAACGCCTTCTTGCTGTTTTCGGCATAGAGCTTCAGGAATTCAGCCGGCGACTTGACGGCGGTGTAGCCCTTCACGGCAGCCGAGGTGTCTTCGAAGCTCTTGCGAGCGAAAGCAACGCCTTCCTGGCCGAGCGTTTCGATGCCCTTGGCAGCGATCTTGCCAGCTTCGACGAGCGCTTCGACGTTCGCCTTGTTGAATTCGACGGCTTCCTCGGCGAGCTTGCTCGACTTGGCGAGCGCTTCCTTCGAGCGTTCCTGGAAGTCGGCGGTCAGCGCTTCGGCGCGGGTCTTGGCTTCGTCGGCGAACTTCTTGACGGTGTCGTTCATGGTCTTGAATCCTTTGGTGGCGAGAGCGGCCGGCTTCGGCGCGGTTTTCGCGGGCTTGGGAGCAATGGTCTTCGCGGCTGCCTTCTTGGGGGCGGCCTTCTTCGCTGCCGGCTTTGCGGCTTTCTTTTGGACCGGCTTGGCCTTCGCCGCGACAGTCTTGGTTTTTACGGGTGCCGCGGGAGCGGCAACGGCAGGCGCGACCGGAGCTGCCACCGGCTTGGCGGCGGTTTCCAGCGTCGCGGCTTCGAAAGCCTTTTCGGCACTATCCATCTTGGTAGCCATCGGAACAACTCCTTTATGTTGCAGTGCACAATATAGGAGTGGGTCGAGAATTTCAAGGATATTTTTGTGCAGTGCACAAAAATTCCGTGCCGCGACCGCGTTGGCCTTATAATTTCCCGATATTACCGCTGTTTGACATAGCGGCCGGGGGCATCCTCGATCGCCTTTTTAGAACCTTTTCCGGGGATGCGCGATCCTTTTGCTGCGGTCTTTGCGCTATCCTGTTCCGAAATCCAGCCGATCCAGTGTGGCCACCAGCTGCCCTTGGTCTCGGTCGCGCTTGCGATGAACTCGTCGAGTGTCGCGGCGTTGTTGTCGCCGGTCCAATATTGATATTTGCCTGCAGCGGGCGGATTGACGACCCCCGCGATATGGCCCGAGCCCGCGAGCAGGAAAGTTTTCGGCCCCGACAGATGGTCCATCAGGCGCCAGACGCTGGCGAGGGGAGCGATATGATCCTCGCGCCCCGCCTGGATATAGGCGGGTGTCTTGATCTTCTTGAGGTCGATCGGCGTGCCCATCACCGTCAGGCTGTTGGGGATCACCATGCGGTTGTCGCGATAGAGGTCGACCAGATACTGCCGGTGCCACTTGGCGGGCAGGTTGGTAACGTCGCCGTTCCAGTAGAGCAGATCGAACGGCGGATAGTCGTTGCCGAGCAGATAATTGTTGACGACGTAGTTCCAGATGAGGTCGCGTCCGCGCAAGCTGTTGAAGGTTGCCGCCATGTAGCGCCCGTCGAGAAACCCGCCCGACGACAGTTGCTGCAGCAACTGCAGATAGCTGTCGTCGACGAACATCTTGAGGTCGCCGGCCAGTTCGAAATCGATCTGCGCGGTGAAGAAAGTCACCGACCTGACCTTGTCGCCTTCGCCCCGCGCGGCGAGCATCGCCAGCGTGGCGGCGAGCGTTGTGCCCGCGACGCAATAGCCGATCGTATGCACGGCGGGGACGTCGAGCAGGTCGCGGACGGTGTCGATCGCATCGACCTGCGCCGCAATATAATCGTCCCACACGATCTCGCTCATCGATGCATCGGCCGACTTCCACGACACCATGAAGACCGTCAGTCCCTGTTCGACCGCCCAGGCGACGAAGCTTTTCGCGGGATTGAGGTCGAGAATGTAGAAGCGGTTGATCCACGGCGGGAAGATGATCAGCGGGACGGTGAGGACGTCCTTTGTCGTCGGCTCATACTGGATGAGCTGGTACAGATCGGTCTCGTGCACGACCTTGCCCGGGGTCGTCGCGATGTTGACGCCCACCTCAAACGCGTCGGGATCGACATGGCTCAGCTGGCCGCGCGACAGGTCGGACAACATGTGCTTCAGGCCCTTGAGCAGGCTTTCGCCGCGCGTCTCTACCGCGCGGCGGATCACCTCGGGATTGGTGACCGCGAGGTTGGTGGGCGACAGCGCCTCGGTCATGTTCTTGGCAGCGAACTCCATCTTCGCACGCGCAGTCTCGTCCAGCCCCTGCATCGTGCGCGTCGTGGTCAGCAATTGTTCGGCGAGCATGCCATAGGTCTGACGGATCAGCGCGAAGGCTGGGTTTGCTGTCCAGTCGGGATCGGCGAAGCGCTTGTCCTTCGGTGCGTCGGCTTCGGTCGCAAAGGGTGGCTTGAGGGTCGCGAGCGAAGTCCAGAAGGCGACGCCCTGTTCCCACATCTTCGACGATTGTTCGGCCCAGAGCTGGGTTGTCGGGTTCTTCAGCCAGCTCGCCGGGTCGAACATGCCCGCAGCGGCACTGTTGCCCTGGTTTGCCTGACCCAGCGCATATTCGAGCATCATCTGTTGCGCGCGGCCCATGACGCTTGCCCAATGCTGGATATCTTCGGGCGAAGGAGGGAAGGGATTCGGTGCTTCGGCGGTGTCGTCCTTACCCGTGTCGCTCATGCTCGTTCCTGCTGGTCAGTGCGGATATTATGCCTATAACAAGCCGCGATGCGGCTGGCGAGACTGCCGCTCGCGTCAATTCAACAGTTAACGCAAAGGAGTTGTTCTAGTTTCCCATGTCCGAAGATGAATTCTATCGCATCAAGCGCCTGCCGCCTTATGTCATCGCTGAAGTCAATGCGATGCGTGCGGCCGCCCGCGCCGCGGGAGAGGACATCATCGACCTGGGGATGGGCAACCCCGACCTGCCGCCGCCGCCGCATGTGATCGAAAAGCTTTGCGAAGTGGCGATGAAGCCCGACGCGCACGGCTATTCGCAGTCGAAGGGCATTCCGGGCCTTCGCAAGGCGCAGGCCAATTATTATGCGCGCCGCTTCAACGTCGAACTCGATCCCGAGAGCGAAGTCGTGGTGACGATGGGGTCGAAAGAAGGGCTCGCGAGCCTCGCCACCGCGATCACCGGTCCCGGCGACGTCGTGCTGGCGCCGAACCCGAGCTACCCGATCCACACCTTCGGCTTCATCATCGCCGGGGCGACGATCCGCAGCGTGCCGACGACGCCCGACGAGAATTACTGGCGCGCGCTCGACCGCGCGATGGCCTTCACCGTGCCGCGCCCGTCGATCCTCGTGGTCAACTATCCGTCGAACCCGACCGCAGAGTCGGTCGATCTCGCCTTCTATGAACGCCTCGTCGCGTGGGCGAAGGAGAACAAGGTCTGGGTGCTCAGCGATCTTGCCTATTCCGAACTCTATTACGACGGTAACCCGACGCCTTCGATCCTGCAGGTGCCGGGCGCGAAGGATGTCGCGATCGAGTTCACCTCGATGTCGAAAACCTATTCGATGGCGGGCTGGCGCATGGGCTTCGCGGTCGGCAACAAGCGGCTGATCGCAGCGATGACGCGCGTTAAATCCTACCTCGATTATGGCGCCTTCACGCCGATTCAGGCGGCCGCCTGCGCGGCGCTCAACGGGCCGCAGGACATCGTGGCTAAGAACCGCGAGCTATATCAGAAGCGCCGCGACGTGATGGTCGAAAGCTTCGCGCGCGCTGGCTGGGACATTCCGAGCCCGCCGGCGTCGATGTTCGCCTGGGCACCGCTGCCGCCCGCGCTCAAGGAGATGGGCAGCCTCGAGTTTTCCAAGCAGCTCCTCACCCACGCGAAGGTCGCGGTCGCACCGGGCGTCGGTTACGGCGAAGACGGAGAGGGCTATGTCCGCATCGCGATGGTCGAGAATGAGCAGCGCATCCGCCAGGCCGCACGCAACATCCGCAAATTCCTGGCGATGCATGGCGTGAACACGCCTTCGGTCGCTGCGGGCTGATGGCGCCAGACGCCGGAGCGATTGCCCAGACGATCCAGCTGTCGGTCACGCCGGTATTTCTGCTGGTCGCGACCGGCAGCCTGCTCAACGTCATCGCCGGTCGGCTCGCCCGCGTTGTCGATCGTTCGCGCAACCTGATCGAGCGTTGGGCGGAGAGTGAAGGCGTCGAGCATGAGCGCATCGTCGCCGAGCTGCGCATTGCCGACCGGCGGATGGGGATCATCAACAATTCGATCCTCTCCGCCGTCGCGTGCGGGATCGTCGTCTGCGTGCTCGTCGCGCTGTTGTTTACGCAGGCCTTTACTGGCCTGAACCTCGGCGTCGCGGCGTCATGGGCTTTCGCGGTCGCGATGGTGCTGCTGCTCGTCTCGCTGATCCTGTTCCTCGTCGAGGTCCGGCTCGCGGTCCGCGCGATTCACGTCCCGATGGAATTGCTCGAGCTGGAAGAAATGAGCTGGCGAAAGCGTCGTGGCGGGCGCTGATCAGGGGGCAATTCCGACCCTGTAAGTCGGTGTGACACGCTTGTTGCTGACCTGCTCATAGGCATAGCCCGCCGCCAGAACCTCGGCATCGCTCCACTTGGTCCCGATGAACGACAGCCCGACCGGAAGGCCCTCGACGGCCCCCATCGGGACGGTGAGGTGCGGATAGCCCGCGACCGCCGGCATCTGGCTGACGCTCGGCCCCGTATAATGATCGCCGTTGACGAGGTCGCTGGTCCAGGAGGGGCCGTTCGTCACTCCGACGAGCAGATCGACCTTGTTGTCCTTGAGCAGCCGGTCGATCCCCTCGGGACCGGCCAGCCGCATCGCCTTGGCTTTCGCTTCCAGATAGGCCGGGCTGTCGAGCCCGCCCTTGCTTTCGGCAAGCTCGAACAGCGACTGGTCGAACCAGCGCATCTCCTCGGGATGCGCCTTGTTGAAGGCGATCAGGTCGGCAAGCGTCTTCGGGGCTTTCGCATCAGGCAGGGAGCTGAGGTAGGCAGCCATGTCTGCCTTCAGCTCGGTCATCAATATCTCGAGCTCGGCGCCGCCGAGGCCATCGAGCCCCGACTTGCTGTCCTTGATATCGACCACCGTCGCGCCCGCGGCCTCCATCGCCTTCACGGCGTCATCGACCAGCGCCGCTATGTCGGCGCGGGTGCCGAGGCGGTCGCGGAGTATCCCGACGCGTTTCCCCTTGAGCGCGTCCACCGATAGCGCGGCGGCGAAGTCGCGCTTGTGCGCGTCGGCCTCGGCGGTCGCAGGATCGGCGGGGTCGCGGCCGGCGATCACGGTCAGCATCGCTGCGGCGTCGCGCACGCTCAGCGCCATCGGGCCAGCGCTGTCCTGACTGTGGCTGATCGGGACGATCAGGCTGCGGCTCACCAGCCCGACGCTCGGCTTGAAGCCGACGATGCCGTTGATCCCGGCGGGGCAGGTGATCGATCCGTCGGTTTCGGTGCCGATGGCGAGCGCGGCGAGGCCGGCCGCCACTGCCGCACCGCTGCCCGACGACGAGCCACAAGTGTTGCGATCGAGCGCGTGCGGATTCTTCGTCAGCCCACCGACAGCGCTCCATCCGCTGGTCGAATTGCCCGACCGGATATTCGCCCATTCGGACAGGTTGGTCTTGCCGAGAATGACCGCGCCCGCTTCGCGCAACCGCGCGACGAGCGGCGCATCGCGGTTCGTGACATTCCGCGCCAGCGCCAGCGAGCCGGCAGTGGTTGCGATCGGCCCGGTGGCCTCGACATTGTCCTTCAGCAACACAGGAATACCGTGGAGCGGGCCACGAATCTTGCCGGCCTTGCGCTCTCCGTCGAGGCGCCGCGCCTCGCTCATCGCGTCGGGAAAGGTTGCGATCACCGCATTGAGCTTTGGCCCGTTGTCGTCGATCTTGAGGATGCGGTCGAGGTAGATCGCGGTGATCAGCTCGCTGTTGATCCGGCCCTCGCGCATCTCCTGCTGCAATGTCACGGCATCCTTGCCCGCGATTTCGGGCAGCGGCGGCGGCATCGCCATGGCCGGCGCGAGGACGAGAAACGGGGCGGAAGCCGCCAGGAAAATTTTTCGCATGGCGCGCAAGCTGGCAGCCGTAGCGGCAATTGCAAGCACCTTGTTCCGACTTGCCGCAGCGGCGTTGACACGCTGTCCCCCGACCTGCACCTTCGTCGTTCGGGAGAGAAAAATGACGGATAAACCTGCCCTTGCCGCCGGCATTGGCTCGCCGCCCTCCGACAGCGTCGCAGCACATACGCGCACGATGCTGTGGATCCTGCTCGTCGTTTACATCTTCAACTTTCTCGACCGGCAGATCGTCAACATCCTCGCCGAGCCGATCAAACGCGATCTCGGGCTCAGCGACACGGAATTGGGCCTGCTCGCGGGGCCGGCGTTTGCGGTTTTCTATGCCCTTCTCGGTATTCCCATCGCGCGTTACGCCGACAAGGAGGGCTCGAACCGGGTTCGCCTGATAGCTCTCTCTCTCGCCATATGGTCAGCAATGACCGCAGTGTGCGGGCTCGCGCAGAATTTCGTCCAGTTGCTCTTCGCTCGCATCGGCGTCGGCATAGGCGAGGCCGGCTGCACGCCAGCCGCGCATTCGCTGATTTCCGACAGTGTCGAACCGGCCAAGCGTTCGTCGGCCATCGCTTTTTACGGTCTGGGCGTGCCGATCGGTTCGCTGCTCGGCCTGATCATCGGTGGGATCGTCAACGACCTCTATGGCTGGCGCATCGCGCTGATGCTCGTCGGTGCGCCGGGGCTGCTGCTGGCGTTGGTCGTCCTGTTTTTCATGCGCGAGCCGCGTCATCTGCGCCGCGCCGAACCGGCCATGGCGGCCAAGCCTGCACAGCTATCGACCGGCGAAGCGATGCGCGAGATTTTCGCCTCGCGCGCCTTCGTATACATCCTCCTCGCCTCGTCGGTCGTTGCCTTCCTCGGCTACGGCAAGGCGCTCTGGACGATCAGCTTCTTCATCCGCAGTCACGGGCTTTCGACGACCGAAGCCGGGCTGTCGATGGCGGTCGTGCTGGGCCTCGCCGGCGTGTTCGGAACTTGGCTGGGCGGCAAGCTGGCCGACAAGTTCGGGGCACGCGACAAACGCCACATCCTGACCTTTCCCGCCTATGGCATGGCGCTCGCAGCGCCGGTTCTGTTCCTCGGTTATTTTATGGAGGACTGGCGTGTTGCGGTCGCGCTGCTGATCATTCCGACGATCCTCAATTCGGCCTATTACGGGCCCGCCTATGCCTGCGTCCAGGGACTGGTCCGGCCGCAGGCGCGGGCCGTCGCCGCCTCGATCATGCTGTTCGGGCAGAATCTGATCGGGCTCGGCTTCGGGCCTTTCCTGTTCGGCGTTTTGTCCGATGCACTGCAACCCGTCGCCGGGCAGGAGAGCGTCCGCTGGGTGCTTTATGGCGCCGCATGGCTTGGCCTGATTCCCGCCTTCTTCTTCTGGCGCGCCAGCCTGCGGCTGAATGCCGAGCTGAAATCGGGTTAGAAGGGCGTAACCTGCTTCGCGCGCTGCGCGCTTGCGGCATCGATCCACCATGCCAGATCGTCGGCAAAGCGCGGGAAGGCCTTTTCCAGCCGCCCGCCATCCTCGCCCGCCGGTTTACCCTCGGCATCGAACGCGCCACCGATCCGCGCGAGCGAAAGGCCGGTCGAGGTCACGACCATTCCCAGCACCGCCAGCGTGCCGCGCCATGCGGTCGCCGATTTGATTCCCGCAAAGGGGCCGGCCGAGTAGGAGGCGATCGCTGCGGGGCGCCATGCATATTCGGGCAGGAAATGATCCGTCAGATTCTTGAGCCCCGGCTGCAGCCCGCCATTATATTCGCCGGTGACGAAGACGAAGCCGTCGGCCGCCGCGATCCGTTCGGCAAGCTCGGCCATTGCGGGCGGAGCCTCGCCCGGCGCGTAATCGCTGAAGCGGCGGTCGAGGATCGGCAGGTCGATGACCTTGGCGTCGATCAGCTCGGCATTGTCGCCGCGCGCGGCCAGCGCATCGACGATCCAGCGCGCGAGCTTGATGCCCTGCCGGTCGCGGCGGTAGCTGCCGTAGAAGACGAGGATGTCGCGAGGCATGTATCTGTTCCTTAGGGTCGGATTGTGATGGGCGTGCCGTCGGGAACCGCGTCCCACAGCTGTTTGATTTCGGTATTGTGCAGCGCAATGCAGCCGTCGGTCCAGTCGCGCGTGATCGTCGGGCCGATCCATGCGTTCGGCTGACCGTGGATGAAGATGTCGCCGCCGGGCGAGCGCCCACGCGCCTTTGCATAGGCGCGGTCAGCGGCGTTCGGATAGGAGATGCGGAGCGACAGATGATAGGCGCTCTTCGGATTGCGCCCGCTGATTATATAGTCGCCTTCAGGCGTTTTCTCGTCGCCCTCGAAACGTTTGTGCCCGACCGGCGCGTCGCCGAGGCGGATGTGCGTATAGCGCACCACCTCGCGGCCCTTGGCATAGCCGATCAGCACGCGGTCGCTCTTGTCGACAAGCAACCGGTCGACGTTCGTTCCCGCAGCGAGCGGGGCAGGCTGCGAATTCGCGGTGCCGCAGGCGGCGAGCAAAAGCAGGGGCAGGGCGATGGCGAAGCGCATGCCGCCATCTTTACGCGATCGCCGCGCATGGACAAGCGGTCGCCGCGCGCTAAGCTGCCCGCCGGGAAGAGGGGGACATTATGCGGATCTATCGCACGCCGGACGCGCGCTTCGAGGGGCTGCCCGATTGGCCCTATGCGCCGAAATATCTGGAGATCGAGGGCGGATTGCGCGTCCATTATGTCGATGAGGGGGCGGCCGATGCCCAGCCGGTGCTGATGCTGCACGGCGAACCGACCTGGTCCTACCTCTATCGCCATATGATCGGCCCCGCCGTTCACTCGGGCTTTCGCGTCGTCGCGCCGGACCTGATCGGTTTCGGGCGCTCGGACAAGCCGCTTGACCGGTCGGATTATAGTTATGCCGCGCAGGTCGCTTGGATGCGGCAGTGGATCGAGGCGCTGGACCTCCGGAACATGATCCTCGCCTGCCAGGACTGGGGTTCGCTGATCGGCCTCCGGCTCGTCGCCGAAATGCCCGAGCGGTTTGCGGGGGTCGCGCTGTCCAACGGCGGACTGCCCGAGGGCCAGCCGGCGCCGCGTGCCTTTGCGATCTGGCGGGCCTTCTCGCGCTACAGTCCGGTCTTTCCGATCGGGAAGATCGTGAAGGCGGGCGCAAAGCGCGAATTGAGCGAGGCGGAAATCGCCGCCTATGACGCGCCTTTTCCGACGCGCGCGTCCAAAGTCGCGGCACGTGTCTACCCCTCCTTCGTTCCGCTCGGCCACAATGTCGCAGTGCCCGATCAGAAACGGGCGTGGGCAGCGCTGGAGGCTTTCGACAAGCCTTTCCTCTGCTGCTTTTCCGACGGCGATCCCATCACCCGCGGCGGCGACGCGTTGTTCCGGGGGCGCGTGCCCGGCACCGCGGGCATGGAGCATCGGACGCTGAAGGGCGGGCATTTCATCCAGGAGGATGATCCCGAGGGTTTCGTCGCGGCGATCCGCGCCGTTGCGACCCAGAAAGTCTAGGACGCAGTGCGGCGGTGCGCGGCTGTGAAACGCAGCGCCGCGGCGCCGAGCAATAGCAGGGCGGGCGGCAGATAGAGCGGGTCTAAGGCCGCCCGACCGCCATAGCTGACCATGAAAATCAGCCAGATATACCAGACGCCGGCCTTGTGCAGCCGTTGCCAATTGCGTGCGCCGAGCGCGCGCACCGCGCCGTTCCAGGACGTCGCGGCGAGCAACAGAATGAAGATATAGGCGATTCCGCCCCCGACGATCGTCCGCATCGGCGGTGGCGGCGTCTGACCACTATAGACGCCAAACAGCCACAGGATCGCGATCAGGTGGATGAGGTGCGAGAAGGCGAAGCCCAGCCCCAGCCAGCGCCGGTTGCGGATCATCCAGCGCGTCGTCGGGGTCGGCCACAGACGAACCAGCGAGCTTGCGGCAAAAGCAGCGACGAAGATCAGCAGCGAACTGCGCGCGGTCGCGCGGATCAGCATCCGCGTGCCGTCGATACCCGTGCCGGCGACGGCGACAATGATCGCGCTCATCGCGAGCAGCGCCGCGACCAAGACGAACAGCAAACGCTCGTTTTCGGCCCAGCCGGTTCTTCTGGTCGTCATCGGCGCCCTCCCACACCGTCGCTATAGCGCGGGGAGGGGCAGCTCGACTAGTCGCTGAACGGGTCGCGGATCAGGATCGTGTCCTCGCGCTCGGGGCTGGTCGACACGAGCGCGATCGGGGTTTCGATCAGTTCCTGCACGCGCTGGACATATTTGATCGCCTGTGCGGGCAGGTCGGCATAGCTGCGCGCGCCCGCGGTGGTTTCGTGCCAGCCGTCCATTTCCTCGTAGATCGGCTCGACCTCGGCCTGATCGGCGGCGTGTGCGGGGAAATAGTCGAGGATCTTGCCGCGCAGGCGATAGCCCGTGCAGATGCGGATCGTGTCGAAGCCGTCGAGCACGTCGAGCTTGGTCAGCGCGATGCCGGTGACGCCCGACACGGCGCAGCTCTGGCGCACGAGCACCGCGTCGAACCAGCCGCAGCGGCGCTTGCGGCCGGTGACCGTGCCGAACTCATGCCCGCGCTCGCCGAGACGCTGGCCGATTTCATCCTCCAGCTCGGTGGGGAAGGGGCCGCTGCCGACACGCGTCGTATAGGCCTTGGCGATGCCGAGCACGAAGCCGACGGCGCTGGGGCCAAGGCCCGAGCCCGATGCGGCGGTGCCGCTGACGGTGTTCGAACTGGTAACGAAGGGATAGGTGCCGTGATCGACGTCGAGCAGCACGCCCTGCGCGCCTTCGAACAGGATGCGCGCGCCGGCCTTGCGGACCTTCTTCAGGCGCTTCCAGACGGGCTGCGCATATTCGAGCACATAGTCGGCGATTTCGGTGAGGTCGGCGATCAGGCGTTCCCGGTCGATCGGCGGTTCGCCGAAGCCAGCGCGCAGCGCGTCGTGGTGCGCAGTCAGGCGATCGAGCTGCGGATCGAGCTTGTCGAGGTGCGCGAGGTCGCAGACGCGGATCGCGCGGCGACCGACCTTGTCCTCATAGGCCGGGCCGATGCCGCGGCCGGTAGTGCCGATCTTGCCGGCGCCCGCCGCGGTTTCGCGCAGCGCATCAAGGTCGCGGTGAAACGGCAGGATCAGCGCGCAATTGTCGGCGATCGCGAAATTCTCGGGGTTTATGGCAACCCCCTGGCCGCGCAGCTTGGCGATCTCGTCGCGCAGCGCCCACGGATCGAGCACGACACCATTGCCGATGATCGACAGCGTGCCGGTGACGATGCCCGAGGGAAGCAGCGACAGCTTGTAGACCTGCTCGCCAACGACGAGCGTATGGCCGGCATTGTGACCGCCCTGGAAGCGGACCACCGCGTCGGCCCGGCTGGCGAGCCAGTCGACGATCTTGCCCTTGCCCTCGTCGCCCCATTGCGACCCGATGACGGTGACATTTGCCATGATACTGTCCTGCTGAACTGAGGCCCGAAACGACCAGCGTCGGCCCGGCGCGGCCTTAGCGGATTTGGACGGCGAGGCAACCCAGAGCGGGATGATTTTGCGACAATTGCAGGCGAGACCCGGCGTGCTGGGGCAGCGGAGATACGCAATGACGACACGAAACTGGTTGGGATGTGCCACGCTCGCGGCTTTCGCGATGACGAGTTTGAGCGTGACGACGCCCTTTGCCGACGCGCGCGAAAAGATGCGCGACCGCCTGCGTGAGCGGTTGGCCGAGCGTCGCGGCGGCGAGGAAGGGGCGAAGGCGCCGGGTAGCGAGACGATCGCCTATGGCAGCCATGCGCTGCAAAATCTCGATATCTGGCGCGCGAAGGATGCGAAGGGGCCGGCCCCGTTGGTCGTCTTCGTCCATGGTGGCGGGTGGAAACGCGGCAGCAAGGACAATGCCACCGGCCAGTTCAAGCCGGTCCATTATCCGGGCGAGGGCTACGCCTTTGCCTCGATCAATTATCGCCTCGTTCCGGATGCCACGGTCGAGCAGCAGGCGACCGACGTCGCGAGCGCTGTGAAGGCGCTTGTTGATCGCGCCGGCGGGCTGGGCATCGACCGGCGGCGGATCGTGCTGATGGGGCATAGCGCTGGCGCGCATCTTGTCGCGCTGGTCGGGACGGACGAAAAATATCTGCGCGCTGCCGGTTTGAGCTTTGCCGATATCGCAGGGGTGATCCCGATCGACGGCGCAGCTTATGACGTTCCCGCACAGATGGCGGACGGGCCGCAGGTCATGCAGGCGACCTACAAGCAGGCGTTCGGAACCGATCCGGCGCGGCAGAAGACGCTGTCGCCGACCTTGCAGGCGGCCGCGCCCAACGCGCCGCAATTCCTGCTCCTCCACGTCCAGCGTCCTGACGGCGTGCGGCAGGCCGAAGCGCTCGGCAAGGCGCTGAAGGCCGGTGGCAGCGCGGTCGCGTTCGGCAGCTTTCCGGGCGAAGGGCTGCAAGGGCACGCCGAAATCAACCGGCGGCTGGGCGATCCGGCCTATGCGCCGACCGCGACCGTCGATGCGTGGTTGAAACGGGTGTTCGCGCGGTGAAACCGGGGCTAGATATCAGGGTATGACAAACCCGGACGCGCCCTTTCACGCCCATATCTATTACGACCCGGCCGAGCGTCCCGCTGCGGCCACGTTGCGCGACGATTTCGGCCGCGACCCGGCGATCCTCTTCGTCGGGGCGATGACCGATGCCGGAGTCGGCCCGCATCCGGTCGCGCAATATGAGGTGCATTTCCTTGCCAGTCATCGCGCCGCAGTGGTCGCGGCGATCGAGGCGACGGGGTTGCGGGCGCTCGTCCATCCGCTCACCGATGACGATCTCGCCGATCATACCAGCCTTGCGCACTGGATCGGCGAGCCGATCGACCTCGATATCACCGTGCTCGATCCGCCCGGCGTCAACCAAGGGATCCCGCGCTTCGGGATTTCGGACTTTTAGGGCAGGAATTCCTTGCGTTTGATGCGCCAGGCATCGGCACTTTGCGTCCACGCATCGACCGGCGCATCCTCGAAGGGAGCGGGCAGGCGCGTCGGGCCGCTATTCGTCGCGCCCAACCGTTTCGCGAGCGCTTGCGACCGTGTGTTGGCGGGATCGATGCTGTGCATCAGTTCGGGCCATTTGAGAAATTCGACCGCGAAGTCGCAGGCCGCGACCGCGCCCTCGAAAGCATAGCCCTTGCCGGCGAATTTTGCTCGCACGCCATAGGCGATCTCGGGCGCAGGCCAGCCGTCGGGCTCCCACGGGCCGAGCCGGCCGACCCATTCGCCAGTGTCGCGTTCGATCACCGAAAACATCGAAAAGCCGCGAATATGCCATGCCCCGGCCAGCGTGCACCACAGCCGCCAGGCCTGCGAACGCGCGCAGGCCCCGCCGATAAAGCGCATCGTTTCTTCCTCGGCGCACATCTCCGCGAAACCGTCGAAGTCTTCGGTTGCGGGCGGACGCAGGATCAGCCGTTCGGTAACAAGCAAGGGACCGTTCAGCATATCTCTCTCCATCCGCGATTGGCCGACGCTTGTGGGGCAGGGGCCGGGGAGGGGCAAGGCGCAAAAAATTGAGGGCGCCGACCTCGCGGCCGGCGCCCTCGCCATCACGTGTGCGGGCGGAGGGGTCTCGGACCCACACCCGCGACGGGTCTCTATCGCTTAGCGGCAGCGATATTTATCCTTGTCGATTTCGCGGCCGAGCAGTGCGCCACCCGCGGCGCCGAGCACCGTGCCGAGCAGCTTGTCGCCATTGCCCGCGATCTCGTGGCCAGCCAAGCCGCCGACCGCGCCGCCGATCAGCAGACCGGTCGTGCCATTGTCCTTCTTGCAGCGATAACGGCCGTCGTCGCCGCGCCAGATGCGGGTGTTGCCGTTCACGCGCTGGTCGCGCGAAGCATAGTAGCGGCGGTCCTTCTTGCGATAGAAGTTCGCATCGGTATCCGCCTTGCCATAACCCTGTGTCGGGACGGCGGTCGACATGCCCGCGTGCGCCGGGGCAATGCCGACCATGCTGGCTGCGATGAACAGGCCCGTCAGGCCTTTGGTGAGATTACGCATGTTCAATCCTTTCCTGGTCTCGGCGCCCTCCATCCGTTGCCGGAGCGGGCACTTCGAAGGAGAGAACGAGTCGGGTCCGCGACCCGTTGCATGAACCGTAGGCAACAAGACGAAGCGAGTGTTCGCATCGACGAACCGAAAGTGTCTTGAAGGGCGGAGGTCGCCATGCGACATATAGGCTATGCTCAACGTCTCCTCGATCGTCATCGGCGTCATCGCTCTGATTCTCGCCGTTTTCGCGTTCATCCCGCTGCTGGGCTGGGCGAATTGGGTGATCATTCCGATTGCGGTTGTCGGTCTGGCGCTCGGTGCGATGTCCGACCGGACTGCCGGACGCAATCTGAACATCGTCGTCATCGTCATCGGCGTGATCCGCCTGATGCTCGGCGGCGGCATCATCTGATCCGGAACGGCTGACCATCATGGCACAGGCACCAGCCCCCGCGGGGAGCGAGCAGGGCGGTCTGCCCTTTGCGCTCGCGGCCTATGGAATCTGGGGCTTCGTCCCGCTGTTCTTCAAAATGCTGTCGAGCGTCCCGCCGGTCGAGGTGCTGGCGCAGCGCATCGTCTGGTCGCTGCCGCTCTGCTTCCTTATCATGCTCTTCCGGCGGCAGATCGGCGATTATCTGGTCGCACTCCGCGACCCGCGCGTATTGCGGCTGCTGCTGGCGAGTGCGTTGCTGATCGCGGTCAACTGGCTTGTCTATATCTATTCGATCTTCACCGGCCATGTCCTCGCGGCCAGCCTAGGCTATTATCTCAACCCGCTGGTCAATGTGATGCTCGGGATGATCTTTCTCGGCGAGCGCCTCGGCCGGCTGCAGATGGTCGCGGTGGCCATCGCGGGCGTCGGGGTCGCGATCCTCCTCGCCGGTGCGCTCGATACGCTGTGGATCAGCCTGACGCTGGCCTTCAGCTTCGGCTTCTATGGCCTGATCCGGAAGGTCGTGCCCGTGGGCTCGCTTCCGGGCCTCGCGATCGAGACGACGCTGTTGATGCCCTTGGCGCTCGCAGCATCGACCTATTATCTGTGGGTGGCTGACGGGCGAGGTTTCGGGTCGGACGGTTCGATCAGTCTGCTGCTGATGGCGGGGGGCATCGTCACCGCCGTGCCGCTCTTGCTGTTCGCAACCGCGGCCCGCCGGATGAGCTATGCCGCGCTCGGCTTCGTGCAATATATGGCGCCGACGATCCAGTTCCTGCTCGGCCTGTTCGTCTTTCACGAGCCGCTGAAGCCCGTGCAACTCGCCTGCTTCCTGCTGATCTGGGTCAGTATCGCGGTGTTCAGCTTCGACATGTGGCGCAAGATGCGCGCCGACCGGATCGTCGAGATCGCCTAAAGGAGTTTCCAGCCGAGCGTCTCGCCCGCATGGAAGGGCACGACATCGCCGACACGTTCGGGCACGACCGTCTCGCCGCGCTCGAGCGTAATCGTTCCGCCATTCAGCGGCAGGCCATAGAATTTCGGTCCATGCTCGCTGGCGAAACCCTCGAACTTGTCGAGCGCGCCTTCCTCGTCGAACACCGCGACATAGCTTTCCAAGGCGTAGGGGGCATTGAAGATGCCCGCGCAGCCGCAGGCGGCTTCCTTTGTATGAACGACATGCGGCGCGCTGTCGGTGCCGAGGAAGAATTTCGGCGAACCCGACACAGCGGCGGCGCGGACGGCGAGGCGGTGCTGCTCGCGCTTCGCGACGGGCAGGCAGTAGGCGTGCGGGCGGATGCCGCCGACGAGCATCGCGTTGCGGTTGATATGCAGATGCTGCGGGGTAATCGTCGCGCCGACATTGGCGGGCGCGCTCTTCACGAACTCGACCGCTTCGGACGTCGTGATATGCTCGAAGACGATCTTTAGCTGCGGCAGCTTTTTTACCAGCGGCGCCAAGGTGCGGTCGATGAACACTGCTTCGCGGTCGAAGATATCGACATCATGGTCGGTGACCTCGCCATGGATCAACAGCGGCATGCCGATCTCGGCCATGCGTTCCAGCACCGGCATGATGTTCGCGATGTCGGTGACGCCGTGCGCGCTGCCCGTCGTGGCATGGGCGGGATACAGCTTGGCGGCCGTGAACACGCCCTCATTATGGCCGCGCGCCATTTCGTCGGGGTCGCTGCTGTCGGTGAGGTAGGCGACGATCAGCGGGGTGAAATCCAGCTCCCGCGGCACCGCGGCGCGGATGCGGTCGCGATAGGCCGCACCTTCCTTCGCCGTCGTCACCGGCGGAGACAGGTTCGGCATGATGATCGCCCGAGCAAACTGACGCGCGGTATATTGCGCGACATGATCGAGCATCGCGCCGTCGCGCAGATGGACGTGCCAGTCGTCGGGGCGGCGGATCGTCAGGCGGTCGGTCATCGGAAGACTCGTCGATAGTGGGGCTTGGCTTTAGCTGGGGCGTCCCTAGATTATCGCCATGACCAATACCACCCTCGTCGATCGTGCACTCATCCGTCTGTCGGGGGAGGATGTGCGCGGCTTCCTGCAAGGCCTCGTCACCAATGATGTGTCGGGCAACCTGCCGGTTTGGTCGGCGCTGCTGACGCCGCAGGGCAAGGCGCTGTTCGATTTTCTGATCTGGGGCGACGGTGACGACCTGTTGATCGACTGCGAGCGCGACGCCGCGGGCGACCTTGCGAGGCGGCTGACGCTATATCGCCTGCGCCGTGCGATCGCCATCGAGCGCGAGGCCGATCTTTGCGTCCATTGGACGCGTGAGGGCGGCGACTTGGGCGTCGTCGATCCGCGCCTCTCGGGCCTTGGCCAGCGCTGGCTAGCGCCCGCCGACGGCGACGAAGGCGCCGATGCGGCATGGAAAGCGCACCGCCTGTCGCTTGGCGTGACCGAGGGGCGTGCAGAGCTGGGCGACGGAACGACGCTGTGGCTCGAATGCAACGCTGCCGAGTTGAACGGCGTCAGCTTTACCAAGGGCTGCTACGTCGGGCAGGAAAATACCGCGCGGATGAATTGGCGGCAAAAAGTGAATCGCCGTCTGGTCGTCGTGCCGATCGCTCAGGCGGACGAAAAGCGTCAGGTGATCGCCTGGCCCGACCTCGGCTGGTCGGTCGAACATCGACGGACAGAGGCGATCGATCCGGCGACGGCGCCGGAATGGATGCGCGAGGCGCTGACCCCCGATCCCAGTTCATGACAGGTGCAGGCGGGCGTGATAGCTTGCCTGCCATGCGCGCTTCCCTGATCGCTGCGGCGTTTGCCGCTTTCGCTGTCGCGACGCCGGTTGCGGCCGAGCCGCCGCTTGTTCCAATCGAAGCCGAGACGGTATCCGAGCCCTCCGCGCTGGTGCCGCTTTCGGCCGACTCGCCATGGACGGCGCGGTTTGCGGCGGCGGCGGACGAATTGCTCCCCGCGCTTCGCTCGCTCGACGAAAGCCAGTGGGCACCGCTGCTTGGCGGACAGTGGCTCGCATCGTCCGACCGCGCCCGCGTTGCGGCTCTGCTTGCCGACCGTGACAGTCCGTTCCGCCACGCCCTGTTCGCGAGAGGCTTCACGCACCGCGTGATCCTGGGGTGGCAGCCGCCCGCGTCACTGACCGCCGACGACCGCGCCGCCATCGCCGCGAGGCCCGAAGCCGAGGCGATCGTCTGCTGGGGTTCCGGCGGCCCCGAACAGGCGTGGCCTCAGACGGCCGCGGAGGCCGACAATGCGCCGGGGCGCCCCTATGCCTGCGCGCGCATAACCTACAGCATTCGCGGCGAGACACCGAACTGGCGCGCCTTCATCGAGCGCGGCTGACTTAACCATTCTCCAACGATGATCTGCGACAAGCGCGCCATGTTGGGGCGTTTCATCACCTTGGCCGCGATGATCGCGGTGGGCTCGATCGGCATGGCGAGTATCGCCGGCCGGCAAAAGTCCGAGGCGTCGGCAGCGCCGGTGGTCGATCCCTATGCCGGCGAAAACAACTGGACGACAAAGAAGCGCGAGGCTGCCGCCGCATCTACCGGGACGCCAGCGTCGCGCCCGGGTGCGGTGCAGATCCGGCGCGCGTCTGATTCGCACTTCTATGCCGAGACCGAAGTGCAGGGCAGGCGGATCCGCATGCTCGTCGATAGCGGCGCCTCGATGGTGGCGCTGACGCGGACCGATGCCGAGGCGATCGGGATCGACGTAGACAGCCTGCCGGTTGGGGGTATGGCGCAGACCGCTGGCGGCCAGATTCCGATGCGGATGGTCATGCTCGACAGCGTCAATGTCGAGGGGATCGAGGTCCGCCGGGTCGAGGCGGCAGTGATCGACGCCGACATGGGCGTCTCGCTGCTCGGCCAGAGCTTCCTTGCCAAGCTCGACGCGGTGAATGTCGAAGGCGATGTGATGACGCTGCGCTGAGGCGCGGACTTGCCAAACGGCCGCGCTTTGCCCACATCCGGACCCATGAACGCTCCCAATCCTCCGCTCAAGGCCGCAATCGTGCCGGTCACCGCCTTTCAGCAGAACTGCACCCTGCTTTGGTGCACCGAAACCAACAAGGCGGCCTTCGTCGATCCCGGCGGCGACCTCGACAAGCTGAAGGCGGCAGTCAAGCAGACCGGGGTCGAGGTGGAGAAGATCCTCGTCACTCACGGCCATATGGATCATTGCGGGCAGGCGGGGATGCTCGCGAAAGAACTCGGCGTGCCCATCGAAGGTCCGCACGAGGACGACCGCTTCTGGATCGAGCAATTCGCCGAAGACGGTGCACGCTTCGGGATGGTCGGCGAATCCTTCGAGCCTGACCGCTGGCTCGTCGACGGCGATAAGGTGACCGTCGGTAATCTGGAGATCGACGTCATCCATTGCCCCGGGCATACGCCGGGCCATGTCGTTTTCCATCACGGCCCGTCAAAGCTCGCGATCGTCGGTGACGTCCTGTTTCAGGGCTCGATCGGCCGCACCGATTTTCCCCGCGGCAATCATCAGCAATTGCTCGATTCGATCACGCAAAAGCTGTGGCCGCTCGGCGGCGACACGATCTTCCTCCCCGGCCACGGCCCGCACAGCAGCTTTGCGCAGGAACGGCAGACGAATCCCTATGTCGCCGACGGCGTTGTCGGCTGATCAGCGCGGTGCGATAACCTCGGTCTCGACCACTTTCGACGAGAAGCTGGCGGGCGTCGCATAGACCACGTAGATCGCGAAGCCGGCGAGGCCGAGCTGCGTCAGCATCGTGATGATCGTTCCCGCCATGCGGCCCCACATCGCGCCGTCCATGCCGATCGCGTGCAGGATGCGGCCGACCAGATAGAGCGCGCCCACGGCCCACAGCCACACCGACGACCCGACGCCGAGCTCGACGAGTGCGAGCAGGATCAGCACGAAGGCGGTGTTTTCGACGAAATTGCTGTGCGCGCGCATGCGGCGGATCAGCGGTTCGCTTCCTCCATCGCCGATCGACACCTTTTCCTGTCCGCGCATACGCCCGACACGCATCGTGAGCCACAGGTTGAGCAGCGCGGCGCCCGCAGCAATCGTCAGGCTGATCGGCAAGATAATCATATGGCTTCCCCCAATTATGTTGGCCGGCCTGTTTTCCCCGGCCGGCGGTGCGGGAGATGTGGCATTCCGGGCCCCGGTCGGCAAGAGGCGGCCGCGGCGACGCTCGGGGGTTGCCTTTGCGGGCAAAAACGCTATAGCCGCGCCCGATCCGGCACCCGACACCAACAGGCGTTGAGGCACCCTCCGGCAGAAGATTTCCGATCGTTTTTCAACGATAACCGATCTTCGGTCAGGTGGGCGGGCCAGTCATTTCCGGCAACGGAAGCGACAAGTTCGGGTTCGCCGATTCGATTAAACATTTAGGAATGCAGGAAATAAAATGGCTGTTCCCAAGCGAAAAACCTCGCCCTCGAAGCGCGGCATGCGTCGTAGCCACGACAGCCTGAAGGTCGAGGCCTTCCAGGAATGCCCCAATTGCGGCGAGCTGAAGCGCCCGCATAATCTTTGCAACGCTTGCGGCCACTACAACGGTCGCGAAGTGGTGGCCGGCGCCTAAGTCTAGCCGGAGGGCGCCAGAATGAGCCTTACACCGCGAATCGCGATCGATGCGATGGGCGGTGACGTCGGCGTGCGGATGATGCTCGCCGGCGCCGCTATGGCGCGCCACAAGCATGATGGCCTGCGTTTCCTCCTCGTCGGCGACGAGGGGCAGATCAAGGCTGCGCTTGAAAACCACCCGAACCTGCGCGCGGCGTCGGATATCATCCACACCGACGGTGTCGTGACGGGGGAAGACAAGCCCAGCCAGGCGCTCCGAAAAGCGAAAAGCACCTCGATGGGGCTTGCGATCGATGCGGTGAAGCGCGGCGATGCCGGTGGCGCCGTCTCGGCGGGCAACACCGGCGCGCTGATGGCGATGGCCAAGCTTGCACTCCGCACGATGCCGGGGATCGACCGGCCGGCGCTGGCGGCGCTGCTGCCGACGCTCGGCGATAACGACGTCGTGATGCTCGACCTTGGCGCCAACACTGATTGCGACGCCAACAATCTCGTCCAGTTCGCGGTCATGGGCGCCGCTTATGCGCGCACCGCGATGGGGCTGGAAAAGCCGCGCGTCGCGCTGCTGAACATCGGCACCGAAGAGCTCAAGGGCACCGACGAGATTCGCGATGCTGCGGCGCTGCTCCGCGATGCCCAAGGCCTGCCGATGCAGTTCGCCGGGTTCATCGAAGGCGACAAATTGTCGCGCGGCGACGTTGACGTGATCGTCCATGACGGTTTCTCGGGCAATATCGCGCTGAAGACGATCGAAGGAACGGCGCGCTTCGTCACCGACCTGCTGCGCCGTGCCTTCACCAGTTCGACGCGTTCGAAGATCGGCTTCCTCATCTCGCGCCCCGCGACCGAACTGCTGCGGCATCATCTCGACCCGAATAATCACAATGGCGCGGTGTTCCTGGGCCTCAACGGCGTCGTGCTGAAAAGCCATGGCAGCGCCGATGCGAAAGGGGTCGCGAACTGCGTCCACCTTTGCGCCGAACTCATCGAAAAGGATATCACGCGTCAGGTGACCGAGGATCTCGCGAATTTTCGCAAAGACGGCGCAGCATGACGCTTCGCGCGATTCTCGCGGGCACCGGATCGGCCCTTCCGCGTACCCGCGTCTCGAACGCCGAACTGGCCAAGCGCGTCGACACCAGCGATGAATGGATCGTCGAGCGGACGGGCATTCGCTTCCGCCACATCGCCGAACCCGACGAGACGACCGCGACGCTCGGTGCCGATGCCGCGAAGCAGGCGCTCGCTGCCGCAGGCCTTGAGCCGTCCGACATCGGACTGATCATCGTCGCGACGGCGACCCCCGACAATACGTTCCCCGCCAGCGCCACCAAGGTGCAGGCGCTGATCGGCGCGCCCGATTGCATTGCGTTCGACGTCGCGGCGGTCTGCTCGGGTTTCCTCTATGCGGTGTCGGTCGCCGACTCGATGCTCCGGACCGGCGCGGCCAAGCATGCGCTGGTGATCGGCAGCGAGACCTTCAGCCGCATTCTCGATTGGGAAGACCGTACGACCTGCGTGCTGTTCGGCGACGGCGCCGGCGCGATCATACTGTCGGCTGAAGAGGTCGCCGATGACCGCGGGATCCTTGCGACGCGGCTTCACGCCGAGGGGAAATATTGCGACATGCTCTATGTCGATGGCGGCCCGTCGACGACCGGCACGGTCGGCCACGTCCGCATGCAGGGGCGTGAAGTGTTCCGCCATGCCGTCACCAATCTGGCGTCGGTGCTGGGCGAGGTGCTCGCCGATACGGGGCTGTCGGCGGACGACGTCGACTGGGTCGTGCCGCATCAGGCGAACAAGCGCATCATCGATGCCACCGCCAAAAAGCTGGGGCTGCCTGCCGAACGTGTCGTGCTGACTGTCGATCAGCATGCCAATACGTCCGCGGCGTCGGTTCCTTTGGCACTCGACCTCGCGGTCCGCGACGGCCGGATCAAGCGCGGCGATCTGGTCGTGCTGGAGGCGATGGGTGGCGGCTTTACCTGGGGCGCGGCGATCCTGCGCATCTGACCGCCCGGTCGGCGTTTCCGTACCGGCCAACCTGTCTCAAAATCCACCGCATCAACTCTTCGCTCCATCCAATTCAGTTTGGAGGATTTATTCGCTTTTGTTACATATGTGTCCGGGACTCGTGATGGTGGGGGCCTTCCGGGAACCTTGGTTGCATCCTCTTCAGGAGGGGGAAGGGAACAAGATGACAGCAGGGACACTCACGCGGGCGGATATCGCCGCGAAAATTAACCAGCAGATCGGCCTGTCGCGCAACGAATCGGCCGCGATCGTCGAATCGATTCTGGACCATATGTCGGACGCGCTGGCGGGCGGGCAGAATGTGAAGATTTCGGGCTTCGGCACCTTCGTACTGCGCGACAAGGCGCAGCGGATCGGCCGTAATCCGAAGACCGGGATCGAAGTGCCGATCCTGCCGCGGCGGGTGATGACCTTTCGCGCCAGCCAGACGATGCGTGCCCGCGTCGCCGGTAAATAGTCCGGGCATGGCCCATGGCTGATTTTCAAACCGGGGCGGGTGACGGCAAGGCGGCGGGGGCAATGCTGGCGATCGGCGAGCTTGCCGATCGCATCGGCGTGCCGACGCATGTGCTGCGCTATTGGGAAACCCGCTTTCCCCAGCTTCGCCCACTTCAGCGGTCGGGACGCCGCCGCTATTACCGCGCCGACGACGTCGCGCTCGCCGAACGCATCCATCACTTGCTGCATGTGAAGGGCTTCACGGTCGAGGGCGCGCGCAAGGCACTGTCCGAACCGAATGGTGCGCAGCGGGTGGAACCGGCCCCGGCGCCGCGGCCGGTTCCGGCCGCGTCATCCGGTGTTTCGGTCGAGGCGCTGGTCGCGCTGCGCCAGCGGTTGGCAGCCGCTATAACCTGAGGGTGCAAGCAACCGCTTTCGACCCAATTGCGGACATTACTGAAATATGAGAACGAACAGGCATGGCGGCATTATATTCCATCACCTTCGACCCGAGAAGCGGCAGGCCTATTCCGCCCATGTGGTGGAAAATCGTTCCCTTTTTCACTGCATATGCATGGATCACGGCTGCACTGATGGCATTCTTGGTTATGCTCGCCATTCGTGAACGCCAGCCTGAAGGGATCGCCGGCCCGTCTGTCGCTGGAGTTGCGATACTTCTATTCACCTATTGGCATAAGCAAAGGGTTGCTCGGTCAAAACGGCAGTTCGCCAAGCTGATCGCAGACTACGAAGAATCCTTTTTGCGCACTAAATAATGTCCCAACTGCTAGTCCGGCGGTCTGATAGCCGCCTGGCAGCTCCCCACCCCAAAGCAGACGCCGCCTTCAAATAGGCCTTTCCTACATTATCCGGCCGTGTCAGCCTTCACGCTGCTCTTTCATCCGGTGGATAAAAGTGGTTTTCGTCTTGCTTGCAGGTGCGGCTGCGGCGAGGTGTGCGAGAGGCGTTAGCCATCCCCCGCTCCAAATGGGGGGTGCCACAAGGCTGAACGTTCCTGAACTTTGGAATTCACGCCGCGATGACGGACGGCGGCGTGACGGATATCACCCCAAATCAGTCTCCGGAGTCAGTCGTCGTCCATCGCCGGGCCCAGCGCCGGATCGATGTCGCGCGGGCGGATGAAGTCCACGATCCGCGCCATATTGACGTCGAGCGCCTGCCAGTCAGTGATGTCGAGCTCCAGCCGAACCAGCGCCGAGGTCGGCAGCTTTTCCTCGACCCGCTCGCGCAGTTCGCCGCCCGCTTCGGGGACGAGCATCAGCGCCAGATCCTCCAGCCCCGGATTATGTCCGGCGATCAGCAGATTCTCGGCATCCTTGCCGGTGTCGCGCAGCACGTCGATCAGCGTCGCGGCGGAGGCGAGATAGATGCGGCGATCCCAGACCGGTTCGATCATGTCGAGGTTGGCGGCGGGCTGGAACAGGTCGAGCGTCTCGGTCACGCGCACCGCCGGCGAGGCGACGATGCGGTCGACCGGCATCGCCTGTCGCTTCACATATTGGCCGACGAGTTCGGCCCCGCGCCGGCCGCGGGCGTTGATCGGGCGGTCGAAATCGCGCTCGACCTGCACGTCCCAGCCCGATTTGGCGTGGCGCAATATGGTCAAAGTCTTCAAGATCGCTCCCCGCGATATCCCCTCGTTGTGGGGCCTTCTGCCGCAAACTTATGACGGTGAAAAGGCTGGAAAGGCACTTTTTCGCTGTTGGACATTCGCCGCCGCGACATGATTGACCGCCTCGTCGAGCGGCAGTCGGCGGATCGGGGTGCCTTCGGGAAAGGCGCTGAGCAGCCTTGAAGGGAAACTCGGCGACAGCATCACGAACTGCCCGAAATCGTCGGCGCGGCGGATCAGGCGGCCGAACGCCTGGCCGATGCGCGCGCGGATGACGCCGTCGTCATAGGCGCTGCCGCCCTGCGCCGCGCGCCGCGCGGCATGCAGGATCGTCGGGCGTGGCCAGGGCACGCCCTCCATCACGACGAGCCGAAGCGAGTCGCCCGGGACATCGACCCCGTCGCGAAGCGCGTCGGTGCCGAGCAGCGAGGCATGCGGATCGGCGCGGAAAATATCGACGAGTGTGCCGGTATCGAGCGGATCGACATGCTGTGCATAGAGCGGCAGACCGGCACGCGCGAGCCGGTCGGCGATCCGCGAATGGACAATCCGCAGTCGCCGGATCGCGCTGAACAGCCCGAGCGCGCCGCCGCCCGCCGCCTCGATCAACCGGCTGTAGGCGCCTGCGAGCGCGGGCAAGTCGCCGCGCGGAATGTCGGTGACGATCAGCACCTCGGACTGGCGCGCATAGTCGAACGGGCTCGGCACCGCGAAATGCTGCACGCCGCCGTCCATATGGCGCGCGCCGGTGCGGATATCGGCATCGGTCCAGCCGCCATGGCCATGGCCGCCGTTCCGCAGCGTTGCCGATGTTACCAGCACGCCCTGCGCTGGGCGATAGACGATGTCGGCGACCGGCCGCGCCGGGTCGAGCCAGTGGCGGTGGAGTCCGAGGTCGAATTCGCGCCCGTCGAACCGATCGACTGCGAGCCAGTCGACGAAATCAGGGTCGGCGGGTCCACCAACGCGGCCGAGCAGCGACAGCCACGCGCCGAGCGTGTCGATCCGCGTGCCAAGGCTGTTCCGCGCCCCGTCGACGCGCGCGCGCGCCTGTCCGTCAAGCCAGTCGGGTGGATCCTCGACCAGCGCGTCAAGCCGTTTGCCGAGCGCCAGCAACGGGCGCAGCAATGCCTCGATGGCGTCGCTCGCGCTCGCGGCGGCCGTGACCAGTTCGGGGTCTGGATCGGCGAGTTCGGTCTCGAGGCCATAGCCGCTGTCGCCGGTACGCGTGTCGACGCTGCGAGCATAGGTCATCGCACGCACCGCGACGAGCAGGCGCTCGATCGCGCCCCAAGGCTCGTTTTCGGCAATGCGGCCGAGCCAGCCGTCGCCGGGCAGTTCGCCCGCGGCGTGGATCGCCGCCTGGATCGCCTTGTCGCCCGCCTCGTCATAGCTCGCGACGTCTGCAAGCCGCGCGGCGAGCCCGCGCCGCCGACCGCGCGACTTGCCCTCGGGCCCGAGGACCCAGCGGCGGATTTCGACCGCTTCCTGTCCGGTCAGCGCCGCCGCGAACATGCTGTCGGCGGCGTCCCACAGATGATGGCCTTCGTCGAAGATCAGCCGCGTCGCGGGCGCGCCGCCGTCGCGCGGACGCGCGGCCTGCACCATCGTCAGCGCATGGTTCGCGATGACGATATCGGCCTGCGTCGCCGCGCGCGCCGAGCGCTCGATGAAGCATTTCCGGAAATGCGGGCAGCCGGCATAGATGCACTCGCCGCGCCGGTCGGTGAGCGCGGTCGTCCCGTTGCGCCGGAACAGCGCGGGGAGCCAGCCGGGGAGGTCGCCGCCGACCATGTCGCCATCGCGCGTATAGGCCGCCCAGCGCGCGACCAACTGCGCGAGGATCGCGGCTCGGCCCGAGAAGCCGCCCTGCAACGCGTCCTCGAGATTGAGCAGGCACAGATAATTCTCGCGCCCTTTGCGCACCACGACCTTCTCGCGGTGTGTGGCGGCGTCGGGATAAAGCTTCTCGGTCTCGCGCGACAATTGCCGTTGCAGCGCCTTGGTGAAGGTCGAGATGCAGACGACGCCAGTCGACTGGTCGATCCACTGCTTGGCGGGTGCGAGATAGCCCAAGGTCTTGCCGATGCCCGTGCCCGCCTCGGCGACAAGCATCTGCGGCATGTCCTTGCGCTCGCGCGGGGCGAAGATCGCGGCGGTCGCGCGGGCATAGTCCTGCTGCCCCGCGCGCCGTTCGGCGCCGTCGCCGGTCAGCCGGCCCAGCCGCGCGCGGACGTCTTCGGGATTGACCGTCACCTGCCGTGGTTGCGGACGCGGCGGCTGCTCTTCCCATTCGGGCAATCTGGCAAAGAGCCAGCGGTCGGCCTTGTCCGGCGGGTCAAGGCGCGGCTGCACCAGCGATGCCCAAGGCCAGCGCTGGCGGCCGAGCGACTGCAGCCCGTGCCAGGCGCCCTCGCGTTCCGGCCAATCGGGCCGGTCGAGGCTCGCGAGCATCGCTGCCGCTGCCTCGCGCAGGAAAAGGGCGATGTCATCTTCGGCCCTTGGTGCTTCGATGTCGACCGCTGCGGCGATTCCAGCCGGCGTCGGCACCGCGAAGCGCGCCGGATAGAGAAAGGCGAAAAGTTCGAGCAGGTCGAGGCCTGACAATTCGGGATAGCCGAGCCGGTCGCCGGTCAGCGTCGCGTTGAGAAGCAGATGCGGCGTCGCGGCGACCGCCGCGATGGCCTCACCGCGCCCGACGCGCTGGACGCGGCCATCGGCGCTCGCGATCCAGATGCCGACATGGCTTGCATGGAGCGCGGGCAGGGCAAGGGGGTCGACGCGGGGGAGCATCGTGTCACGCTAGGGACAAAAGGCGAACGCGGCAAGGTATCATGCCGATCCTCCCTGCCGCGAAGCGGTGGGGAGGGGGACCATGCAGCATGGTGGAGGCGCGATAGGCGCCAGCCCCTCCGTCAGCGCTTTGCGCTGCCACCTCCCTATGCCTTCGGCACAGGGAGGATCGAAAAACTAGTTCAGCCCGCGGCGTCCGAATATGGTGGGGCGATGGGTCAGAAATGGCGGCGGAGTGGCTGCGCTGACGGTCTGTCGTGCGCTTTGAAGCGCCTTGTGCAACGCGCCGTGCGTCAGATCGTAAGGGAAGCGAACACCCATGCGGTCGAATTCGGACCACATCACGATCGCGTATGTAACCTCGCCCCCATAATGGATTTCGCAGCGCGACCGGGCGGGCATGCTGGCGCCATCGATGCGTGCGCCGCCTTCCGACAGGTCGCAGATCCGGCCGTCAATAAAATTGAGGACGCCGTTGACCATGACCTCGATCGAGACCGGAGTTCGCTTGTGGCCGCGTGCCGTGGGGGTACGAAAATTCGTCATGGGGCGAAGCTAGGCCCGACATGGTAAATTTTCCGGTAACGATAAGCCGTCTGGCGGCATGGTGTTGCAAGGTGCCGCCGACGATGATCTATCCGGGGGATGGTCCGCTCGATCCTTCCTTATGGCCTGGCGCTGGCAGCGGCCGCCTTTCTGCTCGAGTGGCTGAACTACCGCTATGTGGTACACCGCTGGTCGACCGAATTTACCATTGGCTGCATCGCGGTCGTCTGCGTCGCGCTCGGCCTATGGGCCGGGAACCGGCTGACCGCCCGGCCGCGCGCGGCTTTCGCGCGCAACGATGCGGCGATCGCGGCGCTCGGGCTCAGCGCGCGCGAATGCGAAGTGCTGGAACTGCTCGCAGCGGGTCACGCCAACAAGGTGATCGCACGCCAGCTCGATATCTCCCCAAACACGGTGAAGACGCATGTCGCGCGGGTCTATGAAAAGCTCGCGGTCGCCAGCCGGACGCAAGCGATCCAGAAGGCTCGCGCGCTCGACATATTGCCGTAAAATTGGGCGATAGGCGCTAAATCACCCGTTTGGGTGATGGATTTCCGCCGTTGTTCCGTTTCATCCCGCATGGCATTCATCCACAGGGGAAAACAGACTATGGGCAGGATTATTGCGGTCTACGGCGCTATCGCAGGCGTCATCGTCATGATCGGCATGTTTATCAATATCAGCTTCGTGTCGGATCATGGCACGATGGGGATGGTCGCCGGCTATCTGTCGATGCTGGTGGCGCTGCTGTTCGTTTTCGTCGGAGTAAAGCGATATCGCGATATCGACCTGGGCGGCGTGATCGGCTTCTGGAAAGCCTTCGGGGTCGGCATCGGCATCGGGTTCGTCGCCTCGATCTTCTACATTCTCGGCTGGGAGCTTTACATGTGGCAGACGGGCGGAACCTTCATGGCCGAATATATCGCCAAGACGGCCGACGATATGCGCGTTGCTGGAAAATCCGCGGCCGAGATCGCGAAATTTTCGTCCGAAATGGGGGCGATGGCCGAGCAGTATAAAAATCCGTTCTTCCGCATGGCGCTGACGCTGACCGAGATATTCCCGGTCGCCTTGCTGGTGTCGCTCGTATCGGCCGCGCTGCTGCGGCGGAGCAGTTTCATGCCGGCGGTCCAGTCACGGGGTGATTGAAGGCGATCCTCTCCTCGACGAGGGGAGGATCGTCAAAGTCCCGGCACGCCCGGTCTTCTTCCCATCCGCGCATCTTGGCGCTATGGCGCCGCCATGACTGACTTGCACCTTCATCCTTCGCTTCGCGAACCCGCGCAAACGTCCAAGGCCTGGCCGTTCGAGGAAGCGCGCAAGCTGATGAAACGCTACCCCGACGGCAAGCCCGGCGGCGAGGCGGTGCTGTTCGAGACCGGCTATGGCCCATCGGGCCTGCCGCATATCGGCACCTTCAACGAAGTGCTGCGCACGACGATGGTCCGCCGCGCCTATGAGACGCTGACCGGCGGCGCGCCCACGCGCCTCGTGGCTTTCAGCGACGATATGGACGGTCTGCGCAAGGTTCCGGACAATGTTCCCAACAAGGACATGCTCGCGAGCCATCTCGGCAAGCCGCTGACCGACATTCCCGATCCGTTCGGGAAGTACGAGAGTTTTGCACATCATAACAATGCGATGCTGCGCGAGTTTCTCGACCGGTTCGGCTTTCAGTATGAATTCGTCAGCTCGACCGAGCGGTACAAGTCGGGCGCCTTCGACGACGCGCTCAAGAATGTCCTGCGCCACAATCAGGACATTCTCGACATCATGCTGCCGACGCTGCGCGCCGAGCGCGCCGCGACCTATTCGCCGATCCTGCCGGTCAGCCCCAAGTCGGGCATCGTGCTGCAGGTGCCGGTGACCGTCGTCGATGCCGATGCAGGTCTTGTTTCCTTCGAGGATGAGGGCGAGACAATCACGCATTCTATCCTCGGCGGCGGCGCCAAGTTACAGTGGAAGGTCGATTGGGCGATGCGCTGGGTCGCGCTCAAGGTCGACTACGAGATGTACGGCAAGGATCTGACCGACAGCGGCGTTCAGTCGGGCAAGATTGCGCGCGCGCTCGGCGGGCAAAAGCCCGAAGGGCTGATTTACGAAATGTTCCTCGACGAAAAGGGCGAGAAGATTTCGAAGTCGAAGGGCAATGGCCTCAGCCTCGAGCAATGGCTGTCTTATGGCAGCGAAGAAAGCCTCGCCTTTTTCGCGTACCGCGAGCCTAAGGCGGCGAAGCAACTGCACATCGGCGTGATCCCGAAGGCGGTTGATGAATATCTGCAGATGCGCGGCAATTATCCGGCGCAGGAAGGCGACAAGAAGCTCGGCAACCCCGTGCATCATGTCCATGTCGCGCGCGGCGAGGATGTGCCGTCGGCCGAACTGCCGGTGACCTTCGGGTTGCTGCTCAATCTCGTCGGGGTAATGGGCGCCGACGCGTCGAAGGACCAGATCTGGCGCTACCTCGGCCAATATGTCGAGGGTGCCAACGCGGACGCCTATCCCGAACTCGACCGGCTGATCGACAATGCGATGGCCTATAACCGCGATTATGTCGCGCCGACGCTGAATCGCCGCAAGCCGCAGGGCGGTGAGGGCGCGGCGCTCAGGGAACTCGACGACAAGCTTGCGGCGCTGCCTGCGGATGCCTCAGCCGACGATATCCAGAATATCGTTTACGAGATTGGCAAGAACGAGGCCCATGGCTTTGAAAATCTGCGCGACTGGTTCAAGGCGCTTTACGAGACCCTGCTCGGGTCGAGCGCCGGGCCGCGCATGGGCAGCTTCATCGCGCTGTTCGGTATCGACAACACGCGGCGACTGATCGCCGAGGCGCTGGCATGAGCGGCGTGATCGACATCTTCACGACCGGCGGCACGATCGACAAGGTCTATTTCGACGCGCTTTCGGAGTTCCAGATCGGCCCCGCCGCGATCCCCGACATGCTGCGCGAGAATAATGTCCACGTGCCGCACCGCGTGACGCAGCTGATGCGCAAGGACAGCCTCGAACTCGATGATACCGATCGCGAGACGATCCGCGCCGCGGTCGCCGCGAGCGATGCGTCGCGCATCCTCGTGACGCACGGCACCGACACGATGGTCGTTACCGGCCGCGTGCTTGCGGGAATCGCGGGCAAGACGATCGTGATGACCGGCGCAATGCAGCCGGCGTCGGTGCGCGCGAGCGACGCCGAGTTCAACGTCGGCTTCGCGCTCGCGGCGGCGCAGACGCTACCGCCCGGCGTCTATGTCGCGATGAACGGCATGATCTTCGATCCCGAAACGACGGTGAAGGACCGCGCGGGCGCGCGGTTCGTTTCCGCGGCCGGATAATTGCAGACGCTGTAACCTTGCGCCGTCGCCTCCGAATATAGCTGCATGGACGGACATCCTGTCCTTCCATCCCGTCTTCGGAGGATCATATGAGCAACAACAAATTCGCCGCGGCCATCGCCGCTTCGGCTACCGCCCTCGCGCTCGCTGGCGCTGCCATGGCCGCTCCGGCTCCCGCCGGCAGTTCGGGCGCCGCCGTCGGCGCCAAGGACACCGTTCATTGCTACGGCGTCAACACCTGCAAGGGCACCGCCGACTGCAAGACCGCCTCGAACGAGTGTAAGGGTCAGAACGAGTGCAAGGGCCACGGTTTCAAGGCACTCGCCGCCGCCAAGTGCCTGAGCGGCGGTGGTGTCATCGGCGACATCGGCTGATCGGCCGCTTTCCCGCACGGTCGAAGCGGCCGTGCGGGAAACCCCTTCGCCTGTGATCCAGATCATGCCACAAGGCCTTCGGGTCGTGTGACAAAAGCACGGGAGCGGCGATTCGTCGCCCCACCTTATCTGGACAACCAAGGGAAGGGACGATCTATGACCTCGAACAAACTCGCCGGATTCATTGCCGCCTCCGCCACCGCCGTTGCGCTGTCGAGCGCCGCGATCGCGGCCGATCCGGCGCCGCACGCCAAGCGCATCGGCGCCAGCGACACGGTCAAATGCTACGGCGTCAACAGCTGCAAGGGCAGCTCGGACTGCAAGACCGACGCCAGCTCGTGCAGCAGCGACGCGGGTTGCAGCACTGCGGGCAACAGCTGTGCCGGCGCCAACAGCTGCAAGGGCAAGGGCTTCAAGAAGCTGGCGGCAGGCAAATGCCTGACCGACGGCGGCAAGATCGCGGTCTGATGTCGAACGGGCGGGTCCGGTCGGTACCGGGCCCGCACCGTCCACGGAGAAGGGTTTTGCGACCAGACGATATCAGAGCGGCCTCGCCGGGTTTCGGCCTCGGCCTGCGCCCCGATCATTATCCCGATTTCCTCGCCGCGCCGCAGCCGGTCGACTGGCTGGAGATCATTTCGGAAAATTACATGGTCCCCGGTGGGCGCCCGCTCGCGATGCTTGACCGCATCCGCGCCGACTATCCGATGGTGATGCACGGCGTGTCGCTGTCGATCGGGTCGGACGAGCCGCTCGACAGCGACTATCTCGCGGCCCTGAAAGCGCTCGAACGTCGCGTCGAGCCGCTGTGGATCTCCGACCATCTTTGCTGGACCGGAATCAACGCACACAACAGCCACGACCTGTTGCCGCTTCCCTATGATGCGCCCGCGCTGCAATGCGTCGTCGACAATATCGGCCGCGTGCAGGACTATCTCGGTCGCCGCATTCTTGTCGAAAATCCGTCGAGCTATGTGACCTTCCGCTCCTCCGATCGCAGCGAATGGGATTTCCTCGCTGACATGGCCGAGCGCGCCGACTGCCTGCTGCTACTCGACGTCAACAATATCTACGTCAGCGCGCGCAACCACGGGTTCGACGCGCTCGACTATCTCGCGGGCCTGCCTGCGAACCGCATTCAGCAGATCCACCTCGCCGGGCACAGCGACATGGGCGATTATGTCATCGACACGCACGACGCCGACGTCTGTGACGCCGTGTGGGATTTATATTCGACCGCGATCGGCATGTTCGGACCCGTCGCGACGATGATCGAGCGCGACGACGACATTCCGCCGCTCGCGGATCTGCTCGCCGAGCTCGACCGGGCACGCGGGCTCGCCGCGCAAGTGCTGGAGCCGGTGCATGTCTGAGGCGCTGCGTACGCTTCAGCAGCGCTTCCTCGCCGGGGTCACGACGGACGATGCCGATGCCGAGGCGCTGATCGTCGACGACCCGCGCGTCGGCGCGACGAAGCGTCTCGGCATTTATCGCAACAATTATCGCGCCAGCCTGACCGGCGTGCTCGCCGATCATTTCGAGCGGCTCCATGCGTATCTCGGCGACGAGCAGTTCGACACTATCGCGCTGGCCTATCTCGCCGCCCATCCGTCGACGACGCGCAATTTGCGTTACTACGGGGATATGCTGCCCGGCTTCCTCACGCAGCATTTTCCGAACGACGCCGAGCTTGCCGAGATCGCGGCGCTCGACTGGGCGCTACGCCACGCCTTCGATGCGGCCGACGCGGTTCCGCTCGATGCAGAGCGGGTCGGGGCGCTCGGCGACGGATGGATCGAAGCGCCGCTGGCACTCCATCCTTCGGCGCGATTGCTGCCGATGCACCACAATAGCGCGGCGATCTGGAGCGCGCTGTCGGCCGCGGAGCCGCCGCCCAAGGTCGCTTCGCTCGATTGTCCGGTGACGGTTCTGGTTTGGCGGAACGGCCTGCAGCCCCAATTCCGCAGCCTGACCGCCGAAGAGGCCGAAACATTCGCCGCGATCGAAGCCGGCGCGAACTTTGCGGGCGTCAGCGCCCGGATGATCGAGGTTTTAGGGGAGGCGGCGGCAATGGAAACGCTCGCAGCCTGGCTCGGGCAATGGCTCGCCGACTGCGTGCTGGTGCCGGCTGGTCAACCCTTGGCGGTGACCTGACGCAGCACCGAACGGTAATCGGGCGCGATCGTCATCGCTTCGTGCTTGCCCTGCTGACCCAGCATCGCGTGAACCGCGGGCAGGCGATAGCAGGGAACGCCCATGAACAAATGATGCTCGGCGTGATAATTCACCCAATATGGAGCAACTGTCGCGCGCGCGATCCAGCCCGCGTAGGTCGTGCGCGCATGGGTGAAGGGATCCTGGCTTCCGGTGGTCGTGCAGGCATGTTCGGCGATGTTGCGGATGCGCAGATAGAGCTGAAAGGTGGTCGCGAGACCCGCGAGCCACAGCAGATAGGGTGTCCAGCCATAAAGTAGCAGCGACGCCGCCAGCAGCGCCGCCTGAACGATCAGGAATCGGCCCACCGCGCGCGACACCGCCATCGTCCCAGCAAGGTCGATCGTCGGTGACGTCATGCCGTCGTCAGACTGCTTGTTGAACGGCGTCCCCGCCGTGGTGCTGGCGCGGCCCTTGTCGACCGTCTCGCCGCGCAGCATGGCCCGCAGGCCCTTGAACGCGAATCCGAATTGGGCGGCGCGCTGTTTGAAGAAGGTCTGCCCGGTCAGGTCGCGCGCGGCTTTGCGCCACAGGCTGGCGCGCGTCGTCGGGAAGGGCTTCGACAACGAAAGGTCGGGGTCTTCCGGCTGCTGCGTGAATTTGTGATGCTGCAGATGATAGGTGCGATAAGCGATCAGGTCCGATCCGACTGCCGCGCCGGTCAGCCATTGGCCGAGGAAATTATTCATTTTTCTGTTGGGGTGCAGCAAGCCATGCGCGGCCTCGTGCATCAGGATCGCGAGGCCGAGCTGGCGTCCGCCGACAAGGGTTATCGCCAGCAGCCACGCGGCCGGATTGCCGCTCCACGCAGCGAGGCCGACCGCAGCGATGCTCACAATCCACGCGTGCGCGACCAGCCAGATTCCGCGCCACGCGCTGGCAGAGGTGATCGCGCTCCATTCGGCGCGGTCGAAAAAGCGGTCGGGCGGTAGCAGGCGGACGGCAGGCATGACGCACTCTAACCCGTTGCGAACCGAAACCCAACCCCTTCCGTTTTGACACAGGAACGGGTGCAAACTGCAATCAAAAGTAAGGATTTGGTAACCCGCCCGGCGACAGAGAGAAGGCTCGACCAGATAAGCGGAACGGGCGGAATTTTTGGGGGTTCAACGACATATCGTTCGGCCAGTGACCGGGGATTTGCCTGAGGGGGAATCGCCGTTCGCGACGCCTGAATTCGTGGCCCGTCTGCTGCGTGTGGCGCAGGTGTGGCACTATGTGCTCATCGCGCGTGCACTGGCCTTTTTTGCCTGCGCCTTTTTTCCCGGCATCGAGGGCTTTCTGTCGCGCCCCTTCGAATGGGCGGCGATGGCGGTCGGCCTTGGCTGCGATCTCGCGCTGACGGTCCTCGGTCAGCTATCGCGGCTTCGGCCGCCGTCGACGGGACGGCGACTGCGGCACTGGGTCAGGGCGTGCGTCGCTCTTCTGGTAACCGGAACGCTGCTCAGTTCGGCGGCGGTCTTTGCCGCGACCGCAATGCCCGATGGCCGCATTTCCTTTTTCGCCTTCCCGGCGATCAAGCTCGGGCTTGTCCTCGTCGCGGCGTCGGCGGCCGCGATTGCCCGTCCTGCCTTGTTCGCGGTTGCCGGCGCGATGGTGCTTGGCGGTGCGATCGGAAGCGCGTCCTGGCCGTTCGGTCTTGCCGGTCTGGTCTTCCTCGCGCTGTTGATCGCAATGCTGCGTGAGGATGTCCGGCACCAGCGCCGCGCGACCAACGCCAGCCGGATGTCGATCAGCGAGCAACAACGCGCGCTGGGCCTGATGCGCGACTTCGAGCGCGCGGGGCGCGGCTGGTTCTGGGAAACCGACCGCAACGGCCATCTCGTCTATATCTCCCCCACCGTTGCGGCGAAGCTGGGCGTCGAGCAGTCCGCGCTGCTCGGCCGCCCGTTCACCGACATCATCCGCAAACGCGTCGGGCAGGATGACAGCGAGGAGCGCACGCTGGGCTTCAGCCTGTCATCGCGCACCCCGTTCAACGAACTGACGGTGCAGGCCGTCATTACCGGCGAGGAACGCTGGTGGTCGATCTCGGGGCATCCGATCAGCAACGAGCTCGGCAATTTCCAGGGTTTCCGGGGATCGGGGACCGATCTGACCGAGAAGAAGAAATCGGAACGCGAGATCAACCAGCTGGCGCGATATGACACGCTTACCGGTCTCGCGAACCGGCTGCATATCACCGACCTGCTCGAACGCGCGCTCAAGAACCATATGGGGCAGGTGCAGCCGTGCGCGTTGCTGCTGATGGATCTCGACCGGTTCAAGGCAGTCAACGATACGCTGGGCCATCCCGTCGGTGACCAGCTGCTCCAGCAGGTTGCGGGGCGGCTCACGCAGGTCGTCGGCGACAAGGGGCAGGTCGGGCGCCTCGGCGGCGATGAATTTCAGATCGTGTTGCCGCAGATGGTCCAGCCCGAAAAGCTCGCGGGCATTGCCAACGCGATCATTCTGAGCCTCGCCAAGCCCTTCGCGATCGAGGGCGAACAGGTGCGGATCGGATCATCGATCGGCATTGCGGTGTCCGAAGGGCAGGGGGTGGGCGTCCCGGCGCTCGTTCGCAACGCCGATCTTGCACTCTATGCAGCCAAGGATGCGGGGCGCGGCGTCTATCGCTTCTACGCCGATGCGATGCACAATCAGGCGAGCGAGCGAAAGGCGATCGAGGACGCGCTGCGCGATGCGCTGGCTAAGGACGAGCTGCAATTGCTCTATCAGCCGATCGTCGACGTGAAGCAGGAACATATTACGGGGTTCGAGGCGCTGATCCGCTGGCGTCGGGACTCGGCGGAAATCATCAGTCCGTCGAAGTTTATCCCGATCGCCGAAGAATCGAACCTGATCGTGCCGATCGGCGAGTGGATCATCCGAACCGCCTGCGCGACGATCGCGCGGCTTGGCCCCGGCTATCGCGTCGCGGTCAATGTCTCACCGCGCCAGTTCGCGAACGAAAAGCTGCCGGGGACGATCCTGAGCGCGGTGGCGGCCGCGGGCATCGAGCCCGGGCAGCTCGAGTTGGAGATTACCGAAGGGGTATTCCTCGACGAGAGCCCGGAAAATCTTGAGATGTTCCAGAAGTTGAAGCGCACGGGGGTCCGCCTTGCGCTCGATGATTTCGGCACCGGCTATTCGGCGCTCGGCTATCTGAAGAAGGCGCCGTTCGACAAGATCAAGATCGACCAGAGCTTCGTACTTGGCGCCGCCGATCCGAACAGCATGAACGCCGCGATCATCTCGTCGATCGTCGGTCTCGCGACCGCGCTCGATATGGAGACGACGGCGGAGGGGGTCGAGACGCACGACGATCTCGCGCTGATCCGCGGGCTCGGGTGCAGCCATGTCCAAGGCTATATCTACGGCAAGCCTATGGAACTTGACGATGCGCTCGCGCTGCTGCGCGAGGGCGGGGGGCGCGTTATCGCGCAAGGCTTCAAGAGCGCGCGTGAGCCGCGCATGCGGACCTTCCGTACGATCCAGATCGCCAGCGGCGGCTATCGTTATGACGCGATCATCCGCAACATGTCGTCGCGGGGCGCGCTGGTCGAAGGTCTGTGGAACGTGCCGCAAGGCACGCCTTTGACGCTCGAACTCACGCCCGACCTCCACCTCGATGCCGAGGCGCGTTGGTCGGCGGGAAATCGTGTCGGGGTCAGTTTTGCGGAGGCTGTCGACATGGCCGCCTTCGCGGGCTCGCCGGCCCCGCCCAGAATATTGCGGACGCGCGCCTGGCGTGATCGCGCCGCCTGACGCGCAGTCGGGCTCTTCTTCAGTCGGCGACGCGCCCGCGCGCCATCACCCAGTCGACCTTTTCGAGTACGCGCACATCGGTCAGCGGATCGCCCTCGACGGCAATCATGTCGGCCGACATGCCCGGCGCGATCCGGCCGATCTCGCCCTCCATCGAAAGGACGCGCGCGGCGATCGTCGTCGCGCTGGCCAGCGCCTCGCGCGGGGTCAGCCCTGCCTTGACGAGCAGCGCAAACTCGCCGGCGTTGCGGCCATGCTCGAACACGCCGGCGTCGGTGCCGAAAGCGACGGGAACGCCAAGCGCCTTTGCGCGGGTTACCGCCTGTCCGACGCGGCCCATCGTCATGCGGACCTTTTCCTCGACCGTCGGTGTGTAGATGCCCTTGCCAAGCCGCTCGCGCACGCCCTCAAACGCCATCAGCGTCGGCACCATATAGGTGCCTTTCGCCTTCATCACTTTCAGCGCCGCATCGTCGGCGAAGGTGCCATGTTCGATGCTGTCGATCCCGGCGGCGGCGGCCGCCTCGACTCCGCGCGCGCCATGCGCGTGCGCCATGACCTTCAACCCCAGCGAATGGGCGGTATCGGCGATGCTCAAAAGCTCGGCCGACGTGAAATGGCCTTCGAGGCCGCGGCCCTGCTGCGACAGCACGCCGCCGGTCGCCGTGATCTTGATGACATCGGCGCCCGCGCGCGATGCCTTGCGAACCTTTTCGGCGCATTCGACCGCGCCGGTGCAGGTATAGCCCTGATCGAGCACCGCGTGGATGTCTTCGCGAAAGCCGGTGACGTCGCCGTGCCCGCCGATGATCGACAGCGCGGGACCGGCCGCGATGATGCGCGGACCTTCGATCAGGCCCTCGGCGGTCCCACGCCGCAGCGAGAAAGCGGTATATTGCGCCGATCCCGCCTCGCGCACCGTGGTGAAGCCAGCGCGCAGCGTGATGCGCGCATTCTTGGCGCCGACAACGACGCCCCATTCGTCGGGATCGACGGCCTCGCTACGAAAATCGCCGCCGGGATCGCCGGTCAGGTGGACGTGCAGGTCGATCAGGCCGGGGAGCAGCGTCTTCGCGCCGAGATCGACGACCTCTGCGCCGGCAGGCGCTGCGGCGCGGCCGGGCTCGATCGAGACGATACGGTCGTCGGTGACGGTCACGGTCGATGGCCCTGTCGCCGGCTTGTCGGCGTCGGCTATCACCCGGCCCGCATAGATGACGGTGGTTTTCGCATAAGCGGTGCCGCCCAGCAGCGCGAGCGTCGCGGCGGCGACCAGACCCAGTTTACGCATGAAATCTCCCCTGTTGCACCGCCATCGTGGCGCGGCGGACAGGGGAGGGCAAGGCCATAAAAAGAGGGGCCGGATGTCCGGCCCCTCAGTTTGGCTTCCGGTAACCGAAAGGGCTATTACCAGAAGAAGTCGTAGATCACGTCGACCACCTGTCCGCTGTAGACGTCGACGAGCAGGGCATCGTCGTAATAGCGGATCCAGCGATAGTCGCCGTAGGCTGGCGGCAGGCGATAATACCAGGGATCGTTGATCCAATAACGCTGGCTATAGAAGAGCGAGTTCAGGCTGAAGCCGATGCTGAACCGCGTGTAGCTGCGCCCGCGATACGGGTTGTAATAGCGCGGCATCCGGTAGTGGCTGCGGTTATTATCGCGATATCCGCGCCAGTCGTAGCGGCGATCGTTGCGCCACTGACGATTCCAGTTGTTGTTGTTACCGCGATTGTCGCGATAGCGGCGATCGACGCGATTGTCGTTGTTGCGATCCCAGCGGCGATCAAGGTCGCCGTTGCGATTGCGGTCGTAACGCCGGTCGACCTGACCATTGCGGTTCCGGTCCCACTGGCGATCGACCTGACCGTTGCGGTTGCGATCCCACTGACGGTCGACCCGGCCGTCGCGGTTGCGATCATAGGTGCCGCCGCGCTGATCCTGACGCTGCTGCTGCTGGGGTGCGGTCGGACGCTGCCCCTGCTGCTGACGCTGGCCTTGGCCCTGCCACTGGCGCTGACCGTCGCCACGCTGACCCTGGTCATTGCTGCGCTGACCTTGCCACTGGCGCTGCGTATCGCCGCGCGGCGCGCGCTGCTGTTGCGGCTGCTGGACCTGTTCGGTCCGCGGCTGCGGCTGCTGACGCTGGCCGCGCTGGCCGCCACCGTTCCAGTCGCCGCCGCCACCGCGGCGCACTTCGGGACCGCGCGGTCCGCGGTCGCCACGATCGCCGCGCTCGCGCTGCGCTATCTGGATGCGCTCACCGTTCGCCTGCGCGGCGGCGGGTGCGATCGGGGTCAGGACCGTCGCTGCGATCAACAACCCTCCGAACATCTTTTTCATCTCGGCATTCTCCAAAGTCCCATCCGGCACCCAGCCGATCGGGAAGATGAATCGAAAGTTACCGGAGACAAGATGCATCATGGCTGAACCCGATTGTTGCCTGCGGTTCACCTAGATGAACGCTTACTGCTCGTGCGGTGCCTTCAATGCGGGCACCGCGCGCGCGGCGTCGGTCGGGCGGATGCCCGGCGGCGGGGCGGCGGCGATGCGTTCCTCGCCGCGCAGAACGCGTCCGGCGCGGCGGATGGCGGTGCGGATGCGAGGATAGGTGCCGCAGCGGCAGATGTTCGTCATCGCCGCGTCGATCTCCGCATCGCTGGGATTGCTGTTCTTCCGTAGCAGGGCGGCGGCCGCCATGATCATCCCCGACTGGCAGAAACCGCATTGCGGCACCTGTTCGGCGACCCACGCCTGCTGCACCGGATGGCTGCGGTCGCGCGTCAGTCCTTCGATCGTCGTGACGAAACGGCCTTCGCACTCGGCGATAGTGACCATGCAGCTGCGGATCGCCTCGCCGTCGATATCGACGGTGCACGAGCCGCAGTCGCCGGTGCCGCAGCCATATTTGGTGCCGGTCAGATTGGACGCGTCGCGAAGCGCCCACAGCAGGGGCGTCTCCGGGTCCATGCGATATTCGACCGGGCGGTCGTTGACGGAAAAACGGGTCATGCCGCCTCTGTTAGCGCGCCCGTAGGATTAGTCACGCCAGCTCGTGTCGATCTTGTCGACCTTGCGCACCATCGCGTCGAATTCGGCCTTGCCGGCCTGTCCGGGGATCGAGGCCATGAACAGGTCGCGCTGGTGGACCGCAATCACCTCTTGCGGGACGGTGATCGGCTTGCCCATGCTCATCGTCGCGAGCTGTATCTCGCAGGCGCGCTGCAGCGCCCAATATTTGATGAAAGCTTCGGTCAGCGTCTTGCCCATCACGACGGGGCCATGGTTCTTGAGCATCAGGATGCGCTTGTCGCCGAGGTTCTGGACGAGGCGCTCGCCTTCGTCCTCGCGCACCGTCACGCCCTCAAAATCATGATAGGCAAGCTGGCCCGCGAAGTTGCAGGCATAGAAATTGACCGGCTGAAGCCCGCCTTCGAGCGCGCAGACCGACACGGTTGCGGTCGTGTGCGTGTGGATGATCGCGTGCGCGTCGGGCAGCACGCGATGGAACAGGCTGTGCTGGACGAAGCCCGCCTTGTTGACGTGCCAGGGATTGTCCTCGTCGACCTTGTTGCCGTCGATGTCGATCTTGATCAGCGTCGACGCCGTCACTTCGCTGAAGTGCATGCCATAGGGGTTGATGAGATAGCTGCCGTCCTCGTCGGGCACCTTCACCGTGATGTGGTTGAAGATCATCTCGTCCCACCCCATCATCGCGAAGATGCGATAGCAGGCGGCGAGTTCCTGCCGCGCCGTCCATTCGGCTTCGCTATATTTGCTGTTACGCTTCAGCTGGGTCGCCATGGGCAGTCCTCTTCCTCTATGGGTTTCGTCCTGCTACCTATGCCATAAGGCACCGCCCCGGCACAATCCCGAGAGCGGGCAGGCGGTCCCACGGCGCGACGGGCGCGGTTCGCCGCGCAGGGGCTTGCATTTTGCGGCGAATCTCTCTAGTTGGCGGCGCATCGGAACGTCGCGTGATCGCGGCGCTCTTTTTATTGCCCGAATATCGGCGGTTTACGGCAAACCGGAGCACCCGGTGGCCTGGATCGTTTTGACGAACAGGAGACGACACGGCGTATGCAGATCATCGTTCGCGACAATAATGTCGACCAGGCCCTTCGCGCGCTCAAGAAGAAGCTGCAGCGTGAGGGCGTGTATCGCGAAATGAAGCTGCGCCGTCACTACGAGAAGCCCAGCGAAAAGCGTGCACGTGAGCGTGCTGCCGCTGTCCGCCGCGCCCGCAAGATGGAGCGCAAGCGGATGGAGCGCGACGGTATCAAGTAAGACCGTTTCCCGTTCGGGATCCTGATTCGAGAAAAGGGCGCTGCGGCAACGCGGCGCCCTTTTTCGTTGTTCGCGCCGGAATATTGTCTCTGGACCGTCCCGCGCCGCACCGCCTATAGGCGGGCCCGACATTTTCGCCCCGATCGGACATCTTTTGACGGGGGCAGGGGAAGGACAAGAGAATGAGCGTCACGACGGTTCCGCTGCGCCCGGTCAGCAAGGGCGGCCTCTGGCTGATGTGGATCGGCCTCATCGCACTGCTCGTCGCGGGCGCGGCCTTCGCGTTCACCGGCACGCCACGTATCAGCTTCGAAACCGTCAAGGCGGGCACGGGCAACAAGCCCGTCCTCGGCGACGTCGTTTTGATCAAATATGAAGGCAGGCTCGACGACGGCACTGTCTTCGACAAGAATGAACAGACACCGATGGAAGTCGCCGGCGTTGTTCCGGGCTTTTCAGAAGCGTTGACCCGCATGCAGAAGGGCGGCCGCTACAAGATCGTCATCCCATGGCAGCTCGGTTATGGCGAAACTGCGCGCGGCCCCATTCCGGCCAAGAGCAATCTGCATTTCGATGTCGAATTGATCGACTACAAGACAGAAGCTGAAATCGCACAGCTGCGGATGCAAATGCAGCAGCAGCAGATGATGCAGCAACAGATGCAGCAGCAGGGCGCGCCTGGCGGTGCCCCCGGCGCCCCGGTTCCGGCGCCGCAGCCTTAACCAGGTATATCTGAAGAAACGGGCGGCGGCGGGCTTAGGTGCTCGCCGCCGCTTTCGTTTTGGCGGCGCCGGCATTGCGCTCGGCCTCGCGCTCCAGCGCGACCTTGATCATCGCGACGATCGGGTCGGCAAGGAACAGCCCCATGATGCCGAGTAGCGCGCCGAACAATATCTGCGCGCCGAGGACGAGGGCAGGGGCCAGATCGACGGTCTGCTTCGCGACCATCGGGACAATCAGATAGCCGTCGACGGTCTGGACAATGAAATAGATGGCGATCGCCCATAGCCCCGCATCGGTCCCCGCCGAGAAACCGACGAGCACCAGCAGGACGCCCGACACGATCGCGCCGATATTAGGGATGAAGGCGAGCAGGCCAGTGAGCAGGCCCATCAGCGCCGCCATCGGAATGCCGACCGCCAGGCAGGCGAGCCATGTCCCCACGCCCTCGACAATCATGCCGAGCAGGCGGCCGGCCATCAGGCGGCGGAGGGTAAATCCCATGCGCGCGGTCACGATGTAGAAATTCTCGCGGCTCTTCATCGGCAGCATCCACGCGACACCGCGCTCGTAAAGCCGCGGTTCGATGGCGATGAAGATGCCGAGCACGATGATCATCACCAGACTGGTCAGCGCGCCGAGCACGGTGCCGACTGCCGCAGTTACGCGGCCGACAGTGCCCGCGATATTGTCGGTGATCGTCTTGGTATCGAACTGCAGGTCGCCCATGCCATGTTCGCTGGCCCAGGCAGCAATGCGTTCGACCTGACCCATCACGACGGTCTGGAGGGTCGCAGCCTGATCGGCGATTTGCGAACCCGCGAACATCACTGTCCATGCCATGAACGCGACGAGGGACAGGCAGACGATCAGCAGCCGCCATCCGCGTCCGATCGGCAGTACGCGGCCAAGCAGGCGGGTGCCGCCGTCGAGGATCGCCGCGACGACGATCCCGGCGAAGATCAGCAGGATCGGCTGGATCAGGATGATGCAGAGGCCGATCAGCAGCGCGAGGCCCAGCCAGGCACCGGCCTTCAAAAGCTCGGCACGGAGCAGCTGGCTGCGGATCTCGGTAGGGCCGGGGGCTTCCTTATGCTCGTCCGCCGGCGTTGTGGTCGCCGCCGCGGGTTTCTTGCGCGTCGCGGTCGTCTTCCTCGCCGTCGTCGTCATGCCTTGCTCCTATTTCGCGCTCTCATCATGCGCGGGGCGAAGGTTGGTTCCCGCGCGGCCCGAACGCAGGGCTTCGAACCAGCTCAGCGGGTTATACCATTGGGCCGTGCCATCGGTCGAAAAGCTGATGATTTCGGCGCGGCCGGCGATCGCGTCGAACGGCACCGGGCCGCCAAGACCCTTCTGCTCGACCGGAACGCGGCTGTCGGCGCTGCCGTCGCGGTTGTCGCCCATCAGGAACAGATGGTCGGCGGGCACTTTGACAGGCCCATAATCATCGGTGCGGTAACCCGGACCCATGTCGATCGTGTCGAAGGTCGCGCCGCCGGGCAGCGTCTCGCGCACGATCGGCAGTTCGAGCACTTCCTTGCCGTTCGCGCCTTGCGTGATGAAGCGACCAAGGCTGCTGTCGGGGCCGGGCATATTGGCATCGACGGGCACGCTCAGCATCGGCTGCACTTCGCGCTTGATCGGCTTGCCGTTGATGATCAGCGCACCGCCGCGCAGTTCGATCGTGTCGCCGGGCAGGCCGATCACGCGCTTTATATAGTCGATGCGGTTCACCGGATGCTCGAGCACGACGATGTCGCCACGCGCGGGCAGCTTGCCGAACCAGCGGCCCGATGTCTTCGGTGCCAGATGAAAGCTGACCGAGGCATAGGACCAGCCATAGGGATATTTGCTGACGATCAGCCGGTCGCCGTTGCGCAGCACCGGCATCATCGAATCGGATGGAATGTAAAAGGGCTTGGCGACGCAGCTATGGATGCCGAGCACCAGCAGCAATATCACCACGATGTCGCGGATCAGCTTGCCCCAGCTTCCCTCGTCCTTGCCCCCCGCTTTGGTCGTCGCGGTCTTCGTCATAGTCAGTCCTTGATTGCCTCGATGATGACGAATGCCTGCGCCCAGGGATGGTCGTCGGTCAGTGTCAGATGAATGTGGGCGCTATGGCCTGGCGGAATCATTTCCGCGAGCCGCGCCGCAGCGCCGCCAGTAAGGGCCAGCGTCGGCGCGCCCGAGGGCGCGTTGACGACGCCGATGTCCTTCATGAATACACCGCGCTTGAAGCCGGTGCCGACCGCCTTCGAAAAAGCCTCCTTCGCGGCGAAACGCTTGGCATAGGTTCCGGCACGTGTGAACGGCCGCCGCGCCGCCTTGGCGCGTTCGACATCGGTAAAGACGCGATTCTCGAACCGCTCGCCGAACCGGTCGAGCGAATTCTGGATACGCTCGATATTACAAAGGTCGGAACCGAGGCCGATGATCATGCCAAGCCCCTCGGGCCGTCATTGCGAGGAGCCGAAGGCGACGCAGCAATCTCCAGCCATCGTCCTTGCGCAATGCCGAGGGCTGGAGATTGCTTCGCTTCGCTCGCAATGACGAAATTCTTCATCCCCGCGCCTCGTCCATCAGGTCGCGCATCCGGCGTACCGCCGTCTCGAGCCCCGTGAAGATCGCCTCGCCGATCAGATAGTGACCGATATTGAGCTCGGCGAGCTGCGGGATCGCCGCGACGGGGATGACATTCTCATAGGTCAGGCCGTGGCCCGCGTGCGGCTCGATGCCATTCTTCCATGCGAGCGCGGCGGCATCGGCGAGGCGGCGCAGCTCGATGGCGCGCTCCTCGCCGTCGACATGGGCGTAGCGGCCGGTGTGAAATTCGACGACCGGCGCCCGTAGCCGCATCGCCGCTTCGATCTGACGCGCGTCGGGTTCGATGAACAGGCTGACGCGGATGCCCGCATCGTTCAGTCGCGACACGATCGGCGCGAGATGATTATGCTGCCCTGCCGCGTCGAGTCCGCCCTCGGTCGTGCGCTCTTCGCGCTTTTCGGGGACGATGCATGCGGCATGCGGCTTATGGCGCAGTGCGATCTCGACCATCTCGTCGGTTGCCGCCATTTCGAGATTGAGGGGCAGGGTGGTCGCCGCCTGGATGCGCGCCAGATCGTCATCGCGGATATGGCGCCGATCCTCGCGCAGATGCGCGGTGATTCCGTCGCCGCCCACCGCCGCGACGATCTCCGCCGCGCGCACCGGATCCGGATGATCGCCGCCGCGCGCGTTACGGATCGTCGCGACATGGTCGATATTGACCCCCAGACGCAGCCGCTGGCTCAATTCGCGCGGCTCCCCGGCTTGATCGCCTCGGTGCCGGCGAGCTCGGGCGGCAGATCATCGGCGGCATAGGTCGGGAAATTGATCGCGACGAGCGGATAGAAGGGAACGCCAAGGTCGATATTGCTGCCCGCCGAGCGATCGACGAGCGCGGCTTCGGCGACGACGTCGCCGCCGGCGGCGCGCACCGCCTCCATCGCTTCGCGCGAAGACAGCCCGGTGGTCACGACGTCCTCGACCATCAGCACCTTGGCGCCGGCGGGGATGGCGAAGCCGCGGCGCAGTTCGAAGGTGCCGGTCGGCCGCTCGACGAAAATCGCCGGCTTGCCGAGCGCGCGGCCCATTTCATGGCCGATGATAACGCCGCCCATCGCGGGCGAGACGACCAGATCGATCGCCTGGCGCAGGTCGCGCGGCAGCTTGGCCGCGAGCGCGGAGGCGAGGCGTCCGGCACGCTCGGTGTCCATCAGCACGCGCGCGCACTGGAGGTAATATTCGCTGTGGCGGCCGGAGGAGAGCAGGAAATGCCCCTGCAGCAGCGCGTCAGCGGCGCGGAACTCGGCCAGGATTTCATCATCGGTCATGGGAGATTTTGTCTTTTGTTCCTGTTGCCGTCCGGATCGAACGGTCCTGTTTCGGCGGCGAAGATTTGCCAGCCGTAAAATAGTGTTAGAGATGCTTGAGGCAAGCGGCAAGCGGGTCTATAGCGCCCGCGAGATTCAGCCTTGGGGACGGCTGCCGTGACGCATGTCCGGTGTCCGCACAATGGGGTTGGGGCATCATAAAGAACAACAGGCAACGGGCGGCACAATTCTTATGAAGAGCTTGAAAACCCTTGTAATCGCAGCGGCTTTGTCGCTCGGCGCGGCGGGGGCCGCGCATGCCGCGGCTCCGGTGGCGGCACCTGCCGCAGCGCCGGCCGCGACGACCGAAGCGACTCCGGCTCCGGCCGCTCCCGCTCCCGCTGCAGCGCCGACCGCCGCCCCGGCGGCTCCCGCCGACGCGGCGAAGGCTGCGGTGCCTGCGGGCGATGCGACCTATGTGCCGATGAAGCCGACCCCCGGCGTGGGTCAGCCCGTCGATGCCGGCATCAATTTCCAGCCGCAGGTCACCCCGATCGGCGAACAGGCTTATTGGTTCAACCATGTGATCCTGCTGCCGATCATCACGGTGATCTCGCTCTTCGTTCTCGGCCTGCTGCTCTGGGTCGTCGCGCGTTACCGCGCCAAGGCGAACCCGGTCCCGTCGAAGACGACGCACAATACCTTCATCGAAGTGATCTGGACCGCGATCCCGGTGCTGATCCTCGCGCTCGTCGCGGTCCCGTCGATCCGCCTGCTCGCGGCGCAGTATGAACCGCCGAAGAAGGATGCGCTGACGATCAAGGTCACCGGCTACCAATGGTATTGGGGCTATGCCTACCCCGACCAGGGCATCGGTGAATATGTCTCGAAAATCCTGACCGAAGATCAGGCGAAGGCCGCCGGCGAGCCCTATCACCTCGCGGTCGACAATCGCATGGTCGTTCCCGTCGGTCGTCAGGTAAAGCTGATCATCACCGGCGCCGACGTGATCCACAGCTTCGCGGTTCCGGCTTTCTGGACCAAGATGGACGCGGTCCCGGGCCGCGCCAACGAAACAACCTTCACTCCGACCAAGGTCGGTGTCTACTACGGCCAGTGTTCGGAGCTTTGCGGCGTCGATCACGGCTATATGCCGATCGCGGTCGAAGTGCTGCCGGTCGACAAGTGGGAAGCCTGGGTGCGTTCGAAGGGCGGCAACCCCGCCGGTCCGACGCCCGCCGCTGCCCCGGCAGCCGCCGCGCCGGCGCCTGCCGGCCCGGTCCCGGCAACGACGACCGAAGCTCCGGCCGCCGCGCCGGCTGCCGCCACGACCGAAGCAGCGCCGGCTGCGGCTCCCGCCGCCGCCCCGGCCGCCAAGAAATAATCAAGGGGTCCGACAGATGACCGATATTGCAGCGACTGCACCCGCGCACGGCCACGACCACGCGCACGATCACGACCATGATCACGACACGCCGAGCTTTTTTGTCCGCTGGTTCATGTCCACGAACCACAAGGACATCGGCACGCTTTACCTGATCTTCGCGATCATCGCCGGCATCGTCGGTGGCGCCCTTTCGGGCATGATGCGTCTCGAACTCGCGCATCCCGGCATCCAGTATCTGGGAACGGTTTCCCAGTGGCTGGGCGGGGCCAGCGATCTGACCGCCGCAAAGCATTTCTGGAACGTCATGATCACCGCGCACGGCCTGATCATGGTCTTCTTCATGGTCATGCCCGCGATGATCGGCGGTTTCGGCAACTGGTTCGTGCCGTTGATGATAGGCGCGCCCGACATGGCGTTCCCGCGCATGAACAACGTCAGCTTCTGGTTGACTGCGGTTGCCTTCGTCATGCTGTGCGGTTCGCTGTTCGTCCCGGGCGGCAGCGGCAATGGTGCCGGCACCGGCTGGACGGTCTATGCGCCGCTCTCGACGAGCGGTTCGGTCGGACCCGCGGTCGACATGGCGATCTTCTCGCTCCATCTTGCGGGCGCGGCATCGATCCTCGGTGCGATCAACTTCATCACCACCATCTTCAACATGCGCGCGCCGGGCATGACCCTGCACAAGATGCCGCTGTTTGTGTGGTCGGTGCTCGTCACCGCCTTCCTGCTGCTGCTCGCGCTGCCGGTTCTCGCCGCCGCGATCACCATGCTGCTGACCGACCGTAATTTCGGCACCACTTTCTACGACGCGACGGGCGGCGGCGATCCGGTGCTCTATCAGCATCTCTTCTGGTTCTTCGGCCACCCCGAAGTGTACATCATGATTCTGCCGGGCTTCGGCATCGTCAGCCAGATCATCTCGACCTTCAGCCGCAAGCCGGTGTTCGGCTATCTCGGCATGGCCTATGCCATGGTCGCGATCGGTGTCGTCGGCTTCATCGTGTGGGCGCACCACATGTTCACCGTCGGTATGAGCGTGAACCTCAAGATGTACTTCACCGCCGCGACGATGGTCATCGCCGTTCCGACGGGCATCAAGATCTTCAGCTGGATCGCCACCATGTGGGGTGGTTCGCTGAGCTTCAAGACCCCGATGGTCTGGGCGCTCGGTTTCATCTTCATGTTCACCGTGGGCGGTGTCACGGGCGTCGTTCTGGCGAACGGCGGCGTCGATACCGCGCTGCACGACACCTACTATGTCGTCGCGCACTTCCACTATGTGCTGTCGCTGGGCGCGGTCTTCTCGCTCTTCGCCGGCTTCTATTACTGGTTCCCGAAGATGTCCGGCCGGATGTACAGCGAAGTCCTTGGCCAGTTGCACTTCTGGGTCTTCTTCATCGGCGTGAACGTCATGTTCTTCCCCCAGCACTTCCTGGGTCAGCAGGGCATGCCGCGCCGGTATCCGGACTATGCGGAAGCCTATGCCTATTGGCACCTGGTCTCGTCGTGGGGCTATGTGATCATGGGCGTCGGGATGGTGTTCTTCTTCGTGAACATCATCTACTCGCTGTTCGCGGGCAAGAAGGCGGCCGACAATCCGTGGGGTGAAGGCGCGACGACGCTCGAATGGACGCTGTCGAGCCCGCCGCCGTATCACCAGTTCAACGAACTGCCCCGGATCGCGTAAGACTATCGCCTGATCGGTTTCGCCCCCTGCTAATCTTCGGCAGGGGGCGTTTCCCTTAAGGCCGGAGCAAATATGGCGCAGAGCCTGACCCATGGCGAAACGGCGCTTCCCGCCGACTGGCGCGACCTGTTCGCGCTGACCAAGCCGCGCGTGATGTCGCTTGTCGTCTTCACGGCGCTCTGCGGCCTGCTTGCGGCACCGGGCAGCGTTCATCCCGTGCTCGCCTTCTCGTCGATCCTCGCGATTGCGTTGGGGGCAGGGGCGTCGGGCGCGCTCAACCAATGGTATGAGGCCGGCCTCGACGCGAAGATGAAGCGCACCGCCGGGCGGCCGCTGCCCGCCGGCCGCCTCGACCCGCAGACCGCGCTGCAATTCGGCGTCGGGCTCGCGGCCTTCTCGGTCTTCCTGATGCTGTTCGCCGCCAATTGGCAGGCGGCAGTGCTGCTGACCGTCTCGATCCTCTTCTATGTCTTCGTCTACACGATGTGGCTGAAGCCGCGGACGCCGCAGAATATTGTCATTGGCGGAGCTGCGGGCGCCTTTCCGCCGCTGATCGGCTGGGTCGCCGCGACGGGCAGCGTCGCGCCGTTGCCGCTGCTGCTGTTCCTGCTGATCTTCCTGTGGACCCCGCCGCATTTCTGGGCGCTCGCGCTATTCGTGCGGTCGGACTATGCCGCCGCGGGCATTCCCATGATGCCGGTCGTCGCGGGAGAGACTTCGACACGCCGCCAGATCCTCTTTTACGCGCTGATCATGGCGGTCGGCGCGATCGCGCCTTGGCCGCTCGGCTATACCGGTGCGCTCTATGGCTGGACCGCCGTCGTGCTTTCGGCGATCTTCGTCGCGCTCTCGATTCAGGTCGGCACGCGCCGGACGGGCGAGGGCGATCTGATGCAGCCCGAAAAGCGCCTGTTCGCCTATTCGATTGCGTATCTTTTCATTCTGTTCGGCGCGGTCGTCGCCGACCATTGGTTCCCGCTATGAACAACGAAACGCCCCCCGAACCGCAGCCCTTCGACGAGAAGGAATATCGCCGTCGCCAGCGCAGCCGTGCCAATCTGATGGGCTGGCTGCTCGGCGGATTGGCCTTCCTCTTCTTCTTCATCACGATCGCGCGCATGGTGGTGCCCAAGTGAAGGTGATGTCGGCCAATGCGAAGACCGCGTCGCTCGCCACGCTGCTTGCCGTCGCGATGGTCGCGCTCGGCTTCGCCGCCGTACCGCTCTACAATCTCTTCTGCCGCGTGACCGGCTTCGGCGGCACGACGCAGCGTTACGATCCCGTTGCAGCGGCCGAAACGCCAAAGATTCTCAGCGACACCATTTCGGTGCGGTTCGACGCCAACGTCTCACCAAAGCTGCCGTGGAAATTCTATCCCGAGCATCCGACCGACACGGTCAGCATCGGCGCGCGCGATATGGCGATTTTCATCGCGCAGAATGATTCGACGCATCCGGTGGTCGGCACGGCCAGTTTCAACGTCACGCCCGACGCGGCGGGCAAATATTTCACCAAGATCCAGTGCTTCTGCTTCACCCAGCAAACGCTGAAAGCAGGGGAGCAGGTACGCATGCCGGTGCTGTTCTTCGTCGATCCGAAGATCAAGGACGACCCCGACGCGCGCGACATCGAAGAAATCACGCTCAGCTACACCTTCCACCCTGTAGACGCGGATAAAAACGCGAGCTAAGGCCGCGATCAAAGAGTCTTACCAAGGACCGGCGGGTGGTGGGGAAACCATCAAGCTGGGGCAAAAAACGGGAACTGTGACATGGCCGGTGCCAAACAACATGACTATCACCTCGTAAACCCCAGCGTCTGGCCGCTGATCGGTTCGGTCGCCGCGCTGGTGATGTTCTTCGGCCTCGTGATGGCCATGCACGCCGATTATTTCGGCGGCGCCGGCAAATGGGTGCTCGGCCTCGGCTTCATGGGCGTAATCGCCACCTTCTTCAGCTGGTGGTCGGACGTTATCAACGAAGCGCATGCCGGTGATCATACGCCGGTCGTCCAGCTTCACCTTCGCTACGGCATGATCCTGTTCATTGCCTCGGAAGTCATGTTTTTCGTCGGCTGGTTCTGGGCCTGGTTCGACTTCTCGCTCTTCCCGGTTCCGGTCGAAATCGTCGATGGAGCCGTGACCAGCCTGTTCGGGCAGGACGGCGCGACCGCCGCGACGATCTGGCCGCCGAAGGGCATCCACGTCATCGACGCCTTCTCGCTGCCGCTGCTCAACACGCTGATCCTGCTCTGCTCGGGCACGACGATCACCTGGGCGCACCACGCGCTGATCCACGGCGACCGTGAAGGCCTGAAAAAGGGGCTGTGGCTGACGATCATTCTGGGCGCGCTGTTCAGCTGCATTCAGGCCTATGAATATGCCGAAGCGCCGTTCCCGTTCGGCACGATCAACTATACGTCGGCCTTCTATATGGCGACCGGCTTCCATGGTTTCCACGTGCTTGTCGGGACGATCTTCCTGATCGTCTGCCTGGTTCGCACCTACAAGGGCCACTTCACCCCGACCCAGCACTTCGGCTTCGAAGCTGCTGCCTGGTACTGGCACTTCGTCGACGTGGTGTGGTTGTTCCTCTTCATCATCGTCTACGTCTGGGGCGGCTGGGGCGCGCCGGTTGCCGCGCACTAAATTGTCGCAAGACAAACAAGCACAAAAGGGGCAGCCGCCGATCTGGCGCGCTGCCCTTTTCGCGACCTGTCCCGAATGCGGGACTCCGGGGCTGTTCGACGGCCCCGTGGCCTTTCGCGATCGCTGCGCTTCGTGCGGGCTCGATTACAGCCGCTACAATGTCGGGGATGGCCCTGCGGCCTTCCTGACGCTGATCATCGGTGCGCTGCTGATTGCCGTGGCGCTCGGGCTCGACAGCGCGCTGCATCCGCCGCTGTGGGTTCATATCATCCTGTGGGTGCCGCTGACTGTCGCTGCCGTGGTTTATGGCCTGCGCGTCGCCAAGGCGGCGCTGCTCGCCAGTGAGCATCAGCGCAAGGCTGCCGAAGGAAAGATGAGCGATGACTGAGCCTGCCCCGGAGGCGCCGCGTCGCTGGCCGGTCATCCCGACCATCATCGTGTTTTGCGCCGTCGCGGTGATGATTGCGCTCGGCGCCTGGCAGTTGCAGCGCAAGGGCGAGAAAGAAGCGCTGATCGCGCTCTATCAACGCAACATGGCGATGTCCGCGCTCGTCACCTATCCCAAGCTGCCGCCGGTCGCCGATGCGATGCTGTTCCGCAAGTCGAGCGTGGTGTGCCTCGAACCCATCAAATGGGATCCGCGTAGCGGCAGCGACCGCACGGGAAAGACGGGTATTCGCATGATCGCGGATTGCCGCACGGGCGCCGAGGGGCCGGGCGTGCTGATCGATGTCGGCACCTCCGACGATTTTACGCCGCCGCAATGGAGGGGTGGAACGGTGCAGGGGACGGTCGTTCCGGGCCCCGAGCAGCCGACGCTGATCCAGCGCCTGACTGGCGGCGCCGTGCCCGCGCGCGCGATGCTCGTCGCCGACACGCCGGTGCAGGGCCTGCGTGCCAGCGCGGTGCCGTCGGGCGCCGATGTGCCGAACAACCATCTCGCTTATGCGGTGCAATGGTTCATTTTCGCCGTTGCGGCGCTGATTATCTATATCCTTGCGGTGCGGCGCCGCTTGCAGCGGTGACGGCGCGCCGTTAGGGCGCATTCCCGTCATGGAATATATCAGCACCCGCGGCTCCGCGCCGACCCTCGACTTCCGCGCCGCCACGCTCGCCGGCCTCGCCAGCGACGGCGGCCTCTATGTCCCGGCGAAATGGCCGCAGATGTCGGTGGCGGACATTCGCGCGCTCGCCGGGCTCGACTATGTCGAAACTGCGGTGCGCGTGATGGCGCCCTTCGTCGCGGGCGTGCTGACCGAAGACGAACTGCGCGACCTGTGCAAGGCGGCCTATGGCCGTTTCAGCCACGACGCGATCACGCCGCTCGTCCAGCTCGATCATCGCCACTGGCTGCTCGAGCTGTTCCACGGTCCCACGCTGGCGTTCAAGGACGTTGCGCTGCAACTGCTCGGCCAGTTGTTCGAAAAATTCCTTGCCGGCGGCGACACCGACATCACCATCGTCGGCGCGACCTCCGGCGATACTGGATCGGCCGCGATCGAGGCGGTCGCAGGCCGCGAGCATATCCAGATCTTCATGCTCCACCCCGAGGGCCGCGTCAGCGACGTGCAGCGCCGCCAGATGACGACGGTGCTCGCCCCCAACGTTCACAACATCGCGATCGACGGCAGCTTCGACGACGCACAGGCGATGGTGAAGCGGCTGTTCGGCGACGCCGACGCCCGCAGCCAGGTGACGCTGTCGGCAGTCAACAGCATCAACTGGGCGCGGCTGATGGCGCAGGTGGTCTATTATTTCTATGCCGCCGTCCGTCTCGGCGGCCCCGATCGCCCGGTGGCGTTCAGTGTGCCGACGGGCAATTTCGGCGACGTGTTCGCGGGCTATGTCGCGGCGCAGATGGGTCTGCCCATCGCGCGGCTCGTCGTTGCGACGAACGTCAACGACATCCTCCATCGCGCGCTGACCAGCGGCGACTATAGCGCCGGCAGCGTCACGCCGACCGCGACCCCCAGCATGGATATTCAGGTCAGCAGCAATTTCGAACGGCTGCTCTTCGATCTCTCGGGCCGCGATGGCGGTGCGATCACCGGCATGATGGGCGAGTTCGACGCGAACCGTGCGATGACGATCCCCGCCGATATGCTGCGCAGCGCCCATGGTCTTTTCTCCAGCGCCCGCATCGACGGCGACGGCATGACGCTCGCGCTCCGCTGGGCGCAGGAGCATGGCGGGCAGATCATCGATCCGCACAGCGCCGTCGGCCTTGCAGCCGCTCGCGAGCTTCAGATCGATGCCGACATCCCGGTCGTCACCCTCGCGACCGCGCACCCGGCGAAGTTCCGCGAGGCAGTCGAGCGCGCGACGGGCGTGCGCCCGCCGCTTCCCGCGCGCCTCGGCAACCTGTTCGAGCGCGAAGAGCGCTATGTGAAGCTTCCCGGCGACTATGACGCGGTGAAGGCCCATATCCTTGCGGAAGCTGCCCGTGGCTGACCTTCTGCCTCTGGTGACGCTCGTCGGAGAAGCTTGGGACGATTATGGGCTGATCGACAGCGGCGGCGGCCGCAAGCTCGAACGCTATGGCCGTTTCCGCTTCATTCGCCCCGAACCGCAGGCGATGTGGCACCCCGCGCTGGCACAGAATGAGTGGGACAAGGCCGACGGCGAGTTCGTTCCCGCGTCCGACGACGATGGCGGCGGCCGCTGGTATTATAACAAGCCCGTGCCCGCCGAAGGCTGGCCGCTCGGCTGGAACGAGACGCGCTTCACCGCGAGTTGCACGCCTTTCCGCCATCTCGGCTTCTTCCCCGACATGGCGCCGGTGTGGGACTGGCTGCGTGCGCAGATTGCGGGCAAGCCTGATCCGGCCTTCCTGAACCTCTTCGGCTATACCGGCGTCGGCAGTCAGGCTCTGGCTGCGGCGGGTGCGTCGGTCACGCATGTCGATGCCTCGAAGAAGTCGGTCTCTCAGGCGCGGGAGAATGCCGAACTCGCGGGTATGACCGAGCAGCCGATCCGCTGGATCGTTGACGATGCGGGCAAGTTCACTGCGCGCGAAGTGCGCCGCGAAAAACGCTACGACGCGATTCTGCTCGACCCGCCGAAGTTCGGTCGCGGCCCTAATAACGAACGCTGGCAACTCGAAGAGGGGCTGGCGCCGCTGCTCGCCGATTGCCGCCAGCTGCTCGATGCCGACAGTCGCGCGTTGTTCCTGACCGTCTATGCGGTGCGGATGTCCGCGCTCGCGATCGGCGAGTTGCTTGCGCAGCTTTTCGCCGATTTGCCGGGCAAGGTCGAATGCGGCGAACTCGCGGTGCGCGAAGAGGCGCGGGGGCTGCTGCTCCCGACGGCGATCTTCGCGCGCTGGAGCCGTTGACGCTCTGATTTAACGGCACCGGCCCGCCCCCCACCCGGCTTCCCTAATGATAGTAACCTAGGGAATCCGGGTGGGGAGCGGGCCGGTGCCGCCTTCGCCGTCAGGCGAAGAAATCAGAGCTGCGCCAGTTCGATGCGGTTGCGGCCGCTTTCCTTGGCGCGATAGAGCGCGTCGTCGGCCGCTTTCAGCGCCGAGCGTGCATCCCCGAAGCCGAAGACATCGGCCACCCCGCCGGAGAAGGTGATCTGGCCGAACGGCTCGTCGGTCTTGCGGTTGATCAGGCGGCGATTGGCTAAGGATTCGCGTGCTTGGTCGAGCTTCTTTGCCGCCTCGCTCGGCGGCAGGCCGCGGAACAGCATCACGAATTCCTCGCCGCCGTGACGCGCGACGTGGCAATGGTCGTTCGAGATATGCGCGAGCGTGTCGGCGATCAGCTTGATGACACGGTCGCCAGCCTCATGGCCGTGGGTGTCGTTGACTTCCTTGAACTTGTCGATGTCGCAGAAGGCGACCGACAGCGGTTCGCATGAGGCGCGGGCTTCCTCATAATGGCGTTCGAGCAGCACTTCGAAAGCGCGGCGGTTCGGCAGACCGGTAAGATAGTCGACCTCGGCATCGCGCTTGGCGCGGGCGAGGCTGCGGCGCAGCGAGCGGGCTTCGTCCTCGCTCTTGCGCATTTCCTCTTCGGCGTGGCGCGTGCGTTCGAGCATCACCTTGGCGATGTCGGCAAGGTGCGAGACAAGCTCGCCGGTTTTCTGCACTTCTTCCAGGTCGCTGACATGTTCTTCGAGCTTGGTGCCATATTCGCTGGTCGCGTTGCGCGCGGCCTTGGTGTTCGTCTGGAAGGTTTCGAGGTTCGATTCGAGGCGGGCGACCATGCGATCGAGTTCGGCGCTGTCGGGCTGGATCGGTTCCTGCTGCGCCAGCTCGTCGAGCCACTGTTGGGTGATGCCTTCGCCGCTTCCGGCGCGCGTCGCGATCTGCCGCGCAAGCCGCGGGTTGATGCCCGAAAAGGCGCTGTGCGCGATCAGCAGGTTCGTCGCGGTGACGTCCAGATCGTGATCGAGCAGGAAGGTGCTGATCGCGCCGACCAACTGATGGCGCGTCTCGCGCATCAGGTCGTGCGTCGCGGCCGATCCTGTGGGGCGTTCATCCCCACGGGCGTCGCCTTGCGCGCTCCGTAATCCTAGCCAGCCCAGGAGCCGCCCTACCGGCTCGTTCGAAGATGTCGCATGTGTGGTCATGCGCCATTTAACGGGCGCCTCGGGACGCTGTTTAAGGGCGGCGGGAAAAAATGCTTAACGGTCGACGCGGCCCTCGTCGCGGCCCGGCATCGGCGCCAGAAATGGCAGGAGCAGAGCGGTCAGTACCAGCCATCCGCTCGACGCGATCAGCGCGCCGGAAAGCGACCAGAGGTCGGCGAGAAGCCCGAACAGATAGGCGCCGAGCGCCATCGCGCCGAAGGTCACCGCCTGATAGATCGACAGGCAGCGGCCGAGGATCGCTTCGGGCGAGCGGAGCTGCATCGCGACGTTGAGCGTGGTCAGCGTCGATACCCAGGCGAGGCCCGCGACGAAGGTCGAAGCCATCACCGCCGGGACCGACGTGGCGAAGGCCATCGGGATCAGGGCCGCCGCGAATATGATCGCCGATACGCTGACGATCCGGTCGCTGCCCCAGCGGCGGCGTAGCCCGCCGACCCACAGGGCCGCAAGGATCGACCCCGCGCCGAAGGTGGCAAGGCAAAGGCCATAGATCGTCTCGGTGCCGTGTAGCCGGTCACGGACCAGCGCCGGAAGCAGCGCCTGAAAGCCGATCGCCGCCAGTCCGAAGGCGAAGCCGCGGATCAGGATGCGGCGCACCGGGTTCGACTGGATGCAGAAGCGGACCCCGGTGCCGATCGCCGCGAGCATCGGCGTGCGCTTTGGCGGTGTTACTTCGGGATGCCAGCGAAGCAGGACGATGATCAGCGCGAGATAGCTGATCGAGTTAAGCGCGAAGGCGGGCGCGGGGCCGGTGACCGAGATTAGCAGCCCGCCCAATGCCGGCCCAACGCTGCGCGCGAGGTTGAACGCGATGCTGTTGAGGGCGATCGCCTGCGGCAGATCTTTCGGTTCGACCTGTAGTCGCACCGACGCCTGCCACGCCGGGCCGTTGAGAGCGGTGCCGCAGCCGACCGCGAGCGTGAAGAAAAGCAGCAGCAGCGGAGAAATTACCCCCATCCACGTCGCGGTCGTTAAGGCCGCCGAAATGACGAGCATGCCGCTTTGCGCCGCGAGCATGACGCGGCGGCGGTCGAAATTGTCGGCGATCGCGCCGGCGAACACGCCGAGCAGCAGGATCGGGATCGTCGCGCCTGCCTGAACGAGCGCAATCAGCTGGTGCGACGTCGTCAGCTCGGTCATCAGCCACGCGGCACCGACCGACTGGATCATCGACCCCATGTTCGACGCCAGATTGGCGATCCAGATCGCGCGGAATGTCGGATAGCGGAACGGCGCGAGGGAAGATGGCGGGGAAGGGGTCTCGGTCGCGCTCACAAATCAATCGCCTAGCCATCGAAGGGGTGAGTCGCAATCGGGGGCGGCATGATTTTGTGCGGTGAAGAGCGCGGCGCGACCTCGCGCGGACCGTGAAATATTCGTGCTTCCCCCACTGGCGCGCTTGGCGCCGACTGGTTACATGGGCCGCCACCAAACGAATCGCGTGTGCCGCCCCGAACGCGGGGGCTGGCGCCGCCCGCATGAGAAAGTGGCACTCCATGGAAATCATCACCGGCCTGACATTCGACGACGTGCTGCTGGTGCCGGGGCCGTCGGACATACTGCCGTCGGACGCCAATCTCTCGACGCAGCTCACCAGCGAGATCAGCCTCAACATTCCGATCCTGTCGTCGGCGATGGACACGGTGACCGAGGCCGACATGGCGATCCTGATGGCGCAGATCGGCGGCATCGGCGTGCTGCACCGCAACCTGACGATCGAGGAACAGGCCGCAGCGGTACGGCAGGTCAAGCGCTTCGAAAGCGGCATGATCGTCAACCCGATCACCATCACCCCCGACGCCCCGCTGTCTTATGCGACCGCGCTGATGGACCAGCACAAGATTTCGGGCATCCCCGTGGTCGAACCCGGCGGCAAGCTCGTCGGTATCCTGACCCACCGCGACGTCCGCTTCGCCGACAATCCCGGCCAGCCCGTGCGTGAGCTGATGACCGCAGACAATCTCGCGACCGTCCGCCCCGGTGTCGGACAGGATGAAGCGCGCAAGCTGCTCCACCAGCGCCGGATCGAAAAGCTGCTCGTTGTCGACGACGACTATCACTGCATCGGTCTGATCACCGTCAAGGACATGGAAAAGGCGGTCAATTTCCCCGAGGCGACGAAGGACGGCAACGGCCGCCTGCGCGTCGCCGCGGCGACCAATACCGGTGATAGCGGCATCGAGCGTGCCGAGGCGCTGCTGGAAGCCGAATGCGACCTGATCGTCGTCGATACCGCGCACGGCCACAGCAAGGGCGTCGGCGCGACGGTCGAAAAGATCAAGAAGCTGTCGAACCGCGTTCAGGTGCTCGCCGGCAACGTCGCGACAGGCGACGCGACCAAGGCGCTGATCGACTGCGGCGCCGACGGCGTGAAGGTCGGCATCGGCCCCGGCTCGATCTGCACCACGCGCGTAGTCGCCGGCGTCGGCGTGCCGCAGCTCACCGCGATTCTCGACAGCGTCGAGGCGGCGTCGAAGCTCGGCGTTCCGGTGATCGCGGACGGCGGCCTTCGCACCTCGGGCGACATCGCCAAGGCGCTTGCGGCGGGCGCGTCGAGCGTCATGGTCGGCTCGCTCCTCGCGGGCACCGCAGAGGCACCGGGCGAAACCTTCCTGTTCCAGGGGCGCACGTACAAGAGCTATCGCGGCATGGGCAGCGTCGGCGCGATGGCGCGCGGCAGCGCCGACCGCTATTTCCAGCAGGACATCAAGGATCAGATGAAGCTGGTCCCCGAAGGCATCGAGGGGCAGGTGCCGTTCAAGGGCCCCGCGAAGGACGTGATCCACCAGCTCGTCGGCGGCGTGAAAGCGGCCATGGGCTACACTGGCAGCCGCACCCTCAAGGATCTGCGCGAGCGCGCGAAGTTCGTGCGGATCACCAATGCGGGCCTGCGTGAAAGCCACGTCCATGACGTTGCGATCACGCGTGAGGCGCCGAATTATCCGGTCGGCTGAGGCCGCCCGATGAGGACGGCAGCGCGCGTTCAGGCGGCGATCGAGATTCTCGACGCCATCGCCGCCTCGGCGCGCGAGGGCGGGGCACCTGCCGATAGCCTGTTCTCCACCGCGATGCGCGAGCGACGCTATGCGGGCTCGAAGGACCGGCGAGCGATCCGCGCTTATGTCTATGACGCGATCCGCGCCGTGCGCTCGGCGCCGGTATCGGGCCGTGCGGCGATGCTCGCGCTCGCCGATGGCGATCCCGAACTGGCGGCGCTGTTCGACGGGTCGGCCTATGGCCCCGCGCCGATCGCGCCCGACGAACCGCGCGCAGAGACAGGGCTTGCCGCGCAAGCGCTCATTGATCTCTTCGACTCCCTTGTCGGCGAAGACGAATATGGCGCGATGCTCGACCGCGCGTCGCTCGACCTGCGCGCCAACCGTATCAAGGCGGCCGCTGCCGATCTCGCTGCGCATTTCCCGGAAGGCGAGGCCATCGCGGGTGTGCCCGACGGTTGGCGTCTTCCGCCCGAAACCGCGGCCGCGCAGCATGCCGCTTACGCAGACGGGGCGTTCGAGGTGCAGGACGCCGCAAGCCAATATGCTTCCGCCGCGCTCGACGCCGCGCCGGGGCAGGCGATTGTCGATCTCTGTGCGGGCGGCGGCGGCAAGACGCTCGCCATCGCCTCGCTGACCGGTGACGGCTCCGATATCCTTGCCTGCGACACCAATCGTGCCCGCCTGCAACAGCTTCCGCCGCGTGCCGAGCGCGCCGGCGCGACACGGATCGAAACGCGGCTGCTCAATCCGGGGCAGGAACTCGACATGCTCGCCGAATGGCGCGGCAAGGCCGACCGCGTCTTCGTTGATGCACCCTGCTCGGGCAGCGGCACCTGGCGGCGCAGTCCCGAACTTCGCTGGCGGCTCACCCCGGCGCGTCTGGAACGTCATCTGGCCGATCAGGCGAAGCTGCTCGCGATCGGTGCCGATCTTGTGGCGCCCGGCGGCAAACTCCTTTATGCGGTGTGCTCGATCATCGCGCGCGAGGGGCGGGCCCAGGTGGACGAGTTTCTGAAGCAAAATCCCGGCTGGACGGCCGACGGTGGCTATCTGCCGGGCGGTATCGGCCGGGCGGCGGGGCACGGATTTCTGCTCACCCCGGCGCACGACGGCTGCGACGGATTTTTTCTCGCACGGCTGACACGCGCATGTTAGCATCGCCCCAATGAAGAAATGGGAGAATGTGATGCGCGTCAGTTTCCTGGCTCTCGGTGCCGGCATCGTCCTTGCCAGCATGCCCGTGGCCTCCGATGCACAGCGCGCCGACAACGACATTCTTCCGCGCTCGACCCTGCTGCAAAAACAGGGTGAGGAAGCGCAGCACGCCGGCAATCTCGATGCTGCGGTCGATTTCTATGAGTCCGCGCTCGCCGCTGATCCGCGCAACCGCTCGGCGATCATTGCCATGGCGCAGGTCGCGCGCGCGCAGGGCCTGCCGGGCAAGGCCATCGGCCTCTATCGCGAAGCGCTGCTCCTCGAACCCAACGATCTGGTGGCACTGACCGGACAGGGCGAAGCACTGGCGGATAAGGGCGCGCTCGAACTCGCCCGCGAAAAGCTCGCGGCGGCGCAGCGCCTCTGCAAGGACAAATGCCCGCAGGTCGCCGCGCTCGAAAAGGCGATTGCAACGGGCGCCACCAAACGCGTCGTTGCCGCCGAAGCGATCGCACCGAAGCCGGTGGCGACCGTCGGAACGACCAGCCAGAACTGACCGGCGCTGTCGCGATGATCGACATTTTTTTTAGTTTGTCGCTCTTCGTTCTTTGGTTGTGCGTCTATCTGACGCTCAGGTTTGATTGGACCCGCGCCATTCGCCTTGCAATTCTGATGCCCTTGTCAGTTGTGATGATTTGGCAATTTTTCTCTCCAATCCAGATCGAGGTCTTGGCTTCGATCGGCCACCCCGTGAACATAGGGTTGAGGCTTGCTACAATGGTAATTACGTTTCTGATTATTTGGGATGCCATACGGGCGGACAAGAGCAAAACCCGCCAGCAGTAGTAGTAGAGGCAATATCGAGCCGGGTCAGGATCCGGAAGAATGTGCTGTCCCGAGCGCCCGCGCCAGTGCGATCCATTCGGCCACACTCACGGTCTCTGCACGCCGCGTCGGCTCGATGCCGAGCGCTTCCAGTGCCTCGATAGCACCCGTGACGCCTTTCAGGCTCTGACGCAGCATCTTGCGGCGCTGGCCGAAGCCCTTTTCGGTCAGCTTCGACAGGATCTTCGGGTCGACGCCTTCGGGTTCGTCGGCGGGAGTGACATGAACAATCGCCGACATCACTTTCGGGGGCGGCGTGAAGGCCGAGCGATGAACTTTCATCGCGATTTTCGCGTTCGAGCGCCACTGTGCAAGCACGGCGAGTCGGCCATAAGCGTTCGTCCCGACCGGCGCGACGATGCGCTCGGCGACTTCGAGCTGGAACATCAGGGTCAGCGACAGCCATTGCGGCGGCCAGCTCTTCGGCTCCAGCCAGCGCGTGAACAGCGCGGTCCCGACATTGTAGGGAAGGTTTGCGACGATATGATACGGCCCGCCCGCGAGCGCGTCGGCGTCGACCGCCATCGCATCGTCGGGGATTATTGTCAGCCGTCCGTCGAACGCTTCGGACAGTTCGGCGAGCAGAGGCAGGCAGCGGTCGTCGCGTTCGACCGCGATGACCTTTGCACCCGCGCGCAGAAGCGCCCGTGTCAGACCGCCGGGGCCGGGGCCGACCTCGAACACCGTCTGGCCCTCAAGGTCGCCCGGCAACGCCGCGATCCGGTCAAGCAATTGCTCGTCGAACAGGAAATTCTGGCCGAGCGCCTTGCTCGCCGACAGCCCGTGGAGGCGCACCGTCTCGCGCAGCGGGGGCAGGGGCGTCTTCGGTTGGGTCGTCACTTCGCGGGGGCGAGGCTGGTGTCGCGTGCCGCAGCCATGCGCGCGGCCATCGCGATCGCCGCGATCGTCGGGCCAGGGTCGGCCTTTCCGGTGCCGGCGATATCGAACGCCGTGCCATGATCGGGTGAGGTGCGGATGATCGGCAGGCCCAGCGTCAGATTGACGCCGTCGTGAAAATGCAGCGCCTTGAACGGCGCAAGCGCCTGATCATGATAGCCGCAGAGGATTGCATCATACTGGTCGCGAATACCCGGCGCGAACAGCGCGTCGGCCGCGAGCGGGCCGTCGATGACGATCCCTTCTTCGGCGAGCTGTGCGACGGCGGGCGCGATGACGCGGCTCTCTTCGCTGCCGAGCTGGCCGCTCTCGCCCGCATGCGGGTTCAGGCCTGCTATAGCGATACGCGGCGCGGTGATGCCAAAGTCCCGCGCAAGGCCGCGGGCGACGATGCGCGTCTTGGCGACGATCAGGTCGATCGTCAGCCTCTCTGGCACCTCGGCCAGCGGAATATGCACCGTCAGCGGCACGACGCGCAGGCCCGGCCCCGCCAGCATCATCACCGCATTGGTAGCGGTGACGCCGCAGCGTTCGGCGATGAACTCGGTTTGCCCCGGATGCGTATAGCCGATCCCGTGCAGCGCATGCTTCGACACCGATCCGGTGACCAGCGCGTCGCTCGCGCCGTTTCGCGTCAGGCCGATTCCGGTTTCCAGCGCGTGAAGCGCGCAGGTTGCGCCCGCTGCGGTCGGCGTTCCGGGGGCCAGCGGGCCGCTGTCCTCCAGATGCCACACCGGCAGCGCGGTATCGAAAGCGCCCATTGCTTCGGCGATGTCGCCGACCCGTGCCACCGGTCCGTCCCAGACGGCCCCGATCGCGGCGATATCGCCAATTGCGACGAAGGGCGGCAGATCATGCTCGCGCCGCGCGGCCCAGGCACGCGCGGCGACTTCGGGGCCGACGCCGGCCGGGTCACCCATGGTGACCGCGATCGGACGTCGATCTTCAAAAACAGGCATCAGCTATATTCGATAACCGCGTCGCGGCGCAGGTCGCGCAGATAGCGCTGGGCGCGCTTGTTGACCTTGTCCTCGAGGATTTTTTCCTCGATCTGGGCGCGGTCGGGTTCGGCGGCTGTCGACGGCATGTCGCGGCCGCACAGGACCAGTACGCTGATCCCCTCGTTGGCGGCACCGAAGGGCTGCGTGGTCTGGCCGATCTGCATCGATGCAAGCGTCGATTGCAGCGCGGGCGGCAGGGCGCGCATCGCGATATTGTCGCGCGCGACGACATGCGCGCCAAGCGAGGCGGCTACGCTGTCCGCACCGCCGCAGCCCGCGATGGTGCGCGTCGTCTCGGCGAATTTGCTGGCAAGCGCCGCCGCCGAGGCTTCGGTCGTTCCCGGCGGGAAGTCGAGCGAGACCTGCTTCAGGCTCAGCACTGCGTCGCGCGGATCGGCGGTCAGCACCTGACGGCGGTCGATCATCAGCATGATCGAAATGCCGCCCGGCACCTCGATCGGGCCGACAAGCTGGCCGGGCGCCATCTGCTGTGCGGATTCAGCCATCGAGGCTGGAAGCTGGGCGCCGCGGACCCAGCCGAGGTCGCCGCCGACGACGGCCGTCGAGGCTTCCGAGAACTGGCGGGCATAGGCCTGGAAGCTGCCGCCGGCCTGCAGGGCCTGAATGATCTTGCGGGCGTTCTCGAGCACCGCCGCCGCATTGTCGGGCGTCGCCGACAGATAGATTTCGCCGAGGTGGAACTCGTCGAGACCCTTGCTGTCCTGCATCTGCTTGACGATGATGTCGACTTCTTCGGTCGAGACGTTGGTTGTCGACTGGATGTTGCGCGACAGCAGGCGGTCCCAGGCATATTCACCGCGGATCTGCTGCTTCACTGCGGCCGCCGACGATCCTTTGGAATCGAGATATTTCGCAAAATCGTCGGGCGATTGCTTGAAGCGTGCGGCCAGGCGGGCGAATTGCTGGTTGATGACGTTTTCGTCGATCTCGATCTTCGCGGCCTTGGCTTCCTGAATCTGGAGCTTTTCGTCGATCAGGTTGCTGAAGATCTGCTGGCGCAGCCGTTGCTCTTCCTCGGGGGGCAGATCAACATTGTTGTTCGCGATACTGATCAGCGCCATGCGCTGCTCGATGTCGGTCGCGGTGATGATCTCACCATTGATGGTCGCCGAGGGGCGATAGACGTTCGGTTTGTCGTCGCCATATAGTTTGACGTTGCCCGGAATGTTCAGGCTGGTCGTCGGCACTTCGCTGTCGGGGACGGTCTGGGCCAGTACCGGCGTCACACCCACGGCCGCCACGGTGATCAGTCCGATCATGGTCGAAAATTTGGTCATTGCCATCCTATTCGAGAAATAACGGCACGCTCCGTATCAGCGGACACGCCCGAAGGTCCAGCGCAATCGCCCTTCGGACCGGTTTGCAGCCCCGATAGCGTCGCGACGCTGAACGGGGGCTGAGCAAGATCGATCAGAAGCCGAGGTTGCGGAAGGCGATGCGGAACGAGAAGCTGTTGCCCCGCTTCGCGTCGCCGGTGTCGATATAGTCGCGGCGCCACGTCAGCGCGATCGACAGACAGTCGTCGTCATAGGCCACGCCCAGACGATGGCGAATCGGGTCGAACCCGTCCGCAATGCCCAGCGGATCGTCGCTGCGCCGCGTCAGATCGACGATCGCCGAGCCGAACAGCGACCAGTTTTTCCCGACGGCGACGCGGCCGCCGGCCCGCACTTCCTCGCGGTCCTGCAAATCTTCGCCGAGCAGCAGGATGTCGCGATTGAGCCGCGAATAGCCGACCACCGCATAGGTGGCGCGGCTGCCGATCGTCGCATCGATCTCGTTGCGCCGGACCGCGAAATTATCCTTGTCCAGCCGGAAGCGGTGCGTCAGTCGCAGGAAATCCTTATACGCAACGGTGGTGCGGCCGACGATGTCGGACGTGCGGTCGGTCAGGCCGGTTCCGTCGGGAAACAGCGACGGCTTGTCGGAGAGGCGGTAACTCTGCCCGATCACCGAGTTGATGTTGAGACCCGGCCGGCTGAAATTCCATTCGACGCCATAGGTGATGCGCGCGCCATCCTCGAATCGGTCGTAACCGTTGAAGCGGTTGATCGCGAACAAATTGCTGTCTTCCAGGTCGAAGGCGCGCGAATCCTCGTTCGGAATGTCCAGATTCTTGAGGGCGGGCGTCGCGACGATCTGGACGCGCGGGGTCAATGTCTGCGTGCCGCCGGCGAATTCGCCGATGAAGGGCCAGCGCATGTCGGCCGCCACCGCCGCAATGCCGCGGCCTTCCCAGCCTGACTTGCCGCGATAGCCCGGGATCGCGGTCAGCAAATTCCCGTCACTGTGATAGACATCGCCGCGCACCATCGCGGTCAGCACGACTTCCTGCCCCAAGCCCGTCAGGCCGCGCAAATTCCATGTCGCGCCCGCAAAAGCGCGCTGCGTGTCCTGGCCCGCGGTGCGGGCGATTGCCAGCGTGTTCAGCTGAAGCTCGATCTGGCCGCCAAGCAGCGGGTCGTCGAGCCGCTGGCGATAATCGATGATCGGCAGGGCGATCGGCTGCTGCCCCTGCTGGTCGTTGACGCGCAGCGTCTGCGTCGCCCAGCCAGCGATCGACAGATAGCTTTGCCCGCCGATGCGTTCGAGTTCGAAAGTTGAACGCAGCCGGTCGTCGCGGCTGATATCGTAACGCCGCATGAAGGTGCGGTCGGTGGTGATCCGTCCCGAGTAGGAAAGGCTCCACCGCGGACTGAATTGGAACTTGCCCGCACTTTCAAGATAACCGCGGAACTGCCGGTTGGGATCGATGACCTGACCCGACACGGGGACCACCGAGCTGTGCGTGGCAAAGCCGTTGATACGGAACGATCCGATATCGGTGAGCGCGCGGAATTCGCCTTCGATCATCGGCACCGACCCCGTGTAGAGGTGCGGCGTGATCGTCAGGTCGCGATCGGAGGCGAGACGGAGATAATAGGGGACCGCGATTTCGAAGCCGTTGGTCCGATCGAGCCGGATTTCGGGAACGAGCAGTCCGCTACCCGCTTCCTTGTTCGCCGGGTGGCTGAGCCCGGGAAGCGGGATCAGCGGCAGGCCGAAGATTTCGACGCGGGCGCCCTTGTACTTCACCTTGTTCTTGGCGCGATCATAGATGACGCGCACGGCGCGAATCTGCCAGCTCGGATTCTTGGGACAGCCCGATCCGTCCTCGACGGGGCAGGGGGTGTAGGCGGCATTTTCCAGCTCGATATTGCCGTTATCGAACCGCGTGCCCTTCACCGCCGCCAACCGCGCGCCATTGTCGAGCACGACGAGCATATTCTCGACCACCCCGTCGCGCAGCGTATCGGTCAGGACGATGCGGTCGCCATAGGCGGTATCGCCCTCGGGATTCTTGATCGCGACATCGCCCTCGGCGACGACTTCGCCGGTGTTGCGGTTCCACGTCACCTTGTTCGCGCGCATCTGCACGGTGTCGCGGTTCATTTCGACATTGCCCTCGGCAACGACGATGTCGCTGTTGTTGTCGTAATTCAGATTGTCGGCGGCAAAGCCGATCTGTTCATCCGATTTGGGATCGGGCGCATCGACGGTCACGGCGGAGACGTCGCGGTTCTTCAAATCCGGCTCGGCCGCCTGGGGTCCGGTGGCCGGCGCCTCGGTACGCGGCGGTTCGACCGTCTGCTGCGCGGCGACAGGACACGCCATCAGCGCCGCACCGCTGGCGGTCGCCAGCCATAGCGGCTGCGCGCGCTTCGCCTGTAGGAACAAAGCCCAGCTCATTTGATATCTCTGTCCCACGCCTTATCTAGTGTCCACCCGGACGGTGTCTTCTGCTTTGTTTTGCAACTCGCAGGCGAAACCCCTATCGGTCCGGCACGTTCCAATCAATCATCGCATGAGAAAGTTAAGGCATGGACATCCAGTTTGTCGCGCAAATCGATGCGTCTGCCGACGTCGTCGCATTTCCGGTCCGCAAGGGCGAGGCGAGCAAGCTCGGCGCGCTGCTCGGCGCGGCGGCGGCGCAGGCGCGGTTCGACGGCGCAGCGGGCGCGGTTGCGGAAACCGCGGCCATCGATGGCGAGCAGGCGAAACGCCTGCTGCTCGTCGGCATCGGCGACGGCACGACGCAGGATCTCGAACGCAGCGGCGCCGCGCTGGTGGCGCGACTCCAGACCAGTGGCGTGACGGCGGTTCATGTCGATTTCGCGAGCGCCGGGCAGGCCGACGAGGATGACGTCCTCGCCTTTGCGATGGGCGCGCGGCTGCGCAACTGGCGCATCGACACCTATCGCACCCGGCTTGCCGACAATGCCAAGCCTAGCCTCGGCAAGATCGTGATTGCCTCGCCCGCGGGCGACCTTTCGGCGCGCTGGGGCAGCTATTCGGCGGTCGCCGACGGAGTCGCGCTGACGCAGACGCTCGTCGCCGAGCCGCCGAACATCCTCTATCCCGAAACCTTCGTCGAACGCTGCCAGCATCTGACTGACCTCGGCGTCGAGCTCGAAGTGCTCGACGAGCGCCAGATGAAGGCGCTCGGCATGGGCGCGCTGCTCGGCGTCGCGCAGGGCTCGACGCGTCCGCCGCGCCTGCTCGCGATGCGCTGGAACGGCGGCAATCCGGGCGATGCGCCCGTTGTCTTCATCGGCAAGGGCGTCACTTTCGATACCGGCGGCATCAGCATCAAGCCCGCCGCCGGTATGGATATGATGAAGTGGGACATGGGCGGCGCGGGCGCCGTCGCGGGCGCGATTAAGGCGATTGCCGGCCGCAAGGCGAAGGCGAACGTCGTCGGCGTCGTCGGCCTTGTCGAAAATATGCCCGACGGCAATGCGATGCGCCCCGGCGACATCGTCACCAGCATGTCGGGGCAGACGGTCGAGGTGCTCAACACCGACGCCGAGGGCCGCCTGGTCCTTTGTGACGCGATTACCTGGGCGCAAAAGGCCTATGATCCGAAGGTCATCGTCGACCTCGCGACCCTGACCGGCGCGATGGTGATCTCGCTCGGCCACGAATATGCCGGCATCTTTGCCAATGACGACACGCTGGCGGCGGATCTGATTGCGGCGGGTGAGGGCAGCAACAACAAGCTGTGGCGCTTCCCGCTGTCGGCGGCCTATGACAAGCTGATCGACAGCCCGATCGCCGATATGAAGAATGTCGGTCCGCGCGAAGGCGGCTCGATCACCGCGGCGCAGTTCCTGAAGCGCTATGTCGACGAAGGCGTCGCCTGGGCGCATCTTGACATCGCCGGCATGGCCTGGGCCGACAAGGACGGTCCGGTGTGGGCGAAGGGCGCGACGGGCTATGGCGTGCGCCTGCTCGACCGCTACATCGCCGAAAACCACGAAGGCTGAGCGGACAGGCGAGGGCGGGAATGGCGCGCGTCGATTTCTATCAGTTGACGCGCGATCCCGCCGAACGGGTGCTTCCCGCGCTCGCCACGCGAATATTGGGGAATGGCGACCGCCTGCTGGTGGTCGCCGCCTCCGCCATGCAGCGCCAGCAGATCGACGAAGCGCTCTGGACGCTCCAACCGGCAAGTTTTCTGCCGCACGGCAATGCCGGCTCACCCGACGAGGCGATCGAACCGATCCTTCTTGCCGGAACGCTCGACACGGCGCCGCCCAACCACGCAACGCACGTCGCGCTCGCCGACGGCGAATGGCGTGACGAGGCGCTCGGCTTTGATCGCGCCTTTCTGCTTTTCGACAACAGCCGGATCGACGATGCGCGTGCAGCGTGGCGTTCGCTCGGTTCGGTCGAAGGCGCCGAACGGCATTTCTGGCGGCAGGATGATCGCGGCCGCTGGTCGGAAATCGCATCCTGATCCGGTTGTGACGCGCGTCACGGACAGGCGGGACAGCCGCCTTACACAGGCGGACTTCTCTTCCCGGTCAGGAGTCCGATCATGACGATACGCAAAAACCTCACCCTTTCCGCGGCGCTTGCGACCGCGCTCCTCGTGACGGGCTGCGGCTCGAAGTCCGAGACGGAGGTAGCGAGCGGCACCTATACCGATCCCGCGACGGGCAAGACTGCCGAGTATAAGGTCAGTGGCGGCAAGGATGGCGAGGACGGCAAGGTCACGATCAAGACCGATGATGGCGAGATGCAATTCGGCACCGAGGCGAAGCTGCCCGCCGGCCTGACACCCTATCCGGGATCGAAGATGACCGGCGGCTTCGCGGGGTCGTCGGAAGGCAAGCAGGGTGGTCTCGCGAGCTTCGAGGTGAAGGCGAAGGCGGCCGACGTCGTCGCGCATTATCGCGGCCAGATCGAAAGCGCGGGCCTGAAGGTGAAGTCCGAAATGAACGCGGGCGACACGATCATCATCGGCGCCGAAAAGCCGGGCGACGAACAGACGACGATCCAGGTCACCGCGACCCAGAATGGCGACATAGTCGAGGGTGCGGTAACCTATGGCTCGGGCGGCTGACCGGCGCCTGCACCTCTGTCCTTGCGGGAAGGCGAAAGCGCCGCTAGAGGCGCGCGCATCACAGAAAATACCAACGCAGGAGCTTTCCCATGGCGGTCACCCGCACCTTTTCGATCATCAAGCCCGACGCCACCCGCCGCAACATCACGGGCGCCGTCACCAAGATGCTGGAAGACGCCGGCCTGCGCGTCGTCGCGTCGAAGCGCATCCACATGAGCCGCGAACAGGCCGAGGGCTTCTACGCGGTCCACAAGGAACGCCCCTTCTTCGGCGAACTCGTCGAATTCATGATCAGCGGCCCGGTCGTCGTCCAGGTCCTCGAGGGTGAAGACGCGATGCAGCGCAACCGCGACATCATGGGCGCGACCAACCCCGCGAACGCCGAACCGGGCACGATCCGCAAGGAACTGGCCGAGAGCATCGAAGCGAACACCGTCCACGGCTCGGACAGCGACGAGAATGCCGCGATCGAAATCGCCTATTTCTTCAAGCCCGAAGAAATCGTCGGCTAACCGACACAGGCCGCAAGGCAAACAAAGAGGCCGCCGGGGAGCGATCCGGCGGCCCTTTTTGTGCCTAGTCGAGCGCGGCGCGGGCCCAGCCGAATTGCGGCAATGGGAAGTCGGCGGCGGGGCGGCTCGCCGCGGCGGCGTCGCGCAGCACCTGCACCGATTCGGGCCGGCACTTCTCGTCGAAGCCGGGAAAGCGCACCAGCTTGTCGGGTTCGCCCTCGGCGGCGGCCTCGACGGGCTCATATTTGCCGCACATCACGATCCAGAAGCCGAGCGTGCGCAGCGGCGCGGTCGCGGCGGGCTTGTTGTCGAAGGCGATGAAGGTGTAGGGCGTCGGATCGACCGTCCCGTCCTCGCCAGGTTCGGATTCGAGCTGGACGATCGCGATGTCGCCGTTCGAGACCACCACCGCCTCGCGCGGCACGGGCTTGGTCACGATCCCGCTATTGCCCTCGCGCGCAAACCACTGGCCGTCCTTGTGCAGCGCCCAGGTCGCGCAGTAGGGCCAGCTCGACACCGGCTTGGCGGTATCGACCGCGCAGTCCACCTCCTCGTCGAATCCGGGCATCAGCCACACGCCGTCGGCGAATTGCGGCGCGCCCGCGGTATCGACGGCGGTCAGCATCGGCTTGTCCGAAACGGCAATGCCGCAGCCGCTCAAGATGAGGATCAACAGCGCCGCGAACAACCGCATCGTCAAAACTCCTCCGCGACCCCCATCAGGCCCGCCAGCTTCTTCGGCGCGACCGCGAGCCAGCTCTTGCGCAGCCACTCGCCGATCGCATCCCAATCGGTATCGCCGAGGTCGAGCCTTATGCCGACCCAGCCGTCGCCGAAATAGGCGGGGCGATAATAGCGCTCCTCGTCCATCTCGATCAAGGCGGCCTGCTCGTCGGCGCCGCTGATCTTGACCAGCAGCGCGATCTTGCCGTCGCCGTGATGATCCTCGGTGAAATAGGCGAATTTCTTGCCCTTCACGATCCCGAAGCAGGGCATGCCGTGCGAGGTGACCTCGTCGGCCTCGGGCAGCGCCATCGCCAGCTCGCGCACGCGGCCGAGCAGCCAGTCGGGCGATCGCTCGCGCGCGACGAAGGCGGCGAGCGTTGCGGGATAAAGCTGATGCTCCGCAAAGCGGACGCGTTCGGTCAGGCTCTCGGCCGTGTCACCCGGAATGATCGCGACCGGCGTCTGCGCCAGCACAGGTCCCTCGTCGACGCCGGGCGTCACGATATGAACGCTGCATCCGCCGAATTCGTCGCCGGCGTCGATCGCCTGCTGATGGGTGTTCAGCCCCATATATCGGGGCAGCAGGCTGGGATGGATATTGACCATCTTGCCCGCCCAACGGCCGACGAAATCGTCGCTCAAAATCCGCATATAGCCGGCGAGCGCGACGAACTCGGCGCCCGCCTCGCGCAGTTGCTCGTCGACCAGCGCGTCGAAGGCATCGCGGTTCATGCCCTTGTGCGACAGGCTCCACGTCGCAATGCCCTCGGCCTCGGCGATCGCAAGACCGGGCGCATCGGGATTGTTGCTCGCGACGAGCACCAGCTCATAGGGGCAATCGGCGGCTTTCGCCGCGTAGAGCAGCGCCGCCATATTGGTGCCGGCGCCCGAGATCAGGACGGCGACACGCGCCTTAGCCATTATGCGTTGCCGACCATGCGCCCATCGCGCTCCAGGTTTCGACGCTGCCGCTCACCGTGCAGCCCTTTTCGCCGTTGGCGATATGGCCGATGCGGTGGACGGTTTCGCCCGCCGCTTCGAGCGCCGCCGTCACCTCGGCGACATCGGCTTCGGCGACGACGACCGCCATGCCGATCCCGCAGTTGAAGGTGCGCGCCATTTCCTCGGGCTCGATATGGCCCTGCGCCTGCAGGAACGCCATCAGCCGCGGCTGCTCCCACGCATCGGCGTCGATGTGCGCGTGGAGCGTCTTCGGCAGGACGCGCGGGATATTCTCGAGCAGTCCGCCGCCGGTGATATGCGCGAGCGCGTGGATATTGCCGGTCTTCACCAGCGGGAGCAGGCTTTTCACATAGATGCGCGTCGGCGCCATCAGCGCGTCGATCAGCAGGACATTCTGGTCGAACAGGGCGGGGCGGTCGAGCTTCCAGCCCTTGTCGGTGGCAAGGCGGCGCACCAGCGAGAAGCCGTTCGAATGGACGCCCGACGAGGCGAGACCCAGAATCACGTCGCCCGCCGCAACTTTGTCGGCGGTCAGCACTTGGTTGCGCTCGACCGCGCCGACACAGAAGCCCGCGAGATCATAATCGCCGTCGGAATACATGCCGGGCATCTCGGCGGTCTCGCCGCCGATCAGCGCGCAGCCGGCCTGCTTGCAGCCTTCCGCGATGCTCGCGACCACTGCGGTGGCGACATCATTGTCGAGCTTGCCGGTCGCGTAATAATCCAGGAAAAATAGCGGCTCGGCGCCCTGCACGATCAAATCGTTCGCGCACATCGCGACCAGATCGATCCCGACCCCGTCATGCTTGCCCGATTCGATGGCGAGTTTCAGCTTGGTTCCCACGCCGTCGTTCGCCGCAACGAGCAGGGGATCATTGAAGCCTGCGGCCTTCAGGTCGAAGAAGCCGCCGAAGCCGCCCAAGTCGGCGTCGGCGCCGGGACGGCGCGTCGCACGGGCGAGCGGGGCGATGGCACGGACCAGCGCATTGCCGGTCTCGATCGATACGCCTGCCTCGGCATAAGTGTAGCTGGCAGGTTGCCCGGTCGGTTTGTTCTGCTTGGAATCCATGGCCCGCGCGACTAACGCTTCCGGCCGACAAATGCCATGATTTCCTTGTCGGGCACCGCACTTCGGGGCAAAGAACAGAGAAGATATGACTTCGGCCGCTTTCCCCCGCTTCGCCCCGCGCTTCAATCTTCGTTCGCTCGCGCCGCGTGACTGGCGCTGGGCCGCGCTTTTCGGGCTGTTCTTCGCGATTCTGCTGGCCGGTATCGTCGAAGGGCAGATCAGCCGCGGCGATCGGGGCATTACGCCGATCAACAGCAGCGGTGACTTCCTCGCCAGCGGCATCCTGGTCGATGTGACCGGCGACAATGCCGAGGACGCGCGCGAAAAGGGCTGGCGCGAGGCGCAGCGTAAGGGCTGGGCGCAACTCTACAAACGGATCAACGGCTCCGACGGGCCGGCGCTCGGCGATTCGGTTCTCGACGGCATCGTCACCGCGATTGTCGTCGAGCAGGAACAGATCGGCCCGCGCCGCTATGTCGCGAAGCTGGGCGTGCAGTTCGACCGTGTCCGTGCGGGGCAAATTCTCGGCGTCAGCGGCCGGACGCTGCGGTCGCCGCCGCTGCTCGTCATTCCGGTCTATTCGATCGACGGCATCGAACAGGTATTCGAACAGCGCAGCGCCTGGCAGCGCGCTTGGGCCGAATATAATACCGGGCAGAGTGCGATCGACTATGTTCGCACCGCGGGCACCGGCGTCGATACGCTGCTGCTCAATCCGGGGCAGACCGGCCGGCGCGGCCGCGTCTGGTGGCGTGTGATCCTCGATCAATATGGCGCCGCCGACGTTCTGGTCCCGATCGCCCGGATCGAATATTCTTATCCCGGCGGGCCGATCAAGGGCACCTTCACGGCCCGCTTCGGTCCTGACAACAAGCTGATCGACAGCTTCACGATGACCGGACCCAGCCCCGCCGCGCTTCCCGACATGATGGAAAAGGCCGTGGCGCGGATGGATGGCATCTATACCAGCGCGCTTGCGGCAGGCGTGCTGCGCACCGACACCTATCTCGTCCTCGAAAAGCCGGTCGAAAAGGCCGACCTTCCCCAGGAAACGCTGGTGGATGACGACGCGCTGCCAACCGAAACCGACAGCGCGGTGCCGGCGACGCCGACGGTCGGCACGCAGAGCTTCACCGTTCAGTACACCTCACCCGACTCCGAATCCGTCCCAGCCACCGAGCGGGCAGTCGCCGGTATCGCGGGGGTTCAGTCGGCTTCGACGACCAGCGTCGCTGTCGGCGGCACGTCCGTGATGCGCGTCAGCTTCCGCGGCGATCTGGCGGCGCTGAAAGCCGCGCTCGCGGGGCGCGGCTTCAAGGTGCAGGAAGGCGGCGGTCAGCTCAGGATCAGCCGCTGATGGCTGCGCCCGGACAGATTGCGCTGCCGCTCGACTGGAGCGCCGGCGGTGCCAATGACGGCCCGCTGATCGTCGGTACCAGCAATGCTGACGCGATCCGCTATTTGCGCCACGTCTCGACCTGGCCGGTGCGGACCGCAGTGCTGACCGGGCCGCGCGGATCGGGACGCAGCCTGATCGGCCGGCTCTTTGCGCGCGAAACCGGCGGCCGCGTCATCGATGGTCCTGACAGCGTGTCCGAAGAGGAAATTTTCCACGCGTGGAATGCGGCGCAATCGTCGGGCACGCCGCTCCTCATCATCGCCGATGCGCCGCCCGCCGAATGGGGCGTCAAGCTTCCCGATCTCGCGTCGCGGCTCGCCGCGGTGCCCGTGCTCACGATCGGCGAGCCCGACGACTGCCTCGCCCGCGACTTGATCGAAGCGCTCTTCGCACAGCGCGGCATCGCAATCGTGCCCGAGGTTCCGTCCTACATCGTGCCGCGCATGGAGCGCAGCTATGCGATGATCCACCGCGTCGTTGCGGCGCTCGATTCGGCCTCGCTCGAAAAAGGGCGCGGCATTAGTATTCGTCTTACTCGTGAAACATTACTGTCACAGGGGCTCATCGATCCCGATTTGCTGGAAAGGCAGGATGGAGCGACATGTCGATAGCTGGTGGCCCCTTACGCGCGGAAAATGACACCGATACAGGGGTGCCCGGTTTCGGGCCCGATCGCTTCTTCAACCGCGAACTGTCGTGGCTGGCGTTCAACCGGCGGGTGATGGAGGAGGCGCGCAACCCCGCGCACCCGCTGCTCGAACGGCTCCGCTTCCTGTCGATCTCGGGCAGCAATCTCGACGAATTCTTCATGGTCCGCGTCGCCGGACTGAAGGGGCAACAGCTTCAGGGCATTGACGACCCATCGGCCGACGGCCGCTCGCCGGGGCAGCAGCTTGCCGAGATCGAGGCCGAGGTGAACCGTCTCGTCGATCAGCAGCAGTCCGAATGGCAGCGGCTCCACCGCCAGCTAGCCGAGCAGGGGATCGTCGTTCACGGCGCCGGTTCGGACAAGGACGCGCTTCGCGCGAGCTTGCGCCAATATTTCATCGACCAGATCTTTCCGATCCTGACTCCGCAGGTGCTCGACCCGGCGCATCCGTTCCCCTTCATCCCCAATCGCGGCCTTGGCGTGATCTTCGACCTTCAGCGCAAGGCGACGGGTGACACGGTGCGCGAGCTGGTCATGATTCCCGCGTCGCTGGCGCGCTTCGTCCCCGTGCCGGGTGAGCCGGGCAACTTCGTTCCGATCGAATATCTGATCGAGCTGTTCGCCGATCTGCTCTTTCCGGGCTTCTCGGTGCGCTCGCTCGGGGTGTTCCGCATCATCCGCGACAGCGACATCGAAATCGAGGAAGAGGCCGAGGATCTGGTCCGCCTGTTCCGCACCGCAATCCGCCGCCGTCGCCGCGGCCGCGTCATCCTGCTCGAACTCGAAGCCGACATGTCGGCGGAGATCGCGGCGGTGCTCAATGCCGATATCCAGGGGCATGAGGCGATTGTCGCCAAGATCGGGGGCTTCATCGGCCTCGCAGCCCTGTCGGCGCTCGTCGATATTGACCGGCCCGACCTGAAATTTCCTGCTTATTCGCCGCGCTTTCCCGAGCGTATTCGCGAGCATGGCGGCGATTGTTTTGCGGCGATCCGCAGCAAGGACATTCTCGTCCACCATCCCTATGAAAGCTTTGAGGTCGTCCTCGCTTTCCTGCGGCAGGCGGCGGCCGATCCCGACGTGGTCGCGATCAAGCAGACGCTCTATCGCGCGGGCGACCAGTCGCCGGTGATCCGCGCGCTGATCGAGGCAGCCGAGGCCGGCAAGTCGGTCACCGCAGTCGTCGAACTCAAGGCACGCTTCGACGAGGAGCAGAATCTGCTCTGGGCAAACCAGCTCGAGCGCGCCGGCGTGCAGGTCGTCTACGGCTTCATCGAGTGGAAGACGCACGCCAAAATCTCGATGGTCGTGCGCCGCGAGGGGCAGGGCTATCGCACCTATTGCCACTTTGGCACCGGCAATTATCACCCGATTACGGCGCGTATCTATACCGACCTCAGCTTCTTCACCGCCGATCCGCGCGCCGGGCGCGATGCGGCGCAGCTGTTCAACTACATCACCGGCTATGTCGAGCCCGAACGGCTCGAAATGGTCACCATGTCGCCGCTCAACATGCGTCACCACCTGTCCGAACTGATCGATGCCGAGACCGCGGCGGCGAAGGCCGGCCGCCCATCGGGCGTCTGGGCCAAGATGAACAGCCTCGTCGACCCCGACATCATCGACAAGCTTTACGAAGCGAGCATGGCCGGAGTGCCGATCGAACTGATCGTGCGCGGTATCTGCTGCCTGCGCCCCGGTGTGCCCGGCCTGTCCGAAACGATCCGCGTCAAATCGGTCGTCGGCCGCTTCCTCGAACATAGCCGCGTCTGGGCCTTCGCTAACGGCGCGCGCCTGCCGCACAGCGGCGCGAAGCTCTATATTTCCAGCGCCGACTGGATGCCGCGCAACTTCGATCGCCGCGTCGAATATATGATCCCGATCGAGAATCCGACGGTCCACGACCAAATCCTCGACCAGGTTCTTGTGGCGAACCTGATCGACAATGAACAAAGCTGGGTGCTGCAACCCGACGGGGTCTACAAGCGCGTAACGCCGGGCGATAAGCCGTTCAACCTTCACCATTATTTCATGAATAATCCGTCGCTTTCGGGCCGCGGGACGGCGCTCCACAAGCGCCATGACGTCCCCACGCTCGACTTCCACATGCACGAAGACTGAGAAGAAGCACTTGGGTCTCCTCCGCTCTTCCAGACAGGCCGTTCACCGGTCGGCAGTGATCGACATCGGGTCGAACTCGGTCCGTATCGTCGTCTACGAGGGCCCGGCGCGCGCGCCGGCGGTGATCTTCAACGAAAAGGTCGCGGCCGGCCTCGGGCGGGGGCTGTCGACCGACGGCCGGATCGCGCCTGCAGATGCCGAACGGGGCCTTGTTGCGCTACGCCGCTATGCGCTGCTCGCGCGGCATATGGAGGTCAAGGATCTGCAATGCGTGGCGACCGCCGCCGTGCGCGATGCCGAGAACGGACCCGCCTTCATTGCTGCAGCGGCCGAAGCGGGCCTCAAGATCCGCCTGCTCTCGGGCGCGGAGGAAGCCGAAGCGGCGGGCTATGGCGTGCTGTCGGCAATTCCCGACGCGCGCGGGATCGCAGTCGATCTGGGCGGCGGCAGTCTGGAACTTGCCGAGGTCGCCGACGGACAGGTGGGCCGCCGCGCGTCCTTCCCGCTCGGCGTTCTGCGCCTGCCGGCGCTTCGCAAGGACGGCGAGGCTGCGTTCGAACGCGCAATCCGCAAGATGCTCCGGAGTGCCGGCTGGCCGGGTGAGGGACTGACCGGTCTGCCGCTCTATCTCGTCGGCGGTTCGTGGCGCGCGCTGTCGCGTCTCGATCTCGAAATTACCAAGGATCCGCTGGCGGTACTCGATCAGCACACGTTTCCGCGCACCGCGATCCGCCGCCTGATCCGCGCGAGCAAGCGCCTTACGTTCGAGGAGCTTCGCGCGATCCCGGGCATGGCGTCGAACCGCGCCGCGACCTTGCCCGATGCGGCCGCGCTGCTCGCGGCGCTCGTCAACATTCTCGATGTGCCGGAAATGACGGTGTCGTCGTCGGGGCTCCGCGAAGGATTGCTTTATCAATCGCTCGACGCGGCGACGCGCGCGCAGGATCCGCTCATCGTCGCCGCCGAATTCGAGGGGCGCCGTCTTGCGCGCTTCGCCCCGCATGGCCGCGCGATTGCGGACTGGATCGCGCCGCTGTTCGCGGGTGAGGCGCATGCCGACAGCCGCGTCCGCCTCGCCGCCAGCCTGCTCAGCGACGTCGCCTGGTCGGCAAACCCCGATTTCCGGGCGGAGCGCGGCACCGAAATCGGCCTCCACGGCAATTGGCGCAGCATCGATATTCCGGGCCGCGTCCTGCTGGCGCGCGCGCTCTATGCGGGCTTCGGCGGCGCCGACTCCGAATTTCCGGCGATGGGCGCTCTGGTCAGCGACGAGCGGCTGGCGCGCGCCCGCCAATGGGGCCTTGCGATCCGTCTCGCGCAGCGCCTGACCGGCGGTGTCGAGGCGCCGTTGAAGGCAAGCGGCATCGCGCTGGTCGATGGCAAGCTCCGGCTCTGTCTCGACGCCGGCTGGCACCATCTGGCCGGCGAGTCGGTCGAGCGCCGGCTGCGTATCCTCGCGCAGGCGCTCGATGCGAAACCCGAGCTGGTTCTGCTTTAAACCTCGCTCACCGTCGCGGCGTCGATCTCGCTCATCACCAGCTTGCCGTTGACCACCGCAAAGCCCATCCGCCCTTCGACCAGGTCGAGCGCGGCATGGCCGAACACGTCGTAGCGCCAGCCCTGCATCATCGGAATATCGCCGCGCGAACCCGCCGCGAGCGCTTCCAGATCGTCGCTTCGCGCGATCAGCCGCGCCGCGACATTGAGTTCGCGGGCGCGGATCTTGAGCAGCAATTTCAACAGATCGGCGACAAGCACGCCTTCCTTGCCCAGCCCCGGACCGCGCGGTGCGCGGTCGGGCATGTCGTCCTTGCCGAGCGGCTTGGCGTTCGCCAGCGCGTCCATCAGCCGTCCGCCGATGTCGTTCGATTTCCACGTTGCCGACAAGCCGCGGACACTGCCCAGACCTTCCTGCTGCTTCGGCGGATGCGCCGCGAGGTCGGCGAGCGTCTCGTCCTTAACGATGCGGCCGCGTGGCAGATTCTTGTTCCGCGCCTCGCGCTCGCGCCATGCGGCGAGCGACTGCAGGCGGCCGAGCACGTCGGGCTTGCGCGACGGAACCTTGATCCGCTGCCACGCATCATTGGGATCGAGGTTGTAGTTCGAAGGATCGGCGAGCTTTTCCATTTCCTCGTCGAGCCAGTGGCCGCGGCCGGTCTTGACCAGCTTCTTGAGCATCATCGGGAAAATCTTCGCTAGATGCGTGACGTCGCCGATCGCATAGTCGATCTGGCGCTTGTCTAGCGGACGGCGGCTCCAGTCGGTGAAGCGTGCGCCCTTGTCGAGCTGGATGCCGATCCAGGCTTCGACCAGGTTCGAATAACCGACCTGCTCGGCCTGACCGAGGGCCATCTGGCCGATCTGGGTGTCGAAGATCGGATGCGGCGTCTTGCCGGTCAGGTTGAAGATGATTTCGACATCCTGCCCGCCGGCGTGGAAGACCTTCAGCACGTCCTCGTTATCGACGAGCAGGTCGAGCAGGGGCTTCAGATCCATGCCCGCCGCCATCGGGTCGATCGCGGCGGCATGCTCGGTGTCGGCGACCTGGATCAGGCAAAGCTCGGGCCAGAAGGTGTTTTCGCGCATGAATTCGGTGTCGACGGCGACGAAATCGCTGTTCTTGATCAGATCGACAAATTCGACGAGCGCTGCGCTGGTTTCGATAAGCGGATGGATTTGCATGTTCCGGCCTATACAGCGACTTGAGCGAAGCGGGCAGGAAAATTTACGGAAGCTGAATCGGGCGCGGCGGAAGAGCGATTCCGCCCTCAAGCCTTGACAAATGGCGCGTCGCATTGCCTTAGGCGCGGCCATATCGGTGCGTTTTCCGGCGCGCCTCCCCGGACATTTGAAAGACGATCACAATGCACGCCTATCGCACCCACACATGCGCAGATCTTCGCGCCGCCAACGTCGGTGAAGAAGTCCGTCTTTCGGGCTGGGTGCATCGCACGCGCGAGCATGCAAATGTGCTCTTCGTCGATCTTCGCGACCATTATGGCATCACCCAGATCGTTGTGGAGACCGGTTCGGATCTCTATCCCACCGTCAACGCCCTCGGCCCTGAGTCTGTGCTGACCTTCACCGGCAAGGTCGCCGCGCGGTCGCCCGAAACGCTCAACCCGAAGCTCGCGACCGGCGAGATCGAAATCTATCCGACCGCGGTGACCGTGCAGTCGGCGGCCGAACGCCTGCCGCTGCCGGTGTTCGGCGAGACGGATTATCCCGAGGAAGTCCGCCTGACCAACCGTTTCCTCGACCTGCGCCGCGAGCGGCTGCACAAGAATATCGTGCTGCGTTCGAACGTGATTTCGTCGCTGCGCCGCCGGATGATCGATCAGGGCTTCACCGAATTCCAGACTCCGATCCTGACCGCGAGCAGCCCAGAGGGCGCGCGTGACTATCTGGTCCCCAGCCGCGTCCATCCCGGCAAATTCTATGCGCTGCCGCAGGCACCGCAGATGTTCAAGCAGCTGCTGATGGTCGCCGGCTTCGACCGTTATTTCCAGATCGCGCCCTGTTTCCGCGACGAGGATGCGCGCGCTGATCGTAGCCCGGGCGAATTCTATCAGCTCGATTTCGAGATGAGCTTCGTCACGCAGGACGACGTTTTCAACGCCATCGAACCCGTGCTCCACGGCGTATTCGAGGAGTTCGCTGATTTCGAAGGCAAGGGCCGCACCGTGTCGCCGCTGCCGTTCCAGCGCATCCCGTATCGCGAATCGATGCTGAAATATGGCAGCGACAAGCCCGATCTGCGCAACCCGCTACTCGTTCATGACGTCGGCACCTTCTTCAAGGGGTCGGGCTTCGGCCGCTTCGCGTCGATGGTCGAGGAAGGCCAGGTCGTCCGCGCCCTTGCCGCGCCCGAAACGCACGAAAAGAGCCGCAAGTTCTTCGACGAGATGAACAGCTGGGCACAGTCGGAAGGTTTCCCGGGCCTCGGCTATGCGACGCAGAAAGACGGCGTGTTCGGCGGTCCGATCGCCAACAACCACGGCCAGGAAGGCATGAAGGCGATCGCCGACGCGATGGGCCTTGGCCCGAACGACGGCATCTTCTTTGCCGCTGGCGTCGAGGCGAAGGCGGCGAAGCTCGCCGGTCTCGCCCGCACGCGTGTCGCCGATCTGCTCGGTCTGATCGACAAGAGCCGCTTCGAATTCTGCTGGATCGTCGACTTCCCGATGTTCGAGGCCGACGAGGACACCGGCAAGATCGATTTCAGCCACAACCCCTTCTCGATGCCGCAGGGCGAGATGGACGCGCTGGAGACCAAGGATCCGCTCGACATCCTCGCCTATCAGTATGACATCGTCTGCAACGGCGTCGAGCTGTCGTCGGGTGCGATCCGGAACCATCGCCCCGACATCATGTACAAGGCGTTTGAAATCGCCGGCTATAGCCAGCAGGATGTGGACACCAATTTCGCGGGCATGATCAACGCCTTCAAGTTTGGCGCGCCGCCGCATGGCGGTTCGGCGCCGGGCGTTGACCGCATCGTGATGCTGCTCGCCGACGAGCCGAACATCCGCGAAGTCATCGTCTTCCCCATGACCCAGAAGGCCGAAGACCTGATGATGGGCGCCCCGGCGCCGGTCAGCGAAAAACAGCTCAAGGAACTGAGCATCCGTATCGTGGACGGGCCGAAGAGCTAAGGCATGAAGGCGCCGCGCGAGCACCGGCAGGAAACGCCGGACGGCGATATCTGCTGGTTCGAATGGGGCGAGAGAGGCGAGGGGCCCTCGGTCCTGCTGCTTCACGCGACCGGGTTTCATGCGCGCCTCTGGGACCGCGTCGTCGCTGCGCTGCCGGCGGGCACGCACGTCCTCGCGCCCGATCATCGCGGCCATGGCCGCAGCTTTCGCCCGGCGTCGCTCAGCGACTGGACCAGCAACGCCCGCGCACTGCTGCCGCTGCTCGACCGCTTCCCGGAGCAAAGCTTCGTCGGCTGCGGCCACAGCATGGGCGGTTATGTGCTGACCCGGCTCGCCGCAGAGAGGCCGGAAACATTCCGTCACCTGATCCTGATCGATCCGGTCATCATGGCGCCCGGCCTGTATGCCGGACAGGCCGACCAGCCGGTTCCCGATCCCGCCGACCATCCGGTCTCGCGCCGCCGCAACCAATGGGCCAGCGTTGAAGAAATGCGCGCTCGCTTCGCCGACCGCGCGCCTTACAGCGGCTGGGAGCCCGGGGTGCTGGGCGATTATTGCACCCATGGCCTGCTGCCCGCCGCGTCGGGGGAGGGGCTGGAACTGGCTTGCCCCCCGGCTCTCGAAGCCTCGATGTACCAGAATGCGCTCCGCGCCGATCCCTATGTCTGGCTCGGAGACATCAAGGCGCCGGTTACGCTGATCCGCGCGCCGCAGGGGCTTCGCGGCGACTCAATGGATTTCTCGCAAAGCCCGACCTGGACTGGCCTTGGCCCGGCAATCGGGGCGGCGCAGGACGAACTGTGGAACGACCACAGTCATTTTATCCCGATGGAGGCCCCGGCGCGCGTCGCCGCGCTGATCGCCGCCGCGCTTTGACAGGCCCGCAGGGCTGCGATAGCCCTTCGCCGGGTCGTTGAACCGGGGGGTGATTCATGCGTTTCATGCTGCTTGCCGTGACGATGCTGTGTGGTGCCGCGCCCGTGGCCGCGGAGACGCTGACCATTCAGGGCAGCGATCCCGCTTCGGCGAACACCAATGACCTGATCCGGATTTCGGTCGACCGCTTCGAGGGCGAAGACGGCGGCGCGGTCGCACAGCAGCTCGAGGCGGCGCTCGGCAATGCGCAGTTTGGCGGGCGGCCCTATTTCCGGATTGTCGCGCCCGAATCCGGGGCGCCGATCGACGGCCTGGTCACGGGCACGACCCGCGCGAGCGTCGATGAGGTTCCGGTGACCGAGAAGCGCAAGAAATGTACCGACTATGATCCGGCCGACAAGAACAAGTGCGTCAAGGAAGTCGATGTCGACATCCGTTGCCGCCGCCGGACGATCGCTGTCACGACCACCGCGCGCCTCGTTGCGATCGGCGACGGATCGGTGCGCTACACGCGCCCGCTGAGCGCTCGCGACCAACAGACCTGGTGTCCAGACCGCGCCGCCTCGCGCACGGTCGATGATTATATCGACTGGGCGCAGCGCGATCAGGTGCAGGCGATCCGCCGCGACCTGGCGCCGACCGGCTATTCGCTCGACGTCCGCGTCGACGAGAACCGCAAGGGACTGGCCAAGCCCGCTGCCGAGGCTTTCAAGGAGGCGATCCGCCTGACCAAGAGCGACCCCGCGGCGGCCTGCCGGACATGGGCAGGGCTGACGCGCGATGCCGAACCGACCGCTGCGCTCGCCTTCAATCTCGGCCTCTGCACCGAGACGGCGGGAGAATATGACGCCGCCGTCGACTGGTACGGCCAGGCCCAGCGCCTCGGTTCCAAAAATCGCGATATCGGCGAAGGCATTGCGCGGATCGACCGCCAGCGCCGCGCGCTTGCCGATTGGGACGCCCGCAAGCGGTTGATGGGTGCGAACTGAGCGGATTGTGCCGTAAACGGACACATCGCGCGCTTGGTCCGTCGCGGCAGCATCGCTAGGATGGCGCCATGACCATTCAGCTCTCCGACTATGAAACCGGCGCCAAATATGACGGCGACTATGCGAAGCATATCGCGGCGCTGGAGGACCGGCTCGAACGGCTGCAGGCCGCGCACATCACGCACGGTCAGCGCAGCGTCATCATGCTCGAGGGTTGGGATGCGGCAGGGAAGGGCGGGATCATCCAGCGGCTGACTGCCTCGCTCGACCCACGCTATTTCGAGGTGTGGCCGATCGCCGCGCCGAACGACGAAGAAAAATCGCGCCATTTCCTGTGGCGGTTCTGGAAGCGGCTCCCCGGCAACCGCGAAATCTCGATCTTCGACCGAAGCTGGTACGGCCGCGTCCTCGTCGAACGCGTCGAGGGCTATGCGACGGAGGCTGAGTGGCGCAAGGGCTATGACGAGATCAACGAGTTCGAAGCGCAACTGACTGGCAGCCGCACCCATCTGGTCAAGCTGTTCGTCCACATTACGCAAAAGGAACAGGACGAACGCTTCGCCGATCGTCTCAACGATCCGTGGAAGCGCTGGAAGACCGGCACCGACGACTATCGCAACCGCTCGAAGCGCAAGGACTATCTCGCCGCGATGGAGGAAATGTTCCAGCAGACCGACACGCGCTGGGCACCGTGGAAGGTGCTCGACGGCAACAACAAGAAGGCCGCGCGCATCGCCGCGTTGAAGCATATCGTCGAGGCGCTGGAAGCCGTAGTTCCGATGACTCCGCCCGATCTCGACCCTGCAGTCGTCAAACTGGCGCACAAGGCCTTCGGTTTTTCGCCGAAAGACTAGCTTTTCGGGTCACCCCGCCTAGCCAATTGACACCCTCGTTGCTACATGGGGCGGAATGAGCCGCGCCAAGAGATCCGATGACTGGGGTTTTCCCCGCTGGCGCCCCTATGGCTCGTCGCGCGAGACGCAGAAGGTTCGCCTGTGTGATCGCCATGGCTGCACCAACCCTGGCAACTGCCCCGCGCCCAAGTCGCCGAACAGCCCCGAACGCTGGTATTTCTGCGAGACGCACGCCGCCGAATATAATCGCGGCTGGGATTATTTCGAAGGATTGAGCGCCGAAGACGCTGCTGCGCGCGCCGCCAACGAGACGCGCGACGCGGGAGCCTACGCCAAAGCGCAGCATTATGCGTGGGGCGGATCGGGCGACGGCAGCCGCAGCGCCGACGAAATGCGCGCGCTCGAAATCCTTGACCTCGAACCCGACGCCGATTTCGAGACGACGAAAAAGGCTTGGCGCAATCTCGCCAAGGAATGCCACCCGGACGTGAAGCCGGGCGATGCCGAAGCCGCAAAGCGCTTCGCGGCGGGCCAAGCGGCGTTCGAGGTGCTCAAGCAGGCTGAAGAGCGGAAAAGCTGGAAGCCGGCTTAGGGTTCGTTTTGACCGATTGCGGACGCTAGCCATTTTTGCCAAAATGCACCGGTGATCATCGCAATGAGGCTTTCCCCAACATGTTCAAACCAAACAAGGGGATAGTGTTGGAGGCTCTTGAAGAGCTCAGCGACAAAGACTTCCAAGAATACTACTGGATGGGACGCGATCAGAGCGTCATGTGCGTGCCTGAAGAGTTATGCCATTCCATGCTATTCAGCAGTAATCTGTCGCTCAATGTCAAAGCCGGGAGGTCCGTGTTCGGGCATTGGGACGCACGAATCATGGCTCTTGCAGAAAGATTTTGCGATCTCGTGGAAAGAACTTCCGGGGACGTCGAGGCGATGCTGGCGGCGGCGGAAATGAACCAGATTCGGACGGAGGCACAATCGATACTGAATGGCATGAAGGGCTAGCCGCCAATTGCAATCGGACACGTCCAATGTCCGCTTTCCACCCCAAAGCTGCCCTACTTATAGACGCACCCGTCCAGCCCGTCGCGCCCCACAACCCCGATCCTTGCCCGGATCGAATTGCCATAGCGCCGCGTGAAGCCCGACGGGCTCACCGCTTCGCGCTTCTTGGGCAGCGGCAGGATCGCGGCGATGCGTGCGGCTTCCTGCGGCGTCAGTTTGCTCGCGCCATGCTTGAAATAGCGCTGTGCCCCCGCCTCGACGCCATAGGTGCCGAGCCCGGTCTCCGCGACATTCAGATAGACTTCCATGATCCGCCGCTTGCCCCAGATCTTTTCGATCAGGAAGGTGAACCACACCTCGGGCACCTTGCGGATGTAGCGCGTCCAGCCGCTGCCCTGCCACAGGAACACATTCTTCGCGGTCTGCTGGCTGATCGTCGATCCGCCGCGAATACGCTTGCCCTTGGCGTTGCGTTCGATCGCCTGCTCGATCGCGTCGCGGTCGAAGCCGTCGTGGCTGCAGAATTTGCCGTCCTCGGCCGCGATCGCGGCGCGCACCATGTTGCGGTCGATGTTGTCGAGGCTCATCCAGTCCTTCGTAATGCCATTGCCGTCGGTCAGCATCGTAATCGTCACCGGTGGCGGCACGACGGCGTAGAGCAGAACCCAGAGGATGGAGACAAGGATGAAGCCGAGGACGACCTTGATTCCGGTGACGAACAAACGCCCCATCGTGAATTTCCTGCGCCCGCTTTTCCTCGCCATCGAAGCGGCGTAGTCGAGAGGCAGGAAAAGGGAAAGTCCCGATGAACCATGAAAAGATTTCGATGCTTCGCTATGCCGTCGCGCTCGTCGCGTTCGGTTTCGCATCGCCTGCTTTCGCCGCCGACGGCCGCGACCTGTGCGCCGACCGGCCGGGGTTGGGGACGCCCGCCTGCACGGTCGAGCCGGGCAAGTTCCTATTCGAACTGGGGCTGGGCGACTGGACGCGAGAGAACGACGGGCCGCAGCGCACCGACACGATCCTGACCGGCGACGCGCTGCTCCGCATCGGGCTGACGCCGTCGCTGGAGGCGCAGGTCGGCTGGATCGCGCTCGGCCATGTGCGCGAGCGCGACAGTGTTGCGGGAACGATCGACAAGCGGGTGCGGACCGGCGACGTGACGCTCGCGCTGCGCCAGAATCTTCGCAACCCCGACGGATCGGGCTTTTCGATCGCGGTGATGCCCTATGCGACGCTGCCGACCGGCGGTGGCGGGGTCGGGGCGGGCGACTGGGGCGGCGGGTTGCTGGTGCCGCTGAGTGTCGAAGCCGGTCCGGTTTCGCTCGCGCTGACGCCGCATGCCGACGCGGCGGTCGATGGCGACGGAAAGGGACGGCATCTGGCTTATGGATCGGCCGCCGGCATCGGCTTCGACCTGTCCGACGCCGTGTCGGCGAGCGCCGAGGTGTCGCTCACGCGCGACCGCGATCCGGCGAGGCATTCGACCGAAGCGCTCGCGGGGCTGTCGGCGGCATGGCAGCCGGGCGAGAATAGTCAGTGGGACATGGGCGTGAACGTCGGGCTCAATCGCGACAGCCCGGATATCGAACTTTACGCAGGCTATGTAAGGCGCTTCTGAGCCGCCGTTCGTCAGTCGACGACGATCTTGCCCGTCATGCCGAGCGACGAGTGCATGAAGTGCGAGCAATGCACCTTGTAGGTGCCCGCGCGCGGGGTCAGCGTCACGTCGCGGCTCTCGCCCTTGCCGAGCGAAACCCGGCCTTTCGCGCCTTCGACACGGGTCCGGTTCGCCGCATCCATTGTCGATGCGGCGAAAAATTCCTCGGCGGTGAAATCATGGCCGCCCGATCCTTCGTTGACGAAATGGATCGTGACAGGCTCGCCGGCATGGAGGTGCAGATCAGCCGGAGTGAAGCTGAAATTCGCGAGCGTCACCGTCAACCGGGCCGGCGTTTCGGCCGCGGTGACGGGGACGGAGAGGGCGAGTGCCGCAAGGGCGAGCGGAAAGATACGCATCGCATGACTCCTTGGCCGGAAAGTCCGGCGTTATGGCCCCGCAATGCCCCGTTTCAGGCGTTGATGAGCCGGCGGTCGCCCGCGAGCTTCAGCATCGCCTTCTGCAGCTTTTCGAAAGCGCGCACCTCGATCTGGCGGACGCGTTCGCGGCTGACGTCATAGACCTGGCTCAGATCCTCGAGCGTCTTCGGATCGTCGGTCAGGCGGCGTTCGGTCAGGATGTGACGCTCGCGCTCATTGAGCGTCGCAAGCGCTTCGCTCAGCAGCGCATGGCGCACGTCGCGTTCCTCGGCCTCGGCCACGCGTTCGTCCTGCAGCGGGCCTTCGTCGCCGAGCAGATCCTGCCACTGGCTGTCGCCATCCTCGCCCATCGGGACGTTCAGCGAGGTGTCGCCGCCCATCGCCATGCGGCGGTTCATGCTGGTGACCTCTTCCTCGGTCACGCCCAGGTCGGTCGCGATCTTGGCGAGATGTTCGGGGCTGAGGTCGCCGTCCTCGAACGCGTCGAGGCTGTTCTTCATCCGGCGAAGGTTGAAGAACAGCTTCTTCTGCGCCGCGGTGGTCCCCATCTTCACGAGGCTCCACGAGCGCAGGATGAATTCCTGGATCGAGGCGCGGATCCACCACATCGCATAGGTGGCGAGGCGGAAGCCTCGTTCGGGGTCGAACTTCTTCACGCCCTGCATCAGGCCGATATTGCCCTCGCTGATCAGCTCGCTGACCGGCAGGCCATAGCCGCGGTATCCCATCGCGATCTTCGCGACGAGGCGGAGATGGCTGGTCACGAGCTGCGCCGCAGCTTCATTGTCGCCATGCTCCTGAAAACGCTTCGCGAGCATATATTCCTGCTCGGGCGTCAGAAGCGGAAATTTGCGGATCTCGGCCAGATAGCGGTTCAGGCTCGCCTCACCGCCGAGCGCGGGCACCGTTGCCGGAACATTGCTTTTGTTAGCCATAGCGTCTTCCCTAAAATTCCAGAGGAGAGTTGTGCCGCGGTTGCGCCCGTCGGTCGAGATAGATTTTCATTCGAAACTTAAACGCGCAGTTCATCGAGCAGTTCCCGCATATCTAGGGGGAGTTCGCTGTCGAGCGCGACCCGGTTACCCGTCACCGGATGAATAAAGCCCAAATGGGCCGCATGCAACGCCTGACGCGCGAAATTACGCGCTTTTAATGTTTCCGAGAGCGGCTTCTTGACGCGGCCATAGACCGGGTCGCCGACGAGCGAATGCCCGATATGCGCCATATGGACGCGCACCTGATGCGTGCGCCCCGTTTCCAGCCGGCATTCGACCAAGGTCGCGCCTTTCAGCGGCTCGATCGTCCGGTAATGCGTGATCGCATGCTTGCCGCGCCCCTCGGCCACCACCGCCATCTTCTTGCGGTTGGTGCTCGACCGGGCGAGCCACGCGTTGACGGTGCCGTTCGCGGGCATCGGGCGGCCGGTTGCGATCGCGAGATAGCGGCGGTCGATGCTGTGCGCCGCGAATTGCTTCGCGAGGCCTTCGTGCGCCTTGTCATGCTTCGCTGCGACGATCAGCCCGCTGGTATCCTTGTCGATCCGGTGGACGATGCCGGGACGGGCAACCCCGCCGATCCCCGAGAGCTGCCCCGCGCAATGGTGGAGCAGGGCGTTGACCATCGTGCCGTCGAGATTTCCCGCGGCGGGATGGACGACCATCCCGGCGGGCTTGTCGACGACGATCAGATGCTCGTCCTCATAGGCGATTATGAGGCCCATATCCTGCGCGACATTATGCGCCGGAGCGGGAGCGGGCAGCCGGACCGCGAGCGTCGCGGGTGCCGCTGCCTTCGCCGACGGATCCCACAGGATCGTTCCCGCGGCGTCGGCAACGCGGCCGCCCTTGATCAGCGTCTTCAGCCGCTCGCGCGAAAGCTGGGGCAGCGCCTCGGCTAGCGCGCGGTCGAGCCGCAGCCCTGCGGCCCCGTCCTGAAGCGTCACGGAAAGTATTTCGTCGTCCCCCAACATTGCTCGCGATATGGTTTCGAGGGGCGGAATTTCAAGGGGCTCGCCGCATCGCGCTTGCCCGGATCGGGCGCCTGCCTTAGGGAGCAGGCGCGAGCCGGAAGAGCCGGTCTGCGGGGAGTTGCTGATCCATGTCCGACGATCGCGTCGATTTCGCGTCCATGCTGGCGTCGCGCCTGTGCCACGACCTGCTGAGCCCGGTGGGCGCCTTCGCCAACGGGCTGGAATTGCTCGCCGACGAAAAAGACCCCGACATGCGCGCGCGCTGCATCGACCTGCTCGAACAGAGCGCGCGGACCTCGGCGAACAAGCTCAAATTCTTTCGTCTGGCCTTCGGCTCGGCGGGCGGTTTCGGCGAGCTCGTTCCCGCCGATGAAGCGAAGTCGGCGATCGAGGGGATCATCGGCGACCGCGCGATCGACCTCAACTGGATGATCGGGGCCGACCCGCTGCCCAAGCCCGCGGTGAAGATCATCCTCAACCTGTCGTTGCTGCTCGTCGATGCGCTGGTGCGCGGCGGCCGGCTCGACATCGGCTGCGAGAACCAGAGCGGCGGCATCGAGATCGCGCTGCATGTCGAGGCCGAGCGTATCTTCCTCGACGCCGACGTCGAACGCATCCTCGCCGAGGGCGAAGGCGCGACCGCGATGACCTCGCGCACCGCGCCGGCGGTGCTGGTTCAGGCGGTGGCGAAGCAGAGTGGCGGCACGGTGATGCTCGCCCGCGAAACCCCCACTTCGCTGCTCGTCGGGGCGGTGCTGAAGGGTCGCTGATCGCGCTGTACGGGCCGAATTTTCCTTTCGGATTCTCCCAGATACAAACCCTCCATTAACCATTGTCCGGCATGGTGAAGCCTCGATTTCCGGGGCGCACCGATAGCATAATGGACGATCTGCTGAACGATTTCCTCGCCGAAACGGCGGAAATCCTTGCCGAGGCCGGCGGGGCGCTGGTGGCGTGGGAGGCGAACCCTGCCGACCGGGCGCAGCTCGACGCAATTTTCCGTCTGGTTCACACGATCAAGGGCAGTTCGGGTTTCCTGTCGCTGCCGCGCGTTACCGCACTGTCGCACGCCGCCGAAGATGCGCTCGATCAGGTGCGGCGCGGCAACCGTTCCGCGAATGCGGCGCTCGTCACCGGGGTCCTCGGGATCATCGACCGGCTGTCGCAGCTTTGCGCGATACTCGCGCAGGAAGGCGTCGAGCCGACGGGCGATGACAGCGACGTGATTGCTGCGCTTTCGGTCGCCGACGCCGTCGCCGAAACCCCTTCTGACCCTGCCGAAATCCAGCTCCGCCGCGAGGATGATGTCGTCGTCGATATGCAGGGCTGGCGCTCGATCCGCGTACCGTTGCCGTTGCTCGACAGCGTGATGACCGGGGTTACCGACATTGTGCTCGCGCGGAACGAATTCGCCCGGATGCTGCGTGAATCGGGCGCCAATCCGTCGCTGATCGCGTCGTTCGACCGGCTTTCGGATTCGATTGCCGGAATGCGCCAGTCGGTCAGCCAGATGCGGATGCAGCGCATCGACAAATTGTTCGCGCCGCTGCCGCGCATCGTTCGCGACCTCGCAAAGGATCTGGGCAAGAAGATCCGTTTTGCGACCAGTGGCGGCGAGGTCGAACTCGACCGTGAGATGATGGAAAATATCCGCGATCCGTTGATCCATATCGTCCGCAATGCGATCGATCATGGCATCGAGGGGCTCGACGGCCGCGTCGCCGCAGGCAAGGACGTCACCGCGACGATCAGCGTCTCGGCGCGCCAGTCGGGCAACCAGATCGAGATCGAGGTGCGCGATGACGGGCGCGGGCTTTCGCCCGATGCCCTCGTCCAGAAAGCGATTTCGGCGCGTGTCATATCGGCCGCCGACGCGCGCGCGCTGACCCCGCGCGAAAAGCTCGACCTGATCTTCCGCCCCGGTTTCTCGACCGCCGCCAAGGTGACAGCCATTTCGGGCCGCGGCGTCGGCATGGATATCGTCAAGGCGAATGTCGAAAAGATCGGCGGTGTCGTCGATCTGCGCAACGATGAGGGGCGCGGGCTTTCGGTCGTGCTGCGCGTTCCGATGACGCTGACGATCATTTCGGGCCTGATGGTGCGCGCGGCGGGGCAATATTTCGCGATCCCGCGCGGTTCGGTGCGCGAAATCCTGCTTGAGACGAGCGACAGCGTCCGCATCGAGCGCTTGGGTGGCGGTGAAATCGTCACTGTGCGCGGTGAGCAATTCCCGCTGCTGCGTCTCGAAACCATTCTCGGCCGCAACCGCGACCACCGCGACGACATCGACGATCGTGCGCTCGTCCTCGTCCGGCCGGGGCAGGGGCAGAGCTATGCGCTGAGTGTTGCCGCGATCCACGACCATGAGGAACTGGTGATCAAGCCGGCCGCGCCGATGATCATGGCGACGGGACTCTATGCGGGCACGACGCTGCCCGACAATGGCCGCCCGGTGCTGCTGCTCGACGTGCAGGGCATTCTGGCGGCGGCGGCGATCGATGCCTCCGAAGCGGGGCGCCAGATGGATCAGGCGGTCGAGGCCGAAGCTGCGGCGGCGGCCGAACGCAATGCCGCGCAGCTGCTGCTCTTCCGCGACATCGGCGGCCGCACGCGCGGTGTCCGCCTGTCGGTGATCGAGCGCGTCGAGGAAGTGCCCGCGCTCGCGCTGTTCGAAAGCGGTGGCCAGATTCAGGCGCAGATCGGCGACGATATCTTCGCGGTCCACGCCGCGACGTTGCCCGCGGATCATGGCACGCTGAAGCTGCTTCGCCTCCACGACGGGCAGATGGTGCTCTGTTATCCGATCGATACGGTGATCGACATCGTGCGCCTGCCCGAGCTGGTCCAGCCGGCCGCGACGCCGGGGCTGGTCGCGGGGATCGTCATCGTCGGCGGCGAGCCGGTCGAGTTGATCGATCCATTCTGGTTGATGGAGCAATATTCCGGCGGGATGACGGCTCCGACCGGTCGTGCGCCGCTGTGCCGAATCGCCGACGATCATGACGGCTGGGGCGAAAATTTCCTCGCGCCGATCCTGCAGAGCGCGGGCTATCGGATCGCGTCGGGCCATGGTGGCGAAGCGGCCGACGTGCTGTTGTCGCTGTCCCCCGACGGTGCGGGTGCCGGGGAGGGCGGTGTTCCGGTCATTCGCCTGCGCAGCTCGGTCGCGGCATCGGGACCCGACGACGACACCGTTTATCGCTATGATCGCGGCGCGTTGCTCGAAGCGCTGCGCCGCAGTGTCGGGGGAGACCGCCCATGATGGACAAGCTCTATCTCGTCGCGCGGATTGCAGACACGCGCGTGGCGCTCCGCTCGCGCTCGATCCATTCGGTCGTGACCGTCGGTACGCCGGTCGAGGTGCCCGGCGCCCCGTCGCATGTCGCGGGGCTCTTCGCGCTGCGCAGCCGCGTCTTCACGCTGATCGATCCGCATGTCGTCGTCGGCCTCTCGTCGGTCCCGGTCGCGCCGGGACAACGCGTCGTCGTCGTCGACGTCGCCGGTCATGGCTATGCTCTGCTCGCTGACGAGATCGAGGATGTCTGTTTCATCGACGCGCCCGAAACGCGGGTCACCGGCAAATTGCTGCCCGGCTGGGCACGCGTCGCTGACGCGATGATCGAGCATCAGGGGCATTCGCTGCTCGTCGTCGATCCGTCGCATTTTATCACATTACCGGCACTTAAGGCTGCGTGATGGCGGTCGTATTAATAACCTGCACACCCCTTCGCCCTAGCATGGCGGCAACCTTGGGGTCGGAGGCATAAATGTCTAAATCTTGTCTGGTCGTCGACGATAGTAAAGTGATCCGCAAGGTCGCGCGTCATATCCTTGAAAGCATGTCGTTTTCTGTCGACGAGGCGGCCGATGGGCAGGAGGCGCTGACCTATTGCCGCGCCAACCGCCCCGACGTCATCCTCCTCGACTGGAACATGCCGGTGATGAGCGGCATGGAATTTCTCGGCGCTTTCAACGATCTCGACTTCGGGTTCGAGGAACGTCCGCGCGTCGTCTTCTGCACCACCGAAAACAGCATCGACCATATTCGCACCGCGATCGAAGCCGGCGCCGACGAATATGTGATGAAGCCGTTCGATCGCGAAACGCTCGAAGGAAAGCTGCAGCTCGTCGGCGTGGCCTGAGGCCGCACCGGTGACGCGATCCGCCCATCTTCCATCAGACCCAGGCGGGGCCGAAGAACCGGCCGGTCGCAACGTGCGCGTCCTGCTCGTCGACGACAGCTTGGTTGTCCGCAGTATCCTGGAACGTATCGTCGAACAAACCCCCGGTCTGACGGTCTGCGCCTCGGTCGCCTCGGCGCACGACGCGCTGGCCTTCCTGGCGTGCGAACCCGTCGATGTCGTCGTGCTCGATATCGAGATGCCGGGTATGAACGGCATTGATGCGTTGCCCCATATTCTCGAGCGCGCGGCGAAAGCACGGGTGCTGATCCTGTCGTCGAACTGTGTCGAAGGCGGCCCGGCGGCGATCGAAGCGCTCGCGCTCGGCGCCAGCGACACGCTCGCCAAGCCCGGTCGCGGCAGCTTTTCGGGCCGTTTTGCCGAGGTGCTGACCGACCGCATCCTTTCGCTCGGGCATCTGGAAACGGTGCCGGCCGTGACACGCATTGCGTTCCGTCCGCCAGCGCCCCCGGCACCTGTCGCGATCGATGCCGACCAGCGGCTCGAATGTATCGCAGTGGCGGCCTCGACCGGTGGCATTCCGGCCTTCGCCAATTTTCTTGCGCATCTCGACCCGCGCATTTCGGCGCCCATTCTGCTGACCCAGCATCTGCCCGACGCGTTCATGGAATTCTATGCGCGCCAGATCGCGATGATGACGAAGCGTGAGGTCTGCGTGGCCGCAGCGGGCATGATGGTCGAGGCCAATCACATCTACCTCGCGCCCGGCGACGCGCATTTGATGGTCGTCGCGAACGGCGCACGGCGCGAAATTGCGCTCGACCGCCGGCCGGTCGACAATGGCTGCTGTCCCTCGGCCGATCCGATGCTGGCGTCGGTGGCCGAGGCTTATGGCAAGGGCGGCGTCGCGGTCGTGCTAAGCGGTATGGGGCGTGATGGCTCGCAGGGCGCGGCGCGGTTGAAGGAGGCTGGCGGCACGATTTTCGCGCAGGCGCCCGAAAGCTGCGTGATCTGGGGGATGCCGGGCGCTGTGGCCAAGGCGGGGCTTGCGACGGCCACGCTCAACCCCGATGCGATCGCGCTGATGCTCGGCAGCTATATGCCGGGGCGCCGTTCGTCATGATGGGCGGGACAGCCAGCGAGTCGGCCTATCGCGTCCTGATGGGTGTGCTCGAATCGCGAACCGGGCAGACGCTGTCTCCGAACCGCATCTGGCGCATCGAAATGTCCCTGAAGCCGGTGATGCAGCGGCACGGTATCGGCGATCTCGATGCCCTCGTCGCGGCGCTCGTGACCTCGAACAGCCGCCAGCTCCTCGACGACACGGTCGATGCGATGCTCAACAACGAAACCTTTTTCTATCGTGAACACAGCCTGTTCGATGACATCGCGAAGACCGCGCTCGAACATCTGCACCGCATCAACCTGCGCCAGCGGCGGCTGACGATCTGGCATTGCGGTGTCTCGACGGGTCAGGAAGCCTATTCGATGGCGATGCTGCTCGCCGAACAGGACAGCAAATGGGCCGGGTGGCAGGTCGATATCGTCGGGACCGACGTCAGCTATCACGCCATCGGTCGTGCGCGTGTCGGCCTCTACAGCCAGTTCGAAATCCAGCGCGGCCTGCCGGTGCAGCGCATGGTGCGCTGGTTCGACCAGACCGAGGCTGGCTGGCTCGCCAAGGCGGACCTCCGCCGCCGCGTCGATTTCTCGGTCCAGAACATGCTTGTCGACCGCCCACCGCTCGGGGCGCCCGCCGACCTCATCTTCTGTCGCAATCTGCTGCTCTATTTCTCGTTGCCGATGCGGCAGAAAGCGTTCGCCAAGCTGCGGACGGTGGCGGCGCCGCAGAGTTTTCTTGTCCTCGGCGCGGGCGAGACCGTGCTAGGCCAGACCGATCAGTTCGTCGCCAGCCCGCGGCTGCGCGGTCTGTACGAGCCCGCCGACCAGCAGGTCCGCCGACCCGACCCGTTGCGGTCGATCGCCGCCTGACCTTGCAATTTCTGCGCTGCTGGCGCAGGGGAAGGGCTGGGCAGGACAGGACGGACCGCAAGGCGCATGAGCGATTTTATCGAACGCTGGTCACCCAATTTCGACGAACGCGCGCTGCCCATTTCAATGATCGTGCTGCACTATACCGGTATGAAGACCGGGACTGAAGCCATTGATCGGCTTGCCGATCCCGAAGCGAAAGTTTCGGCGCACTATGTGGTCAGCGAGGATGGCCAGATCACCGTAATGGTGCCCGAGGACAAACGCGCCTGGCACGCCGGAAAATCGCACTGGCGCGGCATCAGCGACATCAATTCGGCCGCCGTCGGGATAGAGATCGTCAATCCCGGGCATGAATGGGGCTATGTGCCCTTTCCCGACCCGCAGGTCGCATCGGTCGTGCGGCTCGTCCACCAGATCAAGGATCGCCATTCGATCACGCGCGGCAATGTCGTCGGCCATTCGGACATCGCGCCGACCCGCAAGCAGGACCCTGGCGAACTTTTTCCCTGGGAAGAACTGGCACGCCGCCGCCTCGCCCTCCCGCGCCCGACGAAGAAGCTCACCGATCCGCTGTGGACCGATGCGGGCTTCCTGCTCGCACTCGAGCGCTTCGGCTATGACGTGACCGACGGCTTTGCCGCGACGGTCGCGTTCCAGCGGCGCTTTCGCACCGAACTGATCGACGGAACGATCGACGGCGAATGCCGCGCGATCTTGCTCGCGCTGCTGCTGCCGCAGCCCGAGGGCAATTGACTCGTCAAACCGGGCCGAAAGGCCTATAACGCATCCAGCCAGAGGGTCGGGCGATCGCCGCCGCGCAAGCGGGGGAGGAAAGTCCGGGCTCCACGGAAACCACGGTGCCGGATAACGTCCGGCGGCTTCGGGCAACCGGAGTCAGGGAAAGTGCCACAGAGAGCAGACCGCCAACGGCTTCGGCCCGGCGAAAGGTGAAAGGGTGCGGTAAGAGCGCACCGCGCGGACGGCAACGGACGCGGCACGGCAAACCCCACCGGGAGCAAGGTCGAATAGGGATGGCACGAGGTAACTCAGGGCTGGTTCCGGCCCCGCCGTCCGGGTTGACTGCTTGAGCCGTCGGGTAACCGCCGGCCTAGAGGAATGATCGCCCATCCCCCGTCAAAAGGGGTGGACAGAACCCGGCTTACAGACCCTCTGGCTAAATATTCCCATTCGACGCGCGGGAACCCCGCGCGCAACGCCGGCGTATTATGCGGACCGGAAAGGGAGACGAACCATGCATGTCGTCGATGACCATGTCGAGGTGACCGAGACCGAAGCCAGCAGCGGCATCAAGGGGCAGGGCGTTCGCTATGTCCTAGCCATATCGCTGCTGCTCGCGGTAATCATACTGTCTGCGATCTGGATCGTGCCGGCGCTGCTCAACCAGTAAGCGGCGCCGTCACTTGCCCTTCATTGCCATGTCGAGCGTCTCTTCGGCGTCCGGCGTGTCCTCCATATAATATGCCCGGACGGGCCGTTTGAAGCGCTTGACCGCCGATTTGTCGTAGTTTGCATTCTCGCCGCTGCCGATGAGCTTCATCTTGGTCGCGATGACGTCGCCGGTCAGGACGTTCCAGCTCATCTCGGCCCCGTCATGCGCGTAAGTCCGGCTGTAGAGCGTCGCGTCGAGCCCGATCAGCCGCATCTTCGGCTTCATCTTTTCACCGCGAAAGCGATAGGTCGCCGATATCGCTGTCGTGCCGCCGGTCAGATCCTTGACGACCAGCACGCCCTTCGAGACCGTCATTTCGGCTGGGCCGAGCGGGAAAGGGTCGAGGTCGGCGCTGCCTGCGGGTTCGTGATACATGTCATATTCGCCGCGCGCCGCGAACTGCACATGAAGCGCGCGGCTGTCCTCGCCGCGGACGATCCAGGCAGTGTCGATGTCGCCGTCGCCATTGAAATCGCCGTTGACGCGGTTTTCAACTTCCTCGCCCGCCTTCATCGTCGCCTGAATCTCATCGTCGCTCATCACCGGAACCTCCGGCCGCTGCATCGCTTGCGCTCCGCCCGATGCCAGCAGCAGCGCCGCCAAAGCCAGTGTCCGCATAAGTTCCTCCGCAATCGATCGGTGTGTCTGAGCAGGCTGCCGTTTTAGGGTGCCTTCATGCCATTGTTTATGACCCTGCTCACAGAGGAAATTGCGCTTTCCTACAGTCGTACGCCGACCTAGGCTGTTGCCATCGCCGATGTCTGCGCGAACGGGGGCGCCGTGGGGACGGAAAGGCGATTTCGGAGTGAAGTTGCGCAGTTTTCTGGGATTTCCGGATGCGGCGATTCGCGCGGGGGAAGGGCGAATATGAGGGGTGGAAAACGGCTGGGGGCGCTCATCGCGTCGCTAATGGCCCTGTATGTTGCGCCGGACGCTTTTGCGCAGGCGGGTAGCTGCGGCACCGCGCCGCTTGCAGGCGACCGCGTCGCGCTGCTCATCGGGAACAGTTCCTATAATGACTGGGAATGGCCGTCGCTGAGGAATGCGGTCAATGACATCGACTATGTCTGCGATGCCTTTGCCAAGGCAGGCATCGCACCGCGCATCGTCCGCAATGCCGACAAGGCGGCGCTCGACGCCGACCTCGCAAAATTCGCAGATGAGGCGAAGGGCGCCAAGTCGGTGATCCTTTATTATGCCGGCCATGGTTTCGAATATGGCGGGCGCAACTGGCTTGTCCCGATGGATGCACCGCCCGCGACGCGGCGCGCCGATGTCGAGAAGCGTTACCTGTCGATCGAGGCGCTGGTAAGGCGCGTCGTCCCCGCGGGCGCCTTTACGCTGTTGTTCGTCGACGCTTGCCGCACCGCCGAGCCTGTCGTGCGCGTGGAAGATGTCGATGTGGCGAAGGGCGAGGCGGGGTCGGCGCCGCTCGGCCTGCTCGACATCGGGCAGGGGGCGGTTTTCTATTCGACCGCAAAGGGGCGCCCCGCGCTCGACTATGCGCCGGTCGGATCGCCGGTCAGCCCCTTTGCTGCGGCGGTGGTCAAGGAACTCGGCATTCCGGGGCTTGAAATCGCCGACTATTTCAAGGTCGTCTCGCGCGACGTCTACAAGCGCACCTACGGGATGGAGCATGGGCCGCAGCAGCCCTTTCATTATGGCAGCTGGTTCGACGACTATTATCTCGTCGCGCCGCCCGAATTGCCCGGACGGGGCGTGAGCAGCGCGGCTGTGCCGACCGCAGCGCCAGCGCCAGCCGCCCCGAGACCTGCGACCGCCGCTGCGGCGGTGGTTCGCAGCGCGGCGGTGAAGCCGCTCGCCGACATCTCGCTCGATCGTCTTGCGATCGAGGACGAGCCGGTCCTGATCGCCGACGTCCTGTCGCGTCATCCGGCCGCCGAGTTGATCGGGCTGGCGGACGGCGGCGATCCGCTCGCGCAGCATCTCGCCGGCTATATGTTCTCGCTCGGCGTTGGGGTACGGAAAGACGTGTCGCGCGCGCGGGCCTATCTCGAACAATCGGCTGCGCAGAATTTTCCGGCAGGCCAGCAGGAACTGGCCTATCTGCTGCTCGAGAATGATCCTTCGGCCGAGGACGTAAAGCGTGCCTATGATCTCTATGTCGCGGCATCGGACGCCGGCTTTTCCAAGGCGAAGACGCACCTTGCCTATCGACTGACGGCCGGGACCTTCGGTCCGCCGGACGTCGCGCGGTCGCAGCTTCTCTATGCCGAGGCGGCGGCGGCGGGGCATCCGGCCGCGATCTTTGCCCTGACGTATTTTACGGCGACCCGGCCTGAAAGTCTGGCGCGACTGCGCTTGATCGCCGACGGTGGCAACCCGGAGGGCAATCACTGGCTCTGCGAGGCGCATTTCGCCGACAAGACCCTCACCATAGCCGAGGTCGAGAATTGCGGTGTCGGTGCCCGCGCCGGTTTCGCAGGATCGCGCGCCATCCTTGCCTGGGCCTATGCGAAGGGCAATGGCGTCGCAGCGAACCCGAAGGAGGCCGCCTATTGGGCAAAGCTCGCCCGCGACCTCCCCGAACTCCGAAAGGATCAGCGCGATTTGATTGCAGGGATCGGCGAGTGACGATCAGGGATAGCTGACCGCCAAAACCTCCCATTCCTTGGGACCGGCGGGAAGCTGCACGGTGCGGAGATCCCCGATCGCGGCGCCGCGCAGCGCGCGGGCGAGGGGACTGTTCCAGCCGATCCGGCCTTCGCCTGCTTCGGCCTCGTCATCGCCGACGAGGGTCACGACGCGCCGGGCATCGTCATCATCGGCCAGCTCGACCGTGGCGCCGAACCAGATCCGGCTCTTGTCGGGCTGCTCAGCCGGATCGACGACGCGCGCGGCCTTCATCCGGCGGGCGAGAAAGCCGAGCCGCCGGTCGATCTCGCGCAGCCGCTTGCGGCCATAGATATAGTCGCCATTCTCGCTGCGGTCGCCATTGCCCGCCGCCCAGCTGATTACCTCGACCAGCTTGGGCCGTTCGTCGCCGAGCAGCGCGTTATATTCGGCGCGCAGCGCGGCGAAGCCCGCCGGCGAGATGATGTTCGTCTTGTCCCCCGCCACCCGGGCTTACCCCGGGTTGCGCTTGCCGAGATAGAAGCTCAGCGGTGCATTGGGCAGGCTTCGCCCGTCGCGGAGCGTATCGTAGACGACGGCGTTTTCGAGCACGCGCTGCACATAGTTGCGTGTCTCGAAAATCGGGATCGCCTCGATCCAGTCGACCATGTCGATGCCGCCGTTACGCGGGTCGCCGTTGGCGCGGATCCATTTGTTCACATTGCCCGGACCGGCGTTGTAAGCCGCGACGGCAAGCGGATAGCTGCCGCCGAAATAGCTCAGCATCTGCTGGAAATAGGTCGAGCCCAGCGTCATATTATAATTGGTGTCGGCGGTCAGCGAGCCGGCGTCATAGCTCAGCCCCAGCTTGCCGGCGACTTCGCGTGCGGTGCCGGGCATCAACTGCATCATCCCGCGCGCGCCGGCGTGACTGATCGCCTGCCGGTCGAACTGGCTTTCCTGCCGCGTGATCGCATGAATGAAGGTCCAGTTGCCTTCGTGACCGTTCGGTACGCGGACGGTCGGAAAGCCCGACACTTCGACCGCGTCGAGGCTGTTCGCCTGCGCGCTGCGGCCGATCATCACGCCGAGGTCGGGGCGGCCGATCGACGCCGCGAGCTGGCCTGCCAGCACATGGTCGGATGGCGAGCGAGCGCGGTTGGCAAGCGCGCGCAGGAATTGCGACTGCTCGCGCCACGCGCCGATCTCGCCGAGCGCGCGCGCCGCGCGCACCAGCCGGTTGTCCTCGAATGCGCGGCGCTCGTCGCCGTTCACCTGAACGGTCGGGTTCGGCGTTGGCTTGGGCTGCGCACGGCCGAGGCGCTCAAGCGAAAGCTGGCCGTAGAACTGGTCATAATGCTGCGCGGCATCGTTGAAATAGCCGTTCGCCGCATCGCGGTTGCCCGCTGCAAGCGCGGCGCGTCCAGCCCAGTAGAAGCCCTTGGTCCGTGTCTGCGCAGAGCGCGCGCCTTCACCATAGGCGGCGTAGAGGCGGACGGCTTCGCCGGGGCGCCCGAGGCTCTTGAACGCAAGCTGGCCGGCAAGCCAGGCAAGCGAGGTGTAATCGTCGCGGACGCTGAGCGGGGCTTCGCGGATCACCACGCCGGGCGCAAAGCTGTCGTCGAGCTGCTTGGCGATATTATAGGCCGTGACCTTGTCGCCCGCTGCATCGGCTGCGCGGGCGTTGGTGAGCAGGGTTTCCAGCCATTCCTCGGTATCGGTCGGGGCCTTTTCGAGCGATCGCGGCGCGGCGAGCAGCGAGCGCGCTTCGCCGACACGTCCCGCCTTGCGAAGCCAGGTCGCCTTGTCGGTGATATAGCCGGCGTCGCTGCGAAGAATCGAAGGGTTCTGGCTCTCGACCGCCGCGGCCTGAAGCGCGGCATCGACCGCGCCGCTGCGCATCGCGAGGCGCGCGGCAAAGGTCGCGCGCTTCTGCGGCGACACATAGGAAAGCTGGCGGCTCGCCGCGATCGTCGATCCGGTCCACAGCAGGCGGTCCATCCGCGCGTCATGGTCGGCGGGCGTGAAGGCGCCGGGGAAGAAGCTGAGCGCGCGGCTCACTTCCATTTCGTCGATGATCCCGCCGGTCCAGGCGCGGCGCGCCGCCGCATTGGCGTCCTCGCGGCGACCGGTAGCGTTTAGCGCCAGCGCATAGCGGAGTTCGCCGCTGGCGGTGCGCGGCGGATAGGCCTGAAAGAAAGCGAGGGTGCGCTGCGGGTCATAGCTGTCGAGCACGATCGCCTTTTCGGCGCGCACGCGCAGCTTGTCGGCATCGGGCCAGTCGCGGTTCGCCATCAGGAAGCGCGAGAGCTGGTCGAACGAGGCGGTGTTGGTCGCGGTCAGCCGGCGCCATTCGAGCACCGCGTCGCCGACCGAATTGGTCGACGACGGCATGCCCGTCTGGCCAGCGAGTCCCATCTGGGCGCGATACCAGCTCATTTGTTCGGGGGTGAGTTCGCTTGCATGGGCAGCGGCGGGAAAGAAGAGGGCGGCGGCAAGCGCCAGGCGGGAAATGCGGGGCAGCGAAATCATGCCGGCCATGGTAATGCCAAACTCCTTGCGGGGCGCTGAATAGACGTCCAATAGCGGGCGCGCTCGCCAATCCTATCGGTCGAGCGGAGTCTTTGTAAAGGAGCGGAGCATGTTTTCGGGCTCGATTCCCGCCTTGGTGACGCCATTTCGCGACGGTGCGTTCGATGCGCCGGCGTTCAAACGGCTCGTCGAATGGCAGATCGACGAAGGAACGAGCGCGCTGGTGCCATGCGGCACCACCGGTGAAAGCCCGACGCTGGGCTTTGACGAGCATTATCAGGTGATCGACGCCTGCATCGAGGCCGCCGCCGGACGCGTGCCGGTGATCGCCGGCTGCGGGTCGAACGACACCGCGACTGCGATCCGCCATATGCAATACGCCGAGAAAGCCGGCGCATCTGCCGCGCTGATCGTCGCGCCCTATTACAACCGGCCGACGCAGGACGGGCTGCTTGCGCATTTCAGGGCGCTCGCCGACGCGAGCGACCTGCCGATCGTCGTCTATAACGTGCCCGCGCGTACCGTCACCGACATCAGTGCCGAGACGATGTGCAAGCTGTCCGAAATTCCTTCGGTCGTTGCGATCAAGGATGCGAGCGGCGATCTGGCGCGCGTCACGATCCACCGGGCGGGCGCGCGTGCCGGTTTCTGCCAGCTCAGCGGCAATGACGATCTGTGGCTGCCGCACGCGGCGATGGGTGGAGCCGGCTGCATCTCGGTGACCGCCAATGTCGCGCCGCGGCTCTGTGCCGATTTCGCCGCTGCCTGTGCCGCCGGCAACTGGTCGGGCGCGCTTTCATTGCACGACCGCCTGTTCGCGCTGCACAAGGCGATGTTCTCCGACGCGTCGCCCGGTCCCGTGAAATATGCGTTGTCGCGAGTCCATGGCTGGTTTTCGCCCGAAGTGCGCTTACCTATCGTCGAGGCGTCCGATGCATCGCGCAAGGCCGTCGATGCCGCATTGGTCGCGGCGGGAGTTATCCAGGTTTAATTCAATGGCCCGTCCGCAGTCCGCCGCAGAATTCGACAAGAAGAAGGTCGTCGCCGAGAACCGGCGCGCGCGCTTCGACTATGCCATCGAACAGGTGTTCGAGGCGGGGATTGCCCTGCAGGGAACCGAAGTCAAATCGCTGCGCTTCGGCGAAGGCACGATCGCCGAAAGCTATGCCGAGGTGACCGGCGGCGAGGTGTGGCTGATCAACGCTAACATCCCCGAATTCAGCCACGGCAACCGTTTCAATCACGAACCGAAAAGGCCGCGCAAGCTGTTGCTCAACGGCCGCGAGATCAACAAGATGCACGCCGGCGTGATGCGGCAGGGCATGACGCTCGTCCCCCTGTCGGTCTATTTCAACAGCCGCGGGCGCGCGAAGGTCGAACTCGCGCTCGCCAAGGGCAAGAAGGCGCACGACAAACGGGAGTCGATCAAGGAGCGCGACTGGAAGCGCGACAAGGAGCGGCTGATGAAGGACCGCGGATGAGCGGGGGCAGGCCACGCGATAAGGCGTTCCTGATGAACTGGATTCGCCGCAACTCGCCGACGCGCGAGGAGCTGCTCGAGAGCCGCTTCATCAAACCCTTCGCGCATCGCGTCGCGCACAGCCATTTGTGGCGCTTCACCCGCACGTCGGTGCGGCGCGGCACCGCGCTGGGGCTGTTCGTCGGCATCTTCTTTCTGATCCCCGGCGTGCAGATTTTGGGCGTTGCGCTGCTGGCACTGCCGTTCCGGGCGAATATCCCGATCGGCGCGGCGATGACCTTTTTGTCGAACCCGCTGACGACCCCGCTGATCCTTGCGGCATCGGTTTGGCTCGGCAACACGTTGTTCGGCCTGCACACGCATGTCGCCGACCTCTATATCCTTTATGACGAGGGCGCCTCGCTCGGCGAGTGGTGGAACTGGGTCTCCGCGAATGTCGGCCCCGCTTTGCTCGGCGGGCTTGCAGGATTGTTCGTGATATCGGTCGTGTCGGCGATCGTCGGCTACGTCCTTGCCTCGGTGATCTGGGACAACTGGATTCGCCTTCGCTGGCGGCGCAAGATTCGCCGCGCACGCGACCAACGACATGAGGCATCGACCAGCGACACCGCCGCCGGTTGAACCGGCCCGGCCGGGAAGCCTATAGCTTTCCCCATCGTGACATCGTGCCGTGTGGTGCGCTTGTCGCTTTATCTATCTGGGGAATATCATGATCCTGAACCTTTCTTCGCGCCTTATGGCGACCGCCGCGCTTGGCGCAGTTCTGCTCGGCGCCGCACCTGCGGTCGTCGCCAAGGAAAAAGCGGCTGCGACCGCTCCGGCGACCGATGCCGCCGCCAAGCCCGAAATCGGCGATTTCGGTTTCGACCTGTCGGGCATGGACAAGAGTGTCCAGCCGGGCGACGATTTCTATGCCTTTGCCAATGGCACTTGGGCGAAGAACACCGCGATCCCGGCCGACAAGTCGAACTATGGCATGTTCACCGCGCTTGGCGATCTTTCGCAGAAGCGGACGCAGGAAATTCTCGAGGTTGCGAAGGGCGATCCGGACAGCAAGATCGGTCGCGCTTACGCCTCCTATCTCGATTCCGCGGCCGTTGAGGCAAAGGGGCTCGCGCCGATCCAGCCCTGGCTGAACAAGATCCGCGCCGTCGACAAGGCCGGGCTTCCGGCCCTGCTCGCCGAAGCCGACCGCAACGGCGTCCAGCATTTCTTCGGCGGCTATGTCGGACAGGACGACAAGAATCCCGAGGTCTATATCTACACGCTGTTCCAGGGCGGGATCGGGATGCCCGACCGCGACTTCTATCTGAAGGACGGCGATCGCAACGTGAAGCTTCAGGCTGCCTATCTGAAGCATCTCGAAAATGTGCTGACGCTGGCTGGCGAGAAGGATGCCGCAACGCGCGCGAAGGCGATCTATGATTTCGAAAAGCAGGTCGCGACCGTCCATTGGGACAAGAACGACAGCAGCGACGCGACGAAGGCCTATAACAAGATGAACATCGCCGAGCTGGTGCAGGCGGCGCCGGGCTTCGACTGGGCCGCATTCGTCCGCGGCATCGGCGTCAAGGAGGATACGATCCTCGTGTCGCAGCCGAGCGCGCTGACGGGCGAGGCAAAGCTGCTTGCCGATGCGCCGATCGGCGTGCTGCGTGATGCGCTGCTCGTCCGCAGCCTCGATGGCTTCTCGGGCGTCCTTCCCGATGCGGTCGCCAACGAAGCCTTCTCCTTCTACAGTACCGCGCTGTCGGGCACGCCGCAGATGCAGGAGCGCTGGAAGCGCGCGGTCGATTTCACCACCGCCAATCTGGGTGAAGCGGTCGGTCAGGACTATGTCGCGAAATATTTCCCGCCCGAAACCAAGGCGGCGATGGACGTGCTGGTGAAGAATGTCCTCGCGGCGCTCGACACCCGCATCGGCAACCTGACCTGGATGCAGCCGCAGACGAAGGTGAAGGCGAAGAAGAAGCTAGCCAATTTCACGACCAAGATCGGCTACCCCGATCGCTGGAAGGATTATAGCGGGCTCGAAATCCGCGCCGACGATCTGTTCGGCAACGCGCTGCGCGCGAACCAGTTCGAGCATGACGACAATGTCGGACGCCTTGGCGGGCCGATCCGTCGCTGGGAGTGGGGCATGACCCCGATGACGGTCAACGCCTATGCCAATTTCGGCATGAACGAGATCGTCTTCCCGGCCGCGATCCTCCAGCCGCCCTTCTTCGACCCGAAAGCCGACGCCGCGATCAACTATGGCGGTATCGGCGCCGTTATCGGCCACGAGATCAGCCACCATTTCGACGACCAGGGCGCAAAATATGACGAGACCGGCAAGCTTGCGGACTGGTGGACGCCGCAGGACGTTGCGGCATTCGAAGCCGCCGGCAAGGCGCTCGTCGCGCAATACAACGCCTATGAAGTGTTGCCCGGCGAGCGTCTGGACGGTGAATTCACGCTCGGCGAGAATATCGGCGATCTCGCCGGCCTGACGATCGCCTATGACGCCTACCGCAAATCGCTCGGCGGCAAGCCGGCGCCGGTGATCGACGGCCTGACCGGCGACCAGCGCTTCTTCCTCGGCTGGGCGCAAGTGTGGCGTCGCAACTATCGCGAGCAGAATCTGTCGCAGCGCATCACGACCGATCCACATTCGCCGTCGATCCAGCGGTCTTGGGTCTCGCGCAACCTTGACCCTTGGTATAAGGCCTATAGCGTCAAGGAAGGCCAGAAGCTGTATCTGGCGCCGAAGGATCGTGTCCGCATCTGGTGATGCGCCAATAGAAAGAGTCTGATTTGACCGCGCAAAGCCTGCCTTCCGCTGACAATGAATTCAGCAGGGGGGCAGGCCCTGCGGCCGGGACGCTTTCGGCGCGGGCCGCACTCTCGCCTGTCGATCTGGCGATACTTGGCGGGCTTGCGTTGCTCTCGGTCGCCTTGCTGTTCTGGGCGACGCGCGATGCCGTGCTGGCGGCGGGATTTCTTGCCGGTCTGGCGATCGCGGGCGGCGGTGTGCTGCTCGCGCGCCGCCTGTTTCCGGCAGCGGTAGGCGGCGAGACCGCGACGCCCGACTGGACGATGCTGCGCGCTGCGGTGAATCATGACGATGTCGCGATTGCGGTGACCGATCGGGGCGGACGGCTGGTTTGCGCGAATGACCTGTTCGCGACCTGGATGGGCGGCTTCGTCACGCCGCCGGGACTGCCGCTCGACGGACGCGGCGCCGAACTGCTCAAAAATGCGGGCCGCGCGGCGTGGCGCGACGGCGAGGGTCGGGTCGACGAGATCGCGATCGGGCCGTTGCAACTGCAGGCGCAGGTGACGCGCACCGGGCAGGCGGAAGACTATCTCGTCTGGCGTTTCGCGGCGCTCGAGCGGCTGGATCTTGCGACCGAGGTCATGCGCCATCTCGATGGACCGGCTGGTCGGACGCTCGGCCATGCGGGCGTCATGGCGGCGCTGGTGAGCGCCGAGGGGCGGCTGCGGGTTGCCAATCAGGCTTTTGTCGTCCGCGCGCTCGAGGACGGCGATCAGGCCCATTATATCGGGCGCGATGTCGGCGCGATGCTGCGGCTCGACGATGCGGGGTCGCTTTATTTCGCCCGCGAAGGCGATCGCGCGACGCCGGTGCGGATGCTCCAGATTCCGCTCGTTCCTGCCGACCAGCATGGCCCGATGCTGCTTGCGATGCTGGACGAAGAAATGGGCCCCGCCGACCGCGGCACCGCGCAGGCCTATGTCGAAACCTTGCTCTCGCTGCTGCCTTTCGGGCTTGCGCTCGTCGATCGTGATGGTCGCTTTCTCTATATGAATCGTGCTTTCGGACGCGCGGCGGGCATCGGCGACGCGAAACCCCCTCGCTATCCGGGCGATCTGGTCGTGGGCGAGGACAAGGGGCCGCTCGCCGACATGATCCGCCGCCATAGCAGTGGGCAGCAGGTGGGGGGCGACCTGTCGATCCGGCTGATCGGCCAAGGCGAAGAGCCGGTGTCGATGCGCGTCGTCGGCGTGCGGGGGCTGGGCGAAGCTGCGGTGCTGCTGAGCCTCAAAGACTCGAGCGAGGAATCGCGGCTGAAGCGGCAGGTCGCGCAGGCATCGAAGATGCAGGCGGTCGGCCAGCTCGCCGGCGGTGTTGCGCATGATTTCAACAATATTCTTACCGCGGTGCTCGGTGCCTGCGACCTGATGCTGATGCGGCATACGCCCGGTGACAGCGACTATGACGACATCCAGCAGATCCGTAGCAATGCCAATCGCGCCGCCAGCCTGACGCGGCAATTGCTCGCCTTCTCGCGCCAGCAGACGCTGCGGCCGCAGATCTTGCAGCTCCCCGACGTGATTTCGGAGGTGTCGCACCTGCTGAAGCGCCTGATCGGCGATACGGTCCAGCTGTCGGTGCATCACGGCCGTGGCCTCGGTGCGGTGCGCGCTGACCCCGGCCAGCTCGAGCAGGTGATCATCAATCTGGCCGTGAATGCCCGCGATGCGATGGCGGGCAACGGAACGCTGACGATCGAGACCTATCCGGTATCGGCGGCCGACGTGCGTCAGATGGGCAACGAATTCATGCCGCCCGCCGATTACAGCGCGCTCAGGGTCCGTGATACCGGGACGGGGATCCCGGCAGATGTCCTGCCCAAGATTTTTGAACCCTTTTTCACGACGAAGGACGTCGGCAAGGGAACGGGCCTCGGTCTGTCGACGGTCTACGGTATCATCAAGCAATCGGCGGGCTTCATCTTTGCCGACAGCAAGCCCGGGCAGACGAGCTTTACCGTCTATTTGCCCGTCCACCGCGCCGAGAATGGCGTGGCGGCAACGCCGACGCCTGTCGCGAAGGCGAAGAAGAGCCAGTGGGGCACCGGCACAATCCTGCTCGTCGAAGACGAGGATATGGTGCGTGCGGTGGCGGAACGCGCCCTGACCCGTGCGGGTTATAGCGTCGTGACCGCGTCGCAGGGAGAAGAGGGATTGGAGCGCTTTGTTGCCATGGACAAGATCGACCTGATCGTCAGCGACGTCGTGATGCCGACGATGGACGGCCCCGCGATGGTGCGTGCGATGCGCGCGAAACGGCCGACGCTACCGATTCTGTTCATGTCGGGCTATGCCGAGGAGCAACTGCGCCAGTCGATCAATATCGATGACGTCGCCTTCCTGCCAAAACCCTTTTCGGTCGCGCAACTGACCGAGGCGGTGTCGGCGGCGCTCGACGATGCAGCGCATCGGGTGAGCAATGGTTGAGGGGATGCGGATACTGCTCGTCGAGGACGATGTGCTGATCGGGATGATGCTCGTCGACATGTTCGACGCGCTCGGGCTGCCCGAGCCCGCGCAGGCAACCACAAATGAAGAGGCGCTCGCGATCATCGGCAGCGAATCGATCACTGGCGCGCTCGTCGATATTAACCTCGGCGATGAAAAGGGCTGGCCGGTCGCGGATGCATTGGCGGAGCGGGGGATTCCCTTTGCCTTCACCTCGGGGGGGGGGGACGTCATTCCGCCGGCGCATGCACACCGCAAGCTGGTGACCAAACCGTTCCGGATTGGCGATATTGAGGCGGCACTGGAAAGTTTTCGTTGAAAAACCTGTGATTTCAGTCCCTGCGACTTTCTTTTGTTCCCCACTTGTTCCATGAGAACAAATATGGCACATAGTCCGCCATTGCGATGCTTCTGCCGTCGCTCTAGAGCTGGAAAGGGACGGTTATGGCCGGACAATTATCACTCGTCGAATCGGGGAAATCAGTGAACGGAACGGACAGGCAGAAGGCGCTCGACGCCGCGCTCGCGCAGATTGATCGCGCGTTCGGCAAGGGCTCGGTAATGAAGCTGGGCTCGAAGGAAGCGATGCAGGTCGAGGCGATCTCGACTGGTTCGCTCGGACTCGACATCGCGCTGGGCGTCGGCGGTTTGCCGCGCGGCCGCGTCATCGAAATCTATGGTCCTGAAAGCTCGGGCAAGACGACGCTGGCACTGCACACATTGGCTGAAGCGCAAAAGACCGGCGGCACCGTCGCCTTTGTCGATGCGGAACATGCCCTCGACCCGGTCTATGCGCGCAAGCTGGGCGTCAATATCGACGAGTTGATCGTGTCGCAGCCCGACACCGGTGAACAGGCGCTCGAAATCGTCGACACGCTGGTGCGGTCGAACGCGATCGACGTGCTCGTCGTCGACTCGGTTGCCGCGCTCGTTCCGCGCGCCGAAATCGAGGGCGAGATGGGTGACAGCCACGTCGGTCTGCAGGCGCGTCTGATGTCGCAGTCGCTGCGCAAGCTCACCGGCTCGATCAGTCGGTCGCGCTGCATGGTGATCTTCATCAACCAGCTGCGCATGAAGATCGGCGTGATGTACGGCAACCCCGAGACCACGACCGGCGGCAACGCGCTCAAATTCTACGCCTCGGTTCGCCTCGACATCCGCCGCACCGGTCAGATCAAGAATGGCGACGAGATCGTCGGCAACACGACTCGCGTCAAAGTCGTCAAGAACAAGGTCGCACCGCCGTTCAAGCAGGTCGAATTCGACATCATGTACGGGCAGGGCATTTCGAAGATCGGCGAGATTCTCGACATCGGCGTAAAGGCCGGGCTCGTCGAGAAGTCGGGCGCCTGGTTCAGCTATGACTCGATCCGTATCGGGCAGGGCCGCGAAAATGCGAAAACCTTCCTGACCGATAATCCCGAGCTTCGCGAACGCCTCGAAGCGGCGATCCGTGGCCGCACCGACGCGGTGGCGGAAGAAATGATGGCCGGTCCCGACGATGAAGGCGACGACGGCGATAGCTGATCGCCCCCACTGACTGCCATCCGGCCGGTTTCCCCTCCTGTGAACCGGCCGGCCGACGGCGGCGGGCCGCGCGGCTTCCTTGCGGCTGCCGATGATCTGCACATGTCCCTCTCGCAGATGGCCCGCCCGCCGTTGATCCGATCCTCAGGTCGAGCCTGGATTTTCCAGGCTATCGGGGCAAAAATTCGACAAGCTGCGACTGCTGCGATGACCTGAAACGCCGGCTGATGATCCTTGCGTCGGCCTTGTCAGCGGCTACAAACGCTCCATGCCCGCGATCCGCCTTTTCGGCCTACCGACCGACGTCAACAGCAGTTTCGAACGCGGCGCGGCAGCGGGACCGGCGGCAATACGCGCGGCGCTCCGCAGCGATCGCGGCAATCTGGCCAGCGAGCTGGGACCCGAGATCGGGGTCGACATCGCCTTTTCCGATGACGGCGACCTGCCGCTCAGCGAGAATGTCGCGCGCGACGATGCCGCGATCCGCCGCCACGTCGCGATGTTGCAGGAGGATGGCGAGGTGCCGCTGGCGCTTGGTGGCGACCATGCGGTGACCTTTCCGCTCGTCGAAGCAGCCGCGACCTGCTTCGGCCCGGTGACCATCCTCCACTTCGACGCGCATCCCGATCTTTATGACGATTTCGGTGGCAATCCGCGCAGTCATGCATCGCCCTTCGCGCGGATATGCGAGGCGGGGTATGCGAGGCGGCTGGTACAGGTTGGCATTCGGACGCTGAATGGTCATTGCCGCAAACAGGCCGCGCGCTTCGGGGTCGAGATTGTACCGATGGCCGGATTTACGCCCGACATGGTTCCGGTGCTGGACGGGCCGCTCTATATCTCGATCGATCTCGACGGGCTCGATCCCTCGGCAGCCCCCGGCGTCGCGCATCCCGAACCCGGCGGTTTGACGGTACGCGAACTGCTGGCGGTGCTGCACAAGCAGACCGCGCCGATCGTCGGTGCCGATATCGTCGAACATCACCCCGGCCGCGATGTCGGCGACGTCACTGCGATTCTCGGCGCCAAGCTGGTGCGCGAGCTGGCGGCTTTGATCGACCGCAACGGCCCATGTCCATCCCGACCCCCCGAAGGAGTACACCCATGTCCCTGATCCTCCACCATCTGAACAATAGCCGGTCGCAACGCATCCTCTGGCTGCTCGAGGAAATTGGCGTGCCGTATGAGGTAAAATTCTATGACCGCGATCCGGTGACCAATCTGGCGCCGTCCGAATTGCTGGCGGTCCACCCGCTCGGCAAGTCGCCGGTTCTCGAAGATGAGGGGCGCATCATCATCGAATCTGCGGCGATCGCCGAATATCTTTGCGACTATCATGGCGGCGAGAAGCTCGTGCCGCAGCGCGGAACCGACGATCATGTCCGGCATCTGCAATGGATGCATTTTGCCGAAGGGTCGGCGATGACGCCGATCCTGCTTCGTCTCTATACCGCGCGGCTCGGCGAGGCGGCGGCGCCGCTCGAATCGCGGATCGCGCAGCAGCTCGACGCGCATTTCTCCTATATGGAGAGCCAGGTCGGCGAGGACGGTCATTTCATCGGCAGCGACTTGTCGGCCGCCGACGTGATGCTGAGCTTCCCGGCGGAGATCGCGATCATGCAGGGCATGGCGCCGCGCTATCCGAAACTCGCCAATTTCGTGAACGCCTGCCACGATCGTCCGGCATGGCGGCGCGCGCGCGAAAAGGGCGGTGCCTATTATGGCTATTGACCGCGCGGTCCGTATTACCGTGCTTGTGGCCGCGCTGATCGCGGGGATCCCTTTGGCATCGGGCGCTCCCCCGACGCTTGCGCCGGGAGTCGAGCGCGAGACGATCGTCCCCGAGGGCAAGGGCTTCAAGGCGACTGCGGTCGATGAAGAGGGGGCTATCGGCCGCTTCGCCGAATATACGCTCGCACTGGCCCGGCGTGATTATTCGGCCGCCTATGCGATGCTTCGCCTGTCGTTTCAGGCGGCAAACCCGCGGCTCGAATGGGAGATGAACCTGCGGAAGCGTGATGCGCTGTGGGCCGATGGCCAGATCCGCATCTTGCGCCTCAGCTGGTATCCCGATCCGGCGGGGCAGCCATCCGGCCTCTACGCTGCCTTCGACTTCCGGGGCGATCGCAAGGACGGGTCGATGGATTGCGGCTATGTCGTCGTCCACCGCAGCGATCCCGCGAGCGCCTTCACCGTGGTTCGCGTCGACACGTCCGAGGTTCCGCCCGACCTGATTGAGGACGGCGTGCCGAAGGCCGACGTTCTGCGGCAGCTACCCTGCTACCTCGGCAAAGGACTTGCGACAGCCTTTTGATCCCAAAAGCAATTTAGCCTTGTCTGTTGCGGTTCGCCCGCGCACGGTTGCGGTGGGGCATCGTGACCGAATCACGGTGTGCTACGCTGAGGTCGCCGGCGTGGAAAATTTGGGGATAGACGATGGCGACGATCTTGTTGGCCGCGATGCTCGCGGCGTCCACTACACCTGCGATCAAAATCGAGGCCGTTCCGGGTCGCGGCTACGCGGCGACGGTTCCGTTGATCGATGCAAATCAATATGATCCGGTCATCGAGCGGATAAAGGTCCTTGCCGCGCAGAAATGCGGGCGCCTGAGCGTCCGCTTCGGGCGCTTCTTCTTCGACAACCAGATCGACGTTGCGCGCGGGGTCACGGTCATCAAGGATTATCGTCAGGCCTTCACCTGTTTCGATCCGGCGACGGACCCCTACAAGCCCGTTCCCGCTGACTGGAAGGCAAGCCCGGCCGAGGTTGCGGCCGCGACCGATTATGTGGCGCGTTTTCTGACCTATCTCGACGCAGGCAATGGACGGGCGCTGGCCGCCCTGATGGACCCGCAGCTCGAGGCGACGACCGACGAGATGAACCGGTTCAGCCGCGAGGCGAAGATGCATCAGACGGGCGCCGGCAAGTTCACCGCGCGGCTGGACGGGTGGCTCAACAATCCCCCCGATGCGAGCTATCCGGGGGCTTATGCCTATTTTGCCGTGCTGAGTTCGCACCCGGGAATTGCCGGAACATGTGGCGGAATATTGCTCTATCGGCTCAGCGACGGCAAATATCAGGTTTCGCAATATGACGTGCGGTATGTCTCGCAAAAGCTGATCGACGAGGAAGGCATGAGCGACGAGGAACTCGATCGCCTGTGCCGGCGATAGGTGGCTGGTGCATTCTCGCGCGTAATGCTTGAGAAACGCGCCGCATCGCACTAGATCGCGCGGATGACATCGACCAACGACATTCGCCGCTCTTTCCTCGACTATTTCGGGGAGGCGGGGCATCACATCGAGCCTTCGGCACCGCTGGTGCCGTATAACGACCCGACGCTGATGTTCGTCAACGCGGGCATGGTGCCGTTCAAGAATGTCTTCACCGGGCTGGAAAAGCGGCCGTACAGCACCGCGGCTTCGTCGCAGAAATGCGTGCGCGCGGGCGGCAAACATAACGACCTCGACAATGTCGGCTATACGGCGCGGCATCATACCTTCTTTGAAATGCTGGGGAATTTCTCCTTCGGCGATTATTTCAAGGAGCAGGCGATCCATCATGCGTGGACGCTGATCACCAAGACGTGGGGGTTGAAGCCCGAGAAGCTGACCGCGACCGTCTATCACACCGACGACGAGGCGTTCGATCTGTGGAAAAAGATCGCGGGCCTGCCGGAAGAGCGCATCATCCGTATCCCGACCAGCGACAATTTCTGGTCGATGGGGGACACCGGGCCGTGCGGGCCGTGCAGCGAAATCTTCTATGACCATGGCGATCATATCTGGGGCGGTCCGCCCGGATCGCCCGAAGAGGATGGCGACCGCTTCGTCGAGATCTGGAACCTGGTGTTCATGCAATATGAACAGCTGCCCGGAGGCGAGCGCGTCGACCTGCCGCGGCCGAGCATCGACACGGGCATGGGGCTGGAGCGCGTTGCTGCGGTGCTGCAGGGCGTCCACGACAATTATGACACCGACACCTTCAAGGCGCTGATCGCGGCGTCGGTCGACCTGACCGGCGTGCCCGCCGAAGGCGCGACGCAGGCGAGCCACCGCGTGATCGCCGATCACCTTCGCGCGTCGAGCTTCCTGATTGCCGACGGGGTGCTGCCTTCGGCTGAGGGGCGCGGTTATGTGCTGCGCCGGATCATGCGCCGCGCGATGCGTCACGCGCATCTGCTCGGTGCCAAAGATCCCTTGATGCATCGTCTGCTGCCGTCGCTGACCGCTGAAATGGGCGCCGCCTATCCCGATCTGATCCGCGCGCAGCCGCTGATTGCCGAGACGCTGGAGCGCGAGGAGACCAAGTTCCGCCAGACGCTCGACAAGGGGCTGAAGCTGCTCGACGAAGCGACGGTCGGCATGGGCAAGGGAGATACGCTGTCCGGCGAGGTCGCGTTCAAGCTCTACGATACCTATGGCTTCCCATACGATTTGACCGAGGATGCGCTGCGCGCGGAGGATATTTCGGTCGATCGCTCCGGCTTCGATGCAGCGATGGCGCAGCAGAAAGCTGCGGCGCGTGCGGCGTGGAAGGGCAGCGGCGAGAAGGCATCGGATGAAATCTGGTTCGACCTCGCGGAGGCGAACGGCAGCACCGAATTCACCGGCTATGGCTCGACCGCGGGCGAGGCTACGGTCATCGGGCTGGTCCGCGACGGCAAGCCGGTCGAAGAAGCCAAGGCAGGCGACGAGGTCGTCGTGCTGACCAACCAGACGCCCTTCTATGGCGAGAGCGGCGGCCAGATGGGCGATGCCGGCACGATTGCGACGCTGGACGGCGCGAAAGCGACCGTCAGCGACACGGGTAAGCCGCTCGGCCGCCTGCACACGCATCAGGCGAAGCTGGAGGGGGGGGCGCTGAAGGTCGGCGACACGGTGCAACTGACCGTCGATGCCGACCGTCGCGACCGCATCCGCGCCAATCACAGCGCCACGCACCTGCTGCACGCGGCGCTGCGCAACCGCCTCGGCGGACATGTGACGCAGAAGGGCAGCCTGGTTGCCGAAGATCGCTTCCGCTTCGACTTCTCGCACCCCAAGGCTCTGAGCGCGGAGGAAATCGCCGAGGTGGAAGCCGACGTGAACGCGCAGATCCGCGCCAATGATACGGTCTCGACGCGGCTGATGACCCCCGACGATGCGATCGCCGCGGGCGCGATGGCCCTGTTCGGCGAAAAATATGGCGACGAGGTTCGCGTGCTGTCGATGGGACATGCCGACGACCACAGCTATTCGGTCGAGCTTTGCGGCGGGACGCACGTCCGGGCGCTGGGCGACATCGCCCTGTTCAAGATCATCAGCGAATCTGCGGTTTCCTCGGGCGTGCGGCGTATCGAGGCGTTGACGGGTGAGGCTGCGCGTATCTGGCTCAACGGCCGCGACGATGCGCTGAAGGCAGCGGCGGCGGCGCTCAAGACCTCGCCCGACGATGTGCCGGCACGCGTTGCCGCGCTCGCCGAGCAGCTCAAGAAGGCCGAGCGCGAACTCGCCGATGCAAAGAAGGCTCTCGCGCTTGGTGGTTCGAGTGGCGGTGCAGCTGCCGGGCCGGCGGTCGAGCAGGTCGGCGATACCGCGTTCCTAGCGCAGGTGGTCGACGGGCTCGATCCCAAGGAACTGCGCGGCACGGTCGACGGGCTGAAGAAGCAGGTCGGCAGCGGTGTTGCGATGCTGGTTGCGGTGAACGATGGTCGGGCCTCGGTCGCGGTCGGGGTGACCGACGACAAGGTTACCGCGCTGAGCGCCGTCGAACTGGTCAAGCTGGCGGTTGCCGCGCTTGGCGGACAGGGGGGCGGCGGCCGTCCCGACATGGCGCAGGGCGGCGGTCCCGATGGCGCGGCGGCGGATGCCGCCGTTGCTGCGGTCAAAGCCGCGCTCGCTTGAAACAGACCAGGAAAACGCGGCGCACCGATCATGCCGAACGGCTGATCGCGGCGCCGCTGGTCGATGTTTTCGCGGCCTTTACCAGCGCAGAAAAGCTTGCGCGCTGGTTGCCGCCCGAGGGCGCGACCGGCGAATTCGAGCGCTGTGAGCTGCACGAAGGCGGCGGCTTCCGAATGCGGCTGTCCTTCGACGATCCGGATGTCGAGACGAAAAGCGACGACGATAGCGATATCGTCGAGGTGCATATTCCCGTGCTCGACGACGGGCGGCTGATCGTCTGGGAAGTCGAGTTCGAATCCGACGATCCGCGCTTTTCGGGAACAATGGCGATGCACTGGTATCTGTCGCGCAAGGGCGGCGGCACGCTGGTGACAATCGACGCCCACCATGTGCCGCCGGGGATTTCGGCCAAGGATCACGAGGCTGGCCTCAACAGTTCCCTCGCAAATCTGGCGGCGGTGGTCGAGGCTTAGGCCTCCACCCCCTTTGCTTTCCCCCACGCCCGCGCGGCGGTGTAGCCGAGATAACCCGTCCCGAAGAGCGCGTAGAGCGGTTCGGGAATGCCCGCGAGATAGGCGTTCATGCCCTCGGCGATGCCCTTTGCCATCTCCGGGCGGGCGGCGGCGATCAGGCCCATCGGGATCGCCCAGAGCAGCAGTGCATACATGACGTAGAGGAAGCTCGGCCGCGCACGGCTGGTCCAGGGATCCGCGCTGCTTGCCTCGGCGACGATCGCGGTCATGCGGGTGCGGATCGCTTCCATTTCCTGGCTGCCCTCGAGCTTCAGCAGTTCGAGCTTGGCGCGGTCGCGCGCCTCTGGGTCGGGGATGATCTTGTCGATCAGTTTGGCGACGGGGCCGATCAGGCCTTCGAGAATGCTCATATCGTTTCTCCAATTGTGGCGGAAAACTGCGGAACTTTATTCGCGATTCACATCTTGGGCGGCATCAGTTCTGGTCGATGCGGTTGGCGAGCCAGCCGTAGAGAAAGGCCTCCTGGCTTGGGCGGCGTTCGGCGAGCGCGATGTAGCGTTCGCCCTGCAGTGCCTCCATTGCGCGCAGCAGGACGGTCTCGCCGCCCTTGCCACGTGCTTTCAGGAAACCGTCGAGCGCCGATAGCGTGCGCGGGCCGACCTCGCGGTCGACGGTGATGTCGGGATAGTCGCGCGCGGCGCGGTTCAGGGCGTTGAGCGCGCGCTGCAGGAAGCCGGCTGCGGTGCCGGTCCCCATGTTGACGCCGGTATCGAACAGTTCGGCGGCTATCCTTGGCGCACGGAGCGCGACCTTGTCGAAGCCGGGACGGAGCCAATAGAGACGGCGATAGATGGCTGCAGCATCGGCGCGCGGCAGGTCACGCATCGTGCCCTCATAGCCCTGCGCGCGGGCGACAGCCTCGGTAATACCCCAACAGGTCGGGCCGCCGCGGTCGGCGGGGTGGTTTACATATCGGCCTTCGCGGTCGATGACGGAATCGATCAACGCGTCGGCGTCGCTGATCGAGGGATCGGGTCGTGGCATGATTCACTCCTTCTGGTTGGCTGAGATCCAATAACGAACCATATAGGAATATTGTAGGAAAGGAATTTCGCCGATGCGGGCTCTTCAGGTGCGCGAACTGCTTCCCGATCACGCCGGAGCGGCGCTTGTCGACCTGCCGCTCCCCGAGCCGGGCGAAGGCGAGGCGCGCGTGCGCGTGCGCGCGGCGGCGGTGAATTTCCCCGACCTGTTGATGACGCGCGGCGGATATCAGCTGAAACCCGAACTGCCTTTCGTATCTGGGCTGGAATTTTCGGGCGAGGTCGATGCGGTCGGCGATGGCGTGGCGGGCTGGCAGCCGGGCGATGCGGTGGTTGGCGGCAACCGGTTCGGAGCGATGTCCGAATATGCGGTCGTTCCCGCTGCGGCGCTGCGCCCCAAGCCCGAGGCGCTGGGCTGGGACGAAGCCGCCGCCTATCCGGTCGCCTATCTCACCGCTTGGGTCGCACTCGTCCGCTGCGCGCGCGTGCAGCCGGGGGACTGGGTGCTCGTCCATGGCGCGGCGGGGGGCGTCGGTCTGGCGACCGTTGACCTTGCCAAGGCGCTGGGCGCGCGGGTGATCGCGGCGGCGAGCAGCGCGGAAAAGCGGGCGGCGATCACGCGGCTTTATGCACCCGACGCGGTGATCGCCGCCGAGCCCGGCTTTCGTGAAGAGGTAAAGGCGTTGACCGGCGGCAAGGGGGCCGACGTGATCTTCGATCCGGTCGGGGGCGACGTATTTGACGAATCAACGCGCTGCATCGCGTTCGACGGTCGGCTGCTGGTCATCGGTTTCGCGTCGGGGCGGATTCCCGAGGTGTCGGTCAACATGCCGCTGATCAAGGGATTCTCGGTCGTCGGGGTGCGCGCGGGCGAATATGGACGCCGGTTTCCCGATCGCGGGGTGGAGAATATCGCCGCGACCGACCGGTTGGCGGCGGAGGGCCGAATCCGGCCGCATGTCCATGCGTCGCTCGACCTTGCCGACTGGCGCGAGGGGTTCGCGATGCTGGAGCGGCGCGAGGCGGTGGGAAAAGTCGTGCTGCGTCCGTGACGAATCGAATGCCCGTGGCATAGTTTTGCGACATCCGCGGCCCCATCTTCGCGTCGGGGTGCCCGGCGGTTTCGCCGCCCATGACGAAAAAGGACAGATTATGAGGAAATTGACGATGATGGCCGCTGCCGTCGGCGTGGCGCTGCCCGGCATTGCCGCGGCGCAGCCGCCGCAGGATGGCGGCCGTATCTTCGCGATGATGGATGCCAATGGTGACGGCAAGCTCGACAAGGCCGAAGTGACGAAGATGGCCGAAATGCGCGCACAGCGTCAGGGCGACCCGTCGCTCGCCTCGCCCGAGAAGGTCGATACCTTCTTCAAGCATCTCGATGCCAATGGTGACGGCTTTATCGACAAGAACGAGCTCGAATCGATGCGCAAGGCCCGCGCGACGCCGCCGCCGGCGGAAGATCCGCAGGATGCACCGCAGGAAGCGAACTGAGGCAAAGCGCGGCGGCGTTCCCCGACGGGAATGCCGCCTCAGCCGATGGCGATCTGGATTGCCTGAAACAGGAAGGTCGCGCCGATCAACGTCACCAGCCAGCGGCGGGTTGCGCGGAAATGCGCGTCGCTGATCCGGTCGAGGATGACCCCGCCGACCATGATGCCAGCCATCGAGGCGACGATGGCGATCGCGGTGGCGGATAGCGGGATCGCCGCCTGCGCCGACGCGCTGAGCAGCACGCCGCCATAGACCAGAATCTTCGAGGCGTGGCCCATTGCCTGCATCACGGCCTTGGTCGCGACGATCTGATGCCGCCCCAGCCGCGTGTTGATGAAGAGCATGTCGGTCACCGGACCCGAGACGCCCGAGATCAGTGCGATTCCGGTCGAGACGAAGCCGCCGCCGAGCGCGTGCCAGCGGTTCGCGGCGTCGAGCGGCAGCCAGCGTTCGGGCAGCCAGACAAGGATCGGCATCAGCCCGAGGCCGAGGAAGACGTAGAATTTCGTGGGTGCGAACAGCACGAGCGAGAAAAAGCCGACCGCAGCGGCGGCGCCGGCGCCGAACCAGAGCAGCACCGGCCAGACGACATGCCGGCGGTGGAGGAGCGCGCGCCAGATATTCGAGGCGAACTGGATTGTGCCGTGAAGCGCGAGCGCGGTCGGGACGGGCAGCAGCCATGCGAGGAGGCCCATGAGGACGAGGCCGCCCGCCATGCCGAAAATGCCCGAAAGGATCGACGTCAGGAAAGCCGCGATCACGATCAGGATGCTGGCTTGCACCGGTCCGTCGCTTTCCGTGTAACCGCGTAGAGCGCGGTTTGAATTGGTCGGGACGAGAGGATTCGAACCTCCGACCCCCACACCCCCAGTGTGATGCGCTACCAGGCTGCGCTACGTCCCGACCGGCCCGATTGGGCAGGCGAGGCCCCTAGCGCGGGTTGGCAGGCGATGCAAGCGGTGATGGCCAGGTTGAGGCAATCGCCGTGCGCGCCTTGATCTGCACGCGCACGCCCCCATGTCTGGCGGGGCCAGCAAGGGGGGAGGGCACGCAGCGAGCGGTTGCGTCGAAATTCCCCGCGTGATAGGCGCCGCGCCATTATTTTGCGCGCCCGTTCTGGTGGACGGGTGGTGCTGCAAAGAGAAAGTCTTTCACTCATGTCGACCAATTTGCTTCTGACCCAGGCGGCTGGTTCCGGGGGCGGGGCCGCCGGCTTCATCATGCTGGTGCCCTATCTGCTGATCTTCGTCGTTTTCTGGTTCTTCCTGATCCGCCCGCAGCAGATGCGCGCCAAGGAGCATCGCTCCAAGATCGCGGCGGTGAAGCCGCGCGATCAGGTCGTGACCGGCGGCGGGATCGTCGGCAAGGTGACGCGCGTCGACGATGATTTCGCCGACGTCGAAATCGCGCAGGGCGTGAAGATCAAGGTCGTGAAGTCGACGATCGCCGACGTGCTCGCGCCGGGTGCAAAGCCCGCGAACGACTGATGCCTCCGGCGCCGCCGGTTATGGCGGCGCCCAGACCAACCGGAATTTCCCTATGCTCGATTTCCCGCGCTGGAAGACCATCGGCATCAGCATCATCCTGCTGTTCGGCATTGTCTTTGCCATTCCCAGTTTCCTGCCCGAAAAGACCTTCGATAAACTGCCGTCGATCGCGCAGATAAAGGTCAATCTGGGCCTCGATCTTGCCGGCGGCAGCCACCTGCTGCTCGAAGCCGACACCGCCGATCTGCAGAAGACGCAGCTCGCCAATATGGAAAAGACCGTGCGCGCCGCGATGCGCGGCGAACGCGGATCCGATGATGATATCGGGATCGGCGAACTGTCGACCGCGGGCGGCAAGATCAGCTTCCTCGTCCGCGATCAGGCGAAGCTCGACGAAGCGCGCGACCGGCTGTTCAAGGAAACGGGCGGTGCGGGCATGACCGGCCAGCGCGACTGGCGGATCGATATTGTCGATGTAACGCGGATCGTTATGACGCCGACTGCGGCGGGCCAGAAGCAGGCAATCGCCAATGCGATGGATACGGCGCGCGACATCATCGACAAGCGCGTCAACGCGCTCGGCACGCGCGAACCGACGATCATCCGTCAAGGCGACGACCGCGTCGTCGTGCAGGTGCCGGGCCTTCAGGATCCGCAGCAGCTGAAGGATCTGATCGGCAAAACCGCGCGGCTCGAATTCCGCATGGTCGACGCCAACGCCGATCCGGCCGAAGCCGCGGCGGGCCGCGTGCCGGTCGGCAGCGAAATCGTCCCCTATGCCGAGGGTGCCGGTGCCGGCGTACCGTTCGAGGTGCTGCGCCGTCAGGTGATGATCAGCGGCGAACAACTGCTCGATGCGAAGCAGGGCTATGATCAGCAGTCGGGCCAGCCGGTCGTCAACATCCGCTTCGATTCGGCGGGGTCGGCGACCTTCGCGAAGGTAACCGCGCAGAATGTCGGCAAGCGCTTCGCCATGGTCCTCGACGGCCGGGTGCTGTCGGCGCCCAATATCAACGAACCGATCCTGGGCGGCAGCGCTCAGATTTCGGGCAGCTTCACCGTCGCGACCGCGAACAACCTCGCGATCTCGCTGCGTTCGGGTGCGTTGCCGGTGAAAATGACGGTGGTCGAGGAGCGGACGGTGACGCCCGAACTCGGCGCCGATTCGATCCGCAAGGGTGTGATCGCGGGTATCATCGCCACCGTATCGGTGCTGACGCTGATGGTCCTCGTCTATGGCCGTTTCGGCGTTTATGCGAACGTCGCGCTGTTCTTCAACATCTTCCTGATCGTCGCGATCATGGCGTTCTTCAACGCGACGCTGACGCTGCCGGGTATCGCGGGCTTCGTGCTGACGATCGGCGCTGCGGTCGACGCGAACGTGCTGATCAACGAGCGCATACGCGAGGAATTGAAACGCGGCCGACGCGTCTTCCAGGCCGTCGAGCTGGGCTATAGCGAAGCCAGCCGCGCGATCTTCGACGCCAACGTCACCAACGTGATTGCCGCCTCGCTGATGTTCTGGTTCGGCTCGGGCCCGATCAAGGGCTTTGCGGTTGTGCTGACCATTGGCATCGTCACCAGCGTCTTCACCGCCGTTACCGTCACGCGCCTGTTCGCCGCACGCTGGCTGCACAAGACGCGCCCGGCGTCGATCAACATTTAAGGAAAGGGCGACATCATGCGTTTGCTGAAACTCGTCCCCGACGACACGAACATCGACTTTCTGAAGTGGCGCAAGCTTGCTTCGGCCATGAGCTTCATCCTTGTTGCGATCTCGCTGGCGCTCGTTGCCTACAAGGGGCTCAACCTTGGCGTCGACTTCGTCGGCGGCCAATCGGTCCGCGTCGAATTCCCCGGCGCAATGCCGCCGATTGATGATATCCGCGAAAAGGTCAGCCATATCGGCCTTGGCGATCCGACGATCCAGCAGTTCGGATCGGACAAGGCCGTCTCGATCCGCACCGCGTTGCCCGAAGGTGACAAGGCCGTTGCCGACCGTGCCGGAAAGCAGCTTGTCGACGGAATCAAGAAGGCCTTCCCGACTGCAAAGACGGGCGCGGTCGAAACGGTGTCGGGCAAGGTGTCCGGCGAGTTGATCCAGACCGGCGTGCTCAGCCTTGCGCTCGCGATGATCGGTATCTCGATCTACATCTGGATCCGCTTTGAATGGCAGTTCGGTGTTGGCGCGCTCGGCCGCCTGTTCCATGAGGTCGCGCTGACCTTTGGCTTCTTCGCGGTGACGCAGTTGCAGTTCGACCTGAACAGCATCGCGGCGCTGTTGACCATCGTCGGCTATTCGCTGAACGACACGATCGTCGTGTATGACCGCGTGCGCGAAAATCTGAAGAAATACCGCAAGATGGAGATCGTTCCGCTGCTGAACCTCAGCATCAACGAAACCCTCTCGCGCACTGTGATGACCAGCGTGTCGGTGCTGCTGGCGCTCGGCATGCTGCTGGTCTTCGGCCCCGACGTGATCTTCGGCTTTACCGCCGCGATGCTGTTCGGCGTGTTCGTCGGCACCTATTCGTCGATCCTGATGTCGACGCCGGTGCTGGTGTGGCTGAAGGTGGGTTCGCACAGCTTCGTTCCGCGCACCACTGCGGCGACCGAGGGTGCCGAGCGCGTCCAGCGCAAGGATGACGGCGCGGTCGTCTGATCGGCCGTTTTCGGCTATTCAAAGCCGTCCGCTCCAGCTCTGTAACGGGGCTGGAGCGGGCGGCTTATTTTTGCCCGCCCTGTCTTTGCCTATGGGCGCAGCGGCGAAGGTGCTCTGCCAGCTCGCGGCCGTTGCGATCCCAGTCGAAGCGGCCGGCAAGGCTCGCGGCAATATCCGCCGAGGGAGCCGGGTTCGCGAGTAGATCCCGCACAGCTCCGGCGATGGCATCGGGCGTGCGCGTGACGATGCGCCCGGCTGCGGATGAGGAGACAAGCTCGGCAGCGCCGCCGGCGTCGCTGATCACGATCGGGGTTCCGCAGGCGATCGCCTCGACCCACGCATTGGCGAGGCCCTCGCTGGCCGAGGGCATCACGACGACATCGACCGCGCGATAGAGCTGCGGCAGGTCGGCATTCGCGACCGGACCCATCAGATGGACACGATCGGCGACGCCGAGCCGGTCGGCGAGGGCGCGGTAGCGGTCCTTTTCTTCGCCCGCGCCGGCGAGCCAGTAATGGACGTCGGGCAACGCGGGGAGCGCCTCGATCACAAGCGCCTGTCCCTTGCGCGGGATCAGCGCGCCGACGGTTGCGATGGCTGGTCCGCTGCCCATATCGAGCGCGGCGCGTGCGGATGCCCGGTCGCCGGGGTGAAAGCGCCCGGCGTCGATGCCGGTGTAGTGGATGGTGACCTTCGCGGGATCGATCCCGATTGCGGCCATGTCGCGGCGCATCGATCCGGATACGGCGAGCAGGCCGACCGCGTTGCTCGCCGCCGCAAGTAGCTGCGGCGCGGTGGCCGGGTCATGGCCGAAATGGTTGATGTCGGCCCCGCGCGCCTTGATCGAGAAGGGCAGGCCAAGCGTCTTTGCGACACGCATCGCGGCGGGGCCGTCGGGGTAGAAGAACTGCGCATCGATGACGTCGAAGGACTGGCTGCGAACAGCGCCCGATACGGCCTTTGCGACCTGTGCCGGGTTGAAGCGCGCGCCGTAGCGCGGGATCAGCGTGAAGCGCGGGCGGAGGACGGTCAGGCCATTCCATTGCTCGCGCAAAGGCAAGGCCCGTAGCGCGCGGTAGCGCCGATGCAGCGAAAGCGGGAAGGGCGGCAGGCCAACCGGCGCGACGACGGTAAGGTCGATCCCCGGCTGCGCGGCGAGCGCGCGCAGGCTGCGCTCGACGAACAGTCCGAAATTCGGCCGCGCGGCGTCGGGGAAGAGCGTCGCGATCGACAGGACGCGCAAGGGAGTGTCGGACCCCACCTAGAGCGAGCGGATGAGCCGCACGGCAATCGCGGCCCAGGGCGGGTTGCTCACCACCTGTTGGCGCTGGCCGGTGCCGAGAGGAAGCAGGTGGAGCTTTTCGCCGTCGACGTTGAGGAGGCGTGCGAAGAAGAAGCGGCCGGCGGGACGGGGGACGAGCACATCGCGGTTGAGCGCGCTCGCCCAGTCACCCTCGATCCGGCGGCACCATATCTCGTCGCCGGCGCGATAATCGCCGATCGACGAGGTGACGCGTACCGCCGCCATGTCTTCGCCGGGACGCGCGGTCAGCGCCTGTTCGACACGCGTCGGGGCCTGTGCCCCGTCCGCGCCCAGCAAGGCGGTGATAGTGAGCTGCGTATCCTGCGGGAGCTGAACGAGCTCGGCCGCCTCGACCCCGAGCGCCTTGGCGATGCGGTTCATCCAGCCGAGCGAGAGCGTGCGCGTGCCAGTTTCGAGACGTCCGATCGTCTGCGCGGTCGTGGGCGGATCGCAGCGCTGGCCGACTTCTTCGAGCGTCAGGCCCTTGGCGCGGCGTACGGCCCGAATGCTGTTGATCAACGTGCTGCTCCCAAGATAACCAAATCGGTTTCTTCTTTCCTACAAAATAATCCAATGTCAAGCACGTCCTGCCAGACAGGAGAATCGCATGACTGCACGCCGTCTCGAAACACGCATCCACCCCGACGATCGCATCGATCCGGGCAAGGCCGGGCCGCAGGTGATGCGGCATGTGACGGTCAATGTCGCCGAGAGCCCCATCGCATGGCTGGCAGCGCGGGGGCTGCTGACGGGCGCGCAATTGCAGGCGGGCGAACGGCTGCGCGCCGATTATGAGCGGGCCGATCTGGCGGCGCGGGTGACGATGCGCTGGGATGCTGCGCCGCCCGCGAAGGGACGCGGCGGGGCGCGGGCGGCGGATGCCTCGCTGGCGCGGATCGACGCGCACCGGCGCTTTCATGCGGCGGTCGACCATGTCGGACCGGGGCTGGCCGACATCTGCTGGCGGGTGATCTGTGCAGGCGAGGGGATCGGCGGCGCGGAGAAGGCGCTAGGCTGGCCGGCGCGGTCGGGGAAGCTGGTGCTGGGGCTGGCGCTCGACCGGCTGGCGCGGTTTTATGGGACGGGGTGAGGGTATCGACGACCGCTAGCGACCGATTGCTGCTAATGTGATCCCCGGCGAAAGCCGGGGCCCAGAGCGGCACAACGCCAGCTTCGTGCCGGAATTTCCTGGGCCCCGGCTTTCGCCGGGGATCACAGAGGACGCGTCCGCTTCCCACCCCAAAAGTGGAGGCTACCCTAGCGCCTCGATCTCTTCCGCCAGCGCCAGCCAGCGATCCTCGGCGGTCGCCTTTTCGTCGCGCAGTTTGTCGAGCTTTGCGGTCAGCGCATTGAAACGCGCGTTGTCGCGGGTGAACAGGGCGCCGTCGGAGAGTTCGGTTTCGATCCCGGCCATTTCCGTCTCGATTTCCTCGATGCGGGCCGGGAGGAGGTCGTAGTCGCGCTGATCCTTGTAGCTGAGTTTCTTGCGGGCCTGTGGCGGCGGAGGGGGAGCGGCTTCGGACGGCGCACTCTTTGCCTTGGCAGCGACAGGCTTGCTCCGCTTGGCTTCCCAGTCGGCATAGCCGCCCGCGACGATGTCGACCTTGCCCGATCCATCGAGGCCGAGCGTCACGGTTACCGTGCGGTCGAGGAAGTCACGGTCGTGGCTGACAAGGAGGACGGTGCCCTCGTAATCGGCGATGACTTCCTGAAGCAAGTCGAGCGTTTCGAGGTCGAGGTCGTTGGTGGGTTCGTCGAGGACGAGCAGGTTCGATTCGCGAGCGAACTCGCGTGCGAGGAGCAACCGCGAACGTTCGCCGCCGGAGAGGGCGCCGACGCTGGCTTCGGTGATGCCCGGGTCGAACAGGAAGTCTTTCAGATAGCCCTGGATATGCTTTTTGACGCCACGCACCTCGACCCAGTCACCGCCGTCGGCGAGGATGTCGCGGACGCGCTTTTCGGGCGAGAGCAAACTGCGCTGCTGGTCGATGACGATGCCGTCGAGCGTCGGGGCCAGCGTGATCTTGCCCTCGTCGGGCTGGATTTCGCCGGTGAGTAGTTTGAGCAGGGTCGATTTGCCTGCGCCGTTGGCGCCGACGATGCCGATGCGGTCGCCGCGCTGGACGCGGAAATCGAAATCCTTGATGATCGTGCGGTCGCCGAAGCGCTTGCTGATATGATCGGCGACGATCACCGATTTCGAACGCACATCGTCGTTGGCGAGCCCGAGCTTGGCGACCCCGGGGCCACCGATCATAGCGGCGCGCGTGGCACGCATTTCCTTCAGCTTTTCGAGCCGGCCCTGATTGCGCTTGCGACGCGCGGTGACGCCGCGTTCGAGCCAGTGCGCCTCGAGCCGCAGCTTCGAGTCCAGCTTCTGCGCGGCGCGGGCTTCCTCGGCGGCGACGGCGTCGCTCCATTCCTCGAAGCCGCCGAAGCCGATTTCCTTGCGGCGGATGCTGCCGCGGTCCAGCCACAAGGTCTGGCGCGTCAGGCGGGTCAGGAAGGTGCGGTCGTGGCTGATCGCGACGAATGCGCCGGTAAAGCGCGACAACCAGCTTTCGAGCCAGTCGATCGCCGCGAGGTCGAGATGGTTGGTCGGCTCGTCGAGGAGCAGCACGTCCGGGTTCTGCGCGAGCGCACGGGCGATTGCGGCGCGGCGGCGCTCGCCGCCCGAGGCGCTGGCGGCCTCGCGCGTCATGTCGATGCCGAGCTGGTCGGCGATCGCGGCGACCTCATGCTCGGGCGGGCCGTCGTTGCCAGCGAGGGCATAATCCATAAGGGTGGCGAAGCCGCGGAAGTCGGGCTCCTGTTCGAGCAGCACCACATGGGTGCCGGGCACGATCGTCCGCTTGCCCTTGTCGGCGTCGATGCTGCCCGCGAGCAGTTTCAGCAGCGTGGTCTTGCCCGCACCGTTGCGGCCGATGAGCGCGAGGCGGTCGCGCTGGCCGACATAAATGTCGAGATCCTGGAACAGCCAGCCGCTGCCCTGAACCAGGCCGAGGCCTTCATAAGAAAGAATGGGAGCTGCCATGATGAACGGCGCGCTACCGATACGTTCAGCATCATGCAAGCGCCGTAAGGGCAAAGGCCGGAACGGGTTCGCTCCGTCAGCGTTACGGAGTGGCCATCACGAACGGCCGGAACTCCGGTCCACAGGAGAATGAAATGACGAAGCAAATGCTCACCGCTATGGCTGCCGGTATCGCGCTGATGGCGGCCGTGCCCGCCACTGCCCAACAGGGAGGATCGACGGTGACGACAGCTACGGTGCAGGGCCCCATTCTTTCGTTCAGCGTCAGCCAGGAAGTGCGCTCGCGTCCCGATCAGGCGACCGTCGGTGCCGGGGTGACGACGACCGCGCCGACCGCGGTCGAGGCGATGCGCCTTAACGCCGCCGCGATGGACAAGCTGATCGCCGCGGCAAAGGCGCGCGGGATCAAGGCCGAGGATATCCAGACGAGCGGCATCAACCTGTCGCCGCAGTACGACTATAACAACCGCACCGACGGCCAGCCGCCGCGCTTCCTCGGCTATCAGGTGTCGAACAGCGTGCGCGCGACGACGCCGAAGATCGACGACATCGGCCCGCTGCTCGATGCGCTGGTCGCGGCGGGCGGCACCAATGTCGACGGACCGTGGTTCGGCATGAAGAATCCCGACGCTCAGCTGGTCGGCGCGCGTGGTGCGGCGATCAAGGAAGCCGAAGCAAAGGCGGCCGACTATGCCCGGCTTGCGGGCTACCGTGGCGCCGAGCTGGTTTCGCTCAGCGAGGGCGGCAGCTTTGGCGGGCCGCAGCCGGTTCCGATGGTACGCCTGCAGGCGATGGACGCAGCCGGCAAGGCGACGCCGGTCGAACCGGGTCAGGTCGCGAACACGCTGACGCTGAGCTTCCAGTACCGGCTGGTGCGCTAAATCCGGTGGGGGCTGGCTCAGGCCAGCTCCCCCTCTGCCCAAGGCCACGGGCGCTCGCGAAACCATTTCGTGATGATATATTTCCGGCCCTTGCGAACCTTCATCCCGTGGTGGAGCGTTTCGGGGTTGGGCGTGCCGTCGGGGCGGACATTGTTCCAGGCGAGCAGCTTGCCCGCCTCCGGCTGATGCATCTTGCCTGTCGACAGGAAGCGCGTCGCGCCGCCCGCGGGCGGCTCGTTGAGATAGATCATCAGCGTCCAGCTTCGCTGGCCGGGAATCGCGCAATATGTCTCCCAATCGGCGCCGCCGGGATCGAAATAGTCGGTGTGCGCCTTGAACTCCTCCCCCACATCGTAGCGCTGACCTTGCAGCGGTTCGCCATATTCGGGCGGAATACCGGTGAGTTCATGAAGCCGCCGGTTCACCTCGATGACGATGGGTATGCGGTGGTCGAGGTCGCAGGTCGAACTGGTACGAAAGGCCTCATCGCCATTGGGATCGGCAATCGTCGACGGGCGTGCATCGTCTTCGATCAGCGCCATGAGCGCAGCGCAGGTTTCTGCATCGAGGAAGCGTGGCAGCATGAACTGCTGAAGCTTCGGGCTGGGCGCGCGCCTGATGCCCGGGACGGCGGCGAGCCGTTCGGCGGTGCGGTCGGCGCTCGAGGTCGCCATGTCGACATGTTCGTTAGCAGCCATGGCGCGCTTTTAGTGGCGCGCGCGTCCGCGAACAATGCTTGACGAAGGGGGAGGGCGCGCCTATCGCCGCGCGCTGTCGCAGGCGGTTTCGCCGGGCATGTGGCGACCATAGCTCAGTTGGTTAGAGCGCCGGTTTGTGGTACCGGAGGTCGCGGGTTCGAGCCCCGTTGGTCGCCCCATTTTCTCGATTTTCACGCCTGTGCGGTATTTGGGGTGACACATACCCCCTGACGGATTATTACGCCATAACGTAATTTTCTAACGCGAGGAGTCGCGCATGTCTGCTGTCTGGGATTTCGCCGATTTCGACGATCATGAGCATGTCCACATGTTCCGCGATCGTGCCAGCGGACTGACCGCGGTCATCGCGGTCCATTCGACCCACCTCGGGCCCGGGGCGGGCGGTGTCCGTTACTGGCATTATCCGCAGCGCGCAGCGGCGATCACCGACGCCCTGCGCCTGTCGCGCGGGATGAGCTACAAGAATGCGATGGCGGGCCTGCCGATGGGCGGCGGCAAGGGCGTGATCCTGGCCGACGAGAATGGCGCCAAGACCCCCGACCTGCTTGCGGCGTTCGGCCGCGCGGTCGATTCGCTGGGCGGTGCCTATGTCACCGCGGAAGATGTCGGGATCACCGACGCCGACATGGTCGAGATTTCGAAGCAGACGAAGCATGTCAGCGGGCTGCCCGTGGCAAGCGGTGCCGATGCCGGCGGCGACCCGGGGCCGTTCACCGCGCTCGGCGTCTATCTGGGCATCAAGGCCGCGATTCGCGAGGGTCTCGGCACCGACAGCGCCGCGTGCGTGCGCGTCGCGATCCAGGGTGTCGGCAGCGTCGGCGGCGGGGTTGCGCGGCGACTTGCGGCCGAGGGCGCGAAGCTGACCCTCGCCGACGTCAATCTGGCGCGCGCGAAGGCGCTGGCCGAGGAGCTGGGCGCCGATCTGGCAGATTCGGCGGCGATCATGGAGATCGAGGCCGATGTGCTGAGCCCCAATGCGCTGGGTGCGATCCTGACCGAGCGCAGTATCGAAAAGCTGCGTGTGCCGATCATCGCGGGCGGTGCGAACAACCAGCTCGCGACCGCAGCCGACGGCCAGCGCGTCCACGACCGCGGCATCGTCTATGCGCCCGATTATGTGATAAATGCGGGCGGCATCATCAATGTCGCGCTGGAATATCTGGGGCAGGGTAGCCGCGAGGAAGTCGAGAGCCGTATCCATCAGATTCCCGGCCGGCTGGCAGAAATCTGGGCCGAGAGCAAATCGAGCGGTGCGCCGGCTTCCGCTGTCGCCGACCGGATGGCGCAGAAGCTGATCGGGCGAGGTTAAGCGCTTCGAGGGCTGGCACGGGTTTCGATTTCCGCTAAGCCAGCCCCCGATGAAACGGCATTTCTATCTGGTCGCAGGCTGGGCTTCGCTGGGACTCGGCGCGATCGGCGCGTTCCTGCCGCTGCTGCCGACCGTACCGTTCGTCATTCTGGCCGCCTTCTGTTTCGCGCGCTCGTCGCCGCGGCTTGAGGCATGGCTGCTGAACCATCCGCATTTCGGGCACCATATCGTCGCGTGGCGCGAGAAGGGTGCGATCAGCCGCAAGGGCAAGATCGCGGCGACTGTCGCATTCGCATTCAGTATCGTTCTGGCGGCGATCTTTTCACCCTGGCCATGGGTGATGGCGCCGGCGATCGCGGCAGTGGTGACGGGAAGCTGGATATGGACGCGGCCGGAGGGCTGAATCCCCAAGCATCATCGGGGCGTTTTGACCTTGCTCAATGGCTTCGGAAGGGAAACGCGTAACGACCCACAGGGTTGACGGCGCAGATCAGGCGGGCGAGAGAAGCGCGGCCGGGTCGCGCCGGGCAATTCACTGGACCGATAAATCGGCCTCACCTAAAGACGACGCGAAACCGATGCACGCTTATGCCAACCCGACCCGCTTTCTGGCGATCGCCAAGCCGCTGACACCGTGGCTGCTCGGCGTCGGGCTTCTGCTCGTGCTGGGCGGCGCCTTTGCCGGACTGACGATGGTGCCAGGCGAGGCGAAGCAGGGCGAAACCGCCCGAATCCTGTATGTTCATGTGCCGTCGGCCTGGCTGGGTATGGGAGGCTGGACCTCGCTTGCGGTTGCGGGGCTGGTGCAGCTCGTCTGGCGCCATCCGCTGTCCGGAATTGCGGCCCGCGCGATTGCGGTGCCGGGGATGCTGTTTACGGCGCTGTGCCTTGCGACCGGATCGATCTGGGGCAAGCCGACTTGGGGCACCTGGTGGGAATGGGACGGGCGGATGACCTCGATGCTGGTCCTGCTGTTCCTCTATGCGGGTTTCATCGCGCTCACGACCGGCGACGACGGGCAACGGCAGGGCGGGTCGCTATCGCGCGGCGCTGCCATTTACGCCCTTGTCGGCGCGATCAACATTCCGATCATCAACCGCAGCGTCGTGTGGTGGAACAGCCTGCACCAGGGACCGAGCATTACGCTGGGCGGATCGAGCATCGACGGCACCTTGCTGTGGCCTTTGGGCTTGACCCTTATCGGTTTTTCGCTGCTATTCGGAGCGATCGTGCTGATGCGGATGCGGCGGATCATCGCCGACAACCGCGTTGCGGCCAGGCTGCGGCGCCTTGCCGACGACGACGAAGGGAATTGAGGCGTGACGGGGGTGATCAGCGGGAGCGGGCAATGGGCCTATGTGGCGGCGGCCTATGCCCTGACGGCGCTGCTCACCGGTGCGGTGCTGTGGGCAAGCTGGCGCGCGATGGCGAAGGCCGAGAAACGCAGTGACGCGCTGCGCGCCGATAGTCGGCGCGGCGGGGCGCCGCGCGGGGATCGCAAATGAAGGCGAAGCATCAACGGTTGATTCTGGCAGCGGTCGCGCTGTGCGGTGTCGCGGGCGCCGGCGTTCTGGCAGCCAGCGCGCTGCGCGACGAGGCGGCCTATTTTCGCACCCCGGTAGAGGTGAAGGACGGCAAGACCGTGGTCGGCGAGCCGATGCGGCTGGGGGGTATGGTCGCTGAGGGCAGCATCAAGCGACAGGCCGACGGGCTGACGATTGATTTCGTCGCCACCGACGGCAAGGCGTCGATTCCGGTTCAGTTCAAGGGGATCGTCCCCGACCTGTTCGCCGAAAATTCGGGCATGGTTGCCGACGGCCGGATGCGCGCCGACGGAACGTTCGTCGCCGACCGCATCCTCGCCAAGCATGACGAGCGCTATATGCCCCCGCAGATGGGCGAGATGCCGAAGAATATGAAAGTGGCGCCGAAGGTATGATCGCCGAACTGGGCCAGGCTCTGCTGTGGATCGCCGCGGCACTTGCATGTCTTTCGCTGATTGCGGGCATTCTTTATGTCCGCACTGGCAAGGATGACCTTGCCGCGCTCGTCCGTCCGGCCAGCGTCGCGCAGGGTGTGCTCACTGCCGGCGCTTTCGCGTTGCTGATCGCGCTGTTCGTACGGTCTGACATGTCGGTCGAACTGGTGGCGCGCAACAGCCACAGCCTGAAGCCGATGCTGTTCAAGGTCGCAGGCGCCTGGGGCAACCATGAAGGGTCGATGCTGTTGTGGCTGACGATCCTTGGCGTTTCGGGTGCGCTCGTCGCGATTTTCGAGCGGCGGCTTCGCAACGACACGCTGATTGCAACGCTTGCGGCGCAGGCTGCGCTCAGCCTTGGCTTCTTCGCTTTCCTGTTGTTCTCGTCGAATCCGTTCAAGCGTCTGCCGGTTGCGCCGCCCGACGGGCAGGGGCTGAATCCGCTGTTGCAGGATCCGGGTTTGGCGTTCCATCCGCCGACACTTTACGTTGGCTATGTCGGAATTTCGGTCGCCTTCAGCTTCGCTGTCGGTGCGCTGATCACGCGCGAGATCGGTCCCGCGTTCGCGCGCGCGATGCGGCCGTGGGTGCTGGGAAGCTGGATTTTCCTGACGCTCGGAATCACGGCCGGCTCCTACTGGGCCTATTATGAGCTTGGCTGGGGCGGCTGGTGGTTCTGGGATCCGGTCGAGAATGTGTCGCTGATCCCGTGGCTTGCCGGCGCGGCGCTGCTGCATTCGGTGAGCGTTACCGCGACGCGCAACGCGCTGCGCGCCTGGACGGTGATGCTGGCGGTGATTGCCTTTTCGATGTCCATGGTCGGCACCTTCATCGTCCGATCCGGCTTGCTGACGAGCGTCCACAGCTTTGCCGTCGATCCCGAGCGCGGTACTTTCCTGCTGGTGCTTATGGCTGTTTATATCGGCGGTGCGCTGACGCTTTTCGCCTTTCGTGCGGGAGCCGTGGCCGAGGGCAAGAAATTCGCCCTGATGAGCCGCGAAGGCTCGCTGGTGATCAACAATCTGTTGCTGACGACGATCCTCGCGCTGGTGTTGCTCGGTACGCTCTATCCGATCGTTGCCGAGGCGATGGGCGAGAAGATTTCGGTCGGGCCGCCCTATTACAACAAGGTCGCCGGGCCGCTGGCGCTGATCCTGTGTCTCGTAATGGTGGCGGGTCCGTTGCTCAGCTGGCGGAAGGACGACGGCAAGAAGCTATGGTCGCGGCTGCCCGCAGCGGTGCTGGCGGGCGCGGTGGTGTTGTTCTCGCTGATCCTGTTCGGCGGCAAGGTCGGCGTGCTGCCGCTGCTCGGCATGACGGTGGCGGGGATTGTCGCAGTCGCTAGCCTTGCGCCGCTTTGGGGCCGGAACCTGCGGCGCACGCCGCTGCCGACCTGGGGCATGGTAATTGCACATTTCGGCGTCGCGATCGCGCTCGCGGGCATGGGCGCCGAGAGCGCGTTCATCAAGGAACGGCTTGTGGCGGCGTCGCCGGGTGAGACGGTGACGGTATCCGACTTTTCGGTGAAGTTCGTCGGCGTCGCGCCCGTCGCGGGGCCGAACTACACCGCGATCCGCGGAACGCTGGTCGCGACGACGCCGTCGGGTGCTTCTTTCACGCTGCATCCCGAGGCGCGGATGTTCCCCGGTCTGATGGGCACAGCGCCGACCGAAACGAACGAGGCGGCGTTGCTGACGCGGCCGGGTGGGCAGCTTTATGCTGTGCTGGGTCAGCCGGTGACCGGACCCGACGGGACCGCCGACCGTTATCAGCTGCGCCTGTGGTGGAAGCCGCTGGTGTGGTGGATATGGCTGGGCGGTGCGCTTATCGCGGTCGGCGCCGCACTCTCGATGCTCGGCCGCGCGCAATTGCTCGAAATCTGGCGCGCCCGGCGTGCCCGCAAGGCGCAGGAGCGTTTCGCATGAGGAACCGCTGGGTCTTGTTCGTACCGCTGGCGGTCATGGGGCTGTTGTTCGGCGCCTTCATCTATCGCCTGACGGTACCCGCCGAGACGCTGATCCAGTCGCAGTGGATCAACAAGCCGATGCCGCTATTCGATCTGCCGCCCGCGACTGGGGGGATCGAGGGACTGAAGAGCAGTCAACTGGCCGACGGCAAGCCGCGGCTGGTCAATGTGTTCGCGAGCTGGTGCATCCCGTGTCGCGCCGAGGCGCCGCAGCTCGAGGCCCTGAAGGCGGCCGGGGTGCCCATCGACGGGATCGCGATCCGCGACCGGCCCGAAGATGTCGCGGCGTTCCTGCGCGAAAATGGCAATCCGTTCGACCGCATCGGGTCGGACCAGCAGAGCAGCGTGCAGATCGCACTCGGATCGTCGGGGGTGCCTGAAACCTTCCTGATCGACGGTAAGGGGATCATCCGCGAGCAGATTCAGGGCGTGATCCTGCAGGATCAGGTGCCCGAGATCGTTGCCAAGCTGGAGGCGATGAAGTGAGGCTGTGGCTGATCCTGGCCCTGCTGTTCGCGTCGATCATCGCGCCGGTCGCGGCGCAGGATCGGCTGCCGCCGGCTCCCTACGCCTATCAGCAGCTGCGCGACCCGGCGGAAGAGGCGAAGGCGAAGGAATTGATGGAGACGCTGCGCTGCCTCGTCTGTCAGGGGCAGTCGATCGCCGACAGCGACGCGCCGCTCGCGGGCGACATGCGGCATGAAGTGCGTTCGAAGATCGCGGCGGGCGAGAGCCCGGACGCGATCCGAAAATGGCTCGTCGCGCGCTACGGCAATTGGGTGAGCTACGATCCACCGCTCGACGCGGCGACGACATTGCTCTGGTTCGGGCCTTTGCTGTTCCTCGCGCTGGGTGGCTGGCTGGCCTTCGGCCGCTTCCGGCGCGGCGACGCCGATGGGGATGGTGACGCATGATCTGGCTGTGGATTTTCCTGGCCGCGATGCTGGCCGCCGGCGGCATGATATGGCTCGGCAAGCTGCCAACTGCGTCGCAGCCGCTCGCAGGGGCGGCGGTGATGCTGGGGCTGGTGGGCTACGCCCTGCAGGGGAGTCCCTCGCTGCCCGGCAAACCGGTCGTCGCGGCGCCCGAACCCGACGGGTTCGGTGAAGCCATCACCGACCGGCAGCAAGGAATGGCCGATCGCTTCGGCCCGGCTGCGCAATGGATAGGCATGTCCGACGGTTTCATGCGTACCGGCAAGACCGAACTGGCGGCGCAGTCGCTAGAAAAGGGGCTCGAGAAATATCCCGACAATGTCGACCTGTGGGTCGGATTGGGCAATGCGCTGGTGGCGCACGGCGGCGGGGTGATGTCGCCCGCGGCGGCGCTCGCCTTCGACGAAGCCGCGAAACGCGATCCGAACCATCCGGCGCCGCCGTTTTTCGCGGGGCTGGCAATGGCGCAGAGCGGCGATCTGAAGGGAGCGAATGCGGTCTGGAGCCAGCTTCTGGCACGGTCGCCGGAGAATGCGCCATGGCGCCAAGACCTTGAACTGCGTCTGGCGCAGCTTCGTCAGGCCATGGGGCCCGAACTGCCGCCCGAGGCGCCTGCGGCGCCCTGAGGATGCGTCCCGATTTGGAACCTATTACAAAGGCTCCGGCTCGTCTAAAGGCGCGCAATGACTGCTGAGTCGCAACAGGCCGCAGGCGGCGCTTCGGACGCCGGTACTGCCGCCGCCGAAACGGCCCATTACGGCCACGGGCATCACGCCGACAGCAAGCTGAAGCTTGCCGTGGGTGCCGTGGGCGTGGTGTTCGGCGACATCGGTACGAGCCCGCTTTACGCGTTCCGCGAGACCTTTGCCGGCCATCATTCGATCGCGGCTGACCGGCTGCACATCTATGGCGTGCTGAGTCTGGTGTTCTGGTCGATGATGCTCGTCGTGACGTTCAAATATGTCATGACGATCATGCGCGCCGACAACAAGGGCGAGGGCGGCAGTCTGGCCCTGTTGGCGCTGATCAGCCGGTCGTCGGAGGGCAAGCGCTGGACTTGGCCGATCATCCTGCTCGGGGTGTTCGCGACCGCGCTCTTCTATGGCGACAGCATGATCACCCCGGCGATGTCGGTGCTCTCGGCGACCGAGGGCCTGCAATATGTGAGCCGCGGGTTCGAGCCCTATATCGTGCCGATCGCGCTGGCGATCCTGATCGGCCTGTTCGCGATCCAGTCGCGCGGGACCGCCAAGGTCGGAATGCTCTTTGGCCCGATCATGCTTTGTTATTTCCTGATGCTCGCGGTGCTGGGGGTGATCCATATCGTCGATCATCCCTCGATCGTGATGCACACGCTCAACCCGATCAACGCGCTGCGCTTTTTCTATCTCGACGGCTTTACCGCCTTCATCGCGCTGGGCGCCGTCGTGCTGGCGGTGACGGGCGCCGAGGCGCTCTATGCCGACATGGGGCATTTCGGACGTGCGCCGATCGGGATCAGCTGGCTGGCGTTCGTGCTGCCCGCACTGATGCTCAACTATATGGGGCAGGGTGCGATGGTGCTGGCGGGCGAGGTTGCCCCGACCGCGCAGCTGATCCAGGATCCCTTCTTCCTGATGATGCCCGAAGCGTGGAAGGTGCCGGTCGTCATTCTGGCGCTGTTCGCAACGATCATTGCGAGCCAGGCCGTAATTTCGGGCGCTTTCTCGTTGACCCAGCAAGCCATCCAGCTCGGCTTCATGCCGCGCCTGCGCGTCGATCACACGAGCGCGTCGGCGCAGGGGCAGATCTATATTCCGGTGGTGAACTGGGGCCTGATGGTGATGGTCATCCTTCTCGTCCTGTTCTTCGGCTCGTCGAGCAACCTTGCCGCCGCCTATGGCATCGCGGTGACCGGCGCGATGTTCATCGACACCTGCCTGATGAGCGTGGTGTTGTTCGTCCTGTGGCGCTGGCCGGCGTGGAAGGCGTTGCCCATCCTTGCAGTCTTCTTCATCGTTGACATCGCCTATTTCGGCGCGAATCTGATCAAGGTACCCGATGGTGGCTGGGTGCCGCTGGCGATCGGGCTGGTCATCTTCACGATGCTGACGACCTGGTCGCGTGGGCGCAAGCTGATGCAGCAGGAAATGGCGGAGGGCGCGATGCCTATCCCGGTATTCGTGAAATCCGCTGCTAACAGCGCAACCCGGGTTCCCGGAACAGCGGTATTCATGACCTCCTCGTCCGATGGCGTGCCGCATGCGTTGCTCCACAACCTGAAGCACAACAAGGTGCTGCATGAGCGGATCATCCTGCTGACGATCAAGATCGCTAACGTGCCGTTCGTGCCCGAGAGCAAGCTCTGTCAGCTCGAAGCGCTGGGGCAGGGGTTCCACCGTTTGATCCTGAACTATGGCTTCATGCAGCCGGTCGATGTGCCCGAGGCGCTGAAGCGCACAACCGGCTGCGGCGGCGAGTTCAAGATGCTGGAGACGAGCTTTTTCCTTTCGCGCCAGACACTGATCGCGGCGAGTAAACCCGGTATGCCGATCTGGCGCGAGAAACTGTTCGCGTGGATGCTGCGCAATTCGGAAAGCGCGATGGAGTATTTCCGTCTGCCGACGAACCGCGTTGTCGAGCTGGGTAGCCAGGTCGCGATCTGATCCGGGCTGCTCGTTAACTTACGGCAATGTCCGAATAAGCGTTTGAACATTCCGGCAACTCTTGCGATGCAGGATGATCCCTCGGGGAGGGCGGCCCACGTCATGCAAACGGACAGCAGCACCACGTCGATCGCACCGGCAGCGCCGGCTCCCTTTGTGCTGATTGTCGGCACGCTGCCGGGAGGCAACCCCGAGGCGTCGTTCCGCCGGATGGGGCTGCGGCCGGAACCGGCGGGGAACGGGGTGGCAGGCGTTTCTGCGCCAGCCTATCGTTTGAGCGTGGGGTCGATGAGCCTGATCGTCGGGTCGACGTCGGCACCGGCGCTGGCGGATGCCGATCCGCAACATCCGGCAACGAGCATGCTCGCCGCGCGGCTTCCTCCCGGGTGGCGGGGAGAGGGGCAGATATGGACCCTCGTTCCCGAGGTCGTAGATGGCGTCGAAATCGAACCGACGCGGCTACGCGAATTTTTCAAGATGACGGTGCTGCTGATCGATTTGTTCGATGCGAGCCATATTTTCTGGTCGCCAGCGCGGCTGTGGTCCGACGCGCCGCAGTTCAGAGGGGCGATGGCCGAGATGCTGGTCAGCGGTATGCCGCCGGTTCTGCATCTGGTCGCCTTTCGCCGGAGCGACAGACCCGATGGCGCAACGGTGCGGACGCGAGGGCTGGCGTTGTTCGGGGGGCAGGAGATCGAAGGCGGAGTTCCTCCGGGCTGGACCGTTGCTGAAATGGTCAAACGGCTTGCGCGGCTGGCACTGGATATCATGCTCCATGGACCGGTAACCGAGGAGCGGGGTCTGCGAGGCCTGAACCCGGGCGAATGGGTTGTGCTTCGGCCGGTTGGTGGCAGCGCTGAGCGCGACGCGGTGATTCGAGCGGAATTCGGCAGCGATTTTTGATGGCATCGCGGCGGTGGCAACAAGCTCCGCCGCCACGTCCGGGGTTCCAGCGACATCATCTGATCCCCGTCGGACTGCTGCATCGCCCGCAAATGGCTATAATGTTCGACTGGCTGGAGGCCGAAGCCTTCTCGCTTCACCACTTCAGCCATAACGGGTTGGTGCTGCCAGCTTGCGAGAGCGCTGCTTTGACGTCCGGACATGCCCTGCATCGCGGGCCGCATCAGGGATATAATGATGTGATGACGGCTCGTGTCGAGCAGATTCGCGTTCATTTCGCGCTCAACGCACCCACAGATTTGCGCTCGGCGCGGCGCGTTGCAGTCATGCGGCTGCGGTTACTGCAAGATGCGATGCGACGGGCGCTGACAGATCGCCACGGCGGCGCTTTCTGGCTCAACCGGCGCGATCCGATGCGGCTATTTGCCGACCGCCCCTATCTGGACGAAGCGATCGACAGGATGTTTGGAGAAGGCGGTCAAAGCCTGACCTTCGCTTCGAGTTCGCGGCGGGCAGCGAGGTATTGTGCTTCAAGTTCGCCGATGAACTCGGCAACGGGGCGTACGGCGGTGACCGGGCCGATGCCCTGACCTGACCCCCAGATATCCTTCCACGCCTTGACCTTGGTGTTGCCGCCCGAGCCGAAATTCATCGTCTTGAGGTCGCCTTCAGGCAGATTGTCGGGGTCCATCCCGGCCGAGACGATCGATTGACGGAGGTAGTTGCCGTGCACGCCGGTGAAGAGGTTCGAATAGACGATGTCGGCCGCGCGGCCTTCGACGATGCCGTCTTTGTAACCCTGATCGGCATTCGCCTCGGCGGTCGCGATAAAGGCGCTGCCGATATAGGCGAGGTCGGCGCCACAAGCCTGTGCGGCAAGGATCGAGCGGCCATGGCCGATCGCGCCCGAGAGTGCGACGGGGCCGTCGAACCATTCGCGGATTTCCTGCACCAGCGCGAAAGGCGACTGGCGGCCGGCATGGCCGCCGGCACCGGCGGCGACGGGGATCAGGCCGTCGGCGCCCTTTTCGACTGCCTTGCGCGCAAAGCGGTCGTCGATGACGTCGTGGAGGGTGATGCCGCCCCAACCGTGCACGGCCTGATTGAGTTCTTCGCGCGCGCCGAGCGAAGTGATCGTGATCGGCACCTTCCACTTGGCGCAGGTCGCAATATCCTGTTCGAGGCGGTCGTTCGATTTATGGACGATCTGGTTGACCGCATAGGGGGCAGAGAGGCGATCGGGATTGTCGCGGTCCCACGCGGCCAGTTCCTCGGTGATCTGGTGGAGCCATTCGTCGAGCAACGTCTGTGGGCGGGCGTTGAGCGCCGGGAAGCTGCCGACCACGCCGGCCTTGCACTGCGCGATGACGAGTTCGGGCCCCGACACGATGAACAGCGGCGACCCGATGACGGGCAGGCGCAGGCGGTCAAAGATCGGGGGAAGGGCCATTGTATCACTCTCTCCAGTTGCGGTTTGAAACTTACCTTAACGTAAAGGGAAGGTCGTGCAAGAGGAGATGCGCTGGTGTTATCGCTAGCTCCAGTCGATGCGGTAAAGGTCGTGCCGACGGTCTGCCAGGTTGCGAACGGCGCCGCCCGCGCGTGCCTCGCGCAAGTCGGCGAGTGAGAGGTCGGCGATCGCCATGCCTTCGGTGTTGGGCGTGACTTCGGCGGCGATGCCGTCGCGGGCGAAGGGCATGTCCGATGGAGTCAGGATCGCGCTTTCGGCGTGGTGGATGTCCATATTGAAGACGTTCGGCAGATTGCCGGTGACGCCCGCGGTCACAACATAGCATTGGTTTTCGACTGCGCGCGCGGCGCAGCAATAGCGGACGCGAAGGTGCCCGCGGCGGTCGTCGGTGCAATAGGGGACGAACAGGATTTCGGCGCCCTGATCGACGAGGCGACGGGGGAGTTCGGGAAACTCGCTGTCGTAACAGATCGTGATGCCGATAGGGCCGCAGTCGGTTTCGATCACGTCGGCATCGCGTGTTGTGCCGCCCTCGATGCCCCAAGCCTCGCGTTCGGACGGGGTGGGGTGGAGCTTGTCGCGGTGGTGAGTGCTGCCGTCGCGCAGGAAGATGTGACAGCGGTTGCGCTTTGCGCCGGTTTCGATGCGGACCGGGTGCGAACCGCCGATGATGTTGATGCGATATTTCTGCGCGAGGCTGGTCATGACAGCGGTGAAACGCGGGGTAGCCGCATCGATCGCGGCCATGGCTTCGACAGCGGGAAGGCGCTCACCCGACGAAAGAAGCTGCATGGGGAAGAGTTCGGGAAAGACGATAAAGTCGCAGCCATAGTCTGCGGCGGAGAGGACGAAATATTCGACCTGATTTTCGAATGCCTCGGGGCCGGAAATGCCGCGGAGGCCATATTGGACGGCGGCGACGCGAACTTTTTCGGGGTGAGGGGATGCGGTCATGCACGGGCCTTTAAGCGGTTGCGTGATCGGCTGTCCATTGGACATGACAAAGGCGACCCATACAGGCCGCCCCCGTCCCGAAAGCCCCGCTCAGGTGGTCGCCCATTTGCGGCTTGCCTTGAAGGCGAGATAGCCGAGACCGATCATCAGGACGAGCAGGGTGCCTTGCGCTGCGGCGAACGGCGGTTCGGTGCCGTTGGGAGCAAGCGCGTTGAGCGCAGGCACCTTCAGGAACGACTGGACGACCAGCACGAACAGGTTGAGCCAGAGGCCGATCGTGGCGGTGACGGCATAGACTGAAGCGGCGCGACCGGCGAGCTTGCGACCGTACCAGGCCCAGAAGGCAATCGCTAGCACCAGCGTGGAGACGATCCCCGTGCCAAGCGCCGGTGTGAAGGCAACGATCGGGAAAAGGAAGCCGGTCAGGCTGGTGAGCAGCGTGAACCATAGGAAGACCGCGTTTGTGCGGGGCAGGACGCGCCCCCGCGCAAGGGCGGGGATAGCAACAAGGCCCGCGATGATGCCGACAAAGCTGATCAGCACATGCAGGGTGGTGAATTGCGGAATGCTCAAACCCAGGATCATGGCACGTCTCCTTCCGTAAAAAAGAGGAGGCGCGGTGGGGGAGCCGCGCCTCTTCCTTATCAGCTGTTGATGAATTCGAGAAGATCGGTGTTGAAGCGGTCCTGCTCGGTCACAGTCAGTCCGTGGCTGCCGCCCTCATAGACCTTGAGGACTGCCTGCTTGACGATCTTGACGGTCGAGAGCGCCGCGGCGCCGATCGGCACGATCTGGTCGTCGTCGCCGTGGAGGACGAGTGTCGGCTTGTCGAACTTCTTCAAATCCTCATTGAAGTCGCTTTCCGAAAAGGCCCGGATGCTGTCGAGCAAGCCCTTGAGACCGCCGTTCATGCCCTGACGGACGAATTCGTCACGCACCGCCTCGCTGATGACGGCGCCATCGCGGTTGTAGCCATAGAAGGGCAGGGTCAGATCCTTGAAGAACTGCGGGCGGTTATCGAAGGTGCCTTTGCGGATGCCGTCGAAGACGTCGAGGGGGAGACCGCCGGGGTTGGCCTCGGTCTTGAGCATCAGCGGGGGGACTGCGCCGATAAGCGCGACCTTGGCGATACGCGCGGTGCCGTGGCGGCCGATGTAGCGGGTGACTTCGCCGCCGCCGGTCGAGTGGCCGACAAGGATGACGTCCTTGAGGTCGAGTTGTTCGATCAGTTCGGCGAGATCATCGGCATATTGGTCCATGGTGTTGTTGTCCCAGACCTGATCCGAGCGGCCGTGGCTGCGGCGGTCGTGAGCGATGGTCCGGAAGCCCTGATTCGCGAAGAACACCATCTGGGCGTCCCAGGCGTCGGCTGACAGCGGCCAGCCGTGCGAGAAGACGATCGGCTGAGCGTCCTTCGGACCCCAATCCTTGTAGAAGATGTGCGTGCCGTCCTTGGTTGCGATCGTGGTCATGGCGTGGTTCCTTTCGTTTCGTCAGGGGCGGGTCGTCCGCCGGTGATCTGGAGATAGGCCGGGTCGGGCTTGATCGGGATTGGCGGACGCGACATTATGCGGTCCGATTCCGACAAATGAGCGACAGGGGAGCAACAATGCCCAGATTGAAGTTACCCGATGCGCCCCAGACGCTCGTCGAGGTCGGGATGATGCTCTATCCCGACTGCCAGATGGGCATGGTCCACGGAATAACCGACCTGTTCCATATCGCCGGGCGGTTCGCCGTCGATCACGGCCGCCAGCCGATCCGCGTCAGCCACTGGCGGATGCAGGAAGGCGGCGGCTTTGCCCGTTGCTTCGACAGCCATCCCGATGAGCCCGCGGCGAATTCGCCAAGCGTGATTGTCACGCCGGGAAGCCTGCACAGGCTGCTTGAGGCCGAAGAGGTCGCGCCCTACGCGCGCTGGCTGGTCGACCGGCATGCGCAGGGCACGGTCCTGGCGTCGAACTGCGGCGGATCTTTTGCGCTGGCCGCGACGGGCCTGCTGAGCGGGCGACCGGCAACGACGCACTGGTTCTTTGCCGAGGAATTCAAGGCGCGTTTTCCCGATGTGCGGCTGGAAGCCGACCGGATGGTGATCGACGAGGGCGATATCATCACTGCGGGTGGTCTGATGGCTTGGACCGACCTGGGCCTTCGTATCGTCGAGCGGCTGTTGGGGCCTTCGGTGATGATGGAGACGGCGCGGTTCCTGCTGATCGACCCGTCGGGGCGCGAACAGAAGAACTACGCGAGCTTCGCGCCGAAGCTGACCCATGGTGACGAACCGGTGCTGAAGGTCCAGCACTGGTTGCAAGCGAAGGGCGCCGGGCCGGTCGTGCTCGCCGACATGGCCGCTGAGGCGGGAATGGAGGAGCGAACCTTCCAACGTCGCTTCAAGGCGGCGACCGGCATGACCCCCGTCGAATATGTCCAGCATATCCGCGTCGGCAAGGCGCGCGAGCTGCTGGAGTTCACCAAGCGGACGGTCGACCAGATCGCCTGGGCGGTCGGATATGAAGATGCAGCGGCGTTCAGGAAATTGTTTCATCGCATCACCGGCCTGTCGCCGCAGGAGTATCGCCAGCGCTTCTCGGCGCCGCATCCCGTGGCGGAGGCGGCATGATGCGCGCACTGATCCCGCTCGCGTTGATCATGGCTGCTACGCCGGTGATGGCGCAGGATCTTCCCGCGGCCGAGCCTGTCACCGAAGCCGCACCGGAGGCTTCCCCCGCATCGACGATCGAAACGGCAACCAAGACCGAAGCCGACGGTACCGCGATGACGGTCCACAGCACGGTCATTGCCGCGCCAATCACCGACGTGTGGACGGCGATCTCGACGCCCGAGGGGTGGAGGAGCTGGGCTGCTCCGCTCGCCCGCTGGGCGGAGGGCGAGAGCGATGTTATCGAAACGAGCTACAACCCGGATGAGTTGGCGGGTGGTCCGGGCGCGATCTGGCAGCAGTTCGTGGCACGCATTCCCGGGCGGTTGCTGGTGTTCCGGACGATCAAGGTGCCCGACGATTTCCCGCACGGCGACGACTACAAGCAAGTCACCTCCTTCATCGAGCTTCAACCAGAGGGCTCGGGAACGCGGCTGACGCTGACTGCGACGGGCTATCCCGACAGCGAGGGCGGCCGCGCGCTCGTTGCCTTTTTCGCCAAAGGCAATGCGGTTGCACTTGAAGCGCTGCGGCGTCACCTTGCGAAAGTCGTCGCACCCGCTGCGGAACCCGTTGCCATCAAGCCGCACACCGAATGAGCGCCGTTCGCGTCGGGAGCATCGGCGACGAGGCGCAGCCCCTCGCCGTCCTCGACGGTTTCGCCGCCAATCCAGACGCACTGCGGGCCTTTGCCGCAGCGGCGGCGTTCGAGCCGGGGCGGCAGCATTATCCAGGCGTCCGTGCTGCGTTGCCCGAAACCTATCTGGCCGAGCAGCTTCCGCTCATCGCCACCGCAGCGGTCGAGGCGTTCGGACGGTCGGGGCCGATCGAGGTTGTCGACGCAAGCTTCTCGATCGTCGCGACGGCGACGGATGCGCTGTCCATTGCGCAGCGCCTCCCGCATGTCGATGCGTTCGACGAAGATCGCATCGCGCTCATTCATTATCTCTCGCCACGCAGGGGTGGCACGGCTTTCTACCGCCATCGCGCCACGGGCTTCGAGACCGTGACCGAGGCGCGGCGCGAGATATTCTTCCGCCACCTCGATACCGAGTTGCGGCATGGCGGACCGCCCGCGCCGGCCTATATCGACGGCGACACGCCGTTGTTCGAGCGCATTCATGCCGCCGAAGCATGTTATAATCGCGCGCTGCTCTATCGCAGCTGGAACCTCCACAGCGGCGCGATTGCGGCGGACGCGGCGTTATCGGCCGATCCGGCGGAAGGGCGGCTGACGGTCACCGCCTTCCTCCGGATCGGCTGATGCCGGGCGTCAGAAACGCTCGCCGACCATTTCCTCGCTCTTTGCCCACAGGGCCTTTCCATTGTCGGGATCGATCGCATAGGCGCGCACCCCGGCGCGCAGACCGTCGTCGTCGGCGAGTTCGGCGACGTGGCAATCCTCGAGATAGCGTCCGCCGACTTCGGCCGGATCGGCGACCGCCGCGGCCCAGACCGAGGTGGCCGCACCCTGCGGAACCGACTTGAATTCGAACTCTTCGCCGCCCGCGGCGCGCGCCGAGGCGTTGATCTGTTCGAGCAGCGCCTCGATCGCGCCTTCGTCGAGGTGGCGGCCAAGTTCGGTGTGGATGCCGCCCGGATGGAGCGCGATGCCGCGCACGCCGCGATCCTTGTGGCGGCGGTCGAACTCGACGGCGAAGAGGATGTTCGCGGTCTTCGCACGGCCATAGGCAGCCCAGGGCTCATAATCGCCATTGTCGAAGTTCGGATCTTCGAGGTTCACGTTCGAGAAGCGGTGCCCCGACGAGGCGAGGCTGACGAAGCGGCCGCCGTCCTTGATCAGCGAAGCGATCCGGTTGACGAAGGTGAAGTGGCCGAGGTGATTGGTGCCGAACTGCGTTTCGAACCCGTCTTCGGTCTTGCCGAAGGGCGTCGCCATCACGCCGGCATTGGCGATGATGACGTCGAACGGGCGGCCGTCGGCGTTGAGGGCATCGGTGGCGGCGCGGATGCTGGCGAGCGAGGCGAGGTCGAGCCGGATCAGCTCGAAGCTGCCGCCGCTTTGCGCCGCGGCGTCGCGGACTTCGGCGGTCGCGCCCTCGGCCTTGGTCAGGTCGCGCGCCGCGCCGACGACATCGGCGCCATGGGCGACGAGCGCGCGGGCGGTCTCGACGCCGAGCCCGGCCGAGACGCCGGTGACGAGGAAGCGCTTGCCCTTGAGATCGACGCCGGCCAGCACGTCGTCGGTGGTCGATTTGGCATTGAACTGGGTCATGATGGACTCCTTGGGTTGCAGGGCGGGGGAGGGGATGCCCTGTCCGATCATGATAAGCGGGCTGCCCGTCGTTGCGCTGCCCGATCATGGCGTTCGCTTGCCTATTCCTGTCAATGCGAAGGCGTTAGTCGATAAGCGACCTTGCGCGCTGCCACGCGGCATCCGATGTTGGGTTTATGAGAGAACGGCTCGACTCGATCTGCGCGCAGGTTCTGCGTCATGCGGTTTCCCCATATTATGAGACGCCGGTGCCGCGGCTGGTCGTCGCGACGCAATGTGCGCCGACGAGCGGGATCGCGACTGTTTATGAGCCCGTCACCTGCCTGATCCTGCAGGGGACCAAGCAGGTCGTGATTGGCGACCGGGTACTGCGATACGACGCGTCGAGCTATTTTGTCGCCTCGCTCGACCTGCCTGCGGTCGGCCGGGTGGTCGAGGCGACGTTGGACAAGCCCTATGTCGCCGCGGCGCTGCGCATCGACCGTGCCGTGTTGGCCGATCTGATCGCCAGCATGGATCCCACCGTGATCGGGCAGACGCCGCCGGGTGACCTGGCAGGATTCGCGGTTGCGTCGGTGACGGAAGAACTGGTCGAGGCATGGGCAGGCCTGCTCGGGCTGCTCGACCGGCCTGGCGACGTTGCGATGCTGGCGCCGATGCGGGAGCGCGAAATCCTCTATCGCCTGCTGCAGGGGCCGCTGGGCGGGCAGCTTTGCGCCATTGCCCAAGAGGATAGCCGGCTGTCGCGGGTTCGGCGGGCGATCCTGTGGATGCATGAGCATTTCGACACGTTGCTGCCGACCGCCAAGCTGGCCGAGATTGCGGGGATGAGCGTTGCTTCGTTTCACCGGCATTTCAGGGCGGCGACGGCGATGAGCCCGCTGCAGTTCCAGAAGACGCTGCGGTTGCACGCGGCGCGGCGGCTGTTGGCGGGGGGCAGCGAGGCGAGCCGCGCGGCTTATTCGGTCGGGTACGAGAGCGCATCGCAGTTCAGCCGCGAATATGCCCGCGCCTTTGGCCTGCCGCCGTCGCGGGATGCCGAGCGGCTGCGGGGCATGGCGATGCCGGTCGCCGCAGCCTGACTCAATCCAGCGCCTTGCCCATCCGGATCAGCGGGACGGCCACGCCGTTCGGACCGGGCGCCTCGATACGCTCGATCGCGGTGTAGCCGCAGGCCCGGTAGAGCGGTTCGCCCGACAGCGTCGCCATCATTTCGGCGCGGCGGAAACCCGCGGCGCGCGCCGCATCCTCGCAGAGCGTCATGATGAGGCGGCCGACGCCGCGGCGGGCAAATGCGGGGTGGGTGTACATGGCGCGGATGCGCGCCGCATCGACGGCGGGGTCGAGCGTCGCGGGATCGCGCAGATCCTTGCTGTGGTCGCCGCCATAGAGGGTGGCGCGGTACGACCAGCCGCCGCAGCCGGCGATGGCGTCGCCGTCCTCGATGACGAAATAGGTGCCGTCGGCGACGAGCTGGGTATCGAGGCCCATGACGGCGTTGCTGGCGGCGATCTGTTCGTCCGAGAGGAAGCCCTTTTGCAGCTCGGCGATGGCGAGCGCCATGACGGTGCGGAGCGCCGCGAGGTCGTCAGCGACGGCGATGCGGTGGGTGAAGGGGCGGCCGGCAGAGGATGTCGTCATGGCGTGGGCCATGGCGCCTGCACCGCGCCGGCGTCAACCGCGCGCGGCGGCCGCGAGCCGGTCTTTCTCGGCGCGCAATTGTTCGGTGTGGAGCAGCTTGTCGGCCATCGCCTGCCACGCCGCAGCGGCGCGCAGATTGCGGTCGCGGACCTGGGTCAGCGCCGATGCCTCGGCCTCTGTAGAGCATTTTTCAGCCTGCGTGAGGTAGAATTCGATAGTGGCCGACATGGCTGCTTCCTTAGGGTTTACGGTCGATCAGTCGACCATATCGGCGATGAGACGCCGGAGCTCGCGGCGCGAAAGCGTCGGGCGGCGGCGGCGGGACGGGATGACCGTCTGGGCCTTGCCGGCCAGCGACAGCGCGGGCAGAGCGGGGAAAATCGAATTGGTATTACTAAACATAGTCATCATCTTTATCTTTGATTTTAAACGAAATTGCTTGGTTACAGGTGGACGGAGCGCCCCGAAGGACGCGCGGCGGAACGGCCGGGGCGGACCGGATGCGCGAAACGTGACACCCGGCCCGCCACGCGGACGAATTCAGATCAGACCGACTGGAGGTTGATCGCCGAAACCTTGCCGTTGCGGCCGGTTTCGAGGTCGTAGGAAACGCGCTGTTCCTTGTGGAGCGTGTCCATGCCGGCAGCCTGAACTGCGGTGATGTGGACGAAGCTGTCACCCGAGCCGTCTTCATTCTCGATGAAGCCATAACCCTTGTCGGTGTTGAAGAATTTTACAGTGCCGATGGCCATTTGATGTTTCCTTTCACGAAGAAACGGGAATCCGCCGGCAAAAGCACCGGAGGAGCTTGGTAGCATGTGAAGGGAATTTCAGGCCGTAGCACGTGAGAATTTTCCGTCGCCTGCGACGATAGCTTTCCGGATATGGGCGCATTCCATTGAAAAGTCAAGGTTGAGCCCATTTTGTCCTCCCTATGCCGCAGGCATGGGGAGGGCGACCGCGCCCGCCGGGCGTGGTGGTGGGGCGGCAACGGCGCCGCCATTGCCCCTCCGTCAGCGCTTCGCGCTGCCACCTCCTCATCGCTTCGCGACAGGGAGGGGATTTCAGCCGCTCGCGCTTTTCCGCGCCTTTGTCTCGTCCGCCGGGGCCGGGTCGTTGGCGGGCAGGGGCAGGTTGAAGAAGGCGCGGCGGGCGGCTTCGCCGGCCTGTCGCAGCGGGGCGTAGATTTGGGCGCACGCGGCCTCCCACGCGACCTCCTCCTCGGCATCGAGCGAGCGTTCATAATCCTCATGGCCGAACTGGCCCTCCTCGATCCCCACGAAATCGTCGGGCGGGGGAAAGTTGGTACGCAGTTCGCCGCTTTCGTCGTCGTGCCAGACGGTCATCGCGGCGGCCTCTTCCTCGGGGGTGGGATCGGCTTGTTCCTCTTCCCCGTCATCGGCGGAAAACTGCGCAACTTCATTCGCGATCGCGGTACCGCGCCAAAGGGTGGCGAGCGGGTTCGCGCGGTTGTCGCGACCGGCGAGCCAGAGCGCGAGCGCGGCCCCGAGACCGTCGGCGCGGCCATCGGCGCGCGCGTCGGCGTGCGTCTCGGCATCCGATGCGTCGGCCCCGGCGCCGTCGGACTTGGCTGCCTCGGCGGCATCGAAGAGCGACAGGAAGCCCGGCCAGTCGCCGGCGATGATCTGCGCGAGCATTTCCTCGCCGGCTTTCGCGCGGGTTTCGACCATGCGGTCGAGGCGCGCGAGCATCGCGAGGCCGAGGCGCGATTCGATGCGGCGGCGTTTAGTGAGGCTGCGGTCCTCCTCGCGCATGACGGTGGTCATCTCGTCATGCCCCCATATCGCGCGGTCGAGCAGCTCGTCGGCGAGCCGCCCGCGCGCGATCAGCACCGCCGCCGCCCAGCCGAGCCGGAACGCCGCGCCCTGCGGCTTGTGCTTGAGATCGTAGGTCGCGCGCGGCGACATGCCGACCGACGCGCTGGCGATCTTCACCGACCCGGTGGTCGCCAAGCTCTCCAGAAACGCGCGCTGGAGTTTGGGTGTCCAGTGATAGCTGCCGGGGGCGGGGATGTCGGCGGGATTGGGGGCGGCGTCGTCCATCGATTCGTCCTTTCGGTTAGATGAAACTGAGAGAATGAACCATATGGGTGAATTGTAGGAAAGGGAGATTATTTAGTCTTTCTGCCAGATAATGTCGCGACCGATGGCAGTTTCGTTTACGGTTTCCGCTTCTACTAAGAGTGTGATCGTGCAGCGATTGAATCAAATGCAGAGGGCTTCTAGGCCATGAATGTGAAATCCTTGTTTTTGCTAGTTGCTTGCGCTTCATCAGGCTTCCTAGCGGCTTGCTCCACGATATCAGAGAAGAACAACGAGAGCCTAAGCCCTCGATTTGAGGACTCTTTTTCCGGGCGATTGGAACGGTATGGATCAATTTTCAACTTGATCTCCCGAGATAAAAAGTGCGTTGGCATTCTTCACACAGCTGACCAGGCTTCCGAACTTAGAGCCAATGTTGGTAAGCAAGTCGTGATCGTGGGCAATGCGGTAGAGAACGGCTGCGGCAAGGAATTAATTTGCCAAGAAAATCACTGCGGCCCCGAAATGATTAAGTTCGTTCGCGTGGCTCGCTAATCCTACCCGCAATCTATCGACGGAATGCTGGCCACGAGGAAGCGCGACCGTTCAACCCCAGTCGCTAACTGATTTCAATTCCGTCGATCATCTTCTGCACCGCAGCGATCGGGGTATGATCCTCCAGCATAATCATCTCTCCGCAGCCTTGGCACTCTACGGTGCGACCGAGGCGCAGGGTGCGGGATTCAACAGATACTACGCGGACGTCGAGTATAATCGGATGCAAGAGGGCAGAGTCAAAACCTTGCTCGATGATCGCTTGCGTATAGTGCGGATCACCTGCGATCTAATTCTCCATAGCTGAGGAAAAGTCATCGAAAGAGACAATCTTATTGCTCTCGAAATGAAGCGGATAGAGCATCCCGAGACAGAGAAAACGAAGGATCGCGATCGTCTTAGAGCACTGACGAAGCAGTCGTACGATGGTGTGTGGTCAGCGGATGGAAAAACGCTTCCGGAGCATGTTTGTGGGTACTCCTTGGGGTATTTCGCGGAGCTAAATGCAGCGGGCCGATCATTCAGGGTCGAGGAATATCTGCTGGGCAATCTGAATGAGGTCGTCGAGCGCGGATTTTAGCAATCAGCGGTCAGCGCTGAAGCCCCTCCACCACCGCTTCGCGGCGGTCCCCCTCCCCATGCCTGCGGCACGGGGAGGATTTTGTTTGGGGATCGGTCCGGGGTGGAGGGGGGTTGGGGTTTTGATTTCCTCCCTGTCGCGTAGCGATGGGGAGGGGGACCGCCCGTAGGGTGGTGGAGGGGCTGGGGCGTTGCGCTTTTGGCCCCTCCGTCAGCCGCTTTGCGGCTGCCACCTCCCCATGGCCTTTGGCCACAGGGAGGAGTTGGTTGGGAGGTTTGGGTGCGGCAGACTTTTAAGGCGACGGTTCGGAAGGCGCGGGGGTTGCGGCGGGAGATGTCGCCGCCGGAGGTGTTGCTTTGGCAGCGGCTGCGTTTGCGGCCGGGTGCGGTGAAGTTTCGGCGGCAGCATCCGGTGGGGGTGTATGTGGCGGATTTTTATGCGGCTGAGGGGCGGGTGATCGTTGAGGTTGATGGGGTGGCGCATGATTTTCGGATCGAGCGCGATGCTGTGCGGGATGATTGGTTGCGCGGGCAGGGGTTTGTTGTGGTGCGGGTGGCGGCGGTTGATGTGTTGAAGGATGTCGATGGAGTTGTGGATGGGTTGGTTCGGCTGATTTTGGCGTCGCGCTAATCGCCCCTCCACCACGCCCTTCGGGCGCGGTCTCCCTCCCCATTGCTTCGCAACAGGGAGGATTTTGGGCTCGCTTCGCATCGCTTTTCTTTCCCCCCTGTGCCCGTAGGGCATGGGGAGGGGGACTGCGTAGCGGTGGAGGGGCTGACTTCTATGCGCCATTAGCCGCCGACAAAATCGCCCGCACACTCGCGGTCGCGACGTCGGTGTCGAGCCCGCAGCCGAACAGGCTCCTGCCGTCCGCCGTGCGGCATTCCAAGTAAGCCGCGGCCTTCACATTGCTGCCTTGGCCGATCGCGTGTTCGCTGTAATCGACGATGTCCATCACCGGGCCGCCGCTTTCGCTGAGCGCGGCGATGACGCTCGACATCAGGGCGTTGCCGCGGCCGCTGACGCTGTGCGGGGCGGCCTATTTGTCCGGCGGACGATAGAAGCGATAGCGGGTGACCGCGCCTTCGATCAGGTGGCCGGCGAGACGCAGGCGGATTTCGTCGGCGCCCGCGCCGGTGGTGCAGACGAGGTGCGTGCCGCCCGACGGCAGCGGTTCGATCGCGCTGACGCTGATCCCTGCGGCGGTGCAGAGCGTGGTCACTTCGCTTTCGGACAAAGCGAGGTTCATCGCGCGGCTCATCCGGCGGCCGGGCCCGGCGACCAGGCGTGGATCGCGGCGGCGACGCGCGCATAGCCTTCGGCACTGGCGGTCGCGAGCGCGAGCGGGCGGCCGCCGAGGGCGGAATTTTCGGCGTTGAGGAAGGCCATTGCGGGGTCGCGGCCGCCCATCGTCAGATAGGCAAGGCTGCTGATGTTACCCTGGCGCCGCGCTTCATCGTGGGGAAGCGGGGTGCATTTGGGGCGAAACACGCGGCTGGAGTGCGACTTTGCCGAAGCAGGAGCGGGGGCGGGCGTGGCGGAATCGGGGTCGGGTTTACTGCTCATCGGCGCGGCTCCTCTTGCGTAAGCGGGAGCGCCAAGCGTCTCTCAGTCGCGGTGGCCTACGAAAAAACGTCTGCCGCGATAATGACATATGGGGTCGCGGGGGGCGGATTGTAAGGCCGCCCCCGAATTACGCCCCATTCGCGGCGCTGAGGATCGCCCGCACGCTCGCCGTCGCGACGTCGGTGTCGAGGCCGCAACCGAACAGGCTCCTGCCGTCCGCGGTGCGGCATTCGACATAGGCCGCGGCCTGCACATTGCTGCCTTGGCCGATCGCGTGCTCGCTGTAATCGACGATGTCCATCACGGGGCCGCCGCTTTCGCGGAGCGCGGCGATGACGCTACTCATCAGGCCGTTGCCGCGGCCGCTGACGCTGCGCGGGGTGCCGTCGATGGTGAGCTTGCCGGCGAAGATGCGGTCGGCGCCCGAGTGCGTCTCCGACCAGTCGACGAGCTGGAAGCGTTTGGCTTCGGTGGCCAGATACTGGCGCTCGAAGGCGTGCCAGATGTCCTCGGCGCCGAGTTCGCGGCTCGTTTCGTCCGCCAGTGCCTGCACGACATGGCTGAAGCTCGCCTGCATCTTCTTGGGCAGTTTCAGGCCCTTGTCCTGTTCGAGCACCCATGCGACGCCGCCCTTGCCCGACTGGCTGTTGACGCGGATCACCGCTTCGTAGCTGCGGCCGAGGTCGGCGGGGTCGATGGGCAGATAGGGGACTTCCCAACGCTCGTCATTCTGGCGCTCGCGCGCGGCGAAGCCTTTCTTGATCGCGTCCTGATGGCTGCCCGAAAAGGCGGTGTAGACGAGCTCGCCGCCATAGGGGTGGCGCGGGTGGACGGGCAGGTTGTTGCAATATTCGACCGTCTGGATGACCTCGTCGATGTTCGAGAAGTCGAGCTGCGGGTCGACGCCCTGTGTGTACAGGTTGAGCGCGACGGTGACGAGGCAGGTGTTGCCGGTGCGCTCGCCATTGCCGAACAGGCAGCCCTCGACGCGGTCGGCGCCGGCGAGCAGGCCGAGCTCGGCCGCGGCGACGCCGGTGCCGCGGTCGTTGTGGGTGTGCAAGCTGATGATCGCGCGGTCGCGGTTCGGGAGGTTCTTGCAGAAATATTCGATCTGGTCGGCGTAGATGTTCGCCGTCGCCGCCTCGACCGTCGCGGGGAGGTTGAGGATGATCGGCTTGTCGGTGGTGGGCTGGAGAATGTCCATCACCGCCTCGCAGCAGGCGAGGCTGAAATCGAGCTCGGCGGTCGAGAAGGTTTCGGGGCTGTATTCGAAGCGCCAGTCGGTGCCGGGCAGGCGCGCGGCATTGTCGCGGAGCTGTTTCGCGCCCTCGATCGCGATCGCCTTGATCTCGTCCATCTCCATGCCGAAGACGATCTTGCGCCAGGCGGGGCTGACCGCGTTATAGACGTGGACGATCGCGGTTTTCGCGCCTTCGAGGCTGTCGAAGCTGGTGCGGATGAGGTCGGCGCGCGACTGGGTGAGCACCTGCGGGGTGACATCGTCGGGGATGCGGCCGTTCTTTACGAGGCCCGAGATGAAGTCGAATTCGGTCGCGCCGGCGCTGGGGAAGCCGACCTCGATCTCCTTAAACCCGCATTTGACGAGCAGGTCGAAGAAGCGCGCCTTTTTCTCGGCATCCATTGGGTCGATCAGCGACTGGTTGCCGTCGCGCATGTCGGTGGAGAGCCAGATCGGCGCCTGTGTGGTGACGCGGCCGGGCCATTCGCGGTTGCCCAAGGGAACCTGCGGAAAGGCGGAATATTTCGCGGACGGATCGCGGAGCATGGTCATGTGGAGACTACTTCTTCTGGTGGTTGCGAGTGCTTGTCGATCGGACCCTTGAGCGGGTGGCCGCGACTAGCGCGCAGCCAGTGTCACGCCCAAGGGCGTGTAAGTCGCAGAAGAAGAAGGGCGTTGCCGCGCATGGGCAGGCTATTGGTTCAAAATGTCGCGTTTGGCAAGAGCCGTGTGCGAAAATGTCGCCGGGCCGCGAAGGGGGATCGCGGCCCGGCGCAGGGCAGGGGAGGCGAATAGGGGGTCAGGCGGCTTCCTCGGCGACGTCGTCGTCGTCCTCATGCGTATCATCTTCATCCCAGGGCTCGAAGACCTCGTCCTCGATCATATTGTCGATCGCGTGGATGCGGACGCCGATGCACCAGTCCTCGAGCGGGCCTTCCCAACCGGCCTCGACCGGGGTGAGGGCGTCGGCGGCGGCATCTGAAGGCCGGTCGCCGACAAGGTCGAAGTCCTGAAAGCCGTCGTCGGGCGGGGTGATATAGACATGGGGTTCGAGCCGGACGTGGCTCCAGCCGAGGGTGGGGGCAAGGCCCTCGACTTCGACGATCAGGACGGGGTTTTCTTCATCGCCGTCGATCGCGGCGTTCACTTCGACGATTTCGCGTACCAGTTCGCTCATGGCCGTGCGCTCCTCTGGCGGGGCGGGGGTGGCCCCGCGCCCTGCGTACAGGAGTCGTGTGACAGATTGGCGGAGCCGGGCTAGCCGGTGACCCAGCCGACCTTCGGATCGTTGAAGTCGACGACGTCGGCAAGCTCCCAGACATTGGGATAGCCATAGCCGACGAGGTTGATGAAGGTCTGGATATTGAGCGCGAGCGGCGCCGATTTGAGCGGCACGGGCGCGCGGTGGTTCGAGAAATTATTGTTGCAATAGATGAGGATCGGCCGGCCGGGATCGGCGCCGATCACCGCGGCAAGGCTGTCCGCGGTGAAGTCGGTGAGCGGCAGGTTGACCGCGCCCGCGATATGGCCGCGCGCGAAGGCGTCCTTCGAACGGGCGTCGAGGAGGAGGACGTCGGGCTTGGCCGCCTCGGCCTTGAAGGCGTCGAACTTGAGCAGGCGGTCGGCGCGGGCGGTGCCGACGCTGGCGGTGAGCGTCTGGAACGCTGGATAGTCGATCTGGGGATTGGCTTGCCCGAAGGCGGGGGTGGCGACGAGCGCCGCGGCAACCAGCAAGGCTTTGCGCATGAGATACTCCCTTGAATGGAGAACTTATGCGCGCGCCTTGCTGGCCCTGCGATGAATGCGGCGATCCCGGTCCGGGATGCCGCACATTCAGTCAGCGCTGCCGTCCTGGCGCGTTTCCGCCAGTTGCCGGGCGCGCGACCGCAATTCTATCGCGCGCGGCGATTTGCGATAGGCGAGTTCGCCGATAACGCTGCGCAATTCGACGCTGTCGCCCGTACCGGACCCGACGATCGCTTCCAACTGGTCGATCGTCAGGTGGCCGAGCGGCCGTCCGGTGCGTCCGCCGCCACGTTGCATGGCGCCGGGCTTACTGCTTCTCGAACGCCGCGTGGATCTTGAGCTCGACCTCGTCGCTGACGAAGGGGATGCCCATCGAGACACCGAAGTCGCTGCGCTTGATCGTCGCCTCGGCCTCGAAGCCCACGGTTTCCTTCTTGTTCATGCCGGTGCCCGCGCCGTGGAAGTCGACGTCAAGCGTCACGGGCTTCGTCACGCCGTTGAGCGTGAGATTGCCGATGACCTTCGCCTCGTCGCCGTCCTTGTCGAGGACGACGCTGGTCGAGACGAATTTGGCGTCGGCGGGCGCGGGGCCGAAGAAGTCGGGTTTGCCGCCGTCCTTGCCCTCGCGCAGCAGGTGCGCGGTCAGGCCGGCGCTGGCGGTGGTGACCTTGGCGACCGGGATCGTCACATCGACCTTCGACGCGGCGGGATTCTTCGGATCGAGGACGAGCGTGCCGGTGACGTCGCCGAAGATGCCGGTGTAGTTGCTGAAGCCGAGATGATCGACCTGCCACACCACCATCGTGTGGTTGGAATCGGCCGCATAGGTGCCGCCGGTGACGCGCGTCTTGTCGGGCGCACCGGGAGCGCCCGGCGATTGGGCGATGACGGCGGGAACCGCGACGATCGCGAGCGCGACGGCGGCGAGAGGGGCGAAACGGCGCATGGGGGGAACCTCCTGTTGTGGAAGCGCGGAGGTTAAGCGCGCGGCGGGCCCCGCGTCAATTTGCGAAGCGGAAACGCTTCGTTTCGGCGCGGGGGCCTTGCGCCGCGCTCAGCGGTTCATCGAGCGCCGCTCGGCAAACCAGTCGCGCAGCATCGCCGCGGTGCAGCCGGTATAGCCATAGCTGCCGACCGGCGAGCAACTGTTCGGACGGCTCGCGGCGGCGGGGCCGTTGGTATAGCTGTCGACCGCCGAGGCCCACGAACCGCCGCCGACTGCGGTATCCTCGTCCTTGTGGCGCAAATCCTTCGGCACGCGATAGCGTTCGGATTCGGGTTGCTGCGCACAGACGACGATCTCGCCATCCTGCGGCTCGGGGCAGGGCTCGTTGCCATAGGTGTAGAGGACCGACACGCGCTCGGGGGGCGACCCGGTCTGCGCAAGGCTGTCATCCTGCGCGTGGACGGGCGCGGCGAGCAGCATCGCGGCGACGAGGGGGAGAAGGAGAGGGGCGGATTTCATCATGACGCATTCCCAGATACCATCCCCGGACACCGACATAGACCGCGAAGATGAACCCCAGCCGAACTGCTGCAGCAAGAGGATGAATTTGCATATGGTTTCGGGTCGGGACGGTCGCAAGGGCGGGTAAGGTCGCGGAGCGGGCACGCGGCTGTTATGTACAGTTCGCCAGCGTGACGGAATTGGTAGACGTATCGCCACAGAGATCCAGGCAACGGGTGCGGGTTCGAGCCCCTGCCGCTGGCAATGTCGGCTTTGGGGTGGAAAGCGGACGGCGCTTCTCTACAACGAGGCTATGTTCAAGAGAGCTAAACCAACTGGCAAAGGCGCCGTCCCTGACCACCTTCGAGATCGATTCCGGTATTTGGACGGGCTCGCACCTGCCAGCGCTTTGGGGCCGTGGCGTAAATTGACAGCGGTCGCCGTAGGGGGCCTTCAGCACATCGGGTTTGCGTCGAAATCTGATCTGCTTTTGGTTGTCTCGGTCAGCGGACGTGGCGTTGTTGACTGTGCAACCGGCGGCAAAGTCGCAAGAGATGATGAAGAGTATCACCCCGATTTCGGTTCTTTAGAGGCCGAAGGCATAGGCCCGTTGGAGGGGCAGCAGATTCGAGTAGCCGGAACCTCTGGCGGTGGCTTATCCCACGCCACCGAGGACGGATGGCTTATCGAACTGCATCCGCTTTCATGGCCGGAGGAGGAGTTTTTCTTGTGCCCCCCAGGACAGACGATGCTGTGGAATCCCCCTGCGGCCGAACCCGAGTTGTTCAAACTACGGCCGTTACCTTCCTCGTTGGTAGCTTACGGCTTTTCTCCGACCGGTAAATCGTTTGTCATTGCGACATCTTCGGATTTGGAGATCTACAGTCGCGCTTGACGTCCGCAATCGGTCGTTTGCTGCCGTTAGTGCCGATACGGGCCGAATGACCGGAATCGACCGATTGCAGACACGTGGGCAACGAAGTAGCCTGCCTGCTATGATCGGCAAAAGACCTCCTTTGGCGCTTGTCGTGCTGTCAGCGGCTTTGCTTGCGGCCTGTGTCAGCATACCGCGACCGCCTACTGCGCCGTCGGAAGCTAGCGCCCAACTCGTTACCCTAGAAAATGAGCCAGGTCCGTTCTGCGGCCGCTGTGACATGGTGAAAATCACCGCTGTGTCGGACGGACGCGTATGGATCGAGCACGGATACCGGACAGGCAAATACCGAGGTTGGAGGTTAGAGCGGCAACTTGAGTACGTGACCCCAGACAAGTTTGCGCGCTTTGTTCAAGCTCTGCGCCCCTATCGTCCGAAAGGTGAACTCTCTCTGCAAGACCGGCCTGCCTGCCAAGCCCTATGGAACGACATGGACGGCGTTCGGGTGGCATGGATAGATGCAAACGGAACAGATAAGCTCATTTTCAACTTCGGCTGCGATACTGATAGCAATAGAAAGATGGCTGACGCATTGAGAGCAGCACCAGACCTACTTGGCCTTGCTTCATTGAAAATGCCTTGGGGGCAGTGGGTCGCAACGTCACAAAGTGAGTTGCGAAAATAGCGTCCGCTTCTCTCCCCTAATTCGGACATTCGGCGACGCCTAACCCCATGCACGAATTTTCGGGGGTTCGTTTCACTATAAATGGCAGAAAACATGGGATTTTATGGTAGCGGAGGAGCGACTTGGCCATAAGTGGGGGTTGCGCCGGATCGCGATCTAACGTCCGAAATGGGGTGGGGGAGCGGACGATTAAAGCTTTGGTTGATGACGGAATGAGGCTGGGTCCATGTTCCCGCCACAAGACCACAAATCCAATATCTTCCTGTCGACGACATAAGTTGCAAAAGCGCCGAAATGCTCACTGTCGTCGAGTATGCCTTCGCGTTCCACACTGATAGCAAAGCGACCTGCTGGTAGGCCTCTGTGTCCAGCTTCAGTGATGTGAACATCAATACGATTGGGATCGATTTTCCATCCGCGTTTGGCGAACTGGTAGGTTTGCCGCATCTGCTCCAACCCCTTCAGGCAAGGATCTTCAGCGAGTTTGCGCTCGATTTCATACACAACTTTGCCATCAGGCTGTGAGGTGGGGCACCCCGAAGCGAACAAGATGCTAGGTAGTAGGGCGTAACCCGCTTTCGCCATACCGACAGAGTAAGGCGCAAGATCGATGACTGCAATCGGTCGTTTCCTGCCATCGCGTCCAGATCGGCGGCCGACGACGCAAATGGGGGGAAGCGGATGTTGAAATTCCTCCCTGTGGCGCAGCCATGGGGATGGGGACCGCTCGCGCAGCGAGTGGTGGAGGGGCCGCGCCGCGCCATTGCCCCTCCGTCAGCCCTTCGGGCTGCCACCTCCCCATGCCTGCGGCACAGGGAGGAGTAAATGGACCGGCATCGGTCGCTAGCCGTCGTCACAGACCGTCCTGCGACGCTGCGATCGCCCGGATCCGTTCGAGCGGTCAGGCGAAGATATCGGACCCGTGGGCCTTGGGGTCCGGGCCGTATTGATTGGGACCGGGCGTGCCGTCGATGCACATGAAAATCAACAAGACCAAGCCGCCGATATAGGGAATGAAGCTGATGAGATAGAGCCAGCCCGACTTGTCCTGATCGTGCAGGCGGCGGACCGTCACGGCGATCGACGGGATGATCGATCCGAGAACGAAGAGGCCGGCGAGAAGCAGGAAAAACCCTTCCGCGCCGGTCAGTTCCTCGCCCGGATTGCTGCCCAAGGCCATCGCAAAGACGAACAGAGCGCCGATCACGAGAACGTAAAAAAGAGCGAACATCCAATATTCCATCCGCTGCGATCGCCCCGAAAAGTCGGCGTAGCGTTTGAACGGCATCAACATCCATTCCATAAATTTCCCCCTGATTGCGTTGCCCCATGACGGACGAGCGCCCCTTCGCCCCGTCACGCGTGGCGATGAGATATCAGTTCAGCGTGCCGCGACAAGAGGCTGAATTGCTGAGGGTATGTTCCGTTTCGCTACCGCGCGATCGCGTCCAGCGACGCTGCGATGGTGCGCCAGACGTGCGCGAGGTCGTCGGGGGTGATGCCATAGGGTGGCATGACATAGACGCTGTTGCCGAGCGGGCGGAGGAGGACGGCGTTTTCGCGGTGGAAGGCGATCAGGCGCGGGGCGAGGTTCGAGAGGTAGCCCGAATCCGGCGCCGCGATATCGAACGCGGCGATGGTGCCGAGGCGGCGGGGGCTGGCGACGCGCGGGTCGTGCGACAGCATCGACAGATGCGCCGCCTGCGCGTCGGCGAGCGTGTCGATGCGTTGCTGCACCGGCTCGTCGCGCCAGATGGCGAGGTTCGCGTTCGCGGCGGCGCAGGCGATCGGGTTCGCGGTGTAGCTGCTCGAATGATAGAAGGTCTTCGCGCGGTCGGTCGACCAATGCGCCGCGAAAATCGGCTCGATGCAGAGCGTCACCGCGAGCGGCAGGCTGCCGCCGGTCAGCCCCTTTGACAGGCAGACGATATCGGGGATCACCCCCGCTTGATCGCACGCGAAGCGCGTACCGGTGCGGCCCCAGCCGGTCATCACTTCGTCGGCGATGAAAAGGACGCCGTGCCGCGCGCAGATCGCCCGCATTTCTGCGAGCACCCACGCGGGGTAGATGAGCATCCCGCCCGCGCCGAGGATGAGCGGTTCGACGATGAAAGCCGCGGGCTTCTGCGAACAGGCAGCTTCGAGCGCGTCGAGCGTGGCCTGCTCCATGCCTTCATGCGGGAAGGGGATGGTGTCGACGTCGAAAAGCAGAGGCTGCCAGGCGCGGTTGTAGACGCCGCGCTCGCCGACCGACATCGTACCGATCGTGTCGCCATGATAGCTATGCTCGAGGACGAGGATGCGGCTGCGCGGCTCACCGATGTTGAACCAGTAGCCGAGCGCCATTTTCAGCGCGACCTCGACGCTGGTCGAGCCCGAGTCCGAGAAGAAGACGCGCGTGAGCGGGTCGGGGGTGATGCGGATCAGCTCGGCGGCAAGCGTCTCGGCCGGTTCGTGCGTCCAGCCGGCGAAGATCAGCTGGTCGAGCTTTTCGGACTGGTCGCGGATCGCGGCCATGATGCGCGGATGGGCGTGGCCGTGGGTGGTGACCCACCAGCTCGATATCGCGTCGATCCAGTGGTTGCCGTCGGCATCGTAAAGGCGCGCGCCGTCGCCGCGCGTGATCAGCGGGACGGGGTCGCCGAGGCCATGCTGGGTGAAGGGGTGCCAGACGGGGGAGGTCATGCGAAGTCTGCGGGATCGAAATTGTCGGCGAAGGCCTGCGCGAGATTTTCCCGCGTCAGCGGGTCGACGACCGGCAGGCGGCCGAGGCGGCGGACGCCGCCGAGGGCAGCGACGATCGCTTCGCTGTCCTCGACCGCGTCGCCGAGGAAGGCGATGCCGTGGATCGGGACGTTCCGGCTTTTCAGCGCCTCGATCGTCATCAGGCTGTGGTTGATCGTGCCGAGGCCGGTGCGCGCGCAGACGATCACCGGGATCTGCCAGCGCGCGAAAAGGTCGGCGTAGAGCAGGGTACGGGTGACGGGGACGAGCGCGCCGCCGGCGCCCTCGACGATCAGCGGGCCTTCGGGCGGCGTCAGCGCCTGCACGTCGATGGTGACGCCGTCGATCTCGGCCGCGAGGTGGGGCGAGGCGGGGGTGACGAGGCGGTAGCCTTCGGGAAGGACGGGCACGCCCGCGAGGCGCGCGACGGCTTCTGTGTCGGTTTCTTCCTCCAGCCCCGACTGGATCGGTTTCCAATAGGGCAGCGTCAGCGCGCCCGCGAGCGCGGCGGAGAAGACGGTCTTGCCGATGCCGGTGTCGGTGCCGGTGATGACGAAGCGGGTCATGCGGCGGCCATAGCGGCCGAAAGCCTCTCCGTCATCGCGTCAATCTCGCGCTCGCCGACATTGAGGGTGATTGCGATGCGGAGGCGCGCGGTGCCGTGCGGAACCGTCGGCGGGCGGATGCCGCGCACGTCGAAGCCGTCCGCCTGCAGCGCGGCGGCGATGCGCATCGTGCGAGCGTTGTCGCCGATGACGACGGGCAGGATCTGACTGCCGCCGGGCGCAATGCCGAGCGGGGCGAGGCGGGTTTCGGCGTGGCGGACGAGCGCGTGGAGGCGCGCGGCGCGTTCGGGCTCGTTCGCGACGATTTCGAGCGCCTGCCGAACGAGCCACGCCATCAGCGGCGAGGGGGCGGTTGAGAAGATGAAGGGGCGGCCGCGATTGACGATGAAGTCGCGGACGATCGCGGGGCCGCAGAGCAGCGCGCCTTCACAGCCGAGCGCCTTGCCGCAGGTGTGGAGGGTGACGAGATTCTCGCGGGGCGCGAGTTCGTGCGCGAGGCCCTGACCCGCGGGCCCATAGACGCCCGTCGCATGCGCCTCGTCGACGACCAGCACGGCGTCATGGCGGTCGGCGACGGCGGCGAGGTCGGCGAGGGGGGCGCGGTCGCCGTCCATGCTGTAGAGGCTCTCGACCGCGATCCACGGTGTGCCGCTGCCGCCGCCGGCGCGCCAGCGCCGGATGATATCGTCGAACGCCTGCGCGTCATTGTGGCGCGCGTCGACATGGCCGGCGCGGCCGAGCTTCATCCCGTCGTGCGCGCTCGCGTGGATCAGTTCGTCATGGACGATCAGGTCGCCGCGCTGGGGCAAGGTTGCGAATAACGCGGCGTTGGCGGCGAAGCCGGTCGGAAAGAAGAGCGCGGCCTCGCTGCCGTAATGGCGTGCGGCGTGCGCCTCGAGCGCCTCATGCTCTTCGTGATTGCCGCGCAGCAGGCGCGAGCCGCCCGACCCTGCGGGGAGGCCGCGTTCGAGCCCGATCGCAAGCGCCTCGCCGAGTGCATAGGAGCCCGCGAGCGCGAGATAGTCGTTCGACGCGAAATCGGCGCCGGTGCGGGGGCTCAGCGTGCGGCGCCGGTCGTCGGCGGCGAGCGCGGCGAGATCCTTGCGATGCGCGGCGAAGGGCGAGGGGGACTGCATGGAGTGCTCCCTACGTCAAAAATGGCTGCGGGCAAGCCCGCGCGGAACCGGTCAGGCGGAGCGCAGCGCCTGCCGTTCCTCTGCCGTCATCCGGTACGGGACCGCGATGGGCTCGAAGGTTTCGGGGTCGAACAATTCGCAGCGCCGGCGATCGCCCGAGAGCATGTCGCGGATCATGCGCGGGAAGAAGCGCCGCATCAGCCGTCCCATGCTCATTTTCGGCAGCGCGGCGGTGTCGCCGCTGCCGTCCGCGGTGAAGAGATGGCCGAGCGGCGGTCCCGTCAGCCGGTCGCGCTTCGCGGGATCGCAGGCCGCGAGCTGCGTCGTGATGTAGGGGATGCGGCCGTTCGCATAGGTGTTGAACAGCGGCATGCCGCAGCAGGCCGCATACCAGCGCAGGGTCGGCTTGTCGGTCATATGGACGCAGGCGAGCCGGTCCCGCCCTGAAAGGATTGTCATGGCCGCGCAGCGCGACTGATAGAGCGCGCTGCCGCCGTGCGCGTCGAGCACCCGCGCGGACTGGCCGAGATGGCGGGTGAGATCCTGGCAGTCGGTGCAATGGCATATGACATGATCGCCCTGATCGGGGCCGACGCGGAGCAGCGTTCCCGAAACGGAGCCGCATTCGCAGGCGAATTCAAGGTCGGACGATGAAGCCATCGCCCGACCTTAATATCTTGTCCGCGATTGCGGAAGCCGGTGGTTCAGACGATCAGTTGACCGCCTTGTCGACCAGCTTGTTCTTCGCGATCCACGGCATCATCGCGCGCAGTTCGGCGCCGGTCTGTTCGATCGGATGAGCGGCGGCGGCCTTGCGGCTGGCCTTCAGCTCGGGCTGGCCGGCCTGGTTGTCGAGCACGAAATCCTTCACGAAGCGGCCCGAGGTGATGTCGGCGAGAACGCGCTTCATCTCGGCCTTGGTTTCCTCGGTGATGATGCGCGGACCGGTCTTGATGTCGCCATATTCGGCGGTGTTCGAGATCGAGTAGCGCATGTTCGCGATGCCGCCTTCATAGAGGAGGTCGACGATCAGCTTGGTTTCGTGGAGGCACTCGAAATAGGCCATTTCGGGCGCGTAGCCCGCCTCGACCAGCGTTTCGAACCCGGCCTGGATCAGGTGGGTGATGCCGCCGCAGAGCACGGCCTGTTCGCCGAAGAGGTCGGTTTCGCACTCTTCCTTGAAGGTCGTCTCGATGATGCCGCTGCGGCCGCCGCCGACCGCCGAGGCATAGCTCAGCGCCAGCGCCTTGGCGTTGCCGGTCGTGTCCTGATCGATCGCGATCAGGCAGGGGACGCCGCCGCCCTTCTGATATTCGCTGCGCACCGTGTGGCCGGGGCCCTTCGGCGCGATCATGAAGACGTCGATGTCGGCGCGCGGTTCGATGAGGCCGAAGTGGACGTTGAGGCCGTGCGCGAAGGCGAGCGCGGCGCCGGGCTTGAGGTTCGCGGCGAGGTCATCGGCATAGATTTTCGCCTGATGTTCGTCGGGGGCGGCGATCATGATGACGTCGGCCCATTCGGCGGCTTCCTTGTTCGAGAGAACCTTGAAGCCCGCGCCTTCGGCCTTCTTCGCGGTCGCCGAACCGGGGCGCAGCGCGATCGCGACTTCGCGCACGCCGCTGTCGCGCAGGTTCTGCGCATGGGCGTGGCCCTGGCTGCCATAGCCGAGGACGGCGACCTTCTTGCCCTTGATCAGTTCCTGGTCGGCGTCGCGATCGTAATAAACCTGCATTGGATGAACCCCTTCTAGTCCTGTGGCCCCGCGAGGGGGTGATATGATGTGGGAGAGTGGACCCCGGCGTCGCCGGGACGTGAAAAACGCTAGAGTGCCTCCGGCCCGCGGGCGATGGCGACGACGCCGGTGCGGCCGACCTCGACCAGCCCGCATTCGCGCATCAGCGCGATGAAGCGGTCGACCTTGTCGCTGTTCCCGGTGATCTCGAAGATGAAGCTGGTGAGCGTCGTGTCGACGACCTTGGCGCGGAAGACGTCGGCAAGGCGGAGCGCCTCGATCCGTTTGTCGCCGGTGCCCGCGACCTTCACGAGCGCGATCTCGCGTTCGACGTGCGCTTCGCCGGCGTCGTTGAGGTCGACGACCTTGTGCACGGGAACGAGGCGTTCGAGCTGCGCGATGATCTGGTCGATCACCGGCGGCGGGCCGTTGGTGACGATCGTGATACGGCTGAGCGCATGGTCCGAACTGATGTCGGCCACGGTCAGGCTTTCGATGTTGTAGCCGCGCGCGGTGAACAGGCCGGTGATCTTGGCGAGCACGCCGGCCTCGTTATCGACGGTGATGGCGAGCACGTGGCGCTCGCCGGCTTCGGTCTTGATTTTCATGTGTTTACACCAGTGCCTTGGCTTCGTCGTCCATCGTGCCGGTGACGTCGCTCGGCTGGAGGATCATGTCGGTGTGCGCGGCGCCCGACGGGATCATCGGGAAGCAGTTGGCGAGCTTGGCGACGCGGCAGTCGACGATCACCGGACCCGGGGTCTCGATCATCGTCCTGATGCCGTCCTCGAGCTCGCCGAGCGTGTCGATGCGCAGGCCCGTCCAGCCGTATGCGGCGGCGAGCTTCACGAAATCGGGCAGGCTGTCGGAATAGCTGTTCGAATAACGGCTTTCATAGGTCAGTTCCTGCCACTGGCGGACCATTCCCATCCATTCATTGTTGAGGATGAAGATCTTCACCGGCAGGCGGTACTGGCTGACCGTCCCCATTTCCTGGATGTTCATCTGCAGCGAGGCTTCGCCCGCGACGCAGATGACGAGACGGTTCGGATGCGCGATCTGCGCGCCGACCGCGGCGGGGAAGCCATAGCCCATCGTGCCGAGCCCGCCCGAGGTGAGCCAGCGGTTGGGGGCCGAGAAGCCGAAATGCTGAGCTGCCCACATCTGGTGCTGACCGACCTCGGTCGTGATCACCGGGTCGCGGCCGCGGGTCGCGTCGAACAGCGCCTTCACCGCGCGCTGCGGCATGATCTCGGCGGCGTCGTCCTTCTTTTCGGGGAAATCGAGGCAGCGCGTCGCGCGCCAGCCGTCGACGCGGCGCCACCATTCGCCCAGATCGCGCGCCTTGTGGCCCTTTTCCTGCCACGCCGCGATCAGCGCATCGAGCGCGCGGCCGGCATCGCCGACGATCGCGAGGTCGACGGGGACGATCTTGTTGATCGAGCTGCGGTCGATGTCGATGTGGATCTTTTTCGAGTCCGGCGAAAAGGCGTCGAGGCGGCCGGTCACCCGGTCGTCGAAACGCGCGCCGACCGCGATGATCAGGTCGGCACGGTTCATCGCCATGTTCGACTCGTAAGTACCGTGCATGCCGAGCATGCCGAGCCACTTCGGATCGTCGGCCGGGAAGGCGCCGAGGCCCATCAGGGTCGAGGTGATCGGCGCGCCGGTGAGCGACACGAGCTGGCGCAGCGCGGCGCTGGCGTCGGGGCCGGCGTTGATGACGCCGCCGCCGGTGTAGAAGATCGGGCGCTCGGCCGCGGCGATCATGTCGATCGCGGCGCTGATCGCATCGGCATCGGGCTCGACCTGCGGGCGATAGCTTTGATGCTCGATCTTTTCGGGCACGCGGTAGGTGCCGGTCGCGACCTGCACATTCTTCGGAATGTCGATCACCACCGGGCCGGGGCGGCCGTGGGTCGCGATATAGAAAGCCTCGTGCATGATCGGGCCGAGACGATCGGGGTCCATCACGAGATAATTATGCTTGGTGCAATGGCGCGTGATGCCGACCGTGTCGCATTCCTGGAACGCATCGGTGCCGATCAGCGTCGTCGGAACCTGGCCCGTCAGCACGACCATCGGAATGGAGTCGAGCAGGGCGTCGGTGATGCCGGTGACCGCGTTGGTCGCGCCGGGACCCGAGGTGACGAGCACGACGCCCGGCTTGCCGGTCGAGCGTGCATAGCCCTCCGCCGCGTGCGTTGCCGCCTGTTCGTGGCGGACGAGGATGTGCTTGATCGTGGGGTGCTTGTAGAGCGCGTCATAGATGGGAAGGACCGCGCCGCCCGGATAGCCGAACACCGTATCGACCCCGAGGTCGACCAGCGCCTGAACCACCATGTCGGCACCACTCATTTCCGTCACGACGAAACTCCTTTCTTTCACCCCGCCAGAACCGGTCGGCGCGCGTTTGTGCGCCGCAGCAGGTCGGCGGGCAATAGGTGTATGATTCTATCCTGTCAACAGCCTATCGCGTAATATTATTGCGAAATTGTGGATTGAATCATTGTTTAATGATTCTTCATGGCGCAGCCAATCGGCCGGCGGCTGGTGGCGGAACCACGTATATTGGCGCTTCGCATATTGGCGCGTAGCGGCTTGCGCCTGTTCGAGCGCTGTATCGCGGTCGATCTCGCCGCGAAGCCAAGCCGCGATCTGCGGGACGCCGATCGCGCGCATGACGGGCAGATCGGGGTCGAGATTGCGGTCGAGCAGCGCCCGGACCTCCTCGACTGCGCCGTCGTCGAACATCTGCGCGAGCCGCCGGTCGCAGCGCTCGCGCAGCCAATCGCGCGGCGGCAGCAGGATCAGCGGGGTGAGGGCGATGTCGTCCGCTATGCCGCCCTCGCGCGCCTGTTGCCAGTCGGCGAGGGTGCGGCCGGTCGCGCGCACGACCTCGAGCGCGCGGGCGACGCGGGTGGTGTCGGCGGGGTTGAGGCGGCGGGCGGCTTCAAGGTCAGCGACCGCGAGCGCGGCGTGCGCCTCGGCGACCGGCAGCGCGCGCACGGCCTCGCGTACTGCCGGATCGATCTCTGGCACCGGGGCGATGCCATAGAGCAAGGTGCGGAGATAAAGGCCGGTGCCGCCGACGAGCACGGGAACCTTCCCCGCATCATGCGCGTGGGACAGGATGCCGCGGGCCTCGTCGGACCAGCGCGCGGCATTATGCGCTTCGGCGCCGTCGATGTGGCCGAAGAGGCGGTGGGGCACGCCTTCCATCTCTTCTTCGTTCGGGCGCGCCGACAGGACGGCAAGGTCGGCATAGACCTGGCTGGCGTCGGCGTTGACGACCACGGCCTCGCGGCCGGCGCCCTCCAGCGCTTTCGCGAGCGCGACGGCCAAAGCGCTCTTGCCGCTCGCGGTCGGTCCGGCAATAAGCGCCACCGGCGGCCGCCGGGACTCGTTGGATGAAGAAGGAGATGCCATGTTCGTTGCCACGCTGATAGCAGCCGGAAAGCTGACCGACGAGGTGGTTCGCGAGGCGATCGACCGGCTCGACGCCACGGGCCATGATGTCGGGGCGCCGCACTGGATCGACGAACATGACGCGGCGGATATCCTGTTTCAGGGAAGTCTGGTCAGTGCGCGCGCCGAGCTGGCGAAAATGGACCATGGCGCGCTCGACGTCGTGGTGCAGCCGTTCGGCGACCGCGCCAAGAAGCTGATCGTCGCCGACATGGATTCGACGATGATCACCGTCGAGTGCATCGACGAGCTGGCCGATTATGCCGGGCTGAAAGATCAGGTCGCGACGATCACGCAAAAGGCGATGCGTGGCGAAATCGATTTTCGCGGCGCGCTGGCCGAACGCGTCGCATTGCTCGGCGGACTGGCCGAAGGTGTGCTGACCGAATGCCGGATCGAGCGCGTGCGGCTGACGCGCGGCGCGCGGACGCTGGTGCAGACGATGAAGGCGCATGGCGCGCATTCGGTGCTGGTGACCGGCGGCTTTACCGCGTTCGCGGGGCCGGTGGGCGAGGCGATCGGGTTTGACAAGGTGGTCGCGAACGAGCTGGTCGTCGAAGGCGGCAAGCTTACCGGAACGGTGCGCGAGCCGATCGTCGACAAGGACACGAAAGAGGCGACACTGAGGGCCGAGGCCGCGAAGCACGGGCTGCCGCTGGGCGAGACGCTGGCGATCGGCGATGGCGCCAACGACATTCCGATGATCACCGCCGCCGGGCTGGGGATTGGATACTATCCGCATCCCGCCGCGGCCGAAGCGGCCGATGCGGTGATCCGCCACCACGACCTGACCGCGCTGCTGTGGGCGCAGGGCTATCCGAGGCGGAGCTGGGTGCTGGGGTAGGCTTTCGCCCGCGACCGTTCAGATCCGGGGGAGCGACAGCAATGCCACCGGCGGGAAACCGCCGCCCTCGACCGTGAGATAGTAGCGCCGCGTCGAGCCGTGCTGCAGCGTGATGATGGCGGTTTTCCGGTTCTGGAACCATATCCAGAAACGATGCGCGTCGTCGCGGACCCAAGTGATGATCTGATCGACGAGGAACAGGCTGTCGCCGACCTTCACCGCTTCGATATGATGGGTTCGTCCCTCCCCGTTGTTTTGGCGTACACCGGTAATTTCATATTCGGACATGGCTGCGGTTCCCACCTTCCTGTCGTGAATAGTCAGTAGCGAACGGGCACGATCCGGATACGATCGATCGCGCCGGGTGATGCGCGCGACAGGTCGATGACAACCGAACGCAATGCGTCCAGCGTGACCGCATCATAGCCGTTTTCGTCGGGCTGGAGCGCGAGATCGGTCTCGACCACAAGGATGACCTTGCGTGCGAGGCCGTCGATCTCCCACTCGTGCCAGCTGCGGACGATATGGTCGCCGGCATCGCGCGCGCGTGTCATCGCGGATCGCCGGGCGCGCTCGAGCGTGAGCGAAGCGCTTTTTCGACCTCTGCGTATCCGGCCTCGCTCCGTGTCGCGATGACGATGGGGCGGCCGCCGAGCGGTGCATTCTCGCTGTTGAGAAAATCCATCGCAGGATCGCGCCCGCCGAGCAGCTGGAAGGCGAGCGCGCTGATCGCACCCTGTCGCCGCGCATCCTGCGGCGGAAGCGGCGCGGGTTTGTGTTTCTGGCGAAAGGGATTCGTGCGCGACGGCGCCGGGCCCGGACGGGTGCCGTTGGGGTCAAGCGTCATTGGCTTGTCCGCCGGCAGATCCCGAGCCCGATCGCTGACGCAGAAGGGCGGCCCGCGCATCCTCGATATTCGTGTAACCGAAAGCCCCGACTCTGAATTGTTCGACACAGGTGTGGACGATGCCGTCTTCGGACAGCGAGCGGAAAGGCATCAGGTGGACGGGTTCACGGTCGTCGCCGGCGGGCACAAGCGGCCATTCCGCAGCCAGTCTGGCAAGCTTGTCCTCGTCGAGATCGAGCGCGTGATAGATATCGCGTCCGATGACCCACAAATCTTCCTGAACCCCGGCGAGCCGTTCGACAATGCCGTCCAGTCCGCGAGCCGTCCGCTCTTCGGACGTCATGTTCAGCGCCTTGTTCACCAGAAGCTCGGCGATGAGCGTGTCGCCGATGAAGGCCGGATAGGCGGCATCGGTTTCCGCCGTCGCGGGGTCGGCCTGCGGGCCGGATCCGGCCTGTTCCGGCGCGGCAAGAGCATCACTGAGCCCGCGGCGTTCGCGATACTCGTTGATCCGTTTCGCATAATAGCGCGGGAGGTCGAAATTCGGCAGAAGCTGGCCGTCAAGCTGTGCCTGGCTCACCGCCATCAACGCCATCTGATGATGATAGAGCAACTGGTTGAGATCCATATCTGCCTCCCGTCATGCGGGAGCGCGCGATCGTCTCTCAGTCAGCGGCATGCAAAGCGGAACCGGCGATAGACTATATGTGGAACGGATGGCGCGTCTTTACAAGGCGCTTGGGCTGGGCAGGCGGCGTCGCGGGCTTCAGCCGTCGGATGGCGGTGACGCTCGTTGGTGCTGAATTCCGCTTCAGCGGCCAACGAAACCGTTTGTTCTGTGGCGACGGCCTGAGCCTGAAGGGAGAAAACAGCGCCGATGTGTCGGGCTTCTCCCGAAAGATCATTATGCTTGCCCGAACAGCGGCCCCCCGCTGCACCGACCGCCCTCTAGACGCCGTAAAATGTCAACGCCGGAAACCGGGAGATGGCATCGCGAAGCCAGAAGGACGTCAATTGAAGTGCGTTGACGAGGCGGCGGCGACCGCCCGTGCTGCGGAGCAAGTGCAGAAGTTCGCTACCCTCCGCGAAGATGTCGGCGGGAGCGCCGTCCGCGAGCCGAAGCCGGTCTTCTGTTTCTTCCGCCACGCGCGCCACGTCCAACCAAGCCGGCGAAGCGAGCTCGCAAAATCCATATAGGCCGAAGTTGTCGCCTGCGCGCGTGAGGGTCGGACAGAATATAAAGACGACGGGATCTTTCCAGACGAGGCTCGGGAAATAGTCAATGTCGGGCGAGACTTGATATGTCAGACCGCGCTCGAGGCCCGGTTCCGGCTTGATATACGCGAGCCCGTTCGCTGCCGCCTGCAGATCATGGATCATCGCCTGTTGATGGGAGAAGCGAGCGCGCGGGTCAAGATCGTGGCTATTGCATCTCCAACGGCCATCGCACCATCCGGCATGACGGATTAATGCTTTCCTCTTCAAGACCCTGCGGTCATCATCGCGGGCATGTTGATGTTCGCACTGGCGCTTGCCGCCTCGCCGCAGCCGGCCGCTTCGCTGCCGCCCTTCCTCCCGCGTCAGGCGGTCGCGCAATGCGAGGCCGAGGAGCCGGGCGATTTCGATGCGCAGGCCGAATGCGTCAAGGGGCTGATCCGCGATTACCGGCAGCTTTCGGCGCTCTATCGCTATGCGAAGCCGGCGCTCAGGGAGGCGATCGATGGCTGCATCGCCGAATATCGCGAGGATGGGCGTCCCGACTGGAACATGACCCAGATCTGCACGCACCGCGGCGACACGCTGCTGACCGAGGTGACGGTCGCGCGCGATAAGTTCGATATGGACGGCGCGCGCGCGCATTGCCGGCGCGAGCAGAGCGAGCGGGCCGACGTCAATTTCGACGATTGCGTCAGGTACGAGGTCATCGGCCACCGCGATTTCGCGCTGTTCAAGGCGGTCTACCCCGACAAGGCGGTGCAGGCGTCGTTCGCGCTCTGCCTCGACCGCTGGACCAGGGACGGGCTGACCGACTGGGACATGACAAGCTATTGCGCGCAGGATCAGCTCGACGGGGTCGAGCGGCTGGCGGCGCTGCGCGCGGCGGCGAAGGACTGAGCCGGGTCAGCCGGTAGTTTCGGCCGCCAGCCACAAACGGAACTGCCGCATCGCGTCGCTTTCGGGGCGCGACATCAGGCGGGTGAGCCAGTAGCGGCCGGCGTCGATGGTGACGGCGAAGGGCTGGACGAGGATTTCGGCCGCAAGTTCGCGGGTGAACATCAAGGGCGGCGCGAGCGCGATGCCCTGACCCGCGGCGGCGGCGGTCGCCATCAGCGCACTGCTGTCGAAAACCGGGCCGCGCAGCACGGGGGCAGGGATGCCGGCGGCGGCGAACCAGAGCGCCCATTCGTCGCTGCGGTACGAGCGAAGCAGGGGTTCGTGGAGCAGGTCGGCGGGTGCGCGGAGCCGCGCGGCGATCGACGGCGCGCAGAGCGGGCTCATCGGCGCCGCGAGCAGCGGGTCGGCGTGGGTGCCGTGCCACGCGCCGTCGCCGAAACGGATCGCGAAATCGAGCGCCTCGCCCGCCAGATCGACGCGGTTGTTGTTGGTCGAGATGCGCAGGTCGATGCCGGGATGCGCGCGTGCGAAATCGGCGAGACGCGGGAGCAGCCAGCCGGTCGCGAAAGTGCCGACGACGCCGACCTTCAGCGCTTCGCGGAAGCGGCCGTCGGCATATTGGTCGAGCGTTGCGGCGACGCGGTCGAAGGCATCGGCGACGACGGGGACGAGCGCATGCCCCTCGTCAGTGAGCGCGAGGCCGCGCGGCAGGCGGTGGAAGAGGCGGGTGCCGAGGCGGCGTTCGAGCTGTGCCACCTGATGGCTGACCGCGCCCTGGCTGACGTGAAGCTCAAGTCCGGCGCGGGTGAAATTGAGGTGGCGCGCCGCCGCCTCGAAGGCGCGGAGGGCATTGAGCGGGAGCTGGGCGCGGTCCATGATCTGTCATCAATCATTCTCATGGCTTTGTCGAGAAATGATGCTTTGTGGACGCGGCCCGCGCTTGGCATTTCTTCGGGTGAAGGGAGATACAAGATGATGAAAATGCTGGCCTTGGCGCTCTGGATGACGGGAACGGCGAATGCGGCGGCGGCGCCTGCTGCCGACGATCCGCTGACGCGGCCGATGGCGGTCGAGAGGGCGAAGGAGTGGCTTGCACCGCAGCCGCCCGAGCGGATTTTCGGCAAGACCTGGCTCGTCGGTTTCGGCGGGCTGAGCGTTGCGCTGATCGACACGGTCGACGGGCTGGTGCTGATCGACGGTGCCCTTCCGCAGGCGGCGCCCGCGATCCTCGCCAATGTCCGCGCGGCGGGGTTCGACCCCGGCGACATCAAATATATTCTGAGCACAGAGCCGCATTATGATCATGCCGGCGGCTTCGCGGCGCTGGCGCGCGATACCGGCGCGACGGTCGTGGCAAGCGCGCGCGGTGCCGAGGGGCTGCGCGCGGGCGCGCTCGCCAAGGATGATCCGCAGCTTGCCTATGGCGGGACATGGCCGGCGGTGACGACGCGGGTGCGCGTGGTGAAGGACGGCGACGTGCTGAAGCTCGGCGATACCGAAATCACCGCGCACGCGACGCCGGGCCACACGATGGGCAGCATGAGCTGGAGCTGGAACGCCTGCGAGGGGAAAATCTGCAGGCAGATCGTTTTCGCCTCGAGCCTGAATCCAGTGTCGGCCGACGGCTATCGCTATACGAGCGCGGCGGGGAAGCCGTTCGTTTCGGGGTTCGCGAAAAGCTACAAGCTCATGGACGCGCTGAAGTGCGACGTCCTGATCTCGGCCCACCCCGACAATGCGGGCGAGGGGCGGGTCAACGACAAGCCCGGCGCGTGCCGCGCCTATGCCGAGCGGTCGCGCGGGTTGCTGGCGAAGCGGCTGGCGGCGGAGAAGGCCGGGACAGCGAAATAGGGATGCGGGCCCCGGTTTTCGCCGGGGTCCACCCCGCTTACTTCGCCACCACCATGCAGGCCTGACCACCCTTGCGGACGGTGGCGCAGAAGTTTTCGGCGTGGCCCTTGTTTGCGAAACCGGCGGTCTGGAGGCGGGTGACCGCGCCGGCCTTCACATAGACGGGCTGGCGAGCCGCGACGGCGGGATATTTCTTGCCGAGAGAGGCCCAGAGGCTGCGGGCGTTCGCCTCGACCCCGAAGGCGCCGAGCTGCGCACGCCATGGGCTGGTGCCGGTTACCGTATCCGCAGGAACGGGGGTTTCGACGACCTTGATGGGCTGGTTGTCGAAGGCGGGCTTGGGCTTCGCCGGCGCCGGTTTGGGCTCGGCCTTTTTCGGCGGCAGCGCGCCGTTTTCGGGCGGCGCGGCGTAGCTCGTGCCGGGCGCGGTGCTACCCTTTGCGGCGGTCGCGGCGGCGGTGGCTTCGGTCGCAGCGGTTGCGGCTGCGACGGCAGCGGGCGTCGCGAGCGCCGGCGCGGGTTTCGCAGGCGCGATCACCGGCGGCGGGGTGTAGCTGGCGCCGGGCGCCGAAACGGGCAGGCTGGCGGTCTTGATCGGCGAGGGCGCGGGCTTGGCTGGTGCCGGCGGCGCGGCGGCGTTGACTGCGGCCAGACGCGCGCGGGCTTCGTCCTTTTCCATGACCGGGATCAGCGCAAGGCCGGCCTGCCGCTGGTCGAGCGGGATCAGGCTGTCGAGCTGCGCGAGGCGTGCCGAGGCAATGCCGAGCCCGGCGTCGCTGGCGCGTTTGGTGAGCGCATAGGCGCGGGCCCAATCCTTGGCAGCATAGTCGCCGTTGAACATCGCGGTGCCGAGAACATATTGCGCGCGCGGTTCGCCGCGGTCGGCCGACGCCTTGATATAGGGCATCGCCTCGTCGCGCTTGTTCGCGGTGAAGAGGATGAGGCCGAGATTATCCTCGGCCTGAAGATGGCCCTGCTTCGCGGCGCGGCGATACCAGTCTTCGGCCTGGGTGAGGTCGGCGGGAACGCCGCGGCCGAGCTTGTAGGCCTGACCGAGATTGAACTGCGCATCGGCGTCGCCCGAAACCGCGAGCGGGCGCCATTCGGCGACGGCTTTCGGATAATCACCGGCCTGCCAGGCCTCGACCCCGTCCTTCACATCGGCATGCGCGGGCGCAGCGAGCGCGAGAAGCGGCAGGGCCAGAAACGCGGCAGCGCGGAAAGAACGCATCTTCATTCTCCAATGACGGGCGGCGCAGAAAAAGGCACCGGCAGTCCCCGGGACGGCGATCTACCCATAAATGGCTAACAGCGCGTTAGCATCACCCCGGGGCGAACCGCATCCGTTCCGGATCGGGACACAATGATGTCAACGACCTGTTTACCACAGGTGCGAGCAACCCGTTCACCATCTTTCTATCATCGTTAACTCAATTTTAGCGCCCTGCATGGCATCTCTCGCCCCGATTTTGGTTTTCCTAGGGGGATAGCTGTGCGCGTTTTGGCATTGGCTTCACAAAAAGGCGGGTCGGGCAAGACGACCCTATCGGGACATCTTGCGGTGCAGGCGCAGCTTGCCGGCGCCGGTCCCGTCGTTCTGATCGACATCGATCCGCAGGGCTCGCTCGCCGACTGGTGGAACGAACGCGAGACCGACCTTCCGGCTTTTGCGCAGACGACCGTCGCGCGGCTGGCCTCCGACCTCGAAATCCTGCGCCAGCAAGGCTTCAAGCTGGCGGTCATCGATACGCCGCCGGCGATCACCATGGCGATCCAGAGCGTTATCGGCGTTGCCGAACTGATTATCGTCCCGACCCGCCCCAGCCCTCACGATCTGCGCGCCGTCGGCGCCACGGTCGATCTGTGCGAACGCGCGGGCAAGCCGCTGGTGTTCGTCGTCAATGGCGCGACGCCCAAGGCCAAGATCACCAGCGAGGCGGCGGTCGCGCTGTCGCAGCATGGCACCGTCGCCCCGATCACCCTGCATCACCGCACCGATTATGCGGCGTCGATGATCGACGGCCGCACGGTGATGGAAGTCGATCCCAACGGCCGATCGGCCGAGGAAATCCGCCAGCTGTGGACCTATGTCAACGACCGGCTCGAAAAGAATTTCCGCCGCACCGTCTTCTCCTCGCCGATGCCCGCGCAGCCGGGTTACGGCACGGTCCGCCCGATGGGTGGGGGCTTCGGCCGCCGCATCGCCGGCCAGTAAGGGGGGGCAAGTGAACATGGGCGAACCCAAACCTCTCGCATCGTTGTCCGCCGGACTGCTCGCCCGCAAGGGTGGCGCACGCCCGGCGATGCGCCGCGCTCCGCTGGGCCTCGGCGCCGCGCCGATGGTCGGCGAAGGCTATGACGACCTTGGCTGGAACGACATGGGCTATGATGTCGATCCGGACCAGAATGCCGCCGACGAACCTGCACGGATGGTCGACCTGAAACCGCTGCTCGCGGGTTCGGTGCTGACGCATAACGCCAATGCCGAACACGCCGTTGACGAGGCGCCGGGCCATGATCTGGTGCCCGAGCTGACCGACGCGCTTGCGCCGGACTTCGAACCCGAAGCGGCCGAAGTGCCCGAAATCGTCCGCCAGCAGGAATCGCTGCTCGACCGCGTCGCCGCCGTGGCGCGCAAGGTCGAAGCCCAGCCGGCTCCCAAGGCGAAGAAGGATCGCGCTCCGCGTGCGCTGCGTGCCCGCGAAAAGGCGGCCTTCACGCTGCGCCTCGACGCCGAGCGCCACCTGCGCCTGCGCCTTGCGAGCGCGGTGACGAACCGGTCGTCGCAGGTGATCCTGACCGACCTGCTCGACGAATATCTGGCCTCGCTGCCCGAAATCGACGCGATGGCGAGCCGCTTGCCGGCGGCGCGTCCGACGCGCCAGACGATGCAGCCGTAAGGAATGATGGGGGACCGACGATGAACCGCAAACTGCTCAAGAACCTGGCGATTTCGGGCTTTGTCCTGACTGTGGCAACCGGCTGCAGCGGGATGAGCAAGATGGCGAATGCGGCCCCTGAATCGGCCGGTGGCTCGTCCACCGCGTCGAAATCGGCCGACAAGGCGCGCGAAGCGCTGGAAGCGGGCAAGCCGACCAAGGCCGTCGCGCTCGCCGAGGCGGCGGTTGCGGGCAACCCCCGCGACGCCGGCTATCGCGCGCTGCTGGGCCAGGCCTATCTCAACGACGGCCGGTTCGCTTCGGCGACCTCGGCGCTGAGCGAGGCGATGGATCTGGGCGCGAAGGACAGCAATACCGTCATCGCGCTGACCCTCGCCTATATCGCGCAGGGCAAGAATGATCAGGCGACCGACCTGCTGAAGCGCAATTTCGATGTCGTTCCGGCGTCGGACATGGGCCTTGCCCTCGCGCTTGCCGGTGACACCAATTCGGCGATCTATATGCTGACCGAGGCCGCTCGTGCACCCGAAGCGACCGCGCGGACGCGCCAGAATCTGGCGCTCGCGCTCGCGCTGTCGGGCCGCTGGGCGCAGGCGCGCATCCTTGCCGCGCAGGATCTGGCGCTCGACAAGGTCGAGCTGCGCATGGTCGAATGGGCGAAACTCGCCGAACAGCCCGATGCGGGAATGCGCGTCGCGAGCCTGCTCGGCACGTCGGCGCAGACCGATGCCGGCATGCCGGTGCGTCTGGCGCTGAGCAATTTCGACGGCACCCAAATGGCCGCCGCCGATGCGCCGGTCGAAGTCGCGAGCGCCGATCCGGCACCGGTCACGGCCTATGCGCCGCCGCCGCCGGCCGCCGAAGCCGCCGCGCCCGCAGTGGTGCTGGCGTCGGCCGAGCCGAGCCCGATCCGCACCGTCGAACTGCCGATGCCGCAGCGCGACGAAAATGGCGTCGTTCCGGTCACCGAACTGCCGCAGCCGAAGCCGGCTGACATCATCATGGCCGATGCCAAGCCCTATCGCGCCGCGCCGCGCGTTGCCGGCGACCGCGTCGAGGCGATCCGCCCGGCGCAGCGCGAGGCGCTGGAACTTGTCACCAGGATCCTGCCGAAGGCGATGGGCTTCGACGCCAAAAAGCCCTCGGGCTGGGCGGTGCAGCTTGGCGCCTATGACAGCCTGGGTATCGCCAAGGAAAAATGGAGCACGCTGAAAAAGCGTAGCGCGCTGCTCGGCAATTATCCGGCGTCGAGCCACGCCGCGGTCGTCAAGGGCCGCACCTTCTATCGCCTGACCGTCAACGGCCTGGCGACGCGCTCCGACGCCTCGACGCTGTGCGCCGAGCTGAAGTCGAAGGGCCAGACCTGTTTCATCCGCCAGATGGGCGGCAGCGAGAGCATCCAGTGGGCCGCGGCGTCGAAGCCCGTCCGCATGGCGTCGCGCTGAACGAATTGGGGGCGCCTCCCGTCCGCGGGAGGCCGAAAGGGAGGGGCGCGGTCCGGGGACCGCGCCCTTTTCTTGTGGGGCGATGGTCGTCGACAAATTGGAACGCCGCCGGCCTCATTGCTTCCGCCAGTGCGGAGCGGCTAGACTGTCGACATGATCGAAGATTTCGAAATCTCTCAAATGCTTTCGGCTCTCGACGGACTGGCTGCGAGCAGTGAAATTCAGCGGGCGTCGGACTTCCCGCCCGAGGAGCTTCGACTGATTTGGGAGGACGTCTTTGTCCTGTTCGACAGCCGCGTCGGCGAGATGACCGGCAAACTGGCGCAGGAAGCTGACGCGATCCGCGCGTTCGACGATTATCTGTGGTCGCTTCCGGCCGAGCCCGATCCGATGTGGCATCGCGACAATCTCGATAAGCGCCCTTGGCCCGAGATACGCCACAAGGCCTTGGATTTGCAGAGGCAGCTGCAAGCCTGAGCTGGCCTGACATTTACGCATCGTCACCCCGGACCTGATCCGGGGCCGCGCCCTTTTCGTATCGGGGCGGTACACACCGCGGCGCCGTCCGCGCTGAAAAAGCCGATAGCATCCGGCTTGCTCCGTTCCGGTGCTACATTGCGTTGACCGACCCGGAGAATCGCATAAGCTACTAATTCCTTTGGGAAAATATGTAAGGCCCGGAGGGTCCACTCTTGTTCGGGAGATGCGTATGCTTATTCGGAAGCTTCTCACCATATCGGCCCTGATGGCGATGCCTGTGGTTTTTGCCCCGGCCACCGCGCAGACGAGCGACCCGGTCTATGAATGTATCGTCGGCTGCGTCGCGAGCCGTCCGAACAGCGGTGACTGGTGCGTGCAGGAATGCAACCGCCGCTTCGGAAACGAGACTCGTCCCAATCCCGGTACGCCCAATGTGCCGTGCAACTATCCCTGGGGCTGCCCCACGCAATAAGGCGGAGACGGGAAGCGGTCCGGTGTGATCGCTTCCCTTTCTTTCCGGGATCGGCTTTCGACCGTTTGCGGACATTCCATAGTGATGGTATGCTTCTCAGCATGACGAGCCTGCTCTGCTTGCTGCTTGCATCATCGTTCTTGATCCTGATTGGTCGTTCTATTCGAGCGGGCGTACCGCTCGGCTTCACCGATCCACGCCGCGCTGAAAGACCTTTTCAATTCTGGCTCGTGATGATTTTTATGCTGCTCCCGGCAATTTCGCTCATGAGCGAAGCGTGGGATAAACTGCGCTAGCACTTGTTCGCGTCGGGTTGCGATGGCAGCAAGCGACCGGTTTCGGACCGGCAGCTTCTAGGGGGCGAACCTAGAAAGGCAGACATTCGAAACCGATAGGGCGGGGATGACAGCACGCTACCGATACTGGCTGTTACGCTTCTTTCGCCGGACGGCAATGCTGGGTTCATCTGCCACCCCAGCACTATGAGGGTACCCGGTGACTATATCGGCTTCTTAGTGTACGTAACGCAAGATATGCAGGTTCGCCTTTTTCAGATCGATGCCTTCACGACAGAGCGATTTAGCGGCAATCCCGCGGCGGTGATGCTATTGGAAAGCTATCCGGGCGATCATCTGTTGCAGGCGCTCGCGGCGGAAAACAATCTCGCCGAAACTGCATTTATTGTTCCCGAGGATGCTGATTTTCGGATCAGATGGTTCACACCTACTGTGGAAGTGCCGCTTTGCGGACACGCGACCCTTGCTTCCGCTGCAGTGATTCTGGAGCGCTTGGAACCAACGCGTAATTTTGTGATTTTCCGATCTGCCAGCGGCCCACTTACAGTCAGTCGCTCTGAGCTTGGCTATGTCATGGATTTTCCGGTTCGGCCTTGCAGCGCGATAAAGCCGCCCAAGGATCTCGCCGCTGTGCTCGGGTCTCCTTTCGAGGAGGTGGTGTGGGATGGTTTCAACTTCCTTGTCTGCCTTCCTTGTGCCGCAGCCGTACGTAATCTCTCGCCCGACCTCTCGGCTATCGCTCGTATGCCCGCCGCCGGCATAATTGTGACGGCGGCAGGCGATGGCGAATATGATTGCGTCAGTCGTTACTTCGCTCCCGCAAAGGGTATTCCGGAGGATCCCGTCACCGGCGGCGCGCATTGCGCGCTCACGCCTTTTTGGGCGGCGCGGCTTGGCAAAAACGAATTGCTCGCTTTCCAGGCGTCCGCCCGTGGCGGCACTCTGCGTTGCACGCTGCGAGGCGATCGGGTCGAGATAGCAGGATCGTGCGTCTTCTATCTTGAGGGAAAGGCAGAATGGTAAGCACCCACTCAGGCTCGTGCCATTGTGGTGCCATTCTATTTACAGTGGCGCACGATCCCGTCGAGATGACGACATGTGATTGCTCACTATGCGTGAAGCGCAACGCATTGATGGTGAAAGTGCCGGAAACGGCTCTGCATATCGAGGCAGGTCACGAATTCATCTCGCTATATCAATGGAACAGCAGACGAGCTGAGCATTATTTCTGTCGCCGATGTGGCATCTACGTGTTCCACCGAAAGCGCGCCGCGCCCGATTACTTCGGCGTGAATGTCTTTTGCCTCGACGGGTTCCACTTCCAGTCTTTGCCAGTGCGGGCGACCGAAGGCCTATCAATGAGTTTGGTCTGCGATAATCCGCGCAAGGAATGGCCAGGGCCTCACACACCGAATGGGGGCGACGACTGAACAAGCCATCCTTGGGAGATCCACTCGCCACTCTGCCGAAAGCAGAATGGCGGCTTCCCACCCCTAAGCTGCCATCAGCCTCCCGACCCCGCAGGCAATCGCGCGAGGGTGGCGACGAGTTGGGCCTGGCTGGTGGCGCCGGTCTTGCGGAAGATGCCTTTGAGCAGAAAGCGCGCGGCGTTGAGGCTGACGGCGCGGAGCGCGGCATAGTCCTGCAGCGTCTTGCCGCCCGCCAGCCACACCGCAAGGCGCGCCTCGGCGGGGGTCAGGCCGAACCATTGCGCGACGCGGTCGATTTCGACGATCGGGGTTTCGCCCGGGGTGCTGCCCATGGTGACGACGAGCGCGGCGCCGAGCTGGAACCCGCCGATCTGCTGCGCCGACTGACGCGAGACGCGCGCGGCGAGGACGGGGCATTCGACGCCCGCCTCGTTCACCGCCTGAAAGGCGAGGCCGGCGGGGGCGGGGCCGGCGGCGAGGTTGGCGAGCTTTTTTTGCGTCGCGGGATGGGTGAAGGCGAAGCGGTCCTGCGCGGTGCGGATGAAGCCCGCAGCCTCATAGCCCGCGGCGCGGCTGTTGGCGGCGAGGATATTGAGCTGCTCGTCGAGGCTGAAGATCGCGAAGGGGGCGGCGTCGGCGGCGGCGCGCGCGGCGCCGGCAGCGAGTTCGAGCGAGGCGAGGCGGTCGCTGATCCGCATCGCGCGCTGGATGTGGGGGGCGAGAATGCGGAGCCCGCGCTTGAGCTTTTCCGTGTCGCGGTCGCCGGGGCCGGGGATCATCAGCCCCATGCGCTCGCCATCGCGGCGGTCGAGCAGAACGCCGACAAGGCGGTCGATGCCATAGGGCATCAGGAAGTTGCGGAAGAATTCGGTCTCGTAGAATTCGTCGCGCGTGACGATGTCATAGCTGTCGACGACGCTGCCGTTCGGATAACGCGAGAAGCGCTGCGACCAGGTGTTGGTGCCGGCATAGACCGCCGTATAGATTTCCTGCAGCCCCGCAGCGAGGCCCGACGCGGCGACGAAGCGCGCGCGCGGCGGGTTGCTGCTTTCCCACAGGATGAAGGCCGATTCCCAGCGGAGCGGGCAGAGCGCGGCGGTGATCTGTGCGAGCGTTTCGTTCCAGCGTTCGGGATGCAGCACCGAATCATAGATGCGACCGATCAACTCGTTCAGAACCTCCCACTCGGCGGCGGTGTCGGTTTCGGCAAGCGGGGGCAGCGTCGGCGGGATCGGAACGGGTTCGGTCGGCACGCATGTCCCCGATTAGGAAGGCGGCGGCGCGATTTATGGACGCGATCGTGCCGAATATCGTGAGCATGCTATATAAAAATGCGAAATGCTACCCGCTTGGGTAGCGAAACTGTCGCACGGATCGGGCATCTGGCCCGTGCGACCCAAGCACAGGGTGATCCACCATAGTCATTCTGTTATCTCGAAGCCCGCCGGTTTTCCGACGGGCTTCTTTTTTGGCAGGTGACGCGGCGGCGATCAGCGGATGCGCTGGCCGCCCTTCCACACGGCGGTCGCGCGGCCCTGAACGGGCATGCCGTCGAAGGGGGTATTGCCCGCCCAGGCCGCCATCTTCTTTGCATCGACCTGCCAGGGCGTGCCCTCGTCGATCAGGATCAGGTCGGCCTGATAGCCCGGCTCGAGCCGGCCGGCGTCGAGCCCGAGCAGGCAGGCGGGGGTGGCCGCGAGCAGATCGAACAGTCGCGCCGGGGCGACATGGCCGTCGCGGACGAGCTGAAGCCCCATCGCGAGCAAGGTTTCGGCACCCGCCATGCCAGGCTGCGCCTCGGCAAAGGGCAGGCGCTTGTCCTCGGGCCCGCGCGGGTCGTGGCCCGACGAGAGGATGTCGATCGTGCCGTCGGCGATCGCGGCGAGGCAGGCGTGGCGGTCGTCCTCGCTGCGCAGCGGCGGCGAGAGGCGCGCGAAGGTGCGGAAATCGCCGATCGCGGTGTCCGAGAGGAACAGATGCGCCGGGGTGATGCCGCAGAGCACCGGCAAGCCCTTTGCCTTCGCGGCGCGGATCAGGTCGAGCCCGCGCGCGGTCGTCACCTGCCGGAAATGGACCGGGGCGCCGGTTTCCTCGACGAGCGCGAGGTCACGGGCGATCGCCATCGCTTCGGCGATCGCGGGGGCGGAGGCGAGGCCGAGGCGGGTCGCCATTTCGCCGTCGGTCGCGACTGCGCCGGCGGTGAGGCCTTCATCCTCGGCATGGATGATCGTGACGAGGCCGAGCGCGGCCGCGTAGGAAAGCACGCGGCGCATGACGCCGGCGTCGGCGATGCGGGCGCGGCCGGTCGAAACGGCGCGCGCGCCCGCCTGTTTCATCAGGCCGATCTCGGCCAGCTCGCGGCCTTCGAGGCCTTTTGTGGCGGCGGCGAGAGGGTGGACCCAGAGGTCGGGCTTGCCGCCTTTGGCGGCGCGTTCGACGAGCCCGGCACCGTCGAGCGGGCCGCTGTCGGGCATCAGCGCGGCGCGGGTGATGCCGCCGAAGTGGAAGGCGGGCTTGTCGGTCGCGAACACGCCGAGGTCGACGATACCGGGGGCCAGCCACTGGCCCTTGGCGTCGACGGTTTCGGTGCCGTCGGGGGTCGCGGACGGGTTCAGCGCGGCGATGCGGCCATCCTCGACGAGCAGGCTGGCGGTATCGCCGCCAAGCAGGCGCGCGTTCGCGATCAGGAGGGGCTTCAGTTCCATCCCGCGACTCCCCGCTTGCGGCGCGTCAATATGTCGAGGCACGCCATGCGGACAGCGACGCCCATTTCGACCTGTTCGGTGATCGTCGAGCGCGTCGGGTGGTCGGCGACGCTGCTGTCGATCTCGACCCCGCGGTTCATCGGACCGGGGTGCATGACGATCGCCTCGGGCTTCGCCGTTTCGAGGCGCTTCGGCGTGAGGCCGTAGAGCGCGTGATATTCGCGCGCACTCGGCAGATAGGCGCCGTCCATGCGTTCGTTCTGGAGGCGGAGCATCATCACGACGTCGGCATCGCGGATGCCCTCGTCCATGTCGGTGAAGGTCGTGACGTGCATGCGGTCGATTGCGGGCGGGGTCAGTGTCGGCGGCGCGACGATCCGCACCTCGTTGCCGAGCAGGGTAAGCGCGAGGATATTCGAGCGCGCGACGCGGCTGTGCAGCACGTCGCCGCAGATCGCGATCGTCAGCCCTTCGACCCGGCCAAGGCGGCGGCGGATCGTGAGCGCATCTAGCAAAGCCTGCGTCGGATGCTCGTGGCGGCCGTCGCCGGCGTTGAGCACGGGGCAGTCGACCTTGTCGGCGATAAGCTGCACCGCGCCCGAGCTCTGGTGGCGGATCACCATCGCGTCGGCGCGCATCGCATTCAGCGTCATCGCGGTATCGAGCAGGGTCTCGCCCTTCTTCACGCTCGACTGCGCGGCCTGCATGTTGACGACGTCGGCGCCTAGGCGTTTTCCGGCGATTTCGAAAGAGAGGAGCGTGCGCGTCGAATTTTCGAAGAAGGCGTTGATGATCGTCAGACCCGCGAGCCGGTCGTCGTGCTTGGTCGCCCCGCCACGGTTCAGCTCGACCCATTCTTCGGCGGCGTCGAGAACGTAGGAAATCTCCCACGGGGTGAGCTGGGCGATGCCGGTGAGGTGGCGATGGCGAAAGGCATCGCCGCCGGGCGGATAGTCGCTGGCGGGCCGGATTGTTGCGCTTGTCATTAAAGCCGAGCGTTTAGGTCGCACTGCCTAAATAGGCAAGCGTCGAGGCAATCCATGGCTGCAATAATCCGACACCCCACAGCATGAAGAGGAGGATGTCGAGCCAGAGCCAGATCAGCATCCACGATGCGAAGGGCTGTTTGCGGGTCTTGTGCCGAACGAGCCGCGCCGCCGCGGCCGTGCCGAACGCCCCGCCGAGGAAGGCCCAGAGGAGCAGGGTCGATTCGGATATCCGCCGGGATCCTGCTTCGGCGCGGCGCTTGTCGATGACCATCAGGGCGAAGGCGAGCAGATTGGCGGCGATCAGCCAGTAGACGAGATAGTTGGTCATGGGAGAACTCAGGCGCGGGTGAGGGCGTCGATCGCGCCTTGCAGGATGAAGGCGGCGGCGGCGCTGTCGACGCGTTCGGCGCGTTTGGCGCGGCTGACGTCGGCGGCGATCATCGCGCGCTCGACCGCGGCGGTCGACCAGCGTTCGTCCCACAGCAGCACCGGCAGGGCGAGCGGCAGCAGGTTTCGCGCGAAAGCGCGGGTGCTTTGTGTACGCGGGCTGTCGGTGCCGTCCATGTTGAGCGGCAGGCCGACGACAAGGCCGACGACCGACTGCGCCGCGATCACGGCTTTCAGGGCTTCGAGGTCGAGGCTGAATTTCTTGCGGATGATCGTCTTGTCGGGCGAAGCGAAGCTCCACCCCGCATCGCAGAGCGCAACGCCGATCGTCTTTGTCCCGACATCGAGCCCCGCAAGGCGACCGGCATTCGGCAGCGCGGCGGCGAATTCGGAGGCGGCGGTGGTGATCATTTTCGCCCTTTAGCCGCCATTGCGCGCAATGCGAAGAAATATTCCATCGCAGAACAGAGGGTTAGTCCGGTTGCGGGCGGTCTTGTCGTCGCTTTGCTCCTTGCGGGAACGGGTCAGGTCCTGGTGGCCGGGGCGGGGGGAGCAGCAACGGGCGCGGCGGGCGGGGGAACCGGCGAGGGCTTGCCTTCGAACGTCGCGAGGCGGCGCAGCGCGTCGGCGCGGACATTCGCCCAGAAAAGAGTGATGTCGAACACATGATAATTATTGCCGGGCAGGACATAGCTCGGCGCATAATTCTTCGCCGCGTCGGCATCTCCGATCATCAGAAAGCCGCGGTCGTCGTCGCATTTTGCGCCGACCTTGTGCGCGATCAGTTCGCCCGCCTTGAAGCCATCGCTGGGCTTCAGCGTGCCGATATTGGCGTCGGGCCCGGCTGCAGTGTCGGGGATACCGGTCAGCGGATTGGTGCAGAGCATCCGCGTGCCCGCACGCGGGCGCCCGTCGAAGCCGATCGTGCCATCATAAGCGCCGGTGACCATCGACGTGTCGGCGGGCTCGGCAAAGGTCGCCCAGCTCAGGATGCAGCCTTTTTGCTCGGGGGTCTGACAAGCGGGGAGGCCGAGACCGGCGAGGTCGGTATCGACGCTGATCGGCCAGCCGATGACATAGGCCGCGACGATCCGCTTCGCGAGCGGGGTGCCGGCGATGCGGTTCTTGAGCAGGGTGGTGAGATGCAGCGCGCCCTGGCTGTGGCCGGCAAGGATGATCGGCCGATTTTTCGGGATCGAGGCGAGGAAGGCGTCGAATGCCTGTTCGACGTCGCGATAGGCGGCGTCGATCGCCTTGCCCGCGGTGACGCGATCCTCGGCGAGGAAGGCGCCCAACGTGGCTTGCCGGTACCGCGGTGCCCATACCTCGCCGGCGTCGCCGAACGCGCTCGCCATGCCCTGCATGAAGAGTTTGGCGCGGTAATTGGCGTCGGCGTCGTTCAGCGGGGCGTTCCAGCTTGCCTTGCTGTAATAGCTGGTCGGGTGGACGAAGAAGATCGCGGCGTCGCCCTTCGGCGCTTCGGTCGCGGTTGCGTCGGCCGCGGTGGTTGCCGCCGTTGCAGGCGGGATCAGCTTGGCGCTCGCGGGCTTTTCGCTTTCGGCGCCGTCATCGGCGGGCGGGCGCCAGTTCGACGGGTCATCCGCCAGCCCCGGGCGCGCAAGCCACATCTTCGGGTCATTATAGGCATTGGGTGCCGCCGCCGTCTGTTCGACGAACGCAGAGCTTGGAACAAGCGCGGTGCGCGCGAACCAGCCGGGCGCGACCTGATAGGCGATACCGATGCCGAGCAGGACGAAGATGATGGCGGCGATGATGTAGAGAAACTTGCGGGCCAAGCGGGGCTCCATGCGGGCGGGAGAGGGCAGTTGCGCTATCTGGCTTGCGCGCGCGGCTTAAACAAGCCCAGATGTGGGGCATGACCGACGCACCCGCAAGCGCCGCCGCGACCGAGTCGCCCCGCATTTCCGCACGCCTCGACGACAGCGATCCGCCCTGGCCCCGGCGCCCGTGGATCATGGCGGCGATCGGCGCGGTCGCCGGGCTGCTGTTTCATCTGGTCGTCGATCGTCCCCATGTGGCCGAGCCGGCGCCGCTGCTCGATGCGCTCGCGGCCTTCATTGCGGTGGCAACGGTGGTATTCCTGCTCGGCGTCGAGCGGCGGCGCTGGCACTGGGCGGCGGGCTTCGCGATCCTGTGGGGCGCGATCATCGGGCTGATTACCTGGCATTCGGCGGGCAATAATCTGCACGGATCGCCGTTCGAGTGGCCGTTCTGGTCGGGAATCCTGGCGGTGCTGGTCGCGACGCCGCTGTTCCAGACGCGGCGCGACGTCGCGGCCGACTGGCGCTTCTGGAAGCTGTGGAACATGCCGTACGACCGGCTGCATAGCCATGCGTGGGCCGATGCGGTGATCGGCGCCGCGGCGCTGGTCGACGTCGGGGTCAATTTCCTGCTCGTGATGCTGATCGGGCAGATGTTCCACCTGATCGGCATCGACCTGATCCAGGATCTGCTGAACGACGAATGGTTCGGCTGGATGCTGGCGGGCGCGGCGTTCGGCAGCGCGGTCGGCCTGCTGCGCGAGCGCGACAGGCTGGTCGCGACGCTGCAAAAGCTGGTGATGATCATCCTGTCGGTGCTCGCGCCCGTTTTGGCGGCGGCGCTGGTAATCTTTCTGCTTTCGCTCGCGGGCACGGGCCTGACGAAGCTCTGGGCATCGGGCTTTTCGACCGCGGCGCTGATGATGGCGGCGGCGGCCTTTGCCGTGCTGCTTGCCAATGCGGCGATCGGCAACGGGCGCGAGGAGCGGTCGGGGAACCCTCTGCTGCACGGCGCGGCGGCGGTGCTGGTCGTCGCGGTGCTGCCGCTGGCGGTGATCGCCTTTTACTCGATGCATCTGCGCGTGATTCAATATGGCTGGACCCCCGAGCGTATCTGGGGCGTGATCGCGGCGATGATCGCGCTGGCCTATGGCGCGATCGGCGTCTGGTCGGTGGTGCGCGCGCGCTGGGATTTTGACGACAGGCTGCGGCCCTTCCAGCAGAAGCTGGCGATCGGACTGATGCTGCTCGCGGTGTTTCTCGCGCTGCCGATCCTCGATTTCGGGGCGATCTCGACGCGCGATCAGGTCTCCCGGCTGAAGAGCGGCACGGTGAAGGCGGAGAAATTCGACTGGGCGGCGATGGCGTTCGATTTCGGGCCGAGCGGGAGGATGGTTTTGCGCGATCTTGCGAAATCGCCCGACCGCGAGCGCGCGCGCCTCGCGGCATGGGCGCTGAAGGCGAAGGATCGCTGGGATCTGAACGTCGCAGGCGGCGATGCCGACACGGGTGAACTCACCTTTGCGGCGAAACCGATCGAAGAAAAGGTCCGCGCGCTTCCAGCGGGCCGCACGCTGGAGCCGGCGCTCTACAAGGCGCTCGAGGCGGACGATCAGTGCCGGACGTCGCCATGCGCCGCCTATGCGGTAACCGAAGACCGTGTCGCGGTGGTCGGAAGCGGGAAATATGTGAAGCTGTATGTGCGTAACGCGAAAAGCGGCGAATGGTCGGAGGATTATAACGCCTTCAGTCCGGCCAACGGGCCCGGCGCGCTGACCGACGACGAGCTGCAGCGCGGGGCGATCGAGGTGCGGACGGTCGAGCGGCGGCAGGTCTTTGTGAACGGCAAGCCGATGGGCGGGCTTTTCGAATAAGCGGGTGCGGTTTTCGGAGCGGTTTTTCGGCCGCTACCTTGAAGCCTGCGCGCGCGGATGCTAGCGGCGCAGCTTCTCCCGCAAAGGCAAGATGAATGGCAATCGATCAGGCAACGGTAAGGAAGATCGCGTCACTGGCGCGCATCGCGATCAGCGATGCGGAAGCCGCCGCGATGGAAGGCGAACTCAACGGCATCCTCGGCTGGGTCGAGCAACTCGGCGAGGTCGATGTGACCGGGGTCGAGCCGATGACTGCGGTGATCCCCAACAGTCTGCGCCTGCGCGACGATGTCGTCGACGCCGATCCGCTGACCGGCGGCAACCGCCGCGACGATATTCTGGCCAATGCACCCGCGCCGCAGCACGGCTTCTTCGGCGTTCCCAAGGTAATCGAATAATGACCGATCTTACGAACCTGACTGTCGCGCAGATCCGCGACGGGCACCGCGCGGGCGATTTTTCCGCCGTCGAGGTCGCCGAGGCGTTCAACGCCAATGTCGCGGGTGCGAAGGCGCTCAACGCGTTCATCGTCGAGACCCCCGAGCATGCCATCGCCGCAGCGAAGGCGGCCGACGCCGACCGTTCGGCGGGGACGCTGAAGCCGCTGTCGGGCGTGCCGATCGGGATGAAGGACCTGTTCGCGACGAATGGCGTTCAGACGACCGCCGCGAGCCACATGCTCGAAGGCTTTGTGCCGCGCTACGAGTCCACCGTTTCGCAGAAATTGTGGGACGCGGGTTGCGGCATGCTCGGCAAGCTCAACCTCGACCAGTTCGCGATGGGCTCGTCGAACGAGACGAGCTATTTCGGCAATGTGATTTCGCCGTGGCGGCGCAAGGATGGCGGCAATGCCGCGCTCGCGCCGGGCGGGTCGTCGGGCGGCAGTTCGTCGGCGATTGCGGCGCGGCTGTGCCCCGCGGCGACGGGGACCGACACCGGCGGCTCGATCCGCCAGCCCGCGGCGTTCGTCGGGATCAGCGGGATCAAGCCGACCTATGGCCGCTGCTCGCGCTGGGGCATCGTGGCGTTCGCCAGCTCGCTTGATCAGGCGGGGCCGATGGCGCGCAATGTGCGCGACTGCGCGATCATGCTCGAGAATATGGCAGGCTTCGATCCGAAGGATGCGACGAGCCTCGATCTGGCGGTTCCGAATTGGGAAGCGGCATTGTCGAGCGATCTCAAGGGCAAGAAGGTTGGTATTCCCAAGGAATATCGCCTCGAAGGCATCGACCCCGACATCGACGCGATGTGGGACGCCGGCATCGCGATGCTGAAGGATGCGGGGGCCGAGGTCGTCGAGATCAGCCTGCCGCACACGAAGTACGCGCTGCCGGCTTATTATATCATCGCGCCCGCCGAGGCGTCGTCGAACCTCGCGCGCTATGACGGCGTGCGCTACGGTCTGCGCGATCTGCCCGAAAAGGCCGGGTTGCAGGACATGTACGCCGCCACGCGCGCCGACGGCTTCGGGCCCGAGGTCAAGCGCCGCATCATGATCGGCACCTATGTGCTGTCGGCGGGCTTCTACGACGCCTATTACACGCAGGCGCAGAAGGTGCGGACGCTGATCGCGCGCGATTTCAGCACCGCTTTCGAAAGCTGCGACGTGATCCTTGCGCCGACCGCGCCGTCGGCGGCGTTCGGGTTGGGCGAAAAGATGGCCGACCCGCTGGCGATGTATTTGAACGACGTGTTCGCGGTGCCCGCGAGCCTTGCGGGGCTGCCCGCAATGTCGGTCCCCGCGGCGCTGAACCGCGAAGGGCTGCCGCTGGGGCTGCAGATCATCGGCAAGGCATTCGACGAGCAGGGCGTGCTGAATGCCGGGCTGGCGATTGAAGAGCGGGCGGGCTTTACCGCGCGGGCGGAGAAGTGGTGGTGATCAATTCCAGCGCCTGCAATATTTGCGGGCGTCCGCTCAACGTCGAAAGCGATCCGCTTTCGACCGATTGCGGCGGAGATTGCTGGGGTTGCGTCGGGGAAGCCGAAATCGGCGGTGAACTGACGAGCAAGGTTGAGCAGGAAATCGCGTCGGGTCTCCGCAATGCGGATGGGTCGGCGTCAGATCGAAGTGCAGGATAGATAGATGAGCGATTATCGCATCAAGGGCGAAACCGGCGAGTGGGAGGTCGTGATCGGCCTCGAGGTCCATGCGCAGGTCACCTCCAACGCCAAGCTGTTCTCGGGCGCCGCGACGGCGTTCGGGGCCGAACCGAACACGCAGGTGTCGCTGGTCGACGCCGCGATGCCCGGCATGCTGCCGGTGCCGAACCGCGAGTGCATCCGCCAGGCGGTACGCACGGGGATGGCGATCGAGGCCGAGATCAACAAATGGTCGCGGTTCGACCGCAAGAATTACTTCTATGCCGACCTGCCGCAGGGTTACCAGATTTCGCAGCTTTATCATACGCTTGTCGGCGAAGGTTCGCTGACGATCGCAGCCGATGAGAAGGCCGGGATTCCGACCGACAAGGTGATCGGGATCGAGCGCATCCATGTCGAGCAGGACGCCGGCAAGCTGATGCACGACCAGCATCCGACGATGTCCTATGTCGACCTCAACCGCTCGGGCGTCGCGCTGATGGAGATCGTCTCGCGCCCCGACATGCGCTCGCCCGCAGAGGCCGGGGCCTATGTGCGCAAGCTGCGCTCGATCCTGCGATATGTCGGGTCGTGCGACGGCAATATGGAAGAGGGCTCGATGCGCGCCGACGTGAACGTCAGCGTGCGCAAGCCCGGCGACGAGTTCGGGACGCGCACCGAGACGAAGAATGTCAATTCGGTACGCTTCGTGATGGCGGTGATCGAAGGCGAGGCGAAGCGCCAGGTCGAGTTGATCGAAAGCGGCGGCACGGTGGTGCAGGAAACGCGGCTGTACGATCCCGATCGCAACGAAACGCGCTCGATGCGGTCGAAGGAAGACGCGCATGATTATCGCTACTTCCCCGATCCCGATCTGCTGCCGCTCGAACTCGACGATGCGTTTCTGGCCGAGTGCCGCGACAGCCTGCCCGAACTGCCCGACGCCAAGCGCGCGCGCTATCTGGCGGCCGGCATCTCGGCCTATAACGCCGACGTGCTGACCGCCGAGGTCGAGAGCGCGCTGTGGTTCGACACTTTGCTCGAAACCGGTGCGAAGCCGGCGGCGGCGGCGAACTGGGTGTCGAGCGAGCTGTTCGGGGCGCTCAATCGCCTCGGCAAGAGCTTCGAGGATTGCCCGGTCAGCCCGGCGCAGGCGAGCGAGTTGCTCGGGCTGGTCGCCGACGGCACGATCTCGGGCACCATTGCGAAGCAGGTGTTCGAGAAGATGCTTGAAAGCGGCGATGCCGCAGGCGTGATCGTCGAACGCGACGGCCTGAAGCAGACGAGCGACACCGGCGCTATCGAGGCCGAAATCGCCAAGATCCTGACCGCCAACGCCGACAAGGTCGAGCAGTATAAGGGCGGCAAGGAAGCACTGTTCGGCTTCTTCGTCGGCCAGACGATGAAGGCGATGCAGGGCAAGGCGAACCCGCAGGTCGTCAACGAACTGCTGAAGAAGGCGCTGGGCTGAGGCCGACGGCCGCAATCGTGCCAGACTGGCAATAGCCAGCTGAAAAGCGGCTGAAATCCCGCTTGCCTAAACCCCCTTGCGGCGGCAATTGTCGCCACAAGGGGGAGGGGCATATGATGAGACGATTTGCGGCGGCAGCGATGCTGCTGGCGTTGCCGGTTGCGGTCCACGCGCAGGCGATCAAACCACCGAAAGCGATCCGGCATTTTACCGCCGAGCAGATTGCCGCGGTCGAAATGCCGGTGCTGGCGTTCGAAGAGACGCCGGAAATGACCGCGGATTACGACAAATATTTCTATTTCCACCGCGAAGGCACCGACTTCGATACGGCCTTTGCCGACATCAGCGAGTGCGACTCGCTGTCGAGCGGCATCAGCTATTATGCCGGCGGCGACAGCTATATGGCCAATTATTATGCCACCCAATACGGGCTGGCGGGCGTTGCGGGCGGCGCCATCGGATCGGCGGTCGCCGATGCCATCTTCGGGTCAGCCGAACGCCGCCGGCTGCGCCGTATCAACATGCGCAACTGCATGGGGTTCAAGGGCTATGCACGATACGGCATGGAACGCGAGCTGTGGCAGCAATTCCAATTCGAGGAAGGCAATGGCCGCGTCGAGGGCGAGAAGCGCACCGGCTATCTGATGAAGCAGGCGCGCGTCGCGTCGGGTGCCAAGCCGCAGCAGGAGGTGTTGCCGAAATGATGAAGATAGCAATCGCCGCGGCCGCCCTTGCGCTGGGCACGTTGCCGGGCCTCGCCTCCGCGCAGGCCGTCGAGGAAAAGAATTTGCTGTCGGGCAAGGCGTCCATCGACGCCGAAAGCGGCTATCTGTTCGTGCGCGGGCCGGTTCGGCAGATGGGCATGATCCTGCGCCTGCCCGACGCCGAGACCATCGCAGACTATGAAAAGGATTGGGCCGAAGCCTTTGCCAAGGTGAAGGCCAAATATCCGTCGAAGCTGGCGGGATGGTATCATCGCGCGGGAACCGCCCGCAAGGAGGGCCGCGAGTATCGCTATGAAAAGCCCGTCGAACCCACCGAGGAAAATTTCTCGATCGGACCGATCGAATTCCGCGGCGCGGTGAGCTTTGGCCCGCAGTTCGTCTTTGCCAAGGGCAAGGACGTCGAGGAATACAGCTATCTGATGGAGCTGAAGCCCGGCCGCTATGCCTATTACGGGCCGGTCTGGATGGCCGCGAATGGCGCGTCGGCGGGTGCCTGTTACTGCATGGGAACGGTGGCGTTCGATGTGAAGCGGGGCGTCATCACCGACGCGGGCAATTTCTTCCTCGTGGGTTCGGGGCTCGACCCAGATTTTCCGTCGGCATCGGGGCCGACGTCGGGATCCGAGCTGGGGCTGTACCGCCCGACGGGCCTGTCTGGCCAATATGGCCCGCTGGCCTTCGGGCTTCCCGAAATCCTGAAGAAATATCCGAACGAGCAGGCGGATTTCCGTGCCTATGGCAAGCTCGACAATGTTTACGGAATCACGATCGCCCGCATGCCGCCGGTCCCGGGCGTGCTTGCTTATGACCGCGACCGCATCGTCGATCTGAAGGCCGAGCCTGCGGCCGTCAATGCGCCCGCCGCAGCCGATCTGCCGCAGGTGCCGGAGTCCGCTGCGCCGGCGACCACGCCGACGCCGTAAATCGGATCATGTGGGTCAGCGGCGTCAGAAGCGCCGCTGACCCGCGCCCCAGTCACCCGCATCGCAGCGGCCCGAAAAATCGGTTATGCCCTTGATGTTGATGAGGCCCGAGCGGCGGTCGATCTTGATTTTCGGCTTGTTGAGGCCGTTGAGGCGATAGCTGGCGGTGATCGTGTCGGCGGTGACGACGACATTGTCGAGCTCCCACCAGCCATGATCGTCGCCCGAATGGATCGGCGGCACCAGTTTCGGACCCAGCTGGATGCGGCCTTGACCACCGTAGAGTTCGATCTGGACGTCCGAACTGAAGCTCTCGCTGCTGCTGTCGAGCCGGTCGCGCCACTCCCAGCGGTCCTTGTGCGAATTCCATTGATAGTCGGGCCGCGTCGTTACGGTCGGCCGGTTGCCGCCGCCATAGCAGACGAGGATGAGCGAGCTGGCGTCGCGGTAGCCCGGCTCGGCGGGCGGAGCATAGCTGTGCGGCTGCGGCGGCGCATAACCCCCTGACGAAGGGCCCGCATCGCAATTCTCGGCGGGCACCGCGATCAGCGCGCCATAGCGGCCATCGACTGTTGACACCGAGAGGCAGCGGCCGGTGCGGGCGTTGAACCAGAAGGTATAGCGCTGATCGCCGACGACGGTCGAGCGGCGGGATGCGTAGCCGCGTGCGAGCAACTGCGTTTCGCCGCCGGCAGCGCGTGCGCCGGCGAGATCGGCGACGTCGGGTGCCGATTGCGCCGCAGCGCTCAGCGGCGCGAGCGCGGCGGTGAGGAGGAGAAGGGAGAAGAGAGGCGGACGCATCGCAATACTCCTGTTGTTGTCCGGCCGACCATAGCAGGAATGCGTCGCACGCCATACACCGGTCGCGGTATCGCAGGCCGGATTTGGTGCCAGTCTGGCGCGATCATTTGGCCTTCCAGACGCTGCGGCCTTCCTTCACCGTTTCGAGCACCTTGATGCTGCGGATGCCGTCCACCGGCGTCGTCAGCGGGTTCCTGTCGAGGATGACGAAGTCGGCGAGCAGGCCGGCTCTGATCCGGCCCTTGCGATCCTCTTCGAACGCCTGCCATGCGGGGGCGGTCGTGAGCGCCTGCAGCGCTTCATAGGCGCCGAGGCGTTCGTCCGGGCCGCTGACGACGCCGGTCGGCGACACACGCGCCATCGAGGTCCAGAGCATGAAGCGCGTGTCGAGCGGGGTGACGCTGAAATCGCTGTGGTTTGACGGGATCAGCCCGGCGGCGCGCGCCGAGCGGAGCGGGCTGATGAAATCGACGACGTCTTTCGGGAAATTGGTGCGGTGGACGTCGGCCCAATACCAGGCGTGGTTCGAGAAATAGGAGGGGGCGACCCCGATGCGCTTGTAGTCCACGAGCTGCTCGCGGCGCTGGAACTGCGAGTGGATGACGACGGGGCGGCGGTCGTCCGCGGCCTTGATCCCTGCGGCGTCGAAGCCCCTGATCGCCATGTCGATCGCGGCGTCGCCGTTCGCATGGACGAAAAGCTGCCAGTGGCGGTCGGTGGCCTTTTTGGCGAGCAGGTCGAACGCGGCCTGATCCATCGCGGGGGCGCCGTGCCACGGATGCGCGCCGTCGGGCCCGCCGCGCGCATAGTCGCGGGTGAAATAGCCGGTGCGCGCCTGCACCGATCCGTCGAGGATGACCTTGATCCCCTGCAGCTTCACATGGCCGTCATATTGGCCGAAGCGGACGTCGGGGCGCGCGAGCAGGGCGTCGAGGCCGGTGTAGAGCGGGAGCAAGGCGAGATCGATCTTCAGATGATCGCGCGCCGCGGGGCTGGTGAAAAAGGCAAGATCGGCGGGCATCGTCGCACCGTCCTGCGCATGGGTATAACCCTCGGCGAAATAGCGCTGCTGCGCCGCATCGAGCCGGGCGAGCTTTTGCTCGGGCGAAAGCTGCGGCATCGCGGCGAGCATCAGGAAGGTCGATTTTTCGAGCAGGACACCGTTCAGACGGCCGTCGGCGTCGCGCAGCATCATGCCGCCCGGCGGCGGCTGGCTGGCGTTGTCAAGCTTCGCGGCGGCGAGCGCGGCGCTGTTCGCGACGAGCCCGTGGAGCGACTGGTGCAGCACGACGATCTTGCGGTCGGCGGCGACCGCGTCGAGTTCGGCGCGGGTGATGTGACGCTTTTCGGCGAGCGACTCATTGTCATATTGCCAGACGATCACCCAGCCGTCCTTCGGGATCGCTTGCCGCACGATATAGTCGCCGATCGTGCGCTGAAGCGATGCGATGTCGGTGACCGGCGGCAGGCCGCCGTCGCGAAGATCCAGCCCGCCCGCCATCTGCATGGCGACCGCGAAGTGCGAATGGGCGTCGACGAAGCCGGGCAGCATCGTTGCACCCTTTAGGTCGTGGACCGCGACATCCTTGCCGGCCTGTCTGCGCGCCTGCTTTTCGGAGCCGGCGAAAAGAATATGCCCATCGCGGGTGACGACCGCCTCGACCGTCTGCGGCGTGTCGCCGTCCATCGTGACGATCGGGCCGCCGCGATAGAGGATGGTGTCCTGCGCGGCGGCGGACGTGGCCGCCAGCGCCAGCGCGACCGCAGTAATGATCGATTTCATGGCATCTCTCCCCGCCTGCATCGTGGCGGCGGGGGAGGGGGCGGGTCAAGGGCCTGGCAAGCTAAACCTGTTGCGGCGGCACTTCGCTTGGCCCGCGGCCGGGGGCGTCGAAGTCGCCGCCGCCGGGGCTGCCGGGGATTTCCTGCGGCTGGCCGGCGGGATCTTCGAGCGGCGCCGGCTGCACCGGTTGCTCGGGCGGGGCTGCCGGCTCGATCGTGTCGGGCTTCGGTTTCGGAAACGGGTCGGGGGTGTTCGTCATGGTCAATCTCCTTGATTAACCAACGAACGGGCGCGGGGCATGTTCCGCCTCCCGCGTTCGGGGCGGAAAAGGGGGCTTTGTGCCCTTGCCCTTGGCCGCGTCTCTGCTATAGCCCCGCGCGGCCCGCACGGGCGTGCGCGGCAGCGCGCGATGTCGTGCATCCCGGCCGAAGCTCTGAGCGGGCGTGGCGGAATTGGTAGACGCGCTGGTTTTAGGTACCAGTATCGCAAGATGTGGGGGTTCGAGTCCCTTCGCCCGCACCACCTTCGCGAGCAGAGACCGGGAATGGGGAACTTCGCTTGTCAGGCGGGGTTCGGACATGAGATTTTGAGCAAGGATAAGACCAAGGCAATGAACACCGTCGAAACGCTGAACGAAGGCCTGAAGCGCGAATATCGCGTCACGATCACCGCGAAGGACATCGACGCGCGCGTCGACGACGAAGTGAAGGCGATCGCACCGACCGTGCGCATGCCCGGCTTCCGCCCCGGCAAGGTTCCCGCGAACCTGATCCGCAAGATGCACGCCGACGCGCTGTCGGCCGACGCGCTGAACAAGGCGATCGACCAGGGCGTCCAGAAGCTGATGGCCGACCACAAGCTGCGCCCCGCGCTGCAGCCCGCGGTTGCGCTCGCCGACGGTTATGAGCGCGGCAAGGATGCCGAGCTGACCGTCAGCCTTGAAGTTCTGCCCGACATCGAAGCGCCCTCGATCGACGGCCTGAAGCTCGAGCGCCTGACCGTTCCCGCCGACGACAAGGCCGTGATGGCCAAGATCGAGGAATTCGCGGCGCAGATGAAGCGCTTCGAGGACGCGCCGAAGACGAAGAAGGCCGCCCAGGGCGATCAGGTCATCATCGACTTCGCCGGTAGCGTCGACGGCGTCGCCTTTGACGGCGGCACGGGCGAGGACATGGCGGTCGAAATCGGTTCGGGTCAGCTGATCCCGGGCTTTGAAGACCAGCTGGTCGGCACCAAGGTCGGCGACGAAAAGACGATCAAGGTGACCTTCCCGGAAGAATATCCGGTCGAGACGCTCAAGGGCCAGCCCGCCGAATTCGCGATCACCGTGAAGGAAGTGAAGGTTCCCGCCGCGTCGAAGATCGACGACGAATTCGCCAAGTCGCTGGGCCTCGAAAACCTCGACAAGCTGAAAGAGCTGATGAAGGATCAGGTCGAGCAGGAACTGAACGGCCTGACCCGCACCTATATGAAGCGCAAGCTGCTCGACCAGCTCGCCGCGGCGCACGACTTCGACGTGCCGCCGACGATGGTCGAGGCCGAATTCGGCCAGATCTGGCAGCAGCTCGAGCATGAAGCGTCGCACGAAGCCGACGTCGAGGCTGCGAAGGCCGAACTCGAAAAGGATCGCGACGAATATCATGCGATCGCGGTGCGCCGCGTCCGTCTGGGCCTGCTCCTCTCGGAAATCGGCCAGGCGCACGGCGTGCAGGTGTCGAACCAGGAAATGCAGCGCCTGATCATGCAGGCCGCGCAGCAGTATCGCCCTGAAGACCGCCAGCGCTTCATGGAATATGTCCAGCAGGATGCACTCGCCGCCGCGCAGCTCCGCGCCCCGCTGTATGAGGACAAGGTCGTCGACTTCCTGTTCGAGAAGGCCGAGATCACCGACCGCGAAGTGACGCGCGAAGAAATCGAAGCCGCGATCGAAGCCGACGACGATCATGTCCATGGCCCGGGCTGCGGCCACGACCATGACCACGACCACAAGCCCGCCAAGAAGGCCGCCGCGAAGAAGCCGGCCGCCAAGAAGGACGCGGTGAAGGAAGAAGCCAAGGCCGAGGAAGCTCCCGCCAAGAAGCCGGCGGCGAAGAAGGCCGCGGCGCCGAAGGCCGAAGCGGAGGAAAAGCCCGCTGCTGCGAAGAAGGCTCCGGCCAAGAAAGCGGCTGCGAAGAAGTAAGAGCTTCGCCTCGCAAGAGATTGAAAGGCCGGGTGGAGCGATCCACCCGGCCTTTTTTATTGGCTGTGTTTTGGAGCGCCGGACGACGGGCCGTTTCGGGGTGGAGAGCGGTTCGTCTGCTTCACCTCGCATTGAGATTGTGATATGCGAATGGGGCTATTCGCAAATGGAGCAAGCCGTGACGAAACTTGTTGAGTTTCTTGAACATATGCGACTTTTCTTGCTCGGTAGCTTCGCCACTCTGCTGCTTTTGCGCCTAGATGGCTATGAAGGACTGAACAGCTACATTTATTGGACCATGGGCCTTGGGGTGTTGACTCTCATAACCCCCGAGTTGAAACGACGGTCACACGCACAAAAGAGCGCAATGCCCTGACGTCCGCAAACGGTCGTTACCTGCCATCGCGTCCAGATCGGCGGCCGACGACGCAAATGGGGTGGAAAGCGGGCATGGATGCCATGCGTGCGACTTCTATATTTCGAGCTCGTACGCGGAAAATTTGCCGTCGGTTTCCCGAATGCAAACCCGATGCCCCAACCCATGATCCACATCTATGAATCGATAGCAGGTTCTAGAGTTCTCAACTTTGTACCCGCAGAAATCAGCAATATCCCCAATATCAACTTTCATATTCTGACGTAGGCTATGTAACGCCTTCACCGCCGCGCGGTAACTAGCGCTCGTTGTGGAAAAGTTCTGCTCTGCTTCAGTGAGACCAAATGAGGGTGCACATTTCCGGGGTAAATCAGACGCACCACCGTCACGTCCCCGGCTAAGGACTAGCAACACCACAAGCAATCCGAGTATGAGCAGCGCTATGCCACCAAAGATTTTTAAGCTCTTTCCCATGCCATGATCATGGCTATAGACTATTATGTCCGCAACCGGTCGTTAGCGGTCATCCGTGGTTAGGCCATTGCCTAAGATCAAAGCCCGCGGGTCCAATATTGCAGTTGGTGGGGTTCTTCTTCGGCACTCTCGACCGTTTTCCAGTCGAATGTGGCGGTCACGCCGGCCAGCGGGGCATAGCCGCGGCCGCGCCAGAAGGCGTCGAGCGGGCGGTAGCCTTCCGGGCGGGCGGGGTGGTCCTCAGGACGAATGACGCTGCAGAAGGCGGCGTGCGAGGCGCCGTGCGCGCGGGCCTGTGCTTCGCGGTGGTCGAAGAAGCCGTGGCCGATGCCTTGGCCGCGATAGCCGTCCAGCAGCACCGATTCGCCGAAATAGAAGGTGCGCGCGAGGTCGAATCCCGCGGCAACGAGGGGTTGCTGCCATGCCGCGTCCTGCGCCGCCAGCGGCGCGGCAGTAGCGGCGCCGACGATCCCGGCTCCGTCGCGCGCGACGACTATGACGGCACCTTCCGAAGCGGCGAAGCCGGCGAGATAGGCGGACTCATAGGCCTCGTCGCCGTCGTAGAGATAGGGAAAGTCGCGGAAGACCATAATGCGCAGGCGGGCGAGAGCGGGAAGCGCCTCGGCCAGCCCCGCGCCTGTGACCGGCGCGATCTGGATCGTCACGCGCCGACCTGCTTCAGCCAGTCCTGCAGATTGTAATAGGTCGTGACGCGGTCGATCAGGCCGTCGGCGTTCACCGACAGGAAGGCGCCGCCGGGAAGGCGATAGGTCTGGCCGTTCGCCTCGGGCAGGCCGTCGTCGGTGGCGAGATAGGTGCCGCTCACGATGAACTCCGCCGCCGCCCGGTCACCCTCGGCAAAGATCACCATGTCGGTGAGCTGCTCGCGGTAGCAGCGCGTCATATGCGCGTTGAATTCGGCGAACAGCGCCTTGCCTTGGCGGGGCTCGCCCTGGTTGACGTCATGACGCATATCGTCGGCGACGAACGCCAGCATCGCATCGGTGTCCCCCGCATTGAAAGCGGCATAATAGGCGGTGACGATATCGCGGGTGCTGGTCATGCGAATCTCCGTTCGGTGTTTCGCGGCCGCCTTATCAGATCACATCCATATTGTAGCAGTGCCAGCTGAAGATCGCGGCGGCGCCGCGGTGCGGGCGCCAGGGTTCGGCGAGCGTGCGAACGGCTTTCTCGCTCGGGCGCGCTTCGAGCTGGAGGATGCGGCCGACGGCTTCCTGCACCGCGAGATCGCCGGCGGGCCAGATGTCGGGGCGCCCCTCGGCAAAGAGCAGGTAGATTTCGGCCGACCAGCGGCCGATGCCCTTGACCTTGGTGAGCAGCGCGATCGCCTCCTCATCGTCGGCGGGCAGGGCGTCGAATTTCAGCTCACCGTCGATGACGAGCTGCGCGAGGCTCTTCGCATAGCCCTGTTTCTGGGCCGAGAGGCCGCAGGCGCGCAGCGCGTCGAATTCCGCGGCGGCCATCACCTCAGCCGGGCATCCTTCGCCGAAGCCGGCCTCCAGCTTGTTCCAGATCGAATTCGCGGCGGCGACGCTGACCTGTTGGCCGACGATCGTGCGGAGCAGGGTGGTATAGCCGGGTTCGCGGATGCGCGGTTCGGGATAGCCCGCATTACCGAGCGCCCGCGCGAAGTTCGCGTCGCGCGCCGCCAGTGCGTCGATCCCCGCGTTCAGCTGATCCTGGCTCAGGCCCATCGCATATTCTCCATTTGTTCTTTCAGTAGTCATTAGCAACGCTTGATTTGCCGCGCAACGCACGACATAGCGCCTGCAACAAAGAACCTATGAGGGACGAGCATGGCCAAGCTGATTGTGGTGACGCGTGACGGGACCGAGCATGAGATCGAGGGCGACACCAGCCTGACCGTGATGGAGAATATCCGCGATGCGGGCTTCGACGAGCTGCTCGCACTGTGCGGCGGCTGCTGCTCGTGCGCGACGTGCCACGTCCATATCGAGGGTGGTGACAAGAGCGCGATGCCCGCGATGAGCGAGGACGAGAACGACCTGCTCGATTCGACGACCGATCGCGACGACAGTTCGCGCCTGTCGTGCCAGATTCCGTTCAGCGACGCGCTCGACGGCCTTCGCGTCCGGATCGCCGCGGAAGATTGATTTCCGAAAAACGCTCGTCATTGCGAGGAGCTTAGCGACGAAGCAATCCCCAGCTATCGACTCAGATGTGGTCGATAGCTGGAGATTGCTTCGCTTCGCTCGCAATGACGATGCGTTATGATCCTGCCGTCGCGACCGCGTAGAGCGCGACCGCGGCAGCGTTCGAGATGTTGAGACTCTCCATCCGCGGCGAGATGGGGAGTTTCGCCAGCACGTCGCAATGTTCCATGACATTGTGGCGCATGCCGTCGCCTTCCGAACCGAGCACCAACGCGACCTTACCGCCGTCGAGTATCTCGCCCAGCGTCGTTTCGGTGTCGCCCATCAGGCCGATGCGCCAATATTGCGCCTCGGCGATTTCCTCCAGCGCGCGCGACAGGTTGACGACGCGTATCCATGGCACGGTTTCGAGCGCGCCCGAGGCCGAACGCGCGATGACGCCGCTTTCGGGCGGGCTGTGTCGATCCTGCGTGATGATCGCGGCGGCATCGAACGCCGCGGCCGAACGCAGCACCGCGCCGATATTGTGCGGGTCGGTGACCTGATCGAGGATGACGAGCGGGCGCCGGCTCTCGGCATCGACTTCCTGCTGCAGCAGGTCGCCGAGATAGATTTCCTCGAGCGGATCAACTTCGATGACGAGACCCTGATGCGGCGCATCGCGCGCGACGAGGCGCGCAAGGTCGGCGACGTCGGCATAGGTGATGGGAATCACCGGCGGCAGGTCGAGCTGACCCAGGGCTTCGCGGGTGCCCCAGATGCGTTTCACGGTGCGTTCGGGGTTCGCGAGCGCGGCGAAAACGGCGTGACGGCCCCAGAAACGGATGGCCTGGCCGCGTGGGCCGGACGCCTGCGGGCGGCGGTGACGGGAAAATTGTTTCATGCGCGCGCCTTTCCCATGACTGCCATTGACAGGCAAGCCTCGTTTCGCCATTGGGCCACTTCCCAAAGCGGGCCCCAATGGACAGGTGGCCGAGTGGTTAAAGGCAGCAGACTGTAAATCTGCCCGACGTTGTCGTACGCTGGTTCGAATCCAGCCCTGTCCACCAAGGGGGTCACCCCCAAGCTTCCGAGAGCCTCCGGAGAAAGCCAAGCTTTTGGAAGGCAGTTGGTTTTTCCTGATGGAGAAACGGTGGGACAAGCGGCACGGGAAATCCCCGACGCGAATGATCGACCTTGCCAAGCCTGACGCGGCGGCGTGGTTATTGCCGCTGGCGTCGCACCGGTGACATTTCGACCGAATTTGCGCAGTGAATTGCGGCGATCTCCCCAGCGTCGGCCAAGGTGGCGTCGTGGATTATGATCTCGCCTTTGACCATGGCGACATTGAATCGCACAGGCGCCTTTCGGTCCACAATCGAACGCTTGTTTTCGGGTGCTCAGGCTGCGTCAACGGACGGCCGAGATCGTCCGTCCACGTCCTTGGCTCTGTAACATAGCTGATGTCCGATATCGCCAGTGGCCACCCCCAAGGCGGCCAGTCCGCAAACGGCTGTTTGCAGCCGCAAGCCGCCTGCCGATCAGGCTTCTACCAACCTGATCTCGTCAACTGCCGGACAACCAAACGCTTTTCGGTGCGCCGGCTCTGATCCCGCAATGAAGGATGGTAGGCCGTTGACAATTTTCACTCCGGGCAATTATGTCCAGATATGAAAATATTTTCAAATTGGAAATTTCTGCTTTCTGGGAAGGGCATGCATCATGATCTCGAATAGGCGATTGAGACATCTCGTCCTGTCCGCGGCAAGTTTTGCCGTGCTCGCCGGCCCGGCCTCCGCTCCGGCCGCGGCGGAGACGCCGATTCCGCCGTCCGTCACATCGCCCACGACGGCAGAAGCTCTCGCAGGACTTGACGAATATATCGAGGACGCTCGGCAGACGTGGCAGGTGCCGGGTCTGTCGATCGCGATCGTCAAGGACGACCGGATTATATATTCCAGAGGGTTCGGCGTGCGCGAGAGCGGCAAGCCCGGCAAGGTCGACGCCGATACCGTCTTTGCGATCGGGTCGGCGACCAAGGCCTTTACGGCGGCGGCGCTCGGCATGCTGGTCGACGAAAAGAAGATCGGCTGGGATGGCGCGGTGCATGACTATATGCCGTCGTTCGAGCTGCACGACCCCTATGTCACCCGCCATGTGACCGTGCGCGACCTGCTGTCGCACCGCACCGGGGTCGTCACCAACGGGGGGCTCTGGTACGGATCGGGGTTCGACCGGCAGGAAATCATCCGGCGGCTGCGCTTCCAGACCGCAACGCTCGGTTTCCGCAACCAATATCAATATCAGAACGAGATGTTCATCGTCGCGGGCGAAATCGTCCCCGCGGTGACCGGTATCAGCTTTGACCGCTTCATCGCCGATCGCATCTTCGGGCCGCTTGGCATGCGCCGCACCAGCACCAGCATCACGGCCCTCAAGGGGCTGGCCAATGTCGCAACCCCGCATGCGCTGCTCGACGGCAAGGTGATACCGGTCGAATATCGCATGATCGACAATGTCGGCGGCGCAGGTGTGATCAATTCCAGCGCGCGCGACATGGCGCAGTGGGTGCGCCTGCAACTGGGCGGCGGCCGTTTCGAGGGCGCGCAGCTGATCGCGCCCGCGACGCTGGCGGAAATGCATAGCGGTCAGATCATCACGGGCGGAGGAGCGGACGCAACCTTCAAGTTCAATGAATATGGGCTCGGCTGGGGCGTGCAGGAGTATCGCGGACAAAAGGTCGTCCGGCATAGTGGGGCGATCGACGGGATGCAGAGCATGGTCGCGATGCTACCCGAAAGGAGGCTCGGCGTGGTCGTGCTGACCAACGGCTTGCGCACGAAGCTGGCCACGGCCGTCGAACTGCGCGTGCTGGATGCCTTTCTGGGTGGTCCTGTGGTCAATCATAGCGCCGTCATGAAGCGGGAGGCCGACGAGGCGGTCCGGATCGCGCGTGAAAAGGCAGCGGCTGCGCCGGCTTTGGCGACCATTGCGCCTACGCGGCTGCCGCTCGATCGCTATGCCGGCACCTATTCGAGTGCTCTGCTCGGTCGGATTGCGATTACGCTGGTCAACGGCAAACTCAAGCTCGCACGTCCGCAGGCAACGGCCGTGCTCAACCATGACCATAGCGATATGTTCAAGGCGCGGTGGGATAGTCCCGGGCAGATGAGCATATTGGGCCAGACCCCGGTCGGGTTCACCTTCGCGCCGGATGGAGCAATTGCCACCATGGACCTTGGTGGCGACACATTTGTGCGCGAATAGGCCTGACGGGCCATTACCAAACGCCAGATGAAGAGCCTCCCGAATTGCCGGGCCCTTGTCGGTCGCGTCCGCCTCGCCCGGCGCTACACGAAATTTCACATCCATATCATCCCGCACGTCGACCGTATTTCATCGCAATTCCTATTGACCCCCGGCGATAATAATACAATGTGTATACATTAATTAGTCATCGACATACGCAACAGGGGTTTTTCATGAAAGAGGGTTTCGGACGACGCGCGCGGACGCGATGCGCGCGCCGGTCTTCCACGCCGCCTGCGGAGCGCGCTGCAAAAGGGCGCATCGGATGACCGGCGCGCCGCGGAGCGACGATAATCTGGCCCCGGAGCTCGCCGCATCGGCGATCGAAATCCTGGCCCGCCTGATCGCATTCGATACGACTTCGAGCGGGTCGAACCTCGCATTGATCGACTATGTGGAAGACTATCTGGCCGGGCATGGCGTCGCCGCGCGGCGGATCGCCAACGCCGACGGCAGCAAGGCGAATTTGCTCGCGACGATCGGCCCGGCGGAAGCACGCGGTCTCGTGCTGTCAGGGCATACGGATGTCGTGCCCGTGGAAGGCCAGCCGTGGAGCCGCGATCCCTTCACGCTCGTCGAGGATGGAGGGCGGCTCTACGGACGCGGCACCGCGGACATGAAGAGTTTCATCGCGCTCGCGCTCGCGGCGGTGCCCTATCTTACGCCGCGCACGATGACGCGACCGGTCCATCTTGCCTTTTCCTATGACGAGGAGATCGGGTGCCTCGGCGCGCCGGACCTGATCGATGCGCTGGTGGCCGAAGGGCATCGCCCGGTCGCGGCGATCGTCGGCGAGCCGACCGAAATGGCGATTATCAACAGCCACAAGGGCATTCGCCTCTACGAAGTCGTCGTCACGGGGCGCGAGGCGCATTCAAGCCTGGTGCACGAGGGCGTGTCGGCGAACATGATCGCGATCGAGATATTGGGTGTGCTTGGGCGGATCGCAGACAGCGAGCGCACCGATCATCGCGACGCGCGGTTCGAGCCGCCTTGGTCGACCTTGACCGTGGGGACGATTCAAGGCGGAACGGCCGCGAATATTCTTGCGCGCGAATGCCGGTTCACCTTCGACCTGCGCACCGTGCCCGACCGGGACCTCGAGGCCGTGCTGGAGCCTTTCTGGGCGGCGGTGGAGGCAGCGCGGATGCGGCTGAAGGCCGAAGGCGAAGAAACCGGCATTACGGTGCGGGCGATCGCAGAGGTGCCCCCGCTGCGCCGCGAGGAGAAGGGGACGGCCGAAGGGCTTGCGGCGTTGTTGAGCGAAGTCGCCACGCCAGCGGGCGCGGTGTCCTATGGTGCCGAGGCGGGACAATTCCAGACCGCGGGTATGTCGACGGTGATTTGCGGTCCGGGCTCGATCGTTCAGGCGCATCGGCCTGACGAGTATATCGAGGTCGCGCAGATCGAAGCGGGCGCGCGGTTCATGTCGAGGTTGATTGCCATGACCCATGCGGAGTAGAGATCGGCAATGTGCGCAGCCCGAACCAGATCCGTCAAAGCCGCCGAACCGGTGGAAGCCCTTGACATAGGCGACGAGATTGCCCGCCAGTCCTCGGGGCAGAAGGTCTATGCCTTGCTGCGCGAGCAGATACTGAACCTCGACCTGCCGCCGAACACCGAACTTGACGAAGTCCAGTTCAGCCGCGAGCTGGGTTTTTCGCGCACACCGATCCGTGAGGCGTTGATCCGGCTCGCGTCCGACAGCCTCGTCGTGCTGGCGCCTAACCGCGGCGCGCGTGTCGCGCCGCTCGATCTCGATCAGGTTCCGCAGGTACTTGAGGCGCTTGAGCTTTATGAGCGTGCGACAACGCGCTGGGCGGCGCTCCGCCGTCAGCCGCATCATCTCGACCTGCTCGAACAGCGCAACCGCGAGTTCGCGGCCGCCAGCGAAACGCGCGATCCGCGCCTGATCGTCGAGGCGAACTGGGCTTTTCACGATGCGATCAATCAGGCCTGCGGGAACAGGTTCCTCGCCGCCGACTGCTCGAAGATGCTGCGCGGGGTGATGCGGCTGTCGCTGCTCGCCTTTCGCCAGAACGGCGCTGCGCTGCTCAGCTATTCGGATGTTATCGATCAGCACAACCAGATGATCGATGCGATCCGCCGCGGTGACGCGGACGAAGCCGAGCGGCTCGTATATGAGCATTCGGATGAATTCCGCGAGCGGATGAAGACCTTTGTCGCGGGCGCGAGCACCGCCGATTTCTCGCTGAACGGCCGCGGCTGAGCCGCGACCACCAGCTTCAGTCTTCCAGATCCTCGGCCACCCTGCCGCTTGCACGGTAGAAGAACAATGCGGTCGGAACCGTCAGCGCCATCACGATGATCAGCGCATAACGCAGCCCGCCGGGGCCGTGGATTGTACTGAAATGATCGCTGAGGGCGCCGGTGATCACCGGGCCAAGCCCGAAGCCGAGCAGGTTGCCGAAGAAGAGCACGACCGCGATTGCGGTCGCGCGGCGCGCGCTGCCGCACACGGCATGGATCGCGGCGAAGGCGGCGGGCAGGGCAGCGTAGAGCAAGATGCCGCCGATCGTGCTGACGATCAGAAAGGTGGGAAGGTCGTCGATCAGGAACATCGCGCAATTGGGCACGGCCGCGAGGCCGAATGCGATTGCCGGGAAACGGACGATCCAGCGCGGATCGCGCCGCGATAGCGCATCCTGGATCGCGCCGCCGGCGAGGCTTCCGACCAGCACCGCGAACGCCGAGGTGGCGCCATAATAGAGCCCGGCCTGCTCGATCGGGCTTTGGATGACGCGCACGAGATAGGAGGGGACGAAGACGAGCGAGCCGTAAGCGGCGAAATGATAGAGAGTGAAGCCCGCGAGCATCAGCACGAACGACCGCTTTCCGGCGAGGCGCCCGACCGAGGTCCGGAAATCCTCGGTACCGCCGCGCGGCACTGTGGCGTCGACACGCTGACGCGGTTCGTCGAGTATCCACCAGACAAGCGCAGCGATGAGCAGCCCGGGCAGACCGAAAGCGACGAGCGTTACACGCCAGCCATAGGCGGCCACGAGTTGCGACCCCGCAGAAAGGCCAATCAGATAACCGACGGTTCCCGATGTCGCGAAGATTCCGATGGCACGGGCGCGCTGCGCGGTGGGGAAATAATCGACGATCAGCGACTGGGCGGGCGGGGTTGCGCCGGCCTCTCCGACCCCCACGCCGATACGCGCCAGCAGGAGCTGCCAGAAACTGGCGGCCGCGGCGCATAACACCGTCATCACGCTCCAGACCGAGATTGCGACGGCGATCAGTTTCCTGCGATTGCCGCGATCGGCAAAGCGCGCGATCGGCAACCCGAATGCCGAATAGAGCAAAGCGAAGGAAAGGCCGCTCAGCAGGCCGAGCTGTGTGTCGGAGACCTGAAATTCATGCTTGATCGGTTCGAGCAGCACCGAGATGACCACACGGTCGATCGAACTCGACGCGCCGACGAGGAACAGGATCGCGAGGAAGGTCCAGCGGCGTGCAGGTGTGTAAAGATGCGCTGCGCCGCCGCCCTGTGCGGCAGGGGCCGGACTAGCGACTGCCATTGCGGCCTTCCCACTGTGCGAACCAGCGCAGCACGCGCGTTCCCTGATCGATCTGCGCTTCATAGCGCGCGGCGGCGTGGCCCTCTTCGGGATAGAGAATGAGTTCGGTCGGCACGTTGCCGATGACGAGCGCGTGATGGAACTGGACCGCCTGCGCAGGCGGAGTGGTCTTGTCCATTTCGCCTGCGATGAGCAGCGTCGGCGTCGTCACCTTGTTTGCATGCGCCAGCGGGCTCCGCTGGTCGAAGGTGCCGCCCACGTCATAAGGATCGCCACCCGAATAGAGCGCCAGGAATTCAGGATGGTGCGCGGTGAAATACTGGCTGCGCATGTCGGTCAGCGGCGCGATCGCGCACGCCGCCTGAAAGCGCGGCGTCTGGCCGACGAGCCAGGTGGTCATGAAGCCGCCGTAACTCCCTCCGGTGACGAAAAGCCGGCTGCCGTCAACGGGGTGGTTGGCGATGACATGGTCGATGCCCGCCAATATGTCGTGTGCGTCCTCGCCCGCCATGTCGTCGATGACGCGCGATGCGAAGTTGAGCCCGCGGCCCGAGCTGCCGCGCGGGTTGGGGAAGAGCACCGCATAGCCCGAGCTGACGAGCAGCGCGGCGAGCGGGTTGTCGAAAGACCAGCTGTCGCGGAACAGGTGCGAGGGGCCGCCGTGGATAAAGGCGACCAGCGGCGGACGCTCGACCCCTTTGGGCATCGCGAGATAGCCGAGGATGTCGAGCCCGTCGCGGCCCTGCCAGCGCACGGCCTCGGCGGGTTTCATCCGCGCCTGGATCGGCGCCAGATCGGGCGGGGTCAGGTCGAGCAGCATCTGCTCGCCTGCCGGGGTTGAGCGTGCGAGATAGGGATAGCGGTCGAAGGCATGGCCGGGGACGAGGACCGCATCATGCCCTTCTGGAACCGCATAGGGTACCTTGCGACCCGCAGTGCCCGAAGCACGCCACTCGATGGTGGTGGTATCGCTCGCGATGTCTAATGTCCCCGCAACCGATCCGGGCGCGGCGAAGCCGGCGAAGAAGAGGTGGTTCGCGTCGCGCCATGTAAGCGCGGAGACCTGCGCATCGATAGCGGGCTCCCGCGCCGCGCCCGTCGCACGATCATAAAGGACGAGCGAGCCGAGCTGGACGGTGCGGTGGAAGCGACCTTCGATCACCGCGATCGTCTTGCCGTCGGGTGATGCCGTCACGCCCGCGAGTTCGACTTCACGCGCGGCGAAGCGTGCGAAGGCGCCGCCCGCAGCGGGGGCAATTGCGATTTCGGTCTGATACCAGCCGCCTTCGGTCGGGCTGGCCGAGATGATCGCAACGATCGCGTCGGGGCCGCACCAGTCGGCCTCCCAGACATTCTGGCCGTCGGCGCCGATGCGCGCGAGGGTGCCGCTTTCGACGTCGAGAATATGCGCGTGACGCCACAGGCCGTCGTGGCTGCCGGTTTCGACGGTCGGCATCCACGAGGGGCGTTCGCTGGCGCGGTCACCGATGCGCGCGGTCGCCGCCGATCCGGCGGCATCGGCGCCTGCATCGGCACTCTGGAGCAGGATATGGCGGCTATCCGCCCCCCAGACGAAACTCTCGATTGCTTCATCAGCGACAGGTGCGGGCGCGGTGGCGTCGTCAGGCGCAGCGGCCGATGCGATCATCAGCTGAAAATTGCCCGCGCCATGGTTGCGGTCGGACAGGAAGGCGAGGCGGGCGCCGTCGGGCGACCATTGCGGCTGGCTGTCGTTCGCGGCATCGCTGCCGAGAAGCGTAACCGCGCCGTCGGGGGCGAGAAGACCGATGCGGGTGACCGGAAATCCGCCGCCGGCGCGCATCATCGGACCCGAGAAGGCGATGACGCCGCTCGCCGGGTTCGCCGAGACATGGACTATGCCATGAAATTGCGCGGCGCCGGGGCGATAGAGGCGCTCGAAATAATCGCGGACCCGGGCTTCGACCGGCTCGGCTGCGGGGAACGGGCGATTGGTATCCGGGGAGGGCACGGGCAAACCTTTTGAACAGGGGGCCGGATTGCTCCGGCCCCCAATGAGCGACTCAATAACGGAATTCGAACTGCAGGCCAAAGGTGCGCGGACGCACGCGATACTGTTGGCTGATATCCGTCGGGGGCTGGGTGATGCCGTCCCAGCCGCCGATATTTTCGGCGTAAAGCGTGGCGGTCCACTTGTCGGGCGATTCAATCCCGATGCTGCCGCGTGCGAGCAAGGGCGCATCGCTGATGAAGCTCCGCGCCGCGCCCGCGACGAGCAGGCGCGCCGGGATTTTCGAGCGGTAGGTCAGCGATCCCGACACGATGCCCTTCAGTCCGGCGCCTCCGACCGGGAAGCGGTAGTCGAGGAAGCCGCTCGCCGTATATTCGGGCGAGAAGGCGAGCCTGTCGCCCTTTTTGTAGAGGGTGACCGGACCATTCGCAGTCTGCGTGATGATCGGACCCGACAGATCGAGGCCGTTCCAGCTGAAGGTGCCGCCGATGTCGAGCCCTTCGACCGGATGCGCCGTCAGCCCAAGGTCGGCGCCGAGGCCGCTGGCCTTCGGTCCGTTGACCGATGCCGCGAAGACGACGCCGTTGATATCGACGTTCAGATTCTGCTGAATATCCTTCCAGTCGATATAATAAAGTGCGGCATCGAAGGTGAGGGCGCCGCCCAGCAGGCTGCCCTTGGTGCCCACTTCATAGTTCGACAGGCGGTCGGCCTTGACGGGCGGGATGCCGGGGGCGGTGCGGATGATCGTCGGGCTCTGGTTGAAGCCGCTGCGGAAGCCCTGCGAATAGGACGCATAGGCGGTGAACCGCCGGCTCGGCAGCCAGGTGATCACCGCGCGCGGGGTCACCGCATCGAAAGTGTCGGTGCGGCGCGCGAGCGGCTGTGCCGGGTTGCCCGTGGTCGGCGTGAGCTCGATCTGGGTCACGCGATCCTTGAAATAGCGCAGCCCGCCGGTGACTTCGAGCGTGCCATCCATGAAGCTTCGCGTGACTTCGCCGAAGGCCGCGAACGAGCGCGACTTGTCCTTGAAGTTGATCGGCGCGGGAAGCACGAACAAGGTCTGGTTCAGAAGGTCGGATGCGTCGCGGTAGAAGCCCCCGGCCGACCAGCGCCAGTCACCGTCGCCCGTCGAATTGATCAGTAGCTCTTCGGTGAAGACCTTCGAGCTGATTTCGGTGTGGAGCGTCTGGTTCGCGGCGAGATTGGTATAGTCGCGCTCGCTGAGGTTTGAAAATTTGAGGTAGCTGGTGGCGCTCGACACTTCGAACGCGCCGAAGTCGTAGCCGAGTTTGGCGCTGAACGCGTCATAGTCGAGCTTCTGTGGCAGCGGCACGGTGGTGAGCTGGTTGCCGTCATCATTGGCATAGGCGGGCGCATCCTGATCGATGCGCGAGATCCATGCCGACAGCCCGAAGCTGAAGTCGTCGGTTGGCTGTCCGTTGAGCTTGATGCGGACGCTGCGCGAGCGGCTGTCGTTGGCGTTGTTGACGCCGCGTGCGGGCTGGTCGATCCAGCCGCCGGCGCTTTCGAAACCGCCGACGACGCGGAGGCCGAGCTTGCCCTCGACGAGCGGGATATTGACCGCCAGGTCGCCGCGATAGCTCTGGTCGCCGCCTTCGGTCGCGGCGATGCCGGCGCGGGTCTTGAGTTCGAAGCGATCGAGATTGGCGTCGTTGGTGAGGACGCGAACGACGCCGTTCAGCGCGTTGGCGCCATAAAGCGTGCCTTGCGGCCCGCGCAGCACCTCGATCCGCGACATGTCATAGGCGTTGGTGTCGGGCAGGATCGCGGATTTGACGAGGCCGAAGGGAACCGAGTCGATGTAGAAGGCCGAGGTGCTCGATCCCGCGAGCGTCGCGCCGTTCGCGGCGACACCGCGGATCGTGAGCTGCGTCCCGCCGCCTTGTGGCGAGTTGGTGATCGAGACACCGGCGACCGAGCGCAAGGCTTCGCTGACGCCGCCGTTTGCCTGGGCATCGAGCTTTTTGCCCCCGAGCGAGCTGATCGAGATCGGAACATCCTGGAGCCGCTCTTCGCGCTTTTGCGCGGTCACCACGATCTCGTTCCCGCCATCGGCGCCGTCGGCCCCATCGGCCGTCTGCGCAATGGCGGGGGTCGCCCACAGCAGAACGGCGATAACGCCAAGGCCGGATCCAGTCTTCAACTTGCTACGCATAATGTCCCCTTTTGCACTTTTTACGGATTGTGACGAGAGTGCGAATACCTGATGAACACATTGTGTATAATCTGTGTAGACAAGTCAAGCGCGGGTGATTAGTCCGATGCCATCGGCAACGGAAAGGCCCGACGTGGAACCGGAAATCATCGTAGAATCAGCAGGAAATGCCCCCGTCGAGACGTTCCGCGGAGTCGTCTTTCCCTGGCATTGCGACGCGATGGGGCACATGTCGGTGCAGCATCAGGTGCCGCTGCTCGACAATGCCGTCTATCATTTGCTCGGTTTTTTTGGTCCGACAGCGGGGCAGGCCGATGGCCGCAACGCCGGCTGGGCCGATGTCTCGCACGAGATTCGCTATCTTCACGAACTGATCGCAGGTGACCTGCTGATCCTTTCGAGCGGCATCCTGTCGATCGGGCGCACATCGTTGCGGCACCGGACGATCCTGTCGCGGCGCTCCGATGCCGCCGCCTGCACGATCCTGGAAGGCGTCACCGTCCGTTTCGATCTCGACGCGCGCAAGGCGACGCCCTTGTCCGACCGTGAACGCGCCATCGCCGGGCAGCTGATGCTGCCGGCCGAAACACACTGAACTCAAGGGAGGCTTCATGGAACGAGTATTGGTTACGGGGGCAGGCGACAGCGTCGGCCGCGCGATTGCGGAACGATTTCTGCAAAAGGGCGCCAAGGTGCACATCTGTGACGTGCGCGGTGATGCGGTTGCGGCGACGCTGGCGGCGAATCCCGGAATGAGCGGCAGTGTCACCGATGTCGGCGCGCGGGCCGAGGTCGATGCCTTGTTTGCCGATGTGCGCGCGCATGTCGGCGATCTCACCATATTGGTGAATGTCGTCGGCATGGCAGGGCCGCGCGCGGCAATCGAGGATATCGACGAGGATGAGTGGGACAAGACGATCGGGGTCAACCTGTCGGGCATGTTCTATACAATGAAACGCGCGGTTCCGATGCTGAAAGCGAACGGCGGCGGCTCGATCGTCAATTTCTCGACCTGTTCGACGCGCACCGGCATCCCGTTTCGCGCGCCCTACATCGCGTCGAAAGCCGGGGTCGAAGGGCTCACGAAGAACAGCGCGCGCGAACTGGGGCCGTCGGGCATTCGCGTCAATGCGATCCTGCCCGGCATCATCAACAACGACCGCTTCCGTTTCATCGTCCAGCGCAACGTCGACGCGACGGGGCGCAGCTTCGACGACATCGAGAATGACTATCTCAAATATGTGTCGCTGCGCTGCAAGGTCGAACTCTCCGAGTTCGCCGACATGGTCGAATTCATCACCTCGGACGCCGGCAAGAAGATCACCGGAGAGATCATCGCCGTGAGCGGCAATATGGAATGGGAAGAATGACGATGAGCAACAAGACGATCCTGACCTGCGCCGTCACCGGCGGCGCGCCGTATAACAAGAAGCATCCGTCGATGCCGGTCACGCCGAAGCAGATCGCCGACGCGTGTATCGAAGCGGCCTCGGCCGGCGCGAGCATCGTCCATATCCACGTTCGCGACCCCGAAACGGGCGAGGGCAACCGCGACCGCGGACATTTCCGGGAAGTCGTCGACCGCGTCCGCCAGACGGGTACCGACATCGTGCTGAACCTGACGTGCGGCATGGGCGCTTATTTCCTGCCTGATCCCGAGCGTGAAGGGCATATGCTGCCGGGCAGCGACGTCGTCGGCGTCGACGAACGCGTCGCGCATGTCGAGGAACTGCTGCCCGAGATTGCGACGCTCGACATCGTCACCAACAACCAGGTCGAAGGGCCGACCGAATATGTCTATTTCAGCCCGACCCACACGCTGCGCGCGATGGCAAAGCGGTTCCAGGCGGCAGGGGTGAAGCCTGAACTCGAAGTGTTCGGCGCCGGCGACATCTTGTTCGGCAACAAGCTGGTCGAGGAAGGACTGGTCGATGGCCCGGCGATGATGCAGATGGTGCTGGGCGTGCAATGGGCGGCGCCGCACGGGGTCGAGACGATCCTGTATCAGAAGAGCCTGATGGCGCCCGGTACGATCTGGGGCGCCTTTGGTATCGGGCGCGAACAGATGCCGATGCTCGCGCACACGCTGCTGCTCGGCGGTAATATCCGGGTCGGGCTGGAGGATAATCTCTATATGTCGCGCGGCGTCTGGGCGACCAATGGCCAGCTCGTCGAGCGCGCCTATACGCTCGTCAATGCAGTCGGTGGCTACGAGGTCGCAACGCCCGCCGAAACGCGCGAGATGTTGAAGCTCCGAACCCCGGGCGCATGACCGGAGTGATGGCGACAATCCCCTGGTACGACGGCGAAGCGGTCGCGCGGGCAACACCGATGCCCGCGCTGATCGCCGCGTTGCAGCGCGCCTTCGCTTCCGGCGACTATCATGCGCCGCCGCGGCTTGCCGCCGATATGGACGGCGCGTCGTTGCTGGTCATGCCGGCATGGAAGGGGCGCGAGCGGGTCGGGACAAAGATCGTCACGGTCGATCCGCGCGCGCGTCCCTCGATCCAGTCGACCTATATATTGAGCGATCGCGCCTCCGGCCGGCCCATTGCGGCGATCGATGGGGCTATGCTCACCCGCCGCCGCACGGCCGCAGCGTCGGTTCTTGCCGCATCGCGGCTTGCGCGGCCTGCGTCGGCCACCTTGCTGGCCATCGGCACCGGCGCGCTCAACGCGCCGATCATCGAAGCCTATGCCTCGGCTTTTGCGTTGAAAAACATTCTCGTCTGGGGCCGCGACGCGGACAAGGCCGAAGCCGCGGCGTCTGCTGCGCGTGCGCTGGGATATCCGGCGGCGGCGATTGCGACGATCGAGGCGGGGCTGGCGGCGGCGGATATCGTGACGGCTGCGACGCTCGCGACCGAACCGTTGATCGCGGGCGCGGCGCTGCGGCCCGGCATGCACATCGACCTGATCGGCGCCTTCCGCCCCGATATGTGCGAGGCCGATGCCGAGAGCTTCGCCCGTGCGCGCGTTTTCGTCGACACGCATGAAGGCGCGATGGAAGAGGCGGGGGATTTGCAGCAGGCGATCGCTGCTGGTGCGATCCGGGCGGATGCGATCGAAGCCGACTTGGCGGCGCTTTGTTCCGGTTCGCATCCGGGCCGCGGCGACGACGATCAGGCGATCACATTGTTCAAATCGGTGGGCACCGCGATAGAGGATATGACGGCGGCCGAACTCGTCGTGGGGGATGCGGCGCCGTGAAGCTCGAACCGATCGACCATGCGCTGCTGGCGGGCGAGTACGGCGCTGCTGCCGCGCGCGCCATGGCGCTTCTCGTCCGCTACGGTACGGCATGCGGCGCCGATAGCTTCATCGACATCGAATCCGCGCATATCGATGGATGCCTGTATCATGGACCGTCGAGTATCGATTTCGCGCAGCACTTTGTCGATCTGGGCGGAAAGGTCCGCGTTCCGACGACGCTCAATGTCGCGGCGGTCGATGTCACCCATCCCGGCTGGCATTGCGGACCGCCGGAGGTCATCGCGCAGCAGCAGGCGCTGACCCGTCTGCACGAGCAGCTCGGATGCCTGCCGACGCTGACCTGCGCGCCCTATCAGCGGATGGCGCGTCCGCAGCGCGGCGAGCATGTCGCCTGGGCCGAGTCCAATGCGATCGTTTTCATCAATTCGGTGCTCGGTGCACGGACCGACCGTTACGGCGATTTTACCGATCTTTGCGCGGCATTGACCGGGCGCGTGCCGCTTGCGGGCCTTCACCGCGACGAAGCGCGGCGACCGGCGATCCTGTTCGAATTGCCCTCGCTCGATGCGACCGGTCTGCCGCGCGATCTCTATTTCGCCGCGGTCGGCTATGTCGTCGGCCGCCGAGCTCCGGGCATCGTCCCCTATTTGCGCGGGTTGCCACGCGATGCGAACGAGGACGAGCTGAAAGCGCTCGGGGCGACGGGCGCCTCGTCGGGCGCGCTCGCGCTGTTCCATGCCGAAGGCGTGACGCCGGAGGCCGCGGACATGCCGACCGAGGGTGTGAAGATCGAGGTTATAGCACCCACCGAGCTGGTGGCGGCGATCGCATCGTTGTGCCGCGCGGCCGAGGGCGAGGCCGTCGCGGCGGTCTGTCTTGGCACGCCGCATTATTCGATCCCCGAATTCATGCAGCTCAATCGCGCTGTCGAGAGGCGCCGCCGTTCGCCGGAGACGGAGATTTATGTATCGACCTCGCGCGAGATTGCGGCCGCCGTCACGGCCGATCCGGCGTTCGACGCCTTGCGTGCATTCGGCGTCAACATCGTCGTCGACACCTGCACCTATCTCGCACCCGTCGTGCGCGAGACGTCGGGGCTGATCGTAACGACGTCGGGGAAATATGCCCATTACGGCCCCGGCAATCTCGGGCGGCGCGTCGCGCTGATGACGCTTGAGCGTTGCATCCGATCGGCCGAAACGGGCGTGGTGATGGCACAATGCTGATGCGCGGGCACGCCCTGATCGAGGGAATGGCAAGCGGGACCTTGTTGAAGCTCACGGAGCCGTTGAGCCTGTGGGGCGGGGTCGACCTGCAAACCGGACACATCGTGGACGCCTCGCACCCCCAGCGGGGCGCGGTAGTGGCCGATCGGTTGCTTGCCATGCCGGGAAGTCGGGGCTCCTCCTCTTCTTCGAGTGCTCTCGTCGAACTGGCGCGAGCCGGGATGGCACCCGCGGGAATTATTACGACTCGAAGCGATCCGATCCTCACCATCGGTACGCTGGTCGCCGACTATCTTTACGGCGCGGCTATCCCGATCCTGATCGTCTCGAACGAAGATTTTGGAAAGCTCTCGGATGGCGCAAATGGACATCTCTGGTGCAAGAGCGATGAAGCTTTGCTGACATTCGTTGATCAGGAACCCGTCCAGTTCATGCGTCATTTTCCATAGATTTTGCCGGGGGCCGCCCGCGCCATGCGGTTTGTCTTTGGTGTGGGGCGGGGCGACGTCCCGTCTTGACCCTGTAGCAGCTACAGGCTGCATAAGACCTGCCGACTCGACGTGGATTTTCAGGGGAAGAGGTTGACCGGCCACCGACGCGAACGGGCCTCGAGCTCCGCCGGATTGCGGCGTCGCCATGTCCATGATAGGCGGCCAGCGATGTTGGCTTTCCTTGCCCGCCTTGTTCTCACGATTTCGCTGCTGTTCGGCAGCGTCGTGGCTCCGGCCATGGCGGGCGCGGAAGCGGGACATGCGATGGAAATCGTCGATGCCGGCTGCGATGTGCTCGCGACCGCGGCGGATGCGGACGGGCAGTCTCCGGACAATGCACCTCCGCTGCATATCGATCATCATCACTGCTCGGCCTGCACCGAGCTGAATGGCCGCTCTCCGGCTGCGGACATGCTTGTGTCGAAAGGCCTGTTCTTTGGCCGGTCCGCGACCGTACTCGCGTCTTACGCGGCCGCTCCCCCGACCCAGCCTCCTTCCGCCTGATCACTGCTTCACGCGGGCATTCGCCCGCGTTGTCACGCACTGATCAGGAGTATCTATGTCTAAATCCTTGGGCACCCTGCTGTTCGCAGGGATGCTGGCCATGGCAGGTGGCCCGGCGTTCGCCGAACCCGTCTCGCTGTCCGACGCGCTGGCGCGCGGACAGGAAATGTCTCCTCGAATAGCGACGGCCAAAGCCGAGCTGAAGGCGGCGGAAGGGCGCGCCGTTCAGGCGGGCGTGCGTCCGAATCCGGAAGTCTCGGTCGAGGTCGAGAATTTCAGCGGCACCGGTCCGTATCGCACGTTCCGGTCCACCGAAACGACCGTATCCGTGGCGCAGCCATTCGAGCTTGGCGGCAAGCGGCGCGCGCGCAAGGAGGTTGCCGCCGCCGAGCGCGACTATGCGCGGATTGCACTCCGGCGCGCCGAAGCCGATCTCGCCTATGACATCGTCGTCGCGCACGCCGGGCTGCGCGCGGCGGAGGAACGGGCGGACCTTGCGCGCAAGGGTCTGGCGCGGGCGGTCGAACTTGCCCGCATCGCGGAGACGCTCGTCGATGTGGGGCGCGACCCGCCGCTGACCAAGCTGCGCGCCGATGCGCTGCTTGCAGAGGCGAGAGCGGAGGCGTTGCGGACGATGTCCGAACTTCTCAACGCCCGGCAGCGCCTCGCGCTCCTGATCGGGAGCGATGATGGCGAGCTGTCGGCGGAGATCGGGGATATGCCGATGCCGCCCGCTTTGCCCGCCGACGCGCAGAGCCTGGATGAGCGTCTGGCGGCGGCCGAACGCGATGCCGCATCGGCACGTGTTCGTCTGGCGCAGGCCGAGGGCGTCCCCGACGTCACGGCGTCGGGCGGGGTGCGGCGTTTTCGCGAGAGCAACGACACCGCCTTCCTCGTCAGCCTGTCCATCCCGCTGCCGGTCTTCAACCGGAACCGCGGCAACATCCATGCCGCGAGCGCCGAAGGCGATGCCGCCGAGGCGCGGCTGGCGCAGAGCCGGCTCGATACCCGCTATTCGCGGCGCGAGGCGGAACTGTTGCTGGCGGCCGCGAACGAGCGGCTGACGGCGCTGTCGGGCGCCGGCCTGTTCCAGGCGAACGAAGCCGCGCGGGTCGCCGAGATCGGATACCAGCAAGGCAAGTTCACGCTCATCGAACTGATCGATGCCCAAGAGGCGCAGACCGGCGCCAATCTCAAACTCATCGAAGCGCAATTCGACCGCGCCCGTGCGCTTGCCGCGCTGGGCCGCGCGAACGCGCAATAGGGGATAATCCATGTTGAACCTGAAGAACAGGAACCGCCTGATTGCCGCGGTGGCGGTCGGAGCGTTGATAACCGGCGGCGGAGGAATTCTGATCGGGCGCGCGACGGCGCCGGGCGAAGTGGCCCCTGCTGCTGCATCGCCAGAGGAAGAAGGAGAGGGCCACGTCGAAGGCCAGATCCTGATGGACGAGGCGCGTGGCAAGGGCGCGGGTATCGTTACCGAGACGGTCGCGGCCGGGGGCCTCGGTTCCGAGATATTGGCGCAAGGCATCGTTGCATCGACGCCCGACGGCGAGGCGGTGCTGACCGCGCGCGCGGATGGCGCGATCACGCGGATCAACCACCGGCTTGGCGACTTCGTGCGCGTCGGTGAGACGGTAGCCGTGATGGACAGCCGCGATGCGGCCGCCATCGCATCAGAGCGCAGTTCGGCATCCGCGCGGCTGGCGCTCGCGCGTTCGACCTATGCCCGCGAGAAGCGGCTGTTCGACGCGCGCATAACTGCGAAGCAGGATCTGGAAGCCGCCGCGGCGGCGCTTGCCGAGGCCGAAGCCGAGGCGCGGCGGTCGCAGTCCGCGGCCGCCGCCGCGAAAGTGTCGGGCGATGGCCGGACGCTTGCCGTGACGAGCCTGATCACGGGGCGGGTGACGAAGGCGGATGCCAAGCTCGGTTCTTACGTGCTCGCCGGCACCGAATTGTTCCGCGTCTCCGATCCGGGCCGCATCCAGGTCAATGCCTCGGTGCTCGCTGCCGATGCGCGGCGGATCAGGCCGGGCGACACCGCCGTGATCGAACTTGCCGGCGGTGAAACGGTGAACGCGACGGTGCGATCGGTGACCCCGAGTCTTGACCCCGACAGCAAGGCGGCGACAATTGTGCTGATCCCCGATGGCGTTGGCGGCCTGACCCCGGGACAGGGTCTGCGCGCGCGCATCACGCCGGCGGGCGCGGCAGGCTCGCCGCTCATCGCGCTGCCCGAAGAGGCGGTGCAGACGGTCGAAGGCCGCGAGGTCGTGTTCGTGAAGACCGCGAAGGGCTTCCAGACGACGACTGTCGTTACCGGCAAGCGCGGCGGCGGACGCATCGAGATCGTCGATGGCGTGAAGCCGGGCGCGGTCGTTGCAACCAGAGGCGCTTTCCTTCTCAAGGCCGAACTCGGCAAGGGCGAGGCGGAGCATTGAGATGATCGAAAAACTTCTCGATGCGTCGATACGCTTTCGCTGGGGTGTGGTTCTCCTCACCCTGATCGCCGCCGCCTACGGCCTGACGCAGCTCCTGAAGCTGCCGATCGACGCGGTGCCCGACATCACCAACAAGCAGGTCCAGATCAACACCGTCGAGCCGAACCTCGGGCCGCTCGATATCGAACGGCTCGTCACCTTTCCGATCGAGACCGCAATGGCGGGCATTCCCGGCATTCAGAGTTCGCGCTCGATTTCGCGCAACGGCTTCAGTCAGGTCACGGTGATCTTCGAGGATCGCACCGACCTTTACTTCGCGAGGCAGCAGGTCGCCGAGCGGTTGGCGCAAGCCAAGGGCACCTTGCCCGACGGCGCCGAGCCGCAGATGGGCCCCGTCTCGACAGGCCTTGGCGAAGTGCTGATGTACACGGTCGATTTTGCGCCGACCGCGACCAAGGACAATCCGAAGATTGCGGGCAAGCCCGGCTTCCAGCCGGACGGGTCTTATCTCACCCCGACCGGCGAGCTGCTGGCGGGCGAGGTCGCGAAACTCGGCTATCTTCGTAGCGTGCAGGACTGGGTGATCCGCCCGCAGATGCGGTCGGTCCCGGGCGTGGCCGGGATCGATTCGATCGGCGGCTATGAAAAGCAGTTCGTTGTCCAGCCCGAAGCCGCGAAGCTCGCGAGCTACGGGATTTCCTTTTCCGAACTCGCCGAGGCCCTCGAAGGCGCCAATATTTCGGTCGGCGCGAATTTCGTCGAACGCGGCGGCGAAGCCTTTCTGGTTCGGGCCGATGGCCGGATCCGGTCGCTCGACGAGATCGGCCGCGCGACCGTGGCGAGCCGTGGCGGCGTGCCCGTCCTGGTGCGCGATGTTGCGGCGGTCGAGATCGGCGGCGAACTCAGGACTGGCTCGGCCTCCGAAAACGGCAAGGAGCTTGTGGTCGGCACCGTGCTGATGCTTGCGAACGGCAACAGCCGGATCGTCGCATCGGACGCCGCCGAACGACTGAAGGAGGTTGCAAAGTCGATGCCGCCGGGGATCGTCGTCAAACCGGTGCTTGATCGTTCGCAGCTTGTCGATGCGACGATCGGCACGGTCGAGAAGAATCTGGCCGAGGGCGCACTTCTCGTCGCGGCGGTGCTGTTCTGGCTGCTCGGGAATATCCGCGCTGCTATCATCGCGACGCTGGTCATCCCGATCTCGTTTCTCGTCATGGGAACGGGGATGAATATCACCGGGACGTCGGGCAATCTCATGAGCCTCGGCGCGCTCGATTTCGGGCTGATCGTCGACGGCTCGATCATCATTATCGAGAACTGCCTGAGGCGGCTTGCCGGGCGGCAGCATCGCGAAGGGCGGCTCCTGTCGACGGACGAGCGATTGCACGAGGTGTTCGAGGCGTCGCGCGAAATGGTGAAGCCGACGATCTACGGACAGGCGATCATCTTCCTCGTATTCGTTCCGCTGCTCACCTTCACGGGTGTCGAGGGCAAGACCTTCTCGCCGATGGCGATCACCGTGCTGCTCGCGCTCGCGGGTGCGTTCGTGGCGTCGCTGACCTTCGTCCCGGCAATGGTCGCGCTGCTCGTTCGCGGCGAAGTTGCCGAAAAGGAAGTGCGGGCGATCGCTTGGGTGAAGACCCGGTATGAGCCGGTCCTCAAACGCGTGATCGAACGTCCGTGGCCGTGGATCGGTGCGGGCGGCGGCACCTTTGCCGCGGCGATCATGGTGTTCGGGTTACTCGGCAGCGAGTTCATCCCGGTGCTCGGCGAAGGCAATCTTGCGATGCAGGCGCTTCGCATTCCTTCGACGTCGCTGAACAAGTCGCAGGCGATGCAATTGCAGGTCGAAAAGGCCGTCGCCACGCTTCCCGAAGTGGCCTTCATCTATTCGAAGACCGGCACGGCGGAGGTCGCCAGCGATCCGATGCCGCCCAACGCGTCGGATACCTTCATCATCCTGAAGCCGCGCGGCGACTGGCCTGATGGTGTCCGCAACAAGGATGATGTGATCGAGCGCGTCGAAAAGAGGCTCGAACCGCTCGTCGGCAATGCCTTCGAGATCAGCCAGCCGATCCAGCTTCGTTTCAACGAGTTGATCGCCGGCGTGCGCGGCGACATCGCGATCAAGATCTATGGCGACGATCTCGACGAGATGGGCCGGGTGGCGCAGCAGGTGGCCGGGATCCTGAATAGCGTCCCCGGCGCCGCCGACGTCAAGGTCGAACAGACGGCGGGTTTTCCGGTGCTCGATGTCCGGTTCGATCGCGATGCAATTGCCCGCTACGGCCTTACGCTTCGGGACGTCAGCGATACGGTCGCGGCCGCGCTGGGCGGACGCGAGGCGGGCGTCGTTTTCGAGGGCGACCGGCGATACGATATTGTCGTCAGGCTCGACGCGGGGACGCGCGACGATCTCGACGCGGTGGCGGCGCTTCCCGTGCTTCTGCCGGGCGAGGGCGGGGCGCGGGCCTCGGTCCCGCTGGGCGAGCTTGCGAAGTTCGGCTTCTCCGAAGGATTGAATCAGGTCAGCCGCGAGAATGGCAAGCGGCGTGTCGTCGTTCAGGCGAACGTGCGCGGTAACGATCTCGGCTCGTTCGTTGCCGAGGCGCAGGAGAAGGTGAACGCACAGGTGAAGCTCCCGACGGGAAGCTTCATCGAATGGGGCGGGCAGTTCGAGAATCTTCAGGCGGCCTCCGCCCGGCTCTCGATCGTCATCCCGATCATCTTCGCCGCCATCTTCGGCATCCTCTATATGGCGCTCGGCGGTGTGCGGCAGGCGGTTGCGGTCTATTCCGCGATCCCCCTGGCGCTTGCAGGCGGGGTCTTTTCGTTGCTGCTCACGGGATTGCCTTTCTCGGTCTCGGCCGCGGTCGGCTTCATCGTGCTTTCGGGCGTGACGGTGCTGAACGGTCTGGTCGTGATGTCGAGCATCAACCAGCGGATCGGCGAAGGAAAGACGGTCGATGCGGCGATCGGCGAGGGCGTCATTGAGCGTGTTCGCGCGGTACTGATGACGGGAATCGTTCCCGCGATCGGCTTCGTGCCGATGGCGCTCGCGACCGGCACCGGCGCTGAGGTGCAGAAGCCGCTTGCGATCGTGGTGATCGGCGGGTTGATCACCTCGACGTTGCTGACCTTGTTCGTGCTGCCCGCGATCAGCCGGCTGCTGCTTCGTGGTCGGGCCGGGCCGTGAGGCGGGTGATCAGGCCGGTCTCACCGTGCCCGGCGGTTCTGCAGGGCGCACGACGGTCGGGTATCAATCGACGGCCTTGCCTTATCGCCGGATAATCATAAGCTTGGCACCGCATGACGGTCAGCCGACCCCGTGACCGCCCTGTTCTAGTCCCCCCGGGCCGTGTCGGCCGGTCGCCTTGACGAGGAGCGATCCTATGGCGGAAGATTGGCTGGCGGATGTCCGCAAATATGTTGCGGACGCCGATGAGAAGGTGGTGGCGGCGATCGTCCGCCATTGCGGAATTGCATTGCAGAAGCGCGATTCGTCGCTCGTTTCCTTTAGTGACAGCAAGGAAACCGATCGCGTCCGAGAGAATTTCCTCAAGAAGAAGCTGGGCCTGACGCACGACGATGCGACGCTAGACGCCGCGATCACTGCGGTCGGCGAGCGGATGAAGGGCGACCGGACGAAGAACCGTGTCACCGTCTATTATCTGCTGACCGAGCATTTCGGGCTGTTCGATATTTTCGGCGGTGCTGCGCGTGCGGCGGGTGCCGCAGCGGCGGGACTGACCGGAGCCGCAGCCGCAGCGGGGGCGGCGGCCGGCGCGGCACTGGGCGGTGATGAGGACAAAGCCGACGCAGGGGCTGGAACCGGGGCGGCCGCGCCACTGGCGGCCGCAGGGCTTGCCGGTGCAGGGCTGGCGGGTGGCGCGTCGGCGGTCGAACCGCCGGCGCCAATACCCGCTCCGGAGCCGGTGCCGGCGGCTGACACGCGGCCGGCGGCGGCATATGGCAATCCTGGAGGTGGCTCGGGAGGCGATGATCGCGGTGGCGGCATGGGATGGCTTCCCTGGCTGTTGCTGGCGTTGATTGTCGCCGCGCTGATCTTCTTCGGTTTGCGATCCTGCTCGAAAGAAGAGGCGGCAGCTCCGGCAGGCGCCGATGTGGCGGCGACCGCTCCGGCCGTGCCGGGCGATACCCCGACACCGGACGCTGCGGCGACAGCTGCCGCTACGCCGGCGGTACCCGAGGGTGCGGGCGTCGTCGGTGCCGAGCGCGACGGCAAGCCGATGCTCAGTGTCTACTTCGACACCGGCAAGTCGGAGGTCTCGAACGATCTGTCGGGCGCGGCTGCGGGCGTGAAGGCCTATCTGGCCGCGCACCCGGGCGCGACGCTGGCGGTGTCGGGCTTCAACGATGCGACGGGTAATGCCGCGCTCAACGCCGAACTTTCGAAAAAGCGCGCGCAGGGCGTTGCCAAGGCGCTGGAAGGGGTGGGCATTGCCGCCGCCTCGATCAAGCTGGAAAAGCCTGCCGACACGACCGGCACCGGCACCGACAATGCCGCCGCGCGCCGTGTCGAGGTGGTGGTGAAAGACTGACGGCGAGCACCTGACGGGGGCGCCAGGAGAGGCCGGCCGCGCACAAGGGCGCGGCCGGCCTTTTCCTTACTTCTTTTCGACCAGTTCCATCGTCAGGAAGGCATGGAGCATCGCGGCGCGCACGGCGTCCTCGGCATGGTCGGCGCCGACCGAATGGCCGCCCTCCAGATATTCGTGATAATAGACCGGATTGCCATAGTCCTGCAGCCGCGCTGCGAACTTGCGCGCGTGGCCGGGGTGGACGCGGTCGTCTTTGGTCGAGAGGTAGAGGAAGATCGGCGGATATTTCACGCCCTTGCGGATGTTCTGATAGGGTGAATATCTGGACATGAAGGCCCAGTCCGCCGGGTCGTCGGGGTTGCCATATTCGGCGACCCACGAAGCGCCCGCGAGCAGCTTGTTGTAGCGCTTCATGTCCTTCAGCGGCGAGCCCGAGATGACGGCGCCGTAAAGGTCGGGCCGCTGTTCCATCGCCGCGCCGACGAGAACGCCGCCGTTCGAGCGGCCCGAGATCGCGATCTTGCCCTTTGCACTCACGCCCGTCGCGACCAGATCCTCGGCGACCGCATGCAGGTCGTCGAAGCTGTTCTGGCGCTTTTCGCGCAGCGCCGCCTGATGCCACGCCGGGCCATATTCGCCGCCGCCGCGGATGTTCGCGAGGACATAGGCATTGCCATCCTCGACCCAGAAGAGGCCGAGCGGGCCAGCGCGATAGGGCTGACCGGTGAGATAGCCCGGCGTCTGCGCGGCGCGGAAACCGCCATAAGCATGGACGAGCGCCGGGACGGGGCCGGTCGCGCCCTTCGTGCGGACGAGGAAATAGGGCACCTTCGTGCCGTCCTTCGACGTCGCAAAGCGCTTCTCGACGCTCATGTCCTTCGCGTCGAAGGTCGCGGGAAGGCTCTGCACGACCTGTGGTGCGCCGCTTTCGCCGACGGCATAGAGCGTCGGCGGCATCAGCATCGTTTCGGCGGTGACGAAGACGAGGTCGCTGTCGTCGACCGTCCCCGCGATCCCCATCGTCGCGTTGGCGGTGACAGGCACTTCCTTCTGGCTCCAGCGGCCGTTTGGTTGATCGCGGCGCAGCGCGAAGAGCTTGCCCTCGACATCGTCGAGGGCCTTGACCCAGAGGACATTCTTGCTCGCGGCGACATTCTCGATCGCCTGCGACTTGGTCGGCGTCATCACCGGAACGAAGGGCACCTGACCGCCGCTTGCGAGCGTGTCGAGCGGCAGCGCAAGCAGTGAGCCCGCCGGGAAATCGGCATAGGGTTCGTTGAGGAAGATGATGATCTGGCCGTCGATCACGGCGCGGATGTCGGCGGTGTCGGGAATGACACTGCGGTCGAAATCGCCGTCGCCGGGATGCGGCAGCAGGATGTCGCTGGTGTAGAAGGTCTTGTTGCGGCTGATCATCGTCCGGCGCTTGTCGCCGTCCATGAAGGCGAAGACGTTGATGCCGACGTCGGCGGTTTCACCCTCGGCCACGGTTTGCGCCGCCGACAGCGGCGTGCCGCGCTTCCAGCGCTTGACGATGCGTGGATAGCCCGATGCGGTCGTGCTGCCGGCGCCATAGTCGGTCGCGACGAGCAGCGTGTCCGCATTCTCCCACGTCACGCTGCTCTTCGCCTGCGGCAGGGCAAAGCCGCCGTCGACAAAGCTCTTGGTCGTGCGGTCCCATTCGCGCACGATGTCGGCGTCGGTGCCGCCGGGGCTGAGCGAGACGAGGCAGCGTTTGTATTCGGGCGCGAGGCAATCGGCGCCGTGCCAGACCCAGCTCTGCTTCTCCGCCTTGCCGAGCGCGTCGACGTCGATCAGCGTCGTCCAGACGGGCTTGCCGGCGAGATAGGCGCTCAGCGGGCTTTGCCGCCAGATGCCGCGCGGATTGCCCGCGTCGCGCCAGAAATTGGTTATGCGATCGCCCATCACCTCGCCGGGCTGGGCAATCTGGCGGTCGTCGTCGAGGATCGCCTTGGCGCGCTGGCGGTCCTGTTCGAAGCCGGGGCGGCCGAGGATGCGCTTGTCGGTCGCCGCATTTTCGCTTTTGACCCAGTCGAGCGCCTTCGCTCCCTCGATATCCTCGAGCCAGAGATAGGGGTCTTTGTCATCGGCCGCGGCGGCGGCAACGGCCGTGAGCGAACAGCCGAGCGCGAGCGCGGCGAGGGTGGCGCGGATCATCTGAATCTCCCCTGGGGTGTGGTGCGGCTGTGCTAGCATCATCACACAGCGGAGGGGAAGGCCGTTACGAACGAAACCATCGTTGCCGCAGGGCGCGACGGGAAGGGGCCTAGAAGACCGCGGTCAGATTGAGCCGGGCGCGCCACATCGCCTTGGCATAGGCCGCGAGCGACACGCCGAGGTCGCGGTGGACCTGGCGCGCGATGAGCGGGAAGGCGACCGTGAGCTGCACCGCGAGCGCGGCGAGCAGCAGCAGGTTGGCGGAGGCGTGTCCCGACAGGATAAGCGCTGCCGATACGGTCCATGCGATCGCAAAGCTGAGAAGATACAGGCGTACGAACTGGAAGCGGTCGATCGCAAGCCACAGGTTGACGAAGACGAGCAGATTGACCTCGACCCAGAAGCACGCCGCGAGGATCGTCAGCGTCGATCGCGGCGGCAGCTTTGCGGCGAGGCTGGGCACCAGCTTGAAGATTTCGGGGCCGAGGATGATCAGGCCGGCAGCGGCGGCGAGGAAGGCGAGATTCACCAGCTTGCCGAGATGGCCGAGCTCGGCGGCGATCCGGGCGGAATCGCCCGAGCGGCCCGCCTCGATCAGCGGCGCGATCCGCATGTTGAGCGGAACCGCGGCGAGCAGCAGGATGAAGCCGTAGAACTGGATCGCGAGGCCGAGGCTCGCGGCCTCGAGCGCCGAGGGCATCACGGTCGAAAGATAGAGGAAGACGCCGCGATAGAGGAAGTAGGAGGCGATCGCGAACGCTGCCTGATAGCTGCTTTTGCGTAGCAGGTCGGAGATGTGGAGCGTGGCGGGCGCGGTCTTCCATTCCTCGGGCGCTTCGCGGATCGACTGGCGGCCGGTGCGCTCCAGCATCAGCCCGGTGGCGGCGAAGCTGATGAACACGGCGAGTGCGAGCCCCATCACGCCATAGCCGGCCCAGGCGAGAGCCGCGGCGACCACCAGGTTGGCGAGACGGCCAAGACTGCCAATGCCGGTAAAGGTCGAAATCCGCCCGATCGCGACGAGCTGGCAGCTGCGGTAGCTGGTCAGATAATAGAGGAAATAGGCGACGCAGAAGATCGCCCACGGAATGATCCAGCTATGGTCGTGGATGCCATAGTCGATCGTGGTCAGGTAGAGCCCGCCCGCAACCGCCATGAAGACCGATCCGACGGTGCTGAACCCCGCATAGCTTTGCCCCACCAGCCGCACGGTCGCGGCATAGGGCGCCTTGTCGATCCACGCGCGGCTGATCGTCCGCGTCGAGACGGTGTTGAGCGCGCTTTCGAGGTTGATGAGACCGCTGCCGATGGTGGTGAACAGCACCCACAGCAGATAATCCTCGGTCTTCAGGAACAGCAGCGCGACCAGCAAGATGCCGATGCTGACGCCGAGGCTGAGTGCCTGAAAGACGAATGCGCTTCTCACGGCCCCCCTCGGTCTTGTGCGCGGCATGACCCGGCGGCGCGCCTTGCGACGCACCGCCGGTGCCTTGTTGCTAGATGCCGCTCTGGCGGATCAGATTTTCGTGCTGCGCGGCGCGATAGTCGTATTCGACCATCTCGGTGATCATCTCGTCGAGCGTGATCTGCGGGCGCCAGCCCAGCTTTTCGGCCGCCTTGGTCGCGTCGCCGAGCAGCGTTTCGACCTCGGTCGGGCGGTAATAATAGGGGTTCACGCGGACGATCGTGTCGCCGACCTGAACATTGGCCTTGTCGCCTTCGACGCGCTCGACGATCCCGACCTCATTCTCGGCCTCGCCCTCGAAGCGGAGGAAGATGCCGAGGCGTTCGGCCGAGCGCTTGACGAATTCGCGCACCGAATATTGGACGCCCGTCGCGATGACATAATCCTCGGGCGCGTCCTGCTGCAGCATCAGCCACTGCATCGCGACATAATCCTTGGCGTGGCCCCAGTCGCGCAGCGCGTCCATATTGCCGAGGCTCAGCGTCTTTTCGATGCCGAGGGCGATGCGCGCGAGCGCGCGGGTGATCTTGCGCGTCACGAAGGTCTCGCCGCGCAGCTTGCTCTCGTGATTGAAGAGGATGCCGTTGCACGCATAGATGCCATAGGCTTCGCGGTAGTTGACCGTGATCCAGTAGGCATAGAGCTTGGCGACCGCATAGGGGCTGCGCGGATAGAAGGGCGTGGTTTCGCGCTGCGGGATTTCCTGGACGAGGCCATAAAGCTCGCTGGTGCTCGCCTGATAGAAGCGCGTCTTTTTCTCGAAGCCGAGCAGGCGGATCGCTTCGAGCAGACGCAGTGCGCCAAGGCCGTCGGCGTTGGCGGTATATTCGGGTTCCTCGAAGCTGACCGCGACGTGGCTCTGCGCCGCGAGATTGTAGATCTCGTCAGGCTGCACCGCGCCGACGATGCGGACGAGGTTCGTCGAATCGGTCAGGTCGCCATAATGGAGGTGGAAGTTCGGATGATCGTAAAGATGGTCGATGCGCGCCGTGTTGAACAGGCTGCTGCGACGCTTGATCCCGTGAACCTCATACCCCTTTTCGAGCAGCAGTTCGGACAGGTAAGCACCGTCCTGACCGGTAACGCCCGTAATGATGGCCTTTTTCATTGATGATCCTTTGAATCTGTTCAGCGGGGGAAGAAGGGAGAGGCGCGATAGGCGGCGGCGATGCCGTCGCGCAATTCGGTCGTGGCCCGCCAGCCGAGCGCGGCGAGCTTGCTGTTGTCCATCAGCTTGCGCGGGGTGCCGTCGGGCTTCGACGTGTCGAAGACCAGTTCACCCTCGAAGCCCACGACGTCGCACACGGTGCGCGCGAGGTCGGCGATCGAGATGTCGTCGCCCTTGCTGATGTTGACGAGATTACCGTCATAGCCCTGTTCCATCAGGAACACGCAGCCGTCGGCCAGATCGTCGGCATACATGAATTCACGGCGCGGGGTGCCGGTGCCCCAGACGGTGATCTGTTCGGCACCCGCGACCTTCGCCTCGTGCGCCTTGCGGATCAGCGCCGCCATCACATGGCTGTGCTCGGGATGATAATTGTCGCCGATGCCATAGGTGTTGGTCGGCATCGCGCTGATATAGCGGCGGCCGTACTGGAGGTTGTAGTTTTCGCAGAGCTTCACGCCGGCGATCTTGGCGATCGCATAGGGCTCGTTCGTATATTCGAGCGCCGATGTCAGAAGATATTCCTCCTTGATCGGCTGCGGGCAATCGCGCGGATAGATGCAGCTCGACCCGAGGAAGAGCAGATCCTCAACCCCCGCGAGATGCGCGCCATGCACGACATTCGCCTCGATCATCAGATTGTCGTAAAGAAATTCGGCACGCAGCGTGTTGTTCGCAACGATGCCACCGACCTTTGCCGCCGCGACGAAGACGAAGCGCGGTTTTTCGGCCGCAAGCATCTCGTGCACCGCTTCCGAGCGGCGAAGGTCGAGCTCGGACGAGGAGAAGGTGACGATATTCGTATAGCCACCATCGCGCAGCCGGCGGCCGATCGCCTGGCCGACCATGCCGTTGTGCCCGGCAAGGTAGATTTTGTCAGACTTGGACACTCGGGACATCATGGCTTCCTGCGGTGGGGCTGTCGGCGGCCGCCAGCCGGGCGGCGGTCGGAAAACGGCGGCGCCAGTCGATCCGGCTGGTCGAATGAACGGCGCGTCCGATGATCTTGTAGAGCAGTTTCGTCGCGACGGCGACGGGCGGGGTGAGGAGACCGTAATAGCGGCCATAGGCGGTATAGACCGACCGGTTGTTCTGCAGGATCCGCTGCGCCGAGCCGTTCGAAAAGCCGCCTTCGCCCATCAGCGTGCCGATGCGCTTGCTGTGGATGATCGACGGCTTGCGGTTCCAGATGCGCAGGAAATAATCGATGTCGGCGGCGGTGTCCGCAATGTCGAACTGCTCCGACTGGAGCAATTCGGTGCGGCCGAAGGTTCCGTAATGCGGGTTGTGAAGCCCGAAACGCATCAGACCGCGCGCCGACGGGCCGCTGTGGGTGATGCGCCGCACATGCTGGTCGTCGATGAAGGCGACCGAGTGGATGAAGATGTCGGCCTTGCCCAGCGCTGCCAGAACCTCGCTCGCCTTCACCTCGCCGGTGAACAGGTCGTCGCTGCCGAGCCAGCCCATATAGGGCGTGTCGATCCGCGCGAGCCCCTTGTTGAGGCCGTCGAAGATGCCCTTGTCGCGTTCACTGACCAGCACGTCGCCGGGGATCAGCGCCGCGCGGATATCCTCGACCAGCTCGGGCGGCGAACCGCCGTCGATGATCAGCACGCGCACGGCATCGACATCGTCGAAATGCCGGACGCTGCGGATCGTCGCGAGAATCCTGGGATCGCGAAAGCTGGGAATCAGGATGGTCAGGCTGGGCGTCACGGCGACGGTGCTCGATCGGAAGGCGTCAGGCGCGGTTGTTCTTGGACCGATGATCGATGACCTGATCGATCAGCTCGTGCAAGCCCTCGCGGAACGGGACCGAGACTTCCCAACCCAGCACGTCGCGCGCGACCGCGGTATCGGCGAAGCGGCCGATGTCGCCGGTCGGCTTGCTCGTGTCATAGTTGATCGTCTCGACGCGAACGCCGGGGTGTTCGAGGATCAACTCGGCGACCGTGCGGATCGTCGTGCAGTGATCGGGGCCAAGCATGATGTTGCGCTTTTCGCCGGTCAGGCCGATCGCTTTGGTCACGCCCGCGACGACGTCGCGAACGTGGAGGAAGGCGCGGCCCTGCATGCCGTCGCCCCAGACGCTGATGCTGCCGTCGGTCGAGGTCAGCGCCTTGTAGATCAGCGAGGGAATGACCTGCGACGTCGGCTGGTCGTAGACGCACGGCCAGCCATAGACATTGTGCAGGTCGAGCACGGTGAGCTGGGTCGGCGCGTTCTGCAGCGCGAGCGAGAATTCGATCTCGCCGATCAGCTTGCTCCAGCCATAGCCCGATTCGGGATCGGCCGGGAATTTGAGCGATTCACGCAGCACCGAATCGTCGACCGACCGCTGCAGGCCCTGCGGATAGGAACAGGCGGTGCCGAGGTAGATGAGCTGGCGCGGCTTGTACTCGCGAACGAGACGCGCGATCTGCGTGTTGATGAGGACGTTCTTCTGGAAGATCGCCCACTCGTTCGAAAAGACGTAGCCGATGCCTGCGACGATGTCGGCGGTGTGGACGATGACCGAATCCGCATCCATGTCGATATACCAGTCGCGGTCGGCGGCGATATCGGCATGGCGGAAGCTGAAGCGGGGATGCTCCAGAAACTCGGTCATGTTCGCGGTCGATCCGCGCCACAGATTGTCGACGCCGACGACCTCATGACCCTGCGCGAGCAAGGTGGCGCACAGGTTCGACCCGATCATGCCGGCCGAACCGGTGACGTAGATCTTGCTGATTTCCTTGCTCATACGGGGATCTTTACCTTGGACTGGGGGTGCATGAAGATGAAGTTGTTGACGTAGGCGCTAAGCTCGTCGGGGCCGCCGTGCAGGCGCTTTTCGAGGTCTTCGGGGCGCTGCTGCGCCTCGATATTCTCGCCGTCGTGCGGCGTGAAACGGCCGTCGCGATAAGTGTAGGCGCTGTAGCCGAGGTCGGCGAGGAAGCGGAATACGTCGCGATAATCGGGGTTATGACGCTCCTCGATCTCCGCGATGATCAGCGGATGGTGCGTCTCCAGCGTCTTGCGCGCGCCCTTGAAGGCTTCGAACTCATAGCCTTCGATATCGACCTTGAAGAAATCGATCGAACGGCCGGGTTCGAGATGCTCGGCCATATAATCGTCGATCGCGATCTGCGGCACTTCGTCGACCAGCGCGTCGGCGGCCTGCGTCACCGGATTGGCGGCGCTGACGCTCGCGCAATAGCGGTCGGTCGAATCCGATCCCGGCGTGTAGAGGTTCACAGTGCCCGGTCCGCTGCCGACGGCGGCGCGGATCACCTCGATATTGGTGCCGAAGCTCGCCTCGTTCAGGCATTTGTTATGGATGCGGCCGGGTTCGAACGCATAGATCTTGTTCGAGCGCCCTTCGAGGATCCAGCAGAAGGAACCCATTGCGGCGCCGATGTCGACGACGACGTCGAAGCTGCCCTTCGGCAGGTTGTAGAAGAAACGCATCTCGGGCTCGTGGAAGAAGAGCCGCGGATAGACGCGCTTGTAGAGAAACCGCCGCGACAGCACGTCGAGGATCGGCATCGCCGTGAAGACTTTCTTGATCGGTTTCTTGGCGATCGACGCGAGAGACATGGGAGAAGTCCTTGAGATGGGGGGAGGGGGCGGCCATCGGCTCACCCGAATAGAAACTATCGGACGCGTGCGGCCTGGCTTTCGGGGGCAGGGCTCGACGGGAGGGGCGTGGGCAAAATCATCAGATCCTCAAGCGATTTGCCGACGTTCGAAAGGCTGAATTCGGCCTGTTCGATTCGCGCCAGACGGGCGTCGCGGGTCGCCAATATGCGCGCGCGCCAGTCGGTGTCTGTCAGAAAATCCTGCATTTGCTGCTCATTATCGCATATCGTGACACATTCGGGTCCGAATTCGTCCCTGAGTGCCCGATAGCAGCCCCGGTTCGATGTCAGCAAATGCGCACCTGCCGAAATAGCGTCGGTCGCCGCAGCCGACAAGGTGAAGTCGTATCCCGAGGTGTTGGGCATCACCGCAACGTCGCAGGCCGAGAGCGCGTCCATGAAATCTTCGGCCGACCGCAGAGCATCAAAGGTGCCGGTGCGGATGTCGAGCGACTTGCCGGCGCCGATCTGGAAGAAATCGATGTCGGTCACGCTTCGCGAGAGCGATTCAAAAATCTCGTAGCCCTTCGCGGGCGTGTTGAAGCCGATGAAACCGCAGCGGAAGATGTGGTCCTGCGCGATCCGGCGCGGGTGGGCATAGGGTTCGACCGGCATCGGGATCGCGACTATGTCCTGGCGCGCGAAGGAGCGCGGGAAGCGCCGGCGCATCGCGTTGGCGATCCAGCTGCCGAGGACGGCAACGCGAATCCACGAGCCGGCGGGCCGTATGCGGTGCCAGATCAGGTTCGCATGGCCGTAGGAGCCGAGCTTCGGATCGACGTCGGTGCAGGCTTCCTCGACCTCGCTATGTTGCAGGATGACCACATTCTTGCGCCGCAGCAGCTTCGCCGCCAGCTCGACAATCGGCATCGCCGAAGGAAAGATGGTGGTGATGATCAGCGTGTCTTCGGGGCCGGCCTTGCGGATCAGGCGCAGCGTGGTCAGCGCTTCGTGCAGCGATTTGCGGAGGATCTGGCGTTTGTCGGGGTCGATCACGTCGATCGGGACGATGTCGATCCGCTCGCGCACATCGGCGTTCAGCGCGTCGACGAACGAATGGTGTGCATAGACGATCGGGCGGCCCCAGCGGCGATCGGCGCCGACATGGTACCACGCCTTCACGAAACCGTTCATCACCGTCGAATGGTAATGCCGGACCTTGCTGACTTCCGCAAAAATGATCCGCCCGGCCATGAAATCTCTAAATCCCCAATGAGCACCCCCACTTAGCTGCGATTTGCTGCAATGCAATAAGGGGTGTTCGAAACGGAGGCGATCGGAGAGCCGGGAACGGTGGACGGTCAGCCGCTATATTCGCGGAACCATTGCACGAAGTTCGGGACGCCCACGGCGATCGGCGTCGCAGGCGCATAGCCGAGTTCGCTCTGGATCGCGTCGATGTCGGCATAGGTGGCGTAAACATCGCCGTCCTGCATCGGCATCAGATTGAGGTCCGCCTTGCGGTTGCACGCCGCCTCGATCGCCTTGATCAGTTCCATCAACGGTTCGGGCCGGTTGTTGCCGATGTTGTAGAGTCGGTGCGGAGTGGTGAAGCCGCCCGCCTTTTCCTTGCCGTCATCGACGGGCGGGGCGTCGAGGCTGGCGAGCACCCCGGCGACGATGTCGTCGATATAGGTGAAATCGCGCTGCATATCGCCGTGATTATAGACGTCGATCGGCTTGCCCGCGAGGATGTTCGCGGTGAATTTCCACAGCGCCATGTCGGGGCGGCCCCATGGGCCATAGACGGTGAAGAAGCGAAGGCCGGTCTGCGGCACGCGAAACAGGTGCGCGTAGGTTTCGCTGATCAGTTCGTCGGCGCGCTTGGTCGCGGCATAGAGCGAGACCGGATGGTCGACGCGATCCTCGACGCGGAAGGGCATCGCCTTGTTCGCACCATAGACCGACGAGGAGGAGGCGTAGACGAGATGGCGAACGCCGCGGTAGCGCGCGATCTCCAGGATATTCACATGACCCGCGAGGTTCGATCGCACATAGGCGGCGGGGTTTTCGAGCGAATAGCGCACGCCCGCCTGCGCGGCGAGGTGGGTGATGCGGTCGAAGTCCGCGCCATCTAGCGCTGCGGTCAGCGCTGCCTCGTCGCCGATATCGACGCGGTGGATCGTCAGGCGTCCGCCCGCGATTCGCTCAAGCTCCGCCACGCGCGCCTCTTTCAGCGCGACGGAATAATAGTCGTTGAAATTGTCGATGCCGATCACGGTCTCGCCGCGTTCGAGCAGCGCTGCCGCAGTCTGCATGCCGATGAAGCCGGCGATCCCGGTGACGAGAATGGCCATGGTCAGTCCTCCGCCCCGCCCGGATAACCGTCGGGATTCTCCGACTGCCAGCGCCATGACGAGGCGCACATCGCATCGACGTCGAGCGCGGTGCGCCACTGGAGGAGCCGTTCGGCCTTGTCGGTCGCGGCATAGCTGCTCGCGACGTCGCCGGGGCGGCGCGGTGCGACCTCATAAGCGATCGGATGACCGCAGGCGCGCTCATAGGCCGCAACGAGTTCCTTCACGGTGATTCCCTGACCGGTGCCGACGTTGATCGCCTGACACCCCTCGGCGCGCGCGGCGTAGCCGATCGCCGCAAGATGCGCGGCGGCAAGGTCGACGACATGGATATAGTCGCGCTCGCCGGTGCCGTCGCGCGTCTCATAATCGTCGCCGAAAATAGCGAGCTTGTCGCGCCGGCCAACCGCGACCTGCGCAACGAAGGGCATCAGATTGTTCGGAATGCCCTGCGGATCTTCGCCGATGCGGCCCGATTCATGCGCGCCGACAGGGTTGAAATAGCGCAGCAGCACCGCCGAGGCGGCGGGAGTCGCGGTCGCCCAGTCGGCAATTACGCCCTCGGCCATCGCCTTGGTGCGGCCATAGGGATTGGTCGGCGCGACCGGATGATCTTCGTCGAAGGGCAGATAGCGCGCTTCGCCATAGACGGTCGCCGACGAGGAAAAGACGATGCGGCGGCATTCTGCGGCGTCCATCGCGGCGAGCAGGTTCATCGTCCCGGTGACATTGGTCTGATAATAGGCGAGCGGCATCGCGTTCGATTCTCCGACGGCCTTCAATCCTGCGAAATGGATGACCGCGTCGGGTGCGAAGTCGGCGAGCGCTCGGGTGAGCGCGTCGGCGTCGCGGATGTCGCCGTCGATCGCCGTCAGGTCGCGATTGGTGAGCTGGCGCACACGGGCGAGCGCCGCTGGCGAGCTGTTGCAATAATTGTCGAAGACGCAGACCTCATGGCCTGCGGCGAGCAGCTGAACCAGCGTGTGGCTGCCGATATAGCCCGCTCCGCCGGTGACAAAGACCTTCATTGTTGCTCCTGTGCTGCAAGGCCGGTCGGAGAGCGGCTGGCTTCATTGCCCGCCCTATTGTCATATTCGGGAAAACAGGATGTTAACCGCGACCATCGGCGAGGCGTGCAGAGCGCATCCTATCCCGATCAAGCGGGGTTGCAATCAGTACAGCGCCGCTTGACATAGGCGTCATGGATTTTGCTTTCGACAACAGTTTTCATGACGCGATGGAGGGCTTTTATGCCCCCGCCGAAGCGGCGAAGCCTTCAGCGCCCGCGCTGCTCGCCTTCAATCCCGCGCTGGCGGTGCGGCTGGGGATCGCGGCGGATGGCGCGAGCGACGAACTACTGGCGCGGATTTTTTCGGGCGAGGAAATGCCGGGCGGCGCCAATCCGCTCGCGCTCGCTTATGCCGGGCACCAGTTCGGGCATTTCTCGCCGCAGCTCGGTGACGGACGGGCGCTGCTGCTGGGTGAGGTGATTGCGCCCGACGGCGCGCGCTTCGACCTGCAGCTGAAGGGATCGGGGCCGACGCCCTTTTCGCGGAACGGCGACGGCAAGGCCGCGATCGGGCCGGTGCTGCGCGAATTTCTGGTGTCCGAAGCCATGGCGGCGATGGGTGTGCCGACGACCCGCGCGTTGGCCGCGGTTGCAACCGGCGACCGCGTCCAGCGCGAACGGGCGCATCCGGGCGCGGTGCTGACGCGCGTTGCAAGCAGCCATATCCGTGTCGGCACTTTTCAGTTCTTTGCCGCGCATTTCGGTGCCGATCATGTCGTCCAGCTGTCGGATTACAGCATCCGGCGCCACTTTCCCGACCTGGCCGATGCCGCGAACCCGCATCTTGCCCTGCTCGAACGCGTCATCGGGTTGCAGTGCGAGTTGGTCGCGCACTGGCTGGGCGTCGGGTTCATCCATGGCGTGATGAATACCGACAATGTCGCGATTTCGGGCGAGACGATCGATTATGGGCCATGTGCCTTCATGGACCGTTTCGCCGCCAACACGGTGTTCAGCTCGATCGATGCGAACGGCCGCTATGCCTATGGCCGGCAGCCGCAGATCATGCACTGGAACATGGCGCGTTTTGCCGAGGCGCTGTTGCCCGCGATCCACGCGGTCGATGCGAACGACGTCGAGACCGCCAAGGCGATGATCGCCGAAGTGCCGGCGCGCTTTGCGGCGGTGTGGCATTCGAGGGTCCGCAAAAAGCTGGGGCTGGCCGAGGTTCATGACGGCGACAGCGTGCTGTTCGACACGCTCTTTGCCGAGCTCGAGCGCCATCAGGTCGATTTCACGCTCTTCTTCCGCGGGCTCGCGACGATGCTGCGCGGCGATGGCGCAGAGTTGGAAGCGCAACTGCCCGATCCCGACGCGATGGTGCCGTGGATCGCCGACTGGTGGGAACGGCTGGCGCGCGAGACCGACGCGCCGCTGGAGCGCGCCGATGCGATGGATACGGTGAACCCGCTCTATATTCCGCGCAACCATCTGGTCGAGGCGGCGCTCGGCGCGTCCGAAGAGGGCGATCTGACGGCGTGGCGCGAACTGCTCGAGGTTGTGCGCCACCCGCATGTCCGACGAGACGAATGGGCGTTGTTCGAGGCGCCCGCGCCGACGGAGTTCGGCCCTTACAAAACCTTCTGCGGCACCTGAGCGGGCGCGCGGGTTGAGCGGCTGGGCCGCAGTTGCTAGGGACGGCGCCCAACCCAGCAGAGGATCGATCATTGCCCGAAGCACAAGCGCAGCAGGCGTCGCCTGCGAAAGTCACGGTCGTCGGCACGGGCTATGTCGGTATTTCCAACGCGGTGTTGCTCGCGCAGCACAATGAGGTCGTTGCGCTCGATATCGATGCGCGCAAGGTCGAGCTTATCAACGGGCGCCAGTCGCCGATCTCTGATCCCGAGATCGAGGAGTATCTGGCGAACCGGCCGCTCAATCTGACCGCGACGACCGATCGCGACGCAGCCTACGCCGGCGCCGATTTCGTGATCGTCGCGACTCCGACCGACTATGATCCCGACACCAATTATTTCAACACGCGGACGGTCGAAGCGGTCGTTGCCGACGCGCTGAAGCTGGCGCCGGGGGCACTCGTCATCATCAAGTCGACCGTGCCTGTCGGCTTCACCGACCGGCTGCGCGCCGAGCTGGGCAGCGACGCCATCGTCTTTTCGCCCGAGTTCCTGCGCGAAGGCCGCGCGCTCTATGACAATCTTCATCCCTCACGGATCATTGTCGGCGACACGCATCCGAAGGCGGCCGCCTTCGCGAAACTGCTGCTCGACGCTTCGCTGGAGCCCGCGACGGCGATCCTGCAGACGGGCAATACCGAGGCCGAGGCGATCAAGCTGTTCGCCAACACCTATCTTGCGATGCGCGTCGCCTTCTTCAACGAACTCGACACCTATGCCGCGACGCACGACGTCGATTCGCGGCAGGTGATCGAAGGCGTGTGCCTCGATCCGCGTATCGGCAGCTTCTACAACAATCCGTCCTTTGGCTACGGCGGCTATTGCCTGCCCAAGGACACGAAGCAGATGCTGGCCAATTACAAGGATGTGCCGCAAAATCTGATCGCCGCGATCGTGTCGTCGAACACGACGCGCAAGGATTTCATCGCGTCCGAAATCATCAAGCAACGCCCGCGCGTCGTCGGCATCCACCGGCTGGCGATGAAGGCGGGGTCGGACAATTTCCGCGCCAGCAGCATCCTGGGCATCATGAAACGCGTGAAGGCGAAGGGGATCGAGGTCATCGTCTACGAGCCGCTGATCGAGGACGACCGGCTATTCAATTCGCGCGTCGTCCGCGATCTGGCGGCGTTCAAGAGCGAGGCCGATATCATCATCGCGAACCGCGTGACAGACGAACTCGCCGACGTTGCCGACAAGGTCTACAGCCGCGACCTGTTCGGCGCCGACAGCTGATCCTTCATCCTCGGGCTATCGCATCGGCGGGAACTGTCCCATTGCCGGAGAGTTGGCTCGGCAGCAGGGGAGATTCGGGTTGCACAGCTACGCCTCGCGAGCCACAAAAGCGCATCGGCCGGGAACAGATGCGTCACATTGAAAATCCTCGCGAATATGGTGCATCCTCGCTGGCACGCCGCCGGCGATTGCTGATTCTGTCGGCGTCGCTGTTCGGGCTTGCCTGGACGGCGGTCGCGGGCGCTCAGGAGAGTGTGGCGCCGCCGCCGACCGTGCCGACGCTCGGCAAGGATGCGCCCACGGACGCCACACCCGACATCGTTGCTCCGACACCGCCGCCGCCCGACGCGGACCTGCCGGCGGTCGAACCGATCATTCCTGACGACGAATTCAAGGCTGCGATCCCGCCGATCAGCGCCGAGGATGATCCCGAACTCGACAAGCCGCTCGAATCGATCGCCGATTTCGAACGGCGTCAGGCCGAAGCGGCGAAAGCGAAGGATGCCGGTGCGACCGCCACGGCCGCGGGCACACCATCTCCGGATGTTCCCGTGGTCGACGGGACGCCGGTTCCGGCGTTGGCCGACGGCGATGCGGTCGAGGCGATCGGCGATGCACCGATCAGCGACACCGAACTTGCCGCGCCGCTGCCGTCGCTCGACAGTTTCGACGTCACGCCCGTCGAGTTCGCCGAGCCCGAGGATGCGAGCGAGACGCGCACGATCCAATATGCGGTGAAGGTCAACGGGCTCGCGGCGCCCGATGACAGCACCGATGTCGATCTGGCCGACCTGTTCGGCGATCTGTCGGCGTTGTATGATGGCGACGGCAAGGCCGACAATATCGCGATGCTTCGCGCGCGGTTGAGTGCCGATTCCGAGCTGATGTCGCGCATCCTTGCCTCCGAAGGCTATTATGACGCGATCGTCGAGACGCGCATCGACCGCGGCGAGGCGGCCGATAATGGAGCGGGCGCTGCGGCGGGTACGGGCAGCGCCGGGACCGACCGCGCGGCGCAGCGCAACCGGGCGATCACTGCGGTGATCGATGTGAAGCCGGGCAAGCGCTACACCTTGTCCGACATCGTCATCGATGCGAAGCCGACGGTGCCGCCGACGCTGATCAGCGACAATTTCCCGCTCGCGATCGGCGAGCCGATCGTCGCGCAGCGGGTGCAGGGCGCGGAGGCGGCGATCGCGTTGAAGCTGCCGCAGGAAGGCTATCCTTTCGCAAAGGTCGGGCAGCGCGACATCTTGCTCGACGGCGATACGGGCGAGGGCGTCTACACGCTGCCGGTCGACATCGGCCCGCGCGGCCGCTTCGGCGGGATCGAGACGACCGGCGATCTGGCGTTCGATGCGGAGCATGTCGGCGTGCTGGCGCGGTTCAAGCGCGGCGATCTGTACGACAGCCGTATGGCCGACGATCTGCGGCAGGCGCTCGTCGCGACCGGGCTGTTCGCGACGGTCTCGGTCGAGCCGCAGCAGACCGGCGAAAGCGCCGGCGACGACACCGAATATGTGACGACGCTGGTGACGCAGCAGGCGGGGCCGCCGCGGACGATCGCGGCGAGCGCGGGCTACGGCACCGGGCAGGGTATCCGGCTCGAGGCGAGCTGGACGCACCGCAACTTCTTCCCGCCCGAAGGCGCGCTGATCGGGCGCGGGGTGCTCGGCACGAACGAGCAGGGGCTGAGCGCGACCTTCCGGCGGTCGAATGCCGGAAAGCGCGACAGGACGTTCGAGGTCGTGACCGAGGCGACGCGGAGCCGGTACAATGCCTTCAACGCGATCACCGGCCGCGTCGCGGCGCGGATGAGCTATGACTCGACGCCGATCTGGCAGAAGAAGCTGACCTATGCCTTCGGCGCAGAGCTGATCGCGACGCGCGAGGATGACTATGATTTCACGCTCGGTCAGCGGAGCTATGATTTCTATACGATTCTCGGGCTGAGCGGGCAGGTCGGGATCGACCGCACCGACAGCCTGCTCGACCCGACGAAAGGCTTTCGCGTGACCGCGCGGGTCGAGCCCGAAGGCTCGCTCGCGGGCCGTTTCTCGCCCTATGGGCGGACACAGGTCGACGCGAGCGGCTATTATCCGGTGACCGACAGCATCGTCCTTGCCGGGCGGGTGCGCGTCGGGTCGATCATCGGCGCCGCGCGCGAGCGGCTGGCACCGTCGCGGCGCTTCTATGCCGGTGGCGGCGGCTCGGTGCGTGGTTTCGGCTATCAGCAGCTTGGCCCGAAGGATCCCGACGACAACCCGATCGGCGGCCGCAGCCTGAACGAGGCAGCGGTCGAGGCGCGCTACCGTTTCGGCAACTACGGCATCGTGGGCTTCCTCGATGCCGGACAGGTCTATCGCGGCTCGACCCCCGATTTCTCGAACATGCGGTTCGGCGCAGGGATCGGCGGGCGTTTCTACACCAATTTCGGCCCGATGCGCCTTGACGTCGCGACGCCGATCGGCCGGAAGCCGGGCGAGGCGCGCGTCACCGTCTATGTGTCGATCGGGCAGGCCTTCTGATGGCCGAAGAGGACGCCATCGTTTCCGAAAGCCCGGCAAAGGCGAAGTCGCCCTTGGCGCTACGGGTCGCCAAATGGATCGGCATCGCGATCCTGAGCCTGATCGCGCTTGTCGCGCTGTTCCTCGTCGGGCTGAACAGCGATGCCGGACGGCGCTTCGTCGCGACGCAGATCGAAAAATATCAGTTCGAAAACGGAATGAAGGTCGGCATTGGCCGGCTCGACGGATCGCTGTTCAGCGAGATGGTGATCCGCGATTTCACCCTGTCGGACCCGAAGGGCGTGTTCGTGCGGTCGCCTGAACTCAGGATCGACTGGCGGCCCCTCGCTTATATCGGCAATCATATCGACGTCCGCTCGGCCACCGCGAAGACGCTGGTGGTCGAGAAGCTGCCGACCTTCAAACCGGTGCCCTATACCGGCGAGCCGCTGCTGCCCGATATCGACATCGATGTCCGAACCTTGCGCATCGACCGGCTGATCTTCGAGCCCGCGATCACCGGCGAGCGGCAGGTCGCGACGCTGAACGGCAAGATCGCGATCGCCGACCGCCGCGCGCAAGTCACCGCGAATGCCGAAACGATCGGCAGCAAGGCGAAGGGCGACAGGCTGGCGCTCGTCCTCGACGCGGTGCCCGAGAAGAACCGGCTTGCCGCAACGCTCGACCTCAATGCTCCGCAGGGCGGCGTTCTTGCGGCAATGGGCGGGTTCAAGGAGCCGGTCACGGCGAAGCTCGGTGGGCGCGGCGACTGGACGAAATGGGACGGCGCGCTGACCGCGAACATCGGCACCGCGTCGCTCGCGCGGCTCACGTTGACCGCTCGCGACGGCACCTTCGCCGTAAAGGGAACGACCGAGGCGTCGCGCCTGCTCGCCGAGGGGCCGGTCGCTTCGCTGCTGAGCCGCGAGACGGCGGTCGACGTCACCGCGCGGCTCGACAAGCGCAAGGCCGACCTTGACGGGCGGCTGTCTTCGGACGCCTTCCGGCTCGGCATCAGCGGCGGGCTCGACCTTGGCGAAAGCCGGTATGACGCGCTCAGCCTTGCCTTCGTGCTGCTGCGCCCCGAGGCGCTGGCGCCGAACCTGCGCGGCAACGGCTTGCGCGCGACCGCGAAGCTCGACGGCGCCTTCGATCTGCCGACGGTCGAGTATCAGGCGAACGCGAACGCGCTCGCCTTCAACGACATCGTCGTCGAGACGCTGAGCCTTGCGGGCAAGGCGCGCGTCGATGCCGACCAGATCCATGTGCCCGTCGCCGGGCGCGCGGTCCGCATCCGCGGGCTCGACACGGTTGCGGGCGGAACGCTGGTGCAGGTGCGGCTCGACGGCGATCTCGCCTATAAGGACGGACGTATCCTCAGCGACAATCTGCGCCTGCGGTCGCCGCGCATCGATGCCAAGGCGATCGTGATCGCAGATCTCAACAAGGGTTTTTACACCGGGGCGATCGACGGGCGGGTCAATGACTATCGCATCGAAAGTGTCGGGCTGTTCGACATCGACACCGACGCCGATCTGAAAACCGCGCCGCGCGGCGGGTTCGAGATCGTCGGCAAGGTGCGCGCGCGGTCGACGCGGCTGTTCAATTCGGGGGTCCGCGATTTTCTGGGCGGCAATGCGGTCGCGAGCGGCGATGTCCGCTATGGCACCGACGGCATCATCCGCTTCGCCAACCTGCGGCTCGCCGCGCCGCGACTGCGCGTGACCGGCGGGCAGGGCAGCTATTCGCCGAACGGGCAGATCCAGCTCGCCGCGCGGGCGAATTCGACCGACTATGGTCCGGTCGGGGTTCAGCTTGCGGGGACGATCAGCGATCCGCGCGCGGTCGTGACCGCCGACCGGCCGGGACTGGGTATCGGGCTGGCCAATCTGGTCGCGAAGATCAACGGCGCCCCGAACGGCTATCGCCTCGCGGCGACCGGCGACACCGATTATGGCCCGCTGTCCGCCGACGTCGTGCTGCTGACCGCGGCGGGGCCGCTGACGATCGACGTCGAGCGCGGCGACCTGTCGGGCATCGGATTCCACGGCCGGCTGGTGAAGACTGCCGCCGGTCCGTTCGAGGGACGGCTCGACGCCTCGGGACAGGGGTTGGGCGGGCTCGTGCGGCTGAGCGGCGAGGGGCAATATCAGGCGGCGGCGATCAACGTGCGCGCGAACAATGTCGTGTTGCCCGGCCCCGCGCAACTCGCGGTCGGATCGGCGATCGTCGACGCCGATGTCGTTTTGTACGACAAACCGCGGATCGTCGCCGATATCCAGATCGCCGATACCCAGATCCGCACCTATGACATCGCGGTCGGGCGCGTGAAGATCGACTATCGCGACGGGCGCGGGCAGGCGCAGGCGCTGGTCGAGGGGACAAGCGGCCTGCCCTTCCGCATCGCCGCCAACGCCGATCTGCAGCCTCAGCTATGGCGCGCGTCGGTGCAGGGCCGCGCGACAGGGGTCAATTTCCGCACGACGTCGCCGGCACGGATCGTTCCGCACAAGGATTCCTATGAACTGCTGCCGACGACGATCGATCTCGGTCGCGGCAGCAGCGCGCGGGTCGCCGGCCGCTTCGGCGAAGGGATCATGGTCCAGAGCCGGCTCGACCGCGCGAATATGGCGGTCGTGAACGCGATCTACCCCGGCCTCGGCCTTGGCGGCCGCGCGACGGGCAGCATCGATTTCGAGCAGGCGAACGCCGACGCCTTCCCGCGCGCCGATGCGCGGCTGACGATCACCGGCTTTACCCGGACGACGGCGGCGACCGTCAGCCAGCCGGTCGACATCAATTTTGCCGGCAAGCTGCTGAGCGACGGGGGCGAGGCGCGCGCGGTCGTCCGCAAGCGCGGCAGCGTGATCGGGCGGCTGCAGGCTTCGCTCAGCCCGCTCGGCCCCGGCGCGGGCGACTGGATAACGCGGCTTCGCGCCGCGCCGCTGAGCGGCGGGCTGCGCTACAACGGCCCCGCCGACACGCTTTATTCCTTCGCCGGACCGGCCGGGCAGGGGGTTTCCGGGCCCGTTGCAGTCGCCGCCGATTTCAGCTGCCGGCTCGACGATCCGTGCCTGAACGGCGTGATCCGCGGCAATGGCATGACCTATGAGAACCAGGCCTATGGGACGCGGCTCACCAATATGGTCGTCAACGGGCGCTTTACGGGTAACCGGCTGGAGATCGAACAGCTCACCGCGACGGCGGGCGACGGCAGTGTGAAGGCCAATGGCTATATCAGCCTGTCGCAGGCCGACGGCTATCCGATGAATCTCAGCGCGACCCTCGACAACGCGCGGCTCGCGCGGAGCGACAATATCGCGGCGCGCGCGACCGGAACGCTGAACCTTGAAAAAGCCGCGGGGCAGACCGCGCTGCTTTCGGGCGATCTTCGCCTCCCCGAAACGCGCTATCGCATCGTGCGCGAAGGCGCGGCGAGCGTGCCGGTGCTGATGGGCGTACGCCGCAAGCCGCCGACGGGGCGCCGCCGGATCAGCGGCGACGGGCTGGCGGCTGTCGGCGGCAGCCTGTTCGACCTCATCCGTCTCGACATCCGCCTGCGCGCCGGCGACGAAATCTATGTGACCGGCATGGGGCTGGAATCCGAATGGCAGGCCGACATCCAGCTGAAGGGCACGACGGTCAATCCGCGCGTCACCGGCCAGATCGAGCTGGTGCGCGGAACCTTGAGCTTTGCGGGCCGCTCCTTCGAGCTGGAGGAAGGCCGTGTGACCTTCCCGACCGGCGACGCGTTCGACCCGGCGTTGCAACTGCTCGCAAGCGATACCTTCGACAATGTGACGGTGTCGGTGAATGTGTCGGGCCGCGCAAGCAATCCGCAGGTCAGCTTCTCGAGCGTTCCCGGCCTGCCACAGGACGAGATCGTCTCGCGCATCCTGTTCGGCGATTCGATCACCTCGTTGTCGCCGTTGCAGGCGGTGCAGCTCGCGGCGTCGCTCAATACGCTGAGCAGCGGTGGCGGCGGGCTAAACCCGCTCGGTGCGCTCCAGTCGGCGGCGGGGATCGACCGATTGCGCGTCCTCGGTCCGGACGACACGACTGGCCGTGGTACCGCGCTTGCGGCGGGGCAATATATCACCAAGGACATCTATCTGGAGGTGATCACCGACGCGAAGGGCTATACCGCGACACAGCTCGAGATCAGCCTGACGCGCGCGCTGTCGATCCTCAGCCAGGCGGGCGGGTCGAACCAGACCAATGTCAGCGTTCGCTATCGCAAGGATTATTGATGCGCCGCGCGCTGATCCTGCTGCCGTTGTTGCTCGCGGCTTGTCATAGCGAGCCGGCGTTCGACGAACGCTATGACAAGGCGGCGAAGGAAATCGACGCGCGCGCAAAAGCGATGGATGCGAATATCGCCGAGGCCGAAAAGGCGGCCGCCGCGACCACTCCCGAAGCGAAAGCCTTGCCAGCCCCCGCCAACCCCGCTAACGCGCCCTCGTCATCTGGGGAGTAGCCAGCCGTCGTTCGCGACGGGCCGCCGCGTCAACATACTCGGTCGAGAGATCGTGGTGCGGTGGAAACGGGAAACCGTTTGGGCGAGACCAATGGCATCGAACCTTCTGCCCGGGCCGGGCGGCAAGGCGCGGTGTCCGTTGGAGTTCGCTAGCCGCCCGGCCCCGGAGTTCGTTCATGGAAGCCCTGTTTACCTCGACCGCCGTCGTCGCGCTCGCCGAGATCGGTGACAAGACGCAGCTGCTCGCGATCCTACTCGCAACGCGCTTCAACCGGCCGGTGCCTATCATCCTCGGCATATTGGTGGCGACGCTTGCCAACCATGCGCTTGCGGCGCTGCTCGGCGCATCGGCGGCGGCGTTTCTCGACAGCCCGGTCTTTCGCTATGCGATCGGCCTGTCGTTCGTTGCGATGGCGGCATGGACGCTGATCCCCGACAAGTTCGACGATGACGAAGCGCCGAAGCCGCGTTTCGGCGCCTTCCTGACGACGCTGATCGCCTTCTTCCTTGTCGAGATGGGCGACAAGACGCAGGTCGCGACCATCGCGCTCGGCGCGCAATATCATAACGTGCCGCTGGTTACCGCCGGCACGACGCTGGGCATGATGATCGCCAATGTTCCAGCGATCTTCCTCGGCCACGAACTGCTCAAGCGCGTCAATCTCGACACCGTGCGCAAGGTTGCGGCGGGGCTGTTCCTCGTCATTGGCCTGTGGGTGCTGGCGCAGGCGGCGGGCCTCTTCGGCTGATCGCGCTTGCCACCTGTCACGCCCGACAGCTAGTCCCTCCCTGTCACCCGCCGCATAGGCGGGGGCAGGGAGAGCGATATGCGTATCAATGGAAACCGGGTGCGATGAGCGGCCTCGATCTGCCGCAGAGCGTCGAGCGCGAGATGATCGCGGGGAGCATAAGCCGCCTGCTTGCCGACACCCCGCGTCCCGGTTGGCGCGACTTGGCCGATGCGATCGGGCTGGCGGGATTGACCGCACCCGAAGCGGCGGGCGGCTTCGGCGGCGGGCCGATCGAGATTGCGGTCGCGATGGCCGAGCTGGGCCCGGCGCTGGCGGGGGCCGACTGGCTGTCGCATGCCGCCGCGACGCTGCTGATCGCGCGGCTGGCGCCCGATCATGCGGTACTTCCCGACCTTGCCGGAGGTATGCGGCGGGCCGCCATCGTCTGTTCTGCCTCCTGCACCGCAATGCCGGTGGTCGAGGGCGGCGCGGTTCATGGCAGCGCGCTGCTCGTTGCGGGCGCGGCCGAGGCGGATATGGTCCTGATCGCCGATGCCGGAGGGATCGTCCTTGTCGCGGATCATGCCAAGGTCGAACAGCGGCACCGGATCATGCACGATGGCAGCGTCACCGCCGACCTCGGCTTTGCCTTGCGTGCGGGCGATGGCGAATCGCTGGCCGACGGCATTGATGCCCGGCGCCAGGCGGAATGGATCGCTGACCTGATCCTCGCCGCCCGCTGCGCCGAGGTGGCCGGACTGATGCAAAGGATGGTAGCCGACAGCGCCGACTATATGGGGCAGCGGCGCCAATTCGGCGCGCAGATCGGATCGTTTCAGGCGCTGCGCCACCGCGCGGCCGACATGCAACTCGCGCTGATGAAGGCGGCGGCATTGACCGAGCTCGCGGTGATTGCCGTCGATCGCGACGGCATCGATCGCGCCCGCGCGGTCAGCGCGGCCTGCGTCGAGGTCGCGGACGCGGTGCGTATCGTCGGCGAAGGAGCGGTGCAGATCCATGGCGCGATGGGATTGACCGAGGAGCTCAGCCTCGGCGCACAGTTCAAGCGCGCACTATCGATCGCGGCGAATCTTGGTTCGCGCGCCGGCCATCTGGCGCGCTACGCCGAAGCGGCTGCCTGATCAGCCGAGGATCAGCCGCGCGATCAGGTCGCGCTGGATTTCGTTAGACCCGGCATAGATGCTCGCGGCACGGTCGTTGAGATAGCGCGGCACCGCGACGGCAAGCTCCGCTGGGGTCTGGCCGTCGGCGTCGGCCCATGCGGCGGGCCCCGCGATGTCGCAGGCGAGCGTGTCGATCCGCTGCGCCGCCTCGGTCCCCAATATCTTGAGCACCGACGCATAAAGGGCGGGATTGCCGCCCAGCCCGCGCATCGCCTTGATCTCCAGCGCCTGCAGCGCGGTGAGGCCGATGGCTTCACGGTCGAGTTCGGCGCGAAGCACCGGACCGATGCCATCCTGCGCGCGCAGCCGTTCGAGCCGTCCGATCAGGCCGGGCGCATATTTTCCGCCGCGTTCGAAGGTCAGCAGATGTTTGGCGACCGACCAGCCTTCATTCTCGCCGCCGAGGCGGTTGGCCTGCGGCACACGGACATCGTCGAAGAAGACCTGATTGAATTCATGGTCGCCCGCGAGCGTGCGGATCGGTTCGACCGTGATGCCGGGCGTTGCCATGTCGAGCAGCAGGAAGCTGATCCCCGCCTGCGGCTTGCCTTCGGTCGAGGTGCGGACGAGCGCAAACATGCGGTTCGCGAAATGGGCATGCGTGGTCCAGATCTTCGACCCGTTCAGCACATAATCGCTGCCGTCGGCCACGGCGCGGAGCTGAAGCGAGGCGAGGTCCGATCCTGCGCCGGGTTCCGAGAAACCTTGACACCAATAATCCTCGCCCGACAGGATGCGCGGCAGATAATGGGCGCGCTGGTCGACGGTGCCATAATGCATGATCACCGGTGCGACCATCTTGAGCCCCATCGGCGCCAGTCCCGGCGCGCCGGCGGCGGCGCATTCGGCGGCGAAGATATAGCGCTGAACCTCGTTCCAGCCGGGGCCGCCGAATTCGCCGGGCCAGTCGGGCGCCGCCCAGCCACGCGCATTCAGGATACGTTGCCAGGGGAGGGTGACGGCCGGGTCGATGAAGACGCTCGTCGCGCGGCTGGCGGCGCGGCGCAGGTCGTCCGGCAGGCTGGCTTCAAGAAAGGCGCGCACTTCGGCACGGAAATCGGCGAGGCCGGGTTCGATCAGGGCGTCGTTCAGCATGTCCATGCGTCGGGATTAGAGGCGTCAGAGCCATCGGGCCAAGCTGGCACCTGCATCAGGCGGCACGCGCTCCGACGAAGCCGAGGCCAGCCGCGATCTGGATCGATTGCGCGCGCCCGGTCGCGCCGAGCTTGGCCGCCGCGTTGCGAAGATGGAAGCGGACGGTGGAGACCGAAAGCGACAGAATGATGCCGATTTCGCCGTCGGTCTTGCCCGCTGCCGCCCAGCGCAGGCACTGGACCTCGCGCCGCGTCAGCGTCTGCGGGACGGTGGCGTTGCGCGGGCGGCCGCGCGCTTCGTTGTGCGTCGCCACCAGCCTGACCGCGAGATTGTGGAGCCGGCCGGCATGCTCGGCGAACAGAGTCTCGACCCCGACGGGCTCCTGCGAACACCAGAAAACCGCGCCGACCAGGCCGCGCGGCAGATGCACCGGTGCGATGATCGCCTCGCCGAAATTGCGCGCATTCTTCGCCTGCTCGCAATCGACCGCATCGAGCAATCCGGTCGGGCGCCAGGTGCGGAGGCGTCCGTCGCTGTAATAGAAAGGTTCGGCGACAAGGCGCGCGGCGGTCAGAAAGGCGATGTGGAGCGCGAGCTTGCGGTCGCGCCAATAGGCATGGTCGGGATCGACCCACTGAAAACTGGTCTCGGCATAGGGCCGCCCGTCGGCATCGGCCATCGGGTCGGGATCGCCGAGATCGGCCTGCGCCGCGATATAGGGCAGGCCGATCGCGTCGCCCGCTGCCTGCACCTCGGCGATCAGCGCGGGCATTTCCGACCAGCAAAGCGTCTGACTGTCCGTCACCCCGTCCACCCCATCCTCATCCTGACACAGGTGCCAGCTTGTTTGCCGGCGTAATATTCGGTCCTCTGTCACCGTCCGGTTTCGCGCGACGCTCGCACATAGACGAGCCCCGCGACAAGCCGTTTGAGGGAGGATGGACGATGAAGGCAATGCGTATTTTTCTGCTCGCGGGTACCGCAGCGGGTCTCGTCGGGGCGATGCCGGCGTTTGCTGCCGAGGCGGAGGCCGATCCGGCCGCCGAAACGGGCGATATCATCGTCACCGCGCAGCGCCGCGCCGAATCGATCAACGACGTCGGCATGGCGATCCAGGCGGTCGACGGCGAGACGCTGGAGGCGCTGCGCGTCACCGACGTTCGCGACCTGACCGCAGTCGCGCCGAGCTTTACCGTGTCGCAAAGCTATCAGGGCGTGCCGACCTACACGCTGCGCGGGATCGGCTTTAACACGATCAACCTGTCGTCGACCTCGACCGTCGGCACCTATGTCGACGAAGTCGCTTATGCCTATCCGATCATGAACACCGGGCCGGTGATGGATCTGGAGCGGGTCGAAGTGCTGAAGGGGCCGCAGGGCACGCTCTATGGCCGCAACACGACAGCGGGGCTCGTCAACTTCATCACCGCCAAGCCGACCGACACGTTCGAGGGCGGGGTCAGCGTCGACCTCGGCAATTATCAGACCTACAATTTCGCGGGCCATGTTTCGGGACCCTTGGGTGAAGGGGTCGCGGCACGCATCGCCTTCCGCAGCGAGAATAGCGACAAGGGCTGGCAGGTCAGCAACACGCGCGGCGAGCGGCAGGGCAAGGTCGACAAGCTCGGCATTCGCGGATCGCTCGCGATCGATCCGGGTCCGGGCACGCATTTCGACCTGTCGGTGACCTGGTGGCAGAACAAGTCCGACACCGTGGTCGGGCAGGGGATCGGCTTCACGCCCGCGACCAACCCGACGACGGGTACCAGCAACTCGCGCTTCTTCAACGCGCCGGGGCTTGCGACCTATCTTGCGGGCAATTTCCCGACCAAGGCGACACAGGCCGATTGGGCACCCTATGCCCAGCGCTCGGCCGATATCGGCACCGGTCTGGGGCTCGACGGCCCGCTGGCCGAGGACAACCGCTTCTGGGGCCTCAAGCTGCGTTGGGATCAGGATCTGAGCGACGACATCAAGCTGGTGTCGCTGACGAGCTACAACGACTTCAAGCGCAACGCCCTCTCCGACTGGAGCGGTGCGCCGTTCGAAATCCTGCTCCAGAACACGGTCGGCCGGATCAAGAGCTTTGCACAGGATATCCATGTCGAGGGCGACAGCGGGCCGGTGACCTGGCTGGTCGGCGCCTATTACGCCAACGACCGGATCATCGATTCGAACCGTACGATGCTCGGGCAGAACGCCAACGTCGGGCTGATCCGTGCGGCGGGTGCGCCTTTGCTCGCCAGCCCGATCTTCAACGCGCAGGGCTATACCGCACTTCAGCTTAGCCAAGCGTTCCGGACCTATGAGGATTTCGGCGCCATTCGCACCAAGACGTGGAGCGTTTTCGCCAATGCCGACTGGGAGCTGAGCGACCAGTTCAAGATTTCGGGTGGCCTGCGCTACACAGAGGACAAGCAGCGCTACAATGGCTGCTCGCGCGACTTCAACGGCAATATGCTGCCGAACGTCAACGTCGTGAACCGGGCGCTTTACCTGCAGACCTATGGGGTTCTTGCGGCGCCGATTTCGCAGGGTCAGTGCAACACCTTCGATCCGGTGACGGGCACCTTCGGCGAAGTGCGCTCGACGCTCGACGAGAATAATGTCGCATGGCGCGTCGCGCTCGACTGGTCGCCGAACACCGATACGCTGGTCTATGCGTCGGTGTCGCGCGGCTACAAGTCGGGGACGACGCCGATCAACGCGGCAAACCTGGCGCGCCAGAATGCACCGGTGACGCAGGAAAAGCTCACCGCCTATGAAGTCGGGTTGAAGGCGACATTGGCGGATCGCCTGGTGCAGGCCAATCTGTCGGCCTTCTATTATGACTATGCCGACAAGCAGATCAGCACCTATTTCGCCGATCCGATCTACACCGCGCTGTCGCGGCTCGACAATGTGCCCAAGTCGAAAGCCTATGGCGTCGAGGGTGAACTGACGATCCGGCCGGCGACCGGCTTCACGATCGGCGCGAATGCGCTGTGGCTGAAGACGCGGATCAATGACTACAACGGCACCAACGCTGCGGGGCAGCCGCAGAATTTCGACGGCGCCGAGTTCATCTACAGCCCCGAATTCCAGGGCAGCCTGACGCTCGCTTACGACACGCCGGTCTCGGACAATCTGAGCCTGACGGGTGCGGTCGCGGCGCGATATCAGGGCAAGTCGAACACGATTTTCGAGGATCTCGATCTCTACAAGATCAAGGCCTATGGAACGGTCAATGCCAGCCTGGGGTTGAAGAGCGAGAGCGGTTGGTCGGTGTCGCTGTGGGCGAAAAACCTGTTCAACAGCTATTACTGGTCGGCGGTTGCGAGCAATGCCAACGTCGTGGTGCGGTTCCCGAACCCGCCGCGCACCTATGGCCTGACGTTAGGCTTCGATTTCTAGTCAGGCTTCGGCGACGGAAGCCGCACGAAAACACGAGAAGGGCGCACGCAGGCATGCAGGACAATTATCTGGGCACGGTAATCGATTTTGCGTCTCCCGCCGGAGAGCCGGCCCTGCTTGCGCCCGACAGCGTCCAGTGGCGCGTCTACAAGAACCCGATCGCGCTCGGCGTCGGCGGCATTGCCGCCGTGCTGCTGGAGTTTGCCGAGCCGCGTATCCGGTCGGGGGTGTGGGATCATTCGACCTACAAGGCCGATCCGATCGGGCGTTCGCGGCGTACCGGGCTGGTCGCGATGCTCGCCTGCTATGGCCCGGCGAGTGTCGCGAAAGAGGCGATCAGCAAGGTCAATCGTCTGCACGGGAAAGTGAAGGGCGAAACGCCGGCGGGCGAGGCGTATCGCGCGATGGACCCGGTGCTGCTCGACTGGGTGGCGGCTACGGCTTCCTATGGCTTTCTGATGGCGTATGACCGTTTCGTTCATCCGCTGAGCGATGCCGACAAGGACCGCTTCATGCGCGATGGCGACGCAATAGGGCGTCAGTTCGGGGCGCGGCATGCCCCGGCGTCGGTCGATGACTTCATGACGATGATGGAAAAGCTCGAGCCGAAGTTCGAGCCGCACCCGATCCTGTTCGAATTCCTCGATATTATCCAGTCGGGGCGCGCCGCGCCGGGAACGCCGCGTTTTCTGCACCGCGCGATTGCGCGGGCGTCGGTATCGCTGCTGCCCGATCATATCCGCAGCCGTCTCGACCTCGGACCTGAATTTGATCTCAAGCGCACCGACCGGTTGATGCTGCGCGCCGCGGGGAAACTCGCCGACCGCTTCGGAAGCCGCAGTTCGGCGCCGTGTCAGGCCAGCGTGCGACTGGGACTGCCCGCCGACTTCCTCTATCGCTCGCAGGCCGAGCAGAAGGCGTTGCTGCAAAAGCGCCCGCCGCTGGTTCCAGCGGCGGCATAAGCATCACTCGGCTTCGGTGCTGAGCCCCAATTCGGGAATGCCGATCGAACGGCGGCCTCCGAAATCTGACCGCACGACGATCGCGCCCTGCTTTTCCATATATTCGACGAGGCGCCGGATGCGGCCCGGCGAGCGCGTGCCATAGGCGCGGCCGAGGGCGTCGTCGTCGGGGCAGGGGCTACCCTCGATCGCCGCGCGCGCGATCTGGACGAAGGGGGCAAGCATGTCGTCGGGAAGGCGGTCGGCGGCGCCGAGCAGGTCGCGCCATTTGTCCTCCGACGGGTCGAAGATGCCGCCTTTTGCCAGCGCGAAACGCTTGCGGAACGCCGCGAGGTCGAGCGGGACGCGGCCGAGCTTCTGCATCCGGCAGCGCACCGAGAAATCCTGATAGAGGAAGGATTCGGGGTGAAAGGCGCAATCGGGGTCGGCGAGCATTTCCTCGAGCGCGGCGATGACCACCGGTTCGGTATCGGGCGCGTCGGCCTCGGGGAACAGGGTCGGTGCTTCCACCGGGGCTTCGTCGTCGCCATCTTGCTCGGCGAAACGCTGGATCAACTCCTGCGCCGCGACGGGTTTGGGTGCGGGCGCAGGTGTGGGGAGCGGTTGCGCCTCGAGTTCGGCAAACAGCATCGTGCGCATGTCCTGCGGCTCGGCGCTCGGCAGCGGGAGCAGGCCGTGGGTGCCGGCGCGCGTTGCGGTTTCGGTCGATCCGATTTTCACCGCGACGGGGCGGCGCGAAATCGCGGGGCCGAGTCCCAGAAAATGCCCGCGTTCAAGGTCGCGGATCGCCTCTGCCTGACGGCGCTCCATACCCAGCAGGTCGGCGGCGCGCGCCATGTCGATATCGAGGAAGGTGCGCCCCATCAGGAAATTGCTCGCCTCGGCGGCGACATTCTTGGCCAGCTTGGCGAGCCGCTGGGTCGCGATCGCGCCGGCGAGGCCGCGCTTGCGGCCGCGGCACATCAGGTTGGTCATCGCCGACAGGCTGGCGCGGCGGACGGTGTCGGAGACGTCACCCGAAGCGCTCGGCGCGAACATCTGCGCCTCGTCGACCACCACCAGCGCAGGAAACCAGTGCTCGCGCGGCGCGTCGAACAGCGCGTTGAGGAAGATCGCGGCGCAGCTCATCTGCGCCTCGATGTCGAGCGTGTCGAGCGCGACGATCACCGACGCGCGATGTTCGCGGATGCGCGCGCCCATCGCGGCGATTTCGCGCTCGCTATAGTCGCCGGCGTTGACGACGATGTGGCTGTAACGGTCGGCAAGGGTGACGAAATCGCCCTCGGGATCGATAACGATTTGCTGGACCAGCCCGGCGCTTTCCTCGAGCAGGCGGCGGAGGAGGTGCGACTTGCCCGAGCCCGAATTCCCCTGCACGAGCAGGCGCGTTGCGAGCAATTCCTGCACATTGACGTGAACGGCGGTGCCCCGGTCGTCGGTTCCGATTTCGATGCTGCTGTTCACGCCGCGTGCCCTATCGGGCGGCTTGGGCCTTTGCAACCGGTCAGCGGCTTTCGAGGTCGGTCAGATCGTCGAGGCGGTTGATATTGATGATCGCGACGCCCGGATCGAGCGGCTTTGCGCCAGTGGCTTCGGCCCACACGCGGACCGAGCGCGACTGGTCATCGGCTAGCCACCCGGCAAGCTGGTCAGCCTTGGCGGTGGGCCAGATGCCGATCACCGGACAGCCGGCAATATAGGCCGATCCCTGTTCGATCAGGCTGGCGAGCAGGCCTTCGGGAAGCTGCGGGGTGTCGCAGGGCAACGACAGGATGCGGGTGTAGCCCCGGTCGCGCGCCGCTTTCATGGCGCCCGCCAGCCCGCCGAGCGGTCCGAGCCCGGCGCGAGGGCGGTCGGCGACGCTTTCGCGGCCCGCATGGTCCTGACCCGACACGAAGACCGCGCTGCACAGCGGATCGAGCGCGGCGACCGACCAGTCGAGGAGCGTCCGCCCGCGCCAGAGTTCCTCCGCCTTGTTGCGTCCGAAGCGCGACGAGGCGCCGCCTGCGAGAACGACGCCGGCGAGGGATGGCCGCGCGTCCAATCTCAATCGATCGTCCGCGCAAGTTCTCGGTTGAGCCACAGCGCGACGAGCGTGCCGATCGCACCCGACAACAGATAGCCGCCTGCGGCGATCAGGCCGAACTGGCTCGACAGCCACAGCGCGACCATCGGCGCGAAGCCGGCGCCGAACAGCCATGCGAGGTCCGAGGTCAGCGCCGATCCGGTGTAGCGGTGACGCGGATCGAAGTTCGACGAGAGCGCGCCCGACGATTGGCCGAACGAAAAGCCGAGGAGCAGGAAGCCGCTGATCATGAACACCGCTTCGCCGACCTCGCCAGCACCGAGGAGCTGAGGCGCGAAGCCGCTGTAGGCGGCGATCGCGGCCGCGGTGACGCCGAGCAGCGTGCGGCGCCCGACCCGGTCGGCGAGATAGCCCGAGGCGATGATCGCAAACACGCCGACTACGGCCGCGACCGCCTCGATCATCAGGAAGCGCACGGGCGTCTCCTCGGTGAACAGGAATACCCACGACAGCGGGAACACGGTGACCATGTGGAAGAGCGCGAAGCTGGCGAGCGGGGCAAAGGCGCCCATCGCGATGATCCGCCATTCGGAGCGCAGCGTTTCGGTCAGCTTCGCGGGTTCGAGCTCGCGGTTCTCGAACAGCTCGGCATATTCGGGAGTCACGACAATGCGTAGCCGCGCGAAGAGCGCCACGACGTTGATCGCGAAGGCGACGAAGAAGGGGTAGCGCCAACCCCAGTCGAGGAAATCCTCGGCCGGCAGCGCGGCGATCAGGAACATGAAGAGCAGGCTGGCGACGATCAGGCCGAGCGGTGCGCCGAGCTGCGGGATCATCGCATACCAGCCGCGTTTGTTCTCGGGCGCGTTGACCGCGAGCAGCGAGGCGAGTCCGTCCCACGAGCCGCCGAGTGCGACACCCTGACCCATGCGGAACAGCGCGAGCAGCAGCGCGGCGCCGATCCCGGCCGAATGATAGCTCGGTACGAAGGCGATGGCGGCGGTCGAGCCGCCGAGCAGGAACAGCGCGATCGTGAGTTTGGCGCCGCGACCATAGACGCGGTCGATCCACGAGAAGATCATCGTCCCGACCGGGCGGGCGATGAAAGCGAGCGCGAAGATCGCGAACGACCAGAGCGTGCCCTGCAGCGGATCGAGGTGCGGGAAGACCAGCTTCGGAAAGACCAGCACTGACGCGATCGCATAAACGAAAAAGTCGAAAAACTCCGACGTTCGGCCTATGATGACCCCGATCGCGATCTCGGCAGGGGAAATGCGATGATCGTCTTCGTAAAGCGCGCGGGCATCGCGTTCGGCCTGCGTAGTGGACGGCGCGGATTCGGCAGACATAATGTGCGTCCTGCTGCTGGCGCCAAAATCATGGCGCGAGTCGATCATAGGGCAAAAGCGCCCGTTATGAAATTGCCCCTGCGCGATCATCGGCGGTCGCGGGATTGGACAAAATGTCCTATGTGCACTGCAACAAAGGAGGCCTAGGCGCGCACCATGCCAAGCAAGCTCCCTCTTTTTCTCGCCCGATTGCTGCGGTTCTCGCCGCTGGCCGCGCTGCCGCTGCTGTCGGGTTGCGGACTGGTCGTGCTCGATCCTGCGGGCGATGTCGCGCGTCAGCAAGGCGACCTGATCGTCCTGTCGACCGTGCTGATGCTGCTGATCATCGTGCCGGTGATGGCGCTGACGATCTTTTTCGCCTGGCGCTATCGCGCCGCGAACAAGGAAGCGACCTACAAGCCCGACTGGGATCATTCGACCCAGCTCGAACTGGTGATCTGGTCGGCGCCGCTGCTGATCATCATATGCCTTGGCGCCGTCACCTGGGTCGCGACGCACCTGCTCGACCCTTATCGTCCGCTCGCGCGCACGGGACCGGGGCAGGTTGTCGCTGCCGATGTGAAGCCGCTCGACGTCAATGTCGTCGCGCTCGACTGGAAATGGCTCTTTATCTACCCCGAACAGGGCGTTGCGACGGTCAACGAACTGGCGCTGCCGGTGAACCGGCCGGTCCGCTTCCGCATCTCGTCCTCATCGGTCATGAACAGCTTCTATGTGCCCGCGCTCGCGGGCCAGATTTACGCGATGCCCGGCATGGAAACCAAACTGCACGGCGTGTTCGACAAGACCGGCACTTATGAGGGTTTCTCGGCCAATTATTCGGGCTGGGGCTTTTCGCAGATGCGTTTCAAGGTGAAGAGCCTGCCCGCCACCGAATTTGATCAATGGGTCGCCGAAGCGAAGGCGACGGGTGAGGGCGACCTGACCCGTACCGCGTATCTGAAGCTGGAACAGCCGAGCCAGAAGGAACCGGTTCGCCGCTTCGCTGCTGTCGATCCCGAGCTGTTCGACGCAGTCGTCAACATGTGCGTCGAGCCGGGCAAGATGTGCATGCACGACATGATGTCGATCGATGCCAGGGGTGGTGCCGGCGTCGCGGGCATCGGGAATGTCCGGTCGGTCACCTATGACAAGCTGGCGGCGCGCGGCACCGCGGGCCTCGCAAACTGGAGCGTGCGCTATGTCGCGGCGCTGTGCAGCCAGCAGATGCCGTCGGCCGACCGCCCCGACGCAAAACCCGTCAATCCGGCGCCGCTGAAGGGCGAGGGCCTGACGCATCCCGATAAGGCGCCCGAGCGCACCGCGCTGAACGCCGTCCCCCGCAAGACAAGCTGAAGGCAGCGAGACCCGTGATCACTCCGCACCCCGCCCCCGAAACCGGTCCCTTCCTCGGCAAGCTGTCGCTCGAGGCGCTGCCGATCCACGAGCCGATCCTGGTCGTCACCTTCATCGCGGTGGTCATCGGCGGCCTCGCGGTGCTCGGCGCGATCACCAAATATCGCCTCTGGGGCTATCTCTGGACCGAATGGTTCACGACCGTCGACCACAAGCGCATCGGGATCATGTACATGATCCTCGGCCTTATCATGTTCCTGCGCGGCTTCGCCGACGCGATCATGATGCGGCTGCAGCAGGTCATGGCGTTCAACGGGTCCGAGGGGTATCTGACCCCGCATCATTATGATCAGGTCTTCACCGCGCATGGCGTGATCATGATCTTCTTCGTCGCGATGCCGTTCATCACCGGGCTGATGAACTATATTGTCCCGCTGCAGATCGGCGCGCGCGACGTCAGCTTTCCCTTCCTCAACAATTTCAGCTTCTGGATGACGACGTCGGGCGCGGTGCTGACGATGGTGTCGCTGTTCGTCGGCGAATATGCGCAGACCGGCTGGCTGGCCTATCCGCCTTTGTCAGGGATCGCGTACAGTCCGAACGTCGGGGTCGATTATTATATCTGGGGCCTGCAGATAGCCGGGGTCGGAACGACCTTGTCCGGCATCAACCTGATCGTCACGATCCTGAAACTGCGTGCGCCGGGCATGGGCCTGATGAAGATGCCGGTCTTCACCTGGACCAGCCTCTGCTCGAACATCCTGATCGTCGCGAGCTTCCCGATCCTGACCGCGACGCTCGTTCTGCTCAGCCTCGACCGCTACGCCGGCACGAACTTCTTCACCAACGATCTCGGCGGGTCGCCGATGATGTATGTGAACCTGATCTGGATCTGGGGGCACCCCGAGGTGTATATCCTCATCCTGCCGCTGTTCGGCGTGTTCAGCGAAGTCACCTCGACCTTCTCGGGCAAGAAGCTCTTCGGCTATACCTCGATGGTCTATGCGACGGTGTGCATCACCATCCTGTCGTATATCGTCTGGCTGCACCATTTCTTCACCATGGGATCGGGCGCGAGCGTCAACAGCTTCTTCGGCATCACGACGATGGTGATCTCGATCCCGACCGGGGCCAAGCTCTTCAACTGGCTCTTCACCATGTATCGCGGCCGCATCCGTTTTGAGCTGCCGATGATGTGGACGATCGCCTTCATGCTGACTTTCGTCGTCGGCGGCATGACCGGGGTGTTGCTCGCGGTGCCGCCAGCCGACTTCGTGCTGCACAACTCGCTGTTCCTGATCGCGCACTTCCACAATGTGATCATCGGCGGCGTGCTGTTCGGCCTGTTCGCGGCGATCAATTACTGGTGGCCCAAGGCCTTTGGTTTCAAGCTCGACGTGTTCTGGGGCAAGGTCAGCTTCTGGTGCTGGGTTGTCGGCTTCTGGCTCGCCTTCATGCCGCTCTATATCCTCGGCCTGATGGGGGTGACCCGCCGGATGCGCGTGTTCGACGATCCGAGCCTGCAGATATGGTTCGCGATTGCGGCGATCGGTGCTGCGGTCATCGCCTGCGGCATCGCCGCGATGCTGGTCCAGTTCGGCGTGAGCATCTGGCGCCGCAAGGAGCTGCGCGACGAGAGCGGCGATCCGTGGGAAGGCCGCACGCTCGAATGGGCGACCAGTTCGCCACCGCCAGACTATAATTTCGCCTTCACGCCAAAGATCCATGCGCTCGACGCATGGTACGACATGAAGAAGCGCGGGCATCAGCGCCCGGTCGGCGGCTTCCGCGACATCCATATGCCCAGCAACACGGGCGCGGGTGTCATCCTTGCCGGCTTCTGTCTGGTGATGGGTTTCGCGCTGGTCTGGCACATCTGGTGGCTGGTGATCGCAAGCTTCATCGCGACGGTTGCCTATGCGATCTTCCACACCTTCAACTACAAGCGCGATTTCGACATTCCGGCGGCCACCGTCGCGGCGGTCGAGGATGCGCGGACCCGCCAACTGGCGACCGGAGCCTGATGCGATGAGCGCCAAGACGATTGCTGCGGCCGACGAGCCCGTCCAGTTCTACGACCTCGACGAGCATCCGCACCCCGAGGGGCACAGCACGATGCTGGGCTTCTGGATCTATCTGATGAGCGACTGCCTCATCTTCGCGATCCTGTTTGCCTGCTTCGCCGTGCTCGGCGGCAATTATGCCGCAGGGCCGGCGCCGAAGGACCTGTTCGACCTGCCGCTAGTCGCGCTCAACACCGCGATGCTGCTCTTCTCGTCGATCACTTACGGGTTCGCCGTGCTGCAGATGCAGATGGGCAAGGCGAAGGGGGTTCAGCTCTGGCTGGCGATCACCGGGCTGTTCGGGCTCGCCTTCCTGGGGATCGAGCTTTACGAATTCCATCATCTGATCGAGATCGGCGCGACGCCGCAGCGCAGCGCCTTCCTGTCGAGCTTCTTCACGCTCGTCGGCACGCACGGACTGCACGTCACCTTCGGCATCATCTGGCTGGTCGTGCTGATGGTCCAGCTCGGCAAGCACGGGCTGATCGCGGCGAACAAGCGCCGCGTGATGTGCCTGTCGATGTTCTGGCACTTCCTCGACGTCGTCTGGATCGGCGTCTTCACCATTGTCTATCTGCTGGGAGTGCTGCGATGAGCGATCCCCACCACGCCGCCGACGGTCATCACGAGATCGAACTGCCGCACGCCTCGATGCGCGACTATGTCATCGGGTTCCTGCTGTCGGTGATCCTGACCGCGATCCCGTTCTGGCTGGTGATGGCGCGTCCGATGTCGGATGGCGCAATCGCGGCGACCATCATGGTCTTCGCGGCGGTGCAGATCGTCGTCCACATGGTCTTCTTCCTCCACATGAACCCCAAGGCCGAGGGGGGCTGGTCGATCACCTCGCTGGCCTTCACGATCATCATCGTCGTGATCATGCTCGCCGGATCGCTGTGGGTGATGCACCACCTCAACACGAACATGATGCCGCCGGCGCATGATGTGAGCCAGTTGCCGTGACGCGCGGCCGCCGCGCGGCCTTCGCCGCCGCGGCGCTGGTCGTTGCCGCCTGCCTCGCCGCGCTCGGCGTCTGGCAGCTCGAACGGCGCGTCTGGAAGCATGAACTGGTCTCCGCGGTCGACGTGCGCCTGCATGGAGCGCCGGTCGCGGCGCCGGGGGCGGGCGCCTGGCCGCAGATCAATGCAAAGGAGGATGCCTATCGCCGCGTGACCGCGACCGGACAGTTTCGCCACGACCGCGAAACGCTGGTGCAGGCGGTGACCGAGCGCGGCGCCGGCTTCTGGGTACTGACGCCGCTCGAAACGCCGCGCTTTACCTTGCTCGTCAACCGGGGTTTCGTGCCGAGGGACAAACGCAGTCCCGCTTCGCGCGCGGACGGAAATGTCGGGGGCGTCGTTACGGTGACGGGTCTGCTGCGCGTGACCGAGCCCGAAGGCGCGTTCCTGCGATCGAACGATCCGGCGGCGAACCGCTGGTATTCGCGCGACGTCGCGGGAATCGCGAAGGCGAGGGGGCTTGGCCGCACCGCGCCCTATTTCGTCGACGCCGATGCGACGCCCAATCCGGGTGGCTACCCGGTCGGCGGGCTGACAGTCGTGCGCTTTCCAGACAATCATATGGTCTATGCCCTGACCTGGTTCGCGCTTTGCGCGCTCAGCCTCTTTTTTGCATGGCGACTGTGGCGTATCCGGGATTGATGACCGCTCCGACGATCCTGCCGGGTTCCGCCGCCGATGCTCCGGCCGAAGCGAATGCCGGACGCCGCAACATGGCGCTGCTGATCCAGCTCCGCTGGCTGGCGGTCGGCGGGCAGCTCGCGACGATCGGTATCGTCAGCGGGCCGATGGCGATCTCGTTGCCGCGCGCGCCTTTGCTCGCGGCGGTTGCGCTGCTGATCGCGATCAACTTCGCCAGTCTCGCGCTGCTGCGGCGCGGACGCGCCGTGACCAACGCCGAGCTGACGGCGGTGCTGCTGTTCGACGTGGCGGCGCTCGGGTGGCAACTCCATCACAGCGGCGGGCTGGCCAATCCCTTCGCGTCGCTGTTCCTGTTGCAGGTCGTGATCGGAGCGATCCTGCTGACCCCGGCCTCGTCATGGGCGATCGTCGTCGCGGCGCTGGTGGCGATCGGCGTCCTCGCGCTCGACCCGACCCCGCTGGTTCTGCCGCCGACCTATGCGGCCGACCCGATGGGACTTTACCTCAAAGGCAGTCTCGTCTGCTTCGTGCTGATCGCGGTGCTGCTCGTCGCCTTTGTGACGCGGATCAGCCGCAATCTGCGCGACCGCGATGCCGCGCTGGCCGCCAGCCGCCAGCGCGCGGCCGAGGAAGACCATATCGTCCGTATGGGCCTGCTCGCCTCGGGCGCGGCGCACGAACTCGGGACGCCGCTGTCGACGCTGTCGGTGCTGATCGGCGACTGGAAGGCGGCGCCGGCGATCGCGCGCGATGCCGATCTGCAGGAGGATCTGTCGGACATGGATGCTGCGGTGCGCCGCTGCAAGGCGATTGTCAGCGGCATCCTGATGTCGGCGGGCGAGGCGCGCGGCGAGGCGCCGCAGCTGACCACGATGCGTCATTTCCTGACCGCGCTGGTTGAAGAAGCGCGCGCGGGACGTATGCCGGGGACGGTCGAGTTCAACGATCTGTTCGGCCCCGATGTCGCGATCGTCTCTGACGCCGCGCTGCGGCAGGTGATCGGCAATGTCCTCGACAATGCCTCCGAAGTCTCGCCCGACTGGATCGCGGTCACCGCGACGCGCGACGGCGACATGGCGGTCATCGAGATTCTGGACCGCGGACCGGGCTTCAGCGACGAGATGATCGAACGTTTCGGCCAGCCCTACAGCTCGACCAAGGGGCGCCCCGGCGGCGGGCTGGGCCTGTTCCTGCTCGTCAACGTCCTTCGCAAGCTGGGCGGCAGCGCGAGCGTCGCGAACCGCGACAGCGGCGGTGCGGTGGTACGGATCGTGCTGCCGCTGCCGGCGGTCGCGGCCGAGGGGAGGAAGGCGTGAGCGAGCAACGGCAGCTACTGATCGTCGAGGATGACGATGCCTTTGCACGAACACTGAAGCGCTCGTTTGAACGGCGCGACTATGCGGTGCGCGTCGCGGCCAGCCCCGACGAGGCCGAGGCGTTGCTCGCCGGATGGAAGCCCGGTTACGCGGTCGTCGACCTGAAGCTCGGCAATGCGTCGGGGCTTGCCTGCGTCCAGACGCTGCGCGAGGCCGACGCGGCGATGCGGATCGTCGTGCTGACCGGCTTTGCCAGCATCGCGACCGCGGTCGAGGCGATCAAGCTCGGTGCCTCCTACTATCTCGCCAAACCGTCGAACACCGACGATATAGAAGCCGCATTCGACCGGTCGGAGGGCAATGTCGACGCTCCACTCGACGCGCGGCCGTCGTCGATCAAGACGGTGGAATGGGAGCATATCCACCAGACGCTGGTCGAGGCGAACTTCAACATTTCGGAGGCGGCGCGTCGGCTGGGGATGCACCGGCGGACGCTGGCGCGGAAGCTCGAGAAACGGCAGGTGAAATGATGCGGCGGCTCGCGCGCTTCGACCTCAACCTGCTCCAGATATTCGACGCAATCCACGCCAAGGGCGGGGTGTCGGCCGCGGCGCGGCACCTGAACCTGTCGCAGCCCGCGATCAGCCATGCGCTGGCGAAGCTGCGCGATGCCTTCGACGATCCGCTGTTCGTGCGGCAGGGCAACCGGCTGGTTCCGACGCCTGCGGCACGGGCGATCGCGGGACCGGTGCGCGAGGCGCTGCGCGGGCTCGACGCCGCGCTCGATGCGGCCGGTCAGTTCGATCCCGCCGAAGCGACGCGCGAATTCCGAATCGGCGTTCGCCTGTCGGGCGAAATGCCGCGCTTTTCATCGCTGGTCGCTCGGGTCCGCAGCGAGGCGCCGCATGTGCGGCTGGCCAGCGTGACCTTTCGTCGCCGCGATCTGGTCACTGCGCTGGGGAACGGCGATCTCGATCTCGCGCTCGATGTGGCGCTTCCCGCTGACGATCGCCTCCGTCGTCATTATCTGGGCACAGAGCCGCTGGTGGTCGTGGCGCGCAAGGGGCACCCGCGCGTTGCGAGGGCGATCGACCTCGATACCTATTTGGGCCTCGACCATGTCGTCGCGACGGCGCGGACGCACGGCCCGGGGGTCGAGGATATGGCGCTCGACCGGATGGGCCTGTCGCGCCGCGTCGCGGTACGGTGCCAGCACGCAATCACCGCCTGGCAGATCATCGCATCGTCGGACATGCTGTTCGCACTGTCGCGTTCGCACGCCGAGGTTCTGAACGCGATCTGGCCGATGCAACTCGTCGATCTGCCTTTGGCGGTCGAGCCGGGGGGCAGCTATCTCTATTGGCATCACACGGCAGAGGCGGACCCCGGTCTCGGCTGGCTGCGCGCGATCATCGCCGACGAACTCGGGGCCGCCGATTGATATTCTGTTTTGGAATATCGGATATTCAAACCTATCATTTTCTTCGATGATGTGCTGCCGCTAGCATAACGGAAAATCTGGTGGAGACATGGTGCATGACCGAAATCGAACTTCAGGCCGAACTCAACGATCTTCGCATGTCGAAGGAGGCGCAGCCGCTTTTCGACGCGGTGAAGCGGCACATTGCCGAGAATGTCGATCCGATCACCGAGGAGTTCTTCCGCTTGGGCGAGAACCGCGCTGATCGCTGGAGCTGGGCTCCCGGTCAGCTCGAGCTG